>NZ_CP118164.1:4800000-6000000 GCF_028748185.1 Bremerella sp. P1 | reverse complement strand
TCAATTCCCTGAATGCCGCTCTTCAGGCTGGTCAACCGAGTCGCTCCCAATCAGCACTCGAAGTTTTGCGAGAAGATCCCCATCTCATCACCTTGCTAGACTTCGAATCTGAGCAAAAGAATCCAGGAGTTTATCGCAGCGTTCAGGGGCGCTGGCCAGGATCTCAAGCCGCGGAGTTCGTCAGCGTAGGGGATCACATGAAACTTGACGTCGGTGGAGAACGCTTGTGGCCGCAACTGACTTTGGCCGCATGGGTTCGCCTCGACCAACTTGGAGAACCGTACCACTCCCTACTGCATACTGATGGTTGGGAAAACACCAAGAAGGGTCAGGTTCATTGGATGGTTACAGGATTGACCACCATGCGATTGGCCCTCCGTGACAACACGCTCGCCTCGGAAGAACGGGCGCATCATGGATTTCCTGACTCGCAAACAAGCGTTCTGCCCGAACAAGGTCGCTGGGTGCACTTGGCTGCTGTTTACGATGCGGACAACAAGACGGTCCGTTTCTATCTAAATGGCAAGTTTGACGGTGAAGCCAAGCTGTCTCAGGCATTTCCCGCCCGTTTGGGGCCCGCACAAATAGGCAATTGGAATACGAACGACCGTACACTCAGTGGCCGTATTGACGAAATGTTAATTCTTGGTCGTGCGATGTCGGATAGTGAAATGGAACGGCTCTTTACCGCAGGAAATCCTTACCGCTAGATGTTCGCGCCGTCAGAATACCAAGCATTGGGAATCGTATCTGAGTCAGGCCCCGATCATTCCCCCACTTCCACTCGAGCTATCATCCTTGTATCGGCCATGCTTTTTCCGATTCGATGCTTTATTGTGACAAATGTGTAGATCATTTGTGTTAAAGATCGCGCGGCATTGGAAATACAAAGGTGAGCAAACAATTCTCTTGATTTACCCCTGTGAGAATGCATGATGCGTTTGAGCGTCCTGGCAATCATTGTTACCTGTTTGGTTAGTAACATCGCGCTGGCCGAACCAGTCGACTTCGTCCGCGACGTTCGTCCGATTCTGCAAAAGTATTGCTACGATTGCCACGCCGGCGACGTTCGCAAGAGCGGTCTACGACTTGACGTTCGTTCCGAAGCAATGCAAGGCGGCGAACTCTACGGCAAATCGATTCTTGCTGGTAAGCCGGAAAAGAGTCCATTGTGGCAATTCATCGCTGACGAGGATGCCGATATTCAAATGCCTCCGGAGGGTCCCTCTCCTACTTCAGAGGAGATTGCCATAGTTCGCCGCTGGATCGAGCAAGGAGCAGTTTGGCCAGACGGCGTCGACAAGGTCAAATTGGCAAATCCGCGTGATCACTGGTCATTCAAGCCCGTTAAGAACGCGCCACCTCCTCAGGTACAGCAAACCGATTGGCCGCGGAACCCCATCGACCACTTCATTCTCGCTCGACTTGAAGCAGAAAAGCTTTCTCCGGCAGAGGCCGCTACACGTGCCGACTGGCTACGACGGGTAAGTTTTGACCTGATTGGTCTCCCTCCTACCCAGAAGGAATGGGAAGAATTCCAGCGTGATGATAGCCAAGAAGCCTACCAACGAGTGGTCGACCGACTACTCGATTCCCCGCGCTATGGCGAGCGGTGGGCGCAGCATTGGCTCGATGTCGTTCGTTACGCCGACACGCATGGCTTCGAGGTCAACACGGAACGCCCCAACGCCTGGCCCTACCGTGACTATGTAATCGAGGCACTCAACCAAGACGTACCGTACGACGCGTTCATTCGTCAGCAACTAGCTGGCGATACGATAAACGCGGACGCAGCAACCGGCTTTCTTGTCACCGCATCGGTTCTCTTGCCTGGCCAAATCGGTAAGGACGAAGCTTCGAAGCGATTAGCCCGACAGGATTCGCTCGATGAAATTGTCACCAACATCGGCACCTCCTTCTTGGGAATGACGATTCACTGTGCCCGGTGCCATAACCATAAGTTCGACCCCATTTCGCAACGCGACTACTACGAGATGCAGGCATTCGTATCCGGTGTCGAATACCAAGATCGCGAGTTTGAAATTCCCCTAGGTGATATGCAACGCGATCAACGCAAACGCTGGCAGGAACGCCGACGCGAGTTATCGCTTCAGTTAGCTCGTGCCATTCCGAAGGCCGATTCTCACACACCTCGCCCGATGGTCAATTCGTACGAGAACATCGATCGCTTCGTCCCGGTTCGCACCCAAGAGGTTCGATTTCTAGTGAAAGCGACCAACAAGTACGAACCCTGTATCGACGAGTTGGAAGTCTTTAATATCGAGGGAGTTAACGTGGCTTTGGCCGACAATGGGGCAAGTTTATCCTCGTCCGGAAACAAAGTCGCGCTGAATCGTCATGAACTTCGTCTAATCAATGATGGACACTACGGCAATTCCAGCAGTTGGATGTCGAACGAAGTCGGAGGAGGATGGGTCGCGGTTAAGTTTGCTCAACCTCAAGTGGTCGAGCAGGTCGTCTGGGGACGGGACCGACAAGGAAAATTCTCCGATCGACTCGCTATGGAGTACGTCATTGAAGTTCGTGACGACAATGGGTCGTGGAAGAGCGTCGCCAACTCGTCCAACCGACATCCGTTCGACCCGACGAAAAATCAACACGCACCGATCGACCTAGAATCGCTCAAAGTAGACGAACTGGCTGAGGTGAACAAGCTACTTCGAGAAAAGGATGCGCTGGATCAGAAATTGAATGATTTGACAGATCGGCGGTCAGTCTTCGCTGGCGTCTTTCGCGAACCAGACGAAATCCGCATCTTGGGTCGCGGAAGCCCAGAACTGCCGAAGGAACTTGTCTCGCCTGCGGTGCCAGATCTTCTGGGTGATACGCAACTCTCCCGGGATTCGGATGAAGGTCAGCGCCGTCTTGCTCTGGCTGATTGGATCATTTCCAAAACCAACCCGTTGACTGCGCGTGTTATGGTGAACCGAATCTGGCAAGGGCACTTTGGCTTGGGGCTGGTCGAAACGGCCAATGACTTTGGTCACAACGGCGTCCCTCCGTCGCATCCGGAATTGCTCGACTGGCTTAGTGCCGAATTCATGCGCAGCGGCTGGTCCCTAAAACATATGCACCGTTTGATTGTTCTTTCCTCAACCTATCGGCAGGCAAGTTCCTACAATCCCGCAGCAGCGGCTGTGGATACGGATAACCGACTGCTTTGGCGGTTTCCGCCCCAACGTCTGATGGGAGAAGTGATTCGCGATTCGATTCTGTTAATTAACGGGAACCTCAATCTGGAAATGGGGGGACCTGGTTTTAGCCTCTTCGATAAACGAGGTGGGCTTAGCGGATTCTCTCCTATTGAGTCCTTCGGCAAGGATGGTCTTCGCCGAATGATTTACTCGCATCGTGTTCGCCGAGAACGGGATCCGGTGTTCGGGGCTTTCGATTGTCCCGACTATGGGCAAAGCACATCTCGCCGTCGGGCATCGACCACTTCGATTCAAGCACTGAACTTGTTTAACAGTCAATTTATGATCGACCAGTCAAACGCCCTGGCCGACCTGCTCAAGACCAAATATGCCGAGACGCCTCAACAGATCGAGGCCGCCTACGAGCGTGTCCTAATGCGATCTCCGACGCGACAAGAACGAACGGAAGCAACCTCACTGGTCAACCAACATGGCTTGGCCTCGCTCTGCCGAGCGTTAATGAACAGCAATGAATTCTTGTATATCCGTTAAGGAATTGGAATGTTTCGATCTCATTCACAAGTCATGCCTGCCAATAATTGGCTCGATCGACGCAATTTCCTTAGCCATGCCGTTAGCGGTCTAGGGTCGATCGCAGTAGCCAGCTTGTTGGGGCAAGAAGGCCTGCTTGCAGCCGATGACCAGTCAATCGATCCTTCCCGTCCTTATCAGTCTCGTTCTTCCCATTTTCCTGGTGCTGCCAGAAACGTCATTGTCATCTTCTGCGCTGGCGGTGTGAGCCATCTCGACACATGGGACTACAAGCCAGAACTTGAGAAGCGGGACGGCAAACCCATGGAGAATGGACCAGCCGTCACCTTCCAGGGACCGGCTGGCAACCTGGCACGTCCGCAGTATCGATTCCGTCCTCGCGGGGAAACCGGCAAAATGGTCTCGGATATGTTGCCTCACTTGGCTGAACTAACGGACGATCTGACTTTCATTCATTCACTGACGAGTAAAAGTAATACCCACGGTCCCGCTGAGAACTTTCTTTCGACAGGCTCGGTACTCGATGGGTTTCCCAGCTTGGGAGCTTGGGTTACCTATGCCCTGGGTTGCGAAACGCAAGAGTTACCGGCGTATGTTGCGATTCCAGATCCTCGTGGTGTTCCTCAAAACGGCTCGAACAACTGGGGACCGGGCTTCCTCCCCGCAGCGTTTCAGGGCACCACCTTTAGTGCCACCAGGCCGATTCGTCACTTGCAACCTTACGATGTTACTTCCGAAAAAGATCAGGCAACGCGTCAATTCCTCTCTCAGATGAATCAACGGCATCTGGAGGACAACCCCCACGACTCACAACTCGCCGCTCGAATTGCCAGCTACGAGTTGGCAGCAAAGATGCAACTGAGCGTGCCGAACGTGATGAACCTGGAAAGCGAACCGGAGCATATCTTGAAGATGTACGGAGCGGACTCGCCCGACAAAACTAAGGCCGCTTTTGCCAGAAACTGCATTTTGGCAAGGCGACTCGTTGAGCGAGGCGTCCGATTCGTTCAGCTGTTCAACGGTGCCTATGCAAGTGGAGGCGAATTGAACTGGGATGGGCACAATAAACTAAAGGAACAATACGACAAACATGCCCATATTCTCGATCAACCGGCGGCAGGTCTCATTCGCGATCTGAAGCAGCGCGGTCTACTCGAGAATACCTTGGTAGTCTGGTGTACCGAGTTCGGACGCATGCCCATGTTCCAGAAAGGATCGCATGGACGCGACCATAACCCCGACGGCTTCACTTCTTGGATGACCGGAGCCGGTGTAAGACCCGGCATCAGCCACGGGGCTACAGATGAACTCGGCAAGAAGGCCGTGCAAAATGTACACCCACTCTACGACTTCAATGCCACAATCTTGCACCTGCTAGGACTTGATCACGAGAGGCTTACCATCCGCCACAATGGAATCGATCGTCGTCTGACCAATGTCGAAGGGCACGTAATTCGAGAGATTCTGGGTTAAGTCTCAGGGCCGGCGCTGGGACGAGCATCGCCCAAGCTTGTCACCTTGCCAATTGCAATGCGAGCCGTAGCACTTGGCTTGGTCTGTTGTGAGTAGGAATGCGAAGGTCTTATCAAGCGCCAACTACATCCTAAGTAGTTTGCGAAATTCATCTCTGATGTGGTCACTTGCATTGCAGCAGTGAGGGGAAACTATTTTGTAGATTGCACTTGCCACATTTGATACGATCCATCTAACTACAGCGATCTCACATTTATCCCACCTCAAACTCGCACCCACCCTGCCCCGAGTTTCAACCATGACGCATATACGGAGCTCCTCCAGCGGTTCGATGTTTGCTGGGTTTGCGATTGTTTCTGCATGCCTTTGTTTCTTACCGAAGGCAGGCGCTGCTGAGTTGCACCAGACAATCGATCAGCTAATTGCACAAAAGGCTGGTGGATCCGTCGCTGCCCCAGCCGATGATGCCGAGTTTCTGCGTCGAATCTTTATCGATCTGACTGGCAAGCTACCCGCGCCCGCTGAGGCCAGAAAGTTCTTGGCCGACAAGGACAAAGCCAAACGCAAGACGTTGATCGACAGCCTGCTTGCCAGCGACGATTTTCCCCGCCGCATGCAAGAAGCCTTTACGGCCATGTTGTTGGAACGTCGAACCGATACACAAGTGCCGGATGCCGAATGGGAAAGGTATCTCCGCGACTCCTTCGCCAGGAACAAACCGTGGAACCAACTCGTAAGCGAATTACTGTTTGTTGATGAAAAGGATGAGACGCTGAAGCCGGCATCGAAGTTCTTTCTAGTCACGGGTCGAAACGATGAGAATTTAAGGACGGAAGACGTTGCCCGCCTGTTCCTGGGTCGCGACATCACCTGCTCTCAATGTCATGACCATCCGGAAATTGCGGACTACGCCCAAGATGATTATTTCGGCCTGTTCACCTACCTGAAAGACAAGCCGGCTGAAGCGTCCATTGAATACGAGTCCGTTTTCGGACCAGGCAAGCATACAACGGGACCACGGTTACCTGGTGGCGAAGAGTTGGAAATCCCCACGTTTGAAAAGGATCAAAAAGAAGAAGCCGCCAAATATCGCCCGCGATTGCTCCTGTCGCGCAACCTCCCGACGGCGGAAAACGAATTGTTCGTTCGTAATAGTGTCAATCGCTTTTGGTTCTTGATGATGGGGCGTGGGCTGGTGCACCCATTGGATCTTCACCACGAAGACAATCCTCCTTCGCATCCGCGACTGCTCGACACCATGGCGGCCGAGTTTGTTGCCCATAACTTCGACGTAAAATGGCTCCTTCGCGAAATCGCCCTGAGTGACAGTTATCAGCGGAGCAGTATCTTGCCCAACGGGGTAGCCTTGAAAGACGCCCCACCACAACTCTACCGCATGGCAATTCTTAAACCCCTGACGCCTGAGCAGATGGGCTGGTGCATAGCAGGCGCAACCGGAAATCTCGACTGGTTGCTTGAAGCCCCAGTGCCTGATAATTCGGAGTTCACGCACTTCGATTACATCAATGGCCGAGTTGATCAGTTTCCCCAGAATTTCCCGGACGTGATGAAGCTATTCGTTGGTGTGTACAGCAATCCACCTGGCGAAGCGGAAGTCGACTTTACGCCATCGATGGGACATGCCTTGTTCTTGATGAACGACCAAGGAGTGCTTGATTGGCTAAAACCAAAGTCGGGCAATCTGGTCGAGCGACTCTCGAATCTGAATGACGCGGCGACGGTAGCAGACGAACTCTACATCAGCGCACTGACACGACCACCTGCAGATGAAGAAGTGGCTGAAGTGGCCGCCTACCTGACTCAGAATAAAGATCGACGAACCGAGGCGTTGGGCGAACTGGTCTGGGCATTGATCTCATCCGCAGAATTTAGGATGAATCACTAGCAGCTTGCGACTCGATTTTTGGATACACAACGATGAAGCACAACTTCGCATGCAACAGCCTTGCACACGACCTTTCGCGGCGGCAAATGCTGGGTACGTTGGCTGGGGCAGCAGCCGGAACCCTTGGCATGGGTGCGCTCTTGCAGCCTGCCATGGCTGAGAAGATCAAATCGCAGGGTAAGCAAGTACTGTTTATCTGGCTCGACGGCGGCATCAGCCAACTGGAAAGCTGGGATCCTAAGCCCAACACCGAATTCGGCGGCCCCTTTCGTGCGATTCCCACCGCAGTGCCAGGCGTGCATTTCAGTGAGTTGGTACCCGAGACTGCCAAACGGATGGACAAACTGGCCGTCATTCGCAGCATGTGTACGAAGGATCAAAATCACTCAACCGGCGTTCCGCGTGTGCAGCGAGGTGATCCAAAGAATCGCGGGGTGACCTATCCATTTATCGGTTCGGCACTCGCCAAGTTGATGCCGCCGGTCAAAAATGACTTGCCTCCCTATATGCATATCAAGCCGGGACGCGGCGGATATATGTGGAAAGACGCTGGATTTCTCGGGGCAAAATATGGTGCGTTGGCCCTAGGGGATGGTAAGCCTCCGATCCACATTCATCGCCCTGATTCGATCGACGACGCGGTGGACGTCGCCCGCGGCGATCTACGACGCAGGCTAAACAACCGATTTCGCCAACGCCGCGTCGATTCCGAAGTCGACGCGTACGAGTATTCCTATCAGGTTGCCGAGAAGCTGATGAAGCGAAAGGAACTATTCGACGATTCGCTCCTGCCCCCGAAGGATGTCGAGCGGTACGGTACGCATCCGCTGGGGCGGCACCTTTTGCAAGCTCGGCGACTGCTGGAGGCCGGCGTTCAGTTCGTCAAAGTGACGTCGTTCCACTGGGACACGCATGGTGACAATTTCAATATGCACTTGAACCTTGTGCCGCAGATCGATCGCCCGTTTGCCGCCATAATTGATGATCTGGACGACCGTGGCATGCTGGACAACGTCCTGGTCGTGCTCATGTCTGAATTTGGTCGCACTCCCAAGATCAACACCCGGGCAGGCCGCGACCATTGGCCAGAAGCTTGGTCGGTGGTACTCGCCGGTTGCGGCATCAAGCGTGGGGCGGTCATCGGCAAAACGACTGCCAACGGCGCCTGGGTTGACTCACAGGAACACGACATCGGGCATCTGTTTCACACAATTTTCCACACAATGGGAATTGACGCCAAGAAGGTTGAGTACGTTAACGACGGGCAACCTCTGCCGATCGCTCACGACGACTGCAGCAAGATTAGCGAGGTGCTCTCCTGATGGCCGCCACTAGTCCAGATTTCGATCCGACCAAGATTTGGGAATCGCAGTCCTTCGAACACGATCGCATCTTAACCGTATGCGCTTTCAGCCCTTGCGGAAAGTTCGTCGTGGCCGGGGCGCAGCATGAAGACCTGCAGCGGTGGGACCTGGAAAGCGGCACTCGAACGCCACTTACGGCACATCGCAGTTGGGTAATGGCGTTAGCATTCCATCCAGATCGGAAGCGACTGATCAGCGGCGACTATCACGGCGTGGTGCATTGTTGGAACTATGCCGAAACCGAGCCTAAGCCCCTATGGACGATTGAAGATACCAGACACGGCTGGGTGCGCGACCTCGCGATTACCCCTGATGGCAAGCATCTCTTAACGACTGGCAACGATAAACTGGTGAAGCTCTGGTCGCCTGACGGTGGTACTGCAATTCGAGAATTCACAGGCCATAAGCATCATGTCTATAGCCTGACAGTGGCTCCTGATGGCAAGTCTTTCTACAGCGGTGATGTGCTTGGTGAAATTCACCATTGGGATCTCGCTAGCGGTGAACTGATACGAACGATCGACGCAAGCGTATTGCACGAGCGTAAAGAGAATTACTTGGCAGATGTCGGCGGAGTCAAACGACTCGCCATCTCCCCCGATGGAACACTTCTCGCGTGTAGTGGAATGACGGATGCCAATGGCAACACTTTCTGTGTCGGTAAAGCGGCAGTCTTGTTGTTTGACCTGTCCACCGGCGAGCTAAAGCAAACGTTGCGTCCGCAGACCAAGATGGACGGTCCGTTGGAAGGACTATGCTTCCTGCCAGATGGGAGTATCGCCGCTCAAGGACAATTGCTCCACAGCTCTACATCAATCGAGTTCTGGAAGCCTGACGCGGAAGCGCCGTACCACATTCTCAAGGCGCCCACCGGCTACAGCCTACATCTGCATCCCGACAAGCTTCGCCTGGCCTCAGCCTGTTACGAGGCCCATGGCCGCACGGGCAACGGACGGCACACCGACCAGCAAGAATACGTGAGCAACAACGGAGCCCTCAAGATCTATAGCTTGTTCGAACAACCGAAGGATGAAGTTGCCTCGACGAAGTCGTAGCGACTGCTTCGTCCGGGACCTACCCTAGAGAAGTCGGTCGACCTGAAAATCCGGAAGGAAGGCGATCGAAGGGCACAGGTCACTCGACATAGCCCCGATGGACGCTATGCAATTTTCACCCCTGTTCGCCTGCGTCTGTCCATATCTTTCGGATTCGCTCCAGCTTTCTTTCGACGGTTCGCTCGACTCGATCCGTTTTTACGCCAATTTCGCGATTGGAATACCCTTCCAATTTCAACTGTGCGATCTCCAAGAGAACCGGATCGTCAAGTAGACCCAGAAGGCGATCTAGATTCTCCGAAGACTCGACGATCATCTCAGGAGAGGGACAGTCACCCATGACTTCGCCCAAACCAGCGCCGCACATCCCATCCGTATTGAGAAAGACCGACTCACCTCGCACCTGACCTCCACCTCTTTTCTGTGCGTTATTTCGGTCACGACGATTGGAAATCTTGCGGGCAGCGATAACGATGATCACCTTCCATAAATCGTGCCGGTCGTTAAGTTGCGGAATCCGTTGTTCTTCAACCGCACGAAAGAAGCTATGAAAAGCACTCACAGCAACGTCCTCCTCGTCGAACGATCGCTTTTCATGGTTGTTAAGCTTCTTGCGAATTGCACCGAGTAGAGCCTGAAAATAGGCATTCCAAAGCTCTTCGTGCGAACGAGGGTCATTCTCTTTGAGTTTTGAGATCCAAAGGGTGATTTCATCCATGGCGGTTTCTTTAAGCTTTGAATAGCCAGTAAGAGTGCGATCAGATACTTCAAACAGGGCGCCCAACATGCTAATTTTGCTTGTTTCAAGCATACGCTTCTAGTCCACGTTTTGCACGGATCAACACAGCCCAACCGGGGTAAAGGATATGCGAGACGCTCTAGCCTGTACTGGGTCAAGACAGTTGAGGATCTCTGCCCATGTCCGATCCTGACGATGCAGAATTTGATGCTCTTTTGGATGAGTTTGAATCGCTCTGGCGAAACGGAGATGCGCCCAGCATCGAAGTTTTCGTGAAACAATACCAGGGAACCAAGCAGGACGAATTCATTGAAGAAATGCTAATGATTGAGTTCGAATTTCGTAGGCGACGCGAAGAGACGATCGATATTGCATTCTATTCAGCCCGATTCCCACGATTGAAACATGTCATCGAACGATTTGGGCAAAGCTCGAGAAGCTTTATTACAGAGGACTCACCGACTCGTAGTTTTGTTTCTTCGCCCGACAGCCGAACTCTTTGCGGTCAAATGGAAGCGGGACGATCGCTCGGCCCCTATAAACTCATACGGTGTCTTGGCGAGGGCGGATTTGGACAAGTTTGGCTGGGTGAGCGACAAGGAGCTTTTGCGACAACCTACGCTGCAATCAAAGTTCCTTATTTCTTTCCCGACCTTCATGCATTCGTAGAAAACGAGGCACGCACCTGGGTTCGAGCGAGTGGTCACCCCAATGTGGTTCCCATCATCGAAGCGGACTTCTATGGTGATACCGTTGCGATCGTGAGTGAGTATGTATCGGGAGGCACGCTTTCCGATGTCTTAAACGAAGGAACACTGCCACTCGCTGTCGTTGTTGAAATCGGCATCGGAATCCTAAGTGGCCTGGAGTTTCTTCATTCGCGTGGAATTGTCCATCTCGACTTAAAGCCAGCAAATGTACTGATGCAGGATGGAATACCCCGGCTATCAGACTTCGGGCTTGCCAGAGGAGGAGAAACGGCCCAGCAAGGGATAGCTGGGTCGCCCGCCTATATGGCGCCCGAAGCGTTTGTCGGAAAGTCCGATGACAGAACAGACCTATGGGGCGTCGGCGTCATTCTCTATCGAATGCTTGTGGGATCGGTACCGTTTTCAGGCACTTCACTCAGTCAACTCGTTGAAGAGATCTGCGGTCCTCATATTCCCGAACTTCCCGCTGAACTTCCCGATGATATTCGACTTGTGCTTTCACGTAGCCTAGAAAAAGATCCTAACAGTCGCTTTCGTACGGCTTCAGAGATGAAAGCCATACTGAGCGACATACGCCGAACGCTTCCCTCGCAAGTTAGTGGAGAACCACTGGAAGCACCCCGCCACTTTACCGTCGCAGTGACGGGCACGATGAACGTGGAATCTTCAGCAATCGAACGCAAAGTTGCAGAAGCTCTTGCTCCTTACTGCTCGCTTTTGACAACCTGGTATCACGGCAGCTATGGATGCGTTGACGAGCAGGTGGCCGAATATCTCGTTAGCCGTGGTCAAAGCCAATTTCTCGTCGGTTATTCGGACGCGGATATATCCGAATCGATGAAATCCCTTGTGAAGAAGCACGACCTGCCATTTATCGACGCTAATAAAGAGTCTGTGCTCCCGAATCCCGACGCTCCAAGTCGTCGGGATATCTTCTTTGCAACCAAGGCAGATCTAGTCGTTCTTCTCTGGGACGGCAAGAGTCGCGGAACTGGCCGATTGATCCGATGGCTCTCGGCCAATCGCCGGGATCACTTGGTGGTGTACTTGTAGCATTCGCGAATTGAAAACTCGCGGACCGACTCAACCAAGTTGCGAGTCAACGCAGGATCAAGTTCGGTAAAGCTCTTGCTGATTCCCGTGGCCACCATTACGCAATCGCAATGCGGCAGTAAGTCAGACACATTGTCCGGCGTCACTCCGCTTGCGATCGCTAAAGGAAACTCACCCATAGCTTCCTTCATGGTTTTCAGTTTTTCGACGGTGGGGGCATGCCCCGTGCCAGGTCCGGAGGTTGTGACGACGTCCATGTGACGCATCGCGATGCGTGATGCAGCAGCAAGTTCGTCAACCTCTCGCTGATATTTGAAGGCAACACCTCCGAAATACAGCCCAGGCCAATCTTGCTTCGCCCGAACGTCATCGATCTTTTCCGCTTTCTCCTGCTCGCCAAGACGTTCGTCAATCTGAGCGTTATCGGTCCAGATACCCGATACTTCCGTATTACCAAACAAATTGCAGGGATCTTCCCCCAAGCTGTTGATACCAATCCAGAAGTCGGGAAGAGCCTCCTTTACGGCCGAGAACGCGGTCATCAATGCCGCATGGGAAATCCCGTGATTGATCAGAAAGACACCGTCACACTGTGCGTCGCACGCAATTCTTGTATTGCGAACAGCTTGCGACGGTGATTCGACGTGCACGACAGGCAGCACCACATGAGTATTTGCAAAACAGTTTCGAAATCGATTGTTCATTGTTTGAATCTCCCAAAAATCAGTATCAATAACTTGTCACTATTGATCACATGGGGTTTTCGAGATTCTGCCCGACATCGATTTCCAAAGTTTTTCCTGGATGCCCCCCACTTGGTTAAAGCGATCTTAAGAAGATCAATCGGTGACGGGGCGTGGAGCGACCAAATCCACTGTTGGACCGACAAATAAGTCCTAGGCTTCCTGCTATCCGTTCTGAAATATCTGCCTTGTTGATGGAAATTTTCAACTTCAATTCTCTCCTGCGCAATTATTAACATGATAGTTCACAGGCAATTTGCAGTTACCACGAACTGAACTGAGAAGTCTCTTGAAGCCCTATCTCGACGCAAATCCACTGTTACGACTGTCGACTCTTTGCATCCTTTACGCGGCTCAGGGCATTCCCGATGGTTTCGTTCGGATTGCTTTGAAGACGTACCTAATAAGCGAAGATGTCCCCACCGGGGCAATCGGCACGGTCGTGGCAATGGTCAGCTGGCCTTGGGCACTGAAGTGGATTTGGGGGCCGTTTATTGACCGATTCGGCTACTTTCCGATGGGGAGACGTCGTCCTTGGATCCTCGGGGCTCAATTCGCGATGACCGCGACTTTGGGAGCGATGGCATTCATTCCCGAGCTAACCTCAAGCATCGGCATCATTGCCGCCATGGTCCTCTTGGTGAATATCTTCGCTTCGCTTCAAGATGTTTCTGTCGATGCCCTCGCGGTAGACCTACTTCCGGCGAAGGAACGGGGTGTAGCCAACGGCTTTATGTTTGCCTCCAGCTATGGCGGTACCTTCATTGGTGGGGCCGTTTTGGGGAATATTATTCTGATGTATGGATTCCCAAGTGCTGTTTCACTGCAAATCGGCATCCTCCTTCTGATTGCCGCCGTTCCATTCTGTTTACGAGAGCGGCCCGGCGACTTGCTCTGGCCCAGTAAGAAGGCCAAGGATCATCAGTCACGATCCGAGCAAGAGAAGCACCCCACGTCCCTTCGGGCCCTGTTCCGGATGTTGTTTCGTGCATTCTCGATTCGCTCGACGATTCTCGGTGGTCTATTGGCTGTGTTATCTCTGATTACGATTAACTCCCATCTCATCATTTGGCCGGTTTTCCTCCAGCGTCAGCTCGGATGGACAAGCAGCGATTGGTTATTCCTGGAAGGGCAACTCGCGGTCTGGTTTGGACTGGGAGGATCAATTCTCGGAGGGATCATCGCCTCGACACTTGGAACCAAGCGAACGGTAATTCTGAGCCTCACTGCCCTGTCTGTGTGCTGGCTGGCATACCCCATGACAGAAGCCTATTGGAGTAACTCAGCGGTTGTGACAACTCTCTTTCTGATGGAATCGACGCTAGCAGCCATACTGCAGGTCTCGATGTTCGCACTGTTCATGGGAATCTGTTGGCGACCGATCGCCGCTACCCAGTTCACCGCATTCATGGCCCTATTAAATGTGTCGAATGGACTCGGAGCCAGATTCGCCGGCACTATGGAGTGGGCGTTCAGCATCAGCGAGCTACACGTGTTTCTCGCCGCTCTCCAGATCCTGCTCGTCTTCATCGTGTTGGCAATCAACCCCAAACAGGTCGATGAGGTGCTGGAAGATCAACACGAACCTACAGGCTCCGCCGTTGAAAACAGTGAGATTATCGCACCCGAAGTGGCATCTTAGCATTCCAGCGTTGACCTGGTTCAGAGCAGCAAGATTGATGACTAGTCCATCAAGATCTACTCGTCCTGAGTAACCTGCCTGCAGCATCAAAGCGTACAAGTACGCCTGATGATAGAAAGCTTCTTTCGCTCGACAATGCAGTCGGCTCCCTTTTACGACCATTCTGCATTCTCTCGCCGAGACGCACCGCGTTGAGTTCAGCTGCTGAACATTGCGTCTCCACTACTTCTAGTGGGGATCCTCGCGACGATCGGCAGTCAACGAATAACACGGCCCTCTCATGGAATGAGTGACGGGATTGCGAGTATCACTTGGCAGCACTGTCGAAAATAATTCGCCCCATGTTTTCGTGAATCGACAGCGGAAATCGCCTCTCGACATCAGAAGACAGGTGCAATCAACATAGGCTCCGTCGAAATAATACAAAAACATACAGCCATGAATCCAGATCGCCTAAGAATAGACGCATAGTTTCTGTGTCAGGAAACGATTTTGATTGACAAAATGCTCATGGGAATGATGCGGATATATCTACAAAATAAGAGCACATGGAAGAAACTTTGCCTCGTACTTCTTATTTTTTTGGGAGCCAGAAAATGCGTACCATTCGATTACGGCGTGGATTTACTCTCGTTGAACTTCTAGTTGTCATTGCCATCATCGGCGTTTTGATTGCGTTGCTGCTTCCCGCGGTTCAGCAGGCCCGTGAAGCAGCCCGACGGATGTCCTGTACGAATAACTTGAAGCAACTCGGTTTGGCCGTGCACAACTATCACGACACGTTTCAATCCTTCCCCACAGGTGCCATCGGCTACAAGAACGTCGGTGGAAACCAGGACACGAATTACTCAGCGTGGACCCTCCATCTGCTTCCATTTTTGGAGCTTAACAATCTTTACAACGCTTTGGAGCCGGGACGAATTCGCCTGGATGAAGCCGCCACGGTGGGAAGTGCAGTCAATGGAGCATCCGGTCGAGTATTGATCGACATGATGCGACAACCCATTTCGGCTTTGAATTGTCCGTCGGATGCTGGGGATGAGATTCTCGTGCCAGTCGAAGGAACGGTCGGACTACTCGCCACATCGACAGGCGCTCCCGTCAACAACCCGGCTGACAACTGTGCCAAGGGCAACTATGCAGGCGTCGCGTCCTCAATCCGCTACGGTGCTGACTGGTGGGGGCCTGTAACCGGAGGCGTTGGTCCTAACGCCTTCAATGGAGCATTTGGGATCGAGTCGAACGTCAACTTCGCCAAGATACTCGACGGAACGAGCAATACGCTCTTGATCGGTGAAAGGGCTTCGCTGGTGAAAGAACCAGCCGGCCACGATTCCGATGATGTCGATTCGATTCCTGGAAGTCTCGCTCCCAGCGTGGGAACGAATCCATTCGGGTTCCCCAATCGCGGAGCCGATGGATGGGATTGTGCCGGAGCCATGGGCACCATCGGCTACCCGCTCAATTCTTCCTTCTACACCATGTGGGGCCGTGGTGGATTCAGTAGTCATCATCCCGGTGGCGTGCAATTCGCCTTCTGCGATGGCTCCGTGCATTTCATCCCAGAAACAGTCGAACACAAACCAGACGAAGTGCTGGACAACGTCGTGTTGGAAAACTTGGCCAATCGTAACGACGGCCAGACCGTTAAAGCCAGCTTCTAACGGCTGTCGGGAAAGTCTTCAGGGCACAACGCACACAGCATTGTGCCTAGAGAATCAAGGAAGCTTCCTAACGCCACTCTATTTAAGGAGAAAGACAGTATGTTTCGCAAGCATTACCTATGTGCACCCGTCATTGGCATCTGTATCGGTGTATTGGGATGCAGTGCCTCAAGTCCAAGTAACGTTTCCGAAGTGCAAGGTACGGTCACAGTTGACGGGCAGCCGATCCCAGATGCACTGGTCACTTTCAAGCCAAGGCACTCTGGCAAGAATTCATTTGGCCGCACCGACACGAGTGGCCACTATTCCCTCGTTTACAGTACCGATTTAACAGGAGCGGAAATCGGGGAACATGATGTCACCATTAGCAATAAACCTTTCCCCGGACATGCAATACCAAAAGTCCTCATTCCAACGAAATTCGGAAAGCCTGGAACGCTTACGGCAAATGTTGCTGGCGGCACTAGCAACGAAATCGATTTTGCGATGAATTCCAAACGCTAGACGCCATACACCCTTTACCCACGAGAGAAGTTGGTGATGCCGAAAGTGGTCTCTGAATTTGTCTCAGTGCGATTCCCCATAATCGACAGCCGCCCACTGCCCACCCCATCTGCGAACGTCCGCCTATCTGTTTCCAATAGGCCCATCTGCCAAATGCAACATGATCTCAAAGGTCACTCTTGATGTTCGCCAAAAGACTTACGACAACTCTAGTTCACACATCGCTTCTAACACTGGCCTTCGTCATTACGGGCTCAGCAATAGGTCGTGCAGATTCGTCATTCGATGTGGCGGTAGAAAAAGGGTCCCTGACCCAAATCAAAAGTGTCGGAGACACCTTCGATACGAACTACCTTCGTCAGGATGGGCGGCTCGGTGGTGTTGTGCTCCGCTACAAGCAGGACCAAGATCCCTGGAGTCAGATCCGAACGGATGACCTTGTCGATTCACCCACGACGCTCTTCGAAGAGAACCCGGATCGCAGCACGAACAAGGCCGTGTTTCAAATCCACAAAGACGGTGCGAGTGTTTTAACCGTCGAAACCTCCATCGAGGTTACGTCGAATGAGATACTTTGGTCGGCAACAGTGCGCAACGACACCTCTAGCCCATTGCGAATAGGCGACCTATCCCTGCCACTACCGATGAATAGCGACTTCTCGACGCAGCATCCCGGGCATTCATCAGTATTCAAACACAGCTTTATCTCCGGACACGGTTCATTCCTGTATTGGATGAGAAGCAACAGTGTCGGCCCCTACCTAATGCTGACGCCTACCAATAACACACGCCTCGAATACTGGGAAAACCACGGCAAGCAAGGTTTCCACATCTTCTTTCATAGTGAGGCCGCTTTTGCCGACGCTGCTGAACGAGGAGGAACCTGGCGACAACCTACCACCGGGCTGACTTTAGCAGCCAAGGGCAAGCCCACCGACACGAAAACATTTAGCCTGAAGTTCCAATGGGCAGAGAACTATGACGACGTTCGCAGAATTCTTGTCGAAGAGGGGCTCATTGATGTCCATGTTGTTCCAGGCATGGTAGTACCCAACGATCTCACGGCCAAATTCGCACTTCGCACAAACGAGCCGATCAAGTCGATCGAGGCTGAATTTCCTCATCACACTTCCGTGCAGCGTATAAGCGAATCGGATGATACGACGATTTACCAAGTAAAGTTTTCTCGTCTCGGTGAGAACCGCCTGACCGTCAACTTCGGGGACGATAAGCAGACCTACCTGGAGTTCTTTTGTACTGAGCCCATCGAAACGCTGATTAAGAAGCGAGGAGCGTTCATAGCATCGCATCAAATTCGTGATGAATCCAAGTGGTACGACGGGCTACTGTGTGAATGGAACATGGAAACACAAGTCATGCTCGACCCGAGCAACTACGATCGGATTCGCAGTTGGAGAATCTACGAGATCACTTGTGATGATCCAGGGCTCAGTAAGCCAGCGTTTCTCGCTTCCAAGAATGCGGAATACCCAGTGCAATCGGAAGTAGAAGCACTTGACTATTACATCGAATACTTTGTCTGGGGTGGCTTGCAGCAAACCACTTCGGAACCGTACCCGTACGGCATTTATGGAATCCTGGATTGGAGGCGAAACCGGGAAAGCAGCGATCCTGGCCCAGATGGGCGACAGCACATGTGGCGCGTCTACGACTACCCTCACATCGCATTGATGTACTACGGGATGTACAAGGTCGCCAGTCGACACCCGGAAATCGAAACCAAACTACCAGCTGAGCAATATCTGCAACGAGCAGCTCGGACGGCAATCGCCATGTTTACCGTGCCAGACAAGTTAGTTGGCTGGTCCGCGTACTACACAGGTCTTTACAACGAACTCGCCTACGTCGAGTTGATCGAAGATCTCGAGAACGAAGGCCTAACAGCAGACGCACAAGAGCTTCGCTCACATTGGGAAGCCAAGGTCCGGCATTTCGTGAACGACAATCCCAATCTCTTTGGCTCCGAGTACCCATTTGACTCGACGGGTTTTGAATCGACGCATGCCTTAGCTACCTATGCACTTCGTCATCCCAATTCTCTCCAACTAAGTGATCCCAATGAAGCCGAGACAAGTGCCAGACGCTTTCTTGACAAGCAAATGGCGGCAAACGTTTTCTGCCGCGGCTGGATTGAGCCGACGTACTATCACCTGGGAAGCGACTACCGCCAGCAGGCAGGCGACACCTATACGTTAAGCTACATGTCTCAAATGGGTGGATGGGCAGTTCTGGACTATGCGTTACACCATGCGAGCGATCCCTATCCTTACGCAAGGCTAGGCTACGCTTCGTACCTTAGTTCATGGGCCTTGATGAACACCGGTACGCCTGATTCAAACTACGGATACTGGTACCCTGGCAAGGCAAATGACGGCGCCGCCGGCGGAGGATTCGAGCCCGCATCGCGAGGTCACACCTGGCTTGGTCAGCCTCATCATCGTGGAAGCTGGTACTACTCCTGTGAAGAGGATCTTGGGTTCTGCGGAGCATTACGGATGGCTGCAACCGTTGTCACGCAAGACCCGATCTTCGGAATGACCTGCCTCGGTGGTGAATTACATACGACAGACACGCATATTGAAGCAATTCCCAAAGATGGCATCCGCCGCCGGTTTCATGCAATTTTCCAAGACAGGACCATTGACCTCAGTCTGAAAACGCGGAGATTTGCCACCGGGTTTCCCATTCGGCTGGAATTAGCACGTAGCGGAATCCAATTTGAATTAGAAGCCAGCAAGTCGCCAAAAGGCGAGTGTCATCTGAACATCGCGGGCTTGGCAAGTGGGCGGTACGTCGTAGAAACTCGGGGAACCAAGTGTGCCGAATTCGACGTGCAAGACGATCGACTAATCGCAATTGCCCTCGAGAATGTTCCAGGCAATGCCACTTCATTTACGATCACACCGGCTGCGGCTTTTTCCACTGAGTAAAGCCATGAGGAAACCCTGGTTTAGTGAATGATGCTAGACCAGGGTTTTCCGGCCGGGAAGATCAAACACAGTATCGAACGAGACTATGTAAGTTCCAATGTGAAGTTGTTCTGGGGCGATGCATTGATCTGCTCGCGAGTCGGAGAGTAGTCCGTAATCCCAATTGTATTGTTCTTGCGGAACTCAAGCAGTCGCAGCCATCCATCACCTCCTTGCGGTTTCATTTGGAAATTCACTAGCATCTGATGAACCGTGTTTCCATCTGGCGATTTCGACGACAAGCGGCCGAGCCCATCGTACAGCACATGACCGTTCAGCGTAAGAATGAAATTCTCGTGTTGGCTGACCAAACCGTTCCACAACTCTTCGCCATCGCTCACATCTTGGTTGCCTGTCTTTGCCAAGGGGTATCCGTGGGGGTTCCAGCGCTGCTTGTCGCCGTGCTGCTTCCAGTCATACCTCTGGTCATCATGGAATAGGTAGGCATGCGTGATGAGGATGGCCTCTCGATCTTTATGCTTGGAAGCGATTTCGTTTGCCCAGCGAATAACATCCTTCCGAGGGCCAAATTCCAGACCGAGAACCAGGAACTTGCGGTCCCCCACGGAAAACAAGTGATAGCTATTCAGCATGCTCTCTGGCTCACGATCGTAGGTACCACCGAAGGTCGGAAGGTCACGATAGTGCGAGACAGGAAAGTAGTTGTCGAGCAGGCTTGTCCGATCACGCGCGCCGCCGCCATTGCTATAGTCATGGTTCCCAGGCACAAAGAAATAGGGGAGATGCCCATCGAGCTGACGCATGGCCTTCTGGGCAACTTGCCACTGCTCGGTCGTATTTCGATTGGTGATATCACCTAGGTGAAGCACTGCCTGAATATTCCGCTGCTTCTTTTGCTCTACCAGCCATTTTGTTTGTTGGTAGAAGCCGTCCGGAGCACGCTCGCAGTAGTTCTGCGTATCAGGCAAAACGGCCACTGTAAATGAGCCATCTTCTATTTGAGGTAGCGGGCCCGGTTGTAGTTGCGCTTCGTCGTAGGGACCTGCGGCAAGGGCGTTCAGGGCCGGCAACGTAGCGATCGGCAGCGAAAGCCCCGCATGCAAAACCGTGCGACGAGTAATGTTGGGCATATCTAAACTCCTTGGCGGGTTGTGGAAGTCACTGATTACCTGTCATGCAAGTAACCTTAGAAAACGTTTCTATATCACGTTTGCAAACCACTAGAAACCGCATCCCCTATGAATGACTAGGGCGACGAAACACTTGGCCTTTTCCTGGTCAGATCGGGAATTGGCAGCTTCTCAGGAAATAAGCGAGCCAGGGAACTGGCATCAGGTTGAATCGCGTACTCGCTAATCTCGTAAGCTTCGACAAGATCGATGGATTCCCCTGCTTCTGGCCCCCACTTTGCGATGACTTCATCTCGAAAGAATTCGGTTCGTCGACGTACATGGCCGGCATACCAGTCCTTTGCCCATTGAAGTCGCTCATTCTTGCCGGTGGGGATCTTGTCTAAGGTGCCTTCTTCATACGCAAGCCATTCAAACAACTGAGACTGATGGCATGCCATCATTTGAGCAATCGTTTCATGCAATTCGGTAACATCGATCAGAACGTCCGCGCGAAAGCGGACAGGGCGAGTAAACAGGTCGCCCATATACGCAATCACCGGGCAACGCCGCAGCGCCGCCACCTCGGGCACAATGTGGGGGACAGTTACCATGTACGATGCATCTTGAACGCACTGGCCAACCGCTCGATGGTCCGGGTGATAGTCACACGTTCGATGCGTCAAAATGAGATCGGGTCGAAACTCGCGGATTTCGCGGATGATACGATGACGCACTTCCAAAGTCGGCTCGAGGCGACCGTCCGGAAACTCCCACGTCTCGTAAGCAGCTCCGATCACGTTTCCGGCCGCAGCAGCTTCTTGCCGACGAATATCAACGAGCTGCTCCGGAGATCGCTCGTGATGGCCCACGGATCCATCGGTAACTGACACGAGTTTGACAACTCGCCCGAGTAGCCGGTATATCGACGCCAGCCCTCCGGCATGGAATTCGGCATCGTCAGGATGAGCACCCAGAACGAGAAGTCGTGGTTCTCGATTCTCTTCCGTATTTGGCATAGGAATCTTGAATTCAAAGGGAGCGTTTAGGACTCACCCGAATACCTCAAACCACCTTCGTGACCCCAGGCATAGCAATCGTAACTTCGGGTGCGTCTCCCCATTGGTACGCAGCCGGAGACAGATCTAGGTTCGAATTGAGTGCCTGATCCCATGTAATCTCCTGCCCGGTGTATGTCGCCATTCTTCCCTGGATAGCCATTAACGTGCTATAGGACATGTACTCACCATCGTTACGTGGTTTTCCAGAACGAATACTCTCAAACAGTCGGTCATGCTCGACCTGGTACATGTTCTTTACAGGTCCCTTAAATGACCATTTTTGTCTTCCCTCGATCTCGAGGCCTCTCTCCGAGATAAGCGCCGACCCGGCTGTTCCCATCGCGAAAGCACGCATTGAATTCTTGCAACCTGACTGTTGTCGACAGTTACTGACCACTCGCGAGCCATCGTCATACTCGTAGATCACGCTATGGTGGTCATAGATGTTTCCAAACATCTCTTCTGTTCTGACTTGTCGACCTCCCATTCCGATGGCTTTGACCGGATACTTGTTCATCACCCAGGCACACACGTCCAGGTAGTGCACATGCTGTTCGACATTAAAGTCACCAGACAACCACGTGAAGTAATACCAATTATGCATCTGCCAGTGCATGTCAGACCAATCGGGTTTTCTCTCCTTGACCCAGATCGGACCGCGATAGTCATCTGCAAACAGAGTATGCACGTCTCCGATTTCTCGGTCGTGAATCCTCTGGATCGTCTCCTGAAATCCCGCATCGTAACGAAGGCAGAGCCCTGATACGACGGAAAGATTCTTCTGCTTGGCCAGCGCACAGCTCTTCAGAACCGACCGCACCCCAGGGCCGTCGACGGCGACCGGTTTCTCCGCAAAAACATGTTTGCCCGCTTCGATCGCAGCCTTTAGGTGAATGGGCCGAAAATGTGGTGGGGTCGTTAGCAAAACGACGTCCACATCACTGTCTAAGACATCTCGGTAGGCCTCGAATCCCAGGAACTGTCTTTCTTTGGGGACGTCGACTTTCGCCGCTACGTCACTATCGGCAGAGAGTGATCTTAAGCAAGACGAGACGCGTTCCGGAAACATATCGGCAATGGTCACCAGTTTGACATTCTGGTCTGCCATTAACGCTTGTTTCGCAGCCCCCGTTCCGCGACCACCAGAACCAATCAAACCCAACTTCAAGGTATCGCTACCAGCGGCATGGACTGGATGGCCCGCTGCCAGGATGGCTCCGCTTGCGACCGAGAGGGACGCTGTTTTCATAAAGCGACGACGACTGGAACCGTTCGTGACGGAATGACCTAGTTTACTTTGCATGAACTTCTCGCATTTCCACGGACTTTGAGTCTTCCTCGGCAAGTGGCTGAATCTTCATGTTCCGGAAGAATATCTCGTTCTTCTCATTTTCCAGTAGGATCTGACCTGCTGTGGGGAAAACGTTGTAACACTGGTTAACCGTCTTTCCGTTGATTTTCACTGTGATTCGATCTCCCCGGCAGATACATTCAACCAGCGTCCATTCCCCGAGCGGGCTCGCCACGTCGTGCTCACCTCGAGTATCTCGCAATTCCTGAAAACCCACTTGATGCTTGTTCCACCAAAGCTGCGACTTGGTAAACTCCTCGGGGTTGCCGGCCTCGTTCCATCGCGGTCGTCGATCGGCCCCTCGGATAGAGTTCGCGGTAAAGGACACTGGGATCACATCGCCGTTCGCATCTCGACCTTGGATCGGAATAAAGTCGCCCTCACAGCCTTGGGCAAGTTGCACTTCGATGGAAGACATCCATGTATCCCGTGCATTCCCGGGGGGCCCAACGGCATGCAGCAGAATGCCTGAGTTGCGGACAAACTTCGAGCCATCGGTACGCTCGCCCCATTTGTATTCAAAACTTAGGTGATAATTCTGATAGGCGTTGACCGTCGCGAGGTAACCCATGCCTTCCCCGGAGATATGGATCATCCCGTCGGTCACGCCATAGACCTTTGCGTCTGCCAGGCGATCCTCTGGCCTCAACCACGTCGTGAAGCCGGTCAAGTCGCGTCCATTGAAGGGGTAAATTGTTTCATCGCGCGGCTCGACGAGTTTAGCCACGTCTTGGGCAAAGCACGACTCTTCGGCCCCAATAATCACGGCGATCAAGCAAATCATACGTATCATCAGCATTTCCCCCCTGCCCATCACGACGACTGATTTACCTTTTTAATGCCTGCCACAACTGTTTCCAGAAACACCCTCGCTCGCTCCGCGTAGGCGTCCACCTCTTCGGGACGATCGGGACGACTAAGAATCGGAGGAAAAATATTCTCGCAGCAAAGAGGAATCGTGCGTCCAAGGCGTGCTACGGGGTTAAGCAACCGATAATGATCAATCTCGCCCAGCCCAGGACCACAATCCTGATCGACGGGCCAATTGCGATGATCCTTAATACAGAAGCTATGAACGACGTCGGCACACTTCTCGATGTCGGGAATTGGATCGACGTTCAAGTAGTCCATCACGTTTCCGGCATCGTAGTTGACGCGTACCCCTGGATCGTTCACCTCTCGGATTATGTCCGCACATGCCTCGCCAGTTCCCGTGGAACCCCCGTGCTGCTTGACAACCAGGGTCACGCCAAGATCTCTCGCAATTGGCCCCAACTTCTGGAATCGCTCGACCCACAGCTTGCGCGAGCCACCTTCCGTATGGCCAAAAGTGAGAACCTGATTAATCCCGGCGGCAGATGCCTGGCGAAGTCGATGCGTGAGCACAGCGAGCCCATCAGCGTGCTCCGGATAGATCGTCGAGAACATCATTACTGGCTTCAGACCTAGATCACGACATTCCTGCCCAAGCTTGGCAGCTGTCTTTTCAGGTGCATCGTCTGCCAACACCGGAGTTCGCTTACCGTCCGTACCTTCAAGATGAGATGTTCCCCAGGCAACATATTCAAACCCGGCTGACTTGATCCCTTGAAGAGCACGACGTAGCGGAAAACGAGAATACGGAAGCGTCATACAGGCGATCTGAAACTCCGTAGCCGTCGGCTCCTTCGTCTCCATAGCATGCGTGACTGATGAACCAGTCAAACCATGCAGACTGACCGCGGCCGCACCACCTGCCATAAACTTTAGGGCCTTTCGCCTGGTGCACCGTAACGGCTCGATAGTAGTCATGACATCCAATCTATTCAGGGACGACAGTTCTCTCGCAATACATTCACTCTGGCAGAAATCGAGTCGCCAGCGTTGTTGCGTTTTGCCCGCCAAACTGCCGTCGACGAACGATATGTTAACAGGCTAAATGCTCAATGCGAACGAAAACACACTATTACCAGTATCTTGTAATTGTGTGATTTGAAGACATCCAGCATGCCCATTGAGATACAGACGTAGATCGGCTACCGTCTGGGCGTTGTTCCGAACACGAGTAGCTCAGGTGCTTTATCGATAGAAAGCTACTTCGACAAGTCAATTATTGGTCTGCAGAAAACTCGCCGGTAAGTGAGCCCAAGTACTCTTCCAGGTTCGTAAACCCGTCGTTATCTCGGTCCTCATTGCCGTCAGCGGGATCGTTGGGATTGAGGGAGTTGACCATTTCCCAATTGTCCGGCAGACCGTCACGATCGCTGTCCCATGAAGCCGGTCGGCAAGACTCCGGGTAGACTTCCCATCCGCCCACATCCTCTTGAGAATCGGGCAAACCGGGTAGTCCGGTGACACTGCCCCGATGTTCACATTCTCCAGTCGCGACTTCATGAAGTATCCGCTTGTCATGATCGTCCAATCGTGGAATGTTGCAGCCGACGTTTGCCAAAACACTGCCTCTAGCTAGGTCTGCGGAGTGTGTTTCGACGTGGCTTTCAAAGAACGGAGTTCTCTCGACATATTCGTCGATTGGTGTTTCTTTCCATGCCACGAATCCGCCGAGAGGATTTTCCGCGTTAAAGTATCCCTCCAACACATTGCCTGCGATGTAGTACTTCTGTGGACCGTACAGATGCACCCATTCAAGCTCGGGACGAATCACGTGAAATTTCTGCGTTGCTGGGCCAGGCTTGTAATAGTTATTCACAAACTGGACACGTGCCGCGCCTCCGTCCGTGGCTCGATCTTTCCAGTTGAAGACAACGTTATTGCGAATGTCGAGCCAGCCTGTATGGCGTTTTTCTTTATCGAGCCCACCGGCTAGGCTCCAGTTTCGGCCCGCGCAATTGGCGAGCAGATTGTGATGAAAGCTGCCGGTCATTCCACCGATACTCGCTGCGTATCCATGCTGGGTACCTGCTGGATACTTACGATGCCCGGCAGCATTCAACGCCTCGGAAATCAGGCACCGCTGCAACGTAATGTTCTTCGCACCACGTGAACTGAAAGCTTCGTCAATCGTCCAACTGATCGAGCAATGGTCAATGATGCAGTGATCGCTGTACGCCATGCCCATACCGTCCAACGTCTCTCCTGATATATTTCCAGGACGCACTCGGATGTGTCGAATGATGACGTCGTGGGTTGCATAGAGTCCTACGTTAAATTTCCGGATGCAGATCCCTTTGAAAGGGGAAGTCTGGCCCGCGATAGTCAAATACGGATTACGAACGACCAATGGAGATTCGAGGGTAATTAGGCCCGAGACGTCAAACACCACGGTTCGCGGTCCTTCCGCTTCGACGGCTTCTCGCAGGCTCCCCATCCCTTGGTCGTTCAGGTTAGTGACATGAATGACTCGTCCGCCTCGGCCTCCTTTAGCGAACCGGCCGTAGCCTTCGGCCGTTGGAAATGCAAGCTGCGTGCGTTCCTCCGCCACCAATTGCCCACTTGAAAGGATCACCAGAACGGCGATCAGACAGTGATACCATTTCAGTTGAATCATTACCCGCTGGTTTCCAAAAACGCACGATCTGGGCTCTTACTCGGCAGTCACACTTGGCGAGAGATTGACACGTCTATCTGAGCGTGCTCATAAAACACATTCGTAGAGCATGTTTTGCAGAACCATGATCTGATTGAGCGTGACTAAACGCGTCCAAGTGCATCAAACTGCTGTCGTAGCTTCTTTCCTTGTTGAGGATTGACCATCTCGACATACGAAATCATTCCGACTATCCAACCGGAGAAGTTCGTGTGGCCGTTCCGGTTTTGTTTTTCCAGTCCTTCAAATTTAGCCCGATGCAGGATGGCTCTTAAATTGCGAACAGTCTTGCGGTCGATTGAGGGACGTTCGTTGACGACGATTCCTGTTACGGACTGCTGGGTACTTGGCCGCAGAACCCGCGTCTTCGAATCTTTCACCTCAAACCCTTCCTCACCGGTCAAATGGCGAACACGGGCAAGTAAGTAGGCGACCTTGTCGCTTGCCTCTTTGCTGGAGAACGACAAATCATCCGCATACCGCGAATACCGCCATCCGATAGATTCCGCGAATCCTGATAGTCGTTTATCCATCCGATGGGCAATCAGATTCGAGATCGCTGGGCTGGTGCAGGCCCCCTGGGGTAAAGAGCGATTTCCCACGGCAACATGCAGTGTTTCTTTGCCCGAGCGAATGACGCGTCTCGGAGCTTCCGTTACAAGAAGTGCCAAGATAGTGGAAACCGCAGGCGAATATCCCATCCCACTAAACAGCCCAACGACACGTGCAAAGTCGATCGTCGGAAAGAACTCTTTCAAGTCGACGTTAACCAGAACGGCAGATTGGACATGCACACTGGCTCCGCTCAATGTACTACGACCTGGTACGAATCCATGGGCATTCGGGTGAACCGGACGTTTACTCAAGATGTTCTGCAGGATCCACCGCTGAGCCTGCTCAAGCCTTTTGTGCGGTCGGCTGATCGTTCGCTCTCCACCGGAACGTTTGGCAACTTTCCAAGAGTGATAGTGAATTGTCTTACTGGCCGGATGATGATACGCCAACCAGCGAAGCGTGGCCACCGAGACACCGATCGCCTCGGCGAGGTCGGCTGGCGACGACAGCACCGGCAGCTCATTCTCTTTCAACCGTTCGATGTTTGATCTGCGATCGGCCAGACCCTTCGAGACTCCTCGACCGAGAAACACGATGTCGGTTGCTTTTCGCTCGGCAACGGCCTTTAGATGAGTTTCCTTCTTCTCGGCCGCAAGTTGCTTCAGCTGGTTATTGCGGGCTTCTCGGGCCGCTCGTGCACCACGAACCGCTTCGTCGCCAGCCTGCTGAATCGCATGATAATCGGTGCGAAACTTAGCCATCTCCTTGCCGATCTGGTGAATCTCGGCCAACTCTTCGGCACCAATGAGCCCCATGCCGACCATCGTCTGGTCAATCACGCGGATCCGAGGCAGATCTGCGGAAGGGATCACGTTGAGCGGATCAAAGTAGGCGGTTCGCCACCCAGGATCGGCACTCGCATCCATCGCATCATCTTGCGACAGAGGTTGGAAACGACTCGCATCGAGACCCGACAGATCCGAGACGTATGACGGCGATTCACTTCCGCTTGAACTGGCAGGCGGTGTCGACGATGGGTCAGAGCCAGACTGGCGAGGTACCGATTCCGGTGTAGTTCCCGTCACCGGAGGCGTAAAGCCACGCTCTTCTACCGATGAAGGCCGATCCGAACGAGCCTGCGACGGCCCCTGGTCGGGATCGAATCCGAATAAGCGCTGAAGCGTACGAAACAAGCCCATGTTGGAAGATATGACCGGAGCGGGTGACGACTCAACTTCACGCCTGCGGACCGAGGTCGTTCACCAAGGCCACCACCGTCGGGTAGTGCGTCAAAAGCCTTGGCTTGTCCTGGTTGACGCACTACCCGACGGTGGTGGCCAAACGAACAACGACCTTGGGGAAGAATGAGAAGCAAAACTCGACCGCGGCGGATCGCCGCAGCAAGGTAGTCTTGATTCGTCACCTCGCTCCCGTCATTACTCCTTAGTTTGTAGGGGGTGGTGGAAAGTATTTCAATAGTCAGACCTACGGTGGTGATCTATTCCAGGAAAATTCACCACAACTATTAGGTCATCTAGATTGGATTACGTGGGAAGTTCCCTTCGACTGTGAGCCAATCGAAGGGCCTGAATATGGCGACAGGGTCCATTGCGAATCCCGGCCTTGCGATGCCAGCTACAAGCACATTTGCCGCGTCGGACGATTCCGTCGCCATCGAGTAGTGTTTCACATTCATTTGTATCAACGCGACCCGTGAGAATGATTCCGCCGCGTGGACCGGGTATTTCCTCGTGAAGTGTTACCTTGTTCGACCTTGCTAACACTTCGGCTGCCTCCATTTCGGGATGAGGAGGTGCGATCTCCTTATCGGACAGTGGTAGCGGCAAGATACTTCTCCAACGAAAAAGGCCTGCGTGCAAGTCATAGATCGCTTGCCCTCGCAAAGCTAGTTCGTTCAGCGCCGAAGTGGCAACTCCTCGGGAGACATAGGACTGACCGACAATCTTATCGAGCGTCTCCGCTCCTTTGTTGCTAAGCGATTCTGCAATCTTGGCGACGACCTCAGGCCTCGCTTTCTCTTGCGGCATAAGCATGTCGACGGCACTCCCAGCCGACCAATCATTGGTCGTCCAGCCGCTCAAGCCCAAGGTCAAACGCATCGGACCCATCCGTACCACCCAGAAACTTGGCAGACCTGTTCCCAATAAGTAGACATCCACTTGGTCAGCCAAGGGAAGCAACCGCGACAAGGTCAACAGTCGCCGCCTCCCCCAAATCCGGATCGGTTCGCACGGTGGTCCGTGATACTCGCCCCCAAACGCGTCAATCACTTGTTCCCATGGCTCGAGGACCAGTCGCGGCGTTTGCCCTTCCGCTAGTTCAAATCGAATTGCTCGCGGACTGGCCTTCGCCTTATTGCGTTTTAGAAAAGCCAAAAGGGAATAGACCGCCCCAGGGGGCAGCGAAACCTTTCGCATCGGCATTGCCATGGCAGCCTGCAGCCGCACAAATCCACTGAGCCATCCGTCCGGAAGGTCGATCTTTTCTTCACAATGTTCAGCGCCGCCTGAATCGGTTGACACTTGGAACGCCGACGGATCAATTTGAAATCGCGTCTGTCGATAGGTCCGTAGGGATTGAAAACTTTCATAGAGATCCCATGAATAGTCGACGTTCGTGGTTCCCAGTTGGGTTTGCCCCGATTCTCCGAAACCATCACCGCGATCGACGGTCAGACAGCCATAACTCGATTGGTCGACAGAAAAGCACTCGAAGAACACCACATCATCAGCCACGGTGATCACGGGATCGTATGGCATCAATCGCCGCCACAACTCATGATTCTCTTTTCGCAAGCGGCGATCGAGTATCCGACGTGCGGCCCAATATCGCTTGAGCGCTGACGTGTGGGCCGTCTTCAGATCGGCTGTTGGCTTTTCCACTTCGCCCCGAGCGATAGCTTCTCGTTTCTGATCCATCGCCGCTTGGCGAATGACTTGTTCTCGCTTCCGCTGTTGCTCGACCCACTGCTTGTAGGCAGTTTTATCTCGGGGTTCAAAACGCAGATCGTTGATAACCACATCGTGCAATGCACTAATCGCCTCACGAAACTCGATGGGGCGATTCAATGCCCCATCGAACGCAACTTCCTTCCGGGCAAGATTCGGAGCCATCTGCAGCAGTCTGGTTCCCGATGACCCGTCATATAGCCCGCTGCGGCTGGCGTACTTCATGGTTACTATCATGAGGAGCCCCCCTTTTTGTACGCAGCATTTCCCGACAAAGTCGTTTCCGACTGCATTTCCCACGTCCATTCAGGAAGAGCCCCGGCAACTTTCTTCGAAAGATCCGGCCGCTGCTCGGCAATCATAGCCAACGCCGATAGACCGGCTGCTCTTTCTGGATCACGTATCGATCGCGCTGCGATGGCCAGAACCTGGATTGCCACATCAGCATGGCGTACCTCTTGAATCGCTAGCGATGCCAACTGCCCGATGGCCTTGGGTTTGGCCCGCGATCCACGATTCACACACAGCACAATAGCCGAGAGAACACGTAAGTACTGATCGGTCGACCAAGTCGCTGCGTCGCGTGCCGGGGCTTCGTCGATAATGCCTTGCATTCGCTCCATCAAGGCGAACTTCACCTCATCATACGGTGATTCGATCAGCTTGAGCCATAAACGCGGATCGCGGTGTGCTGATTGCGATGAGCCACTATCTTCTGGGTTATCATCCGGCGTTTTATCGTTCAACCAGCGACACGCCGAACGGCGAACCGCAGGCGAATACGAATCGAAGAATTCAACCAGATTCTCGGGAGTGTATTGGTTCGGTTTAGCAATCTCAGCAATCGCCCAGTCCGCAATCGCCTCGGCCTCCCATTGGCAACCAGCCGCGGACAGACGACACAATTGCTGAGCTGCTAGCGGCCGCTGCTGATGCCGTGTCTGTAGCCACGACAACCCTAGCTTTGCTACGGCAACTGGTCTGGCCATCGTCAATTCAACGAGCTGTTCATCGCCGAGTCGACTGGGATCGATGTGCTGCTGCATTGCTTCACAGATCACCGGTAAGACAGAGAAATCGGCTTCATCGAGCAGGCGTAACCAGGTGGGAATCTCTACGTGTGCCAGAGACTTATGTCGTCGAAATAGTTCGACCGCAAATTCGCCAACCGTGGCATCCCCGCTGGAGAGAAGTTGAATCAACTCTTCGATAGACACGTTAGTAAGCCAATCGGCATGCCGCATTTGAAGCATTTCGATCGTCCACATTCGGACGAATTGACTGCGCGCCACGGCCAGAAGGTTCCACAACTTCTTCGCACATGGGTCACCCTTCCACAGATCTGGCAAATACGGCGATGCATTCATCGTCGCCAACGAATGCCCTCGTACAATATTGGTGTGCGACGCCGTGAAAGCAATCTCGGGGGCATGAAAGAAACAAGCATGCATTAAGGACCAGTTGTCGAGGATCACCTCACCGGAACGAAAGAATGAATCCTCGTAGCGAGCTAAAGCCACGGTCATCGCTTCTACGTAGCGCTGCGAGTCTTGGTAGGCCAAGAATCGAAAATACCGCCACACGCGTCTGCGAAGATGGGCTCTGGTTTGCTGGGAGAACAGACGATTGCCTTTGCGATTGCGGATATCCGGTAACGGCATACGGTACGTCTTACCGCGGATCGTGTATTCATGAACGCGTCCTGTTTGCTCAATTACTGATTTATTCGGACGAGCCAACAAATACTCACGTTCATGACCGCGACGAGTGCGATAGTCGTACCGATACTGCTTCGACCGCGTTCTACGAACGATTCCGTCGAGCATCACCATGAAATGCGCCAGCAACTCGTCGTCGCCTTTCTCCAATGCCCCCTTTAAGGTTCGCTTGACGACCACTTCGTGGCCAGGATGATTGGGGACCAGGTGCAGATACTTAATCATCTGCTGGCGAGCCCAGGGACGCTTATCCTCAATCCATTGGCCAGAAAACTGTTTCAACAGCGGATATGAGTTAAACTGCACGAAGCAGTTGAGAAAGGAATCGTCCTCGCTTGCATACAACTCATCCAGCAAGATCTTCGACGGCCTCGACCCGCCGGAACCTTGTTTATCCGCCATCTGATTTCCATTCCTTTTACGAAGGCATTTCAAGTGGCAATAGCATAGCGGATCAAGAACTAGAATACAGCAAAATAATTCCAATCACTCGTTTAACTGACGTCCACCGCAAACGCTCGAATACTGAAAGAACTAAACACGGGCCAATTTGCCGATTCTTCCTTCACCCCAACTCTCAGAATTAGGACGGGCACTTGCCACAAGTCACACTCCCAATGCTAGTCCTCTGAATACCAACGCCGAATTTACGCGGCTGAACAGTACAAACCATTGCCTCGCTCTGTGCATTCGATTTAAGTTAGAAATATGCCCAAATAATACAAACACCACTTCTAAGGGGCGGTTCATGACAACATCGATCGCAGCTCAGTCGGAATCCGAACTCAAAGAAGTAGTTGCGGCTATGGCAGTGGTTATCGTCGCGTCCGGGGCGCCTTTTCGCGAAGAGCTTTCATTATGACGGATCGAAAACTGGCTAACCTCTGGTTTCTGTTGCTCAATGCCGTCCTATGCATCATCACAAGCTGGGGGCTCATTCCACTTCAGGCTCAATCGATCGATTTCGACAAGCACATCGCTCCGATTCTGGTTTCGCATTGCCTGGAATGCCATCAGGGTGCCGAACCGGAAGGTGGACTGAATCTTACCGAGCTTGCGCCGATCATTCAGGGTGGCGACAGCGGAACGGCTATCGTTGTTGGTACTGCGGCGGACAGTTACCTGTGGGCGCGAGTCAATTCCGACGAGATGCCTCCGAAGCACCCGCTAAGCAATCAGGAAAAGGCTGCGTTGAGACAGTGGATCGAAGAGGGAGCCAACTGGGGCAGCGGTCCGTTGGATCTCTTTTCCATCACAACGGACCGCCGGGCTGGTCGCGACTGGTGGTCGTTACGACCCTTAAGTGAGGTCGCTCCACCGGCAATAAAGTCACCCTGGGTCCGCAACGAAATTGACGCGTTCGTACTGCGGCGTTTGCAAGAGGAGGGATTGAACCCGTCATCGAAAGCAGATCCTCGTACGCTCATTCGGAGGCTGTACTTCGACCTGATCGGGTTACCACCAACCCCGGGACAGGTCGCTGCGTTCGAGAAAGATCCATCAGAAGCGGCTTACCAGAAAATTGTAGATGAGCTGTTGCAGTCGGAACACTACGGCGAACGGTGGGGACGCCACTGGCTGGATGTCGTCCGTTTCGGTGAAAGCGACGGCTTTGAGCGGAACTTTCAGCGAGAGAACGCATGGCACTATCGTGATTGGGTAATCAACGCTCTCAACAACGACATGCGGTACGACCAGTTCGTCCGCATGCAACTGGTCGGAGATCAAATTGTTGGTGGGACTGAAGGCGCGGCAGCAACCGGGTTCTGGGTTGCTGGCGTTCACAACACGACGGTAGGTGGCAGCAAACGAATGAAGCAATTAGCGAGACAGGACGAAATTGAAGAGGTGCTCGGTACGGTTGGGCAGACCTTCGTTGGATTAACTTTCAATTGCGCTCGATGCCATGACCACAAATTTGACCCAATCAGTCAGACGGAGTACTACCAATTGGCTTCGACGATATCAGGATTGGGATTCGGTGACCGTGACATCCCCATTCCTGAAGAACAAGCCACATTGGCGAAGCTTGATCGGAAGATTGCAGATCTGCGCCGAGAACTTGCGGCGATTGACCAAGCCGCTCGCGACAAAGTTATCGCATCGCGTCTACAAGACTCCGTCACGACGACGCCACCTGCGGCTTTGGCTCGCTGGGAATTCGATAGTGACCTGAACGATTCCATCGGAGGTCTGCACGGCACTGCGCACGGGCAAGCCCGCATTGAAAATGGGGCGTTGGTTCTCGATGGCAAGAGCTTTGTTCAAACCCAACCACTCACCAAGAACCTTGCCGAGAAGACGCTTGAAGCGTGGGTGCAATTGGATAATCTTGATCAGCGGGGCGGCGGGGCCATTTCGCTTGAGACGCGAAATGGTGTTGTCTTTGACGCAATCGTCTTTGGCGAACGCGAACCGAAGCGTTGGATGGCCGGAAGTAACAGCTTCGTTCGTTCGGACTCGTTTGGCGGGGCAGAAGAAACAACTGCCACGATGCGTCCAGTTCACATTGCGTTGGTCTACAAAGACGACGGAACGATCCTCGGTTATCGAGACGGCCAGCCCTATGGTCATTCCATGCGCAAGTCGCAGCTCCAATCGTATAGCGAAGGTGAAGCTGAGGTTCTATTTGGACTACGACACAAGCCCGCAGGCGGCAATCGCTACCTGACAGGCAGGATTCATCGGGCTGCCCTATATGACCGAGCCCTTTCCCCACAAGAGATCGCTGCGTCGGCTGGCAATGCCGCTGAGTATGTTTCTGAAGAGCACCTCACCGCAGCTTTAACCAAAGCAGAACGCAATCACCGCGAAACCTTGAAGGCACGTATTAGTGAATTGGCAAAGGACCGAGACGAGCAAGCTGCCAAAGCAACTTCTAGGATTTATACGCTTGTCGCTGGCAGAGGAGAAGCCACGAACGTCCTGCTGCGAGGCGATCCCGATAACATCGGGGAAGTCGTTTCCCCCGCAACCACTGCAGCCATTGACGAGCTTTCTGCGGGATTCGACTTGGCTCCGGATGCACCCGAGGTCGATCGTCGCCGCAAACTGGCGGAGTGGATCACCCACGAAAACAATCCGCTCTTCGCACGGGTGATCGTCAATCGCGTCTGGCACTATCACTTTGGTACAGGCATCGTCGATACGCCCAACGATTTCGGTTTCAACGGCGGGCGACCAAGTCATCCAGAGCTTCTTGACTATCTCGCGCGGGACTTTCGCCAGAATGGCTTTCGGCTGAAATGGCTGCATCGGCTGATTGTCTCTTCAGCTACGTACCAACAGGCGATTCAAGGACCTTCCGAAACCGACGGGCGAAATGCGGCTGATGTAGATGCCGCAAACCGCTTGCTGTCGCGAGCCAACATACGACGACTAGAAGCCGAGTCCTTACGCGATTCAATCCTATACGTGTCGGGCAAATTGAACCGAGAACTGGGAGGTCCCAGCTTCAAAGACGTGTCGGTCACACTCAATAGCGGCACGACCTACTACGAGCCGATTGACGTTGACGGAGCGGAGTTCTTCCGACGGACCGTGTATCGCTTTAATCCACGCGGCGGTCGGAGCGCCTTACTTGACACGTTCGACTGTCCTGACCCTGCGTCCACGGCGCCGCGTCGCTCGATGACCACAACACCACTGCAATCACTGAGCTTGCTGAACAACCCTTTGGTTGTACGAATGGCGGACTACTTCGCACAACGAGTTCGCGAAGAAGCAGGCGAAGATTCTTCGCGACAAATCACGCTTGCTTGGCAATTAGCGATTGCACGTGATCCGACTAACTCAGAACGAGCCCTCTCAGAGCAATTGGTCAGCAAACACGGGTTACCGGCGCTTTGTCGTGGGTTGTTCAACATCAACGAATTTGTCGTCATTGAATAGCGTAGGACAATCTATGAATTACACGCTTTCACTCGATCGTCGCGACTTCTTTCATTGGGGTATTAACGGCTTGGGCGCAACGGCGCTTGCCGCGTTATTGTCCCGTGAAACGGCTTCGGCTGAAGGTACTTCAGTGGCACTTGTACCCAAAGCCAAACGCGCAATTCACATCTGCTTGATCGGGGGCTTAAGTCACGTCGATTCGTTTGACCATAAGCCGGAACTCAGGAAGATGCACGGCAAGTCCCTTCACACGGACGAAAAGCCTGACATCTTTTTTGGAAAGATCGGGTTACTGCGTGGTGAGGATTGGAAATTCAAACCGCGTGGGAACAGTGGCCTTATGATCTCTGACATGTTCCCGCACATCGCCGAACTGGCTGATGATTTGACAGTGCTGCGGAGCATGGAATCGAAGTCGGCGAACCATACGCCTGCGTTGTTTCTGGCGAATAACGGATTTGAGTTCAACGGCTTTCCTTCGATGGGCAGTTGGATCTCCTACGGAATGGGGCTCGAAAACGAGTCGCTGCCTGCCTATGTCGTGCTCAACGACGAGCGTGGAGCCCCGAACACCGGTGCTTCAACCTGGAGCAGCGCATTCCTGCCGTCAAGTCACCAGGGAGTTGTGCTGCGGGGCGGCCAGCAACCGGTGCGAGATCTGTTCCCTCCCCAGACTCTGACGAAAGGTGCCGACGCGGCCACCCGACACTTTATTCAGACGATCAACCAGCAGCATGTAGAACGTACTGGTCTGGACGACGCACTAACCGCTCGTCTCAGGAGTTACGAATTGGCCGCGAAGATGCAGACCTCGATTCCCGCGGTCAGCAGCTTTGCAGATGAATCCGAATCAACTCAAAAAGCCTATGGTATCCATCACACGCAAACGGCTGACATGGGCCGCCGCTGCCTGCTCGGTCGTCGACTACTAGAACAAGGAGTCCGCTTCGTGCAGTTGTTTTCTGGCGGTCCCGTTGCCGGCAGTCCGCGAGCAAGCTGGGACGCCCACGAGAACGTCAAAGAAAATCACACAATTGAAGCCGGTCGAATCGACCAGCCGGTGGCGGCTCTGCTCAAGGATCTCAAGCAACGGGGCATGCTTCAGGACACACTCGTCCTGTTCACAACCGAATTTGGTCGTACTCCATTTGCCCAGTCTGCCGCCGATCAGGTCGGACCGGGCCGTGACCACAATCGCTATGGATTCAGTTGTTGGATGGCCGGAGCCGGCTTGAAACCCGGTATAGCTATTGGCAACACCGACGACATCGGTTGGAAAGCCGTAGAACGGCCAATTCCATGGCACGACTTTCACGCCACGATCTTGCATTTGTTTGGCATCGATCACGAGAAGCTCACCTTCTACCACAACGGAATCCAACGCCGTTTGACCAACGTCCATGGAGAAATAGTGACCGAGGCACTTGCTTAACCACCTCGTTTCGAAGAAATTTGCAATCGGAAGATTCAGATGAAACAATTGACTAGTAGAAACTGATTCAACGTGAAGTAAGTATGCAGACCCAAAGAATGAGAAACATGAAGAGTCTAAATCGCCGAGAGTTGCTGAAGTACTCGGCTGCTGCATCTGCGGCAGTAACATTTGCGTCGAAGTCTGCCAAAGGCGAAGTCGCGAAGAATGACAAGCTAAATCTTGCTGTCATCGGTTGTGCAAACCGTGGTGCTGCGATCGGCTCAGGGGCTGTTGGCCACGAATTAACGCAGTGTGTTGCTCTCTGCGACGTCGTTCCGGCACGCGCTGAAGGCTTCAAGAAGAAGATGAAGGGCAAGTGTGACGACGCTCTTGTCTTCGATGACTTCCGCGAAATGTTCGAGAAGATGGGGGACAAGATTGATGCTTGCACGATCGGCACTCCGGACCATTCACACTTCCCCATTGCAATGCTCGCAATGTCGCTGGGAATTCATGTGTACGTCGAAAAACCGCTTGCCCATACATTTGAGGAATGCCAGCTGTTGATGGCGGCTGAGAAGAAATACGGCGTAATGTGCCAGATGGGCAACCAAGGGCATTCGAGCGGGCAGCGACTGCAGTTTCAATCTTGGGTAGATGATGGCGTTATCAAGAACGTTCGACGCGTCGATGCCTGTATGAACCGCGGACGTCGCTGGCATCCCTGGGGAGATATCCAAGCGTTTCCCGAAGAGCAGAAAATGCCAGAGGGTATGAACTGGGACGTCTGGGCAGGTACAGCGCCGAAACATCCGTATAACAGTAAATACGATCCAGGCAACTGGCGCGGCTGGTACGACTACGGAAATGGCGCCTTCGGTGACTGGGGACCGCATACCCTCGACACGGTGCACCGCTTCTTAGAATTGAATTTGCCTCACACCATTCGGGCTGTGAAGATTGAGAAGCCGAATGAGTTTATCTACCCGCATGGCACCACGATTGCGTTCGACTTCCCCGAACGCGGTCCCGACATGCCGGAGATGACCATCAACTGGTACGACGGAGTTAAGAATCGCCCGCCCAGCGAAGACGGCGTAAGCATTCCGAGTTGCGGCAAGGCGATCTATAGCGACGATCTGACTTTTGTCGGTGGAACCCATTCGGCTTCCCTTAAGATTGTCGGCGAAGATAAGGAAGTCACGGCGAACCTACCAGGTCCGTCTGTCAGCGAAACATCGACCAACCACATGGACAATTTCCTGAGAGCTGCCGCAGGTTTGGATCCGTATTGCAACTCATCCTTCGCTGTTTCCGGCCCGCTCACGCAGGTCTTTATGCTTGGTTGTATCGCTCAGCGGTTGGGCGAGGATCTCAAGTTCGATGCAAAGACCAAACGGATCACAAATAACGCCCGCGCCGACGAACTGCTCAAAGGTCATCCGCCACGCGAAGGTTGGGAAGAGTTCTACAAACTCGCGTAGTCTACACGCAATTGCGACCCATCAGAGCTTATTCCGGATGAGGCTGCTTCCGGCGCTAAGGAAGCAGCTTTCGTTTGGCTGAACACTTTCACCGTTCGCCGAACGAGTCAGCCTACTTGTACGCCGCTGGTATTTTGGGAACAACTCCAAGTTCTTCGTAGTTGAAACCACTGGCGAGCGGCTTATACTGGCCAACATAGTCCACACTGCGAGTGGCATCTATACCTTCTTCCATACCTAAGCACCAGTAGGCGCCATTGATCACAAGCCGCCGTAGACCAGCACTTTCGAAGTCCTTGCCGCTACCCATCGTCGATTGAAATACACGTGCGGACTTGCCAGTGCTTGTCTGCCAATCTTTAAACCACGCCACCGGTAATGGCTCCTTCTCTGGGTTGGATTCCCCTCCTCGTTCACGACCGATCAGTGGCTGGCCATAAACGAGTGCCGTACAACCAGCCGGCAAACCATCTCCTTCTTTATAGGTTCGATAAACGTCGGACGGCCCCCAGATCTCTTTGACTCCCCGAAGAATCGGGTGGTCTTTCATTTCCGAAACGATATCCCCCCGTGTTGAATCGCGATGCCACGCCCCGTGATGCCCCAAGAACGTTCCCCCGAGGACCTGGCCAATATGGACTTGTTTCCCATCAATCTTGTAGGGTAGCGGTTTTCTAAAACCGTGATTGGCTGTACGCAGTCCAATGATAGGCTTGCCTGAATCAAGGTAGTCGACAATGTGCTGCGTTTGTTCTGGCGGCAACGTCAACAATCGAGTGAAGAAGATCACCAGGTCTGCCTGCTTAAGGTGTTCCAAGCCAGGAATGTTGTGCTCTTGGAAGGAGTCCTCCTCTCCCTTTTTCGGATACACGGGCATAGTGGGATCGACATGGCGCTTGGCATTCACACCAAACAATACGGTGCAGTCAAAGCCATGATGCTGAGACAAGATCTTTGCCAGCATTGGCATCGATTGCTCGCTGCGGTATTCCTGATCAGCGGCGATCAGAACTATGTGTTTGCCTTTGCCGGGGCCTTCGCCTCCTGAAAAGGTGAGCCACAATTCACTTTCCGGAACGGGATGTGGGTGGCTTTGTCGTCCAAGGCTATTACAAACAAATGCGACCAGTTTCTCCGACTGAAACCAGCCATTCCACATATCGTGACCTTGGCCCTTAACAACTTCTAATTCCATTTCACCACCATGTTGCCTATATCTCTCCGCAGCCAAGGCGGAGTTATCCTTCAACGGAACGACCTTATCTTCGTCGCCGTGAAGGTGGAAAATGGGAACCTTTGCTTCGGCAAGCGAATCGAGACGATCAATCGGATTATGATTGCTTAACTTGGCTTCGAGTTGTTCGGGCGTCAGTTCATAAGCGGTGCTGGCACGATCGACCCCGGGGTAGCTCGCAATATTGCAAACTGGATAAATTCCGGCGATGCCGGCAACAGAATGTGGATTCTCTGTTGCCCAGCTATAAAGCATCAGCCCACCACGACTCCTGGCCAGCAAACATGGCTTTCTGCCGAACTTTCGGGAGGTTACCAGATAGTTATAGAAGTTGCTGTACTGCTTCCGTCCATTGGGACTTCCAAACGATTCACCAACATCAATGCCCGCAATCGCAATACCAGACTCTAGAAATCGCTCGAACATCCACTTCTCGGCTTGGCTGGGAAGTCCATTGAGGGTTGGTGCGTACCACACCCATGGGATCTCTGACTTTGCATTGCGCGCGCTTTTCGGCAGAATAACGAAGGCATCGGCCCCGTTCAACTTGAAGGTCTCACCTCTCAGCGGCAAAGTCTTTCGACTCGCCGTAATTCGAGGTAGCGGGTCTGCCCCGCCCTGCTCGCCCAAAGACAAGTCTTGAATCCAGATGTTGCGGAACTGGACCTGATTGTGATGGCCTTGAAGTTTGATGGGACGAGCCGACCGCTCTTCTTTCATTCCCGCGCCAGTGTTGTGATTGAGAATAACGTCATCGTGAATGAGTTCTTCGTTCTGATAGACCGTGATGCGGGCGTTTTCGACCTTACGCGCACCATCAAATCGCGCGGCGCGGAAAGCGATGTCAAAGCTCTGCCACTGGCCGGCCGGCTTACAAACAAGTTTGTCCGGTTTCTTCATCCCATAAAGACAGCCACAATCGCGTTTGCCGTAGTCAGCTTCAGAAACCCCATAGGAATTAAGAATCTGTAACTCATACCGTTGCTGAATATAGACTCCCGAGTTTCCGTTCTTCTCTCGATCGACATCCCCGGCTTCGTTAATGTTGAATTCCACATGCATGCGAAAGTCTTGATAGGCGTCCGGTGTCACCACGCTATCCCACTTGGGCGATGCCGTTAGTACGCCGTCTTCAAAAGTCCATTGGCATTCATAATGCGACTCGGGGACTAGCGTTGACCCCGACTCGCCTACCAATTGCAAAGCGTTTGCGGGCCTCTTAAAGTCGATAATCCCTTTCGTTGAGACAGCCTGCACCGAAACATCACCCGTGGTTTCACTTGGGTTTTCGCTCGTGTCATAGGTCTCGGCCTTCGCCTGTAGGCACATCCATGTAGACAACAGCACAGCCAGTAGCGTAGCAACTTTCATGCAGAACCTTTACGCAGGAATGGTGGGATAAGAGCCTACTATTCTCGCACACGAAGCCCGCAAAGTCGAAAGGACAGCTTCACCAGGTAAACGGTTTCGACTGAAGAGGCCAGTTCGCGGGGGGGCTTCTCGGCCCCAAAAGTAAAACTTTGCGAACAACAAAGATCCCCGGGCCAAACGGACCACGGATACAAAACACGACCAGGTAGAATCCATAAGCAATGCACACCCACGGAATTACATGATTCTTATGGCTGATGTGCGTACGATTGACCTGTTGCGTTCAGCTTTGAAGTAGCAGTCATTTAAAGTTGCCAAATCATGATCTTGCCATGGCCGACCGTGAAGAGTTTCCCCTGCTCGTTTTCCAGTCGGATATCATGCACATGCGAAGGAGCTTTACTATCTGTGATCGTCTCGCCCGTGGTTGCATCAACGCATTTGACGAACCCGGAATGGTCGCCACCTGCGGCAATAAACCACTTTCCACTAGGGTGGAACACGAGGCGTTCGGTGAGACCTTTGTAAGAATCATCCGTCACTTGATGTAGCAGCTCACCCTTTTCCCAGTCGAAGATCTCGAACCGCGCTTTCCCACCAAGGTGATCGATATTGCCTACGTGCCCCATGCCGCCGATGACCAGCTGCTTGCCATCGGGAGAAAACGCCAAGCTTCGCACGCCACCAATCGAATGAATTCGAGCCTTGGGGTCCCAAGTGTACATTTCAGGCGTTTCGATCGCCTCGACTTCTTTGCCGGACCGAAGATCCCAAACAACGACATGACCAATTCTGTCAGCCGTTGCCAAGAAGCGATCATCCTGACTAAAGGCACAGCAATACAACATGGATGGAAAATGGTTGGGCGTCACCGTTTGATGCCCCTTCAGTTCGTGCACACATTTACCATTGACAGCATCCCATACGCGACAGACCATATCGTCGGAGACCGTGGCCAATTGTTTTCCATTGTGTGACAATGCTGTGCGGCGAATCCACTTGGCATGCGCATCGACACTCCGGATCTCGGTCTTCTTTTCCAGATCCCACCATTTCAATTTGCCATCATAGGCTGCGGAGACGAGTCGATCACCAACTCGTTCCAGCCCAGTGACATAACTCGTATGCCCGGACAGTTCGCTTGCTTCGGCTTTGTCATCTTCGGTGTTGAGTCGATGGACCTTACTATCCGAGCTACCCACAAAGACTTCCGTCTCGTTGAGAGCGACGACGCTAAACAAAATATCCCGCCGTGAGATTTCTTTGATTACTTTCAGATTGTTCGCATCGGCTGTCATGCGTCTTGCCTAAAGGAGGTCTCTTTGTTATTCATCATTTCCTATCGCCGCCCGGGTTACGCGAGCACTTCTGTCACCGCAGACGCTTCTTCATGCACCAGTGGAATGGGCCGAGAACCAACGTAGTACTCCGTATGCGGGTCGATGCCCAGAGCTTCGTAAATCGTGGCAAACAAATCACCGGCGTCGATCTCGCCATCTTTTACGGTCTGACCATCCTCGTCAGTAGCACCGTAGACCATACCACCGTTGATCCCGCAGCCAGATAGCGAGCAGCTCCAAGCACTCGCAAAGTGATCGCGTCCTAAGCTGCCATTAATCTTGGGCGTTCTGCCGAACTCGGCCAATGTGATGACCATCGTTTTCTTAAGCAAGCCCCGTTGCTTTAAGTCGTCCAACAGCGTGGACATGACGTGGTCTAGCTCGGATACGAGTTCCAGATGAGTTTCAAAGTTCTGTCCATGGCTATCCCACCATGCACGAGAGACTTTTACAAACGGCGTGCCGGCTTCGGCCAATCGCCGCGCGATCAAGCATTGTTCGGCAAAAAGTGATGGACCGTAACGATCGCGAATCGATTGTGGTTCTTCCGAGATGTCAAAAAGTTTGTCGCTGGCCATCAATCCACGTACGCGGGAATACGCCTCGTTGTGGCTTCGTAAGCTGTCGGAATGTCGATACTCGATGAACCTGTTACTCAATAGCTCTCGCAAGTCGTGCCTTTGTTTGTGATCCAGCTCCGAGATCGATTCCAGACGCGCCAGATCGTCAGGCTTTGAGTTTGTCGTCAGCGACATCGGCAGGTAGCGAGCGCCCAGGAAGCCTGCTTGTCCCACGGCGTTCCCTCGGCCTTCGGTCGCGGTATAGAAGGAAACATTGTCCGGCACTTTGCTATCGACGCTTCCCAGTTCGCGGGCCAATACGGCGCCCAAATCAGGAAATTTGACCGTCGCTTCGTCGCGTCTTCCAAGGTGCATCATGCGTGCCCCGCCACCATGTGATCCGTCTTTTGTGTTTAGAGAGCGGATGATTGCCGTATCCTCCATACGCTGAGCCATCTTGGGCATCAATTCGGAAATGTGAATTCCGGGCACGGAAGTCGGGATCGCAGCAAAAGGCCCCCCGGTCGGACGTCCCGGTTTCGGATCCCATGTCTCCAGTTGGCTCGCACCTCCGGCCAGCCAGAGCAAGATGACGCGTTTATCTTGTTTCTTCAGTTCGGCAGCTAAGGTTGGCTCGCGCAGTAGATTCAAGGCAGACATCGAACCGGCGGTTGCTGCGGCCGTGCTTAGGAATCCGCGCCGGCTAATTCGATGTTCATCAGATCCGCAAAACCAATTGCGTCGTTTCGACATAGTCATTCTCCTGACTCAAATGCCATGGCAAGCCAGCCTGGTTGCCCAATTTTATGCGGTTAGTAATTGAATCGACACTCGCTGCAGGTCAACATGGCCCAGACCATTTGACCAATGGCTTCGTCGCGACGGTCCGAACGAGTTTCAATGTATGCGGCCAAAGCCGCTTCTTCGTCTGGATCAGGCAAACGATTCCAGATCGACATGGTGGCAACACGTACTATTTCGTTCGTGTCATCAATCTTTTTCAATTTTCCGATGAGCATGTCATTGGAATCCCGCAGCAGTTCATTGCGCACTCGTTCGTTGTTGGAAAACAACAGAGCCTCGGAAACGCTGACCTGAAAGCCAGCGCCGGGATACTCGATTTCACGGGCGAACCCGCGTGCTGCGTTTTCGAGGTTATCCAAGCGCGATTCTGTATCTCCTGCCTCTTGATCGTTGCCAAGTAGGTCTGGATTGGCAGTCGCCACGCGCAAGAGCGTCGCATATTGGAAAGGGGTCAAAGGTCGTACGCTGCCTACTGCGAACATATCTGGATCGGGTCGAGAATCTCCTGGCCATATACTGGAACGACAGTACGCCTCGCTCGAAACAATGCCACGGACAAGCCGGGTCAAATCGAATTTGTGCCGAACGAGATCGCGAGCAAGCCACTCCAACAATTCTGGATGGCTCGATGGATTTTCGGGATGCATCTGATCCAAAGGCATCACCAGTCCATATCCAAAGAATCGATTCCACACTTTGTTAACAATCGCTTTGGCGAAGTAATTGTTTTCGCCTGACTTCAAGGCGATCTCGACCAATTGTTCGCGACGACTGAAACTGGGCGCAGGAGGAGCTTGCTTTTGCTTCTTTAACTCATCCAGCTTCTTCTTTTCTGCCTTCTTGGCCTCGTCGTCTGGCTCAGCAAACTCCGGTTCTTCTAGCACCGTGCCGGTCAAGAACATCAATTGGGCTTTGCGTGCCTCGCCGTCAGTCGTCTGATACGAAACCAACCCATAATTACGCTCGCCGAGAAAGCCTCCGTTTTCAAAGGAACGGTTGAAGAATGACTTCATGCCGTAGAAGCGATCTTGACTCCATTCGAACACATCCGGGTGGTCGTGACACTGAGCACAACTTACATTGACGCCGAAGAAAGTAACGCTGACATCATTCGTCAAACGGTCGATATCGCCTACTCGGGATTTCACAAACTGGAGCGCTCCTTTCTGCTCTGGGTCATCCTCTCGCCCAAGCATCATCTCCCGAAACATCTGGTCCCATGGCCGATTTTCAGTGAACGCCGGCAACAGGTACTCACGCAAGCTGCTCTTATTGCCTGGCATCAGTAAGGCGTCGAATTCATTCACTTGGTGCCGAACGAAAGCTGGCGACCCGATAAGCCGATCAATCAAATTCTGCCGCTTGTATTCATCGGTATCCGCGAGATAGCTGGCGGTTTCGCCGCTGGTCGGTATGCGTCCAACCAGATCGAGTGTTGTCCGCCTAAGTACATTAGCGTCATTGGCCGACGGGGCTGCCTCGATCTTTTCCTGCTTAAGTCGCTCCGAAATGTAGTGATCGACCACTTCGGCGATCGATCGTTCCTCCGGCAGTAAATCGGCTCCACGAATGACAGACGGGACGTTCGATTCAATGAAGGTGATCACGAGAGTGAAACATACGAAGCGCATCAGCAACGCGCAGTGACGAGCCAGTGCCATGATTCAAAACCCGGGAAATGAGGAAATCGGCGAGGGGCCGACCGAGTTGTGGAAGGGATGTGAGGGGAAGAAGCGCAGGAAGGATTAACCGTTGGTGGCAATGTAGCAAATTCCGCAAAAAGTTTCCATAAAAATATTACGAAATGACGAGTCGCTTAAACTCGCGTCTTCGACGCGGCCACCTGGAAAGATAAGGAGCTTAAGCAAAATGTGCCGTGTGTGACGCTCATCGTCGCGCTCGTCTGAGTTGCCTACTCGAAGATACAGTGCTTACAACGAGAAAACAATTTCTCAGTTCGACCAGGCGATCGGTGTAACCGAGCGTTTGCTTGATCGCTGGCGGAAGGAGTACTGCGGCATTACAGCCGAGCGGGGTTCACAGGCACGGTGGGCGTCTTTCCTGAAGCTTTCTTTCTGAGTTGACTGCGCAGCGTTGCGATCACGGCTTGCGCTCCCTTGTCAGGATCCTGAGCCAGATTGTTGAACTCGCTAGGATCGGCGTGATGGTCATATAGCTCGACACCATACTTGCCGTCGCCCCATTCGGTGTAGCGGTAACGATCGGTGCGAATACTGCACCCCATGACCATCTCCGGTAGGCGGTCGTCGGCCGGACGCAGGACTTGGGTGATGGCTTGGCCGTCCCACTGCGCGTGCGGATCCTCAATCAAGCGACGCAGACTACGACCCGCCAGATTATCCGGTGCATCGACACCCGCCAGATCGGTCAACGTCGGATAGATATCGACGAACTCTACAATCCGACCGCAGGCTCCCTGCCCTTGCTGTCCCGGAGCATGAACGATTAACGGAGCTCGAGACGCTTGTTCAAACAGCGTACGTTTCTGCCAGATGCCATCGTGCTCGCCCAGGTGGTAACCATGATCACTCCAAAAAACAACAATGGTATTCTCAGCGATACCCAACTCATCCAATGCAGAAAGCAGTCGTCCGACCTGGGCATCTACCATCGACACACAGGCATAGTAGGCCTGCGTAGCTTTTAGTAAGGTCGGTTCATCGAGGCCATAGTTCGGCACAGGGCAATTATGGGCGAACGCAGCTGTGGGGATATCGTCGCGGTCGTTCTCCGGGGCGTATGGCAGGCGCAACGAATCGAGCGGGTACATCTCGAAGAACTCTTTGGGAGCCACGTAAGGGGTATGCGGTCGAAAGAAGCCGACACCCAAAAAGAATGGTTCGTCCTTCCTTTCCCGCATGATCTTGATCGCTTCAGTGGCGATCATGCCATCGGTTTGCTCTTCGGCAGTCCCGTCGGCGGCTAGCCAACTGAGGGCCGCGCTGATCTTGCGATGGGGCTCGGCATTGAAGATCTGCGCCTCTTCGGCCTTATCGCGGCCCTTCGGATTGACCGTTCGGTGCCACGAAGGAGGGTCGTCGAAGCCATCGGTTCCAATCGAAGCTGGCACGTTGTAGTGATAGATCTTCCCGACACGTGCTGTAAAGTAACCCGCCTTTTGAAACGCCTGCGACAGCGTCACCACATCAGGCACTTCGTCACGAAAATGACGATCGAGATCATACACTTTGATCTGATCGGGACGCAGTCCCGTCATCACCGATGCACGCGTCGGATTGCACAGCGGCAACTGGTTATAGGCCCGCCGAAAGCAGATTCCCGCGGCCGCTAATCGATCGATGTTCGGCGTTTTCGCAACGACGTCTCCGTAACATCCTAGTGTGCAAGCCAAGTCATCCACGGCAATAAACAACACATTGGGGTTAGCGGCCTGGACAGGCGAGCCGTGGAGAAGCAGAGCAACCAGCGTACAGAGAATCAAAAAAGCAGAATGGACGGATTTCATGATGGCCTTCGAAGAGGTTTCGCTGGGAAAAGGGAATACCCAGGAGGGCGGCGAACTCCATAGTAACCCAACCGCACAACCGGAATCGAGTCCCTGCGAAAACACCATGGAGATTAGCCGCACCCCCGAACCGAGTGGCTCAGCGAAGATTATTCTTGCCCCAGACACAGGCAAAGTGGAAGATAAGTTTCTGGTGTTGGGTCTACGACCAGCATCCCCACCACACAGCCCTCCACAATCTCGCCAGATGAATTCCTTGGAATTCTTCGCCTCGTCTGATACGGATAACCATCCACGACATGAGAACAGCCTACCTGCATGACAAACAATTTCGTCCGTCGCTCGGTACGAACTTTTCACCGGCTCACACGATGCTGCGTTTGGCAATCGGCGTCGGCCTGGTGTTGTCTTTAGTTTCACTGTGTCGTGCAGAGCCCATGAGCGAAGAAGCGCTTCGGGCCGATGCTCAAAAGACATTCAAAGAAAAGGTTGGCCCCTTCGTCAAAAAGTACTGCATCAGTTGCCATAACACTCGTCCCGAGGCTGGCATCAATCTTCAATCTGCCCTTAGTACACCTGGTGCTACGTCGTCATCTATACATTGGAAGAAGTCCGTAGCAAACGTCAAAGTGCACGACATGCCGCCCGAGTATGCGGATGAGATCCCTTCCGAGGAACAGCGCCGCCAGTTCGTCGAGTGGATCGGCAAGCTCAAGTTCCTGGCCCCACGCGACCCCGGCCCCTTCGTACTTCGTCGCCTGAGCAAAGTAGAGTACGCCAACACGCTTCACGACCTTTACGGCGTCTCCCCGTCAATTACAGCCAGCCTGCCTGACGAGGTCGTTGGTGAGGGCTATCTGAACTCGATTTCACCACTACAGTCTGAGTTGTTTCTCACGATTGCGAACCAAGTTGTCGATCAGATCGTTGCCCCCGAGGGTGATCCGCCCACTGACGTCCAGAAACGCCTATTCGGCGAGTTACCAACCAAGGATACTGATCTGCGGGCCGCGGCTCGGGAAGTCGCGCGGTCGTTGGCTCGCGACGCCTACCGTCGGCCGCCTACCGATACAGAACTAGATGTCCTGGTTAGCATCTTTGACCTCGGCCACGAGAACAAGCTGAACTATACCGAGTCGCTCAGCCTGATGTGGAAGGCAATCCTCGTCTCTCCGCAGTTTCTTTTTATTACACCAGCGTCGGAAGTCGACTCGAAGGCCGAAGTCGTACCATTGGATGACTTTCAGTTGGCATCCCGGTTGTCCTATCTGCTGTGGTCCGCCCCTCCAGATGCCACGCTCGCCGCGCTTGCTGACAATGGTCAACTGCACAAGCCGGAAGTTCTGCGAGCTCAGGTCGAGCGAATGTTACAGCATGAACGATCGCGAGCTCTATTCGACGGATTTGGTGCGCAATGGCTGAGAGTTGGCGAGTTAAAGAATCAAACGTTTGATCCAGAGCTGTTCCCACAAATGTCACCGGCGCTGCGTGATGCGATGATCGAAGAAGCTCGTCTATTCTTTCAGAGTATCGTCCACGACAACCAGAGCGTGTTACGATTCGTGGACAGTGACTATACCTTCGTGAACGAGCCCCTTGCTGAGTTGTATGGTCTACAGCAAGCCGTAACTGGCCCAAAGATGCGACGAATCAAGTTAGACAACGCCAACCGAGGCGGTATCCTCGGCATGCCGGCCACGCTGGCAAGCACGTCGTTTCCCAATCGGACCAGCCCTGTTCGGCGAGGCGTTTGGGTTCTCGAGCAGGTTCTCGGAGAACGTGTTCCACCACCTCCGCCCAACGTCCCGGAACTCGAAGACCAGGAGCAGAAAAGCTTCGAGGGATTGACTCTACGTCAAAGGACCGAGCTGCACCAATCAGAAGCCACTTGCGCCAACTGCCATAAGGTTCTGGATCCGATTGGCTTTGGCCTGGAGAATTTCGACGCGATCGGACGCTGGCGCAACAAGAACAACACAGGCATCGCGATTGACTCCGCAGGCACGCTTCCCACGGGCGAAAGCTTTTCCAACCCGGCAGAATTGAAAGAGCTATTGGCCACGCGAGAAGGCGACATGGCTCGCAACGTCACCGAAAGGTTGATGGCATACGCACTTGGGCGGCAGCTAGAAGGATATGATGAGGTCGTGATCGATCAACTGATGGTCAAGATCGCCGAAGACGACTACAAAATGTCGACGATCATCAGAGAGGTCATCACGAGCTACTTGTTTACCCACCGCCGAGTCAAAGAATAAGTTCCATGACCCCATCATGCGCGGCCGTACATGAACATGGTTTTGGTGCTGAGAGTTTTTCGATTTCTATCATATACTTAACATGAAACACCCACTCTGCTTGCTGGTCCTTTTTCTAACCGCGTCGCTGGCCGCGGCTGAGGAACGCCCCAACTTTGTCATCATCATGGTGGATGACATGGGCTATGCCGGGGTCGGTTGTTTTGGAAATCCCTACTTCAAGACGCCAGAAATCGACCGTCTTTCCGCCGAGGGAATGCGCCTTACCGATTTTCATTCATCGGGCACGGTCTGCTCACCAACGCGGGCTGGGTTGCTGACTGGGCGTTATCAACAACGAGCCGGGATCGAAGCAGTGATTCATCCAGTGCGAGAGCATCCCGAACACCTGAAAGGCCTGCAGACGTCCGAAGTGACCTTTGCGGAGATGCTTCAGTCTGCCGGCTATCGAACTGCCTTGATTGGTAAATGGCATCAGGGTTATGTACACAATTCCAAAGACTACCATCCTCAGAATCACGGATTTGACGAGTTCATCGGCTACCACAGCGGCAATATCGATTTCATCAGTCACGTCGGCGATCACAACGAGCACGACTGGTGGCACGGCCACAAAGAGACGAAGGAAAAAGGATACGTTACCGACCTGATCAACCAATATGCGTTGGATTTTATTGAGCGGAATAGAGACCACCCTTTTTGTCTCTACATACCGCATTTGGCTATCCACAATCCGGTCCAAGTACGCGGCGATCCCATTCGAAGGACGGAAGAAGAAGGTTGGAAACGTTGGAAGCCTGTTAACTTTGAAGAACGCGTTGAAAAGTACCGTGGCATGACGCTGCCCATCGACGAGGGTGTGGGCCTGATTCGCGAACAGCTTGTCCGCCTTGGATTGGATCGCAAGACACTTGTGCTTTTCTTTTCCGACAATGGCGCAGCAGCCTACGATTTTCCTAGTGGCAGCAAACAACTGCGTGGCAACAAAGGCAGCGTCTATGAAGGAGGCCACAAGGTTCCATTCATCGCGTGGTGGCCCGGCAAGATCAAAGCAGGCAGCGAGTGCAATGATCCTGCCATCACGCTTGACATCATGCCCACTCTGCTGTCGCTGGCCGGGCTAGAGCATTCCGCAGATCGCCCGCTCGACGGTATTGATCTCTCAGCTCTTCTCCTCCAGCAGAAACCGCTCCCAGAGCGTCCACTGTTTTGGGCGTCACTTAGCAACAGCGGCAATCGTGACGAGGCCATGCGCGACGGACCATGGAAGCTGATCGTCCATCACCCTAAGGCCCGCAAGGGAAGCTTTGAGAACGAACAGGTAGAACTCTACCGTCTCGAACAAGACCCGTCCGAGACGACCGATCTTGCTGGCGAGGAACCTAAGCAAACGGCCGCCATGCTGAAGCGACTGAAGACGTGGTATGCCGATACACAGCTTACGGCGACTGAGCAGCCCGGCGGCTGGCCGCGGTGATGAGTATCAAAGCAAGTAATCGCCCAACACGAAAGTAAAACATCATGCAAAATCTAATTCACCTCATTCGCCGCACTGCCCTCGCCTTGGCAACTCTCGGTTTGATCGCTGGTTTGGTGTTAACCGTGCCCGGCGTAATCATCGCCCAAGAGCAAAGTAACGCCAGAGCCCAAAAGCGGCTGAGTCGCTGGGACCGGCAACCGCAACTCACCGACGCGGTCGTTCGCGCTGAGCAGCAAGTTTTCAAATCGACTCCGCAGGGTGATCTGAAGCTCCATATCTGGTCGCCGGAGAAGTCCGGCAGGAACAGGCCTTGTATCGTCTTCTTCTTTGGCGGTGGATGGAAAGGTGGAACCCCTCAGCAATTTGCCCGGCAGTCCGCATACCTTGCCAGTCGGAACATGGTTGCCATAAGTGCGGAATATCGAATACTCGGAACCCACAAGACTACTCCCGACGTTTGTGTGGAGGACGCCAAGAGCGCTATTCGCTGGGTGCGTGCGCATGCAGGTGACCTTGGCATTGATCCTGATAAGGTGATCGCTGGAGGCGGCTCCGCTGGTGGTCATCTCGCCGCAGCAACGGCGCTTGTACCTGACTTCAACGCAAAGAGTGACGATCCTTCTATTTCTGCGATTCCCAACGCGATGGTACTCTTCAATCTGGCGCTCGACCTCACCTTGCTCGATCGGGAGATTACTGACGGAGAGGGGAAATCCATTAACAAGGCCATCTCGCCGACACGTTTCCTACACAAGAAAGCACCACCAGCGATCATATTCTTTGGCACCGACGACGGACTTGCAAAACATGGTGTTGAATATGCGACCAAGGCCAAAGAACTCGGCCTTGACGTCGAGTTGTGGTGGGCTGCTGATCAGGGGCACGGTTTCTTCAATGATACTCCTTGGCTCGAAGTCACTACTCAACGCGTTGATAAGTATTTAACTCGACTTGGCTACCTGAATGGCGAATCAGCAATTTCAGAACCGAAGAACGCCCCCTCGTTGACGCGAGAACTCGAATAAACGCCGTGAGAACGCCTCCCTTCGCTGCGTGAACCTTATGCCCATCGCCCATCAACGAGGTTAGTCCCTGTGTCTCGATTGTTTTTTCGAATCGCCATTTTCACCCTGCTTCTGTGCCCCGGCATTAGTCTTGCGGAAGACCAACTCAATATCCTGTTGATCACCGCCGACGACCTGGGACTTCAACTCTCGTGCTACGGTGATCCGATCGCCCGAACGCCGAACATGGACCAGTTGGCTGAGCAATCGGTTCAGTTTCAAACCGCGTATGTGAGCCAGGCGTCCTGTAGTCCATCGCGTTCCACGATGTTCACAGGCCTATACCCACACGGAAACGGCCACTATGGATTGGCAAACGCGAACGTTGGATTTCAGGTACATCCCGATCTGTATGATGCGTTGCTGCCAAATGTTTTGAAGCGAAGCGGATATCGCACTGGCATCATCGGCAAACTGCACGTGAATCCGGAAAAACAATTCCAGTTCGACATGCGGCAAGGAAATGGGTTCGGAAGCCGGCAGGTCAAAAAGCAAGTGCAGTACGCACGGGAATTCATTAAACAATCGAATGACCAGCCCTGGTTCCTGATGTTAAACGTGTTTGATCCGCACGTTGCTCGACGGCGTAAGCCAGGTGGCGGCCAGGGACCGCAATACTTCCCTGATCAGGTCGAAGGAATACCCAAGTCGGTTGTGACGGCGGAAGACGTTCCTGCCTGGCCTTGGCAGCAGATCGATTCACCTGAACAACTCACGAAAATTGCCGGCTACTATAACTGTGTGCATCGTATCGACGCGGCCATCGGAATGCTGATGCAAGTGCTGCAGGAAACGAATCAATGGGATAATACATTGATCATTTTCCTGGGTGATCATGGACCTCCTTTCGCTCGTGGTAAGACGAGTTGCTATGAAGCTGGCCTTCGTGTGCCCTTTTTGGCTCGCTGGCCGGGTGTCTCACAACCCCATGTCTCGAAACGCCTCGTGGGGAGTGTCGATATCTACCCAACGATCTTGGACGCAGCTGGTGTCGACATGCCACAACGACTCCATGGCCACTCGCTTCGGCCTATATTGACGGCCTCGGACTCTGCTGATTGGCGCAAGACGTTAGGTGCCGAGTTCCACTATCATGGCGCTGCCCCCTTCTTTCCGCGACGAGCCATTACCGATGGGCGATTCAAGTTGATTCACAACATACGTGCCGGGAAGTTGTCCGCTTCACCTTCCATTGATGGAGACCAGGCCCCTGTTTTCGCAAAACAACTTGCGGCCGATCATCCGGCCCGGCAAGCCATGGAGCGTCTCGAGAACCCACCAGAATGGGAGCTCTACGATCTACTTGAAGACCCCATCGAGTTTGTCAATTTGTCCGACGATCCCGCGTTTGCAAATCAAAAGCAGCGACTCACACACGCATTATCCGACTGGCAGAAGCAGACAGATGATCCATTCACCGACGCCGAGTTTCGCAAAAAGATTGAAAAGAAGTATTCGAACTCATCCCGTTGAACAGCGATAATGCTTTAACTGTCCACGAGACTTTCCCTCGATCCAATGACAGCCCGTTATTGGATACAACTCCTCGGAAAAGGCCTTCCCATGAGTGAAAACCGATTCATTGACCGACGCGCCTGCCTGAAAGGCGTGGGAATGGCTCTCGCCTTGCCGCTCTTGGATACCATGGGTTGGGCGGAGGCAAGCGAAAAGAAGGCGTTTAAGCCACCGGTTCGCATGGGCTTCATGTACATGCCGCACGGTGTGATCATGGATCAATTCTGGCCTGCCGACGCCGAAAGTTTCCTGACATCGCCCCCCCCTGCGTTAGAGTCTCTGCGGCCGATTCTGGATCAATGCCTGATGATGAAAGGAATCTCCGGAGTCTCCAACGGTCCCTTCAAAGGCGCGCCTCACGCGCTCGAACTGTCGACGTGGCTCACGGCCGCATTGCCCGACCCAGACCGTCGCGGTGAGATCAGTATCTCGATCTCTGCCGATCAGATCGCCGCCAATGCTTTGGGAGCATTCACCACGCTGCCGTCGTTAGAACTCGCCACCATGCCGCAGACCTGGAAAGAAAACCAGGCCGGGCTGAACGAAGCCTACTATTCGCACTGTAGCTATCGTTCCCCGACCCAAGCAGTCCCCGCCGAGATCAATCCACGCAATGTGCTTAATCGTCTGTTTAATAAGAAAGAACAAGGTGGACAGTCATCGACCGGATCCAGTCCGCTTGACCGAAGCATGTTGGATTTGGTCCTCAGCGGTGCACGTGATTTCCGCCGCACGCTGCCATCCAACGACCAGCGAAAGCTGGACGAATACCTTGATAGCGTGCGATCCGTGGAACGCCGAATCGCGGCGATCGAAATTCGTCAAAAGGAGGCCGCCCTTGAAAAGGCAGGCGTTCGAACTAGCCGACGCAACGACACGGACTCGCCACCCATTGAGATCAAGATCCCTGAGGGTGACAAACGAAGCGAATACATGCAGGTGATGTGTGACCTGAATGTCCTGGCATTTCAAACCGATACCACCAGGGTCTGCACATACATCGGTTCGACACCTAACGGCGTCTCCTACCCCGAACTGGGATTCTCGGATAAGCATCATTCGACAACGCACCACAACAACCAACCGGAAAAGGTCAATAAAGTCGCCGCCATCACGGCCTTCAACATCCAGCAGTTTGCCTACATGGTGAAAAAGATGCACAGCCTTAAGGAAGGTGACGGCTCACTGCTCGACAACTGTATCATGATGTGGGGTTCGGGCCTGGAAGACGGTGACAGGCACACCCGCAAGAACCTGCCATTCATCATCGCTGGTAAGGGAGGCGGTTCGATCAATACCGGCCGCTTCCTGCCTAACGTTCAGGGCAACCAAGGCGACCTGCTAACGACTCTGCTATCAGCCGCAGGAGTGCCGCTGGATCGCCCAGTTGGCATCGCAACCAAGCAGATTGACGAAATAAAGACCTGACTAAGCTCGAACCGAAGAGGCAAATTCCACAGGTCTGCCAGTTGCATCGCCATTCACAATCGGCAATGCAGGCTGTTCGGTAATTGAGCGCATCGCTGTCTTGTCTTCCCTTCGAAATGAATGCTTCCGCCAGCACACTGAAATTGCCAAGTCATCGGAAAACCACTTAAAACAATGCGATAGTGTCAATCGCCCCTATAACGCTCCAAAAGTGAGAACCTCATCATGCAACTTCGTCATTTGCTATCCGCGGCCCTGCTGCTCGTTGTTACGTCGTTTTCGTCTGTCGTCTTCGCTGATGTCGAAGTTCCTCCCTTATTCAGTGACCATATGGTCCTGCAACGCGACATGGAGGCGCCCGTCTGGGGCACAGCCGAGCCGGGCGAAGAAATCGTCGTTTCCATTGCTGGCCAGTCACATGAAGCGAAGGCGGATGCCGATGGTAAGTGGAGCTTGAAGCTCAAGCCGCTCAAGGTTGGTGGGCCGTATGTCCTCAACATCAAAGGGTCGAACACGATCGAGTTGAAGGACGTGCTGGTCGGCGACGTCTGGATCGGCTCGGGTCAGTCGAATATGGCCGGCGGCGTGGGTGGCTACGCCAAAAATGATGAAGTGCTTGCCGAACTCGCGGCGGGAACCTATCCACAGTTGAGGTTCTGCCGCGGCAAGGGAGGGAATTGGCAGGAGTCCAATCCGAAAACGAATCCCGGCTTTTCGGCGATTCTATTTGCGTTCGGTCAGCAGTTGCAAAAAGATCTCGACATACCGGTCGGTCTCATCTTGGGAGCAGTGGGTGGAACACCATCGGGTCGCTGGCTGACTGACGAGATGCTGGCCAACAACAAGCAGACCAAGGAATACAAAGCGGCCAAAGGCGGGGACCTCTACAAACAACACATTCAGCCAGTAGTACCCTACGGCATCCGCGGCGTCCTGTGGGATCAGGGCGAATCGGGTACGGCCATCAAGGGCCTCGACCAGTTTACGACGATGGGCGCGCTGATCGGCGGGTGGCGTGATACCTGGGGCCAAGGTGAATTCCCTTTCATATACGTGCAAAAGCCAAGTGGCGGAGGATGTGCTTGGGATAAGTCGAATCCGACGAACCGAATGGCCGAAGATTTCACCACGCTGCCTGCGACGCCTCAGCAGGGTAACGCCGGAGATTATCGAGCGCACCACGTGGGGATTATGAATCATCCCAATACGGCTATGGTCACTGCTCGCGATCTTGGTTCGGGTATTCACCCACGAAACAAATCTGGTTATGGCCACCGGGCGGCACAGGTGGCGTTGGGCTTTACCTATGGAAAAGACGTAGAAATCTATGGTCCGATTTACGCTTCGCACAAGGTCGAAGGGAACAAGATTCGTGTTCAATTCAACCACGTCGGTAACGGACTGGCGACGAAGTATGGCGATGGCTTGCAAGGATTCGCCGTGGCGGGGAAAGACGGCAAATACCATTGGGCTCAGGCAACGATCGATGGCGACACGGTAGTCGCTTCCAGCGAGAATGTGCCTGAACCGGTCTCCGTGCAGTACGCATGGGACAAGAATTCGACGTGGGCGAACCTGTTCAACAAGGATGGCCTACCAGCATTGATATTCCGCGCCGGCGAGTGACAGGCCGACCATTCGCTCGCGATTGGTTATTCATATGCCCCGTCAGTTTACTAACAAGTCACTATCAAGCTATTACCACAGGCACATCGATGACACTCAAACAGGCCTACGTTGTCTTGAATCTCCTGCTTGTAATGGCTTTGACGTGGTTGCCGGTATCGTCGTCAGCCGCCGATAAACCGGTCAAGGTTTACATCCTTTCTGGCCAATCGAATATGGTTGGCATCGGTCAGGTTACTGGCGGAGGAAGCCGCTGGGGTTCCGAGTTCATCGAACCGGTCGTCTCCGTTTACTCAGGCGAATACGATCCTGAGGCAAACTACGACAAGCTGGACCCCACCAATACGATCCAGCTTGAGAAGTTTGGAGGTGTTCATCCCACGCCTTATCCAGGCGGCGGGACTCAAATCGTCCGGGGCTTCATTCAAATGAAGACGACCGGCATCTATGAGCTTCGCCCCGGTTACGGCGGATCGACCTACAACATCATGGAAGTCGCCGGCAGCGAGGTCTATCGAAGAGAGCTCGGCCAAGACGCTGTCCATACGCACATCAAGCTCACCGCTGGAGAGAAGGTCCCTTTCAAGGTTACCTACCTGACCGATCAGGCCAATGGACTGGGCTGGATCGCCCGAATTGACATTCCAGGCACGCTGTCAACCATCGTGAACCAGGATGGAAAGTTTCCTTACCTGCTGGACGACGACGGCAAATGGGCAGCGCGTGACGATGTCTGGTACAAGGGCGTGGTGACTGCCACAGCGAACAAGTGGCTAAGCGTAGACTGCGGCGCTGGGTCCAACAAAATCGGCCCAGAACTGGGCTTTGGACACGTCATAGGCAACTTCCACGACGAACCCGTGCTGATCCTCAAGGCGTCGCAAGGTAACCGATCGCTGGGTTGGGACTATCTGCCGCCCGGCAGTGACCAGTTCGAGTACGAAGGGCAAGTCTACGCCGGCTACAAAGATTCGCCTGCCAAGTGGGAGCAGGGAACTAAACCCCAGCCGATCAATTGGTACGCCGGCAAACAGTACGACGAGTGCTTCGGCGAGGTCCACCAAGTTCTGAACAATTTCGACAAGGAGTTTCCCCACTGGAAGGGACGCGGCTACGAGATTGCTGGATTCGTTTGGTGGCAGGGTCACAAGGACGGCGGCGAACCATACGCCAGCCGCTACGAGCAAAACCTCGTCCACCTCATCAAAACGTTACGGCAAGAGTTTGATGCTCCGAAAGCTCCGTTTGTTATCGCAACCATTGGGTTCGAAGGCTGGAATATGTCAGGGCCGCATAAGATTGTCGCAGAAGCCCAACTCGCCGTCAGCGGCGAAAAAGGCAAGTATCCCGAATTCACGGGAAATGTGCTGACGGTCGAGACTCGCGACTTTTGGCGCGACCCGGAAAGGTCGCCTAAGAATCAAGGCTTTCACTACAACCAAAATGCCGAAACTTACATGCTCGTTGGCGAGGCTCTTGGCAAAGGCATGCTCAAATTGCTCAAGCCGGAAAACGACCAACCATGACGCGTCATCATGACATGGTGCCCTGGTCATGTCATGTTCTACCCTTTGTGGAGGCTCTCATTTTGCGGCCTCCTTCAACTCGTTAAATCGTTTGCGCATCTCGGCAAGTCTCTTCGCCTGGGCCGAATCGCTCACGAGATCGTTCTCTTCGCGCGGGTCGTTTTTCAGATCAAATAGTTGTTCAACATTATCCTCCGGCCAAAACATGTACTTCCAGTCCCTGCGGACCAGTGCTTCGGATGCCGGGATGAAATCTTTGTTGCGTAGCGTTGGGTGCTCGTAGAAGAACTCCTTCCTCCAAGCTGCGGGCTTCTCATCCACAACTGGCAGGTAAAGATCACCAATATTTCGTCCTTGCATCCGCTGGGGCGCCTCCACGCCCGCCGTGGCCAGAATCGTTGGGGCAAGATCGACGCTCAGCGTAAACTCCTCGTTGATCGTTCCCTTCTTACTGCTCGGCATACGTGGGTCGGCAATGATTAACGGCACACGAATCGACTCCTGGTGCGGGTACCATTTGTCCGCCAAGCCGTGCTCGCCGTGGTAGTAGCCGTTGTCAGTCGTAAAGATCACCAGCGTATTGTCGAGAACGCCCTGTTTCTTTAGTTCGCTCAACACGACGCCGCAAGTCGAGTCAACCTCGCTCGCCAGACGGAAGTAGTTCTTCATCATCCGCTGATACTTCGCCTCGTCATCAAAACGCCAATGCCAGCGGTTGCGTCCCTCGTTCTTCTCGTCGAAGAAATCAGGCAGGCGTTCCCAAGATTCTTGCGTTGCGTTCGGCGGCACGGGAATCGCTACGTCCTTGTATAGTTCCATCGACTCGGGCTGAGGTAGGTACTGGTCCTTGTGGCCGTCTTCAGCATGGGTCGCGAAGAACGAGACCGTGAGATAAAACGGCTGGTCTTCAGGACGATTTCTGAGGAACTTCAACGCGTCCTTTTCATTGCGTTTGGTGACGTGGATTCGACCGTACTCTTTGGTTTCGTACCAGTGTCGACCATGATAGGCGACCGCAAAGTCAAACTTATCCTGAGGAATCCCACCGTTATGCCATTTGCCAACATGGCCAAGGTAGTAGCCATTGGCCTTGAGCAAGCCTAAGTAGGTTTGCTCCCATGGCGTCTTCCACATTCCAAATCCACGGTTCCCGTGCCGTGACATCCACTGCCCGGTATAGAGATTGGCCCGGCTGACCCCACAGATGGAAGTCGTCACACAGTTCTCAGTGAAACGAATACCCTGAGAGGCAAGTTGGTCGATATGGGGAGTCTTTACCACTGGGTTGCCGGCGACACCGAGCGTGTCGTGCCGCCAATCATCAGCATACAGCACGACGACATTCATCTTGTCGGCGGCAAACGCGGGTACAATGGAGGCAGCCAATAACAGGTAAAGTGAAAGCAGAAGCGTTCTTGTCGCGCGGGTAGGTATCAATGAACTGTTTCCCTAAATAAGCAATTGGAGTGTCTGCGGGCTATTATCAACAGAAATGGCTACCGGCACAATCAAAGCCAGCGAGCTAAAGATGTTTGTTGGGGGGGGCGATTATACGCTCCGAAGGCGGTAGTAGCAGTCTCGACACATTTCATACGCAAGTCGTACGGATGCCCTGTGGCATGACGCATCATTTCTATCCGCGTTCAATCGTCAGAGCCACTAATCGAACTGGCTTCAGCTGAAAGGGCATCTCATGAAATTGAAACAAAGCCACCTCGTCATTGCGCTTTCACTCTGGCGTGGACCTCTCCGGCGGCGTCTGTCTCCGCCGTCAACACACCGTTGGCTTTGGCAAAGTTAGCTGACAATGGCCGGTTCCGTAACGACAAGATCAACACCATCATCAAAAATTATGCCGACGATGAGACCGTGTCCTGGCTGGACATCGGTCATGTGTTTCTCAACACGAGCGAAAGATGCTAAGAGCTGGCAGATGATCGTCAGTATTTCCTTCAGTTGGGAAAGAACTCGCTGCTGACCCCTATTTTCTTTTGCAGATCAGCGTGGTTTGAAGTAGCTGCAGCTCGAATTTGAACGGACGATATCAAGGGTATGTGGGGCATTCATAGACAGCCCTGCTCTTCTCATCAAAGTATTCTTAGGTAGATCCTTAGAGTCTCCTACACCCAAAAGTTGCTCGACACGCCTGTTTGGGCGTACAAAAAGTGTCGAACTACCGACCACTGCACGGATTATTGAGGACACGACCAAGAGTACGACGGCGAACGCGTCGTACTCCATGATCGCCCGTTCCTCATGGCTCTTCCAGAAAATAGCATGAAGACACAGCCTTTTACGGCGATGCTTTTGTCTTGAGGCTAATCAGATACGCCATCAAGTCATCGAATTCCTGGCGATTATTGAGTGACCGCACCAAACCACTTGGCATCATCGAGCTCTTGGACTCAATGACCTCTTCGATCGTATCTTTGGGAATCCGAATCGGTTTGGGTTCGGCGACATTCCGTACAACGATGCCGTCCTTATCCTCAGAAATACGAATCCCGGAAATCACTCGTCCATCATCTGTCAGAACATTGATCTGAGCGAACTCTTTGTCGATCTGCTTCGAAGGATGCAGAACCGATTCAATCCAGCTACTGGGCTGCATTACCTTAGTAAGTTTCGTCAAATCAGGTCCCAGCTTTGGTGCGTTTCCTGGTGGATCATGACAAGCAAAGCAAGAGGCAGCCGAAGTGTAGAACAAACGCTTGCCGCGATTCTTGTTTCCCTTTTCCGAAGCGGCCTGGACTAACTCCTCAAGTGTTTGTTCTAGCAACTCCTTCTCCAATTCCACGTTGTTGATGGCGACCGGTTCCTCCAGATCCACTTTAGCCATGAGTTCCTTCTCCAGCGGATGCAGCGCCTCTAACTCCTCAGGCTTCCAGAACGTGGTTCGATCGGACGACTCGGCACGAACTCGGGCGACGGTCGCCTTATCAATAGGCGCCGCCTTGTTGCCCCAGGTATTGCGGACGAATGTCAACACATCAGCCATCTCTTGATCATTTAACAGGTCCCGAAATGCGGTCATCGGTGGTACGCCGCGAGCCGGGTCATAGATCTTTCCTCCAACTTGCATCTTTCCCCACATACCATGGAGGGCAAGCTTGATTAGACGATCCTCACTACCATTCACCCAGGGGCTCTTGACTAGAGGCGGGTAGACGACTCCATTACCCTGCCCGTTGGTTTGATGGCATGTCGCACAGTGTGATTCGCGTTGGAAAATCTCGCTCCCACGTTTATACGAATTCTGTGCTGCTCGGTCCAAATGTCCCGGGACGCGGTAATTGACGACGTGCAATTCCGGAGATGCTACGAAATCGGAAGCCAGCTTTGTATCAAACTTCGTCCAGAAGTGCTGAACCGTCTGAGCTGCGACCGCGGCATGTGGAACCGTTGAATTCAACAATTGCTCCAACAACTCGTGGTTTACCACGTTGTGCTGTTGGTGCAGCCACAAGGCCTCCAGGAGATGGTGCGCTTCGAGTTCGTCGTTCGGATCGAAATCCTTTGCCCAAGCTTGGGCCGCAGCGATCACCTCATCGGAATCACGAGCACTCAGTTCAATACGTGTCCGATGTCGCACACCGTCGACCGGATGCTTTAAGTTTTCAAGCAATTGTTCGATCGACTGACCGTGAATTGGAACAGGCTCCTGCAGCGGTCGATCCTTAACCGTAAGTCGCAGAATCCGCCCGTGCTTGTGGTCGCGACTTGGGTCACGAATGTTGTGCTGCATATGGCCGATGATCATGTTGTGCCAGTCAGCCACGTAGAGCGCACCGTCTTCACCTACGATCGCATCGCTTGGCCGAAAGTTTCGATCTTCTCCGCTCAGCAGTTCTTGTACGGGCGTGCCCCAAACGTGACCGTACTCTCGCCGGCCACCATCACCACGGTTCAAGTCGTATTGCTTGATCCCCAGAAATCCGATCACGTTTAGGATCAGGAAGTCTTGCTGCATATCTTCAGGGAAGTGTGCCGAAGACAGAATCTCATTCGCTGGAACCGGACGAAACTCTTTTTCCAGCAGCGAATGCATCTGGAAGCCATTTCCTTTGGGGCGAACCTGGTACGACTTTCCACCCGTTCCGTCGTTCGCGTAAAGATAGCCCCAGCGGTCAAAACTGGTACCGTGCGGGTTGGGGCTGTTGGCGGCGATTGGCGTAATGGCAAATGTGCGAGGGTCGAATCGATACATGCCCGATCCACCAGTATTCAAGTTCTGCTTCCACGGTGTTTCGTGGTTGTGGACCAGAAAGATACCGCTTTGCCAATAGATCCCACCGTCGGGACCATAGATCAAGTTATTCGCCGCGTGGTGCGTATCTGACGTACCAAGACCTTGCAGAATCGGATAGCGAACATCTGCCTTGTCATCTCCATCGGTATCCTTCAGGAATAGCAGGTCAGGGCCTGATGTTACTAAGACACCGCCTCCCCAAAACTCAAAACCCAGTGGGTTGTGCACATGGGCAAAGATCTTACGCTCATCGGCAACCCCGTCCCCATCAGTGTCCTCGAAGATCATTAAGCTGTCTTTCAGCTCATCTCCCGGCTGCCATTTTGGATAAGAGTTCCAACTGGCCGCCCACAGTCGTCCCTTTGAGTCGACTTGAAGTTGCACAGGATTGGCCAAATCGGGGAACATCTCTTCCGAAGCGAAGATATTTAGTTCAAAACCTTCTGGAACTTTGATTTGGGCCAGGCTGTCTACGGGACTTAGATAATCCGAGCTTCCTTCCTTGGCCGCGCTCGAACTACGGCTGCCTCCTCCGACATTGGTTTTCACCTGAACGGGGGCAGGAACGTTCGTATCGTCGGGTTCGATTGATTTACCATGGGCAGCAGCCCAAATGACGCTATCACGATTGGCCGTCATGAGATCCAACATCTTCAGTTCGTGAACTAGGACCTCGGCGTTGGTTTGACCGTCCACAAAGCTGAGCTTGGACCGCGAACCCCAAATGTCGTTCCCGTCCGTCGCACGATAACGATTGTGCCAGTGCCAGTTCTTGTCTTTTACCGCTTCGTAGATCATTTCAAGTGAGTCACCGGAAGACGCTGTTTCGCCGACCAGTTGCTTAGAGATTACGTCGGCCAGTTGACGGTAACCTTGCTCATTCAAATGAATCCCGTTGAGCGTCAAATTCTCATCAGTCGCTTCATATAGCGCCAGGGTCGGAGTAAACAGATCGACGAACGTGGCATCGGCAGCATCGGCGGCATTCTTCGTCGCCTGCGTGATTGCTTCTAGATTCGCGTTCAGTTCTTTGCCGTCAGGTAGATTGCGATTACCGGTGTTCTCGTAAGCAATCGGGCTGAATAGCACGAATCGGGCATCCACGCCATCTTGCTTGCGTAGTGCTCGGTACTTGTCTACCAAGTCGACCAACTCTTTCTCATAGGTCGATGCTCCTGCCGGGCCGGCGTACGCTTCGTTGTAGCCGTACATGACCCACACGACCGTGGGTGCGACATGCTGCAAGTACTCGGTATCGTTAGTAAATCCTTGATTTCGAGGGCGTTTGTTCACCAAATCACCCGAAAAGCTCATGTTGCGGAATCGGACATTCTTGCCTTTCAACTTCGACTGCAAGACCGTTTCGACCCAAGGAGCATGCTGCATCCGGTCAGCCAGCCCGTTTCCGAAAATCGCTACGACATCCTCGTTCTTGAATTCGAAGGGCGCATCGGCTCGGGCGACAGAACTAGAGAACAAAGTGAATATTGTGACCAGCATCCATAGCATGGATGTCGGTGCACGGTGGAGAAAAGCAGGCGAGATTTTTCTAGGCGGGTGGTGCATTTCGTATCTCAATCAAGTTGGTCATGAACGGACATGTTCGTTCGTGTTGTTGGGGCTGCGTTACTTCGTTGTCCGTGGTGCGTTTAGCCACTGGATAAGTTCCGCACTCAACAGAGCGACCACATCCGGGTGATCGGCCATGAGGTTTCGATTTTCGTTTGGATCAGCGTCTAAGTCAAAAAGTTCTACAGGCTTCCCGTCGATTGCAAGCAATTTCCACTTTCCGCGCATGGCGACTTCGGTCGCATAGGGTTTCGGCTTGGGATAGTGGCGTTGCAGATTCTTGTAGAGATTGAGCTGCCAGAACACAGTCCCCCTGGCCTTTTCACTCGGTGGATCTTCGCCTTTGAAATGCGGCAACAGACTCAAACCATCGATTGGCAATTCGCTCGGCAGCCGAATACCTGCTGCATCGCAGAAAGTAGGTAGCAAATCGTTCGTGTGACCAAACGCTTCAGATGTTTGACCAGGTGGAATCGTATTCGGCCAACGAACCAACATCGGTACGCGAATTCCACCGTCATGCAGATCGGTCTTGCCGCCTTTCAAGTCGTGGATGAACCCTTCGTAGGCCGCTCCATTGTCGCTTGTAAAGAGAACAAGGGTATTGTCTGCGAGTTTCAGTTCGTCGAGCTTTTTGAGGATCTCTCCAACTTTGGCGTCCATATGCTGCACCATCGACCGGAAGCGATGCTGGTCATCGCTAGTATCCTTAGAAGCGGTACCAGACCAATGGGGCTCGGGAGCAGGCTCATATGGTTTATGAGGAACGAGCCACCACACGTTGATGAAAAATGGCTTCTCTTCGGCGGAGAACTTTTCGATCGTCTCGATCACAAAGTCGCCATTGGCATCAGTAAAGTGCTTGGGATAGTACGAATCCTCTTCCCGAACCTGTAGATCGTTTCGAAGGAGGACCGTTCCGCCCTGCCGAAAGAGCGTTCGCTCACGACCCATCCGGCCGCGAACTGGCTGCTGCTCGATTTGTGTCTGATAGAGATCGAACCCGTGCTGGCGGGGACCCGGCTGATCAGTCTTTCGCTTTCCATTTTCGTCGACTTGAAGCCCGCCCAAATGCCACTTGCCGACATGGGCCGTGTTATAGCCAGCTTCCTTCAGAAGTTCTGCTATCGTGGTCGCCGATTCTGGGAGCCATTGATCGCGATCGTTGAAATGTTTGGTGATTCCAAATCTCAGTGGATAACGACCTGTCAGCACGGAAGCTCTCGTTGGAGAGCAGACGGCCGACCCAGCGTAGAATCGATTGCACAACAACCCTTCATTTGCAAGACGATCAAGATTTGGCGTCTTCACTGCAGGGCTGCCGAAGCAGGAAAGGTCTCCATAGCCGAGATCGTCTGCAAGTAGCAGAATGATGTTAGGGCGTTCGTCGGCACAAACTTCGCTTGTTCTCCCCAGCACGTTCACGGCAACGCTGGCCATGATTAGAGAATAAATGACGTAAGGCAGTTTCATAATCTGTTGCTTTGACCGTCTTTGCTTATTTTTGTGCAGGCTCTTCCAGTCTTTTTCCATTTGACGTGATCACTTGGAAGTGATGGATGCCGACTTTTTGTCCATCGGCGTATCTCCACACAACTTTCTTGTCGGGCGTCACCTCGAACATCTTGGGAGCGTTAGGATCTGCCCGCCCAGCGGCGTAGCTGGTGATGACGATATTGCCATTGGGTAGAACTTGCGCGCCGCAGGGATCTTGAAGCCAGTCGCCTGGCAAATCATCGTTGGTCAGTATCCAGACGATCTTGCCGTTGCTGTCGAAATCAACAACTCGGTTGCCGTGCGTACAGCAGACGAGTGTATGCCCATCGTCATGTCGAATGGCTGTAAATGGCCAGGTATGGATCTTGTGTTCGCTATCACCCGGTGCGGTTGTATCTAACTTGTTGAGGACTGTTCCATCTCTGCCATAGTGGAAGACGGCAAAGTCGAGCAAATGCGGTGCGAGGTACGTTCCATCCGGGAGCTTCCGGGCCATCCGTGTTTGCATATGATGATTTTCCTTCTGGCAAGCTAACGGAAACTCCAGAACCACCTCGCCATCGGGACTAAGTTCGAGAAGACGCGGGTTATTGCCTGCTTCCGTGATTACCAGTTTTCCTTCAGCAGTTGGCTGAGCGCTGTTGACTTCGCTCTGCGTACCTTTCCAAAGAACCGTTTCGGTTCTATCTGGACCTATTCTGACAACCGCCCCGCCCTTGTATTGCTTCGATTTGCTGAGCGTCAGAATGATGGAACCGTCGCCGAGCACATAGCCGTCTCGCGTAGAAGCTGGGTACGTCCAGCTCGCTTTGCCATCAGCTCCCATAATGTAAGTCTTCTGACCGCACGCCAGGAAACTGTGAGTCACTTCTTGGGCGCTGACACTAATTGAACAGGAAAGGAAGGCGATCAGAGCCGCCCAAAGCGTTGCGGATTGCATGATGTTTCTCATCTTCTCGTTCGCCGGTTGTAATTCTCTAACTTGAACAGTTGCTTGCACCTTGCCTATGCATGGGCAGTCCTAGTTTTTACCGGGGAAAGAATCATTAGTCTTTTTAGGCAGGGTGTGGAAGCATCGTCGCTCGATCGCTGAGATGCCTTGGTATGTCGTCGGGGAAAGGACCATTTTTCACGGCGAGAACACTAACTTTAGGGTGCTCGGTCGTCGTGCATCCAGAGAGGTTCGTGGAGGCATGCACGATGCCAATGGACACCCGAAGGCAAAGTTCGTTGGCCGTCAATCCTGATGCATCGATCCGATTATAGTCGACATAGCGTCGCCCGGCACGTTTTTCAGAAAGTCACAATTTACGCTACCTGATCTAGGCGTGCCGCATGATTGATCGCTGTATTCCAGCAACTTCCCGGGCGGCGGTGACGTAATTGGACCGACGAATTAATGCAATCGAATAGAGAGGGGCAAGTGCCCCCCAAGCTTTCATGCCCAGCAAGTCAGATCCAGAGATCATTCACAAAAACGTTTCTGCCCAGGGAAGACGTCGCTTACCATGAAAGGCAATTGGAGCTTTTCACAGCCCGAGCTCATCCCAAGTGCAAGACTCCTAAGTAGGATCTACCCCATGCGTCCCATCCAATGCACATTCTTTTTTTTGGTTGCTACGTTTACCGCACTGGCCGATGCGACGGCGAACGAAACATCGGCTCCCAACATTCTTTATATCTTCACCGATGACCAGAGCTACCGGACGGTTAGCTGTTATCCCAGGGCTTATGACTTTGCAAATACACCCAATATCGATCGTCTCGCCGAACGAGGTGTACGTTTCGATCAGGCCTACATCGGCGCCAAATGCGTACCGTCACGGGCGACGGCACTGACAGGCCGACTTCAGTTTGCTGTTGAATCGAACCATGACGGAACCAACATCGACGGCAACACCTACTGGTTTCCGACGATTCGGGAAGAAGGCTACTACACCGGGATGATCGGGAAGTGGCACTACGGCAAGGGAGCAAAGGCGCATCAACACGGCACATCCTGGGACTGGTCCGTGGTATGGGACCATGGGTCTTATGATGCCGCCGGCGGATACTACTACGACCAGAAGGTCATGATCAACGGCGCTCCGCAAGTTCCGCTCGAAGGCTACAGCACCGACCGCTACACCGACTACACGGAGCAGTTTATCAAAGAACGCGCTCAGGAACCCGATAAGCCTTGGTTTTTTTGGCTCTGTTACGGCGCGGTTCACGGGCCCTACACCCCAGCGGAGCGACACAGGAGCTCGCTGAAGGACGAACCCGAAACCGCCATCCCTGAAGATATCTGGGGGCCAAGACCTGGCAAGCCAGTCCACTTTCAGGGAAGCAAGTGGAAGAAGGGCGAAGACGGTAAGCCTATTTACAAAGGGAAATCCCTCAACTTCTGGGTCAAGCAACAGACAGAGGCCGTCGCCGCCATCGATGAAAGCGTCGGTAGGATCGTGAACGCACTTGAAGAGACCAACCAGTTGGATAATACGATCATCGTCTTCACTGCGGACCAAGGTTATGTCTGGGGACACCATGGCCTAAAGGGCAAGATTGACCCGTATGAAACGGCAATTCGGTCGCCATTCATTGTGTCCTGGCCGAAACACTTCCCGGTAGGTCAGGTCTGTAAGGCACCAATCAACGGACCAGACGTCATTCGCACTTTCCACGCATGGGCAAAAGCTGAACCGCGTTTATTCATGCCCGGCAGGGATATTACTCCCCTGATCATGAATCCGGAATCGCAGGCGGTGCTCAAGCAGTGGAACAAGGTTCCGACGATGATGACCTACGTGCATAACCGATACGAACCCATGGAAATGGCCAAGCGGCTGCAAAACAAGGATTGGAAAGCGTGCATGTACGGCAAGGATGCGCCGTGGTATTTCATGATTCTCGTCGAGAACTACAAGTACACACGTTATGCTCACCCCGACCGTATCGAAGAGCTTTACGATCTGCAAAAAGACCCGGAAGAGTTGGATAATCTGGCGGTCAAAGAGGAGTTCACACTCAAACTCCAGGAAATGCGTGCGGCCTGTGTGCGCTCGATCAAGGATAATGGTGGAAGTGCTTTCGCCGACTACCTCCCGCCACCAAAGACCACAGACAAGTCAGAAGAAACGGAGCTCCCTGGTAATACGATTGTCTTCTACGGCGGAAAGAATCGAGTTCACTTGGAAGGGTGCCGGCGACTATCAACGGATCCGAAGGTATTGGAGACCATGACCAAAATGACGCTGGACCAAGCCAAAGCGAGGGGACTACCGCTATGCTCCCGCTGTCCGGGCAGTACGACCCCTCCCTGATTGCAGCCCGTCTAATTGCATCTACCGCCGAAAAGCAAAGACCAGACGCACATTACGCGGTTTGGGCGCCTAAAGTGCGTCGAACTCTATAGTTGCTTCTACAAACAACCAAGCGATTAGATCTGCATCAAGTCGAGACGAATCTTTTCTGAAGCTTTCACTTTTCTTCGTAAAAAGAAAAGAACTGGCGGAGTGTAATTAGCATGCCCCCGAACGACCAGACACAAAACGAGCTGTTTCTAAGGCTATTCACGGCCAATGAGCCGGCGGTACGTGCCTACGTCCGTCGTTTGGTCCCCACCAGGGACGATGCTGCGGACGTGATGCAGGGCGTTTCGCTTGTGTTGTGGAGGAAGTTTGGCGAATTGGACGACCCAAACAGTTTCCGTAAGTGGGCCTTTGGCGTTGCTCGTTACGAGACTCTCGCTTGGCTTCGTGACAAATCGCGTGATCGTTTAGTGCTCTCCGACGATGTTCTCCAGACGATCGCTCACGAATCGACTCGTGACGAATCCAGATTGTCGGCTCAGAGAGAAGCACTTGAGGGCTGTCTTGAAAAGCTTCCGCAAGACCAACGGAAACTAGTACTGGCAGCCTACGCCCCTGATGTTGGTATCGTCCAAGTTGCTAAGCAAAGCGGACGAACGGTCAACGCGTTCTACCAGTGGCTCCACCGAATGCGCGTACGCCTTATGGAATGCACCCACCGAGTTCTTCAGGCGGAGGGACTTCTATGAGTGACATACCAACACCTCGTCAGATATTTTCTAGGTATGTATCTGGTGAGATTTCGCCAGAGGAGATCGCTACGTTAGAAACTGCCTTGCGCGACGACCCGGATTTACGGCAGGAGTTTATCGACTATCTGAACATCGACTCGGCCCTGGGTGACTTAGCCGCATTGAGCGACGAAGAACTCAAAGAGGCGGAACAAATCGTGGCTTCGGTCTCCGATGACCCTTCCTACGTAACAAAAGACACATCTCAGCGCCAGAATCTTTATCGGACTGTAGTTGGACTATCGGCCTTAGCCGCAACCTTCCTCGTGATCGCTCTTGTCTGGAACTCCCTGTCGCTCAACGACGGAGTTGTTCCCGTGGCAACGCTGGTCAGCGAAGTCGATTCCGTTCTGATGCTCGACGGAAAACCGTGGAGCAGCAGTCACCTTTTGACAGGCGACTATGTACTGGAACGCGGGTTAATGCACTTGCGGTTTGGAGGCGGAGTGATGGTTTACATCGAGGCCCCTGCCCGTTGGAAGGCGGCAAGCAAAGAGCGTCTGGTACTCTACGACGGACGGATATCTGCGTCCGTACCGCCGGAAGGTGTTGGTTTCACGGTCGAGACGCCTGAGGCGGAAATCATCGATTTCGGAACCGAGTTTTCTGTTGACGTCAATGGTGGCGCAAGCGAAGTGCACGTCTTCGAGGGACTCGTTCGCGTGCAGCCAAGATTGAGAGGGAATGAAAAACCAGCCGAAGCCATTGACCTGCGAACGTCTCAAGCGGTAAAGATCAGAGAGGTTTCACCGAATCCGGTGCCGATTGAGTTGGCTAAGAATCGGTTTATTCGAACTTTCGAGGAAGCGAAACGAAAGTACCCCAGAACCATCAAACAATTATCGCCGGTCGCCTATTATCGGATGGCAATCCGTGACCAGGGTCTTGCTTCCATACCTCCGGAGTATTCCGGGGTCGTTTTGACCGGCAAGGGAGTCCGTCCGCCGCACGCAAGCGGTGTGTTCGCTGGTGGATCGTTACGGGTGCTGGCAAATTCAACCGGAAGAGGCGGTCGCGTTGATAGTCCGCCTCCACTAGAAACTGGCCAACTCACCCTCGCGACCTATCTATATCTCCATGCCGAAACCCCTTCCGCCGTTGCCGTTAGTGATCTTCAGTCTGATGAGGGCAATTTCACGCTTGGGATTAACGAAAACAGTTTCCTGAAAGCAACCATTCGAGACAACCAAGGCCGTCTCGTGACTGTCTCAGGTGACGCTCCACTTCCAATTCAAAGCTGGCATCATGTCGTCGTAACTGTCGATGGCAATGCGCTATGCCTCTACGTCGATAGCCTACTCGTCGCGTCGACTCCGTGTAATCCTCTGAACCCAGAAAACACTGCTCCACTTTGGTTCGGCAGAGGTACCAGCGGTGATGCGTTGTGGAACGGACGCATCGATGAAGTAGTCATTTTTGACAACGCCCTCAGTGAAGACGAGATTACCGTCCTCTATCAGGCCGGGCTCGAAGAAATAAATGGTTCACCTTGAAACGCTTCTCCCTCCCCAATTCTAGACACGTACAACATGTCAGCTCGACTCAAATGGATCTCTATGGCTTCTCTGCTTGGGTGCTGCCTTCTTGGCAACATGGCGCAGGGACAAACGGCGGACAAGCCCAATGTCGTCTATATCCTGGCAGATGACGTCGGCTGGGGCGACCTTAGCATGCATGGAGGCCGAGTTCCGACACCCAGTATTGACCGCCTTGCCAAGCAGGGCGTCGAACTGACGCAGTTCATGGGGTGGTGCGTCTGCTCTCCAACCCGTGCGATGTTGCTGACTGGTCGGCATCCGATTCGTGTCGGCACAGCGCCGGAGGTCGGAGGAGAACTTGATCCGGCGGAAACGACGATTGCGGAAGGATTCCAGGCCAATGGTTATCGCACAGGCATCTTCGGGAAGTGGCATAACGGAAGCGATCCTGATACGCCTGAATTCCGCACCGAGTTCGCCGAAGCGTTCTCGAACATGCCCAACAAACAATTGAAAGCAGGACATGGGGTCAATTCACACGGATTTGACGAGGCCTGGGTCTACTACGGTGGCGGAGCGGACTACTTCAATCGAAAAACGGTGAAAGGACGCGGCCCGATCAGTTGGTGGCACAACTTAGAGTTTCGACCGAACGACGAAGGCTACACGGATGATCTGGTTACCCGTCATGCAATCGAATTCATTCGCGAAAACAAAGACAGGCCTTTTTTCTGTTACATCCCATTTCATATCGCCCACGCGCCGCTACAAGCTAAAGGAAATGACCTCGCGGAGATTGACCCTGACCTCGCTAGTGAGCTGCCTGCTGCCAGCGAGCGGGCAACCAGCGAAGACAAGTACATTCACGCGGCAATGCTGCACTCGATGGACAAGAATGTTGCTGCCATTGTCGCCGAGCTCGACTCACTTGACCTGAGCAATAACACTATCCTGATTTTCACCAGTGACAATGGCGCAATGGAAGCAGGCAGCAGCCTGCCCCTGCGTGGTCACAAGCATACGATCTACGATGGCGGCGTCCGCCTACCTACAATTGTCTATTGGCCCAAAGGTGGACTAGCTGGCGGTGGGCAATGGAATGGCCTGTGCGGCTCGCTCGACATGTTTCCGACACTGATGGCCATGACTGGTTCGGCGATGCCAGAAACTCGCCCCCTGGACGGACGGAACATTTGGCCAGCTCTAAAAGATCGCCAATCGAGTCCGGTCGATAGCTATTACTGGGTTTGGCGCAATGAAGACGCGATACGCACCCAGCGGTGGAAACTGCACCGATTCCTGGAACGGTTCGAGCTCTATGATATGGACGCCGATGCAACAGAGTCGAATAACGTCGCCGAAATGCATCCCGATATCGTGAATTCACTGACGAAAGAAATGGATCGCTGGACCGAATCCCTGGGTCTTGCCCTAAGCCATCGCCCTGCCCCGGATACTCTTCACGCTTCGGCAGCGCCAGAGGGAGACGTACTGGCCGTAACGGTTACCGTTGCGGAGGAGGCCAAGCCAAAGGATCGCCTGTCAATATCTCTGGCCAACTGGAATGGAACGCAGTACGCAACCGACAGGATTGAGTATGACATCGCTTTCTCGTTCGAACAGCCCAGACGACGCCCCTATTACTCCACGCTCGAAGGGAACAACTCCAAGCCATTTGGACCGCTGTTCAAGCCTGATCTCTATGTCGATCAGTTTGGACGTGATCAGAGTACCGGTCCCGGCCTCTTCGATAGCACAGCCACTTGGGAACACCGAATCGTGGGGCTTTCGAGTACGGCCCCGGGGCCCCTCGGAAAGCATGGTGTCGTTTTTGCCGGAGGTACGCCAGGCACCTTTACCGTCTACCTCGATAATCTTCGAGTCCGCCACGCCGACGGCAGCACGACAACTCTTTGGTCCAGCAGAAAGGATACTCGCTTGGGAAAAGTGATTGAAAACAACCTATTCCACGACATCCAGATTCGCACGGTCGACGTGATGGAGGTCGGAAAATGATCACGTACGTCGCTACAAACTCGATAACATACCGGACTTTTCCGATAGGGCTAGGCCTCATCCTAGGGGTGTTTTTCAATACCCTATCCCAGGCGAATGAAACAAAGCCTTCACGCCCTATGAATGTGTTGCTGCTAGTCGCTGATGACATGAACAGTTGGCCCTTAGGCGATCCCGATCGATACGCGGGCAAGGTCGTGGTGCCGAACATCAATAGGCTTGCCGAGAGTGGCGTTAACTTTACCCGAGCTTACACTGCCGCTCCAGTTTGCTCGCCATCTCGAACGGCACTGCTTTCCGGGGTGGCACCTTGGAACTCGGGGCACTATCACAATCTGCCTGGGGCGAGTAGTAGTAAGCCGCTCAATGATGCCCTTTCCGTTGCTGGCATGTTCAAGAAGGCAGGCTACACGACCGCTTCTTATGGAAAGATAACTCACGGCTGGGATCAACGAGAACAATGGGACGAACGTCTTGGACATAAGCGAGATCCGGCACCACCGGGCGCGCCTCTCACCACCGTAGGGAGAGGAGAACAGGACTGGGGTCCGATTCACCTCATAGAATCTGAGATGAACGATAGCCAGAACGCGGACGCTGCGATTGCCCGGTTGCAAAAGCAACACATCGAACCGTTTTTCATCGCGTTTGGAACCTTCAGTCCGCACATGCCGTGGTACGTACCTCAAAAGTACTTTGACATGTTTCCGCTCGAAGAGATCACCATCCCCAAATTGATCGAGAATGACCTGGATGACGTTCCGGCTCTGGGCCGTGCATTAACGGATGGGAAAAGCAAGTTTGTCGATGCCGTGATCGACCAGGGTCTCCACAAGGACGCTGTCCAGGCCTATCTGGCGACAATTGCCTATGCCGATGCTCAAATTGGGCGCGTACTCACTGCGTTGGATGAAAGTCCACACAAAGACAATACGATTGTCGTATTCCTGACCGATCACGGCTTTCATCTTGGTGAGAAACATCATTGGCAAAAAGCGACACTTTGGGAAGAAGCGACCCACTCCCTGTTGATGATCCGTGTGCCAGGTGTCACTCCGTTCGGCAAGCGATGTGATCGATTTGTATCGTTACAGGACGTTTACCCTACCTTGGCCCAGTTGTGCGGAATCGAGCCGCCAGCCTATTTGGACGGTCGTTCGTTGGTTCCCTTGTTAAAGGCGCCCGACAGTGAATGGCCAAGCACGGCAATCACTTGTTTGACTAGCAAGGGAAAGCCGAGCGATGGCTTCATTACGATTCGCTCGGAAGAAGGACGCTATATCCGTTACGCAACCGATCAAGAGGAATTTTACGATACCTCACAGGACGCACATGAGTGGACCAATCAAATCGACAACCCCACTCACGCGGCGACGATTGAGGAGCTTAGGGGCAGAGTTCCACGTCTCACGGAAATGGCTGTTCCCCTTCCCCAGGTAGGAAAGATCGCAGAATAGCGGCCAAACCCGTACGCATATGAGGTGACGATGAATTCAAATCGGTTCAAATTAGCTTGGTATGCTTTGTTCGTCGTGGGAACGATGCTTGTCGTGGCATGCGATTCGGAAGCAGCTACAGAACGTCCACCCAACGTCGTTTTCATGTTCGCCGATGATCTTGGGTATGGCGACCTTGGCTGCTACGGGCATCCCTACGCGAAGACGCCCGTACTCGACCAGTTAGCCAAAGAAGGAACACGATTCACACAGTACTACGTAACCGGCGTCACATGTAACCCAAGCCGGACCGGCATCATGACGGGCCTGTTTCCTGCACGTTTTCCTCAATATGCGGCGGACTTTGGTTTTGGCGATCGCATCACGATCACTGAGCTTCTGAAGAGCCGAGGCTACAAGACAGGCCACTTCGGCAAGTGGCATATCGGACCAGATAACCGCAGTGGAACCTACGGAATCGACGTGGTCGACGCCATTGGAAAAAGCAAGAGCAAGACATCCGGTCGAGATGACGACGTCTACAGCGCGGCCATTGACTTCATTCGTGAAAATAAGGACAGCCCGTTCTACGTGAACGTCTGGGGACATGCTACCCATTTTCCCGTCAATCCCGCAGAGAACCTCGCCGCAAAGTTTAAGGACGTACACGTAAGTCGCGATGATTTCTCATCAACGATGCAACACAAGTTCGATGAATGTGTACAGATCGGCGGCAACCTCGATAAGTCAATGCAGCGATACCTGGCGGATGTGTATCAGATCGACGCCAACGTTGGCCGGTTACTATCAGTCATTGACGAACTGGGACTACGGGACGAAACGATTGTTGTCTTCTCCAGTGACCACGGTCCCGCTCCTGTTATCCTAGGAAACAAGGGAGCCCGCGAATTCTCAATCAATATGCTCGGGTACGCTAGCCACTTCCGAGGAGGCAAGCACGAGCAGTACGAAGGAGGAACGCGAGTGCCGTTCATCATCCGTTGGCCAGGCCATGTCCCGGCTGGTCGTATCAACGACCATGACGTCTGCTCTTTTATCGATTGGATGCCCACCCTTTGCTCGATCGCAGGGGTCGATGAAATTCCAACGCAGATCGACGGAGAAGATATCTCCGACATTTGGCAGGGGGCCGACCGCTCTCGCTCGAAGCCACTGTTTTGGAAATCCAGCTCCATTGGAAGTACGCCGGCCGTACGGCATGGCAATTGGAAACTGCATCTTAATCGCCGTCGTGGACAAGACGTCGAGCTCTACGATCTTTCCGTCGACCCGAGCGAAAGTAAAAACGTCGCCAAAGATCACCCCGAGGAGGTCGCTCGCTTGGCAAAGATGACCCAAGCTTGGATGTCAGAGCTTCCCAAGCAATACGAGAAGGCGGACGCGAAGTCCCGCTCCAGGGAAGACTAACGCCGCCCATTCCACATTTAGATATGGAAAGTCCATCATGCCCAAACGTTATGCCTTGAAGGCCGTTCTCTTTTTTGTCAGCACGTTGCTGATTTGCACGGAAACAGTATTAGCTCAGGAAGCAACACCACAAAAGCCGAATATTGTTCTCTTGTTCATCGACGACTGGGGTTGGAGCGGAACCCCGGTGGCAATGGACGATGACATGGCAAACTCGCGGATGCCAGTCCTGCGGATGCCAAATGTCGAACGGTTGGCCAAGGAGGGCATGAAGTTCACACATGCGTATGCGTCCCCCCAATGCTCGCCGTCACGGGTTTGCGTTCAAACAGGCCAGTCCTCCCCACGTAACGGCTTCACGGTCTACATGAACAGTCGAGGAAGCGAGTATTACGACGAGAGCAAGGCCTATCAACACTTCCCCGTCGTTCCTTGTGTATCGGATGAGGCAATTGACCCAGACGCGGTCACCATTCCTGAGGCCCTCAAGAAGCTGGGATACGTCAGCGCTCATATCGGCAAGTGGCACATGCGAGGAGACCCAGGCGACGAGGGATACGTGCTGCATGATGGTGACACGAACAACAATCCAGGCAACACGCTGCCCGAGAATGCGAAGCAACGACTACCCGAAGATCTGACCGATCCCAAATTGATGTTTAGCGTTACAGAGAAGGCGATCGGCTTCATGGAAGAACAAGCCAAAGCAGGGAAGCCTTTCTATCTTCAGATATCACACTACGCCATGCATGAAGGTCGTGAATGTTTGCCATCCACGAGAAAGAAGTACACAGACCACGCTTCGGTGCAGGCCTACTACAAAAAGTTTGGCAAGACGGAAGAAACCGTCAATCGAAAGCAAGATCCGGCAGTCTGGCTTGGCATGGGAGAGGACCTCGACGGCCGGATTGGTGCTGTTTTGGACCGGATTCGAGAGCTCGGTATCGAGGACAACACCTACGTCATCATGGTTGCCGACAATGGCTATCGTCACTCATTTCTTCCTGGTCTTACCCAACCACTGCATGCAGCTAAGTGGTGGGTCTGGCAAGGCGGTATCCGCGTTCCCATGATCGTAAAAGGACCAAGTATCAAACCGAACAGCGTCTTTCACGGGAATGTCGTGAATTACGACTTCCTACCAACATTTGTTGATTGGGCGGGGGGTGATCCGAAAACGCTTAAGAACATCGACGGAGTAAGCCTCGCGTCTTTCATGGCGGGCAAGGCACCGGATAGCGGATTCCTCAACCGCAATCTCTATTTTCACTATCCTCACTACCGATCGAGTATGCCCCATTCTGCGGTAGTATCTGGCCAACATAAGCTGTTGCACTTCTACGAGCGACCTGAAGTTCCGATGCTTTTCGATCTATCTCAGGATGTCGGGGAAGTTCACAATATCGCCGAGAAGAATTCATCAGAGCATAAGAAGCTATTCAAGCAAATGATGGCCTATTTCGAGGAGGTCGGTGCCCGGATTCCCAAGCCTAATCCCAAATTCGACCCTACGGCCTATCAACAATCGAATGACTACGAAAAGCGTGTGCGATGGGGGCCTTTTGACGGTGACCGTCCCCTTGAAGATGACGAGAAAGTCGAGCGCTAATCCCCTGATTAACTAAATCGCTAAGGATACTTCTATCCATGCAATATCAATGGACATCGATTGCGTTCTTTGCCCTACTCTTCCTCAACGCATCGATTCTGCAGGCCGAAGGACCTTTGCCGCAATTCACCTTCCAGGGAGAAGTCCTGGAAGCAAAGGACCTTCATTTCGCACCTTCACCGGAACTCGAGCGTGCCTCGCTGATCAAGACGGAAGGTTGCGTCGAAAACCCGCTCGGCAAGTACTATCTCTACTACTCACCTCACAAGCATGTCGGAGTAAGCCTGGCGTATTCCGATAGCATCAAAGGTCCGTGGATCCAATACAAGGGCAATCCGATCGTCCAAGACGCTGCCATCCCGGATGTGCGCTGGATCGAGGACAGCGGCAAGTTCCATCTCTGGGCGCACAAAAAGAACAAGCAGACCGAAATGTGGACTAGCTCTGACGGACTCCATTTCGACTACCATAGCGTCAGCGTCGCCGCGAGTGAAATCGGTACGCGTAATGCCACTTACACACGTGCCTACGATTTTCCGCTGGAGCGTTACCAGAGCAAGTACATCATGCTCTACTCCGGCTTTATCGTCGACCGCGGTATTCGGTGCATTTGGTTGGCGCACTCAAAGGATGGCACACAATGGACCCAGGAAAAGACACCATTAGTCGAGCCGATCGAGGGTGAGAACAACGACATCTACGGCCCTTCGCTCTTTCAGTGGCAAGGAAAGAACTACATCGTCTATCAGGACCATACTGCTTATCGAGGCGGAAACGTGAAGTATGTCGAGCTCGACCAGCAGCTCACTCCGATTGGCACCACGGGAAAACGTCACTTGCTGATCAAGCCCGTCGCCGACTCGCCGATTGACAACCGATACCGGGAATGTGAGATCTATCGGGATGGTAGTACCTTTTATCTGCTTGCCAGCGGAGGAGACAAGCCAAGGCGAATTGTTCACGCAACGGCTCAAATCGAAGAAGTTGACAATATAACGCAAACCCCGTCCGGCAAGACCATCCGTGTACTTGGAGATGGAAATAAGTCGACCAAAACTCAAACCCCGAGAGTCGACGTATCCAATGAGGTAGTCCTGAAGATTCTGCGACCTAAACTCAAGGGAGAGCAAGTCAGTCCAACCTGGATCGAGCTGAACTACCTCATCATTGACGCACGACATCCGGATGGGTTCGAGCGACTTCAATTATGGAAACCGGGAGCCAAGAAAGCTGAGCGATCGTTTACCGAGGCCGATCGTCATGCATCGGGATACTTCTTCTTCAAGAGACGTTTTAAATCAGCAGGAGTCCGCGACTATACGATCCATTACTGGCCTCGCGGGACTGACCCTCACGTGGATCCGCCACTCAAGAGCGATACTGATTTCTCCCTGGAATATCGCGATCCCAAGCCTAATCTGCCAGACTATCTAGGATTTACGAATCTAAACGACGGAAGTGTCGTATTGGCGAATGACCCTGCCAAACCTGACGATCTCACCTACATCTATCTCGACTGCATGGATTCGTGTGGCACCTGGGGCAAGGGCAATTTGGGCAAAGCTATGCACGTCGGATACAAAGACGACGACGGAATCAAATGGGTTGAGCTAGTGGTCAATGGACCAGATGGAGAAACCGTCTTGCGTAATGAAGCGGCTCTCATTTTCGACAAGGATCAGAAATACCACGGACCATTTTGGGGAGAATCGATCGACCCCAATCAAACAAAGAGCCCCGATGACGCTTGGCCACAGGGGACGAAATGGAAACGGATCGAGGGCTTCGGGCTCTATGAGTTTACGGTTTCCTTACGACCGGGAACCTACCGGTTAAACATCCGGGCAAAAAACAACGTCGATAAACTTGTTAAGGGACCGTCGATTTCAATAACCACCCAATAGGTTTGTAGCTATCTTTGTACAGTGATCGTGTTTGGCCTCGATCGCAGTATTCTCCCATCAGCAGTAGAAGCTTGAAGAAAAATGGGAAAGAAACCAGGCTTGGACAACTCCACTGTTAACCGTCCTTCTTTCAATTCTCCCAATTTCGTTGCTCCGGCGTACACTTCAATTGGGCTACTCACGTTCGGGCTGCCGGCAACTCGCACTTCGATTTCCTCGCCAGCGTTGTGAATGATCAACGGCTGTTTGTCGCCTAACCCTGGTGGACTGGCAAGTTTCAACTTCGGCTCCGTCGCGACGAAAGCCTGCCACGCTCGGGCAGTATTGGCGTCAGGGAACCAGCAAGCCGAAGCCTTGTCGCCCTTGAATTCGTCAAATCTCGCGACGACCGTATTCCCTTCTCGCCAATTCGAGAGATCTCCCAACCAGCCCGAACTCTCGGAATATGCCTTAAGCGCTTCACCCGGTTCTCCAAGTCGTTCCCGAATGGCCGCATCGAAAAGAGGAAACAGAAGATTGTTCGCTTGGCCGAACTCATGTCTTCGTCTCCATTGGACGGCAATACCGAACAATCCACCCTGTGCCCGTACCTCTTGTAGCTTGGTGGTCAGTATTTCGTACTGCTTACCATCACGTTCACCAAACACCGTCATGGTCGGTATTGCCATCGATGCCGCATTTCGAGGCCCCACTTCCAGGCACACCGGGCCCACCGCGATCGTTCGTTCAGGCATCAACTCGGCGATACGCGTGCAATTGCCAGCACCGGCAGACATGCCGACCAGACACATCTTCGCTCCAACAAGCTCAGCGTGTCCGCTCTCCTGAGAGAACGTTTCCAAGGCCATGTCGATAACTCTCGGAAACTCCTGGCTCTTGGCTCCGAAGAAATTCGACGACAGAATCCCGAATTTCCAATGTCGACCGGCGGCTTGCCAATGCTGCTGCGTTACCGCATCGGTATACATAGGATTGAAAATTACGCCGCGGATTGTCTTCACACCTTCTGGTAGCCAGATACGAAATGGCACATGTTCGAGGCCACCTTCTCGTGAACGAGAACTGTCCTTCTTGGGTGACTGAAGTTTGACCTCGGTCTTAAAATAAGCGTCTTCTGCAGCCACGGAACTCGATGCAACACCTACTAGCAAGGTGATCAAGAATCCAATGGCAGCATGCATAACAACTCTCGGAATCATATGGCTCCTCGCTTCGTAAGTCATCTAGCGTTGCTTCTTTCGAATAACGAAGCGGAAACCAATGAACGGTTCGCTGTCACGGTCACCAAATTGATGGCGATAGGCACTGCGGCAATTCTCGGCTGAACTAACCCACGAACCACCTCGCGTTACTGCGTTCTCGCACCACTCCGCCAAGTTCCCGTAGACATCGTGCAAACCCCATGGGTTCGGCAGAAAGGAACCAACTGGCGCCAATCGTGCGAATCCATCGTCAAGGGTTCGATTCGCCGAGTTGGAATAGACGTCGAGCGTGTCGTAATAACTGCGATCTCCAAAATTCGCGTGTTTGGGAAGCTCGCTGATGTCATCTCCAAAATAGAATCGCGTGTTGGTTCCGGCTCGTGCGGCATACTCCCACTGCTCTTCCGTCGGCAAGGCATACTCCCAGTCCGATGGAATGACTCCGGCTTTGGACTCCGCCTCATTAAGCGCTCTCAAGGCCCGCCCACCCCCTTTCAACTGAGTGGCCATGTCCTGCGGATGCTGGTCTTCGCTAGCCAAGCAATTACGAATGTCACTTCCTGTCCATTGTCCCTTGGTCACTTCGTACTTCCCGATCCAAAACCCTTCACGAATGATTACTTCGCGCTGGGTTTCGTCCTTGTAGCGACCTGGTTCTTCCGTCGGACTGCCGACCACGTATGTTCCCGGGGGACACCAACAAAAGGCCATCCCATGGCTGTTAACCCATTGGTCTCCGGCCTTCTCCCCGGTGTAAAACTCAACCCGTCGCGCATCTGAGCCCCCTGAGTCGCTTGGCTTATCGGCCATAACATTCGAGGCGGCTGTCAGTACGAATACGATCCCCAGAAGGACGCTCGATCGATGGGACACGCTCATTCTTTCTCCCTCTAGCGATGTCAGATCATCAGTTCCGACAAGGGCCCACGTTGGTCGAGATCCGCGATGGCAAGGTCGTCTATGCCGAACGATTCGCGGCGATCCCCAACGGCATGCAGTAGTGACATGTATAGACTGGCAATCGTCCGATGCCCGGTTTGTCCATACCAGGGATAACGGAGGTAACGATTTCCTAGATTTAATCTGCCGCCAAGATCTCCGATCAATACATATGGCCATTCGTAGCAGCCGGGATGGTGCTGATCGGCGGCGTCTGACATGTACACAATCAAAGTATTGTCTAGCATCGTGCCGTCCCCTTCAGGAATCGACTCCAACTTCGACAGAAAGCGGGCCAATTGCTCCAGGCACTTACGGCGGATCAATGCATGGCACTCGGCAGCTGGTATCCCTGCTTGAGTGCTCCCATGTCCAATGGAATGGCCGCCAATGCGACCTTCGCCTTTGCCAACCTCACTGGCCAGGCAACTCAGTCCGACTCGATCCGGACCTGCACCGGCAGTAACGGTCACTACATTCGTCAGACCAGCGATGAGCGTCCCTGCGGCGATATCGAATTGGGCTTCAAGTCGATCGAAAATTCCGGTAGGGCCTGTTTTCGTGTCGATCAAGTTTCCAGTAGCAGGATCAATATTGGGTGCTGCCTGAGAAATTCTGTCAGACATGCCGGCAAGTTTGGTCTGCCTTCCGCTCATCGCCTCGAATGCTTCCAGGTAGCGATCTAGCTTATCCCTTTCGCTACCGTCTAAGCGGGCCGTCATGCGTTTAACATCATCCGACATGAAGTCTAATAGGTTCGTGTCGACATCGAATGCCTTGCGAGCCTGGCCATTGGCACCTGCGGCAAAATATTGTTGATGGGCAAGGACAGGGTTGAGCAAGGTGGGCAGCGCCTTGCCGCGTCCAGCGGACGTCACATTGTATGCAATCGATGCCGAAGAATCGTGAACACCCAAACCAATGTGCGGATAGATACCGCCCAAGCTTCTGGCAAGAGCGGCATTGACGGTTTCGTCATAGTCCCTTTTACCGCAAGGCCAACATCCAAGAGCGGCGAAACCCATTCCATGGCTTCCACGAGCAATCCTCCCAGAGAGACCATGAACCAGCGTCATCTTCATAGTCCAAGGAGCCGATGGCTCCATACTGTACGCCATCTGGTGATCGTCGAGCGAGCGGTCCTCTAACGTCGTCGGATTCTTCGGACGTTCGATACCTGCCGGCTGGATTTCACCTGGATAGATTCCATTGGCTTGAACAAAGAACAACACTCGCGCCGGTTTTGCCTTATCGGAGGCTGCTTCCAACTGACGCAGGAAGGGACCTAAATACAGGCCAGCCAAACCGAGCGAGGTCCCACGAAAAAATGTCCGACGATCGAACATGACTAATCCTCCGAGTGATGAGGTATCTGCCGCAACAGAAACGAATCGGAACTAAGTAGCGATACGACCAGGGCACGGAAACTCCCACCACTGTCGCGATATATTTTGTGTGCGTCTTGGAGCGTATTCGCATCCCCAAGCGTTTCATTGCGTCCCATGAAGAAGCGAAACACATGACGAACAAACACCTGCTCGACGTGGTCGGAATTAGCTAGTAGGTCCATCATCTCCGTGGGACCAGCGACCTTCTTTCCATCTAGCTCGAGAATACCGGTACGCGTAATCTCTCCGCTTGCATCGACTGGTTGCCCGGCGTCGAGTCGCTGAAAACGTCCGTAGTGATCGTACCGTTCGAACGGCAACCCAAGCGGGTCCATCTTCCGATGGCAACGCCAGCACTCAGCCGCACTGGTCGCCATTGTCAATCGATTGCGGAACGAAGTATGTTCTTTCTCTGGCACGCGCGCATCAACGCCAATCGGCACGTCCGGAACCGTTCCTCCCAGGAGATGCGTTCGTACCCATTTGCCACGCTGGACTGGATGATTGTCAAAATTGCCACTCCAGGCCGCAAGCCACGCTGGATGCGTCAGAACGCCTGATCTTTCGTCGGAACGAAAAGAGATTGGCTGTCGTTCAAGCGACCATTTCCAATCCAGAGGCAGACCGAAGGCCGTCGGATAGTTCTGTTTACGCTCGACACCCAACTGCAGCACAACTTGGCGATCCTTGTTCTGCTTATAGATTGCGTTCACGTAGTACTTCCTGGAAGTGAGAAGTCGTTTCAGAACGTCCTTGTCGTTGCGAAGGATGTCACGAATATCTGTTTCCAGGTCCGCGATTAGTTGATTGGGGACATGAGTTCCTCCGTCGGGATGATCTTTAAAGACTTCATTGGCGAATGGATAGTTAAAGTATTCTCGAAAGAATTCCATCACTCGCGCGTTCTTGTCCTGCAAGAGTGACTGATCGCGCAAACGTTCTCGCACGACATCGGCGACATCTTCGTTACTGGCAAGCGTCCCCTGTTCAGCGGCTTCAAGGAATTCCTTGAGACGTTCATTGGTTAGTGCATACGACAGGGCGTAGGCCGTCTCGATCTGAGTGAGTCGAACACGACCGTAAGTATCTGGCATACCATTGCCCAATTCTTGCCGATAGAGCACCTCCGGCTGAAGCAGGATGGCGGTTAACAACGATCTGGCAGCTAGCTGGTAACCGCCGATTTCCGACGCCTTGTTATAAAAAGCGAAAAACCTCAGCCGTTCTTCTTCGGTTGGTGGCCGAGAAAGCATTTTGCGAAACGCAAGTTCGATCGCAATCAAAACACTCTCTTCGTCCGGTACCGTTTCATCGCTCACAAGAGCCTTGAGCGCCTTGTCTTTCGATTGGGGAGAAACCATTCGATCCGCGATTTTCTTCGCATTGTTCAACAGCGGAACGGTTGCCGCTTCGTCCAGAAAATAGTTCGACGCGTAATCCTTAAAGTTCGATCCGTCCGCTACGTTTAATCCGTTGGCCAGATCGCTGACTTTCTCGGCCAGCCGAGGCATTTGTCGATCGTAGATCTCCGGTCGTAGTCGCCATATCCGAGGGGGCACAGGGTAAACGCGCGGAAGCCTCTGGTTGAAAAGAAACTGATGATCGACGTAATTCCCGAACTCAGGAAGCAGAAGTTTTTCGTCCGTGACGACACCAGGACGCTGGGTCTTCAACTTCTCTTGTCGGATCCATTTCAGCAGGATGCTTCGTTCTGCGTCGCTAGGTTGATCGGCATCCTCAGGAGGCATGTCGCCAAACTGCAACTGCTCTTCAACTTGCCGCCACGTCTCGAGGTTAGCTCCCCGCAGAAGATTCGGATCGATCGATTCGAGCGATAAACTCCCTTCCGCCAAGTCAACTCCATGACAGTCGATGCAATACTTTGCCAAAACAGGTTCTACGTGCGCCTTGAAGCCCGCCAAATCGGGCTCATCTGCGTTTGCCATCGAGACAAACGGCAAAAACACGATAGCTAGAATGCCGAGTTTACCGAGGACTGATGTCGGGAAGACCACGCTTACACCAAGCCGTTTCATGTGGGGCGGAACAGAGGAGGTGGAGGAGGAAAACATGATGCCGAATTATGCTTCGGTGTAAGGAAAGTTGCTTTCCGTTCCCGCATTAGGCGCTTCACGGCGTAAAAAAGTATAACTTCCTGTAAGTTATGATGAGCCTAACACTTACGAATTGACTCGGAATTCCGACGAAAATTCTCCTGCGACCAGCGCGCCTGAATTTGTAAAGAATCGACACATTTAAGTGGGAAGTCCAATTACTAGGCATACGCTCGCCCCACCAAGGATTTTGTATGCAAGAGAATCCGAAGCCAAACCACGATATCGGTGCTCGTCTGATGCAGCATCGGCGCACTTTGTACAGCTATGTGTTCGCATGTGTTCGCGATGAGCACACGGCGGAGGATATTGTTCAGGATGTTGCCCAAATAGCGATCAGCTCAATCGACTCGTTACGCGATCCCGAACGATTCTCGAATTGGTTGTTTGGAATTGCCCGACGTCGCGTGCTGATGGAGTTTCGCAATCACAAGCGGGAGCAGGTCATGCCACCTGACGTGGTCGAGCTATTGGCCGTCGCCTCGGAAAACACCTCTTTGAATACTGTGAGTCGACGCAAGCAGTTTCTCACAGAGTGTATCGAAGATCTTCCCGATGAAATGCAAGCGATACTAAGGCATCGCTATGACGGATCGGTGCAAGATATCAGCGAATTGGCTGTTAGATTCGACCGAACCGTTCAAGCAGTCTATGGCGTATTGAAGCGTTTGCGAGTCAAGCTGGCGACTTGTGTCGAGCGAAAACTGGCCGAGGCGGGCCCATGAACCAGAACGATACAGAACTGCTGCATTGTTTTCTGGCCAACGAAGTGTCGGCCAAGGCTTTCGACCAGTTGATGGAGAGGCTGCGGCACGAGCCGGAGCTTGTTCAAACACTTCTTGCATTGGCAACTAATGAAGAGTTGATCAGCGAATGGGCCAGTCGCCCGCACATGCCGATTGTTGAACTCGACTTGGTAGAAACCAGAAACACCGGGCAGGCTCAACGGTCACCTCGAGAACCGGAGAGTACTTGGAGACGCACTGCCGTCTTCCTGTCTAGCTCAGCCGCGTTGGTCATGATCGGCCTACTCATTTTCTGGTGGCTTAGCCTGCCAGCGACCATTGCCAAAGTGCGCCACACATCGAATGTTGTGGGACTTGACCAGTCATTCGATTGGCAAACGGTCCGCCAAGGCGAAACGCTTTCATTTGAGACCGGAATCATCGAATTGACGACGGTCAATCAGGTTTCTCTCGTCCTAGAAGGACCAATCCATTGCCAGTTCCATTCTCGGAATGACATCGAGCTCGATGAGGGGCGACTGTTCGCGGATGTTCCTGAAACGGGACGCGGCCTGACCATTATCACACCGGATGGCGAAGTCATTGATTGGGGCACGAAATTTGGCGTGGAGGTTCTGCCAGAACAGAAGACAGAAGTTCATGTCTTTCAAGGCCGCGTTACGGCGGAATTAAAAAATGGAGATGATGCCCAAAAGGCCGATCTCACTGCCGGACGAGCCGTTCTTCTGAGTAAGCAAGAAGAGCAGATCAAGGATGTCAAACTGAGTAATCGATTCGCGAGAGAGTCCGCGGTTTTCCTCGAAGAGTTTACTTATCGTGGTAATGATCTGGCTGGTCACGCTGGTTGGTTTGACAGTGGACTATCTCCACAAAGAATACGTTCCGATCCCCATAAAAGTATTCAATACCCAGGGCTTGTTCTAAGCAGCAAGGGAATGCTGGTAGTCAAGGACGGCAATCAAGCATCTTGGTCGCCGGTCGGACGACGGTGGCATAACCGATACTTTTCGATGCTCATCTATCCTGATGACGATTTCGTGAAGCGGCTTGGCGACCAAACTGCCACACTCATTTCGTTCGGGTCACTTGATAGCGCCGAACGTAGCAACGTTCGCCTGGTGGTTCAAAAACCCAACAAGTTCGCAAAGCAAACAGCAGAATTTGGAATCGAAGTGAACGGCCAGCAGGCTTTCTACGAGAATCCCCTATTCAAGGGCTTTCATCCCTGCCTGGTTGTGATGCGTCTGGGTGAAGACGAAGTTGATCTATGGATCAATCCCCCCAGCGATTCACTCGGCTCCCGTGCCCCCCCTCCTCCATCGGTCACACTACCCTATTCCGCCGAAACAAAGTGGCACGCTCTTTGGATTAACGATATCGACAATCCCGGCAGCACGTGGTACTGGATCGATTCGCTTCGCGGTGGAGACAATTGGGCGAATGTGACCCCGCGGTCCCAGCTTGAAAACTGAATTTGCACAAGTCGGAATATTGCCCTTAACGCGTGTACCGCATTATCACATGCAACGCATGATCTCATGCGTCACTGACGACTCGCCTATGCCCGAGCCCTCGTAGTGATGCCGCCGGGATGCTAAGATATGAGGATTTCCATCACTGCAAAACAGCACAGCCAATGTCTCGAATCTGTTTGTTTTCGATCTTGCTGCTCTTGAGTGTCTCTGTCATCGTCGAAGCCGCCCCAAATGAGATCATCGAGCAACAAGCGGTTAAGAAAACTCCGTCGCGATCATCGATGTTTGCGTCTGAGGTCTGGCTAACGCCGTTGGTGTTGTTGCCGGGCGTGGCATTGCTGATCGTTTCGACATCTGCTCGCTTCGGACAAATCCATACCGAGGTTCACCGACTACTGGATCGCCCTGATGCCCATGCCAAGATCCTGGCCCGGAACCTCCTGAAACGATCGGCATTGTTTCGAGACGCCTTGATTGCCCTCTATGCCAGTGTCGGATTGTTTGCTTTGGGTAGCCTGCTAGGTGGTGTGGTCAATCTTTGGCGACCGGAATCTCTATGGGTGGTCGGAGGGGCCACGATGGTTGGTATTGGCTGCGTCGTGTTTGCGGCCATGCAACTCATCCGAGAAGCTTGGATTTGCTTACAAGTCGTCGTAGATCAAACCGAGCGACTGGAAACCGAGTAGCCCGGTATGTAGAAAACACGTGGTTGAGTATCTCTTTAAACCATTCGCGATGTTGTGATCACAGGGGGCACACGGACGGAACTGTCGCGGTAGATAACGTAGCGATCTCGTATGCATAAGGCCAGCCTATTGATCCTAGATATTGATCCCGTCCATCAAAATCAATTATATTTTATTGCGCAATCCAACCACGCTAAGCAAATTATCCACGCCTACTGCGCTTCTACTTCCCGCTGCTCATTCACTCCTACCTGCGATCCATCAGCTTTCCCGCCACCTGACGTGAGAAGATGCCGATGTTGAAATTGTATTCGACCGTGAAGCAAGCTTTGCCAGTGGCGATCTTGTCGCTATCAATCACTATAGCGACGGCAGCGGAAAACCGTCCTGCGGATGCGGCCAATTACGATCGTGACGTGCAACCGATCTTATTCAAGCGGTGCATTGCCTGCCACGGCCCCGAAAGATCGGACGCTGACTTAAGACTAGACAAACTCGATCCGAACCTGGCTACCGGCTCCGACGCAGAAACCTGGCACGATGTTCTCAACAAATTGAATTTGGGAGAAATGCCCCCGGAAGACGCAACGCCCCTTTCCCAATCCGAACGTAATAAAGTCGTCGGATGGCTTACCAATGAACTCAAGGTCGCTTCTGAGCTAAAAAGGAGTACCGGAGGGAAAGTTGTTCTGCGTCGATTGACACGCTACGAATACAACAACACCATGCGTGATCTGTTGGGGTTAGAACTCGATTATGCAGGCAAGCTTCCCCCCGATCCCACGTCAGCCGATGGATTCAAGAACAATGGATCCGCACTGGGAATCTCTCCGTTACAAATGGAGCTATATCTCGAAACCGCTCGCATGGGTCTTGGCAAGGCGATTGTCACCGGCGACAAACCGCCGGTCTACAAACATCGCGTGGAAAAAAGTGAACCCGACAAACGTGCAAAAGGGAGCGATCTCAATGAAGTGGGTGCCCGCAATCGCTTCCTTGCTCGAATCATGGACTTTCCGCGTGAAGGTGAAGTGGTCATTCGTGTTCGGGCGAGCACAAATGCCGCCGCAGATGCTCCTTATCCGCAAATGCGAGTGACAATGGGCGTGCGGGCAGACACCCAGGCTGCCGAGAAGACGCTAGCGGAGGTCGACGTGACGGCTTCCCGGGACGCACCGCAAACGTTCGAGTTTCGCGGCCGGATCGAAGACTTTCCATTGCCAGGACATAACCCCAAATTCCCAGGGTTACAGGTAAGCATTTACAACACTCTGGCAAATGCCGCTGATAAAGGATCTAAGCGAAATAAGAAGCGAAGTCCATCGCTTGCCGGAGCTGAAGACACTCCTGCACTTATTCGGATCGAGTCCGTTGAATTTGAAGGACCATTTTTAACAAGTTGGCCACCGCCGAGCCACAGGCAAATCTTTCAAGCCGCTGATGAAGATCCGAGCGAGACAGAGCACGCTCGAAAAGTTCTGCGGCGTTTTCTGACTCGTGCCTACCGTCGTCCCGCCACAGCTTCGGACGTTCAGCCGCTTCTAGAATATTTCTCTCAGATCCGTGAAGGCTTTCCCAGCTTCGAAACGACAATGCGCGAAGTGTTGGCCATGTCGTTAATTTCGCCTAAGTTTCTCTATCTCGTCGAACCGCAATCTAACTCGACGGGCCGCGAGCAGTTATCGGATTATGAATTAGCGTCGCGCATGTCCTACTTCCTGTGGAGCTCCATGCCCGATGAAGAGTTGCTCAACCTGGCGGCCGCCGGCACGCTTGACGATCAGCAGGTTCTGGCCCAACAGGTCGAGCGGATGCTTTCTGACCCGAAGTCGCGGCAATTTGTGCAACATTTCTCGGACCAATGGTTTGACCTATCAGCTATCGATCGCGTCGCGGTGAATCCGGAGTACTATCCCGATTTCGACGATCATCTCAAAGCCGACATGCGGATGGAGACCCAATTGTTCTTCGCAACCATTTTGGACGAGGATCTCAGCTGCATGACGTTGTTGGACGCTGATTTTACCCTGCTTAACCGCAGACTGGCCGAGCACTACGGTCTATCAGGCCCACGCGGAATTGCGTTTGAGCATGTGGAGCTATCCTCTGCGGATCGTCGTGGCGGACTTTTGACCCAAGGTAGCTTTCTGTTGGCCAACTCCAATGGCGAGAATTCACATCCCATCAAGCGGGCGGTATGGGTGCTGGATCGACTCCTCGACACACCTCCTGCTCCTCCTCCGCCTGATGTGCCTGAACTCGATCCGGAAGAACCCAACCTGGCAGCGTTGCCATTGAAGCAGCAGTTGGAGATTCACCGTCAGAAAGAAGCGTGTAACAGTTGTCACCGCGGGATCGATCCCTGGGGTGTCGCACTCGAAAACTACGATGCCGTTGGCAATTGGCGCGAGAAATTCGCTTCGGTAACACGCGGAAAGAAACAGAAGGCGTCGCTCATCGATGCGGTTGCCAACTTGCCCGATGGAACAACCGTAGCGGGCGCAGATGAGTTGAAGCAGTACCTGCTGAAGGAAAGACGCCAACAATTCGCGGAGACAATCGTGAAACGCATGCTGAGTTACAGCCTCGGCCGTTCGCTGGAGTGGACGGATCGAGAAGCAGTCAGTTCGTTAACAGGAGGTTTCACGGAAAATGAATACCGTCTTCGAGCTTTGATCACTGAAATTGTGCAAAGCGAAGTCTTTCAAATGAAGTAGTGGCATTTTCACAAGCAAACAAGCCTTGAAAAGAAGCAACAATTATGTCGCAGCCATCCTGGAAGCTTGATCGTCGCACGTGTCTCAAAGGTGTTGGCGCATCTCTGGCCTTGCCGTTGTTCGAAGGAATGCTACATGGGGCCGCTAAAAATGCAGAGCCACCGCGGCGGATGTGTTGTGTATTCTTTCCTTTCGGTGTCGCGATGCCTGCCGACAATAGCGAGGAGCGGCAATGGGGCTGGTTTCCCACGGGTGAAGGAAGGGACTACCAGCTAACGAATCCGTTGAAATCGCTAGAGCCACTGCGCGATGAGGTGACAATCCTCGGTGGGCTTTCCCATCCCAACGGGCGAAAGCTCGGCGGCCACGATACAGGCGACACGTTCCTAACCGGTTCGGATTTAGCCGGTAGTCAACTCGTCAACAGTATTTCACTTGATCAATACGCGGCCCAATCGATCGGAAGCGAAACCCGCTTTTCGTCCCTTACCATGTCCAGTGATGGTGGTGTCGGGGAACCAACTCGGTCAACAACATTGTCGTTTTCCGCCGATGGTCGCCCGTTGCCGGCGCTTTCCAGTCCGAAACACATCTTTCAGCGCTTGTTCGGGAAGGAGGATGGAGAGGCATCTAAAGCTCGACAGAAATCCGAGAACACAGCAAGCATGCTGGATCTGGTGCTGGAGCATTCGCGGTCACTTAAAAGACAATTAGGGAAGCAAGACCAACAAAAGCTCGACGATTATCTCGCGTCGGTTCGCGCGACCGAACAGCGAGTAGAACAATCGCAGAAGTGGCTCGACATACCGAAGCCGAAAGTGGATACCGATGCCATCGATCAGTCGGTCGATACGAATGCGCCTCGCGAATACTTAAAGGCTATGTACGATCTGATCTTCCTGGCCCTGCAAACTGACTCCACGCGTCTGGCGACGTTCATGCTCGGACAAGTCGCCGGTGCGACGACCGTTGCCAATGCCTTTCCTGCCTGCATCGGCCTGTCAGGAAACTGGCACGGCCTCGCCCACGGTGCCGGCAAAAAGGGAGGTGCCGAACGCCTTGGGCGGTTCGATCAATTTCTTGCCGAGCAATTAGCTCGTTTTCTCTACCGCCTATCCGAAACGCAAGAAGGAGACGCCTCGCTCCTCGACCGGACAATGATTTTCTACGGAAGTAGTAACAGCAAGACACATTCGAATCGCAACTATCCACTGCTGCTTGCCGGTGGACGTGGATTGGGACTCAAGCATGGTCAATATCTGCGATTCGAAGAGAAGACTCCGCTTGCGAACCTATTCGTAACAATGCTCGACCGTCTGAATGTTCCTGTCGATACCTTCGCCGATAGCACGGGCGAAATGTCGGAAGTACTTAGCTGATACGATTCCTGGCACTTGTCGTACACTACGCTGGGGTTCAGGGCTCGTTACCGTTTGCCGTTGGTTTACCGCTGCGCACATCGTCAAACTCCGCCTGAAGTTGTTCCAACTCACTCATTATCTGCATAACTTTCTCGATCGCCTCAGTATTCGGGTTACTGATAGTCCCAATCTCCGACTGGAGCGTCTTCAGTTCATTCCTCTTCTGTTCCATCTTCTCAACGATGGCCTGTTCTTGAGCGAGCATCTCTGACGTGACGATTGTTTCGACCGTGGGAATGTTCAGGGGGACCGCGATTTCCTGCCTCTCAGCCGACTTTGTATCGATAGGATCGCCGGCTACCGGCGACGGGGTTTCCTGGAACGGGGCAAACGAGCCCTGGCGGAATTCTGGTTCGGTCTGCGGCATTGCCTCGACAGCTGTCCTCCAAAGCGGTGGGACAAGGAATGCCACAGCCAACACGGCGAAAATAACGGCGACGATCCAACCTATGCGGCTCGGTTTGTAATCGGCGCTGGATTGCATCCTGTCGCGGGCCAACGGATCAACTGGTATCTGGTGGGTATCGAGCCAAGCCAGGAACGACCGGGCCCCGAACAGCCCTGCCCCGGTGAAATTGAAGGAGTGCCCCTGTTTCGTGGCAATCGAGAAGCCGGGATCAGACTGTTCCAACAGGATCGCCGACGATCCGGCCCGCCAGTTGAAAATAGTGATGATCCATGCCAAGGTCTTCAGCCAGGTGGGTGCCTGTAGCAAGTGGGGCCCCACAGTTTCGATTTCGGCGGCCGTCACGTACGTTGGCTGGCGGCCCCAAGTTTCAATCCATGCACCGTGCTCGTCCCACGTCACGCGTCGTGTCTGGTACCAAGTGGTCATGACGAACATCGAAGCGAAAAGAACTGCTATGCCCCACATCACTATGGTGATCGGCAGCCAGTCGAGTATCAGTGGAAAGCCCCCCGAATCGCTGGCGATCAGGAATGGCAGACCAAAGAACATGCCCGAACCGAAGGCGGCTAGCAGGTCAGGCAGCCAGCCAGCGGCGCGGGCCTCGTAGAACATGGCCGCCCCTTCCGGCCGCGGACAACGGGGAAACCCAATGTAAAATAGCAGCCCAAATATCAGCATGCCGGCGCCGTAGGTGCGATATGGGTAAGCAATATGCAAAGGAGCACAGCGGACTAGATCGCTGGGGCTGACTTGAACGACGTCTAGATAACGCGGCTGGGCGATTGTCTCGACCGGATCGATCCGCACGTAACTTTGCACGAATTCTGCGGGCCATTTGTCAGCCAACTGAGCCAGAGGCTCGGCCGACTGCCTGAGGTAGACACATCCACGGCAGTCTTCGCCACCACGGCAAGCAGCCCAGGCGGGGGAAGGAGCGTTGTCCGCAGCGGTCGCTGCCACATCATTCCACAGCCCTTCCCAATCGTGACTGGAAACGATGATGAGCCTCCCCTCCGTTTCGTCAGCAATGAATTCCGCGAGGGTTCCACGGGTATTCTCGGCCAGATCGACCCCTTCAACCGTCTCGCTGCCCAAGTAGGCAGACATCATCCCCGTGATTTGCCGAGATTGCTGCCGCTTGGCTTCGACCTCGTGGTGCCAGTCAACCGGTGAGACCCGGTAAAGATCGCTACCCTGGATCAGGCACAAGGTAATCCCGCCATAAAGGCAAACGGCCGTCAAGATTCGTCGAATGACTTCACGCATGATAGTCACCCCCCTTACCGTCAATATACTCCAAAATCTACGGTACTCCAGAGCATCTCGAACGCCTTATTCTCGGCCCTGCACGTCGAGGAGAGTTACCTTGACGAAGCGATAGTTTCGCGGATATGCGGGATGATTTTCTCGTGCTTAAATGGACTTCTAGGAATATGACATCACCATTCAAGCAGCCATGCATTCAGCGAAAGCTAATTCAACGAATTCACGCGGCTGAGATCTGATTTTAGAAGCAGACGAAATATGGATTTTGGTCTGCTAATCAAATCTGACGATGAAATGAAGGCCGGTTTACATCCTCCTCGCCCCAACCGAACTCAACACCTAAATCGGCCCAGCAGTAGTGGCTCAGCCGAATTGGTAAGACAACGTCAAAAGAGAGTGGGTGCGTGTTTATGGGAACAATCGACGCACTTCAATCAGTCTCTTGACGCGCCCACGAAAAAACCCTGGTTAAGCTTTATTTGCTAAACCAGGGTTTAAGTGGAACGAGAATGACCGTCTTCGGACCAAAAAGGGAGTCCGCGTGAAGCTAGGAACGTAGCGTGGCTAAACTAATCTCACTCCTCGTCAGCTTCAAACGTCACCTTCGTCACGTCTACATGGAGTTCCTTGAGTCGGTTCGCAACATCGGCTGGCATCTCTTCTTGAAATCGTCCGCCGATTTGATCAGCAAGGAAGGCCTCAATCGCGGCGTACATCGCCATGCGGTTCACAGGCTTAGCGAAGCCGTGACCCTCATCATCCGCCAATAAGTACATGACCTCGTGGCCTCGATCGCGAAGTGCAATCGCGATCTGATCCGCTTCGGCCTGTTTCACTCTCGGATCGTTCGCTCCCTGGACAATCAATAGTGGCCTTGAAATCTTATCAGCACTGAAGAGAGGACTTGCTTCTTTGATTCGTTGTTTTCCTTCTTCGGTGGCAGGATCACCCACCATGCCATACAGGAAGGCACGTCCCGCTTCCCAGTAGGGAGGAATCGAATCGAGCAACGTGAAGATATTGCTCGGCCCAACAATATCGACGCCGCAGGCGTAAAGCTCAGGGGTGAACGCGAGCCCTGCCAAAGTCGCGTACCCGCCGTAGCTACCGCCCATGATGGCCACGCGATCCTTATCCGCGATGCCTTTATCGATCAAGTATTTCACACCCCAGGTGATGTCGTCCTGCATCAACTTGCCCCATTGCAGGTCACCCGCATTGAGAAACTTCTTGCCGTAGCCGCCACTGGCACGAAAGTTTGGCTGCAGTACCGCGTAGCCACGGTTGGCAAGGAACTGAACCTGCGAGTTGTATCCCCAGGAATCGCGAGGACCTTTTGGGCCACCGTGTACCAGTACAACAACTGGCAAGTTCTTTGGTTCTACGCCAGTGGGAAGGGTCAGATACGCCGGAATCTCCAATCCGTCACTGCTGGTGTAGCGAATCGAAGTCATCGGTGCGAGATACTCTTCGACCTTTTTGAGTTCGGGTCGCGGTGTGTACTGATGAATGAGTTCATGTGTTTTTGCGTCGAAGTACCACGCTTCAGCCGCGTACTTGTCGCCGTGTACGGCGATCAAGAATTTGCTGTAGTCATTGGTCGCACTTTGGAAGGCGATCTCACGTCCGGGAAATCGCTCTTGTAAAAACTTGTAGTTGGATTCCCAGGTTGTGTCCCGCCAGTAATACTCAGTCTTATCGTCGGTATACGAAGTGGAGATGATTTCGCGGGTGTTGCGATCCAACCGTAATCCGCCGAAGTCAACGGTCTGCTTGGGATCACTCTCCAACAGTTCCTGTTCCTTCGTTTCGGGATTCATCTTAAACAGAGTCATCAAGTCGAGGTCACCTTTGTTGGTAACCAAGTAGATGTTCTTATTCTGGGGATCCCAACCTTGGACGCCTGCATTCTCCGTGACCAGAGTTTCGTAAATTGGTACCAGGTCGTCGCCGTCTTTTCGCAGCAGTGTCGTATTGCCCGCAGGGTCAGTTCGACTGAGCAAGCGAAGGTTGTCGTCCCAGTCAAATTCGTAACCGGTGATGCGTTCCTCGTTTTGATATACCAACGTCAATTTACCCGACGAAATCTCAAGTTGATAAAGATCGTGCCAAGCCTTATCTCGGTCATTCAGCCCCACCCAAAGGAGGTCGGGATTGTTCTGACTGGCGTGCATGATTCGCGCGGTGACATCTTTCATCGGCGTCAGGTTGCGTGAGTTCGGCGTTTCTTTATCGGCCTCCGGTTTCTCATTCGGATCAACGGCGAACAGATTCATATTCTCGTCGCCGCCCGAGTCTTTCACGAACAGGATGTACTTGCCATCTTCAGTCCAGGTGTACCCATACAAAGGCCGCTTACTATCAGTCAACGGGCGAGCCTTATCGAATGGCTCCGCGAACTCCTTTACCCAAACGTTCATGATTCCCTTATACGGTTTCATGAACGAAATGAACTTGCCGTCGGGACTCAATTGACCGCCCGCAATCTGCGGATTGCCAAAAAAGAGCTCCCGATCCAATAACGGCGTTTCGGCTGCATTCGCCGCAGAAAGGCCAAAGTTAGATTGCATGCAACAGGCCAACAGAGTTAACGCGAATGCAGCGATCAATGTGTTGTTCATCAGAGAGATCCAAGGTGTTAACGGGAATGAGGTAAAGCTTCGATGTGAGCAGCATCGTTCCGGTAAGGTCATCGAAGTGGGTCGCGGGAAAACGAGACGGTTATGGACCGTTTGAATAACGAAGACGATCTTACCAGTAATCATGGCGAAATTGGGTAGTTGAACACCTGAGACATAGGAGCGTCCTCTTTGCCATTGGCAATGCCTACATCACAGGCCTTTCTCTAACCCGCTCGTTTTGCAAAGATTATGCAAATACGATTCAAACCGATCTGCTGCTGACCGTCCAGAGGAAATTGAATAGGTGAGACCAAAGAGCCATGCAAAAGCCGAGAGACGCGTTGGATAGAAACTGCGTCGAGATAAACCCCAACTGGATAAGCTTTTGCTGAAATTGGGCTTCTTACTGACCCTCGTCAGAAACCCATTGCCCAGTTATCCCCAGACAACTCGATTCACGATGACAGATAACGGTTTCAAAGCATCGTTCCGCAATATTTGCAGTAGCGGGCATCTGCTTCGTGCCCTTCGGCCATGCAGTTTTCGCAGACCCGCGTCGTCAGATTCTTCCTGGCGGCCTGGGCGAATTCCGCAGAAACTATGCTCGTCGGTACGATAATCATGCAATAGCCCAGCAGCATCATGCACGCCGCGAGCGCTTTCCCCAACGCGGTCGTCGGAGAGACGTCGCCATAGCCGACGGTCGTCATCGTTACAACCGCCCAGTACATGCTCTCGGGAATAGAGTCAAACCCGTTGGACATCGTTTGGCCGTTCTCATCAAGTCGGCCCCCTTCAATCAAATGCATGGCCGATCCAACAATTACAACCGAAATCACCACGAACGACAGGAACACAGCCACCTTGGCCCGGGCCGCCCAGATCGCGTTGCGCAGTGCATCTGCTTCCGAAAGCATGTGAGCCAACTTGAAGATTCGAAACGCCCGCAAGAGGCGTAACGCCCGGATCGTCGTCAGCCGCTGCGTCTCCGCATCGGACGTAATTGGAAGTGCAATAAGATAAGTCGGCAAGATCGCCAGAAGATCGACAATGCCGTAGAAACTGAATATGTATCGTAGTGGACGGCGGGCACAGATGATCCGCACAACGTACTCTACCGTGAAAAGAAGCGTGAAGAACCATTCAGCACCAACTAATAGGGGGCCATACTGCACCCGTATCGACTCGACGCTCTCGAGCATTACCACCATCACGCTGAGGAAAATGGCAACAAGCAGCAAGACATCAAACAGTACGCCAGCCGGTGTATCGGCTTCGAAGACGATCTCATAGACCTGCTGCCGCCACGAGCGATCATCGTTCTCAGGGCGGCTCTCGACGTCGTTTCCCAATTTCATATCCTTTTCTAGACCTTACGAAATCCCGTCGCTTACTACATGAGTGAGATGAAGTTCAGGTCAGATGATCGAATATCTTCGTTGTTCTTATTTGAATGCCGGCAGTTAAACACTTGCCCCAAGATCTGCTTGGCGGACAACACGGGGAAATCCACTATCTTCTCTTAGTAGAAGCCATTCGCATGTTCGATTGTCAATCAAATATAATAGAGGACAACCACAGCGAGATCACCATCGCTGGCAGAATAGGCCACGCCAAGAACGTCCCATAACCGATTGGAAGCTAAAGATCCAATCCATCGAATAGATTTAACAATTTCGTAGCGTTCCAACGAAATTACCACATCGTTGACCTGCCACCATCCGTCCGGCAAAATGCAGATCGTTCGTTGCGATCATTTCCTCCCTCCTCTCGCGGAAGCCTTCCCATGCCGCCAATTCGCTTGTTTGCCTTGTTCGCCCTCGCTATTGTTCTCCCAGCCGCAAATATCGCCTCAGCCGAGAAGCTCGCCGATTGGCCAAAATGGCGTGGCCCAGACGATACGGGAAGTTCACCGCTTGTCGGTTTGCCGATCGAGTGGAGCGACGAGAAGGTGCAATGGAAAACAGAGCTATCTGGGAAAGGTTGCTCGACGCCAATCGTTTGGCAAAACACGATTTATGTCACCGCCCCAATAGACGGCAAAGACGCGCTGATTGCCCTGGACGCTGATGGCAAGTCGCTATGGAATGTTCAGTTCGGTAGTGAAAACCCCGGCAAACATCGCAATGGCTCGGGTTGTAATGCTTCACCCACCACAGACGGCGAGCATGTTTTCGTTTACTTCAAGAGCGGGACGCTGGCAGCAGTCGATCTCCAAGGAAAGACCGCCTGGAAAACTAATTTGGTCGAGCGTTATGGACCGGACACGCTGTTTTGGGATCACGGAACGTCGCCAGTGCTAACGCAAAATTTTGTGGTCATGGCCCGGATGCACGAAGGCGAATCATGGCTGGCAGCGTTTGACAAAGCCACGGGTGAATTAGCCTGGAAAGTCGCTCGTAACTACGAAACTCCCGTGGAGTGCGATCACGGGTACTCCACGCCGGTGGTCATTGACTTTCAAGGCGAAGAGTCGCTTCTCACCTGGGGCGGTGAGCACCTCACGATCCACCACGCCAAAACAGGACAACTCGTCTGGAGTTGCGGCGGCTTCAACCCCGAAGGCAACAAGCTTTGGCCCACGATCGCCACACCTGTCGTGGTCGGTGACGTCGCTGTGATCGCTTATGGTCGTAATGATCGAGGGATTCCTCGGCTGCATGGCGTGCGTCTCGCTGGAGCTGGAGACGTCACTGAGACCAATCGTTTGTGGGACCGGGACGACATCGGTACGTTTGTTCCTTCGCCGGCCGTCTATCAAGATAAGATCTATCTTGTGGGCGACAAAGGAAAAGTCACCTGTTTCGACCCGGCAACCGGCAAGACCGTTTGGGAAGGCGCTTTCCCCAAACATCGGTCCCGCTACTATGGATCGTCGCTGATCGCTGGTGGCACCCTTTACGCCCCACGGGAAGACGGGATCATCCTGGTCGCTGACATTCGCGAAGGTTTCCAAATGCTGGGCGAGAACGATATGCATCAATCGGTGATCGCCTCGCCCGTACCCGGTCCGGGTTGCCTTCTGTTGCGCGGCACGGAAACTCTATTCTGCGTCGGAAAATAGCAGACTCGGTAACGGGAATCTATCATCAGCAATCAACGCCGATGAACCTGCCTAGGCGCCCAAGATATGTCCTTGCGATGCTCGACACCCTTGGCAATTCCGGGCGATTTGCCCGTGCGCGCCATAAAAGCACAGGGAAGCCCTGCTCTACACCAAAATATCCCGAATCACCTTTGTTGGTTCGACCCCCGTCAGTCGTTGATCCAGCCCTTGGTGGCGGAAGGTAAGTCGGTTGTGATCAATTCCCATCTGGTGGAGAATCGTCGCGTTGAAGTCGCGGATGTGGACCGGGTCCTTTAGGATGTTGTAACTGAAGTCGTCGGTCAGCCCGTATTCTACCCCGCCCTTCACTCCCCCACCGGCGAGCCACATTGTAAAGCACCGCCCGTGGTGGTCGCGGCCATGGTTGTCGTTAGAGAGCTTTCCTTGCGAGTAGATCGTCCGACCGAACTCCCCGCCCCAGACAACCAAAGTATCGTCCAACATGCCCCGTTGTTTGAGGTCTTTCACAAGAGCTGCCGCAGGCTGGTCAATGCCTTCGCATTGTCCGCGGATCAGCTTCGGGAGGTTGCCGTGTTGGTCCCAGCCGCGGTGGAACAGCTGCTGAAATGGTACGCCGCGTTCCGCCAACCGCCGGGCGATGATGCAATTACGGGCGAATGTGCCAGGCTTCTTAGAGTCGGGGCCATAAAGCTCAAATGTGCTTTCCGGTTCATCGGAAAGGTCAACCAATTCTGGCACGCTGGCTTGCATGCGAAAGGCCATTTCGTACTGCGCAATACGGGCCTGGGTTTCGGGATCGCCAAAGTCTTCGTAATGCGACTCGTTGATCTCGGCGATGCGATCGAGCATGCGGCGCCGCATATCACGGTCGACACCGTCCGGGTTTTTGAGGTAGAGCACCGGCTCCGCTCCGCCACGTAATTTGACACCTTGATGGCGCGACGACAGGAAGCCCGCACTCCAGAGCCGCGCGTAGAGGGCCTGCTTCTGCCCGGGGCCGCGAGAGATCATCACAGTGTACGACGGCAGATTCTCGTTGGGGCTACCAAGGCCGTAACTGAGCCAGGCTCCCAAGCTTGGCTTGCCAGGCTGTTGGCTGCCGGTATTGATGAAGGTGATGGCCGGGTCGTGATTAATCGCCTCGGTCGTCACCGATTTTACGATGGCGATGTCATCCACGATGCCAGCGATGTTCGGCAGGAGTTCACTGACCCAGGTTTGACTTTCGCCGTACTTTTGGAACTTGAACATCGGGGCGACACACGGGAAAGACTTCTGCCCGCTGGTCATCCCAGTGATGCGCTGATCGCCACGGATCTCGGCAGGCAACTCTTTGCCATGCATCTCTCGGATCTTCGGGTGGTAGTCGAAGGTGTCGATATGAGACGGCCCGCCCGCCATGAACAGGTAGATTACCCGCTTGGCTTTCGGAGCGAAGTGGGGCAGACCTGGCAACCTGCCACTGGAAGACTCCGCGGCCATTGCCATGTTGGTAAAGCCTGGGTTCATCAACGACGCAAGGGCCGCCGCGCCAATCGCTCGGGACGTGTTGCCTAGCAGTTGTCGACGTGTTTGCAGCAGGGAATATTCGCGGATGGGATTCATCGGTTATCCTCTGGTGAGGGTTTCATCGAGATTAAAAATCATGCTCATCACGATGGTCAGAGCCGCGTGTTCAGCCTGCGGGATCGCCTCGTCACGCTTAGATTCACCAATCTTGAGAAGTGCAGTAGCTTGTTCGGGGGCCGACTCAAAATACTGAAGCTCATCGCGATAGGCAGCCGCCAGAATTTCGAGAGTTTGTGGCTTCGGCCGAACGCCCGCTGCCAATCGATACGCCTTCGTAAGGCGATCGTTCAGCTCCGGGGTGTCTTTGTCGAGAAGCATCCTCTGAGCCAACACCCTGGCCGCTTCGACGAATTGCGGATCGTTGAGCGTCACCAACGCCTGTAGCGGCGTGTTGGTGCGGGATCGTCGGATGGTGCATAGCTCACGGCTAGGAGTATCGAAGATAATCATGCTCGGCGCCGGGGCCGAGCGTTTCCAGTAGATGTACATGCTGCGGCGATATAGCTTCTCGCCGTGGTCCTGTACAAACCGAACGTTGCCGCTGAGGCTGACTTCGTTCCACAATCCCGGCGGCTGGTACGGTTTAACGCCGGGTCCGCCGATAGTGTCAACGAGCAGGCCCGATGCCGCGAGGGCGTTGTCGCGAATGAACTCGCCCGCCAGTCGGAACCGTGGGCCGCGAGAGAGAAACGCGTTCTCCGGGTCGACTTCCCATACCTCAGGCGTCACCTTGGTGGACTGCCGATAGGTTTGCGACATAACTATTTGCTTCATCATCCGCTTCACGTCCCACCCACTGTCGACGAAATCGACGGCCAGCCAATCGAGCAGCTCTGGGTGGCTGGGCCACTCACCTTGAGACCCGAAGTCTTCAAGCGACTTGACCAATCCGCGGCCGAACAGCATGTACCAGTAGCGGTTCACGGCGACTCGCGCGGTAAGCGGGTGGTCTGGCTGGGTCAGCCATTGGGCGAGACCAAGCCGATTGTTGGGAGCACCTTCCGGCATGTCGCCCAGGATACTGAGCACGTCTGCGGATATCGGTTTCTCTTTGTCCGGCGATGCGTAGTTACCCCGCATCAGCAGATACGTTTGCCGCGGCTTGGACAGGTTCTCCATGATCATGACGTTGCCGACAGGATTTTCCGCCTCGGCAATGGCCCTCTTGAGGCGGCCCTGCTCTTTGGCGATCTTCTGAGCGAGCTCATCGTAGGAAGTAAAGTAGACGTTGCGCAAAGCAGCGAGGTCGTCGTCGGTTCGCTGGTCGGCGGGCTTCGCGATCAGTGAGAGATGCAGTTTGCCTTCAGCTAGGGCCGCGACCTCGGCCTCCGTTAATTGCCGAGCGTACATGCGCACATCATCGATTTGGCCGACGAAGTTTGAACTGCTGCTGCGGCGACCGATATTGAGAGACGTCTTGGCTACTGTCGTGGCAGACAAGCTATCTTGCTCAACGTTTACCGGTTGCAGTTCTCCGTTTACAAATACCTTCACCCCCCCGACTTTTTGCGAGCCGTCATACGTGATGAAGACGTGTTGCCACTCATCCTTTTTGAGCGGTGTTTTGGTAACGACCTTTAGCGCGTTATCGGGCCAACTGTGAATTAAATGCATCCCAACGTGCCCGCCCTGCAACCACAGATCGTAGCCGCGGTGCGCGTTGCCGTCATTCATTCGAGCCAACACGGCTCCGCTCATGTTGCCGCCTGGGCGAATCCAGGCTCCGTAGCTGAAGCTCTGCGTGTTGTCGAATGCGGCCAGGTCACCGAACTCGACAAAGCTTTTTCCGTCGAGCTGCAAGGCGGAGCCTTCCTTGCCTTCGACGCGTTGCACGGAGCCTTTGCTGGTCCCTGCCAGGCTGTCGCCGGCGGAATTAGCGATCTGCTGCGTATCGTCCTCTTCGAAGGTGCAATAGAGCAGCGCGTCATCGATCACGTAGGTCTCACCGTTTTTGGCGGCGGACTCCATTTTCGTAAGCCACTTTGCAAACGCTTCTTGCGACGCGGCTTTGTGGGCTTCAAGTTGTTTCGTGACACCCGCAAGTTCGTTTTTCAGCGTCGCAGCCTCGGCCAAGCCGCGATAATTCGGAACGTCGATTACAGGCTTCTGATTGCCATTGCGCGTTTGCATTCCGGGATCAGCAGACTGATTGAAGAAATCGTAAAAAGCGTAGTAGTCTTTTTGGGAGATGGGATCGTACTTGTGATCGTGGCACTGCGCACACTCAACGGTCAGTCCGAGCCAGACCTGCGCGGTGGTCCGCACGCGATCCACTGCGTATTCCACGCGGGCCTCTTCCGCGATCACGCCGCCCTCGTCCGTCGAGGCGTTGTTCCGCAGGAAGGCCGTGGCAATTTTTTGTTCCACGGTTGCGTCAGGAATCAGGTCGCCTGCCAACTGCTCTCGGGTAAACTCGTCGAACGGTTTGTTGTCGTTGTAAGCATTGATGACCCAATCCCGCCATGGCCACATCGTCCGTGGGCCGTCAGCGTGAAACACGCTCGTGTCGCCGTATCTTGCCAGGTCCATCCAGGAAACCGTCATTCGCTCACCGTACCGCGGCGAAGCAAGCAGGCGGTCGACCACTTTTTCATACGCGTCCGGGGAATTGTCGCCGAGGAAATCGTCGATCTCTGCGATGGTCGGAGGAAGCCCGGTCAGATCGAGGGTGACGCGTCGCAGCAATCGCTCTTTGTCGGCTTCTTCCGCTAGTGTGAGTCCGTCTTTCTCGAGTCGCTGTTGAACGAAGGCATCGATTGCTCCGCGAACGCGCGCTTCGCTGTTGACCTGCGGCACGTCCGGCTTCACCGGCGGTATGAACGACCAATGTCCTTGGAACTCAGCGCCTTGCTGAATCCATTGCCGGAGGATTTCGCGTTGTCCAGCCTTCAGTTCAAGGTGCGAGTCGGGTGGCGGCATGACTTCATCAGCATCGCCCGAGAGAATCCGCCGCCAGCCTTCACTGTCTTCCAGACCGCCGTCGCGAAAGGCGTATTCAATACCTTCTTCTTCATCCAACCGCAGGTCCGCGCCGCGTTGCTTTTCGTCCGGGCCGTGACAATGAAAACAGGCGGTGGACAAGATCGGACGGACATCTTTGTTGAATGAAAGGCGTGCAGCTTCATCCGCTAATACTGACCTCGCCTGCATCAATCCAAGCAGCGACATCGCTACCATAAGCAAGGCAAGACTTCGGGATTGCGTGAGGGTCGGCACGCTGCGAATCGACAACATCGCATCACCTGCAAGAATAAGGCCGGAATAATTGGCTTCAGGTGGGCCCGTCTCGCAGGAAGATACGCTGGCGCGTTGCGGACGGTGTTCGGCCGGTGAGACTTTTACAACCAAACCAGGATTTCCCAGTCGGGTCAAATGATGTTGAGCCTGGAACCGTTCCAGGGTTAACACCATCTACATATTAACATCACGTCCTCCATTCTTGAAGAGATGTTCCAGGCAGAATTCCCCGGTCTTTCTTGTTTCCGCCACTGTCTTAGGAGGGTATTTCTACGATATCCCGTCGTTTCGACGAACGCTTTTCCCTTGCTCACTCAACGTCCATATGACTATTTGCCACTGTAATTCAAGGGGCGGTTAAGAAAGATTGAACGAATCCAAAGTAAGCCAGTTGTAACAAGAGCTCAATTACCGCTGGTCCATACAATTGCAGATATTGCTTCCAGTAGACACAATGGCGGAAGACATTGAACAATGCGAGTTGAATCTATCGATCTTTTTCGCCGAAGTCGTTCTGATTGAGGAGGTTTGAATCCTGTGACAAGTACCAAGTTTCTCGCGCGAGTATGCCTCAATTTTGCACTGGTGGCATCGATTTCCTTGCTGGTAACCACAGAAGCCAAAAGTGCTGATGCCCCCAAAGGAAAGGTCGTGTTTTCTGACGATTTTGATGGGACCGACGCGAATCCAGTTCAGTCGATTGGCGACCTCAAACGTTGGGAATTCCTCGATCCCAAAACTTGGAGCTGGAAAAATTCAGAAGACGCCGGCGGTGTCATCGAGATCACCGAGCGCGGCAGCGAGTACAAGCCTCCCACGCGCAGCCCGGGTCATGTTGCCTTGGTCAAAGACTTGCAAGTTGGCAACTGCGAAATTCGCTTTCGAGTTCGCAGCACAAAAGACACCGGCAACCATCGCGACTGCTGTATCTTCTTCGGTTATCAAGATGCATCGCACTTCTACTACTGCCACCTGGGCGCGAAGCCTGACCCGCACAGTGGCCAAATAATGATCGTCAAAGAAGCTCCGCGGTTAGCACTTACGAAGAACGAGAAACTTACCCCCTGGGACGATCAATGGCATAACGTCATGGTACGTCGCAATATCGATACCGGACTCATCGAAGTCTTCTTCGACGACATGACCACCCCACACATGAGCGTAACCGACAAAACGTTTGGCGCGGGGCGAGTAGGCATTGGATCGTTCGACGATCTCAATGCTTTCGATGGGTTTACGGTATCAACCTTCTGATGAAGTGTTGCATGAAGGTGTATTGACGGTGAACACCATCTCCTGCATCGGCGCAACCAACGAAGCGCGGGCTAACGGTTGGGGACTGTCGCTGGCACAGATGGTGCCGTCAACGTCGATGGCTTCGATCCTGAAAATCGCCACGATGACGGGGTAAACAATGGATCCGAATGTTGAGTTATCGTATTGAACTTCTCGGAATGCCTTCAAAAAGCACTATCGTTGCCTCGTATCAATAGGTGTCCCGTTCAGACATAACCGAAAACTGGAGAACCGATATGCAACCTACTCGTACTATGATGACACGGTTGCTGGCATTCTCTTGTGCAACCCCGATCTTTCTGCTTGCGACCACGACCCGAGCGGCAGACCCTGCGGCCGTGGACCAGCCTGGGAACGTAGCAATTCAGTACAGACTCACGAAACTCGTCTATGAACGTGCTCACAGGACCACGTTTTGGCTTGAAATTGATAGTAAGCGAAAAGGACTTAGTGCAAAAGCTGTCTGCGATCTTCGTGAGGACGGCACAGGCGTTGGTCGATTCCCTTTGGAGCAGATTACGCCCCAGGAGAACCCAGACGCTCTAGGTTTCAGGATCAGCTGCCTGAACGACGACTTTATCGAAGACACCATCATCCATGTGCTCATCCGGGATGAGTCGACAGGCGAAACTGTTCACGGTGCTAGGATTCAGCTGAAAGATGCTAAGCCAAGGGCAGACAACAAGTCCCCTGCGGATGCGGCCGCGATCCCCGTAGTCGACGAAGCCACGAAGCGTGAGCATCGCTAACCCTAGCAAATCCTAGGGATAACAGGCCCCGTCTCTCCACCCTCGCACGACAAGATCCGACTTTCACGGAATTTCGCTACCTTGGGGTTTATAGGAAACTTGCTGAGATCAGTTCGACGCCAAGAACGAACCGTCATTGGCTACTTTTCAAGACCATTTTCTAAGCCAGTCGAATTCTGCAAAGCTCAACTTTTCGGTTCATTCTGCGCGGCTCCTGAATGCGATGCTTCCTCCGCCGGATTCGGTGCCGAACTTGCAACTATCAATGCTCGATGCTGCCAGCTACCTCCATGGCTGAATTGCTGCCAACCCACAGTGAGCCAGCGCAACAATGCGGAAGCCAACCAGAGTGCCCAGATGAGCATCAGCAGTCGGTAAAACCATACCGAGATGGACACGATCGCTGGTTCTGGCAGGATTGTCCCGGTTCGTGGCTCAAACCACTGCAAGTATGTTCGCGATGACCCGTTGCCGACAATGAACATTTCTGGATTGCCAAGCAGCCCGGCCCACACCACCACAACTAAGATTCCCAATGCCAGCAACGTGAGTATCGCTAATCCAATCTGTGCCAGATTAAATAGTTCCCGACGAGAAGCATTCGGCTCGCAAGTACCACGCCACGCCAATAAAAAGAGCCAGGCTACAACCAAAAGCGATGCAACCACGTTCACTTGTGTCAAACCGATCACCAGCAGAATCCACTCAATACGAGTCAGCGGCGACAGCTTGAATCCACCTAGCACCAAGGCTGCGAGAAGTGCGGCGACTAAGATCACCCAAAACCGAACGGCGGGGCCACGCGTCGGACCACGGGTCCACAAAACCCAGCGACTCACTGGAACACGCACGACTGAAGTAACATTCGCAGCGTCAACCGGCAACTCGACCTCTTCCATGTGCACCAATGTCTGCATGGGTGTGTTGGATCGCCACGCAATCTCAACTGTCTGCTCGCCTGGCTGAACAGGAACAATAAGCGTATCGCCATCGCGACGAACTGGAATGCCTTGCCCGTCGACCAAAACGGAAGAAACTTCTGTCTCGGGATTCAATTTCATCCTAAAGTCACTGCCAAGACTACAGGTCAACTCCAGTGTCAAGTCTGTCGTGCGTTGGCGGCTTCCCAACGTTGTTTCATGACGTGCTCTTTGCACCGTTACCGTGTCACCTGACACTGCTTCCGGCCGGCTAAACACCAAAGTTGCCGTTTCACCAGGCCAGGGATACCAGACGGGCACCAGATCTTGCTGTTCCGCCTCGAAAACTGGTGTGAGTCCGCTGTACGTGACATTCCATACAGGCGATGCCATGAGATACCATCGTTCGACCCATTGGTCGGTTTCGGTAGCAGCCAGTTGAATGGTTTTCCCCACCGGGAGTTCGCTCATCCACGACACGCTTTCCTCATTCGCCCCAAGTTTGACCTCGATCTCACCTCCTTCGACGACCACGTTCGGCGTCAGCACACTTTCGCCAGGCAACAACGGAACCTTGAGCGAAACGGCCGTCCCGAGAGGGGACAACCGTGTCACGACATTTCGAATTTGCCAGCTAATTCCGGTCTCTAGATGCCGATTCACTGCGACGACTGCATTAAAGTCCTTACGGTCGTAAGTGGGTGCGTTTTCATCTTTCGGTTGCTGACGCACAAAGAAGACTTGTTTCTCAGGAACACCATTGGGACGGACTCCGGTCACCATCCATCCCGGTGCCTCGATTGAGACGGTGCGTGGTTTCAACAGAAACGTCCATTGCCACTCGGTCACGTTAGGAAGCATCGTTTCCACGACGACATGATGCACGCCGCGGGGTAATACCACCCACAAGTAACCGTCTCTTCGGCAGATCAAATCCGTCGGTTCGCCATCAACGCTCACAGAGATTGGCGACCAATTGGGGACTTGTCCGGGAAGTGGCGTGGCAACTTCCAGAGCCGTATGGATTTCAGCATCCATCGTGACTCGGTTGTCTTGCAGTTTAAGCTGCACAGATGAAATCTCTGCCGCTCGCGGAAACGCATCGGCTGGTTCCAGCAACCGCTCCCTGAGTGTTTGCAGCATTTCCGGGCTGGGAATCTCCTGAGCATTTAGTTGAGTCGAACCGAAACTGAGCAGCAAAAGCACTGATGCCGCTTCGGCTGAACGCCGAAAGAGCGGATTCGGAAATTTGAAGCCACACACTACCGCGGCCAGCAGTGTTAGCAACAAGATCCTCATCACGGTAAGCAACCGATATATAGGGCCTGAAATGAGAATTGGTCGGATCCGCTGGTCGGCATCCACCGGGCCATCCCAACGACAGTCGATTCGATTCCAGGTCCACTCCGGTTGCGCTGGTCCCGTCTGAATTCGAGCCTTGGGATCATACAGCAAATTTTCCGACTGGACTTCTTGTTTCATTTGAGCCGCTGGCTTGGCCAACTTATCGGCCTCGAAGGCCATCTCATCCATCCCAACCGACGGACCGTACGAGGTCTCTACTGGCGGAAAAATACGCTGCGATGCGTAGTTAACACCGTGCGACTCCAACTGAGGGTACAAGGCGCTTTGAATCTGTAAGACAAGGAAAGGAATCAGAATGATGACTAGCAAGGCAATCGCTATGTACTTCCATGCTTTAATCCACTTCTGGAATACACCGTCCGGCACGACTCGCAACAGACCGATGGGCATCAAGAGGAAAAACCAAGCGAGACGTGGTGCGCCCGGCTCCTGGTACGCCAGAGTGAACGCGACGAACGCCAGAATTCCCGCAGGGATTCCCCAAAGACGATAGACAGCCAAAGTAAAAATGAGCAGTAAGAACAGGTCCAGCAAAGACCAAGCGGTAAGCCAATCGCCGTCTACATCATCCGCTCCGAACAACGCCAGCGCACGCCAACCAGGCGGAAGATGCATCGTCACCTCCAGTGCATCCGCATCGACTTGCCAACCCGTTGCTGGAATCTCAGAGGGGTTTTCTATCGTTCCAATTGCTTCCAAGTTTAAGTTGCGAGTACGAATCTCTACGCCATGGGCGCCTGTCTTAGGATTCGCTGTTATCAGTTGCCCCTGTCCATCCACACGAACGACCCCAAGTTGTTCGCCGTCGGTCGAGTCGAGGCGCCAGATTTGTTGCATCTGGCCGCGTACTACATCGTGATATGTCAGAGTTCGGCCATCTTCATCCAGCCAGAATTCACGAGTAATACGCAAACCCTCAGGACGTTGCAGCCCCATTCCGCGAATTCTCTCGACAAGCCCAATCGCCGACTTCGTCTCCCATTGGTAAACAGGCAGATCACGCCACTTTTCCGGGAAGGTTGTTTGTGTGACGTCCACCGCCTTGACATCCGTCACCTCTGCCAGGCGAAAATCAGGCTTTGCCCGAAAACCCACTAACTCGATATTGACGACGGGCTTGGCGTCCTCTGCGTATTGAATGGACTTCGTGTCACTGGCATGAAAGGCGGTAAGACTAATGGTCCATTTTCCCGCACGCACCTGGGCCTTAAGGCGACCTTTTTCATCAATGGCTACCGGTATCGGACTATCGACTCTGGATAACAGCCAACCCGAGGGCAGAATCCAACCGAGGTCTTCTTCGCGACTCTTTCCAGAGACGGTCAATTCGACGTCGGTTCGCAGCCAGAGAGGGATTCCGTCTTCAATAACTCGGTACACTTCAGCGGTAACGAGATTCTGTTGCGTCTCCATCGCCCGTGATCGGCTTAACCATACATTTCCGTGTGCATCCCAATCGGGCAATGGAATCGTATTATCATTGACAACCAATGATAAGATCCCAAACTCCTGCGGAATCGCGATTGTTTGGGGCATTTCACTCCAGGCAAAATCACCAGAGAGTTCATAACGACCAACCTCCAACCGTACGGCGGGGCGTCCCTGCCTCTCAATGACAACGAGTGGTTCTCCATTACCCGTCACGTTCTGCGGCCAAATTTCATTGTTTCCGGGAATCGGCACCCAGGTCTCAGCAAATACAACGACATTCGCTTTCCACGAACCACCCTGCTGGCCGGCGTCGAGACTTAACCGAGAGGGCCAGAAGCAGACTCGATCTTCGGCATCGTTATAAACCGGCGGGCAATTCTGTTCCTTATCATTCCAAGTAGCCCAAGCCTCCCAGGGCTTGAGCGCATCCGGGATTTCGGGGCTTTGGGCTAATACGCTTTCTCGAGGAAGGCAGAGGATAGCGAACAGAAGGACAATCGCGAACGCTCTTGAGGGAACAGACATACCGGATTCTCCCCTATGCGATTTAGTGCACGCGCAGGATGTAAATAGAACGCTCCGTACCACCTTGCATTATGCTCAGCCTGGGCAACCAAAGCGACTATCATGACCTCATTGCCGCGGAAAAACTCCTCGGCAGATTTGTCGTTGAAGGAAGATCTCTACCCAGCAAAGTTGCTAGAACGTGGCGGAATCTCAGTTTAAATGGAAGGCACTGCGAAGTTCATCGATCACTGCCTGAGACATGGCAGAAACGTTCCCAATGGAGGTCGCGTTGATTACGGCTTCCGAGGTGGCTTCCAGAACTTCCAAGCGATCAAACGCATCCAGTACGCTCGAGCCGGTTACCAGTACACCGTCGTTCTCTAGAATGGCCGCCGGCGAAACTGTCGATATGTAGCTGGCGATCTTGCCATCGTTCTGATACTGAACGCCGTAAGGTACGCGTCCAACATCACGAAGAAAGACATAGCTTTCGGGAATGGTTCGCGTATCAAATACCGAGTCAGTAACACTGAATGCCGTCGCATTAACCGGATGGGCAAACACAATAGCATCGACACTTGGATGCTGCTGATAAATGGCTCGATGAGCCAATACCGCACGGCTGGCCTTCTTGCCGGCTTCTCGGTTTCCGTCTTGCACGAGCACAAAGTCTTCGATTGTTAATGACTCTCGATCCTGTTGGGTCGGAGTGATCAGGAAAGAATCCTTATCCACACGTGCTGAGAAGCTACCTTCGGTACTGATCAAGAGTCGTTGCCGACAGCCTCGGCGAATAAAATCGCAGAGTTGCTTACGGAGCTCGCGTTCTTTTTGATTCGCTGTCGAGGGCTCGAACGACGGCGGGTCAACACTGCGGCTTGCTGCGAGTTCCAGCTGAGAATCGCTCAGGTATTGGACGCTCCCCAGCTTGCTCGCTTTGATCAAGGTTTTGCCGGCAAACTCAAACGCTTCAAAACGTTCAAATGCCCGCGCAAGAGATTCTGCACCCACGACGACGCCGTGGTTCTCCAAGATCACACTATCGCATCCCTCCGCGAATGCGGTTGCGATATTACTTCCCAGTTGTTGGCTGCCTGGACACGCGTAGGGGGCGAAGCCGACTTTGCCACTGACTGAGTGCGTTTGGTGGAACAGTCGTGTATTGGGAACCGATTGGCAAATACTAAACGCGACCAAAGCGACCGGGTGGGCGTGTACGATTGCCCGGATATCTGGCCGGGCATCGTAGATCGCTCTATGAAACGGAAATTCCGACGAAGGAGGGTGCGGGCCCTCCACGGTTCCGTCGGATCTCACGCGGATAATATCGTTCCGCGTGAGATTGCCTTTATCGACACGGGCAGGCGTAATCCAGATGTCGCCTGATTCGTCGCGTATCGAAAGGTTACCACCAGATGTTGTGGTCATGCGATAACGATAGATACGATCCATCGTTTGCATGATCTCATCACGCGGGTGCAGGTAATCAGATCGGGTGCTCATAGGTTCTTTCTGGGGCTAGAGTCGCGACTAAAGAGGCCGCACGACAGAGGTGCTGCGGTAATAGTCGAGAAGCGTTTCCACCGAAAGAACGCCGCCACCCAGACCACTCTGATTGATTCCTCCATAGGGGACACCTTGGGCAAACACGTTATGGGCGTTGATCCAACTATTGCCTGCCACCATCGATTCAGCAACGCGAGCCGCGCGAGCGAGATCGGCTGACCAGACACTATTGGCGAGACCATAGGTCGTGTAATTCGCCATCTCGATGGCTTCCTGCTCTGTCTTGAAAGGAGCCAGGTAAGCAACCGGACCAAAGATCTCCTCTTGAGCCGCCGTGTTATCGAGCGAGCCTGCCAAGAGGGCTGGCTTGACGAAGTTCCCAGGGAATCCTTCGACGTTTGCAGGTCCTCCACTGAGCAAACATTCGGCGCCTTCCGCGACCCCCTTTTCTAGATAGCCGAGTACACGTTCGCGCTGCTTGGCATTTACAACCGGTCCCATCTGGGTGCTCACGTCGAGCTGATGGCCGATCTTGACCTCAGAAAGAAGGTTTACGCATTGATTGATGAAGTCGTCGTAAATGTCTTGATGCACGAGCCAGCGCGTCGCATCGCAGCATACCTGACCGGTATGGAAAGTAATAGCCGCTGCGAGCTTTTTGGTCGTGTCTTCGACGTCGACATCATTGAAGATGACTGCCGCGCCTTTACCACCCAATTCGAGCTTGACGGGTACCAGGTTACGACCGCACGCTTCACCAACCAGACGACCAACCTCCGGAGAACCGGTGAACGACATGCGTTTGATTACTTTGTTGCTGGACAGTGCGGCGCCGACGGTCGCCCCACGCCCAGTGATCACATTAATAACGCCATCAGGAATGCCGACTTCCTTGGCCAGTTCGGCCAGATAGATTGCCGAGAGTGGCGTATCTTCCGCAGGCTTGATCACAACGGTATTGCCAGCCGCCAGCGCAGGGGAGATCCCCCAACCGATTAACAGGAATGGAAAGTTCCAAGGAAAGATAAATGCACAAGCTCCCCACGGCTTACGAAACGTCCAGGCTTCATGTCCTTTGACGGCCAAGGTCGTGCGGTGGTTCATGTGCTGGGCAAGGTCCGCGAAGTAACGCAGCGTATCGGCACAGTTCTGGACGTCACCTTGAGCCTGGGCTTCGACCTTGCCAGCATCGAGCGACTCAATCTGTCCGATTATAGCCTTGTGCTTCTCGATCGCGTCGGCCAGGCGATGCATCAAAGCGGCTCTCTCATTAGACGGCATCGTCGCCCAGGTCGTATTTTTGAATGCCTCGTCCGCAATTTGAACCGCCTGGTCAACTTCCTGCGAAGTCAGTTCTTCGACGTCAGCGAGCTTTTCACCAGAACCAGGATCGTAGGTCGCAATGCAGTCATTGCTGCTGGTTGCAAATGGCTGACCGCCCACAACGCTCGTGAGACGTTCTCGACTCAGGAATTTTTCGACTTCAGGTAGCAACGTCAATTTCGGTAGGGTGCTCATAGGTATTCTGGGATTAGAGATGCAGTGGCGGGATGGCGATGGGAAACACAAACCTTCTTGTTATTCATCGCCGTGATGTTTGATTCATTGTCGCAAGTTGAGAGTGCTAAAACAAATAGGGCTCGTGAAACTATTTTCCGTTCATCGTGATTCGCGCAGTAGCAGGGAGCGAGTTATTCTTTAGCCCTTTGTCGGTGTTGTCAGTAAATCGAGCCGAGGCGATTTTCATTCGTGAATGCGGCCTGGCTCACGAGAATTCTTCTGCAGGTCTTCTTCAAATTCGTTTAGTCGTTGCCGAAGACGCTCTACTACCTCTGGATGTTGTTTGACAAGATTGTTTGACTCGCCGGGATCAGCAGAGAGGTCGTACAGAGCGTCCCCTTGATGACGCCAAGTGCCCGCATCGACATCGATGAGTAATTTCCACTTCCCCATCCGGATACCGGCGCGTTTGCCAAATCTGGCATGGTAAATGAAGGCGTCATACGGCGACCATTCGTTGATTCTTCCCAAAAGAAGGCCACTGATGTCCTTGCCGTCGATAACTCTATCTTCCGGTAGACTTGCCCCGGCCATCGCCGAAAATGTAGGTAGCAAATCCATGACTGACGTCACTTCACTCAAGACCACCTTGGATGGGATACGTCCCGGCCCCCATGCTAGACAAGGGACTCGCAGCCCACCCTCCCAAGCCTGCTGCTTCTTGCCGCGGAAGGGTGCATTGGAACCGAACCAATCGGCCTTCACCTCCCAGTTCCCGTCGTCTGCGCCGTTGTCAGAGGTAAACATGACAATGGTGTCTTGATCTAGCCCGAGTTCGCGTAGCGTCTTGAGGATCTCTCCAGTACTCCAATCGATCGTCTCAACAGCGTCCCCATATACCCCGCCTTGGCTCTTGCCACGGAATCGCTCTGACGCTGCGACGGGGCCGTGCGGCATTGGGTGCGACAGGAACAGGAAGAATGGCTTGTCCCGAGTCGACTTGATCCACTCGATAGCGTCTGCGGTCACGTCCTGCGTGAGCTGATCGTCCGGCGGGAACGGCACGCGAGTTTCGTTTCGAAGAAACAGATCGGAATACTTGCCACGCTTTTGCATGCGTTCTGTTCGGAAGCAATGCCCCAGCGGCGTGCCGTAATAGTAGTCAAAGCCGTGTCGCGTAGGATAGAAGTCTGGTTGATGCCCTAGGTGCCATTTGCCGATGCATGCCGTGGCGTAACCTTTCGATTGAAGCAGCTCCGCAATGGTCACTTCATCCTGATTCAAGCCGATCCGATCTGGTGTGTGCAGCGGTGTGCCAAGCCCGACCCTCGAAGGATAGCAACCCGTCATCAGCGATGCGCGCGTGGGGGTGCAGATGGGTGCCGTGGCATAGAAGTCCGTAAACTGGATGCCCTCACTCGCCATGCGGTCGAGGTGAGGTGTCTTTATTTTCTCGGAGCCATAACACCCCACGTCGCCGAAGCCCAGATCATCCGCGAGGATGATGATGAAATTGGGGGGGCTACCTGCCATGGCAGATCCCGAGAGGGACACCGCAAACGCGATCCCCAAGAAAAGCAGGACAACTTGATACAACCGACGGCTCGACAAATGCACTTACTCTTCCTTCGCATCAAGTGTGGTAATCGATTCAGCATAAGCCAGGTCTCCGGTGTAGCCATCGTGCCAGCGGATGACGACCTGAGGTTCATCATAGGCAACATACTGGTAGCCGCCTGAAGGCGAAGCGACCTTGAGAATGTTATTTACCTGAACGACACCGTAGTAGGTATTACGAATCTTCTGGTAGGGCAGATTGTTGGGGAATCCTGTCACCCAACGGACCTCCACATCGCGGCCCATACTCTTCCACTTTCCGCCGGTGGGAGGATTACCGAGCGTCCCCAGGGGGTGCCCTGTGGAACCAAGCGGTCCACACATCATCTCGTAGACGTTATCCGTTATCTTGACCGACGCCGAAGCATGTACGTCACCGGTAAAAATCAGCACCGGCTTTTCCACCGAGTCAAGCAGCTCAAGCAGCCGCTCGCGCTGATGAAGAAACGATGGAAAACCATCCCCTTTATCATCCTTGTCATCGCCACCGACATGAGCAGCCGTGTGATAGATGACCCACGGGTCGGGAGAGATGACAAAGATAAAATCAGCATCCGTGTTCTGCACGCCTTCAACAAACCATTCTTCCTGCTCGGGTCCAAGAATGAATAGGCTGGGGTCGGTGCGGTCCCTCGGGTTTCGGTTGGAGCGTTCTCCTCGGGTATCCAGCGCGAAGAAGTGGCAGTTGGAAACTTTCCAGTCGTAATAATGATGTGTCCCTATGCTATACGACAACGTTTCATCCGTCTTGGCGGGTGGAGTGATCTGCAGGCGATTTGCGTCAATGACTTTCGTCAGTCCGTAGACGCCCGCATTCTTAGGAGCACCACTGCGTCTTGCGAGATTCTCACCGCGAGTGTAGTTGCCCAAATGAATGGTGCTGACGGTTGCCGGATTCAATTGCGTGAAATCAGCGTCCGGATCAAATAGTACATCGCTGCCGTTGGAAACGTGGCACTCACCGAACTGGACACGGCCCGACTGTTCTCCACGATAGTTCGCCCACGACAGGTATTCCTCATATCCCCGCAGCCCTAAATCGCGGATCAGATGTCGGCCTTCCCCCAAACCGATTTGACCACACCCGTGGATGTCCCAGCCGACGTCATGGTCATCAAACGTGAATAGTGCCGGTGTTTGGCGAAACAGCGAAGAAAAGGAACGACCTCGGGAGAAATAGAGTTTGTAGTTTTCCCGAATGCCATTGAGCGTTCCGTTGCGGCGTTCTTCGTAGATCACATCACCGTTGACGATCGCAAACATAGCTTCGTCTGCTTGATGCTTGCGAATCATGTCATAGGCTGGCGTACTTGTGTACATTCCTCCCGATACGTCAGGATCCTGAGATGCGCAATGGCCGATCGCGAAGGTCACGTTGAACAATCCATTGGGATTGTTGCGATCATCAACAAACGACGTTTCGTTGGGGAGCGTTTTAAAATATGGCCAAGCGTCCGAGACTTCGGGGCGAAGGTCCGGCAGTTCACCGTTGATGCGGACTGCGTAGTAGTACCTTGTGTTGGGCTTCAATTCCTGCAGCGTCACCGCCACCGCGTTGTCGCGAGTGTCGGACGTTTCACCGGCGACCTTCGCGGATGCTTCCGTGAGAGGCAATTGCTCACCGTAAAGAACCTCGAAGCCCGTAGCCACCCTTGTTCGCAACCAGACTTTGACTGAGGTATCCGTGATTGCTCCAAGCAGCGGACCATGAGATAGTCCAGCAGTAGCATATGGCAGAACATCATTCGCAATGGGATCAGGCCACTGCGTATCCTGCGCGCAAAGCGACGACGTTGTAGTGAGGACAAGTAGCAGGAGGGTTCGGAACATGGAGCTTAATCACTGTTGATCGTGTTAAGAAATTCGCTGACCCCAATTGACTGTCCACTATCGGTCGCCAGACCTCTAGTTGGCTGGGGAAGGTATGGTAGAGGATGGAGTTCGAGGTAGACAAACCGGTCAGGCGTCATTGCCATCCATTGTACGAAGCGAACTCGCTCCGTGCGAATCGCTGGCTATACCTAGTGGCCACACAAGGCACTAAAGAAACCGAGCCTCTTTGATGTAGGACTCGGCTTGTAGCTATTGTCGATTTTGACTTGGCTTTCCCTTTACTTTGTTGGAGCAAGTCGCAAGATCGACTTTCCACGCAATCCTTCTGGCTCAAAGGTAACGCCGGCATCCAGGGACTTGAAATCTGGCAACAGTGCTGCAGCAGACTCGGGAAACTTCGGACGGGCCGGTGGCAGTGGACTCCATGGTGTGCCATTCTTCGTTCCAAATGTACTGGCCCCTGATGGGCAGATAAGTTTTTTGGTCCATAAACGCTCGTGCACTTCTACGGCATCTTGCCCCGGATACTTTTGCTTCCACTTGTTCAGGATAGGAAGGTTCGACCAAGATCTTTTTTGTACCCGCTGAACCACCGGCAGCGAATTGATGGTCTCAAATCTCTTTCTGTCGCTCCGACACGGAAGTCATGGTCCTTAATCGACTTGCCCTGGTTTTCGGCCGCTCCCAACGCTTATTGAATCCTGCGGCATTGTCTCTAATTCAAACAGCGAACGAAACACTGTGGTAGCAAGATCGCTGACTACCATCTAACGTAGAGATGGGGTTTCAGCGTAAAATTCTCAGATTGTCGATTTTCTGGATTTCCGATTCGCTCGACAGTATGCTCATTTGAATGAGCGACGTTACCCACATACTTTCCGAGATAGAACACGGCGATCCCAGCGCGGCCGAGCAACTATTACCGCTAGTCTACGACGAGTTACGGAAACTGGCGGCAGCCAAGCTGGCTCAGGAGAAGCCGGGGCAGACACTGCAGGCCACCGCATTGGTGCACGACGCCTACCTTCGCCTCGTGGATGACGGCGATACTCAAGAGTGGAAAAGTCGGGGCCACTTCTTTGGGGCAGCCGCAGAAGCGATGCGACGCATTCTCATTGAAACAGCAAGACGAAAGAAATCACTGAAAGCGGGTGGTGGCTTGGATCGAATTTCGATCCATGACGATGAACTTATCGGATCTGAACATGCCGAAGAATTGCTGGCGCTGGACGAGGCATTGCAGAAACTCGAACGCCAAAGCTCGCGTAAAGCCCAGGTCGTGAAGCTCCGCTACTATGCCGGCCTGACGATCCCGGAAACGGCGGAGGCACTGGGAATCGCGCGATCAACGGCAATCGCCGACTGGTCCTATGCCAAAGGCTGGCTCAAACTCGAAATTACTAGGAATTCATGAAACACTGAGATTTCAGTCGGTCGATTCCGTAGCCGTTTTCGCACTGCTCTTCAGATCGAAGCGACTTTTCCAGTGGAGATACACGGTGAGTTCGAAACAATTGAGTGAAGAAGAGATTTTTGAGCAGGCATTTCAAAAGACATCGCCTCAGGCCCGCAGGGAGTATCTGAACCAGGTCTGCCGAGATGAGGTACAGCTTGCGCGAATCGAGGCACTGCTAAGCGAAGGCTCACCTGAATCGAGCTTTCTCGAAAATGGGCCTCACATAATACAGGAACCGAGCCACCAACTGAAAGGTCAGCCTGATCGGATCGGTGATTTCGAGATCCTCGGAGAACTGGGACGTGGTGGTATGGGCATCGTTTATAAGGCCCGGCAATGTTCGCTAAAGCGTCTGGTCGCACTTAAGGTACTTTCCAGTGGCTTGGCCCTGACAACCAGGGCAATCATGCGATTCAAATTGGAAGCGGAAGCTGCCGCCAAACTGCATCACACGAATATCGTGCCCATCTACTCGACCGGCGAAGAGAACCGGGTTCCCTACTATGCCATGGAATTGATCGACGGCCCTTCACTTGATCGGGTCGTCAAGCAGCTACGTCAGGAGGCCGAAGGATCGAAGAATGACTCTGATTCAGATGGCACGATCGATGCTCCGATGCCCGCCTGGATTAAGGAAACAATTGCCTTTCCGTCAAAATCGTCCAAAGAAGCGGCATCAGACACGAACACGCCGAGTTTTGACAGTTCTTCAACGCTTGGTTCGGACAGTACTTACTACGACAACCTGGCGAAAATGATCGCCGGTGTGGCCGACGCTCTGGCGCATGCCCACGACCAAGGCATTGTCCACCGAGACATCAAGCCGGCAAACCTTCTGCTCTCGTCGGACGGACGGCTAAGCATCAATGATTTCGGACTAGCCCGGATGCTGGAACAACCTGGCATGACGATGACAGGTGAGCTGATGGGTTCACCGATGTACATGTCTCCCGAGCAGATTACTGCCGGACGATTACCGTTGGATCATCGGACAGACATTTACTCAGTGGGGGCCTCACTTAACGAACTGTTGACGTTGCATCCTCCCTTTCCAGGACAACGGCGAGACCAAGTACTGTCGCAGGTGATCCACAAGGATCCACCCAGGCCACGCTCGATCAATCATCGAATCCCCAAAGACCTTGAGACGATCTGCCTGAAGGCGATGGAAAAGGACCCCGATCGCCGGTACCAAACCGCCGATTTGCTGGCCGAGGACCTGCGGAGGTTTGTCAATCGAAACGCTATTTTAGCGCGACGCACAACTCCCTTGGAGAAGGGAATTCGCTGGATTCGCAAGAACAAAGCGATTGCCATCTCGATCTGCGTGGCGTTCGCCATGTGTTTGGGATCCCTTACCTATGTCAAGCTCCATCAGCGGGCACATCAGCGTGAAGAGGCCCTCAATGCTGCACTCGAAAAAGCCTGGAGCGGACGGTTTGCCGAGGCAGGTACGGAGATCGATAAAGCGATCTCCTATGGCGCCGATCCAGAATGGCGGCCAGTGATCAATGCAATGGAAAGTCTGATGTTCGGCCAGACCTCGGACGCAGTCCGTCAACTTGAAACTATAGTCGATCGATCGGCCGATAATTACATCGCGAGATGGATGCTTGCCGACGCCTACTGGTACAACGGAGAAGGCGGGCCAACAGACGATCAACTCGAGCAACTTGAGGGTCGCGAACCTGACGACATTTGGGAACGCCTGTTTGCCGCCCAGGCTCTCGCTATGCATCAACCCGATCGTGCCGAGAATTTTCTGCGTGAAGCTCTTGACGAAAATCCCCAGTTCACCAGCGCGCGAATTTCGCTCGCAACCCTGCTCGTATTTCAGTCAATCGATTCGAATCAACCCAGTAAGGTTGACCAGGCCCTGAAGGAACTTAAGAAGGCCGATGTGTTTCTTGAAGATGAAAATTGGACATTGAGCTTTAGCCGATTGTATGCCCACAACACGGCAGCTCATTTTTGCCGACGCGACGGATTCCCTGGCTTAGCCAATCAACATTTGGAGCAAGCTAAAAAGGATGCTCTCTTCCTTGGCCAAGCTTACCCAGATGTGGTTGCCGCAAATGTGATGCGAATGAACTACTATCTTCTCATGGAAGATTTTGATGGCATGCATACCGTGATGCAGGACGTCATCGCGCACAAACACCGGGGCTGGGTTACCGATCCTTTTTGGGTAACGTGCTACACAGATCCTGACTGGGCACACCGGGAAGAGAAATGGCGGGGAGAAGATCTTTTCACTCTCGGCCTGAACACGCTGGAGCGAATGCCGATTCAGGGGGATGATCACGTAGCCTTTGCTCGAGTTCTATTTGACCTTGAGGCTGCAAAGAACCGCGAAGACGCGATCGAGGTGTACGATAACTATCTTGTTCGACGCACGAACGAATGGCCTTTTGATCCCGCGGCAATGATGTTGACCGGCCAAAACGCTCTAGTCCAGGGGAAGTATCAGCTCAGCCTGCGGAAGGCTGAACCAGCGGAGTTTCTGGAAAGAGTCACCCAGTCTCAGCGAGATCTCACAAGTGCCCGCATGGGATTAGGTCTTCATGAACTTTCCAAAGGCGACCGGCAAGCAGCCCTCAAGTTGTGGGAGGAAGCGACATCAGGAACGATGTATCATTGGACAACCTACCATTGGTCGGCCGCCTTCGCCAATCGATTGCGCGAAGACCCAGACTGGTTGCCCTGGCTACCGGCCAATGACCCGGTTTCGGTGGCATCTCCCGAGTGACCGAAGTCAGATATTTGTCTATCTCGCTCAAGCGAATCCAGCGCTCTCGCAAGCCGGCAGTCGGTTCTCTGCCATATTCAAGAGGATGCTGTTCGACGCATGTCCTCAACGGAGAACGAAAGAAGAAAAAGTCGCTCCTTGGCTTCAGGTTGACCCACCCCATATCGATCATTGTCCACAGTAAACTTAGGCTCGCCGGGGTAGATCGCCCCAATCAGTCTAATGGACCTGACCGTCTTGCCGGCTTCCAATGAAATCACCGCATCGTTAACCAGCCACGGTCCGTCGGGCAGAATGCAATCAGTTCTTAGCAATTTTTCCTTCCTCTTCCCTCGGAAGCCTACCCATGCCGCCAATTCGCTTACTTGCCGTATTCGCCTTAGCTCTTGTTTTCCCTGCCGAAAACATCGCCTCAGCCGAGAAGCTCGCCGATTGGCCGAAATGGCGGGGCCCAGACGATACGGGAAGTTCGCCGCTTGTCGGTTTGCCGATCGAGTGGAACGCTGAGAATGTGCTGTGGAAAACGGAGCTTTCCAGGAAAGGATGTTCAACCCCGATCGTTTGGCAAAACACGATTTATGTCAGCGCTCCGATCATCAGCAAAGACGCGCTGATTGCTCTGGACGCCAACGGCAAGCCATTATGGAATGTTCAGTTCGGTAGCGAGAACCTGCTTCAAGGCGCCGAAATATCTCCTTTAGATGCTCGACACCCTTGGTACGCATTCGATGATTCTTCCCATGGCAGGACCGATCAACTTGGCTAAGAATGCCATGCCCGACAAATAGGTCCACCTAGCGGTACCATTCGTCCTGAGGTACAGCACTATTGATCTCGCGCAAGCGCGAAGAGTCACAGCAAGTAGGGTTTTGTATTAGCATGGCCCTCACGGCACCACCGCATCAATCCTTTTCCTCTACTTGAGCTTTGACCACGACGCCAATGGCAGGCGAGGGAGAGGATCACGCTTTCTTGACGAACTCAGACTTCAAGGCCATCGCTCCAATACCATCGATCTTGCAGTCGATGTCGTGATCACCCTCGACGATACGGATGTTCTTTACCTTGGTACCGCCTTTTACTACGCCTCCCCTGAACTTCAGATCTTTAATAACGACTACGGTGTCACCAGTCTGAAGCACGTTTCCGTTTGCATCGCGTGTTTCATCGTTTTCAGTGGAAGCCGCCTCGTCGGGCTGCGACCACTCGTGGCCACAGGTGGGACACACGAGTAATGGACCGTCTTCGTATGTGAATTCGCCATCGCACTGAGGGCAGTTGGGGAGTTCGCTCATGAGCTGATTATTTGTTCATCCAAAAATGTTTTATCGATTTACACAACAACTGCGATAAAGATCGCTCAGATGATCGTGAAACAACTACGAGTAGGATCGTATGAACGAACACGTGCAGTGTCGTCATTGACGACCCAGGCGTGCAACCGCAACTTCCCTGCGTCAAGCTTGTTACGGATAAACGCATGAGAACAAAGATGCTCCAACTGAAACAGAGTGTGTTCACAGATCATGGTCTCAATAAGATCCTCGCCCAAATAGTCGGGATATGCTTGATTCACGGTCTTCAAAGTGGTCTGAAAGCAAGCTCGGATTCCACTTACGTCAGGAGTGTCAGGGTAGCGAATCCAGTTTCGGATCACGCCGCATTCAGTATGTCCACACACAATCACGTGTTTGATTTTGTATAGTGAAAATGCAAATTCGATGCTCGAAACTGATGAATTATCGCCAGCATCGCCTGCAGGACGAATCGACGCTGCTAAGTGCTGGACCACAAACAAACGACCTGGCTTCGCAAACGAAACATCATCGGGGCTACCTCCCTGATCTGCACAAGCAATCATCAATGTATCTCTCTCCGTGCTTTCCGCCGACGACAGAAAGTCATTCGCCGTGCCAAAATACTCGACCGGCAAATGGTGAACGGAGGAATCAAGCGGATTCATTACTGCATCCTATCGCATGATCCTAAATGAAGGGTCATGCTTCCCTCGATTCGTGTTGAGCAATTTCAATTGAATCTACGCAAGCATATATGTTTTTCTCGGTGAGCACTTCTTGCCGGATAAATTCGAGAAAGCTTTCGCAGAACTGTTGCGACAAAATGATTTCAATACGGATTAGCGAATTTCCTTCCGATGAATTGCATGGAACTATTGAAAAGATGCTCGCCCCAGATTGAGGAAGTCTCTCTTCGAGTCTAGGGAAGTACTCGGATTCCATCGTAAACGCAACACGTCGCATAATTTTAGGGCGTCGCTTTCGTGTCGCATGTACATTGTCGGAAAATGGTTCTAGAACGTTCAGCCCTCGAACTTCGAACTTCAGTCCTTCTTGCTCAAAATCTCGCTGGACCTCTTCCAGTTTCTCCATCACGCTATGGTCAATCAGCTTGGTCCCCGATACATCAACCACCAAGTTGCGTTGTTGAATCAGTCCAATCTGCTCAATCTGGCGTCGGAAGGGCAGCCAGTTGCTGAATACGGCGGATTCGCGAGCTACGATCACACTCGTGTTTTCGTCGATCTCCTGGACTTCGATATAGGGCTTGAACAATGATCGCAATGAGACGCCGTTGGCGATATGAATGACCATCTTGAGCAAGATCCCAACAGCGACACCTACCAGCAAGTCCGTAGCCAGAACGACCACCAAAGTCGTGACAAAGATGGCAAGTTGTTCCTTGCCGATTCGGTAAACATGTACGAATTCATTCGGGTGGGCTAGGCGATAGCCGGTGTAAATCAGCATCGCAGCCAAGGCCGCCAATGGAATCCTATGCAGATAGAAGGGAATCAAGGCAACACAAGCCAACAGAAACATTCCATGCCACATGTTGGCAAAACGTGTTCTTGCTCCATTATCGATGTTGGCCTTGGATCGAACGATCTCAGAAATCATTGGCAAACCGCCAATCAGAGACGCACATAGATTCCCAGCGCCTATCGCAATCAAGTCGCGATTCATCTTTGTCTTGCGTTTCCATGGGTCGAGTAGGTCGATCGCTTTCGCACTCAGCACCGATTCCAGGCTGCCGATAATGAAGAACATCAGAATCCACTTCCACGCCTTGCCTTGTGCCAGGACGGAGAACTCGGGAAACGTAATGTCATTGAACATCCCGAAGACTTTATCCGGCATCTTCACGAGGTACTGTTCACTAAGTTGGTATTTATGCCCCTGCAAGGTGTAGGAATGCTCGTGCAAGAGATCGAAACCCATGCCCATGGGTACGGCAACTAGAAGCACAACGACCGGTGCCGGAACCTTTTTCAAAAACGTTACGCGTTCGGTTACCAAGGGCCATAGGAACATAATCAGTAGACTAATGACACCGATCGCCGCGATGGCAGGATTTGCTTCCATTAGGTAATGCGGGATCTCACGAATCATTTCCATCGGCTCGCCTCCGGCCGAGACACCCAAGGCGACTGGAATCTGCTTGACGATGATGATGGCGCCAATTGCAGCCAACATGCCGTGAACAACGGAGACAGGGAAGAACTCGCCCAGGATTCCACCACGAAACAATCCGAACACAATTTGAAGCACACCTGCGGCAACCCCCACAGCGATGGCAGCCCGGTAGGCAGCCATGTCTGATTCTGTCCAACCGCCTGTCATACCATCACCACCGAAGTCCTGAACACAACCGATGGCGATCACGATCAATCCAGCCGCTGGCCCTTTGATCGTCAACTCGCTGTTACTGATAAACGGTGTTAGAACCGCGCCGACAATTGCAGTGAAGATGCCTGCAATGGGGGGAAATCCGCATGCGAGCGAGATCCCCAGACAAAGCGGAAGCGCAATCAGAAAGACCAAGAATCCCGAATTGAAGTCGTACTGTAAGTACTTGATGAACCCAGTCGCATTTCCGCGAGGAATTTCGTTGGCAGGTTTATCTTCAGGCATAATTCGACTCGAATAATTGATTAGGGAAGAGCGGAATGCACGGGAGAAACATGTTGTGAATTGTCGCTCGGGTTAACGCGCGCAGTAGGCGAGTGTTGTGTGAATTCATCGGTTCCTCGCAACTTGATCAATTCCGTCGCTGCGTGGTACCGAGATCGAACTCCGGGTTGAGGAAACACTCCCCCGCCGATGATCAATACCACCATGATCAAAATAGTTACGCGTTCGGCTGGCCGGCAGTTGAGTGACACCGTCGCCAAGTGACGTGTTCCGGTAAAGACGTGAAAGTAAGCCTTGACGACAGCAATGCCGTTCAGTGCGGCCACCAGAACCACCGCAAAACCGATCATCGGATAGATATCGACGACTCCCTCGACCAGCAACTCCGTTCCAATAAATCCAATCGTCCCGGGGAATCCAATCGATGCCAAGCCTGTCAGTAGAAACATGTTAGCCAGAAATGGAGTATGTTCGTAAAGCCCGTGAAATGCATCGAGCGAGAGGCGCCCCGTCCGTGCTTCGACGGATCGCAATGCCAGACCAAAGCCTAACAGCGAGATTCCCACGGAAAGCCAGACGCACAAAGCCCCTGTTAAGCCGATGGAGGTCGTCATTTCAAGCCCGACCAAGACTAGAGACGAATGGCTCAAAAACAGGTAGCAAAAGAATCGGCGCGAATCATGCTGAACCAAGGCCATGCCGGCAGCGTAAACGGCAGTCATCATGGACAAGATGGCGATACTTTGCAGAGCCCAGGCAGGGGCAATCGGAAACACCAGTCGCATCACAGCATAGGCACCTGCCATCGGAGTTACATACAGCAATGCCGTGCCAAAGGTTGCCTTCTCAAATAGGTCCGTCATCCAACAGTGCAACGGACAAATTCCGCTTCGAATCAAGGCCCCCGCAGTCAAAAGGCAACCGGCAAGAATGGGCGGATTGGCGGCGGATGCACTAGGTCCTACCAACGATTGCCCAACAACCAACAGGCCGACGAATAGCCCCATGTGTAGCGAGTATACTCGCGTCGATTGGTGGCGTTTGCGCAATTCAATCCAAGGCGGAACGACACCGACAGCCAGCAACAAAATTATCAACCAAGGATCGCGACAACCAAGCGTTGCGAGTAGCAAGGATTCCGAGAACAGCGTCCACCCGAAAGAAAAGCGATTCACCTTCGTTCGAAGGGTTGTCAGGATGGTCGTAAGATAGAGCAAAGCCCCCAGTGGGATAAGGGGCGCACTAAGTTCGTCCAATACAAACGCATCGCTTGCAAAGAACAATTGAAAGATATCCCAGTGATCGTGTGCTTCGAAGGAATGCAGCGTCGTAAAATCGATCCATTCACCGCAGGCACACAGGAGCGTTACGACAGCTATCGCAATGCTTACTTGCCGTGCGCGATCACGATCCTTCATCAACGACACCACAATCGCACCCACCAGCGGCAGCAGCACAGTCAAACCCAGCCAGGGCATGTGAAGTTCGGACATTACGCAACGTCCTCCAGCGAATCTCCGTATGGAGCTAGACGGTCCGACTCGCGTGATTCGCCACCGGAAAGGAAACTGGTCCAGCGTCGCTCCAGAGCATCGAAGGTGCGAAATGCGCTCATGAATGGAACGACGATCCAGCAATTAAGTAAAGCGTCGAGATAGCCACGTTCGAGAGCAAATCGATATAGCCAAATTTGACGAGAAGTCGCGACTGGAGACTCAACCGACCTATGGCCACTCAGGTGGCTACCTACGGCGTTTTCCAACATCCTGTAATCCTTCAGGACAGAAGGTGCGCGTAGCAGTTGCAGCGTTCTCAGACAGGCATGGCCAATCATATGGATCAGAGCTACATATTGTAGTCCGAGCCCAATCTCAACAGTGATGATGCCGACTTGGGTCAACGAAGCAAAGGCTAAGGCGTTCTTCACATCGCTTTGGGCACGGCTCGCAATGGCTCCAAAGATAGCCGTGGAGATTCCCAGCACGATGACCGCCACCCGCAGAGGAACTGAAACGTCCAATAGCGGACTCACACGCAGCAAAAGAAACACGCCCAGGTGAACCGACAATGCTCCGTAGAACACGGCACTCGATGGCGTAGGACCCTCCATCGCGCGGGGAATCCAGCCAGAAAACGGCACCATCCCCGACTTGCCAGCGGCAGCCAGTAGCAGGAGTAGACCAACCATGAGTGCCGACGTGGAATCGATTGCGGCGACACCGTCGGGCCAAGGGCCTGAGCCCATAAGCCCGTCAAAGTCGCCGGCTCCCGTCAAATGGTGCAGCGTCAATGCGGCAATCAAGAATGCAGCATCCGCAATACGATAGATTGCCCAGACCCGAAGTCCGTTGCGAACAGGAGCAGGACGCTCATGGAAGTACGCAACAAGTAACGCCGACGACAGACCAACCAGTTCCCAACCAAAGAACAATGTTTCGATGGTGCCAGCTAACGACGAGACGACCATTCCCAATAAGAATAGCGCATACAGCAAGAAGAAACGTCGATAGCCGCGATCTCGATGCAGATACACCGAAGCAAACGCACCAACCGTCCCACAAAGAACGAAGGACAAAATCGCAAACGGGACGGACAGCCTATCGAAGACAAACTTAAGATGAAAATGAAAATGTTCCTGCGGGATGGAAACCCAGTTTCCAAGTTCAATTGGCACATGACGCGATCCCGAGGCGAGCATGACTCCCAGAATGCCGACCGCAGCCAACAAGCCCGTGACGACACTGGTTTTGGTCAGTCTCGATTGGACGAACTCACTTAGTCGGATCCCCATCAGCAGAGGCAGCGCCAGGGCCGCAACTAATACCGTTGGACTGACGACGACCACAACTCCCAGGACAAATAGGACAAACTCAACGGTCATTGCCGCTCCACCACTTCCGCAATTGAATAAAACGGCAAGTTCTCGCGAAATCCTCGATAGCATTCTACGGAGGAGGATGCCTCAGGCAGGTAGCCACTGCCGGATTCATACGGTTCAAATTGCCCATCTCTATAGACTTGAACCATCGATTGTTTCGGGTCGATGACTGCCAAATTGATCCAACCGCCACGGCATAATCGCCCGATGGTCGAATTGCTTTGCATGATCGAAAGGAGAGCCTCGGGAGTTGATTCAATCACAAACAATATTCTCAGCGGTTCGTGAATCTCAACCATTTGACGGTAAAGACCGGTCCTCAAATCACTTGCCGTACCTTCCATGACCCCTAGCAGCGAAACAATGTTATGAGGCAACTTCGATCCAGAGCCGTAGACCTCATGATCAACACGCGAGAAGTAGTACTCCAGATTGATACCAGCACAAACGGGAATTGCCGCCGCCAGAATTCGCGCGAGAATGGAGTGATCGTCGTCGTCCTGGGCCGGATCGTAAGATGTGAGAAATGCTCGGCGATCTAGGAATAGTCCCCGTGACCACTCACGTCGCCCGACAACACAAAGCGCATTGGTGGCGTGATTGTATTCTGGCCGGGCCTGTGAAATATCTTGAGCACGGGCCTCAACGTGCCGAATGGCTTCTTTGGGAGAAACGGACAGAGGCACGGAAAAAAAACGTCGGCAGCGCTCGTGGGCATTTCGACTACGTGCTTCCTCAATAGCGTCTCGAGCGGTTTCGAAATCCTCATGATGCGATGCTGGCAGCGAATCCAAATCAAAAAACACAACCGAGTCATCACACGTATTGTGGTAAGCTCCGACGAATACCGTGTCGTCTGGAATCGATATTCCCGCCTGCCGGACTTTGGCACGTACTCGCCAATCGTTGGCCATCTTGGCAAACGCTCTGGCATTCGGACCGCCTCGTTTTCCCGCGCACGCCCCACAACAGTATGCGGACTCATGAGGATTGTTGAGACTCGAAGAACCATGTCCGCAAACAACGAACAGGCGGGAAAACGACTCCGGGGTCGTGACACCAATGTCCTGCATCAACCGAATGACAACATCGGCCATTTCGTCGCAGGTAAATCCAATATGACCGTTTTCCGGGCCGGGGTCCTTTTCATATCGTTCCAGTTGAAGTGTTGTCACCGGTGGCGGCTGGACCAAAGTCCCCAGGTGTTTGCGAATGCGTGCGGTAAGATGGGGAAACAGCACACCGGCCACGAGCGGAACGGTGGCCAAAGATCCGACGATGCCAGTAACGATTCCCCCCAGAAACGTTCGGCTACGAGTATGGAACGCGTGACTCGCCAACCCAATTCTTCTTCTCAACTCGGCCCGCTCTCGGTGCATTCCTTCAAACGTATAGCCAACATCTTCTTGAACATAGTGGCTGGGAGTGATTACGGCGGGGCAAAGCGGCTTGTAAAAACTGTCTGCTGCACCTTGATAATAGATAGCTACCGCAAAAAATCCCGCAGCACCAAATGTTTCACATGCAGGATGCACTTCTTCCAGATGCCGGCGGAACGACTCTTCTCGATCGTCGATACAGGTTAGGACTTGAAACTCCGGACGACGCGGTTCTCGTTCCGCCATAGATGCGTTAAGGGCACGTGTATGGTTCACAAAAGCATCGAGCGCTTCGTGTCGATACTTTCGCTCGAATGCCTCATGAAAAACGCGACGTCGTTCGACGGCTGAGAATGCGTCGGCTTCGTCATACAGTTCCTGCCATTGGATTTCAGTCAAGGCCAACAACTGCTGTGGCTGCCAGCCAAGTGTCTGGGCTACTTGAAACAAGAGAAACGCGCGGCGTTCTACACTCAGTGGTCGTGGCTCAGAAATTCTCGTACGAGCATACTGCAATACGTCTGAAGCACTGCTAACCTTCCCGGTTGTCTCTAGACCAACATTGATGATTGCAAATCGCTCTAGAATCAGTTGAACAGCCAATTGTCCAAGCAAAGATCCTTTCGCAATCGAATGAACAACCGGCCCCGCGCCTGACTCGAGTTGCCAGACCATTCCCGCCCAACCACGCAGGCTTAGTAGTGTTTGGATTATGAATTCTTCTCGGTCGTCGCTGGAGATCCCTAACGCTCCCAGTGATTCTTCGATGGATGCTTCTGGAGAAATGCCAGAACTCTGCAATCGACACAACTCTCCCTCGAGCCCGCGCAACCACCGATCCGAACACCAATTCGATTGCGAATACAATGTCAGAAATGCGTCATAGAACCCCTTGTCGCGACAAGGCAATTCCCAATCGGAATAGCCTTGATCGACGTACGCCGCGCAGAATCGGATTAACAGATCATGCACGTCGCGGTCGATGTCGACGCCAAGTGCATTGAGCAAAAGATCGCGTGGACGTACATAACGATTGGTGGAAACTTGAGGCGGAATGGATTGAATCCCGCTGCGACAGATTCGCCAGAGCAGATGTAACGAGAACGCTTCCCAGGCAGATTCATTCCATTCGGGATAGTTGCTACCGAACTTGGTAACAAGCTCGCCCAGATCCACCGCCTGGACGCTTTCAGATGCTTGCTCTTGTTGTAGCCACTGTCTCGTTCCAGCGATTACACGATCACGAAGGTCTTTGGGAACCTCCGTGCGAAACCGATCAAGGGCATCGGTTTCCGCCACGATCCATTTTAGTTCCGCATCGGGACCAACGTGGATTGGATGGCGAAGCATCGCCATACGAATTTGCCCTCGCGTTCCCAGACCGTTGATTTGCTCGTGAAAATGAGTGCCAAGCTCTTCTTGCAAGACTGCCTGGAGATCCTCATCCGTGATACGACCTTCCCGAAACAATTGCCGATACTCTTGCTCCGGTAAGTAGGGATGAGCGCCATACCGTGCCAGGCCCGTCTTCACCGCCTCATGAAAGGGCAAGTCCTCATACGCATGCAGTGTATTGTGATGGACAAAAACCTCGATCGGCCCCTGGGACGGCAACAGGTGCGCGGCATGCTCAACCAATTTGCGGATCGCATCCATTCTGCGATGGTCATCGACCGGCTCGTCCGAAGATTCAGTAGTGCATTCCAAAGCTAAATTGGCCCTGGCTAACGGTCAGACGAAATAGGCGGGGCTTATCGATCCCTGCTCGAGTGGGGAGGGACTATTCGTATAGATCACTGTTGCTCTATGCAATCTTCATGCCGGAAGGAGGTTTAAAGATCTTGAATCCGGGCATTCAAGTAAGAGTACACTTCCGGAAAGTTGGGCTAGGAACAAAACTTTTGTTCCCAAAAACTACAAACCAGGCAGCCAATCGGCCGGACAATGGATAGAATTTGGGAATACCAATCACGCAATTTTTTGCAGATGCCGTGCAGTCTTTTGCACAGACCATCTTTTTGAACCAAGGGATCAACCCATGCAGCAATTAGTTCAAGGAATCCATCGATTTCAAAGTGAGCAGTTCAGCAAGGATCAAAAGCTATTTGAAACACTGGTCGATGGGCAGCATCCTTTGGCGTTATTTATTACTTGTTCGGATTCACGTATCGACCCGAGTCGTCTCACGCAGACGAAACCTGGTGAATTGTTTATTCAACGTACTGCTGGAAATATTGTCCCTCCGTACGGGTCTATTCTTGGTGGTGAGGCTGCAACGATCGAGTATGCAGTGGCGGCATTGAAGGTCCGTGATATCGTCATTTGCGGACATTCTCACTGCGGAGCGATGGCCGGCCTCCTAACGCCGGAAATGGTCGAGAGTATGCCGGCGGTTCGCGCCTATCTCCAACACGCGGAAGCCACGAGGCGAATCGTCGAAGAAAACTATTCCCACTTAACGGATCCGGCAAAGAGACTAACCCTGACCGTGGAAGAGAATGTCCTGGTTCAATTGGAGAGCCTGAGAACCCACCCTGCGGTTGCTGCGGCAATTGGCCGTGGCGATTTGAAACTACATGGCTGGGTCTACAAATTTGAGACTGGCGACGTATTTGCCTTTGATCCGGATCAGAATCAGTTCTTACCACTGCAGGATGTCACTTCACCAGTAAGCGAGAAACAACGAACGCTTCCACCGATCTAAGATCTGGTGATACCAGAATCTCACGTTCGAGCGGATTGAGTGCGCACTCTGGTAACCTCGCAACTAGGGGAATCCGTGTGAATCGTTGGAGCAACCGCTTTAAATACCTTAATCTGCTGTTCCTATGTTTCGAACTCAACCTGTCGGTACCGGCAAGGGCTATCGGCTTTCCATTGCCGGACTGTTGCTGCTCAGTTTCGCGGCACTGGGTATAACAATTTGGACGATGGCTGACTTTCTGCGAGAACAAGCCATCGTCGAAGAACTGACGCCAAAACTACCCCGTGATTCAACAGCTACGGCCAAGGAGTTGGCTAGCGAATTACGTTGGCAGTTTCGACTTTCCATCCTTGTCGTTCTTAATCTTGTCGCGACTGGTCTGGCGCTCATATTGCTTTCTCGCGCCTATAGGTCATCGCAGGAATCCCTGCGGGACATCAAGGCGTTGGCCGGTCATATTCTCAGCAGCATGGATCAGACGGTAATCACAACCGATCAAAACAGCATCGTTACCAGCATCAATCGTCATGGCATGGATTTATTGGGAGCCACGCTCGACTGTATAGGCAAGCACGTTAACGAGCTCTCAAGAGACCTTGCCCTTGATCAGCTCTTAATTGAAGGGCAGACGGCAAAGTCATCGTCAATGACAAGAGATTTTCATCTTAGTACCGATGGAAGGACCATCCGGGCGACGTGTCAATCATTGAATGACTTCGAAGGGAAGGAAATCGGCCAAGTCTTGCAACTACGCAATGTAACGGAACGCGTCCTGATGGAAGAGAGAATGCGTCGAATGGAACGTTATATGGGACTTGGGTCTCTAGCAGCAGGGCTTCATCATGAAATCCGAAATCCACTGGCAGCTCTATCTCTACATGTCCAACTCCTGGAAGAACAACTTGAGGAAAACCGAGATTCCGAAGACGTGCAACCGATGATGGCGGTAATTAAGTCGGAAATGACGCGAATTGGGGAAGTGTTAGAGAGATTCCGTGAGTTTGCATCGATGGACAATTTAAGGCTCGAAGAGGTGAATCTTGTCAAGCTCATCCAGCGCCAAGTCGATCTGGCTATTCCTCAAGCGAATCAGCAGGGAATCGAGGTTCATTTCGTCCTGCCGGATTTTCCTTTGCCAAATTTAACAGCAGATCTTGTCCGATTGGAACAAACTTTGCTCAACCTGTTCGTCAACGCGATGCAAGCCATGCCCCACGGGGGCAAACTTTCCGTTGCGGTAACGGAGTCTTCCGACGCGGTTCGTGTCGAAATCTCGGATACGGGGACTGGAATTCCAGAGGATCTCCGTGATCAGGTATTCGATGCCTATTTCACAACCAAAAGCGAAGGAACAGGTTTAGGGCTAGCCATATGCGACAAAATCGTACGACAGCACAATGGCAGTCTTGACTTCTTTAGTAGCCAAGAAGGTACGACCTTCGTGATGACGTTGCCAATTCGACAAGTCACTTTACCTTCGGACTAAGGTCATGGACGAAGCTTTTCGCATTCTGATTGTTGATGACGAGCCGAACATTCGCTCCGGGTTGGCCAAAGGCCTTGAGAAAGAGGTCGATCACATCGACACGGCGAGTAGCGTAAACGAAGCACTCGACAAGTTCGATACGGAGAGCTTCCAGATTGTTATTGCCGATGTCCGGTTGCCGGGGGATCGTGATGGCCTCGAGTTGTTGTCGCTGATCCAGCAGCGCGAACCCAATACCACGATGATCATGATAACTGCCCACGGTACGGTTGAGATGGCAGTCGACGCGATGCGTCGTGGGGCATTCGACTTTATTACCAAGCCGGTTGATTTGAATTTAATCCGACAGCAAGTTGCCAAGGCAGTCGAACACCATCGGTTGCAGACCGAAAACCGCTTCTTGAAGGATCGGCTGGCTGAAGCAGGCGAATTGCCGAATATCATCGGAAATTGCCAAGCTCTAAACGATGTACTGCGACAGATTCGACAGGTTGCTGACACGGATGCCACCATCTTGATCCATGGCGAAAGTGGCACGGGGAAAGAGTTGATCGCCAGGGCAATTCACGACTTGAGCAAACGCTCCACATACCCGTTCATTCCCGTCAACCTCGGTGCATTGCCGGTGAACTTATTGGAAAGCGAGTTGTTTGGACATGAAAAGGGAGCATTTACAGGGGCCTCTCGACAAAGACCTGGATGCTTTGAACAGTCCATGCGAGGAACGTTATTCCTCGATGAAATCACCGAAATCCCCATGAAGAGCCAAGTAGATTTGCTTCGTGTCCTTGAAACAGGACAGTTCACAAGAGTGGGAGGTGAAGCAATCCTTACATCTGATGCTCGCATTGTGTCCGCCACGAACCGCGACATCCCGCAATTAGTAGAAGATGGGAGTTTTCGAGAGGACCTCTACTACCGACTGAACATCATCCCCATTGAAGTTCCACCACTTCGGCAGCGGCGTGAAGATATTGTTCTCTTGGTGGAGCATTTCCTGAATTACTTTTGCACGCGACACCATCGCTCACTCAAGACGGTAGACAACGAGGCCTTGCAGGTTCTCATTTCAGCAAATTGGCCAGGCAATGTGCGTCAATTACGTAATGTCATCGAACGCTTGGTCGTCACGGTAGGCAGCGACAATATATCCGCGGATGATTTGCCTGCGGAATTAAGCTCGGTTGCTAGAAACGCTTCCGCAAGCAAAGCACGCTCACTGGCAGAAGTAACAGAAGAGGCCGAGAAGGAAGCAATCCTGAATTCCCTTGCGGCCAATGATTTTCACCGTGAACAAACCGCGAAAGTGCTGGGGGTCAGCGTTCGCACATTGCACTATAAGATGAGCCGGTACGGACTGCATTGACCACCGTTTTGAAGAATACCTTACCGTAATCTCTTGAAGTCGCCTCGTGGAGTTGGCAAGACACAACGTCTGAGGTGAACTGTGACGCCGACTCAATCGATATTGACTACCTTTTCATCTGGTGTCGAAACAATCTCGGCGATCTTACCGCGGCCGCGACGGGCTGATTCCGATCCACCCCTCCCCTACGTCCCTGACGAAAGTTTCCGGCGAGGTTCTCACAACCATCGTAGACGAGTAGATCTTCTCCGGCAGTCGCTTGAACACTGGCCTCCAATTTCCGTACGAATTGGCGGTTCCCTAAAGCTATTCGAGCGTCTTGCCTCGATGCCCAAAATAAAAACGTCGGGCCTCCCCCTTCTCAATGATTTCCTTGTCTTCGGAAACTCTTGAATCTGGTTAACAAAGAAGGCACGAAAACACCTGGTTGAGCTTTATTTGCTACACCAGCGTTTAAGTGGCGGGGGCCGGATTTGAACCAACGACCTTGAGGTTGTAAGGCCGCCCAGGAAGCCCTGTCCTTTTGACCTGACACCGTGTGACAGAAGTAGTTTACGAAGATTCGTACAACAACGTTGTACATTGTTGTGTTCAATCGCGTTAACTCTCAGGAAATTTGTGTATTCGGGGTGCAAAGTGTGTATCGATGCCGAAGAAGCCAGAGTCCGATATCCTGTCGATCGGATCCGTAGCTTGCCGCGAACGACTTGGCGGCGTGGTGAAGCACTAGCATCGTCAAGTGGCGTGAATTTTTACGCGACGCTTCCTCTGCCCTCAATGATTCGCTGGCGAATCCTGCCGAGCGGTGCTGCACTCATCGTTGAACGGACGTAACAAGTCGTGATTGGCCCCTGACGAACTAACGTGACGCGAGACTCGGACTGACAGGGAATGGTTGATCCCAAGTGATTGCACACCGGTCTATTCTCGTACAATTTTCAATCGCACATGGCGGACCGCGACCGGGCAGCGGTGGCGTGTGATCACCTGGGATCGAAAGCGTCCTCTTCTGCTACTGTAGTCCTTGAAAAAATTGACATCAGGCGGGGCAGGCATTAGGATCGGATCCCATATAAGGAACGCATTCACAATATGGAACCTGTAAGCGATCAAGCGATTTTAAAGCCCGAGGTGGTATTGGCCCCTGCGCTGGAGCGTGGCATGAAGATCTTAGAGGGGCTGGCTGCACAGCCTCGCGGAGCGACTCTTGCGACAATTAGTGCCGAACTGGAAGCGCCGAAGAATTCGACGCTGCGATTGCTTCAGACCCTGGTTGCCCTTGGTTATGTCGTCCGGGAACAGTCTCCGTCCCGCTATCGCCTTACGGGCAAGCTTCTGAGTATCGCTCACCCGCGCGTGCACGGCGTCAGTTTGGTGCAATGCTCTCTTGATTCGATGCGAGCCCTGCGGGATCAGACTGGAGAGACCGTCCAACTCGGACTTCCAACAGGAGATGAAGGGGTGATTATCGAGAAGCAGGAAAGCACGTCGGCCATCCGAATTGGCGTGGAACTCGGGCTACGTTTCCTTCTTCATAACAATGCCCCGGGCAAGGTTTTGTTGGCTCATCGACCAAAGGCTGAGCGCGATGCGACAATCAAGCGGATCAAACTAAACCGTTTCACCGACCGGACAATCACCAGTCGAACCAAGCTGATGGAAGAGTGCGACCGAATCCTACATCAAGGATATGCAACCGACTGGGGCGAAGCGGATGAAGGGATTCACTGCGTCGCAGCGCCAATTCGTGATCCGCTGGGGACGTTGATCGCAACAATATGGGTCTCAGGCATAGCTGGCCGAATGCCCAAGAAGGTCTTTCCGGACGTTGGGAAAGAAGTGATCAAGGCGGCAGGCGAGATCCAAAGGAAGATGCAGCGATGATTCGTTCGCTCCCGATACTGCTTCTGGTGCTTTTGCCTACCAAGCTCTGGGCTGATGATTTCTTCTTGTCCAAGATCGAGCCGATCTTGCGAACTCATTGCTACGAGTGTCATTCGCATGACGAGTCCCTGGAAGGCGGGTTGGCGCTGGACTCGCGGTCAGGTTGGGAGCAAGGGGGCGATTCTGGCGCCGCCGTTATCGCCAGCAAGCCAGACGAGAGCCTGTTGATCCAGAAGGTTCGCTGGAGCGACGAAGAGCATCGAATGCCTCCTGAGGAGAAGTTGGCCGCGGCAGACATCGCTTTGTTGGAAAAGTGGGTCGAACAGGGCGCGCCCGATCCCAGAGTCCTTGACGCTCCGAAGTCCGATCCGCTCGACTGGTGGTCGCTGAAGCCGCTCCATCCGCCGCTTGTTCCGATCGGCGGCGCTAACCCGATTGATGCTTTTGTCGCTTCCAAACTGAAGGATAATGGTTTGGAGCCATCCGCCGAGGCAGATCGTCGGACTTTGGCTCGCCGGCTATATCTCGATCTATACGGCATGCTGCCGACGCCTGAGGAAGTCGATGCGTTTGAGAACGATCCCGATCCACAGGCCTGGGAGAGACTTGTCGACAAGCTGCTCGATTCGCCCCGGTATGGCGAACGATGGGCGCGACATTGGCTGGATGTGATTCACTATGCTGATTCGCATGGTTGCGAGCACGATGTGAAACGCCCCAATGCCTGGCGGTTTCGCGACTACGTCATCGAGCGACTTAATGCCGACGTGCCTTGGGAAAGATTCATTCGCGAACAGTTGGCGGCCGACGTGTTCTATCCCGATCAGCCGCAATTGACTCCAGCGTTGGGATTCATTTCGGCGGGTCCGCTCGAATTGAGTCGCGCATCGACGGCACCGGTGACGTTCGATTACCTCGATCGCGACGATATCGTTACGCAAACAATGGCGGCTTTTGCCAGCACGACCGCCAATTGCGCACGCTGTCACACCCACAAGTTCGATCCGATTACGCAAGAGGATTACTACTCGTTGCAAGCGGTCTTTGCCGGTGTTGGCAAAGGGGACATTGAATTCGATACCTCTTCCGAGGTAATGCATCGGCGGCAGGAAACGGAGGCCTTGCTTGCCGCCGTTCACGCGAAAGATGCCACTGTCTTGTTGAGGCCAGCGTACGCTCCGATCGTCGATCAGTGGACGGAACGCTGGGAGGAACGCCAAGCGAAGCCTGTTGAATGGAAGCCGCTTGAAGCAGATGTGTTTCTTTCCGCAGGCGGCGCGACACTGACCAAGCAGGATGACAACTCGATCTTCGTCGACGGCACTCTCGCCGATCAAGAGCAATACACGGTGACTTCGGCAGTCAATTTGAAAAGAATCACTGCGGTGCGACTCGATGTGTTGAAGGACGAGCGTCATCCTCAAGGTGGACCAGGTCGAGCCGACAACGGCAACCTCCACCTGTCGGAGGTCGAGATGCAGTGGTTTGCCGCAGGAGCCACCACGCCGGTCAAGCTGAAGATTGCTCAAGCCTCGGCAGATTTCGACCAGGTGGGCTGGACCTCGGCTCAGGCAATTGATGGAGATCTAAAGTCAGGTTGGGCAATTCACCCGAGGGTCAGCGAATCGCACGTCATCGTTTTCGAATTCGCCGAGCCGATCGATGCCGAGCAAGGTGGCAAACTGGCGATCACGCTGAAGCAGCTTTATCCTCCCAAGCATGTCATCGGGCGATTTCGTTTGTCGATCACCGATGCGGAAGGAACTTCCGCGCGGATTCTCCCGGAAGAAGTTCGACAGGCACTAAAAAAACCAGCGGACCAGCGAACGCCGGCAGAGAAAATCGAGATCGCGGCGATCGCGTTGGAACCGTATGCCAATGAAACGATTGCCAAGTTACCTACTAAACAACTGGTTTACGGGGTCTCACCACTCTGGTCGTATGCCGAGAAGCAGGAGAAGCCAATTCAGCCGAAAGTCGTTCACTTGCTCAAACGGGGCGATATCGACAAGCCGATTCGAGAAGTCGGGCCTGGGGCGATCTCGGCGATCAACCCGTTGCCGGCGCGGTTCGAACTTGCGGACCCCAAGCAGGAATCATTACGCCGGGCCGCTTTGGCTGATTGGCTGGCCCATCCCGACAATCCGCTGACTTGGCGAAGCATTGTGAACCGTGTGTGGCACTATCACTTTGGCCGTGGCATTTGCGAAACGCCGAATGATTTTGGCCGCATGGGCGGCGAGCCGTCTCATCCAGAAATGCTTGATTGGCTTGCGGTCTGGTTTCGTGACGACGCTCAGGGATCGCTCAGAAAGTTACATCGGTTGATTTTGACCAGCAAGACCTGGAAGCAGGCCAGCGTCATCGACCCGATGCCTGCGCATGCGATCCAGGTAGATCGCGACAATCGCTTGCTCTGGCGCATGAACCGCGTACGCCTGGACGCCGATGCAATTCGCGATTCCACGCTGCGAATCTCCGGTCGCTTGGACCTGACGATGGGCGGAGAAGGGGTTGAACAGTTCACCAAAACGAAAGGCCCCCAAGCGACGCCTGTTCTTGATTACACGAAATACGACTGGAACAGCGACTCGGCCGCACGCCGTAGCATTTACCGAGTGGTTTGGCGTGGCATTCCCGATCCGTTTATGGAATCGTTGGACTTCCCAGATTTAGGGCTATTAACCCCCAAGCGAAACTTCTCGGTCTCCGCTCTGCAATCGCTCACGCTTTACAACAACGACTTCATCCTGCATGCTTCGACTTGGATTGCCGATCGCGTTAAACGTGAAATGCCCGAAGATCAACAGATTCGACGCGCCGTGGAACTTTGTTGGCAGCGAGCGCCGACAGTGACTGAAGAGAAAGCGTTTCAGTCATACGCCCAATCGCACGGATTAGAAGCACTTTGCCGTGTTTTGCTCAATAGTAACGAATACTTGTTTGTCGATTAGGCCAACATGGAATCAACATATCAAACCGATCGACGCAATTTCCTTTGGACTATTGGAGGAGGTCTGGGCGGTATCGCTATGACGCAGATGATGGCCCGCGATGCCGACGCCGAGACGTCGCCGGCGGTAGCCGAAGGGCTGCACCATGCACCGAAAGCCCGACGGATCATTCAACTGTTCATGACGGGCGGTGCCAGCCCAATGGATACGTTTGATTACAAACCGGAGCTAGAGAAACTGCACGGTCAGAAGCTTGGTCCATCGGAAAAGCCGGAAGGCTTCACCGCTGCCCCAGGCGCGCTGATGAAGAGTCCCTTCAAATTCAAGCAGTACGGCGAAAGCGGACGCTGGGTAAGCAATGTGTTTCCGCATCAGGCGAAATGGGTCGACGAGATGGCGTTTCTCATGGCGATGGCCTCGAAGACCAACGTTCACGGGCCTGGTACTTACATGATGAACTCCGGCTTTCTGTTGCCTGGTTTTCCGTGCATGGGGGCGTGGATCTCATACGCGCTGGGTAATCTCACCGATAACCTACCTACGTTCGTTGTTCTGCCCGATGCCAAAGGATTGCCCTACAACCAGCGAGGGCCGTTCTCTTCTGGTTTTCTACCGGCGATTCACCAAGGCACCGTCATCAATGCCGCTTCGCCGCAGCCGGTTCCTAATCTTTTCGCCAAAGAAGCGTACAAATTCGCGACCAGCTCGGCCGATCGCGATGGTTTGCACTTATTGGATCAAATCAATAATGCGCACGCCGCACGAAGGTCGAACGACACGCGGCTCGATGCGCGGATCAAGTCTTACGAGTTGGCTGCAAAGATGCAGCTCTCTGCGCCGGAGGCGTTCGACCTTTCGCTGGAAACCAAACAGACCCACCAGGCATATGGTCTGGATCAAAGCGTCACCCAGGATTTCGGTCGACGCTGTTTGCTTGCTCGTCGGCTAATCGAACGTGGCACGCGGTTCGTTCAGGTTTGGAGTGGTCCGCAAGGTGCAACCGGCAACTGGGACAATCATAGCAGTATCCCGAAAGAACTTCCGCCGATCGCTCAGAGCGTCGATCAACCGATCGCCGCCCTGATTGGCGATCTGAAGGCCCGGGGATTGTTGGAAGATACCTTGCTGATCTGGACGACCGAGTTCGGACGAACTCCTTTTGCCCAGGGTGGCGATGGCCGCGATCATAACGGCGGTAGCTTTGTTACCTGGTTAGTGGGGGCCGGGGTTAAAGCCGGGGTGGCTCATGGCAAGAGTGACGATTGGGGGTACAAGGCCGAAGAAGGCAAGACCTACTGTTACGACTTCCATGCAACCGTTTTGCACCTGCTAGGTATCGACCATACCCGGCTGACGTTCCGGCAGAATGGAATCGATCGCCGACTCACGGACGTTCATGGCCATGTCGTCCACGAGATCTTGCAATAGAGGACTTCTCGTTTCGCACGGTCCGAAACGGACTCTCCTAACGCTATACTTCATCGCATGTGCGGCACGGGCATTCTTCGAAATCCCAGTTGCTGCTGCCGCCGGTTTGTCGGGCGATCACCAGATCCACGCTTGGCACGAACGCCAAAAGCTATCCGCTGCTCCCAGGCGGACGGGCAGCCATATCCAGCGAGAACGCTCACTCCGTCGACCGCCTTTAGTGTCTACTCGTCCCCCTCATTCCAGACATCGTCAAAGTCCTTGTGGTTGATCATGGCGATACCTCGGAAAAATCCCATGCCTTCTCACGACCTTGAGCATCTTGGAAACGTATCGAACGAATTTGCACGGGTGATATATCCGCTGGTAGGTACAACCGCACGACCTGCGTTTGGCCTTTGACTGGAAGCTCGACGATGACCTTCTGCCACGATTCTCCTGAGGGGAGCTCGTAGTCGACGCTCTGACCTGTCTTCGAAAAGTCATCTTGCCCATTGGTTTTCCAATGGATGCGTCCCTTGCCGCCCGACTCGCTTCGAGCGATCAGAGTCACCTTGAGCGGACCGCTTAGCTTGACTCGAGCCGTGCCGAGAAACGGCAGCCGTCCATCTCCCACCACTTGAATCGCGCCACCAGTTTCGACGAGCTTACAGCTCCGTGCTACAAGTCCATCGGTCACGTCGGCCGTCTTGGTTGTCGCAGTGTAGGCTGGGTTTGGTTTTGGGTACCGCGCGTGGGTGTCTTTGACAAACTGGTCGATGAGGGAATCGAGCCGCTTGACTTTTTCAGGCATCTGCGTGGCAAGATTGTGTTTTTCACCGATGTCCTCCCTGAGGTTGTAAAGCTCGTACAATTCGGGATAGCTCGGATGTGACTCGAAGCGGCGAATTAGCTTCCAATCGCCTTGCCTAACCGACACAGCAGGCACCAAATGTGGGAACCAAGTAAAATAGGCTTCACGCTTAAAGTTGCCGGTTTGCTTGAGAACCGGCATTAAAGATTCCCCATCGATGATGTGATTGCGGGGTTTCTCTAGACCGACCGCATCCAGAATAGTTGGGTAAAGATCGATTGGCCCCATGATTGCATCACTGATGGTGCCCGGTTCGATTCGACCTGGCCAGCGAACCATCAACGGAACTCGTTGGCCGCCCTCGTAGATGCGTCCCTTTCCTTCTCGAAGCGGAGCATTGTTTGTCGGCGGTTCGCCCCCAGCCCATTTTCGCCAGTCCTGAATTGCCTCGAACTGCGGATGACCTTCTTTGACTTTCGCGATCTTGCTATCGTCGTAGGTACGACTGTGGACGTTGCCGCCGTTGTCCGAATAAAAAATGAACAGCGTGTTGTCCGCCAAGCCCAGTTCATCCAGACGATTCATCAACCGACCAAGACTCTCGTCCACGCTCTTGAGCATGGACGCCATGATTGGATTGCGCTGCTGGCCGCGGGGATCGGTCTTCTTCGCATACTCCGCGGTATACTCTTCCTTGTGACCCCAGGGACCGTGCACGCCATAGTGCCAGAAATTGAGGAAGAATGGTCGGTCCTTGTTCGCCTCGACAAACTTGATTGCTTCGTCCGTTAGACGATCGGTGATGTACTCTCCATCCGGACCGTCAGTGATCGTCCCCACATGATGCCGCCCGGAAGGACTGCCATCTTTATGAACTCCGTAGGGCGAGAAATAGCTTGGCGGGCCGGGACTCGGCTGAGCGTGAAAGGCGATATCAAAGCCGTGCTTGTCCGGCCAATGCTCCTGACTCAAGCCTAGGTGCCACTTGCCGAAGTGGCCCGTTCGATAGCCGGCCTTCTGCAACACTTCGGCAAGTGTGGGCAGATCGAGGTCGAGGTAATTCTGGCTACTGGCGTAGATGAATTTTCTGTTCGGTGGCGCTTTATCGGGATACGGAGAAGCATCCTGCGGGGCTGCAGGCTGATGTCCACTCGCGGACGTCACGCCATGTCTCGATGAGTATTGACCACTGAGAATTGAGGCTCGCGTGGGCGAGCAGAGCGGTAACGCGTAAGCATCCGTAAATCGCATAGACTGCTGGGCCAGTCCTTGCATGTTGGGAGTCTCGTAGTATTGCGAACCGTAGGGAGTACTATCCATCCATCCCATGTCGTCCACGAGAAAGAGCACGATGTTGGGCGCGCGATCAGTTTCCGCCGATTTTGCCAGTCGAGCTGTGAACGCTGGGAGCAAGGTGAAAGATACGACAAAGAGGAGTCGGGCATAACGGTATCGTGCATGAATCATGGTTCTAGAACCAACAAAAGACTTTATGCAGGGCGAGATAGGCGATAAGTGCCTTTAGTATCGTCCGCTGCGAGGTGAAGGTCAAACCATGAAGATTATCAGTTCAAAACTGGTTACATTCGCGCGGGCCGGTCACAGAGCACCAAGGTCGGCAACGGATTCATCCGGTCGCATGAAACAAGTGCAATTTAGGCGCACAGTGTATAGTCGACTTCTTCTATGCTAAGAAGGACAATCTTGCTCGCAGCAAGTACCGAACTACCGACTTATCAAGCGAATTCGTTTACGATTAACCATACCGACATTGCCACTAGCTCTCGTGTTCGTGACAGTTGAGTCGAGCAACGGCCAGTGGAAAAGATCAGTTAAAGGAAATATATGCGAACCCTCATCACGCTTTGTTTGCTGACAATCCCCTTCAGCGGCGCTTCACTTCTGGCCGTAGAACCTCTAAATAAAGGGAACCTGTTCGCTCCCTTTAGTGTGGCCATCGACGATGCCGGGCTGATCTATGGCGTCGAGTATTTGGCACCCCAACGCGTATTTCAGATTGCTCCAAATGGGAATCTAAGCTTCATCGCAGGCGCTCCTGGCACAGAGATAAAAAAAGGCCCCGAACGTGCACGGGAAGAGGCGGATCCGCTGAAGGCCACATTCACAGAGATGCATGACATCGTGCTCGGACTGAAAGGAAGCCTGTACATTGCCGATACCCACAACTACCGTGTGCGTAAACTGGACATGGCGACAGGCCAACTCTCGACAGTCGCGGGAACTGGCGTGAAAGGCTTTTCTGGCGACGGTGGTCCGGCGGTCGAGGCCAAATTGGGCGGCATCTTCTCGATCTCCTTCGGTCCGGATTTCAAATGCTTGTATCTGGTCGATCTGGCAAACCGTCGAATCCGTGTCGTGGACATGGAAACAGGTCGAATCGACACCTTTGCCGGCAATGGCGAGAACGCCACACCTGAGGAAGGCGCGCTGGCAAACCAGTCCTCGCTCAAGGACCCACGAGCCGTGTTGGCCGATCGCAAGGGCAATGTCTACATCCTCTCGCGAAACGGGCACTCACTTGCCGTGGTGGATGCGAAGGGGCACATCCGTACCGTAGTGAATGCGTCCGGAAAGAAAGGCTATTCCGGAGACGGTGGTCGAGCGATCGAGGCGACGCTGAACGGCCCGAAACATCTGGCGCTTGACCCGAAGGGTCGCGTGATCATCGCAGATACAGAGAATCACGTGATTCGCCGCTACAATCCAGAGACCGGATTGCTTGAATTACTGGCGGGAACTCCTGAGAAACAAGGGTCTGCCCTCACGGATGATCCATTGAGATCACAACTAGCGCGACCCCACGGCGTAAGGGTGAAGGATGGCTGGCTCTATATCGCCGACAGCTACAACAACCGTGTTCTTCGGTTTCCTTACAAGTAACCAGAATCATTACGATTACACCTAAAGTGGGAATCCAGAACGAAGGTATTGCGACAGGCCTAGTCGTCCATTTGCAACTTAGCCCTTGGCTCGCAAGTAAATCGCCCTTGGAGTATCAATAGCAGGCAGTATTCTAGCAGGGTGAGGGCGAATCTCTTCGGCCGTGGCACGACAGAAGGTGACCGATGAGCCCTCCCCACCGGTGACTATAAATTCCCAGGAACCGACCGACACCACAACGAGATTCCTAAGCCTATCTGAGTTGAGCCTTACCGAAGCAGGCCCACACAACATTACCTTGGCTTGTATTGTCGGCAATCGACTCCCGAAATTACCCCCTTAATGCAGGTCAGCTTTAGTCTATATTTAACATTGCCCGCCAGATTAGCATTTCGCACCATAGCCGAGACAATCTCGGTTCCTACCCCGATTCGCTCAGAATCATGCATTTCATTCAGGAGAATCGCCGTGCTTCGTACCCATGTGTTAGCGTTGTTTATCAGTGGGCTAGCGACATCAGTTACTTCAGCCGCGGAGCCTGCGGCCCACGTTGCCTTGGTTGGGGACTGGGCAATAAAAGTTGACGTCGCCGACGGTAAGAACCATCCGAAAGTGTCAGCGTTAGTCGCGGTCGATGCACCGCGGCTGTTTACGGTGACGGCCGAACGCCATGCGAGTTTGCCAATTTACGATCCCGCGGGGCCGCAGTATCGACGCGGGGCTCGCCTAGCGGCGTTGATCGCCGAATCGCTAACGGCTCCAGACTTGTTAGATCCGGCGAGCGTAGTCGTTCGTAGCGGGCCGAATGAGACGGACGAGACTTTTGTCCGTGGCCGCGATTATGAATTTGAAAATCGTTGGGGAGGGATCGGTCGCGTCGCCGGCGGGCGGATAGCCGAGGGGAGCCCGGTATTTATCAGTTATCAACATTACCTCTCGCGGATTGATTCGATCGTATTGACCGGCGCGGGGGAACTCGAATATCGAGTCGGCAAACCAGCGGCTGAGACTCCGAAGGCACCACAGGTCATCGCGACGGAACGTCGTTTGGCGAACGTTTGGATACCGGGCCAGATTGAGCGGCTGACCAAGAAGAATTTGTTTCCCATTATGGAGACCGCATATCCCAAGCCGGCGATGACCTCTCTTTCACCGGCGGAGCAGAAAATTCCGCGTGCACTGGCCAAGTTGCGATCCGGTGAACGGCTCCGCATATTGGCCTGGGGAGACAGCGTGACCGAAGGCGCCTACTTGGCCCAACCAGAGCGTGAGCACTGGCAACAGCAATTTGTCGTAAGGCTGCGGCAGCGTTTTCCCCAAGCCAAGATCGAACTGGTCACCGAAGCTTGGGGCGGTCGGACAACCGGTTCCTACCTGGCGGTTCCGCCGGGTGAGCCTCACAACTATCAGGAAACCGTATTAGGTGCCAAGCCGGACCTAGCAATCAGCGAGTTTGTGAACGACGCCGGTCTGAACCCCGAGATGGTTGAGAATCGATACGGCAAATTATTGACCGATTTTCAGGGAATTGACGCAGAGTGGATCATTCTGACACCTCACTATGTGCGACCAGACTGGATGGGCTTGGATCGACAGAATGACATCGATGAGGACCCACGTCCTTACGTGAAGGGGCTGCGTGAATTCGCAGCCAGGCATCCAGTAGCGCTTGCCGATGCGTCCCTCCGTTATGGACGACTATGGCGACAAGGGATTCCATACAACAGCCTCATGGTGAACTGCATCAATCATCCAGGACCCGAGGGGCTCAGCATCTTCGCCGACGCACTCATGGAGCTTTTTCCACAAAAGTAGAAGCTCGCCAAGGTCGATTTCGCTGTCTTACTATAAGCGTGGAAAACAGAAAAGATGAAACTCGCAATGCAGGCGTTGATCGCCGTCGTAGGTCTTATCACGCTCGGCAATACGTCGGTCGGTGAAGAGTTTCCCGTCCCTCCGGATACCGAACGGGCGGTCGCAACACCGATGGCCCCCAGCGACGTAATCGCCAAGACGAAGTTGCCTCCGGGATTTCGCCTTTCGTTGGTTGCAGCGGAGCCCGATGTCCGCAACCCTATCGCGATGACATTCGACGAGCGAGGCAGGCTGTGGGTCGCCGAAAACTTCAGTTGGGCCGGGGGCGGATTTGGTGGGTTCAAAGCCGATGTGCGCGATCGGATCTTGATTTTTGAAGACGCCGATGGAGATGGGACGTTTGAGAAGCGGACCGTTTTTTGGGATCAGGCGAGCAAGTTGACCAGCATCGAAGTGGGAGACGGTGGAATCTGGGCGATCTGTCTTCCCCAGTTGCTATTCATACCTGACAAAGACGGGGACGACGTACCCGATGGCGCCCCGGTCGTTGTACTCGATGGTTTTGTCGACGGGAGCAGCATATCGCATACGCCTGCCAATGGACTGAAGTGGGGCCCCGATGGTTGGCTCTACGGACGGCATGGCATCTTAGGTACAAGTTTGGTCGGCAAACCAGGCGCGAGCGACTCCCAGCGATTTGCAATCAACACCGGAGTTTGGCGTTACCATCCGACGCGTGAGGTCGCCGAACCCGTCATGCACGGCATGACGAACTCGTGGGGATTTGACTTTGATTCGCATGGCGAGATGTTTGTCATCAACACGGTGATAGGGCATTTGTGGCAGGTAATCCCCAGTGCCCATACGGAACGGATGTTCGGTATCGACATCAATCCTCATTCGTACCAATTAATTAAGCAGGTCGCCGATCACGTTCATTGGGACGAAGGAGAAGGCTGGTCCGACGTTCGTAAAGGTGTCACCGACAGCACGAGCGAAGCGGGAGGTGGGCACGCCCATATCGGGCTGATGATCTATCAGGGAGATAATTGGCCGGATGAATATCGCGATCGTATCTACACGCTCAATTTGCATGGCCGGCGGCTCAACACCGACCTGCTCAAACGGGACGGCGCGGGGTACGTCGCGACGCACGGCGCCGACTTTTGCTTTATCGAAGATCCCTGGTACCGAGGAATGGAATTGATCACCGGTCCCGATGGTAGCGTCTTCATCGCCGACTGGAGTGATACCGGCGAATGCCACGATCACGATGGCGTTCACTACGGTAGCGGGCGCATCTACAAGTTGTCCTACGGCGATCAGCAAACGCTTGCGGCGTTCGATCTGAAAGATAAAGCTAGTGCTGAGTTGGTATCGCTTCTGGCGCATCGCAACACATGGTGGGCTCGGCAATCGCGGCGTCTGTTGACCCAGCGCACCGCAACAAAGGCCGAATCGACGGCAATTCATCACCTACTGAAAGAACGCCTGCGGGAGACCAGCGATCCCATAGCCCGAATTCGCCTACTAGAGACAATTGCGACGACCGGTGCGGCGGACGAAGCGTGGTGGATTTCGGCTTTAGCCACCGAAGATGAATACCAGCGGGCCGCCGTGCTCAAATTCTTTGTCGATCTGACAACGCAAGCAGGAAAAGCCCCTTCCAGCGAAGCATTGCAAACACTCGAGAATCTAGCAGCCAAAGATCCATCTGGGATCGTGCAGCTGCACCTGGCGTCTTCTCTACAGCGGCTGCCGGTCGATCTACGATGGAGGATCGCCGAGCGGTTGGCGGTTCGCCCGGAGTTCGCGAAGGATGGGCGATTGCCGCTTATGGTCTGGTATGGGATTGAGCCAGCGGTTCCACGAGACCTAGCGAAAGCGATCGCGCTCGCGGAAAAATCAGAGATGCCCTTATTGACCGAATTGATCGTGCGACGCGTAACGCAGGAAATCGAGCGCGAACCGACAGCTGTGGATCGCATGCTGCAATTAGCTACGGCTGGAAAATGCAGCCACGGAGAAAGTGTCATTCGCGGAATAGCCTTGGGGCTGAGCGGTTGGCAGAAAGTTGCGGCGCCCGCGCATTGGGGAGAGGCGGCGAAGAAGTTTGGGCAGTCATCAGATGAAGAGATTCGTACTCTGGTGCAAAACCTGAGTGTCGTGTTTGGGGATGGCCGCGCTATGGATGAGATCCGCGCGATCGTGACCGATAAAGAGCGACCGACCGATGCACGCCGATCGGCACTTCGTTCTCTGTTGGTAAGTCCACCGGCTGACTATGGCTCAACGTTAGTGGCTCTTTTGGACGAACCGGGTATGACGGTCGACGCCCTGAAGGGATTGACGCATTACGACGATCCTACGATTCCCGCGAAGATCCTGCAGCGGGCAGGTAAGTTCGATGCGATAGCTCGTACTGAAATGATTCAGACATTGGTGTCACGAACAGATTCCGCTCGAGCGCTGCTTGACGCGGTCGAGGCGAAGAGCATTTCAGCGAGCGAGATTTCTGCATTTCAAGCCAGACAGATCGCCTCACTGGAAGACGAAACGCTGACACGCGACTTGACACGACTCTGGGGAGACTTGCGAGTTAGTGCCGCCGAGAAGCGTACCCAGATCGATGCCTATCGCGCGAAGCTATCGCCTGACGTCTTATCGCGAGCCGATCTGACGGCAGGACGCGTGTTGTTTCAAAACACCTGCGCTAGTTGCCATGTATTGTTCGGGCAAGGGACCCTGCTGGGACCTGACCTGACCGGCTCTAATCGCAAGAATCTTGACTACCTTCTGGAGAATGTCATCGACCCAAGCGCGAGCGTTGGTGCCGATTTCCGGACCGTACTGGTAGCAATGGACGATGGTCGCGTCCTCAATGGCGTCATCAGCCAAATGAATGAGCGGACTATCACACTGCAATCGCCAAACGAGACAGTCACGATCGACCGACAAGAAATAGAGGAGATGAAAACGAGCCAAGTCTCGCTGATGCCGGAAGGTCAATTGCAAAAACTGAGCGATGACGAGACCCGTGACCTGATTGCTTACCTCATGTCAAGCGTTCAGGCTCCTTTGCCGTCGGAGTAATGGGAATCGCCTTTGCTGAAGACAATAGAACAAGCTCACGAGTCAACTCGCACGGCAGAAGCCTGTTCGCCCTCGCAATTGCTCTCTCTGCCGTAAACATCGCCTCAGCCGAGAAGATCACCGATTGGTCGAAATGGCGAGTCTCGCCTCGTCTGGGAGATGGTTAAACGGGGCAGGTCAATTGAATACGCCTTGGGCCGCCCGCTCGGCTTCACCAACGAGGACCTGGAAGCGGAGCGGTTGAAGCGGTTGTCAGTGAGAACGAGCCTCCTCGTTCTTCGGAATTTTCAACAGACGTCCCGTTCAAAACAGCATTTGCAATTCGTCTTCAAGGTACGGCGAGGTGATCTCTCAATCTTTGTCGAGCACTTGGAAGTAAATCTGTCTGAGGACCAGGAAATTTATCCAGTTGCGCAGGGCGTAGCCGCAATTACGCATGTTGTCCTCGGTGTACTCGTTCGACTTGCCGCCGCTGGGATGGACGCCGTCGCGGGAGATCACCGTACCGTCCCATGAATCGGCGGGACGAAGTCGCACACATTCGGAGTGAAAGTCCGCCAGCGGCACGTGCATCTCCGTTGCGACGTTGCGGATCGTCTCGTTCGCGGCGGCCACCGCCTCGTCGCGGCCTCGGCGAGGAGGAATCGTGTTTAGTATCGGAACGCATTTCGCATCAAGGCATTTCTGCACGACCTGTTCCAACCCGACACGATACGCCGCGGGCAGCTTGCCGCCCGAGATGTCGTTGGTGCCGATCATGATGATCGCCACTTCCGGTTTGTCGCGGGCTAGAACTTCATCCACTGCTCTATTTAATTGCCCGACGGTCCAACCGGAGTAGTTGGCATGCTTGGGCCCTTTGTCTTTCGTTCCCTTCACATAGTCGCGCCAACGGGTGTTCTTGGGCGCTTTGGGCATCCCGTCGTCGTGCATCAGGAATCGATCCGGATCATCCCAGCCGATCGGCGTCCAGAACGCCATTGAATAAGTGATTGAATCGCCGAACTGCGCGACATAGCCTTGCTGGCCATTGAATCCCTGATGAACTTTCCGCATCGCCTCGATGACGTCTTTTGGTTGCACGCCTGGCTTCAATAGCGAGGCTTGCTGTTGCGCCTGCTGCTTTGCGTACTCTTTCGGTAGTTCGATAGCATCGGACATTTGAGTTAAAGAAAGAGTCTTTTGTCCCGCCGTTCCATTCGCGGTGCGGGCTTCTGCCAGTGACGAATAGACGGTGTTACCTTTCTGCTGAATCCGGCTGTCGCTAGTGGTAAGGACGGGCCGCCCGACGAGCAAGTTGTTGACGATGCTTAGCCCGTCGTTCGCGTTCAGCACCCAGACGAGCCTTCCCAGCCGGCTATTGGGATCGTGGATTGAGTTGTTGGCAATCTCGCAATCCTTGGTGTAACAAGACAGGATTCCCGTCTCTGGGCAATCCGAAATGAAATTGCCCCTGACCGTGCAATCGACCGCGTGGTGCTTCGAGTATTCCAACGACGGGTTTCCCAAAGCAATCGCAATGTCGCAGTTCAGAAAGATGTTCCGCTCAATCACGCATTTGCGGCCGTTCTCCGAGATGTAGATGCATCCGCGTCCTTCACGCGTCCGTCCTTGGATGCCCATAAAGACGTTATCCGTGATCTTCCAGTCGGTCGTATTCTTAACGTCAATGCCGCCGATGTAATTGCCGTTGAACGTCTTTGCCGTGTCGGTTTGGTCGTCAGCAAATTGTTTCGCCCGGTCGTTGTAGAACAAACAAAACTGAACTCGACAATCGCGCGGGCGCCGCCTTGGGTCGTCGTCGCGGATACCCGGCGCCTTGATACCACGCTGCCAGATGTTGTGCAGCACGCAGTTGTGTACCGTCACGCGCTGAGCGCCACGATCGGAGTTAATCTTGATGCCGTTGAACTTGACGTTTTGAATCGTCAAATCCGCGATCGTTACTCCTTCGCAGCCGGTAACGCCGAGCAGTTCGCCATGGCGGCTTCCGGCGGCATCGAGCACGACCTTGTCGCGATTCCCCGAGACGCCGCGCACAGTGACATTGTCGGTCGCGATCTCAAAGTACCGAGGCATTCGGTAATGCCCGTCCGCGATCAGAACCGTACCGCCCGGCTTCACATCGCGAGCGGCGGCAAACAATTCTTCGACCGTCGCGGCTTGAATCACTTCGCCTGTCGGTTTTGGCAGCGGCGTCGCCTTGGGAAACCAATCAGCGTGCGGCGGCGCAGCCAGGCTGGTCGCTGTGAGGAAAAGGAGCAGACAACCGGATAGAACCGCTTGCAGTTGTGAAAACATGCCTAATCCTTTTATTTATGGTACCTGAATACGCACGAACTCATCGACGTCTATCTTGCCGGTCGGCACTTCGAATACGTGCTCACGCGCCGCTGTAGGAATCCGTTCGGTATGTCGCTTTAACTCGCCGGCTTCCTTCCAGCCGTAGGTTACGATCGCGCTGGGCGGAGGCGCACTTCGGTAAACTCCATAGAACTGAGCGTCGATCATTCCCGCCTGGTATCCGCCCTGGTAGAGCTGGATCCGCACCAACACCTCGTTCGTATCGCTTTCTGCAACGTCCGCTTTTCCATACATCCAACCGCTGGAAAATTCGTTGTCAGCGGGGATGTCGGCTCGGGCGAGCGGCCGCCATGATTCGCCATCGTCGGTGGAGATCTCGATGCGATAATCGCAGTTGCCCGACGGCGGCACACGCACGCCATATCGTACCGCCGCATACACCTCGAGTAGTTCACGCTCGCCTGCGTTCACGCGGAACACGACATGCCCAGGCCTGTTGTTCGTGGTGCGATAGGCAAGGCGCGACTGGGAACTTCTAGGCTGGTAAACCACGTTGTCAGACCTCATATCCCTCTGCTCAACCGTCCGGAGCGTTGCCTCGTCCGATCCGAAGTTCGGCAACACCGGTGTGACGCCACGCATGGCGCAGCGATAAGCAACGCGGCAACCGCCGTCCGTCAAACGAGGATAGATGGCCTGACAGACCTGCGTAGTCGTCGTAAACTTTAGTGCGTCGAGGCCGGCTTTGTCTTGGAAGCCGAACCGCAACTGCCAGCCATAGCGTCCTTTTACGTGTTCAGTTAAATCGTGTGAAAAGTTGCCCGTCACGGAATTCAGTCGGTGCCAGGTTTGTCCTTGATCGACGGAGATTTCCACGCTAACGTTCCCCACGGCAGTTCCCTCGACAATCAGTCCGTCCGTTGCCGTTCCGGACATCGGGTTGGCGTCGTCAACCGGATCGCCGCAAATGACATAGGGCGAGAAGTGTTCAAACGTCACGATCGCCGGTTTGCCATCTTGGCTTCGCAACTTCGGCTGATCCATCGACGGCACGACGTTCGCCGACTGATCGACGACGCCGTCTCGATACGCAACGGAAGTAAGGTCCGGCTGATAGACGAACTCGCCATTGCAGTAGCGTGCGTTGCCGCGGCAATTGGCCTCGGCGCCGCGATGCTCTGGTGTGCCCTGATTGGCAAACGTCCAGTTGCGAAAAGGCCCGTTGTCCTGGTGATGCCAGAACCGCCGCTTGTCCTTGCCGCCATAGTGACCCGGATCGAACCACCGCGTAAACGTTTCGCCTCGCCGCACATGTACGATCGGAGGGTGTGCAACGTAGCCGCTGTTATACATTTTGTGCCAATTGCCGCCTCGGGCGATTTTCTCCCAGCCCTTTTTCATCGACTTAAAGTCGCTGGGCCAGGCAAACGGATAGCAAGGCAACGGAGCGTGTGTTTGCTCGACAAGCGATGGATCGGCGATGATGTCCTCATAGCCGGCTACAGCTCCGTCTTTGCCAAACACAATGCCGGCCATATCCGTATCGAACGCATGCCAGCGTCCGCCGTAACGCACTTCGCTGTTCACGTGGCCGGGAAACTCGCGCCGGCGGACCTGCATTCCCAGGGCTTTCCAGTACGGCTCGTTCCAGGAATGAACCGTTCCGCACAAGCCGTAGCCGTAGGAGAACCGCGCCCGATTGGCGTCGTACACGACCATGTCGTCGCGCCAGATGTTTGTGTCGGGCGTCTCGCCTGGGACATTCCACTCCTGCGGCGAAGCAAGGTGCCACTGGTGCGTCAGCATCCAGAGATAAAGCGCAATGGCCTTTTCCTGATCGCCTGCTTTCCCATCGGTTGCAAAACGGATGCAATCGTCGACCGATTGAAATACACCTTCACCTGGATAGTGCGGATGATCGGTCCGTAGCGTTACATCGCCGGCCCCATCCGCGAAAGTGGTTACGGCTGAGCACAACGCTGCGAGAAGGACGATCAAACGCGAAAAGTTTTGTGCGATCATTTCGAGCTTTCCGTTCATGAGCAACCGACTGGTGGTACGTTCGCTACGTGGCAAGCTACTATGATAGTCCATCTGCGATACCATTGAGATCACATAATTTATCAAACGCCCTGTTTACTGTCGTGAAGGCACAGCATGGATGTATCTCCCTTCGAATGGGCATGCATTCAGCAAGAACTAATTTACCGAGGGGATGAGGTTGAAGGGGGCAGGTCACATCCGCATCGGACTGAAGAGCACGGTTAGGGGTCTGCATCGTTGTAACCATGCGAATACCCTCTCAATCAACAAAGAATGGAAACCCCCTTAAAAACTTGCCGGTGACGGACTACCCCAGGATACGCTCCCCCGTAGCTGGTAAGATGCAGCATCGTGGAACAGTTCAAATACCGTTTCCCCGACTTGAATTTCTTTACTTTTCAACTGCATGCAAAATCCGCTGAGGATCGGCATTCTCACCAGTCGACGCGTGGCTAGGCCAGAAGCTTTTTGGCAACTTTCCCAGCAACGTTAGTCAGGCGGAAGTCTCGACCAGCGTATCGATAAGTTAGTTGCTCGTGATCCAAACCAAGCAGATGCAGAATGGTTGCGTGCCAGTCGTTGGTATGCATCTTGTCGATTGCTGCTTCGTAGCCATGTTCGTCGGTCGATCCGTAGCTGAAGCCACCTTTGACTTCGCCGCCGGCCATCCACGTGGTGTAGCCTTTGGCGTTGTGGTCACGGCCATTGCCCCCTTGGCCGTGTGGTGTGCGGCCGAATTCGCCGGCCCAAATCACGAGCGTGTCTTTCAGCATGTCGCGGCGTTTCAGGTCTTTTAATAGCCCGGCGATTGGCCGGTCGACCTGCCGACAGCTTTCCGATAGCCGGGCCTTCAGGTCGCTGTGCGTGTCCCATGCACCGGTGTGACTCAGTTCGATGAAACGGACGCCTGACTCAGCTAATCTTCGGGCCAAGAGACACTTGCGGCCGAACTCGTCGGTCTCTGGGTTGCCAATCCCATACAAATTCAGCGTTTCCTGTGATTCGCCAGAAGTATCAATAACCGAGGGCAACGAGTCTTGCATGCGGAACGCGAGTTCGAATGATTCGATGATGCCATCGACCGCCGGCTGTTGTTCTTCCCGTTTCAGCTTCTCTTGATTGAGCGCTTGAACGTAGTCGAGCTGTTTGCGCTGTAGCGCCGGACTTAGCCTGGAATTCTTGATGTTGGCGACGCCTTCGATTGATTCTTCTCGGCGGCGTCTGCGTTGTTGCCCGGTACTCGCTGGTGGCATCGAGATGTCCGAACCCTGATAGACGCCCGGCAGGAAACTGCTGGAGAGAATATGCTTGCTGCCTCGGGCCGCTTCGATCCAGACATACCCAGGCAAGTTTTCAGAAACCGAACCCAAACCATAGAGCGACCACACTCCTAGCGAAGGTCGTGGAAACTGAAAGTTGCCGGTGTGCATCTGCATCTGGGCACGAGCATGGTCCGGCACGTCTGTATGCATGCTACGCAGCTGACCTGCCCCCTTCAACCGCGTCCATTCGGTAAATTAGTTTTTGCTGAATGCATGCCCATTTGAAGGGAGATTTCTTATGCCTAGAAGAAGATTCACGCCCGAGCAGATCATTCAGCATCTCCGCGAAGCGGAGGTGCTTCTTTCGCAGGACAAGACAATTGCCCAGGCCTGCAAGGCCATCGGCGTCACAGAGCAGACGTACTACCGCTGGCGGAAGGAGTATGGTGGTGTTCGTACCGATCAGGCCAAGCGTTTGAAAGAGCTCGAGAAAGAGAACGCTCGCCTGAAGCGACTGCTGGCTGATGCCGAACTCGACAAGGCGATCCTGAAGGAGGCCGCTTCGGGAAACTTCTGAGCCCGGACAAGCGACGGCGATTCGTCGAGCACGTGCGAGATACCTTGGGACGCGAGCGAGTCTCAGAACGGAGGGCCTGCCGGGTGCTGGGACAGCCTCGTTCCACGCAGCGCCGTGTTCGCTGGGTTCCCGATGACGAGCCTCGCCTGGTCCGGGAGATGATTGAACTTGCTGAACAGTACGGCCGTTATGGCTATCGGCGAATTACCGAGATGCTACGACGGAAAGGTTGGCAGGTGAACCATAAACGCATTGAACGCCTGTGGCGTCGTGAAGGCCTGAAAGTGCCGAAAAGGCAGCCTAAACGACGTCGCCTGTGGCTTAATGATGGTTCGTGTGTTCGCTTGCGGCCGAGTCAACGCGATGAGGTCTGGAGCTATGACTTCGTGCATCACCGAACGCACGATGGTCGAGCCTTCCGGATGCTGACACTGATCGATGAATACACACGTGAGTGCCTGGCGATCGACGTGGCCCGACAACTAACCAGTGAGGACGTCTTGGAGCGGCTTAGTGACCTGTTTGTTCGCCGAGGCGTGCCGGACTTCATCCGGAGCGACAACGGCTCAGAGTTCACCGCCACAAAGGTGCGTGACTGGCTGGAACGAGTCGAGGTGAACACCTTGTACATTGAACCAGGCAGCCCGTGGGAGAATGGCTATATCGAATCCTTCAACGGGAAGTTACGCGATGAACTGCTCGATCGAGAGCTCTTAGACACGCTCCTGGAGGCAAAAGTGTTGATCGAACGATGGCGCGTCGAGTACAACACGGTACGCCCGCACAGTTCGCTGGGGTACCGTCCACCGGCACCGGAGGCAATTCTTCCAGGGGAAGCTGCTTCCGCTACGCTCCAGCACCTTCCCCTGGAAGAATCCTTGAAAACTACAACTTAAAGACTGGTTTCATTCGTGGGGGCAGGTCACCAATGCCCACGGAAGAAAGGGCTGAGTATCGTCGTACTCTGGATACTTCCGCAGCAGAATCATGGAAGTATTCTGAACGACATCTCGAACCGCCCACTGGTCCCGAATCAGTGATGCCACATACTGACTCACACTCGGCTGAGCGTCGGTCCAAAAAGCAGTAAATCGAACTTGTTGGTCTTCCGAAAGCATATCAATACAAACCCTGTAAAGCAGTGTCGGTATTGTTACTTTCCACAAGCGGTGCTTAGTGTGGCAAGAATTTCAAAGTTATTTGAGCACGCCTGGCACGAGAGCCCTAATGCCAGGCTATTTTCGACTAGGATGTGCCTCGCTACTCCGAACCCAACACTCTATTAACCCAGAGGTAGTGTCTATGCCAAATTGGTGAGACAAACGCCAAATTGAGCGACTGAGAGGACTAGCTTAGATGGCCCGGGTTATGTCTCTCTTTGACAGAGAGACTCGCGTAAAGAAGACACGCCATCGCAACTCGTTGCGTGTTAATGGGATAAAACAACGCACTTCTATCCCAGCCTCAAAGGAGGCACGAAAAAACCCTGGTTGAGCACTATTCGCTAAACCAGGGTTTTAGTGGAGCGAGGCTGACTGTCTTCGGAATAAAAGAGAGACCTACCGCAGAATATGCTCGGCAACCAATGGAGACGATATCAAGCCACCTCGTGAAGCGACCTTTTTGCGAACCATGAACGCGCGATTTCTATAAGCAACTTCGTTTGCGACACACGTTACCGAGCGTTGCTTCGTATTCCTTGCGTTGCTCGCTCAATGACGAGATCCACACGTGAATCCTCAAATGTGCAGTGGACTGCTTCCAAATATTCCACGGCCCACTATTCGCAACCTAAGTGGCAATGTGGATTTCTTACAAATACTTGTGCGACCGCTAAATTGCTTTTCTGACTGAAGTTACGTGCTAACCACCTCTTTGGACAAAAGATCAAGTTTTTCTTATCTGTTCCGGTTTCGTTCCTGTCAAAACCCGCACAATTATTACAATATTCCCTAACACTGCACGCGTGAGAAGAGAGGCCTCACTGGTGCCATTTGATTCCACACCTTTGTTTTGTATGCCGCGTTCCCGATGCGCATTGGATGGCCAGCCAATGACTAGCAAGCTACGTGCCCGTCAACGTCGACAGCAGTCTAAAAAAACAGCCCGTAACCGTGGCAATTCTCGCCGACTCGCAGCAGAGTTCTTAGAAGAACGGCGGATGCTGGCTACGACGGTGTTCTCAGAAAGTTTTGAGTCCGGTGCTTTTGGCTCTAACTGGGCGTGGACGTCTTGGTCATCAGTACAGCGTGAAAACGAGTCGACTTCAACATTCGATTCATACGCGCATCCTCAAAATGCGGATGGGAGCTACGCTGCAAACCTAACCGGCGGGTACAAATTTGCTTCTTTCGTCCAGACAGGAATTCAAACCAAGGACCTCAACCTTTCGTCCTATAGGTCAGCGACTCTCACCTTTAAGGTACAACAAGGCGGAACGGGCGACTCGCCAGAAGCGGGCGATGATCTCGTAATTCGTTATCGCAAAGCGGATGGAAGTTTCGTAACGCTATCGACGCTCAACTACGCAACCATCCCGAGCTCGAGTTTTAAGGCAATAACTCTTACTTTGCCTCCTGCCGCAATTCACTCGAATACCGCTATCTTTTTCGATTCAACTGCATCAGACACACGATACTACTTCAGCTCCTATCGTCAACAAGACAACTGGTTCATCGATAACGTTAAGATAGTTGCCAATCGACGCCCTGATATATCGATCTCGGGACCAAGCGGATATTTCGAAGACGACGGACTCCCATACAATATCGGCTGGTCGGCTTCCGATCCAGATGGAGATTCGGTAAGTGTATCGGCGACGCTTCGTCTCGATGGCGCTGTTATCGCTACTTCAAATAGTCAAAACGGCTCTTTTCTCATTGATGGATCACAAGGCATAGGCTATTACCAATTGGATGTCTCCGCGACCGACGGGACGGATAGCGCCAGTGTCATTGTCGGCCGCACAATTAACGACGACGATGAAGACGGTCCAACAATCGAGATCACTGGATCGTCTGGTTCGGAAACCGCTGGTCTCGAACAAAACTTTTCCTGGTCGATTGACGACACATCTGGTAGCGAATCAACCGTTTCGATCACCCGAAATGGCGAACTAATCTTCACACGCTCTTACGACGCTAACGTCTCGTCTGACTCTTTCAACTTCGATTCGTACGGAATCGGTAGCTACCAGATCAACATCGAAGCGACCGATCAAGACAACGATCGGACCAGCGATCAATCTTCTTCGGCCAAATCGCGGGTGGTGAATGTCCTTAATACGTTGCCGGTCGGCGATATCGAGATTGTGACTGCGGAGAGTGCATGGTTGGAAGGCAACCAGATTGAGTTCTCTGCTACGGGATCGAGCGACGCTGACGGCGACCCACTCACCTACCTATGGGACTTTGGAAACGGACAACTAGTCACGGGGGAAAAAGTTAAACACACGTTTGTTGATGACGGCGTATTCGACGTGAAGGTTATCGTGGTCGATGCCTATGGTGGCGTGGCGGAGCAGACGAAATCAATCACGATCGCCAATGTGATTCCCGAGCTGACCGTCGGTTCGTTCAATAGCCCGGTCGAAGCGGCTACCTTCCTGTTGCCGGTCAACCTGAGCGACCCTGGTACCGATAGCACGACAGCCCGGATCGACTGGGGAGACGGCACCCAATCGATCGCGACCCAAACGGGCTCAGTCGAGCATATTTACTCCGTCGGCGGCAGCTTGCATACGATTGTGATTACGCTCGAAGATGAAGATGGCAATTACGGAGAAGTATTCCGGCAAGACATTATGGTTCACGATGCGGCGCCGGTTCTCCGTGCTGATAACACATTCGTCACCGGTGAAGCCAACCAGCAACTGACATTCGAAGTCATGGCATTAGACGGAGTCTCCGACACACTCACCTACCAGTGGGATTTTGGCGACGGCACCGTTCTCAGTGGGCCCGATCTTCATACGATTGATCACGCTTACAGCAACGATGGGTTCTATGCCGTCCTGTTGACGGTTACCGACAGTGACTCACTGGTATCGACACTCGAATACACTGCTGCAGTCGGCGTGCCAGTTTCGTTTGCCACAGAGATTACTCAGGTAAGCGAAAACACCGGGGAAGTACAAATCATTGTTGAATTGGAAAATGGTACCCCGGCGGAAAGTGACCTAACCATCCCGTTCAACGTCGCAGGAGACCTTGATAGTTCGGAATTCGCGATCACGCAAACCAGCGTTGTGATCCCCGAAGGGAAGACGCAGGGTGTCATCTCAGTTTCTCTGAATGAGGATGACCTATCCGAGGGCGTTGAAAATCTTGTTTTGAGTTTGGCGGGTACCAATGCGACCAGCGTCGGAATCAAGTCGACGCATACGATTGAAGTTGCGGACAACGATCCTCTACCGACAGTCTTCTTCACATCGAAGGCCCAGATTGTGGAAGAGGATGCTGGAACCGTTACGATTTGGGCATCGCTAGATAAGGTCTCCGGGCAGGATGTCAGCATTCCGTTGATCTATTCTGGGAAGACCGACGAAAACGACTTCTCATCGCCGGTGCCATCCCAGTTGATCGTTCCTGCCGGCTCTATGACAGGTTCATTTGACATTCAGATCAAAGACGACAATGTGACCGAACTGGCGGAATCCATCATTGTTACGATGGGCCAGCCGATTGGGGCAGTAACATCGCTGGAATCCTCGGAACCGTCGGTTGCAACGGTAATCATCTCTCAGAATGACGCTCCGGTCATATTTCTCGATTCAGCATATCGTGTCACTTCGGAAGACGTTGAAACCTTATTCGTAAGGGCACGACTCTCCAGAATCTCCGATACGGAAATCAGCATCCCTTACGTTGTCGCAGGGACAGCAACCAATGGTGCTGACTACCACCTGCTGAGTGGGAGTTTATTATTCTCGCCTGGTCGATTGGAAGCTTCCATTCAGGTGAATATTGTGGACGATAACATTCGCGAAGACATCGAGAATTTTATCGTCACGTTACAACCAACGGATGGTGTCCAACTGGGGACTACACAGTCCGTTTTGACTGACATTCTCGATAATGATATCTCGCGGGTATCCTTTGACGTCGAAAAGGCGAAGGCATACGAAGGCGAAGTCTACCAAGTTAGCGTTTCGTTGGATAAACCGTCGGACAGTGAAGTGACCGTTCCTTTTGTCGTGACCGGCACTAGCAATGATGGCTCCGATTACACGATTTCCGAGTCGATCATCACATTTGCTCCGCTGCAGACATCATTCACATTCGACATCACTCTGAACGAAGACGAAGTCAATGAGCCCCCGGAACAGCTTTTTATTGATCTAGGCACGCCTGTTGGAGCAGAACGAGGCGACCTAACCTCTTTCGCCTTAGATGTTGCTGATAACGATCCGCTGATCGACCTGCTTCAAGATGAAAAGAGCATTAGTGAATCGGACGGGACAACCAAGCTGTTAATCACTCTTTCCGCACCCTCAAATAAGCCGATCGTCGTTCCCATTACTTACTCGGGCACGGCCAAGCGAAATAGTGACTTTACTGCTCCGACGCAGGTTATCATTCCCGCATTTGCTACGTCGGCTACCCTTCTTGTGTCGATCACAGACGATCAGGAAGTCGAGGCGACGGAAAGTCTTTACGTCAGGCTTTCAAGTCCAACAAGCGGCGGAGGTATTCTCGAAGGGACGCCTTTCGCGTCTCTTTCGGTGAGGGACAATGACGAATTGCCTCGCGTGTTCTGGAAGAACACTTCACAGCTTGTTGGCGAGGGAAGTGATAACGCGAAGCTTAAGTTGTATTTGTCGCATGCATCGACGGATCCGATCGTGGTGGGCCTTGGCTACTCGCAGGAATCGGCCCGGATAGGTATAGACTTCCGTCCAGTTTTCAACTCAGTCACGTTTGCTCCAGGTCAGACCTCCTTAGATGTCTTAGTGCCACTCATTGACGATGATCTCAAGGAGGCCCTCAAACGGTTTTCTGTCAATCTCGACTCGGCTTCCAATGCGCTTCTTCCAGTCGACCCGGCCCTGAGACGTTCTCAAGTGCGACTAATCGACAACGATCAACTTAGTAGCACTGCAATTGCGAATCTCAACACGCAGGTTGAGAATGAGATCAACAACGGACAATTCTCGCACGCAGCAAACGAACTCGACAAGTTACTAACTCGTAGTGGTGCCAATCGTGATATCGACGAAATCATCCAAGCGGTGGAAATTGCTTCCACATTCCTGCCCCCCCCCTTCAACGTCATCACCAACATAACGGCCCACACGATCAACTACTTGGGCGATAAGTACCCAGATCCGAATGCTGTTTTGGGAATTGATGGCCCTGCGGTGAACGCTGATTTTAATAGCGATCCTTGGAAGTTCTCGCGAGAACTCTTAAAGGAGATTGGCAAGGACCTCATTCTTGACAATCTGGGCAGCCATCTTGAAAAGCTCTTTGGAACGGGCATTGAGTTTCTGGGGGCAAAATTAGATTCAATTCTGGCAGGCGGGACAGTCGCCATTGGCGATCTAATCGGCGAAAACGTCACGCTCGATGACGTCAAAAGGGAACTTCAAAACGCAGGAGAGTGGATCGAAGATGTTGGCGAGAGCCTTAAGGCTTCCGTTCCTGAGCAGGTTAAGAAGCTCACCTGGAAGAAAGTCTTTGGCGGCTACCCAGAGGGAACAACAGTCTTCTTTGACGTGGATTTCAACGGCATTCGCACGGAACACGAGCCGCTTGGATCAGCCGATTCGGACGGAAACGTTTTGGTGTTTGGTAGCGAAATCGCTGACGTGAACGGGAATGATATTCTGGATCCGAACGAAGGTCAGTGGGTGACGATAGGAGGGATCGATACGTCGGTTAACCTGCCATTTAAGATTCCCTTCACCTCTCCGTCGAACTTCGTGACGACAACCCCAACCTCCACGTTAATCACAAAGCTAGTTGTCGACGGTCATTTTCCACTCGACTTGGAAGGCGTGCGGGATTCGGAGGCGCGGTACCTTGATGCCATCGGTGTTACGGACGTATCCAGTGTCGATTTCGACTTTCTCTCTCAGGCAATCAATGGGAACGTGGCGGCAGGAAGAATGTTCCTGCTGGATACTGAGGTCTACAACACCGTAATCGAACTGGCCAGCCTGTTTCACGGCGCTGAGTCGACTCTTTCGCTCTCGCTATTTGCCGATTTGGCTTTCTCGGACATTGCGGAGAAAATCGCTTCGGAAAGTTCGAATCTTGATCTAACGAAAACAAGTGTGATTCGAAGCGTGATCCAGGGCGTCTCCGTTCGCTCTGGCGTGAATCTGAGCACGGAAGTCATTGAAGCTTCCACTGCAGTTATTGCCGATCTCAATGGCCTTGCTCGCGAGATCGCAGTGCCCGTGGGTGTCAGTTATGTCGAAGGCATCGTTACCATTCAAAAGGTCTTGCAAACAAAAGTTTCTGACGACTTGGCGGACTTTGCGTCAGGGTTGATCACTGCCGAAGACTTTAGTGCCAGAACAACTCGCACCGAGATCGAATCAGTCGTTAGTAACGCGACGATTGGAAACATCCTGCCGGTCTATGTGATGGTTTCCGATGCCTTTGTAGAAGAAGGTGATGGGATCACTCAACTTGTCTTTGACGTCACGCCTCTGACAATCGCGTCGAGCAATTTACCCATCACTGTCAACTATCGTACCGATGGTCTTACCGCCCTGGCTGGGCTCGACTATGAGGAAAATGTTGGACAACTCCAATGGGATCCGGGCGACTTGGAATCGAAGCAGATCACTGTTAATGTTTTCAGCGATACGATACCTGAAGGAACGGAATCGATATCGCTCATTTTAGATTCCGTAACAAACGCCGTCCTGTACCGAGACTTGGCATTGGGGACCATCGAGGACCGGGACCTCCCAGAGATTGATGTGACGAGCAATTCCCTGGAAGATATCGTGTACGTGTCGGTGACGAGCGAGGGAATCCTGGTCAACAACGGCGAGGATCTTTTCGGAGGCTATCTGCCAGCAGACTCATCAATAACGATCCTGGGAGATCCGCAGGATCAGGTGGCTTTCTTCGCAAGTGACTCCACGGACTTTGTCTGGACCGAAGATGCGGCCGGCATGAGAACGCTTCAAATTGACAATGCTACTTTCCATCTAGGCCAGAATATTCAGACTGTCGGATCGATTATCGCCGACCTTATTCTTCCTAAGGGTATCTTGGCCGGCACCGAAGAATATTTCGGAATCGATATACCTGACACCTTCGACGACGGAAACTTAAGCTTTCAATGGAAGGTCACGCAAGGTGATGCGACGCTCATTGATTCGACAGAATCATCGTTCGATCTGACAATCAACGAGGCTGGCTTCGTAACGGTCGACTTACAGATCACGGACGGACTTCAAAGCTTTCACCTATCCCGAGTCATTGCCGTTGACGAAATGACAGTTGACGCCTCGACCGTTTGGTCCTACGAATCGGAAACGGTGGTAAACTCCGGTAGGTATAATCCCTCCGCAAACGCTGAATTGCAGGCTTCCATCGGAGAGGTCACTGACAACGGCGATGGTACGTGGAGTTGGTCATTTGCTCCCTCCGATGGTCCGGTGGACTCGGATGTGGTTCAAATTTCTTTACTTGTCGACGGCACACAGACATCTCTGGTCAGCTTTCAGATGATCGTCGCCAACGCATCGCCGGCCCCGACAATCGAATCCATAAGCGATGTGAGAGTCGTCGGAAACGAAATTGTTGTCATGACGTCAGCGACAGATCTGGCGGGTGTGAATGACGAGCTGACCTTTTCGTATCAAGTCTTTGCACTAGGCAATCAGGACGTAGTCGCAGAAGGCAGCGGAGTTGAAATGACCGAGTTTCGCTTCACGCCTCCTGCGGCCGATCAATACGCAGTCCGACTCACAGTCTCGGATGAAGATGGTGGATCAAGTTCAACTGAACAGCGAATATTTGTCATTGGAGCTTCCTATTCTGAATTGCGATTAGTTTCGGAAACCAATCTACCTGTGGGAACAAGCCAGCAAACGGCGGACGATGAGCAGGCCATTTTCAATGAATGGCAAGATGTTCCTGCTCAGTTGTGGATCACGATCAATGAAGATCTATTCGAGCAAATCATTGATCTTGAGTTCACGCTTACTACGAAGAGCGGTTGGTTCGAAGAGCCGATATTTCTGTCAAGCTTAGGTAGTGGTAGTTCCGTTTTGACGGAAGCTCAATCCAGCGAGACCATCTTCCGCCTGAGCTTGACTGGTGTCGATTTTACTGGGTTTCAGCTGGGCGAACGCGTTTTGATTGCCAACCTGCTAGTTCCTGTAGATCGTGAAAACGGCGTTGGCGTCCCCATGGAAATCATCGGCGAGTACCCGTCGCCTGGTAGCGCAGATGCCATCCTGCTTAAAGAGACCAAGAGAGTAAACAATGAACAACATCTGCTAATAGTATCGGACCATCGAGGATCATTTTTGCCGGTTATTTATGACACAAATGACGATGGCCGTATTGGGCTCGGCGACTTCGCTGGACTGATCAGAAACTACGGCAAACAACCGGGCGTTGATGAACCCGACGCATACCGATTCGACTACGACCAAAGTGGCAGGATAGATCTTTCCGATTTCGCTTTGTTTGTTAGGAACTACGGCAGACGTAAAGACTCCTCGAGTGGTGATATCCTCCAAGCCAGGGTATTAGCCGAATCACGGATTAGCGCCCCACGTCTTACCTTTGAGGGAGAACCGGAACAAGATTCAGCAACCAGCGTTCTCTCATACGCTCATGTGTCCGAGTACTTCAACGCTGATGTCTACGATTATGATTCACAACCGAATATCGAAGAAATAGAACTCGTGTCCGATTCGTCTGAACAACTCGACAGAGTTCCTTTGACCACCACTAATCTTGACCCTCGGATCATCGACGCCGTGTTCTCAGATGACGATTTGCCAGTGAATGCTGAAATTGAGGACGACCACCAATTTGACGCGTTATCCATCGACTGGTTTTTTGATTAAACCTTATTTCCCCCGGGATATGTAGAATCATGTCGTAGCTTAGAACCTGCCGAACCCACCGGTAGCGTCTCAGCCGACTTGGTGGACAACGGCAGAATTCAGGCTTAGATCGCTCTCATTGAGATAAGCCGGTTTGTGTCTGCTCCCCTTGCAGAACCCTCTTAGTGAGAGTTCTCTGTTTACTGAAAACTTGGAAAGCTTGATGCAGCAATGCTTTGCTGATTTCGAGTCCTTTTCGGCCTACCGCTGAGCGAACGGAACCCTTTACTGAATTGCGGAGGGTTGGCTTTGCACCCCGAACTGAGTCTTTCGCGAACCGAGAACATTGACATTTGGCAAGAGCCGGATTTGCGAGAAAAACCGATCTATTTCTGAATAGCTATCGCCTTAGGCGGCCTGTGCGTGCAATCACGCTCGATAGATGCCTCACTAACTTTCAACACACTATCGCAAGACTACTCAAGACAGATCCTCCTGGGGAAAAGTTGAATCAACTAACAAACACCACGGATTAAGTTTTCACGCCAAGTCCGGTCGATCTAGTTCTCAATTTTCGGCCCGAACGCAAACCACAAACCAATTGTTGCCGAGACTAAAGCTAGGTCGAGAACGAATGCGGCCAGAAGCCTAGCCCGAGGCGTTCTGATAATGCCAGCGGCACGAAGAACGGTAGTCCCCAAGGGGACGAGTATCAGCGTCTCACGGGCCAGCTTCGAGATGTTCCAAAGCTCTTGATCTTTCCACCAGACGGTCACAAACGCCACGATGCTGACCACGGGCAGGGTCAGCAGTATGCCTCCGATCCGCGGGAAACGGTGGGCAATCAGCGAGACGGCGGCGACAACCAAGCCGGCGATGATAGCGCGAAAGATCATTCGCAAGCCTTTCCTGATGGCAAATTCGCTCGGAGTTAGTGGACTCCAGAAGCGTTTTTCTTACTTTGCTTTTGCACCAGAAGACAAGTCAGATATGCTGACATCATTGTTCACGATTTGCTATTCTCTCACACCCTTCGGTTTATCAATCCGAAGAGACTATCTTAAGTTGCTAATCCAACGAATCCTTCCGAGTAAAAACACTTCTACCATTGGAACCGGGGAGCTCTTCCCATGACAAACGGCCGCATGTTTCTACTCGTGGTGCTACTACTGGGATCGGGCGAGGTGAATTTCGCGTCGCGTCACCTACGGGGCGAGGATCTGGGATCCAGCTCGTCACAGCAAATCTTCAAGCGGCGAATCCTTCCCATCTTTCAGGCGGCAAAACCATCGAGCTGTACCGAGTGTCATCTCAGTGGTGTCGACCTGAAGCAGTACATTCGCCCGAACCAGGCCGATACGTTTGCGGCCCTGCGGCAAGCCAGATTGATTGATGTCGACAATCCAGAGGCGTCGAAGATCCTGACGTTCATCGAGCGAGCCCCAGACGACCCGAACCCGGTGACGCAGGAGATTCGCGAGAAGGAACTGTCGGCGTTCAGGGCTTGGATTCTGGCGGCCGTGAAGGACTCGTCGCTGTTGTCGAACGAGGGAAAACCACAGCCGGCTGGCCCCACACTGCCGGTTGAGGTCATTCGTCATGCTCGAAAAGACCGGGTCATGGCTTCGTTCATCGACAACATCTGGACCGAGGTGGGCCGCTGTGCGGCGTGTCACTCGCCCGATCGCAATCAGAAGCAAGTCGCCGAGCATGGCGAAGAGGTCTCGTGGATCGTCCTGAATGATCCGCAAGCGACGCTGAAGTATATGCTCGATGCCGACTTGATCAACCCGAAGCAGCCACGGCAAAGTCTGCTGCTGACCAAGCCGACGCTTCAGGTCGAGCACGGTGGCGGGCAAAAGATGCTTGTGGGGGATCGTTCGTACAAGCAGTTCCGCCGCTTCCTCGACGACTACGCCGCGACCGTCAGGGGAACGTACCAGACGGCAGACCAGTTGCCTCGCGCCAGTGACGAAGTTTCCAACGTCACCGAGATCTGGCTCAAGCTCGATGGTATCCCGGCTAAGTACGATAAGAAGCTATTGCAGGTAGACCTCTATCGCGAAACGGACGCCGGATGGTCCGAGCACCGCGTCGCCACTTCCGACCGGGCCGTGTTCGGCGCGAAGGGGCTCTGGCAGCATTCGCTCAGCGTGACAGCCCCCAGAGATTCTGCCCAGGCCAAGAGGCTGAGCGACGGCAAACTGCCCCCTGGCAAGTACCTGATGCGAATCTATATCGACGCGGCCGACAAGCTGCAGAGCGATCCTTCGGCCGAACTTGGCAAAGACGAATTGGTCGGCGAGGTCGAGATAAACAGCCGCTGGCCGGCCGGGTATGGCAAGATGACAAAGGCTCGTTTCCCAGTGGATTGATCAGGGACCTTTCCGTATTACGAGTCTTCGGTTCCTACCCAGTGCCGATCGTGCATGCCCAGGTTCATCTTGAATTCCTTGAACGCGGCGAAGACAACCGGCACGACGAACAGTGTCAGCAGCTCGACCGTCATGCCGCCGACAACCGGCCAGGCCATTGCCTTGGCCACATCACTGCCGCGCCCCGTTGATATGATGACCGGTACCAGGGCGATGATCGTCGTGAAGGTGGTCATCAAGCAGGGACGAATCCGCTTCATGCCCGCCTCGACGGTCGCATTGCGGATGTCTTCGATCGTGCTTAAGCGTTTCCGCGTGAAGACCTGATCTAAGTACGTTGCCATCACCACGCCATCGTCGACGGCAATACCAAACAAGGCAATGAACCCCACCCACACGGCCGTGTTGATCTCGACCGAGTTGATCGCCAGGCACAACATCCCCCCAGCAAATGCCACGGGTATGCCAGCGAAGACCGCCACCGAGATTGGTATGTGACGAAACTGCAAATAAATAATGAATAGGTTGATCAACATCACCAGTGGAATCACCCACAGCAGTCGCTGGTTCGCTTCGATCTGGTTTTGAAACGACCCGACTGGTTCAAGAGAATACCCCTTGGGCAACTCAAGACTTTTATCTTGCTGTGCAGAAAGCAAACTTTGCTTCACTGACGCAGCCGTTTCCAGGTCGCCCATCGAGCCGGACGGCTGAAAGGACACGTGTGCTACTAAGCGGGCGTCTTCGCTGTTGATCACGCCTGGCCCCCAGGTCGTGTTCATCGTCGCCAGATTGGAAAGGGGAACCACCTCGCCGGAATGCGTGACGACCGGCAGGTTCGTTAGCTCATAGAGTTGCTCGCGCAGATGACGCTCGTACCGAACCCGCACGGGGTAACGCTCGCGTCCTTCGACCGTCTTCGTTACGTTCGAACCGCCCAGGGCCGTTTCGATCACCTGGTTGACCATCGCCGTCGACATTCCATAGCGCGCCGCCGCATCGCGGTTGACGTCGAACTCGACGTAGGGCTTGCCCAGCACGATGTCGGGGTTCACCGTCGCTCCATTGACCTGAGGAAGCGTCTTGAGATGCTCGGCAACTTTCATCGAAGCATCGGCCAGGCCATCCAGGCTATCACCATAAATCCGGATTGCCATCGACGCTTTAATACCGCTTTGCAGCATCACCACGCGACCTTCAATCGGCTGAAGTGGGGACGCAGGCGTCACGCCGGGCAACGTCGCCAAGGCGTTGATCTGTTCCCAGATATCTTGAGTCGTGATACCTTCCCGCCATTGGTCTACCGGCTTGAGCATGACGTACGTTTCGATCATCGCAGCTGGGGCCGGATCGAGAGCCGATTCGACGCGGCCGATCTTGCCCAATACGTTTTCGACTTCCGGGATCTCCCGGATCAATGCGTCCTGCGTTTGCAACACCTCCATGGCTTGCGAGAAACTGGCGGCCGGGTAGAGCGTCGGCATGTAGAACCAACTCCCTTCGTCGAGCGCGATCCAGTCATCCGATTCCAGACCGGTGAACGTATGCTTTAGGTCGACATAGCCTGGCACTTCATCAAGGTTCGCCCCCAGCAGCTTCGATCCTTCTTCCACCGGTTTCAGAATGGTTGGCAGGCCGATCCAAGCCCCCAGCCCAAGTGCGATCACCACGCTTGGAACCACCAGGAAGGCACCCTTTCGGGCCAAGAAAAGCCGCAATAATGGTTCGTACCCCCAGAGTATGAACCGGCTGACAGGATTCTCGTCGACCGGCCGCAGACGTTCACCAAGCATCCAATAGCCGGCCGCAGCAAAGATGCCTGTCATCGCCAGAACCACGACCGTGAAGGGCATGCCGGTGGCTGCCTGAATCACATTTCCGAGCGTCCATCCCAGCATGAAGCCGGTACTGGCAAAGCAGCCAGCGGCAAAGAGACGGGTTCGCTTTTTTTGCTCGGAAGATTGAAGAAGGAAACGACTCAGCACCGGCACGAGTGTCACGGCGACGATCAATGCCGCCAGCAGTGAAAACGTTTTTGTCCAGGCCAGCGGTGCGAATAGCTTGTAGTCGCGTCCCGTTAACATGAACACCGGCAGAAAACTGACCACCGTCGTCATCACGGCGGTAACCACCGCCGGGGCGACTTCACTGGCCGCCTCTTGTATTACCTCCAACCGTCGAGCGCGTCCGCCAGGGCAGCCTTCCCGTTCCCAGTCGGCCAATTGGTCGTAGATGGTCTCGGAAACGATGATCCCCATGTCGACCATCGTACCGATCGCGATCGCAATGCCGGCCAGCGACATAATGTTGGCATCGATGCCAAACACGTACATCGCCACGAACGCAAGAAGCACGGCAATGGGCAAGGTAACCGCGACAACGATGCTCGCCCGGATATGCAGCAGGAACAACAGGATCACCACCGCCGTAATGAGAACCTCCTGGGTCAGCGCCGAGGTCAACGTGGCGATCGTTTCATCGATCAGGCCAGTACGGTCGTAGACAATGTTGACCTTCACGCCATGCAGGCTAGGTTCGATTTGCTCGATCTTCTGCTTCACGCGGTCGATCACCGCCCGTGGGTTTTCGCCGTAGCGCATCACCACGACGCCCCCGACCGCCTCGGTGCCGTTGAGGTCGATCGCACCGCGCCGGAACTCCGGCCCCAGTTGCACATGCCCCAGGTCGCGAATGCGCAATGGTATGCCGTCGCGGGAACGGACTACCGTCTTTTCAATATCGGCAATCGCCTCGTCGCTGTCCTGATTAGCGCCGATGAACCCGCGTCCGCGGATGATGAACTCCATGCCGCCTGATTCGATCGTCTTGGCTCCGACGTCAATGTTCGACTTGCGGACTGCATCGACCAGTTGGTCGAGCGGCACGTTGTGGAAACGCAGGCGATCGGGATCGATTTCAATCTGATACTGCCGCACATACCCGCCCACGCTGGCGACTTCGCTCACTCCGGGGACCGATTGAAGTTCGTACTTCACTACGAAATCCTGCAGCGAGCGCAGCTGGGCCAAATTCATCCCTTCAGGCGGATCGAGCGTGTAGTACAGAACCTGGCCGAGCCCGGTGGCGTCGGGACCGAGCGTCGGAACCACCCCGTCCGGCAACATGGCCGTGGCCGTTCCCAGTTGCTCCATCACCCGCGACCGCGCCCAGTAAAAGTCGGTACTGTCGTGAAACGTGACCTGCACGAAGCTATACCCGAACAGGCTTTTCCCACGCACCGACTCTGCATTCGGCACCGCCAACATGGCGACCGAAAGGGGGTAGGTGATCTGGTCTTCGACATCCTTGGGAGATCGCCCCGGCCAGGCCGTGAAGACAATCACCTGATTCTCGCCGATGTTAGGTATCGCATCGATGGGGACGTTCCGCATGGCGAACCATCCGGAAACGATCACGACCGTCGTCACGACCAACATCACCAGGGGTTCACGAACACAGAACGAGATGATTGCACGCATCATGCTATTGGTCTCCTTCTGTCATGTCAGGCTTTGCTTCAGGGGGATGAACATGATCCGCCACCGCATCGGGCTGGATCGTCCTGACATGCTCGCCACAGCGGAGCATCTGGCTGCCATAGTAGGGGTTCAACAATCGATCGTTGGCCTGAAGCCAGTCTCCTTCACCTCCTTTGACCATTGGGCAGAAGAACTGGTGGAACGGCTGCGATGCTCCTTGCCCGCGAATGGTCGTCGCCAGGTTCAACACGGCATGACTGATCGGCTTGAAGTTCTTGCGGGCCTCTTCAAGCGACATATGGTGCAGGTGCTCGGCATTCTTGGCGATCGTCGCCAGTTGCTCGCGGAGCGACTCGCTAAGCTGAGGGTGCTGCGAGAGATTCGTGGCCAACTGAAACAGCTGCTGCGCGTCTTCTGCCTTGGGCTTCTTGTCCGCCGCAAGCTGGCTTTGAATCTTGAAGTAGACCTGGTACAACGCTTCCAGATCCTGGCCACCGAGACCCTCGAGCTGGGTGATGTCGATCGAGTTGAACTCCATCGGTGTATTGCGGTTCTGCTTCATGACGTAACGGGACGGATCGATCAGGCTCGGTTTGCCGGCCAGCTGCATTTGCGAATCGATCAGGAAGTTACCAGAGGTCGCGACCATTTCGCCTGGCTTGACCCCTTCCAGCACGACGGCCTCATCCTTCAAGATCGGGCCCAGCTTTATGGTGCGGATCTCGAAGCGGCCCGGGTCGGTCTCGACATACACCACGCTATTCTTCCCGGCCATCAGAAGCGCCGACCGGGGAATGACCGTCGAGGCCTTCCGGTCGATCGGTTCGTCGGCGTAGCCGTATCGCGATGTCGGCACCAGGTCCATGCCGCAGATAGGGCACGGGCCCGGCTCGTCGCGAATGACCTGGGGATGCATCGGGCTGATCCACTTGCCGGCCAGTTGCTCGTCGTAAACCGTTCCTTGAGGCCCGATCGGTATTTCAATTTGTGCCTCGGCGTAGTCGCCTGGGCGTAAACGTCCCGCATCATTCTTGAACTCGACACGCACGCCGACCGTACGGTTCTTCACGTTCACTTCCGGATCGATGAAGGCCACCCGCCCGGTAAGCGTCTCGCCGGGAAGCGATGTCAGCTCGGCTTTTACCTGCTGACCGAAGCGAATCTGCGAGGCATCTTCGGGATAGAGTTCCAGCATGAGCCACACCGTCGACAGGTTGGCAATGCGATAAATCGGCTCGCCCGCTTTGATGTACTTCCCTTCTTCGGCCAGCTTCTCGATCACCGTTCCGCCCATCGGGGCGTAGATGGTGAGCCGAGACTCGGCCTTGCCGCTCGTTTCCAGTTGCTGAACTTGCTCTTCGGTCATTCCCAATTCAATGAGCTTCTGCCGGGCGTTCTCCATCAGCTTTTGCTGCGCCTCGCGAATGGCGGCCAGCGACGTGTTACTCATCCGCTGGACCGTGTTGCGGGCTTCCAGGTACTCGGCCTGGGCCGCGTACAACTGTGGGCTGTAGACAACCGCCAGGTGATCCCCCTTCGCGACAACCACCCCGGTGTAGTCGGCAAACAAACGTTCCACGCGTCCATCGATATAGGCGGAGATCGTTGCCTGACGGCTCTCGTCGATCTCGATCGCGCCGATCGTTTCGATCGTGGTCGAAACTGGTTTCGACGTGACCGGGGCCGTTTCGATCTGGGCCAAGCGACGCTGGGCAGGCTCGATCGTCACGGCGAACTCATCCAGATCGGCGCTGCCTGAAGCAGCCGGTACCAACGCCATCCCACAGATCGGACAACGCCCCGGTCCAGGCTGACGTATCTGCGGATGCATTGGACACGTGTAGATCTGCTGCGAGTCGCCGCCTGACGTCGCCTGCGGGCCGCCATCGGTTCCGATCCAGCCAACACGCTGAGCAACGCCCAGCAGCACAATCAGCAGGATGCCAGCTAGAAGGAATAGTCCAATGGGAGCAAGACGTGCGATCCACCAACTTGCCGTGTGCCTGGGTGGCTGGGGCGTCGCTTGCTGACCGGAAGAGTGAGATGACGTCGACATGGCAACGTTCCTGTCACGAAAATCGAAAGGTAAAGAGCGGCTGGACCGAAACGCCTGCCTGGCGTTTGGACCGCGCCGGGAATGGTATCGACCAGCCGCTCACGTATCAGCAACCTGGCCAACTACGAGTGGTCGTGGTCGCCGTGATCGTGCATGCCTTCGTCGGCATGCTCAGCAGCAGCCAGCTTCTCTACCTTTTCCTCGTCGGAAAGGGCCTCCCATTTCTCATCGCAGCCATCGCAGCAGAACCCAATTGTTTTCCCGTTCCACTCAACCGTGCCGCCTTCCGGCGTAATGTCGCCACCCATGATCGGGCAGTGATCATTCACCGTGGCCACGGCAGTGGTTTCCGGAGTTGAGGAAGAAGGTCCCTGAGTGCAACCAACGACAAGTCCCAACAAAGCAATGGAGGCAAACAAATAGCGCATGACAAACCTTTTCAGATTGGAAGAATGAATGACGTAAGAACACAATTCACCGGTTCGACGAAAGCATCAGAACGTACCGGTAAACGCGGAGCGACTTAGAGAAATCGCAACGTCGTTAGGTCAACCAAACGCAAAGCATGATCTGTCGGAATCTTGGCTCGGGTGAGGGAAGAGAGTTCCCATCCTCGAGCGGCTGTCGGTCACGGCTGCAAACCGTAACATACGGAGCCAAGTCGGCTTCAAGCGCCAGAGCAATCAACCCATCGGCTACCGAACCGTCCCCAGTGAAAAGAGAAACGGACGGAGGTAATGCCGCTGCTTCACAGTGACAAATGGAATCGGCAGCGACTGAATCACCACGGTCGTCCGTTGTCGGCTTCGACTTCGTGCAGCAGTGGGGGCAGCCTGCGGTGAGCGAGGACGCTTGTGCCATGCAGCAGCACTGGCAAGCTGAGGCCGCATTGCCACTATCGGAACAAGCACAATTGCCGACTGAGCCCAGACAAAACGACGGCAGCAGCAACGCGACAATTGCCGTGAGAACGGTCGTTTTGCGGAGAATATCGGACACGAGACCTTCCAGGGTTAATTCAACTAGTACAAGGAAGTCTAGGCCGAGATCCATCGAACGTCAACGTCGGTTCATGAGAGCAAACCCGCTGAGTGTAAAGACTTTGGCACGAATCAAGGCTGTGGTGGAACCAGCAATGTGACATCCGTTCCGCTCGTCTGGGACAGTTTGGCAACTGCGGTCGCCAGATCGCCCATGGCCTGGTGGTAGCCCACTTCCAGGGTCAGCAGACTGCGATAGTCGCGAATCACCCGATCGAACTCGACCGCCCCGTTGGCATAGGCCTGCTGGTCGGCATCCAGCGTCTGACGGGCCTGGGGAAGGATCGTCGACTCGTAAAGCGATGCCGTTTCCTGGGCACGCCGCGCCTCGGCCAACAGGTCGACGATCATCGCTTCGTACCGATCCGCGAGTTCTTCGACAGAACTATGCGCGGCCTGATGCTTCCACTTCGCTTCGATCTCCATGGCATCGTATTTGTTATGCCAGATCGGAATACTGACCTGAGCACCCAACGCCCATGGGTCTTGCCCGACATCCACAACGGTGCTCGGTGGACGATTGTCGTCGGTCGGGTAGTAACTGGCCGAAAGGACGAACTCAGGCCGGCGCATCAGCCGGACAACCTCCACGCCCCAGCGAGTGGCATGGGCTTTCATCTGCGCGGCCTCAATCTCTGGCTGATTCTGAATCGCAATGTGCGCTAGTTCATCAGCACTTACTGTTGGCAAACTCGGCTGAATTGTTTTCGGCGAGCCGATCGGCGTTTCCGTATCGCGAGCCACCAGCCGGTTGAGCTCGGCCTGCACGCCGAGGCGTTGACGCCGGTAGGTGAGCAGCCGTTCTTCTAGTTGCGAAAGCTCCAGCGTCCCCAGCAGGACATCCCCCTGCGAAGCGGCCCCTGTCGCGATCCTGGCATTGGCAACATCGATCAGCGATTGAAGCAGCTGCTGATTCGCTTGAGCAATCTCGATCTGCTGATCGAGCACATACAAGCGGTACCAATTCGTCCGAACGGCCGCTTCGACCCGCAGCGTTTCCGCTTCAAGCTCTGCAGCGATGGCATACGCCTCGAATATTGCCCGCTGCTCATCGGCTCGTAGGCGTGAAAGCCAGGGAATTGCCTGGCTGAAGGTCATGTTGGCCCGCTGTGATCCGGCGGCCGTCTCAATGGCGTTGCCAAACACGTTGGCTCCGAAACGAGGATCGGGCAACTTGTCGGCATACTGCGACTTGGCCAACGAACCTTGATACTCCTGATAGAGCCGCGTCAGCCGTGGATTTCGGTTCCGCGCCATCTGCTCGAGTCCGGCGAGCGTTTCTGATGAATCTTCCCCTTGGTAGGCAGTCAATTGAACGACCGGCTCGTCAATCGGTTCCGCCGGAAGGTCGACCACAGAGGGCACAACCGCGACGTCAACCTCAGCGTCAGGCAAACGAGCTGCCGCATGCAGACTCGGATCAGCCAACGCCGGCTTCGCACTGGGCGACGGGGCAGTCGTAGCGCAGCCGCCAACCAGCAGCAAAAGAGATAGGCAACAATAGGTTTTGGAATCAAGTGCCAGCATTCGGCAATCTCACCATGCATAGGCGCAGGCCTGGGCACGCGTGATAGCAAGCTCAGGCATCGCATTAGGAGGTCGAATTGGGCACGGTCCAGAACTGAGATCGGACTCTCATAGACATGAACGACTGCGGAACATGCGGATCGTACGCATATTTCCAGTGCTGGTGGTCTGGTTGTTCGGATTAGGTAATACGGATGGCAGTTCGCTAAAGCGCCTAATCGAGACTCGCTGGCTGAGGTTTAGTAGCATGCAAGAAACTACCGATTAAACGAGTTCGCTATATTAACCAGGACACGTTGGGCGTGGCACTACACAGTTAAAGAAACAACATCCCCCGCTTGCTATAGGGACTTTCATACTCCACGTGCCGAGTCGCCAGATCCGCCGCCATCACCAGAGCGACAATTCCATCAATCCGCTCCTGACTCTTCTTCTTCGACGGCTTCCAGTTATCGGCTGCGTCCTGCTCGATCGCCACGTTGCCTGCCATCCAACGCAACACAGGATGACCGGAATGGCGTAGCTTCCGAGACAACACCAACTCTTCCAGCTTCTTCGTCGGCGCCGATATACTTGCGTAGCCTTGGCCGAAGGACACGATCTCGAATCCATCATCATCGAGCTGCGTAGCCAATTGTGTCGCATTCCAACGGTCGATCGCGACCTGCTCGATCTCGAACCGTTTTCCTAGTTCGTTGATCCGTGCACGAATACGTTCGTAGTCGACGACTTAACCGGGTGAGGCTTCGATGTACCTTTGCTGGATCCAGGGTATGTACGGAGCATGATCGCGTTTCTCGCGCCGCTTGGCACCTTCCTCTGGCACCCAGAAGAACGGCAGCACGTCGTATTGGTCATCTTGCTCGAATACGAGCACGATCGAATCACCAACAGCAAACGCTTCCTTTCCGCTACGTGAATCAATCGTCTGTTCATAGGCCGAGATCGTAACTCGCGAGGGCTCAACATCTCCGAAGCCGGAGGCAACCTGCTCTAGAAGCTGCCTGTCCTGGAGAAACTTGCCGATCTCAGCGGCATACTTCGAAAGTCTTTGGCGAGAGCCTGGCGATCAATCGTCTCTTCACGTTGTAGCGATTCCAGGCAGCCAACCAAGAGCGATTGGAATTCGGGATCATCCAGAAATTTGGAGTTGTAGGAATCAGACATCAGGATTGTCCTGCTGGTTAGTCAAAAGTTCACGCAGGTTCGATGTGCCTCTGAAGATCAATGCGGCAACGGCGCCTTTGGTCTTGTTCATTCGTTGACTGATATGATCAAGCGGCAAGCCCTTGAGATGATGTAGTTCGATTGCCACTCGCTGTGCATCAGGCAGGCATGCAAGCGCGATTGCCAGCCGCAACTCTTCTTCCGCCATCATGGCTTTCCTGCTCGGAGTGGACTGTTCGCTCGCGAGCCATTGATTCAGCCGGGAGGCCGATTGCTCAATCGAGTGCTCTCGAGTGACATCACGCGTCTGGGAACGGAACTTGCGAATCTCGTCCAGTAGGTTGTGGGCAAATATTCGTCGTATCCACGGAAGCCGATCATCTTCGGTACGCTCTTCCCATCCACTGCGGCTTGCTTCGAATAGTGTCAATTGAACTACACCTGACAGGTCCACTTTCCCAGCCAACTGATCGTCAAGTTGCATACGCCCCAGGACCCCGAGATACTCGCGGTACTTCTCGAATTGTTCAGCAATGTCATCCGGCAACTTGTTGTCCCTCTAAATGAGTTAGCGTGGCCGAAGCTTGAAGATTACGGACATTTTCAAGGTATTCACGGGAATTTGCCAGTTTTCTTCGTCGGTACTATTCTTGGACGATTGATGTCGATAGCCCAAGGACGAACCGTCCCGCGTTTGCGAGTGCTGCTTAGAAGTCAGACTACTCAAATTTGCTTAAGCCCAAGTTCGCGTATGCCTCACTCTACCGAGCCCAACACCCTATTAACCCGGCGGTAGTGTCTCTGCCAAATTGGTGAGACAAACGCCAAATTGAGCCGTTGAGATTGGTCAAAGAGATCGGCCGGGTTATGTCTCACTTAGACAGAGACAACCAAGAAGAGAAAACGCGGCCACGCAACTCGTTGCGAGATAGTGGGATAAAACGAACCGATTCTATCCCAACCTCAGAGGAGGCACGAAAAAACCCTGGTTGAGCTTTATTTGCTAAACCAGGGTCTAAGTGGCGGGGGCCGGATTTGAACCGACGACCTCGAGGTTATGAGGCCGCCCAGAAAGCCCTGCTCTTTTAGCCTGAAACCGTATAACAGGAGTAGTTTACGATGATTCGCAAAACGTTGCAAATCGTCTTATTCAATCGCAATAATTCTCGGGAAATGCGCGTATTCGGGGTGCAAAGTGTGTAGAAGTGTGTAGTTGAGTTCGCGCACATTTGAGTGTTATGCGCTTTCTCAAATTACTCACGCTTCGGAATCGGATTCATTGGTTCAAGTCTGAAGGAATTCAGCTCCCACCAACAACCAATGGTTGCATCATCTTAACTTCAGACAGTGTCGGACACCGCTTGGGAAAGCCCTCGTGATACACTTCTTCCAGGGGAAAGAATTCTTGAAGAGTAGCTCTTAAAGACTGGTTTCATTCGTGAGGGCAGGTTAGTTCGAGTTCCTGTTTCGCAAAGTAAGGACCTGAACGTAAGGCCACTTTTCTCACATCTACTGTTGTCACACTGGCTAATTTACGGTGTTCGCTCGCAGGAGCGTGTGAAATCGCTTGCATCTTCTACCAAAACTCGTTCGATTTGATTTCAACAGCTTCATGCTGCAGCTAAGACCGCGAGGCCAATACAAGACACTATGTGGAAGGATGGGGACATGAAACTTCGGATATTAGCGGCGTTGTTCGTTCTCGTTTCGCTGTCGCAGTTTTGCATCGCCGAAAACTACCCTCAGTTTCGCGGTGCAGATTCGAACGCAATTTCGGCTGCGCCGCTCCCAATTACCTGGTCAGATGAAGACGGAACTCAAACCAATATCCGTTGGAAGATTCCTCTCCAAGGTGAAGGCTGGTCTCAGCCGATAGTTTGGGACAATCGCGTGTTCCTGACAGCTGCGGTTCCTTCTGATCCGAACAAAGGTGACGCAACTCGACCAGAGTCAAACAATGGCGGTTATGGGCGTGATCGCAACGACCTGGTAAATGTCAATTACCACTTTGATGTGGTTTGCATCAATGGAAATGAGGGAGATGTCGTCTGGCGTAAAACTGTGAAGACAGGGAAGCCGACACTATCAAGACACAGCACAAATACTTATTCGACCGAGACCCCTGTCACTGACGGCCGACGGATCTACGTATACTTCGGCATGAATGGAGTCTTCTGCCTGGATATGGAAGGTAATTTGCTGTGGCAAAAGGACCTAGGCGTTTACGAAATGCGTGCCGGATGGGGTACGGCAAGTTCTCCGACACTTCTCAACGATCGTTTGTTTGTTCAGGTCGACAATCAGGAACAATCGTTCCTGGTTGCCTTGGATACGAAGACTGGCAACGAAGTCTGGCGAGTCAATCGCGATGAGTCTTCCCAATACAGCAGTCCTTTCATCTGGAAGAACTCCCTAAGGAACGAATTGATTGTCGGTGGAATGATTTATCGCTCTTATGATCCATCGAGTGGAAAGCTGCTTTGGCAAATTGATATGAATAAAGGGCGATCGTCCGCAACACCAGTCGCGATTGGCGATCGACTCTTCATCGGAAATGAGTTCCGCAATCGAGGCGGCGACGATGACGGAGGGGGTCGACTTTATGCTATCAAGCCAGGCGGAAGTGGTGACATTACTCCTCCCGACGACGGTAACATCGGTGAGTTTGTTCAGTGGAGGATGGATGAATCTGGCATCCAAATGGCATCCCCCACTTACCTGAACGGCAATCTGTACTTCTTTGAACGTCGTCTTGGAGTCGTTCGCTGTGTAGATGCTGAAAGTGGGAAGTTGAAGTATCGAAGTCGGGTTGGTCGTGCTCCTGCATTCTGGGCTTCACCGTGGTCGGATGGTCAATATGTTTATGCGATGGATTCCAATGGAAACACATATGTCATCTCGGCAGGTGACGAACTTGAAGTGGTCTCAGTGAATGAACTTGATCAACAAGCCTGGGGAACGCCTGCCTTAGCCGACGGTCGAATCTATCTTCGCACAGTTGATCACTTGTATTGCATTTCTAAGGAAGACTGACGTCGATCCTGCGAAGTGTGTCGAGCATAGAGCAAGAACAACAGTTACTTTCGAATAGTCTTCAAATCATGGAACACTCGGAGAGGATTAAGCTTGCCAGGGGTCAGTGGAAGAATACGGGGCAACGTCGCCCGGCGTTTGCGATAGAACCTAAGGAAGGGCAGGAATCGGTCTGGGATTACCCGAGACCTCCAGCGATTGTGGAGGATAATCGCGAGGTAATTATCCGTTCTGGCGAGACCATTATTGCACGCACGGCACGGAGCTTGCGCGTCTGTGAAACGGCTAGTCCGCCAACGTTCTACCTACCACTGACGGATGTAGATCAACAGTATCTCAGCCGATCCGAAAGCCGAACCTTCTGTGAGTGGAAGGGACAGGCGAGTTATTGGTCATTGGAGATACCGGGGCGGGCAGCACAACTAGATATTGGTTGGTCGTATGATCAGCCATCTGTCCAATTCGAACCAATCAAGGGATTCTTTTCGTTTTATCCAGGTCGAATTGATTGCTTTGTTGATGGCCATCCTGTTCTGCCACAAGCCGGGAATTTCTACGGTGGGTGGATCACTCCGGAAATAGTTGGGCCGTTCAAGGGCGAGTCGGGTACGTTTGGTTGGTGAGAAATATTATGGCGGAATGGGACGTAATCATCGTTGGAGCCGGCATCGCTGGATTGACCTGTGCGGAAGAACTCTGTTCGAAGGGACTCAAGTTATTGGTGCTTGAATCTAGCGATTCAGCCGGAGGAAGGATCGCAACCGATGAGTACGAGGGCTTTCTTCTTGATCGAGGTTTTCAAGTCTTTTTGACGGCATATCCAGAGGCAAAAAGAATTCTCAACTATCCCGAGCTTAAGCTAAACCGCTTTGCACCGGGGGCCCTTATCTGGCACGACGGCAAGTTTCGCCGTTTTTCCGATCCATGGCGAAAACCCGGCGACTTACTCGCTACTGCGCTGTCACCAGTTGCCTCTGCTATGGACAAGATACGTATCGCCAAGTTCCGTCACGATACGACAACTGCTGACCTGCGCCGGCTCTACAAGAGTCCTGAGATCACAACAATTGAGATGCTTCAGCAACGAGGTTTTTCTCCAACTGTCATCGAAAGGTTCTTCCGCCCGTTTCTGGGTGGCATATTCCTGGAACAGGATTTAAATACTTCGCGTCGAATGTGTGAATTCGTGTTCCGGATGTTCTCAACGGGTGACGCTGCGTTGCCGTCGGATGGAATGCGGGCGATACCTAACCAGTTGGCCAGTCGACTACCGGAGGGCGTTCTAAGACTAAATTCACCAGTAAAAGCGGTACGCGCGGGGGGCGTGGAACTGTCATCTGGTCTCCAATTAACCGCAAAGCACATTGTAGTCGCGACTGACGAACCAACTGCGAGAAAGCTTACCGGGAACTCTCCTGAAAGCGAAGCCAATCGCGTCGTGTGCATGTACTTTGCTGCGGATGAACCGCCAATTGAAGAGCCTATTCTCATGCTCAATGGACAAGGGCTTGGTCCGATTAATAACGTTTGTGTACCGAGCCAACTAGCAGCCAACTATGCTCCACCAGGACAATCGTTAATCTCTGTCACAGCTCTACTTAAGGCCAAACAGGAACCGCAAGTAGATGCCGTCTCGAGTCAACTCCGCGAGTGGTTTGGTTCGACAGTCTACGGCTGGCGACATTTGAGAACGTATCCCATTCACTACGCGTTGCCTCGGCAGGTTGCTCCGGCACTCGAACCTGTCGAGAAAAGTTCTCGTCTCTCAACCGGCGTATATCGTTGCGGTGATTACTGCGACACGGCTTCCATCAACGGAGCCATGGCCTCAGGGCGACGTGCTGCCGAGGCTGTGGTCAATGATTTTGAAGAATTGCGCACAGCAGATTGATACAGGCGATCGACAAAGCCGTTCCGTCGATCACTCTCAACTGCTAGGCATACCTGATAATCTGATGACTAACCCGAGGCGGATTATCGTCAACAAGTAGTTCTGCAATCTGTGATTGAATCAAGGCGTCTTCATTAGAGACACGATGGTGCTGACGTTCATGTTCCGCCCAGGAGGCGACAAAGAAGGTCTCTATCCAGCGTTCATGGTTCGCGACGTCCTGTGAAAGAAACCAGCGATAGGCGCCAGTTCGGAGCCGAGCTTGACTTAGCTTCTTCATCAGTTCAAGATAGCCTTCCTGGTCTTCGATGGCGACTTGGTAGTCGATTGTCACAATCACGGGACTCGAATCGTCCACGGAATTGAGTGCAACGTAAGGAACTGGCCAATGTAAAGAAGGCAGCAGTCCTTGCTTCTCGACCTTTCTTAGTGGGAAAGGTAAAGTTGCAATCGTTGTCACAATCATTCCCGAAGCGGCCAAGACAAGGGAATTCTGAATTCCCAACTGGCTAGCGATCACTCCCCAAAAAATAGCACCGCTCGACATTCCACCGAAAAACACTAACAAGTACACGGCAAGTGCACGTGCTTTCACCCATTGAGCGATCGTCGTTTGCGCAGAAACATTCAAGCTCGACAGGTTGGCTACCCAGAATGCTCCGACAGGGAGTAGAACGATACACATCAATGGAAGACTAGGGACGAAGCCCATTGCGACGAAAGCAGCCGCAAGGCCTACTGTCGATCCCGTCACGATCGAGTTGCTCGAGATTCTTTTCCTAAGTCTTGGAAGTAAGAATGCTGTTCCCACCGCACCGATTCAAATCGTTCCAAGTAGCAAACCGTATCCTCCAGCTTCCGTGCCCAGCTGATCTTTGGCGATAAGCGGTAAATGCGCCCAGAGTGCACTTCCGAAGAAGATGAATGCCAGCGTTCGCAGAAGAACGATTTGAAAGACAGGATTGTGGCTTACATAGCGGACACCAATGGCTATCGCTCCACCGATGCTTTCCTTCGGCGTCCGTTCGCCCGTTGGTACAGGCTGCCACCGATACAGCACAAATAAAACGCCCAGATAGCTTACTGAATTAAAGAGAAACGCGGCCTCCGGGCCGGCACGTGCAACCAGCACCCCACCAATTGCTGGCCCAATCGCTCGTGCTACATTGATTCCGACGCCAGTCAACGTGACGGCACTGTCCAGTTGCTGCGAAGGTACAAGATCGGGAACAATAGCTTGCCAGGCAGGTGAATTCAAGGCAAACCCAACACCGAGAGCGAATGTAATTGCAAGCAATACGAATGGGGTAACACTTTCAGTAAAGGTAAGAACGGTAAGACTTGCCGCGGCAATCAGCATCCACAGTTGGGCAAGCAGAATCAGTTTTCGTCGATCAACAATGTCTGCAAGCGCCCCAGCCGGTAAAGCCAAAACAAACATCGGCGCGGTTGCCGCTGCCTGCACGAGCGCGACCATCATGGGGGAAGGCGCCAAGGTCGTCATGAGCCAGGCGGTACCAACGTCCTGGACCCATGTACCAATATTAGAAGCAACACTGGCAATCCAGATTGCTCGAAAAACAGGATTCGCGAGAGGTGATTGGTTCGCGATTGCATCTTCTGCCTCGTTTGCCATCTTATCCATTTCCGTGGTCAAGGCGTCGTGCGTAGGTTGGTGGTTCGATCATTCGTCTCAGCCTCTAACGGAGATCTATTGATTGAAGGGGACAAAGGGGGTTGTTGGCTCAGAGAAATAGGGATCGCGGATTTCACTGAACAACTCACTTGCACGGTCATGACCAAGTTGAAACAGGTCACGAGTGACGGCTGTGTTGTCCAAAGTCCATGTCGGATCGTTAAGGTCGAAGTCTACCTGGCGATATCGCGACTCTAAAACAAAACGCAAAGGCAACTGTGTTCCTTGCACTTGAGATATGCTCATGACTTCCGCGATGTGCCGACTCCAATACAACATGCCTGCGTCCGCGTTGGGTGGCGAGAGGGAATAGCTTGATTGCCCCGTGCCAAGGGACAGCATCCAAATATCGGAGAGATTAAAAGGGATGTCCTCTTCTCGACGGCACTGCTCGGTGATGCGAACTGTTTCTGAGATAGCTGCTAATCCGGGATCGTTCGCCCAGAGCCCTCCATCGACATAACTCTTGCCATCAGGCATCGTTTTGTGGGGAAAATAGGTCGGGGCAGCCGCTGAAGCGATGATCACATCAACGACGCGCCAGTCATGAGAATCGCTTCGGCGCGGAAGATGCGGGGTCCGAAACACTCTTGTCTTGCCATCGCTTAGATTCACGGAAGGAACAAGCAGTCGGCTTTTGGAAAGTTCAGAAAGTCGACAATCACCAAAGCCAGCCTCCAACGCATCGTTCAGACTGAAAGGGCAATAGCGAGACTGAAAGAAGTGATCGAGATCAATAGAAGTTCTGGTCGCTAAAATCGATCTAAGAAGCGAATAAATTGGTCGAAATGCCCGGTTGGGAGTATAGCGTTCCCGAGGCCGAAAGATTTGTTCCGAGTAGTCGTTGTAAAAGTCCTCTAGGGCTTTGGCCGTCATTCCATGACATAACGCACTTGCGGTAATGGAACCGGTTGAAGTGCCCGCAATTAGGTCAAAGTACTCGCCGATTGGGTGTTCAAGACATTGCTCTATCTCTGCCAGAAAACCGATGGCAAACGCTCCCCGAAGGCCACCACCGGGAAGAGATAGAATTCGAAACATGCTTGCCATTCCCCCCGGATTAGCAGTCGTCGGTTTCCTTCGGACACTCCCGAGGATTAAGTCAATCCATTGAGATATCGGTGCACACATGCCACCGCAAGCGACCCATCCCCGACGGCAAAGCCACAACGCTTGGTCGAACCTGACCTCACATCCCCTCCGGCCAAGATGCCGGGCCTTGTCGTCTCCAGATCACAAGGTGGACGGTCAATTGGCCAGTGACCGCGAAGTCTCTCATCAGAAAAGAAACTCGTCCCCGTCAGTACGAATCCTTTTTCATCAAGCAAGACGTCTTCGGGTAACCACTGGGTATGCGGACGCGCCCCGATGAATATGAATAGGCCGGAGCACTCAATGTTGGTGACCGCACCGGTTGCATTATTCCGCATGCGAATCAATTCGACGCAATCACCTCCACATACTTCATCAACTTCAGTATTGCGATGCACTTCGATCCGCGGGTGATTTCCGATTCTATCGCATAGATAGGCTGACATGCTTTTGGCCAAATCATCTCCACGGATCAACAAGTGAACGTGCTCCGATGAATTTGCCAGAAACATCGCAGCTTGCCCTGCGGAGTTTCCTCCACCAACGACCACCGCGTGGGCATCAGCACACGCCCTCGATTCGACCGAGGTCGCGGCATAGTAGACTCCTGCTCCTTCAAACCTGGTACATCCCGGGATACCAAGTTGGCGATACGTTACACCACTGGTAACCAAGACACATCTTGCATGGACGATCTGTCCGCTTTCCAGCCGTAGACGATGTCCTTCTTCGTCGTCTGACTCCAGGCCTGTCACGACTTCCGGCGCGATAAACGTCGCACCAAACTTAAGTGCCTGTAGATAGCTACGACTGGCGAGTTCATTTCCCGAAATCCCGGAAGGGAAGCCGATAAAGTTTTCGATCTTGGAACTGCTCCCAGCTTGCCCTCCCGGACCGACCTTATCAATGACAAGCACATCTAGGGCTTCGCTAGCCGCGTAGACCGCCGCAGCAAGTCCGGCCGGTCCACCACCGACAATCGCTAAATCGAAAGTTTCTCCTTCAACCGACTTATCAATGCCTAAGCATCGTGCGAATTCCCGCATTGAGGGATTCCCAATCGTGTGCCCGTTGCATCGTACGATTGGAAGCTCGAGAGAGTCTGCGTTGAGGATACGCCTCTGCTGTTTACCTTCGGACGACTCCACTTCGATGAAGGTGTGCGGCACATGGTTTTTGTACAGGAATTCCCTCAACCGCGAAGTGTTCGCATTATTCGATTTGCCGATCACTCTTACGCCTAGAAAAGGCAGTCTGTCCAAGAGTTTTCTGCGAGACTGAAATGCCTCGAGCAGCAATTCACTCAGATGGGGACAGGAAGCAAGCAGCCTACGAAGTTGCTCTGCGGGAAACGTATAAACGACAGAGTCCTCAGCGGCTCTGGCCGTGAAAATTGAAGACCTCCCAGTCAGCATGTCGACGTCGCCCGTAAACGCCCTAGCGCCATGCGTCGCGATCAACGTCTCGTGGTCCTCATCTATTTCAAGGATTTTCACTTTGCCGCTTTCGATAACAAAGAATGGGTAATCCTTTTGCCCAGCAGGAATCAGTACCGATTCGGCCCTAACTTCCAGCCTTTCTCCCAAACGCTGCACCTCACGCATTTGGTCATCGTCGAGCGTGGGAAATGCCAATTCAACTGTCATCGATCATCTCACTACGAAAAAGCCTTGCATCGATCGGCGGCGCCAAACCTTCTATCGTAGATCCGGACAACCCGCGAGAACGAATTTCTCTCTATTCTCGCTGATTGGATCGATTTAGGTGAAGCTATTTTCGAAGCAAATCTCGTCCAAAGTCAGTTGACCAGGCTTGGGCCATGCGTCTTTCGTTCCTTTGCCAATGGCAATCATCGGTCCCATGACGTGATCTTCTGGCAACTTAATAAGTTCCGCAACTTTCTCGATATCAAAGCCAATCATAGGACATGACTCGTAGCCCATCCCTTTGGCGACAAGCATCAACGTTTGCATTGCCATTCCGATCGAACGCTGGGCTTCATCCCGTTGAAGCCATTCCCGCCCTTCATGAAAGGGCCCCATCCAATTCACGAGTAAATCGGCGACTTCCTGGGGTGCATTTTTCCAATACCGATGCGGTTCCTTCTCCCAAGCTTTCATATCTGCTGTAAACAAAACGAGTAAAGAAGCGTCGGTCATCTGCGCCTGATCATTCCCTAATTCAGTTCGGATCTTTGACCGCAGTTGGGGATCCCGCAGAATGACGAATCGCCAATGCTGGATATTGAAACTGGTCGGGGATTGAATCGTTGCTTCGAGCAGCTTTCGCTCTTCATCCGCGGAGATTTCATGATTCGGTTCAAAGTGCTTGATGGCACGTCGTTGGTAGGCAGCGTCAATAACATTCATTTACTTGTCTCAGGTTGTTGAAATAAAGTCTTTATTGAGAAAACTAGCGCGACGGTACGGAAGTGTCGGATTCTTGAAGCATGAAGTCAGGTCTCAAAGTAATTTCGGATGATCCCGCATTTGAAATGAAAGTGAGGCCTAGACGCCGCAGCCACAACCAGTCGTCCATACACGACCGTCGGCGGCCATGATGGGTGCATGTTCATGACTCGGCGGAATGGTATTCGTGTTGTTGTAGCCCCCGTAGTGAGCAACTGGGGACCAATCGGGACTCACCGGCGGTAGCTCCGGCGCAAGATTCGCGTACTCCTGTTTTCCATAGACGACCTTGCCTCCAACAAGTGTCAGTAGGCTTTCCAAACTACGTATTCGATCAGGCTCAATGGAGAAGTAGTCTTCGCTCAACACCGCCAAGTCAGCAAAACTACCTGGAGACAATGTCCCCTTATGGTCATCTTCTCCACTGAACCAGGCACTTCCCTGTGTGTACAGGCGAAGCGCCTCTTCTCGAGAAAGACAATCTTCACTAGCGTGAAGTACTGTCCCACCAACGGTTTTGCCCGTCACTAGCCACCAGAGACAGGTCCACGGATGATAGCTTGCAACACGCGTTCCATCCGTGCCGGCACCCACGGGAAGGCCCATCTTCAGCATCTCACGAATCGGTGGATGTCGTTTGACTTCTTCCGCGCCGTAACGACGAATGAAGTACTCTCCTTGGTAGGCCATCCGATGTTGAATCGCGACGCCACCACCCAACCGTTTAATCCGTTCGAGGTTTCGGGTGGTCACTGTCTCCGCATGGTCAATAAACCAGCGTAGACCATCGATTGGGTGCTCTTGGTGGACCCGCTCGAATATGTTCAAGAATCGGTCTATCGTCTCATCGTATGTTGCATGAATACGCCACGGCCATTTTGCTTCGGCCAGTTTGAAAACAATCGCCTCAAGTTCCGATTCCATCACCGGCTTAAGATCTGGTCGCGGCTGTAGGAAGTTTTCAAAGTCGGCGGCACTCCAAACCAGGTTCTCCCCTGCCCCGTTAACGCGCAACATATCAGAGCCATCGCCCGGATGGGTCATGTCAAGCCAGCGAAGGTAGTCACTTAGTTCCTCACCCGGTTTCTGGGCGAAAAGACTATAAGCAATCCTTAACGTCAAGTGACCGTCTTTTTCGAGTTGGCTGATGACGTCATAGTCATTGGGATAATTCTGCCCTCCACCGCCTGCGTCGGCGACACTTGTTACACCAAATCGATTCAACTCCCTCATAAAGTGACGCGTTGAGTTGAGTTGGTCTTCTCGCGAGAGCTTTGGAGCGTTGGCTATTGTCGAGTAAAGAATCAACGCATTAGGTTCAGCGATGAGTAGCCCCGTCGGCTTTCCTCGATGGTCACGAGCGAAAAGACCACCAGGCGGGTTCTTCGTATTTTCGTCGAGGCCGAGCGCCCGAATGGCGGCCTTGTTTAACATCGCTGAATCGTAGAGATGAAGAAGAAACACCGGAGTATCAGGAGCCGCTTCATTTATCTCCTCAAAAGTCGGCATCCGTCCTTCAGCAAACTGAAACTCGTTCCACCCACCAATTACGCGAACCCATTGTGGAGGAGGCGTTCTTTGGGCTTGGTCCTTCAGTTGTCGCATCGCTTCGGCGATCGTGGGAATCCCATCCCAGCGGAGTTCGAGATTTGCGAAGAGTCCAGCGCGAATCACGTGTAAGTGGGAATCGTTTAGTCCCGGAATTACCCGGCGATTCTCAAGGTCGATGACCTCGGTCGACGCGATGGCACTTGCAAGTATCTCATCGTTACTCCCGATCGCAACAACCCGTCCACCTTCAATCGACAGTGCTGTCACCTCGGGTTTAGAAGGATTCTGAGTGGTGATACGTCCGCCGAAGAGAATCGTTTCGGGGGCCATGTTTTCCTATTCCTACACTGGGGATCTCATCGAGCGCCTATGGACTCGACAACTGTTAGTACCCATGTTGCCACTGCCGCGAAAAACTCTTCGGTTGCGCAAACATTTGGGCGTAGGCGTTTTGCAATTCGCAGCCGACGGCCTGGAACTACGAACTTGGTACCTTACGAGCAGGCGGGGCTTTGTGCACCATGGTGTAGCAATACTCAATACCAATGCCGTATGCACCGCCGTGATCGCGAAAGAGCTGCATAAGCGCGTCGTAATGCTCGCGATTCGCCCAATCTCTTTGGAACTCGAGAACGGTTCCGACCGTCGTCATACGAACCGCACCAGCCTGTACCATGCGTGAAAGAGCCGCATCATGAGCTGCCGGCGACGTCCCCCCGCACGCATCTTCCACGACGAAGATGTTGTACCCTTCTCCGATCATGTTGAGTGTCGGCCAGGTGATGCAGACCTCAGTCCAAAGCCCAGACATGATGATGTTTTTCTTTCCAGTTGCCTTGACAGCTTCCCGGAAAGCGGGCGTATCCCACGAATTCATGCCTGTCCGTTCAATCGGATCCTGATCGGGAAATACATCAAGCAACTCCGGCCACATAGGACCACTAAACGATTCGGTTTCGACCGTCGTCAAGATGGTAGGCACGCCGAATTCTTTTGCCCCTTTGGCAAGTAGTAGGACATTGTTCACCAGAAGTTGCCGATCAATTCCGCTTGCCACACCGAATGCCATCTGAGGCTGATGATCGATGAAGACTAAAGCGCAATTATCTTTGGTGAGCAATCCACCATCAGTATTGGGAAGAACGCTTGCCATTAAACTCTCTCCATCCATTGAAAATGGGAAGCAATAGGTCACCGAGATCACTAACCAAGCGACTCGGAAACCATCGCGCCTCTAAGTGAAAGCCTGAAAACTCTTCGCTTAAAAACCACTAAACCACATGCGTGCAACGCAAAACTTTTCAATTGACAACACGCCTTTCGGCGACAGATCGAAATCGCAAAGCTGGTTGTAGGTTGTCTACGCTCATCGAAATGATGAAGACTTCTTAACAATCCGAGCGATCACAATCGGATGCCGCGGCGACACGCCCATCGCTTGAATCGGTGTTGCACAGCTTGAGGGACTCAGCACGAAACGACACCAATTCTGCCCCGATACGAGGGCGTGTCGGCCGACATCGAGGACCATTCGCGGTAGCATAATGGCGACCTGTGAAGACTAAGTATTGAACGATCTTGCTCAAAACACAGCCGACAGGAGTAGGTTGCTGACCCTCTTTATTTAGGCGCGCAATTTTTTTGATATCACATGAGAAATGACAAAATTGTTTCGACCGCGATTTGCCATCTTTAAGAGACTTCGCAAACACCAAGCAAATCGCCCATAGGGACTTTCCAGTGAATGCCTGGGCTCCCAAGGGATACCATCGAAGAAAGTTCGCCAAGCTAATCAATGCGCGGCTGTTCCTCTTTTCTACTGCAGTTCGTTTACTGCTAATCTAGTTCAGCTTTTTCTTAAGAGGGGAATGAGCGTAGTCAGTTTTGTTATTCCACAGCGACAAGAATACGAGTAGCTTCTAGTCCAGCGGTAACTTTCTCTGAAATGCTTTGAGCGCGGTCCGAGTAGTCGCCAGAACTTGACCAACATAATCGATCGTTACTCGGCCTCCGGCTGATCACGTTTCGTGCTCAAGCGTTCTCTACTTTGTAGATCTGGGTAGGCATCAAGCATGGTGTACGATAGCTTCGCCACGTGGGCACGAAGTCGCGAATGGCAGAATCGTTGCATGGCTTCCGAAGTCCGCGAAGTCTCGGGGACACCAGTCTCTATATGTCGCGCACGAATTCGAGAGGCATTTGGCAGCCCCCCCACGCCTGACTTTCATATCCAGATGATAAGTCGTGGTTGGTCCAGGGCGGATATCGACCTGGGACAAGGCAAGTTTTCGGTCAAAGGAGCACCTGGGCGATTTATCGTTACTCCCGCAAACCTACAGTCTGAGATCGAGGGAGATGGCGTCTTTGAACTGCTTAGCTTGAGTCTTCCAGCCGAAGAACTTTGCAAAGCAGCTGATATCACTTCAGTTCAACTAAAAGATGATCTGAACGGGATCTTTCGTGGTGATCGTCACGATACTTACCTGCATGGTCTTATCGAATCGGTTTGGATTGAGGCGAATAGCGGCAGTCCCAATGGGCGACTCTATGTCGACGTCGCAGTCAGAGCGATCGTAAGTCGCCTGTTAGACCATGCTTCAATTCTGAAGCAAGCCGACAATCATATCCCGGCGTTGGATGTCGCCGCACTGCGACGAGTCACTGAGATTCTGAACGATCGATTTAACCAAAGTATCTCGCTTGATGAATTGGCCAACGCGGCAGGCGTGAGTTCCTTCTATTTTTCAAGGCTTTTCAAACACGCGACCGGTCACCCTCCCTACTTCTATCTAACAAAGATCCGAATCGAACGCTCGCAAGAGCTTATGCGAAGTGTGCCTGACTTGTCGCTGGCTAGTGTCGCTTCGGCTTGTGGATTTGCAGACCAGGCTCACTTCAGTCGCCACTTTAAAAAGATCGTCGGTCTTTCTCCGGGACGATGGAGATCTGAGCTAGGATGACATTATTCAGATGCTCTCGACTCACCAAGATCAAATGGCATCTAGAGCAAGATCGTTCAATACTCATAGCTCACGAATCTGATATCAGTCCTCCACTTACTGATTTCGTGGCGTAACCTTAAGCTTCCGATGTATCGAAATGGAATTCTTAGCATTGGTTTACTTCTTGTCTTATGGACGACATCATCGGCTCAGCAGACTGAGAAAGCTAGCGGTCCATTGCGATACAACGAAGACTGGTCCTTCCTGGAATCAACGGACCTGCCTCAAGGCCAATGGTGGGTTCCACTCAAGTACATTTCAACTGCCAGTGGTTACGTTACAACGGGCACGGAACTACGTGCGAGGTATGAAAAGCTTGAAAACGCAAACTGGGGGATGAATGCGGGAGATCGAGATGGCTATCTCTGGCTGAGGGCATTGCCAACACTCGACTGGCATCCCATGCAGAACACTCGCTTCTTCGGCGAACTCATTGTCGCACCTGCGGTCGATGTCGAGCCGATGCCTTCGCCTATTGATGAAGACATCTCCGACATCTTGCAGGCATTCGTTGATATCGAACTGGACAGCGAAGATGTATGGCGTTTCCGTCTCGGGCGGCAACTCACCGAATTCGGTTCGGGACGTCTCATCTCTACCCGCTACGGCACGAATGTACTTCGTTCATTCGATACCATCGAACTCCGACAAATTCGCGACCAATCGCAGACCTTCATCTTCTACGGACGTCCCGTCCGAGCGGAAGTTGGAGCCTTCGACGACCAATGGAGCCGCACACAACAGCTTTGGAGTTTATACGCCACGATCGACCTAATTGAATGCACCGACGATGCCTCCGAGTCTGTTGGGGTGGATCTTTACTATATCGGTTCGGAGAACACGCAAGCCGTATTTGACGAAGGAACCGGCAGAGAACTTCGCCATACGTTTGGTACTCGCCTATACGGCACATGGAATTCTTGGAGTTGGAATCCCGAGTTGTTCATCCAACTTGGTGAGTTTGGCGAGAAACGAATTGAGGCTTGGTCACTCGCGATGCAGATAGGCTATCAGATGCATGATCTTGTCTTCGAGCCTGGATTCGACCTCAAGGTTGATTTCATTAGTGGCGACACCGATCCCAACGACGCCAAACTTGGAACCTTCAACCCGCTGTATCCTAAGCTCAAGTATTTTGGCGAATCAGGAGTCATCGCTCCCTACAATTTGATAGACATTCATCCCTCTCTAAGCCTAGATCTCTCGCCTCAGGTCAACTTGACCTTCGACGTCGACTTCCTCTGGCGATATAGTCGCGATGATGCCTTGTATGGTGCTGGCGGTTCAATCCTTCGTCCCAGTTCCGCTAGTAGCAGTCGCTACGTGACGACTCAGTATGAAGGAATTCTCGAAGTCGTATTCACCGATAACCTAGCAGGAACCGCCTCATACACGCTGATGCCACCAGGGGCATTTATCCAAGAAAGTGGCGAAGCAGAAACAATGCACTTCTTCGGCTGTGAATTGCTTTACATCTACTGATGTTCTATCAGTACGCTCTCCGGTTGGGAGCGAATCGACAAGCTTTCTATCGTTAGCCTTAGGTCATTGGAGCAATGTCCAGACGCCTATCACTTCCTTACTGCCCGAGACAAGTAGTCGACCATTGGAACTGATTGCCAGACAGATCACCGGATCATTATGAGCAGGGATGGTCGTTTGCAACTGGTGGGTTTCAGCATTCCAAATACGGATCGTTTTGTCATCCCCGGCCGAGACGATGTAAGAATCATCAGGAGAAAACATGACCGATGTGATATCGGCTGTATGTCCTCGTAGGACATGAACCTCTTCACCCGTGCGAGCATCCCACACGCGTAAAGTATCGTCCCAACTCGCGGATACGAGGTGCTTGCCTGACGGACTGTAGGCGAGTGCCGTTACCGTTTCGGTGTGACCGCGAAGCGTTTCGACTTCCTCTCCGTTGGTCGTACTCCAGACTTTAATCTCACTCTCGCCGTCCCCTGTTACAATTCGCCCCCCGTCAGGGCTGAAGGCTAATGCGGTAACGTCATATTCGTTGCCCTGGTGGATAGTGAGTAACTCATCCCCTTGGTTCGCGTCCCACAAAACTAACGAGTCGTCGGCGCTGCCCGATGCCAGGTACTTCCCGCTCGGATCGAAACGCACGACTGTAACTGCTACGTCGTGCCCATCGAAGGACTTCAATACGTTTCCATTTTGAGCATTGAGAACTTGAAGTGTGCCATCGTAAGCACCGACGGCAACTCGCTTTCCGTCAGAGTGATAGGCTACAGTGGTGATGGCACTCTCGAAGCGTCGAAGAATTCGTACGAGCTTGCCTGTTCTCAAGTCCCATCGCCTCAGAATCTGATCGTCCCCACAAGACACCAGCCATTTACTATCGGGACTAATCGCGACGGCGAGGACCCACCGATCGTGGCCATCGAGCAAATCAATTTGCTTGGGGCGATCAGTCGCAACACCAGACCGGCAAGAACAGAATATGCTTACCCCGAGCAAGAATCCGATAAGTGAATGGTTCCAAGGCATCGTACAAAACATCCATCATACTAGTACTTCGGTGATCGGGCTCTTGCTTTCCTTAAATGAGTCGATCGGACAGCGCAATTGCTGCAAGATCGTCAAATAGAGGTCTGATGCCGATCGCTCATTGCTCTTCCACTTTAGGTGCTGCCCGTGACGGAATCCAAGTAGTTTGCCACCGGCCAACAACAGAGGGAAGCTGCTGCCTGAATGGCTGCTGATCTGAGAGCCTCCCATAAGCAACACGGTGTGGTCGAGCAAGGTGCCTTCACTTGCTTCAATCGCAGAAAGCTTATCCATTAAGTTCGCCACACACTCGCAGTACATCCGATCGCGAAGACCAATAAGTTTCGTGTCTGGATTGTCGGCGCCCCGATTTCCGGAACCCTTGTGATGATAGTCATGCACGCCACGAGTCGGCGCGCCGGTAGCCTTCGACCAATCTTTGTATTCGGTGTAGACCGGCCCTGCTTCGCCACCAAGGCTTTGGGTAACAACACGGGTCATGTCGGTTTGAAAAGCGAGCACAATCAAATCCATCATCAACTCTATATGCTCTCGCATGCTCGACTCATAATTGGGTTCTGTCCTCACGCTCTTCTCGTCGAACTTGGGGCGTCCCTTCTGCAAAATGGCATCGCGGTCGTCCAGCCGCTTTTCCACTTCGCGAATCGATGTCAGATACTGTTCTATGCGCTGCTTGTCCGTCCTACCGAGCTGACGCTGTAGCTGCTTTGCATCGCTCACGGCGGTGTCAAGGATGCTGCGATTGAGGGCGATACGTGCCTTGGCTTGTTTAAGCTGCGATGGGTCGGCTGGTGGAAAGAGGTTTTCAAAGACGTAGCGGTAGTCACTGGTGGCGGGGATATCAACGCCCAACTCATTGCGTGACAGCGTTGCGGCACCCACTCCAGAGGTCCAAGACAATGCCAACGAAGGCAGGTACGTCGGCCCAATATGCTTGGCGGCTACCTGATCCATGGATACCGTATTGGTCATTACTCCTGGAGTTATATTGATGTTGTGACCCGTCAAAAAGTTGTAGGGATGAGGGTGCCCGCTAATCCGACCTTCGATATGCGAAAGGCTTGTGAGAACAGTAAACTTGTCTCGGTGATGGGAAAGCGGCTGATGCGAAGGAGAGATTGTGTAGTCAAAACCGGTGTCTTCGGGAAACCAGTTGTATTGATTGATGCACCCGGGAATATAGAAACAGGCAAGCCGAGAAGGATCTCTTTGTCCCTGCGAAGCAGCCCTTGTCTTACCTGACATAATTTCCAGGCAAGGCAATGCGATGGTCGCTCCAAGACCGCGAAGGACCGTTCGACGCGTGATCGGATTGGCTTTTCGATTCATGGCACTTTATCCATTGCTAGGGCTGGTAGACGACTCGCAAAAGATTTTGGAGCGAATTAAAGCTTTGAGCAGATCACGCATTGGGTACTGCTGTTCCGCCTGCTCTTTCATGATAGCCTGTATCGTTATGATATCGACGACGTTGGCCGTGCGTCCGGTACCATAGAGTGTCAACTTCTTCAGCATTCCCTTGACGATGTCATCGAGATACGCTTCAGCAAGCAATTGCTTGAATTCGTGATAATCTGCGAACTCTTCGCCGCGAGGCAAAGATCCCTTCCCATCAACGGGACGCGTCTCTCCTTGCCCGCGCCATTCGATTTTCCCGTCAAGTTCGGCACGATGATAACGGTCATGTTCAACTTCCCGCCAACGACCGCTTAGGTCGAAATTCTGAAAAGCGAATCCTAAGGGATCAATCTTTTTGTGACACACATTGCACTTGCTATCCGCCTGATGTTGGACAAGTAGCTCGCGAAAGTGTTTTCCCTGGTTCTGTTTATCAAAGGGTAATAGCTCGGGGACTTCCAGTGGCGGTGGTGGCGGCGGATCGTCCAGGATGTGATTGAGGGCCCAAGCGCCTCGATAGATCACCCAGTTGTCGCCCATCCAACACAGCATCGACTGGATTCCAGCGTGCCCCAAAATACCCCCACCTCGCGGATCGCATTCATCCGGCCGCAAAATCACTTTGCGAAATTCGGCTCCCTCAACTCCAGCGACTCCATAATGAAATGCCAAGATATCGTTCATCATCGTCCAGTCACTAGCAACCAATTCGACAGCCGGCCGGTTTTCCGCGAAGAGCCGAGCGACATATTGAACGGTTTCCGCGTTCATCGAGTCCTTAAGATTTCGCCCAAACTTGAAGTCTTGCTTCTTGAAGTGAGACATCGTCAACGTAATAGGCTGATCCATGTTCAACCATTGCGTTACAAAGCAACGATAGAATTCCATGCTTCGGGGATCGGATAGAAGACGGTCGACCTGAGCATCGACGACAGAGGGAATGCGGAGTTTGCCTGCGGCTGCCAAGTGCCGTAGCTCTTCATCTGGTGGTGATCCGACCAGCATAAAACTCAGCCGCGAAGCAATGGCATGTTGCGCAACAACTGGATCAGAGTCTGAAGGAGATGCCAGGTAGCGAAATGGACCTCCCATCAGCACCGATTGAAATACGCCGCGCAGAGCTTCATCAAAGGAGAGTCCTTCTCCACGAAGGTAGCGATAAAGAGCAATGAATTTCTCCCGTTCGTCATCCGGCACGGGTCGTCGCCAAGCCCGATCCATCCAGAGCTTCAACAATGCAAGAGCGTATTGTTCATTATCTTGGCGATCTTCAATCGCCTCATTCCAATGCGTAGGTGGCCACTGGATTCGATGATCGTAGTCGACTTCAACCGACTCTATCACGATAGTCGGAACAGGCTGCAGTTCCGGATCACGCAGCACTTTGCGATCAAACGCTGGTCGATATATGCCAATTCCACCCGGAATCTTATCTTCTGGCTTACTGCGGTCATCGTTCGCAAAACCGGCTACGCTGTAAGGAACTTCAACAAAGGATCGGAGCATGATTTTGACGACATCATCTTCAACCAAGCAGTCCTCCATCCGAACTGCGTAGGTCAACGTCTGCGGCTCTTCATTAATGGGCCGATAGTCGATATAGCTGCCACCTACCTTGACCCACAACATCGGGTTCGGCAGCCCAGGCATTGGTCGCCTGGCTACCACACTAAGGCTCACTTTCAAGACGGTGGACTTGTCCTTAGGCACAGGCAAAGCAAGAAAGGAATCACCACGATCGCCAGTCCATTGTGTCGGCAGATAGAGTCCAATCTCCTTTTTACATGTTAGTCGTTTGGAGCGAGTGAATACGCCTTCATCACCCCAATTGGCCTCGACGAACTTACGGAAGTCGGTGAACTCGTGGTCCCGGAAATCAATACGAATGACTCGCTCTTGGATAGGTTCCAGAAAGCGAATACTGTCGACGGCCCGCCGGGTTACTTCGAGCCACTGGGCCACCGAATCGGCCCCATCCTGCAGTGCGGTGGCCCCGGTATCGAAACCATCGACTTTGGCATCCTCCGGAATACCCACGGCAAAGTCGATTGGCAGTCCTGTTAGATCTTGCAGTGCGGCCGAGAACTCACGACGATTCAACCTGCGCTGGGTTCCATATATCTCGTTGGCGTTTTGGGCTGCCTGTTGGACAATCCACGTTAAGATCTGCCGTTTTTCTGCCTCGGTCGGCTGAAGTTCCTCCTTAGGCGGCATGTCACCGCTAGTCAATGCCTCATGCACCATCGTCCACAGATGTTGGTCCGAATAGTCAAAACCCTTAAGACGATCAAAGCGGACATGCGCGTTCTGCTCGTGAGCTCCATGGCATCCAACGCAGTATTTAGAAAGCAGTGGGCGAATCGTTTCGAAAGAATCCGCGCACGCCACATTCGGAAGGAGAAGAAGCAACAGCAAGAAGACGCCAACAGGAGACCATTGGGAGAGGTCTATGATTTTCACGAGGGAGACCCAGCAAAGGAGGATTAGGTGGGACTACAGGAACTCCAGCGTTGCGCTAAGAATCGCCTTAAAACTCGTAAGCTCTAGACGTATCTCTAAATGTTAATGCGAACTGTGAAAAGTGGCAATTACTTTTCCACTACCACGTAATGTGCAAGCTAACGAATTCTTCGTATCACAAGGCCCAAAAAGCAGAACAATGCTATCGGGAATTCAAGAGACATCGATGACCCGGGGATTTAAGAGCCAGTCCCCAAGGCCTCGAATTGCATCGTTCTTTCGTTGTAGCAACAGACTGCATGTGATTCGACGCGAAAGAATAGTGACGTCACCTGGATTTCGGCAATGAGCGGATGCTTGTTAAGTGCACACAATTGTGCCAATTCAAGATTCACGCCAAGTAATCTTTGTTCGGCCAGTTTGTTAGCTTCCTGTCGTTTGGCCATTCGTTGCAGCAGATTAGTTGATTCCGAAGCGGAATCGCCTGGTCTAAAACTCTCGAATGCCTGGCCGGATGGCAAGAAGTAAGAGTGACCTAGAATCACAACTTCGCCAATCGCATAGTCTCCAAGGCTTTCCTCAATCACTGAGACAAGATACTCTGGCGATTCAAATAGTTCGCCAGAAACACGAACGATCGGATCACCATACGCTTTCTCAATCTTTGTCAGCAGCCGGTTCACACAACGATCTTGATCGGTAAGCCAAAGAGTCGGCTTGCGTTGCGGCCGAAGCGAGGCAGAAGAATTCTGAGATGGTTCTTTGTCCATCCACCAGAAAGATCCCTGCGAAGATACCATCTCACTCTCTCCTTTTGAGTTAACTCAGCTAGATTGAACTTTTGAATTACAGCTGTCTTGCTACGCTTGAGACGACTTCGTTGTACAAGCTCTCAACGATGTCTTCTGTTTCGGAACTGCTCTGAGAGTCGAGATCAAAATACAGAATTCCCTTCTGTGAACACTCTTGACCAATCGCGATCTTGAGATCTCGGTCACCAGCTTCATATACTGATATGCAAATCAGACCCAATTCACTAATCGATTGAGTAAGCTGTATCCCTCGCCCAAGATCATCAACCTTTCCGGTCGCCGAATATGAGCGGTTGTCTTTGCGTTCTCCGTGAAGGACCTCTGCATCAAGTACGCCAACATGAAACCCCTCATTGAAGAGGCGGAGTTCCAGGTCATACGCGACCCGCAAGAGTTCGTCGCTCCGTCGACCGCTAATCACAACCGCATGTGAATCATGTCCCACTCGGGATTTCCGTTGGGCAGCCGTTACTTGGCTGATTTGCTTCTTGTTAGCAATCGGCGTCGACTTTGCGCTACTTTTGTTCCCTTCGTTTGAAATGATTCCTGCCGCGACCGTCTCATGGGAAATCTTATCCACGAGGATAAATGACCCCATCTCACGGATGCCGTTGTAACTTTCATGAACAACAGGCTCGTGAAGTAGGAGATGGCATTGGCCAATTTCGTTTAGCACTAGTGTGGACGCAGCTTTGCTACTTCCAGTTTCGATACAAATCTTTGATTGCACCGAAGCAACTTCAGCCATGACCGTTTTCGTACCGCACTTTAGCCAATAGGTTTTCCCGATGGCTAGTGCGTCCGTTGACATCCAAACCAGCTTTGCATTGAGCTCGGCACTCACCCCTGGCGAAACGTCAGGGGATACGATCCAGTCCCCCCGCCCAATATCAATCTCATCTTCCAACGTGATCGTTACCGCTTGTCCAGCAGAAGCAGATTCATATTCTCCGTCCATCGTAACTATCGATCGAATCCGTGATTTTCTTCCTTGTGGAAGGATTTCGATCGGATCATGGACCTTGACTTTGCCTGTAACAATGGTTCCGCTCACACCGCGAAATTTGGAATCAGGGCGTACGATGCGCTGCACTGGGAAACGAAAGCCATCCGCCGGATTGCCACGAGACGCCTGACATAACTCCAAGGCATCAAGAAGCGTTGGCCCCTGATACCATTCCATCCTGTCACTTCGTCGACATACGTTATCACCACACAGTCCCGAGAGAGGAATCGAAGTGATTTCAAGGCCACTGAACGTCTTTGCGAAGTGTTGAAACTCGTCGACAATCTTATGAAAGACGCTGCTTTGGTAGTCAACGAGGTCCATCTTGTTAATCGCCAAGATAAATCGTTCAATACCTAACATCGAGGCAATGAGAGCATGACGCCTTGTCTGTTGAACAATTCCTTTCCTCGCATCGACCAGTATTAAGGCTACATCTGCACGTGAGGCAGCTGTGACCATATTCCTGGTGTACTGCTCATGACCGGGGCTATCCGCAATAATGATCTTTCGACGAGGCGATCGAAGGTAGCGATAGGCGACATCGATCGTAATTCCCTGGGCTCTTTCATCTTCCAGACCATCGACGATCAGAGCAGGATCAATTGCTAGCTCGGTCGTTCCGTGCCGCTTGGTCTCAAGCTGCAGCGTTTGCAGATGATCTTCGTAAACTGCACCGGTTTCGAGTAAGAGTCGTCCGATCAGGGTACTTTTGCCATCATCCACGCTACCACATGTAAGTAGACGAAGTATTCCGAAACGACTTGCAATGGTTTCGCCCGTTTGAGTATTAGGTTCGATTGTATTGTTCTTATGAGTGATCATCAGAAATATCCTTGTCGCTTCTTGCGTTCCATTGCTGATTCTTCGTCCTTATCAATCGCCCGCCCTGCTCGTTCAGACAGACGAGTCGACCGCAACTCTTGAACAATCTGACTGACAGATGCTGCCTCGGACTCGATTGCGCCCGTGACTGGATAGCATCCCAACGTCCTAAAACGAACCTTACGCATCTCCGGCTCCTCGCCAGGCTCAAGAGGCATTCGATCGTCATCAACCATGATCAGATTGCCGTCACGGTGAACGACTGGCCGTTCTTTGGCAAAATACAGCGGAACGAGTGGAATGTTCTCCAGCAGTATGTACTGCCAGATCTCTTCTTCCGTCCAATCCGAGAGCGGAAAAACACGCATGCTTTGACCACGATGAACCCACGTGTTGTAGAGTCGCCAAAGCTCGGGCCGCTGGTTACGTGGATCCCATCGATGATGTTTATCTCGAAAGGAGAAGACTCTCTCTTTCGCACGCGACCGTTCCTCCTCCCGACGTCCCCCACCTATCGCCGCATCAAAGCGATACCTTGTGAGGGCGTTCTTCAGTGGTTCCGTTCGCATCACATCCGTGTAAACCGGACTAGGAAAGTCGAAAGGGTTGATGCCTTGGCGAACTCCCTCATGATTAATTTCCACGAGAACCTCCATTCCGAGCGTTCCCCGAACGTAATGCTCACGGAATTCAATCATTTCTCGAAACTCCCATGTCGAATCGATATGGAGTAGCGGGAATGGAGGCTTCTCGGGATAAAAGGCCTTCCTGGCCAGGTGCAAAAGCACGCTGGAGTCCTTCCCGATGGAGTAAAGTAAGACGGGGTTGTCAAACGACTCGGCGACTTCCCTGAAAATGTAGATGCTCTCTTCCTCGAGCATTCTCAGGTGTGCGTTCAAGTCGCCTGAGACGACATTCTGCCGCTCTTCTCTATTCACTATCGACGTATTCATGAGGCTCATCCTCTTGTGCAAAAGTCACCTAGTCACCATTAGCTAGTAGATTGATCATCCCAAGGTTCCCAAGTGCCGCAGTCGTTCCATCGGGAGAATCGATCCTCTTCCAAGCAGAGCAGTGTGATCCATCCATTTGAAACTAGCTCTCGGACGTTAGCATGAGCACGAACAATTCGCTCGATCCGTTCCTTCGGCGCTTCAATGATCACAGTCAACCGCAGTGGCTGATGCTGCCATTGTTTGCCGTTGTGAACAGACTGCCACGGAAGTCCTGTTTTAAGGTCACCTCCGTTGCCTTCCAGAACACCGAACTTGCCCAAGGCATTGTGGATGAGCTTGTTTCCACTTCCGTACTTGTTCGCATCAACGGTTGACGCGAAATACTGCAGGTTGATCCAGCTGGTAACGATCATCGGAGCGGTGATGATGAGCTCAAGCACGCTTCCGTCGCGGTCTTTCTCCGCCTCGTAGCTATGCAGAAATACACGGCCTTTCAGATCCAACGATTGTGTCCGAGAACGAGGTGCGACAACGAAAGCGGCATTCCCAGCGAGTCCCCACTCCGGCCGTACGTCACTCCAGTCCTGGGCCTTACGCGTCAAATCCTCTTTCTGCGACGTACCATATCTTTCAGAACGGTTCTCTGCACAGCGTTGACTCGCTTCTTTACAAATTGAGATCAACTGAGCGAACTCGTCTTGAAACTCCTCAGGTATATGAGTTTTCTCGGTGAACACAATTTGTTCCGTCGTCGTGTTATGAACAGCCGGCACAAACCAGGTGCTATCAGGAATCACAATCCCCTGCGTCGCTAGTCCAGCCCGAACATCCGGGCTGTTCAACCACCAACTCGCGATACGTGCGTTGGGCTCTCCCGAATGTCCTCCGCAGGCACCACAGTCCAGGCCCGATTGAAACAAGTTGTTTTGCACGTCCGCTGCATGCCCACACACAACAACAAAGCGAGCAAATTCTTCGGTTAAGCCAAGGTTTGTAAGAAAGCTTTTGCAAAAACTGATTCGGCTTTCCAGAGAAAGCTCTTCGCGGTGCTCTATGTGCGATTCGTTCTCAGGATACACCTGTGGCTTGCTGTCAAACGGCTGTTGCTGAAATCGTGTTTTGACCCATCCGTAAGAATCGGACAGCAACTTACCGGCAGTAAGCCAGCCCAAAGTCTCGACGAATCCCAGGCTCGATATCGGGCCGGAACGGAAGGCTTTCCAAGCGTGTCGCCAACTTTTTTGACTAGAGCGGACATGCTCTTCCGGACTCCAGTTGACCTGGAACGCGGGTTTGAGAAGCACAGGGCAGTGCGCGCTGCCAACTGAGTCTTCCCCCGTCGTATGACGCAACGGCATGCCGAAGAACCCAGCGAAACCGAATGTTTCTACTCGCTCATCGACAAGTTCTAAATGGCGGCGAATTGGTTCGGAACGAACGTCGATGCAGAACACCATCTGGGCAAGAGCGTCCACATCGCCTGTTTTATCGATATCTCGATCCAACAGACCGGAAGCAAGGATCTGCTGGAATTTCATTTCCTGAGCGACAAGCAGCACATACCGCACGACACTGGTGCGACTAGGCGTCAACATCTGCTGAATGTAGTCACGGTTGTTCCAAACGTCTTCATGAAAACATGATGAGATACTTTGTCGACTAGACTCAATTAGAAATACGTCGTGGGCCAACCGAATCGCAAGTAAATCCTTCAGGCAAGAATCCGGGTTCTCTGATTGTCCTAATTGGTTCCGAGCATACGATGCCCAACCCGAAATGGAGGCGAGCTGGCAAATACAAAACAAGAAGAGAAGTCGATTCGGTACGTCAGCTTTCTTCAATAACAGGGCAATCGCTCGATCAGAATCTTCTGGCAAGCTACGGACGAAATTCCTGAAGCCCCGCATACCGAGCAGATCCATGCGATAGCTTGTCGAGCTCACCTGCTTCCAGGCTTTGTAGGGCGCGTCATCCTGCCAGGGCATCGACCAGGAAGCCTCGCCTTCGTCGAAGTATCCAGATAGGAATCGTGTCATATCATTAATGATTTGATTGCTTCGTTCTCCTCTGCTCTCGCGATCTAACACCTCGGCCATCGTCCAGATTCGACGTCGACTATGGTTTGCTGGCTTAATGTCGCTCTGTAGCCAGTCCATTACCTCGGCCAGGGACACATCGGCAAGACTCGCCGAATTATCTCGAGCGACCTGTTGGTAAGCGTTTGCCACATCATCCGTCGAAATCGAACCATCTCGATAGACTTCTCGGCAGTATTCCAGCGACGGAAGAAGGTCGACATCACTAATCGTTTTCAGAAGTGAATCAGTTTCGAGAAGAGTTTTGCCAGTGAATCCGAGAAATGGATTCACGGCGACAAAGTCTTTCAGCGGCCAAAGGGGAGCAATAGACTCGTATAGTTTCTCGATGACTTGCTGAATGTCTTGCGATTTGTTTTCGATGATCGGCCGAACTGGCTTGGGAGAATTCTTCAGCAAGCTATTCGATGATTCTAGCGATGAAATCATGTCAGAATTCCTTGATAACCCTGCTTTATGAGTGAATGAACAAACTAAGGCGTTGGAGCAGATCGCCCCCACAGCAATCCGGTCACACGACGTGCAGCAATGTCCAGGTAGAACCCGTTTAACGCATGAACATAAACTGCTTGCACAAACGATGAGTTCCGGTATTTGACCCTTGCAATTTGAAACCCCGCCAGGCCAACAAACCCCAAAGTTACGATTCCCACGACAATCCACATCGCCGGACTGAACACTGGCAAATCCCCCGTTGTATTTTCAAATGCGAGTCGGTGCATTGCTTCGTGGCTTAACAGGTACATAGCAGCCATCAGCATCACAACAGCTACGCCGAGCAACACGGCTTTGGTTGAGCGAGCACGGATTACTTCCGCAAGTATTTGAGCCAGGGAAAGAGCTAGAATCAGTCCGAGCAGTACTCGCCCGTCTGCTTTCACAACATCAATGCCCAGCAACCAACCAGTGCCTGCTAGAACCCCGAACGAAGCTGCCGCACCGAGAGCTATTGCCCAACTATTTTCTGTAAGTGAGATCTGATCTTCCGGATCTCTGCCTTTGTGATTTGCAACTGCACTGCCAGATCGAAGAAATGCATGAGACTTGTAGAGCGAGTGAAAGATGATGTGAACAAAAGCTGCCGAGAATGCCCCCACCCCGCATTGCATCATCATGAAGCCCATTTGCGACATCGTGCTGTAAGCCAGCTTCTTTTTAATGCTGGACTGGGTTGTCATGATAATTCCACCCAAGAGGCACGTAATTCCTCCGATCAGCAAGCAGAGAGATAGGGCGATCCCAGATTGACCGACAATGGGATACAGGCGGATGAGCAGAAAGCCCCCAGCGTTAATGATGCCGGCATGCATCAACGCAGATACGGGAGTTGGGGTCTCTAAGGTATCTGGCAACCAGGTATGAAACGGAAACTGAGCCGATTTTGTTAAGGCACTTAGAACGAACAGCACGGACACAATCGTTACTCTTGGGTCATGCATGCCCAGGCTTGCTGTCGCCTGAACGTTCGAGAAAAGCATTTTAAGCTCGACCGTTCCCCAGATTTGATATGTCAGAAAGATAGCCGTGGCCAGGAACACGTCGCCGAGTCGGCTGATCAGAAACTTCTTACGAGCCGTCCAAATTGCCCAAGGTCGATGGCTGTAGTGGATAAGTAGCTGGTGCAACGCGAGGCTGGTCAGTATCCAGAAACCAAATAGCTGAATGAGATTCCCACTCACCACGAGACCTAGAATTGCTCCCAGACACACCAAAAGCCACTTGTAGTAGCGTCCCTCGTTTGAATCGCCGTTTAGGTACTTGATTGAGAACCGCGTAATAATCCAGGCAACATAGGCAATCAGCAGTGACATCATCGCCGAAAGTGGATCAAAGAATATGGCAAACATCCAAAGATCGCTTGCTGATGAGAAGGAGATGCTTCCAGTGATGATTTCTCGTTGCAACAGCATCAGTGATCCGACGAAGTAGAACCCTCCCGCAGCTATAACAGCAACTTGAGCAAAGCGTCTTATTTCCAGCGGATGCCGATTCGCCCACGAAGTGGGTATCACCATCGCCAATACAAGACAAAGAGGCACGACTAATAAAAGTACGGCTGCGTCCAACATTGCGAATTCCTACTTTGGTCTGGCTTAACCGGTCACGATCACAACGCACGAAGTCTAAAGCACGACTTTCTTGTCGTCAATCCTGCGTCGCATAACTTTTCGGCAGTTTTTCTTGTTTCGGTTGAGCAAAAACGAATGAAACTAAAAGACGACACAGAATTCCGGATTGCTGAATCACGACAAGCGAGCTAAGATAAGTTCTTTCGCAGTACGGCCTTACGCGCCCCACTGAAATCCCCAATGGGCCATTTTCTGCAAAGGTGAATTCATGGCGGTGAAACGCAAAAAAACTTCGCGTGCCAGCAAATCTTCAAACTCTTCTAATAAGGCACAGCCCCGCCAAAAAACAGTCGAATCAAGCACGGTTCAGGAGCAGTCCCACGCGCGGTGGACCTTTTTAACCAATCATTCCCACGTCTTGATCCTGCTATCTAGAAACCCAAACATGGTACTTAGGCAGGTTGCCATCGAAGTTGGCATTACGGAACGTGCCGTTCAGAGAATCATTGCTGACCTGGAAGAAAGCGAAGTCATCCGAAAAGAGAAAGTCGGACGTCAGAATCACTACTTCATCCTGGGAGATCAACCGCTAAGACACCCAGTCGAAGCACATAGATCGATCAACGATCTGTTGGAACTGCTGGCCGATGACACAGACTCTGGGGATGCAAATCGATAAGTTGCAATTCTCTCGCGGCTTCCTGACAACTAGAATTTTCAGCCTAAAGCGAGCTTGTTCTACTCCCGGGATGACAGAGATTCGTCGTGTTGCACAAAAACCTGCAGCTACTTGACCTGCACCCGCGCATGAAACCAGTTTTCAACTGGTAGTCTTTCATGACCTATGTGCTAACTGCGATCCTAACGAATGCTCCACTTTAGTAGCCCAGGACGAACCGCCATTGGCTCAAGTCGGCACCAAAAGCAGGCTCACGTATCTAACCAGACAAACATCGAGACTTACGCGGTAGGCAAGCAACGCGGAAGCAGTGCTTGAATCGCTCACAATATGGCAATGAGCGCAGTATGCGTATAGCATAGCGTGACCTGCTTAGGCGGGATCTGTTTTGTGCCTTATGCTCTTGTCGAGGCGGCAGCGATGGCCAAGTATTTGCGATATCTAGCACACGAATACACACCGGAACTCGGTCGCCGGTTGGTCGAGCATGGACCGGTACGTGCGGGCTACATCTTCGACCTATTCCAACTCGAATTGAAAAAAACGCCGTCACGCGAGATCGCGAAGCTGGTGGTGAGCTTCACGGAAGTTGCCTCGCAGCACCTCGTTAAAGTTGAAATGCTCGACGTGCTCGATGTAGGTTATTATCTAAATCTGAACCAATATGTGACGCAGGTCGACCACCAGCGGAAGCAGTTTTTTCTTTCGAGTATCCATGAGACACTACTGGCCTTCGCCGAAGATTACGGTTGGGACCGGTCGCAATGCACCCAAGTGTATGAGCGAATTCTCGCGAATGGTATCGTCTTTGATCGCTGGTGGGAAAAACCTGTCAAACACCGCGGCAGCGGACGAACTGCGCAGTGTCATGTGTCCTACGAAGACAATGTCGTATTGTCGATAGGAGTTCGCGATAAAAATGGCGAACTTCTGCACAAGACCCGTCTCGCTACCCTGCCGGGAACCATGGGTGCCGTTACTTCAGCTTGCGCTAAGTTGGAATGGCTGGACGAGGCCCACCTGAGGCTATGGCAGGAAAACCAGCGCGACTACTGGGACTACGATGTTGAGGCCGATGAGGTGGCGTACCACTACGTCCGTGCTGAGCGCGGCGATCCGCACGGCCAGTACGATTTTGCCCAGATGTACTTCAGAGGATACATCGTCGATCGCGATGACGGGAAGGCTCTGTTCTGGCTGACGAAGTCAGCCGAGCAAAACTTCGGACGGGCGATAAAGTTGCTCGCTAAAATAAATGCGGGTGCCGAATGAAAAATCGCTCACTCGTGCATAATGTCGAACCGTCATTGGAGAACAACTGCCACCGATAATACGAGACAAATTGATGAAGCTTATACGCGGTTCGCGTCTGCCTCACTCTACCAAGCCCAACACCCTACTAACCGGCAACTGCAGCTGTCGCAGCTTGAAACAACGCATTTGTGTTTGCTAAGCTTTATCCTGAATACCTCTTTTACCCCCCCTTCGATCGGTCCGGACTTTCATTGTTTGATGGATGTGCGTTCCGGTCCTCAGTGACCGTGGAATTTATGCTGCGTTCTAACTTCATTCGAGATTCAGTTTGGCCATTTCTGTTCATTCTATTGGCTTGTCCCCTGGCCGCGGAGCAAGCGAATGTCCCCGAAGACAACCGTGACGAGCCAACGGACAAAGTCGACAAGATTCTCGAGGGACACTCATTCCACGGTGACGTGTTCAATGAGGGGCCTCGTCAAAAGGCTTATCTCATGGGTGGGACGGGGCAGGTTCAATTTCCGATTAGCACGGACGATCCCGTGGTGCAAAAGTTCTTCGACCAAGGCCTAGGTCAGTTTTACGGGTTCTGGTATCTCGAAGCCGAACGTTCCTTTCGACACGCGGCATCACTTGATCCCGACTGCGCCATGGCATACTGGGGAGCCGCGATGGCCAACCTCAAAAACTTGGATCGTGCGAAAGGCTTCATAGAAGAAGCGGTCGCGCGCAAAGACAACGCTAATGAACGCGAAAAGATGTACATCGACGCGCTCGACGCCTACGTCAAATTCGACAGCAAAGAAAAAGAGAAGAGAAATGATTCCTACACCAAGTCGCTCGAGAACATTCTCCTGAAGTACCCAGATGATCTCGAGGCGAAGGCCCTGTTGGCATGGCACTTGTATGAAGCGAAGTCGTCGAGTACGAGTTATTTCGCCGCCAATGCGCTGCTCGAGGACATCTTTGAAGTCGAGCCGATGCACTCCGCGCATCACTTCCGTATCCACCTGTGGGACAGGCGGGAACCGGAGATGGCTATTGGTTCTGCAGCCCTTTGTGGTCAGTCCTCACCAAGCATCGCTCACATGTGGCACATGCCTGGGCACATCTATTCCCGATTGCAGCGTTATCATGATGCGGCTTGGCAGCAAGAGGCTTCGGCGAGGGTCGACCATGCCCATATGATTCGCGATCAGGTCATGCCGGATGAGATTCACAATTTTGCCCACAACAACGAGTGGCTCATTCGCAACTTGATTCATATTGGACGGGTTCACGATGCGATTGATTTGGCCAAGAACATGATCGAACTTCCACGTCATCCTCGATACAACACCCTCGCCAAGAATGGCAGCACAACTTACGGCAGACGCAGATTGTTTCAAGTTGTCCGAACCTATGAGCTATGGGATGATCTGATCGACTTAGCAAATTCCTCCTACCTGGAGCCTACCGACGACGAGAGTGAACAAATTAAACGTCTTCGCTACCTCGGCTTGGCGTATTTTCAAACAGGAAATACGGAAGCTGGCAAGGCTCAAATCGCAGAGCTCGAGCGCCGCTTGGAAGCGTTAAAGGCCAAGGCAGATTCGGTTACGAAAAGTCCAGGTGAAGACACCGATAAGGAAGACGCCAAGAAATTGGCAGAAAAGGCTCGCAAGGAACTTCAGTCGAAAACCAAGAATCTCGAAACAACCATCAAAGCTCTGAAAGGGCACGAGGCGATCGCGTATCAGGATTTTCAGAAGGGCTATGAACTTCTCAAAGATGCCAGCGACGTCGATTCGGTCTACCTTGCAAAAGTTCAATGGCAGTCCGGTGACCATGACGCTGCGATAAAAGCCTTACGAAAGATTGTGGACTCCAGCAAGAACGAAGTTTATCCACTTGCTGCACTCGTCGAGAGTTTGTGGTTGTCCGGAAAGAAGGTTGAATGCAAGTCAGCGTTCGACCAATTGCGACAGCTCTCCGCCCAGATTGATCTTGATATTCCGCAATTCGCTCGCCTGACTCCCATTTCTGAAGAACTCGGCTACATGGACGATTGGCGGATTCGACGGCAAACTGCCGAAGACGTCGGGGAGCGACCATCTCTTGATTCCCTAGGTCCATTCCGCTGGTCTCCTTCCCAGGCTCCCGACTGGGCATTAAACGATGTTCAAGGTAAACAGCATGCATCAACGGATTTTCAGGGAAAGCCATACGTAGTTATTTTCTATCTTGGCTCCGGATGTCTTCATTGTGCCGAACAGTTGCAGGCCTTTGCGCCGCGGATCACTGAATTCGAGGAAGCAGGTCTCGGCATGATAGCGATCAGTACCGACGATCCGAAAACGTTGAAGCAATCGATAGAGAATTACGATGAAGTGGGGCTTCCAATTCCACTTGTTTCTGATGAGCCATTAAATGTGTTCAAAGCGTTTCGGGTTTACGACGACTTTGAAGCTCAGCCTCTCCATGGGACCTTTTTAATTGACGGCAATGGAAAGGTGCGTTGGCAGGACATAAGCTACGAACCATTCATGGATCCTGGTTTCGTGCTGGCGGAAGCGAAACGACTTCTATCGCAAGATTCCGATCCAAGGGCGAATTAACATCCTGTTCTTAGCTCTTCCCGTGCTGAACTCGGGCCTTTGACTGGAATCTTAGCGAACATTCCATGTATGTGCCCCCGGACGAGCCGTCCTTGGCTGGATACTAGGAACAATTCACAGAATGTGATCGCAATCAGCCCGCTGAATGAATGTGTGTAAAACTACACACTTTCAAGCGTCCTCAAACGCCACTTTAAGCAGAGGAGCCTCTTCGTAAGATATTGCAAAGTCACACCTTAGAGCGAGCAGCAATTTTGAGCTTCAGATTTCGGTCTCAGGCTTATGAGGCCGCCCAGGAAGCCCTGCTCTTTTCACCTGAAACCGTGTGACAGAAGTAGTTTACGAAGATTTGCAAAACGTTGCAAAGCGTCTTATTCAATCGCAATAACTCTCTGGAAATGCGCGTATTTGGGTACGAAGTGTGTAGTTGAATTCGCGCACATTTGGCCATCGTGCGCTTTCTCAAAAGTCCCGCAACTCGGAGTCAATTTTTCAACTTGGAGTCGGAACGAATTTGGATCCAGACTGTAGCGAGGGAATTAAACGATTTGACTAAAGGCTATGTCCGAATCCACTCAGGACACGCCCTCCTAACTCCTATAGAGTTCTGTATGGGCGAAATCTCAATCACCCAGTTTTTGACTTGTTCATTTGTTTTTAATAACTCGGACGCACATGTCTGAGCAAATCGGGCACGTATCCTGCTCGGGGAGCAAGGCTACGCCGATTCTCGAACAATCAACCGTGGTTTAATCAATATTTGCCTCTGATCTGCAGGCAATTCCTCACTACCAATCATTCTTTCGAGCATTGAGACCATTTCTTTAGCAGCCGTCATATGGTCTAGGTCGATGGTAGTCAGAGGTGGATCCGTAAAATCCGCCAAATAGTGGTTCAGGTAGCCAACAACCGCGACATCGTCCGGCACCCGAACTCCGCGGTAACGCAATCGTTTGATAAGGGTGGCAGCCCAATAGTCGTCGTGGGCGATGATGGCGTCCGCGCCTTCGCCAACAACAAGTCGTTCGATCAGGTCGTCAATCACCGCCTCAGGAAAGCTCCACTTTACGGTATCGACATCGTGCCAAGCGTGGGCGTCTTTGTACTTCGGAGACGCGTAGAACAGAAAATTTGGCGAGAACGTTTGACCGCCACTTTTCTGAGCTTCCTTGAAACCTCGCAGACGGTCTTTCTCACTCTTCTTGGATTTCATCGTAAGGGCTAATCCGATTCGTTCTCTCCCTTGCTCGATGAGGTAATCGGTGGCTTGCCGTACTGCGTCCACACGATCCACGGTTACGAAACATGCGTTGGGGATCCCTGGATCTTCATAGAAGACGGTGCAAGGGTGTTGGTTTAAAAGAGCAGTCCGATCACCTGGCAGCCAATTGTGAACCGCACACAGAACACCGTCGACGCCGCTGTTGGTGAACAGTTGCACGTTCTTATCGAAACGATCTGGTGCGATGACTGTGTTTCCGATCAGCGTACGGTTGCCGTGCGCAGCAGCCTCTTCATCCAGATACTGAATAAGAAACGATCGCAAGGGATCGCCTGCCGATGCGACCAACAATCCAAACGTGTGCGAGCGTTTTCCCACCAATTGGCGTGCCGCGAGGTTAGGCTGGTATCCCATCGAATTGGCGACTCGCTGGATCTCCTTCGCCTTTTCTTCTCCGACGGTAACACGACTGCCGCCCGTTCCCAGCAATACAGCCGATACGGCTCGCCTGGAAACACCAACTTTCTCAGCGATATCCACCAAGCGAACGCGTTTCGGACGGCCGAATTCAACAGTCATATAGTTAGCTCAAAAGAGATACAAAGAGGAGCAACAGGAAATCATATTTCTGTTTCCTGAAATTATGCAATCCCGATTAGGAGTTCTCAACAAACTGAGGTTCCACAGTTTCGCGTGGGTGAGACTCCGCAGCGTTGGATTCCGATTCCAACGAACTTTGAGGCTGAATGAGCTTGCTGAAGCCGAAAAAGAATAGGGTCCCGGAAATAAGCATCACGCCTGCCGCAATCCCGGCCCCACTCCACCGCCCCAAGTAAACCAGCGAGAGCGTGAGAATGCCGGTCGCAGCCATAAGGGTTCCAAACGGTGCCACGGCAAAACCAAAAGCAATGCGGCCTCGCGGGGGTAGCGATTCGCCAGCGGCTTTGGCTACGGGTCCCCATAGTCCATAGGGGCGTGCACGCCGGTAGAAGTCCACTAAATGCGACATAGGCTCTGGTGGGGTTAGCCAAGCAACGGTGACCCAGGCGATCAGCGTTATGCCCATCGAAACGAAGATGATCATATAGTCGTTGTGAGGGCCGAAGTCGAGTAGGTTCGGAAAAGCAAACCACGGATTTGGGAACACAAACAGCTTATTAAGAAGAAAGATCAATGGACCACCGAGCGATGCCGTTAATCGGGCCCAGCCATTGAATCGCCACCACCACCATTGTGCCCAGTTCGCCGTCAATTCGGCTGACGACAATCCGAGCATGAAGATTGAGATCTGGATGACGTTTGTCGCGGCAACCGCCACCAGAATTCCCAGGATCAATATGCCTGCCGAAAACACTTTCCCCATCAACAGGTAGTGCTGCAGGGACGCCTTCTTAACCAGCGAGCGCTGATAGACGTCGTTCACAAGTACCTGGGCCCCAAAATTCATATTGGAGCTAACGGTACTCATGATCGAGGCCAGGACGGCACTCAAGGCCAGGCCTAGCAGACCTGGTGGCAAATATCTCGCCATCAGCATTCCGTAGGCGAGTTCCTTCTGATCGGCGGTCCTAACCTCCGGCCAATGAATCATTGCAGCCAGAGCAGGCAACGTGAGCGTGGCCAGCAGCAAGAAGAGGATGATCGTTGTCCAGACATACATCTTGGACGCTTCTCGTTCATTACGACATGAAAGAATGCGCTGTCCTTCCATGGCACCAGCCATGGGAGCAGCGTCGCCTCCATACCCGATCGCGGTTCCCATGGTCCAAGCGGCTATCGCGACTAAACCGAGCACCTCGTGTCCTATCGGTGGGAACACACTGGCCGCCTCCGTGCCGACTGATTGCTCCAACGCCGTATAAAGTTGCGTCGGTCCTCCAAAGTCGACTAACACGATAATCATTAGCAGTACGGAGCTACCAATGATGATCAGGGTTTGAAAGAAGTCGGAAGTTACGACTCCGACGTACCCAGATGCCAGCACATAGAACAGAATCACCGGAATGACAATGGCAAGCGTCGTGAACATCGACCATTCAAGTAGTGGTGATGAGATCTTGTGCAACCCCAACAACCCCGCTCCCGTCCAGGCAGGCAAGGCGATCAGTGCGCTTCGCAATGCCACCCAACTACGCATCGTTAAAGCAGCTGATCCGCTGAAACGCAGTTCGTAAAACTCGGGAGACGTACGCAGGTTTAGTCTTCGCCAAAGTCCCGCAAACAGCAAAGCTGCAATCATCAGGGCCAAGCCAAACCGAGCGAAGTAAAACCAGCAGATGAATACCCCAGTAACTACGGTCATACCACAATAGGCCGGAGCGACATCAGCATTCATGCACGTCGCCGCATACGAGAATCCATTCAGCCAGCCTGGGATTTTTCGGCCAGCTAAGAAGTAGCCTTCCAAATCGTCTCCACTCTGTTTGCGGAGAACGAACCCCAGTACGAGCAAGCCACCGAAATACAGCCCCAACACACTCCAGTCGAGCCAGCTAAGTTGTGTTGAATCAAACAGGCTGGGCATGTATTACTTCCTCAAGCAGTTGCCAGCAGTAGAACTGCATCCGTGGTAGATGGAACGGCCCCTTCCATTGGTTGCCCTTGATCGTACTCGAGAGCGTTCCGTCACGATGCAAGTAGCCGAACCATTCTCCAAACTCGGGGTCGGCGAAATGCTGATAAGACCAACTGTAAATCTTATGATGCCAACTCCAGTAGCGTTCTTCCCCTGTCAGTCTCCATGCGAGGAGCGTCGCTATGATCGCCTCCGCATGCGGCCACCAGAATTTCATATCATGCCAATACTCGGCACACGGGAACCCGTGACAATCTCGGAAGTAGTACAAGCCACCGTACTGCTTGTCCCAGCCCAACTTGAGTGACCAATCGAGAATCTGTATTCCCAATGCGGTCAACTCAGGCAAGTCCCTTTGTCTAGCCTCTTCCATCAGAAACCACGCCAACTCGATCGAATGCCCCGGGTTGATCAGACGGCCATCGAACGTTTCGATCACCTCACCCTGTTTGCCGACATTCTCCAGAACACATGCTAAGTCACCTTTGACGAAGTCAGTGCGTATTTCATCGATGCATTGCTCAATCACCTCCGTACACTCGACCAATCCAGTTGCTTTGCGAATCTCTTGAGCAACACCAATGAGAATCATCGGGCTGGCCAACGATTTCATGGGGCGTACGCCAGGATTCACCTTGGGTTCCAGAAAGGAGTTGGGGCCTAAATGTGATCGGAGGTCTCGAAACAGCTCGATTGCCATTTGGCAGTGGTCTTCGCTACCAGCCGATTTTCCGTAGGCAGCATAGGCCATGGCCGCAAAGCATTCCGAGAAAACATACCGGCGTTTTCGCAGTGGTTGCCCATCACGGGTTACCAGGAAGAAGTACCTTCCATCGCGATCAACGCAGTAACGCTGCAGGAAGTCGATGCCGTGCTTAGCACGCTCTAGCCAATAATTACGAGGCTCGACCGTTTCAGCGATAGTTGCCAACATCCAAGCAAAACGCCCTTGGAACCATACCGCTTTATCTGTTTCAAGTCGCCTACCATCACGATCAAAGGCAGTGAAGTATCCGCCATACTCGCGATCAATACTACGATCCAGCCAAAAAGGAAGTGTATCGTTGAGCAGGTCATCTCGAAATTTAGCAGATGCTACTCGAATCTCACCGGGTATCACATTGCTTCCTTCTTTTCTGAGTTACTGCGATTGAGTGCTATCTCGCTCACGAATAGCCAGGTCGGTTTGCCTGCCGAATGGTGACCACCAGGTATCGTTCCTCGGTTTTCCAGTATGACCCTAATCCGCTTGATAGAGCTCGGTTCGCCAGAAAGCCGAATCCATTTCACTTGTTTGTCATGGGAATCATCCGGCTCACACTGCAGGTATCCCCATGGCAGAAACTCTCCATCGTCATTGGCAACTAAAACGCGCATGCTGCGTGGATAGTAAATTCCAACTTTTGTTCCCTGGAGTACGTTTACATCAATCGTCTTTAGCGCTTTCTGGTCCTCAAATTCAAGTTCAGCGACAAGTGCCTCCCCTTCAATCCCAATCCACTGTGCGTCTTGATGCGAGATTGGACCGGCCAGTCCATTGGTGAGTGTTTCGGCACCCAAGACACTATATTGCGGGGCAGGCGAATTGATCAATTTGACAGAGGCATTGACTCCATCGTGCCGGATGGGATCTTGCTTGACCTCGTGAACAGTATTCTGAGGCAGCATTTCTTCGCGATACCTGGCATAGTCGCTACTTGCGTCAAGTCGCTGTGTCATCTCCCACAGGCTCTTGTTGGCTTGTCGCATACCGAGCACCGCGACAATCCACCCTTGCGTCCAGCCGGATTCAATCGACCATGCCCCCCAACCAGCATCACCATTGGATCCCCAGAACTCCCAGCGATGGAAATCAAATGCACGCATCCAAGCGCCGTCAAGTTCAGGGTGGGCCTCGCTTTTCGTTTGAATACGACACAGGAAAGCTGCGAGCTTATCTTCAGCATCTCGATAGAATTCATCGCCGGTCGCGGCAGCAGCTTCATGAAGGCCCAGAAACGCAAAGTTCGTTGTATATAGCAAATCACAAATTGGTTCACCGTTTTCATGAATCAATGGCGCTTCGTGAGCACCAAACGATTCGTTATTGCGATGGGGCGGGTAGGCACCCCGATCGAGTCGCCCTAGTTCCTCGCGAATCGCTCCAGACGCATCTTGACAGGCAATCAGATCCTCGGCGATTTGCCGTAACCAACGACGATGTTCCGGCCGATCGTCTACACGAATTAGCCACGCCAGTGGTAGAAGCATTCGGGCTCTTTCCTGCTGAATGCCGTTCGTCCATCTCCACTCATCAGGATATCGCGACATCATAATTCGCATGCCCGTGCGAGCCCGCTCTAATAGCAGCTCATCCCCAGACTGCTCGTAGGCCCACAGGTAACAAGCCCACAAGTAACACTGAAAGTGAGGCGAAGGGTAGATGCTCGCCTGCTTCAAGTAATGCTGCCAGCCGTTGCTTGCCAGTTGATTTTGATCAATCCTTCCTGGCTTGAACCCCAGTGGCCCGGTTGTGCGTAAGCCAGCAACAACCGCGCGAGATATATAGGGGTTCCACCGATGGTCGTCCGTAGCGGCTTCGGTGGCCATCGATGCCAATAAGACCCGCGCGATGTCGTCCCCGTAGTTGGCTCGCTTCCACGCATCGTTTGAGACCCCCCAGGCAATCATTCCGTACGAAGGATGGCTGGGGTCGCCTCGCTCTCCGTGCACAGCACCGGACCGAAGATAGAGGTATTCTTGAAGATTCTTAGCGATCGTCGACAACTGCTCATTGTTGATTACATCACCAGCAATACCAAGCCCCATCGCCGTCTCACTGATACAGTCGCTTCGCTGGATAACACGAACGCGCTGGCTTCCATCGGGAAGAATACCTGAGTCAAACCCCTCTAACATGCCAAAGCGTCCATCGCCAAGTTCGTTGCGAAATGCCTTCGAATGGGCAACCTCGGAGATCGCAATCTTTTCACGACTTGTCTCCAGAGACTTCTCGGTAAGCAAGAGACCCGATTTAACGAACCAGTCAGCACCACGCCGAAGAGCTTCCCTTTCGGCGTTCTCAGGAAGCACCTCTTGGGCCAAGTAGCTAGGACGTACTGTAGGTTCCCAGGCAAGGCGAATTCCGGCCAAAGATGGATCAAGCTTTTCTAAGAGTCCGCTCCAAACGTTTGCCCAGGCCTTCGCGGGGGCATAACGGGCGGTTACAAAGTCGCTCATTTTGCTCGTCGCAATATACATCTCTGGTGTCACATCCGTGGCCGCACGATGCACTAAGAGAGGTACGGCCGTATCAGGAATTCCATAGACGGCGGTGTCCAAGCCCGCGACGCGTGCTAGGACAAGAAGTGGATCATTTGATTGAACGGGCACATAACGGCAACGATTCATGGAGAGAATCTGGTTCGATTTGAGATGCGAACCTAGATCGTCCGAGGCAACAACCACGCGTTCCCAACGGACCCCTGTCGGGGATCCAATGGAAACGTTAGGAATTTCCGTGGGATACTCTAGGTAGACTCGAAGCTTCTTGTTGGTAGCCTGCGACAGAAACGAACGAGGAACGTCGGTTGTTTCATCGGGGTACTTGTCGGCCAAAATGGCAATGGTTCCCCGGTCGCTTACCTGCGAAAGTGCATGGTCCACGTCGGAAGCCGTTGCAAATTTCACATCGTGCTTTCTCAACACCTGGCACAAACCGCAGTCTTGGCTGCCGACAATTACGAACGACGCTTTTTCTAATGCATCGAGTCTTCCGGCACCCCCTAGAAAGAGAAGTAAACCGGCCAGAAAATAGACGTACCGCCCCGCTAGGTTAGCTGCCAATGTTGTAATACGCATGTTGCTCTCAAACAAAGTTTCTAACACCACTTCTGGCTGGGCTACTATTTGGATTGGACATCTAGATCTAGAGAGTTCTTCCCTGGCGTGATTTCGATCTCCAGCCCGCTTGTTGCCGCGACGGTTAAATGACGGGGGAATTTAACATTGACCCGTTTTATCCCTGTTTCATGTGGCGCCGGCGGTGGTGGCGGTTGGAGAGCAACCGCGTACTTGCCTGGAGGTAAAGGTGTCGAGAACTTGAAACTTCCGTCCTCAACAATCGCACTCCCTCCTGTGCCATTGAAATCATCTTGAAAGAGGATAACCCCAGTCGATACGGGTGATCCGTCCAAAGCGATCTTACCGTCGACTTCAGCACCAGTCGGCTTTTCCGAACAGCCAACCAACCCTGTGCAAAGTATGCAAAGCATCAGCATGGCCAGTTTCGTAGTTACTTGACAAATCATTGATATGGCTTTCTCAATTACTATTGCGGTGAGCGAATTAAAGCGAAGCCGTCAGTCCATCGTCGCATGCGCTTAGACGCCGCAGCGTTTCCATATCAATGGTCTCTGGAATGAACCTTGTCGATCCATCCCCCAACAACCCTAAGATTCCACCCGGATGAAATGAATTGAGAATGGTGTTGTTTTCGTAGGGTTGGCTACTGGATGAAGAGGTTTTGGTGTCGTAATTGATCTGCCAACGAACCGTGGAAAGTCCCGTGTAATAGTAGTTGTCAGAACTGCTAGAGATCGAACTTACGGGATAGTTCGCTAACTGACCTGTCCATCCACCCCCGTAATTGGCGGCAATCACCTCTTTGCCAACCATCCCAGACTGTTCGGCGACTGCCAAGCTGTTCGATGTTCCGTCGGTTGCATCCCGAAACTTGGTCACCTGTCCTGGGCGAAGCATGCCGGTCCCGGCAGCATAACCTCGTGAAGTTTGCTTTACGACGTCCGTTCGTCCGGCGGGGTCAGGGTAGGCACCAGCGATCCCGACATAGTGATGCATCATTCCTGCTTTGTCTCCGGCGGCAGGATTGTTCAGTCCTCCTGGTGCGGCGATTAGCGGGTCAATCGGGCTAGATGGACAAATGTAGCCTTCAACAACCAGCCCTTCCAAAACTAAGTTGCCGCCTGCGAAGGGAAAACTGCTGTATCCGCTAAAGCTACCCGTTTCAAAATCAAGTTGATCAAACAGGGCATTCTGCTCGAGAAACGGCAGGATTGAAGTTCTCCAGTTGACCCCTGATAGATTTGGGTAGCTAACTGTACCGGCTCGTGCACCGTAGGGAAACGAGCCAAATGTGTCATGATAGTTGTGCAGTGCCAATCCCATTTGCTTGAAGTTATTGGAACATTGCATCCTCCGCGCTGCCTCTCGGGCTTGCTGCACGGCCGGCAAAAGCAGCGCGATAAGGACACCAATGATGGCGATGACTACTAGAAGCTCTACCAGAGTGAAAGCATTGCGACTGTTTCTCATAACAGTGAACCTGAAAAAGTAAGTGCAGAATGTCAGATAACGGATTGGGAAAACGCATTCTGGGGCACAAAGCATCCCTCGTGGGATGCCCGCAGTATATTCGTATTTCACGTAGCGTCAATGTATTTTTTAAATTCTTGAATTGCCGATCGATCCCCTGGAGACGTGTAAGTCCGCTTTTCAAAAGGCTTTGCCTTGGCAGGCTATAAGTACATTCCCATGACTAACAGCGAGAAAGAATCTCCGCGGAAAAGAAGAGTTGCTCCACTCGAACACGTCGCGGTTTTGGTGGGAAGTTATGCGACAACCGAGTTGGGATTCATCGCTTAGATGGAACGAACACGACCGCTCAGCGCATTTCAAATTCCTCCGGCTAGACCGCAACGCGAGCTGCCACGAATTGTGTTCATGGGATAAAACGCCACACTTCTATCCCAGCCTCAGCGAGCGCACGAAAAAACCCTGGTTGAGCACTATTTGCTAAACCAGGGTTTAAGTGGAGCGAGACTGACGGGCTTCGGAATAAAAGTGAGACCATTGCCCCGATAGAGACGAACCAGAATTGTCGTGTTAATCGGAGAACTTTCCGCGAGTTCCCATCAAGCCGCGACACCATACCATGTTCTCCCGTACGACAACACGCCCAGAGCTTTCACTCTCGGCGTTTGTCGTTAACTGGTTTGTCGGCGGAAAATCCGCTGCAAAGAAAGGCTCCCTGTTCAGAACCCTTTTCGTGAATGTTCTCTGTTTTAGACTTTCGCTATCTGATGCGGAGAGAACGGTTTAGTGATTCCGAGTCCTGTTCGGTCGACCCCTGAGCGAACCGAATCCTTTACTGAATATTTGAGGGATTGATCGTGGGGTCTGGTTGGAGTGAGACGGGCAGGCCGATCCCAACGAGAAGGTGAAGAAAAGCTGCCTGAGTCGCTATCGGGCCATTCTTGATTCGTGTAAGCCGAATGCCATGACAACCCCTCAGGCGTGTCGCTCTACCGAATGAAGGATACGCCGATCCTTGAGACTATCTAAAGGTCACCCGAATCATATTGGTACCTTCCGACCGCTGCAAACGCAGAAGGAAAACGCTTCACCCTCTCAGCTGGTCGTGGCGACTGGCAGTATCAGTACAATCCGTGTAGATTCCATCTACGGTATTGCATCGAAGTCATGACCAACAAGGTTGTGCCAAAACACTCGTGAGCGCTGCGCCAGGGTTGGACTTGCTTTTGGTCATGTACGACAGGGGAGTGATCATCGTGCTGCCGTCATTCAATACCTAAGAAGTTCACCGGATGATTGACCATCAGGAGGGCGTACCAGTCACCATGTCAAAGAGGTCTCGGGGAGCACTACGATGATAGCGTGGTTGGTGGATTGGTGCCTGGATCACGGGCGGTCGCTGGCGACTGGCTTCGCTGGCCTTGTCATCGTGGCTTTGATATTGTTCGCTGCTTACTCCTCTTACGAACATCTCGTGCTAGGCCTGCGTGGGGAACGAGCGACTGCCACCTGCACTAGCTACGAAGTGAAGACCTCCGGCACGAGTAGCGAGCGTCGCAGGGTGTGGACCTATTACTTCCGCTTTCAAACCGCGTCTGGAGAGCCGGTTGAGGGCAGCTTGGTCAGTTCTAAACAGAATATCGCAGCGAATGATCGCGTTGATATTCTGTATGATCCACAACAACCGACGCGGATATGCCTTGATTCGCTCATCAGTGTGTGGGGATTTCCGGTATTCTTTGGATGTGTCGGGCTATTGCTCGTTTGGCTATTCTACAAAGCCAAAGCATTACGAAAACTCGATCGGCAGCTTGATCGGAGATAGCACGCACAACGAATACTAGACGAATAGCCGCCAACAAACGCTTGAGCCGAGCGTTCTCCTTCTCGCGCTCTTTCGACCGCTTGGCCTGATCGTTGCGAACACCACCGTATTCCTTTCGCCAGCGGTAGTGAGTCTGCTCCGTGACGCCGATCGCCTTGCAGGCCTGGGCAATTGTCTTGTTCTGAGAAAGAAGCACCTCCGCTTCGCGGAGCTGTTGGATGATCTGCTCCGGCGTGAATCGTCTTCTTGGCATAAGACATCTCCCTTCAAATGGGCATGCATTCAGCAAGTAACTAATTTACCGAATGGACGCGGTCGAAGGGGGCAGGTCATGCTTATCCCTCCCCGAAAGGAACCGTCTTCGTGAATGAAGAGGGGCAACGGCATAACTCCGTAACACCGACTATCGAACGGCTCAAAGCAGAGACGCGACCAACCTCCCACTCCTCCTAGCTGCCTCATGAATTATTTAACTCGGGTTCATTTGGTTAGCCAATTTCTCACAGCTTGTATCAATTTCCCAACTAGAACGTTAGTTGGTTTGTTGGATCTTGGCGGTCAGATAGTTTATTCTTAACACGCCCCACTTAAGTGTGGCCGCGTAGCATTCCTTAGACAGGTGAGCAAGGCGCCGTCAGGATGTGTAAAGTTCGCGATTTGGCCAGATGTCTATAGGCTCGATCCCTATGCCCTTCCCGTACTCCTCTCGATCGCAAAACTCCCACCGTAGCAAACGCCACCGAAAACTGCTGCGGCCATTGACATTCTGTGAGAAACTCGAAGAGAGAACAGTATTGTCTGGCACGCCGCTGACTCCCAACAATGGACTTGGAATGGAAAGCCCAGTCGTCCAGTCGGCAATGGCTACCCTTCCTGAGTTGACCCTGGCAAATGCTATCCAAGACGAAGATTCATCTGGGGGTAACGGCTTGGTGTTCAACATCGAATTGTCCACGGCTGCTGAAACGGCGTTAGTTCTTAACTTCGCCACGCGATCCGGCACAGCTTTAGAGGACGTCGATTTTCAGTTCGATGCTGGCACAGTAACCATTCCCGCGGGAACAACATCTTGGTCGATTCATATCGATCCGTATAGTGATAGCGACGTAGCCGAACCGGATGAGTGGTTCTACCTGGAACTGATGAACCTTACCGGCGCGGTCTTCGCGAACGAGCAGCTGCGTGTCTCAGCCACCGGCCTGATCCTCGATACCGATGGCGGCGATGAAGACCGATCCCTGTTCGTCTCCAACGCCGAACTACTGGAAGGCGACAGCGGTACTCAGCTGATGGCCTTCACCGTTCAGCTCTCCCAGCCTGCCACCCAGGAGATCCTCGTCGACTACCAGACGGTCGATGATTCGGCGATCGCCGGGGTCGACTACACGGCCACCACCGGGACCCTTACCTTCCTCGCCGGGCAGACAACCGCTACCGTGTTTGTGCCGATCTCAGGAGACACCGACGTCGAGACCGATGAGACCTTCTCTCTCCTGGTAACGCCACAGGCTGGAAGTGCGTCCCTGCTGTCGACCAGCCCTGATGGCCTGGCGGGTCTCGGCCGGATCATGGATGACGACTCGGGAGATGGTACTGATCCCGTGGTGGCGATCCGTGGTACCCGAAGGGTCGAGCAGGATTCGTCGGGTGATGAGGCCTACTTCGAGATCACTCTCTCGAAGCCTGCCGCTACCGAAGTAACCTTCGACTACTTCACACGGCCAGGCACCGCCCTGGAGGATGTCGACTTCGCCTTCGAGTCTGGATCGGTGACGATTCCAGCAGGCAGTACGACGTGGAACATTCATATCGATCCGTATAGTGATAGCGACGTAGCCGAACCGGATGAGTGGTTCTACCTGGAACTGATGAACCTTACCGGCGCGGTCTTCGCGAACGAGCAGCTGCGTGTCTCAGCCACCGGCCTGATCCTCGATACCGATGGCGGCGATGAAGACCGATCCCTGTTCGTCTCCAACGCCGAACTACTGGAAGGCGACAGCGGTACTCAGCTGATGGCCTTCACCGTTCAGCTCTCCCAGCCTGCCACCCAGGAGATCCTCGTCGACTACCAGACGGTCGATGATTCGGCGATCGCCGGGGTCGACTACACGGCCACCACCGGGACCCTTACCTTCCTCGCCGGGCAGACAACCGCTACCGTGTTTGTGCCGATCTCAGGAGACACCGACGTCGAGACCGATGAGACCTTCTCTCTCCTGGTAACGCCACAGGCTGGAAGTGCGTCCCTGCTGTCGACCAGCCCTGATGGCCTGGCGGGTCTCGGCCGGATCATGGATGACGACTCGGGAGATGGTACTGATCCCGTGGTGGCGATCCGTGGTACCCGAAGGGTCGAGCAGGATTCGTCGGGTGATGAGGCCTACTTCGAGATCACTCTCTCGAAGCCTGCCGCTACCGAAGTAACCTTCGACTACTTCACACGGCCAGGCACCGCCCTGGAGGATGTCGACTTCGCCTTCGAGTCTGGATCGGTGACGATTCCAGCAGGCAGTACGACGTGGAACATTCATATCGATCCGTATAGTGATAGCGACGTAGCCGAACCGGATGAGTGGTTCTACCTGGAACTGATGAACCTTACCGGCGCGGTCTTCGCGAACGAGCAGCTGCGTGTCTCAGCCACCGGCCTGATCCTCGATACCGATGGCGGCGATGAAGACCGATCCCTGTTCGTCTCCAACGCCGAACTACTGGAAGGCGACAGCGGTACTCAGCTGATGGCCTTCACCGTTCAGCTCTCCCAGCCTGCCACCCAGGAGATCCTCGTCGACTACCAGACGGTCGATGATTCGGCGATCGCCGGGGTCGACTACACGGCCACCACCGGGACCCTTACCTTCCTCGCCGGGCAGACAACCGCTACCGTGTTTGTGCCGATCTCAGGAGACACCGACGTCGAGACCGATGAGACCTTCTCTCTCCTGGTAACGCCACAGGCTGGAAGTGCGTCCCTGCTGTCGACCAGCCCTGATGGCCTGGCGGGTCTCGGCCGGATCATGGATGACGACTCGGGAGATGGTACTGATCCCGTGGTGGCGATCCGTGGTACCCGAAGGGTCGAGCAGGATTCGTCGGGTGATGAGGCCTACTTCGAGATCACTCTCTCGAAGCCTGCCGCTACCGAAGTAACCTTCGACTACTTCACACGGCCAGGCACCGCCCTGGAGGATGTCGACTTCGCCTTCGAGTCTGGATCGGTGACGATTCCAGCAGGCAGTACGACGTGGAACATTCATATCGATCCGTATAGTGATAGCGACGTAGCCGAACCGGATGAGTGGTTCTACCTGGAACTGATGAACCTTACCGGCGCGGTCTTCGCGAACGAGCAGCTGCGTGTCTCAGCCACCGGCCTGATCCTCGATACCGATGGCGGCGATGAAGACCGATCCCTGTTCGTCTCCAACGCCGAACTACTGGAAGGCGACAGCGGTACTCAGCTGATGGCCTTCACCGTTCAGCTCTCCCAGCCTGCCACCCAGGAGATCCTCGTCGACTACCAGACGGTCGATGATTCGGCGATCGCCGGGGTCGACTACACGGCCACCACCGGGACCCTTACCTTCCTCGCCGGGCAGACAACCGCTACCGTGTTTGTGCCGATCTCAGGAGACACCGACGTCGAGACCGATGAGACCTTTCTTCTAAGCATCTCACCGCAACTGGGAAGCGCAACGCTACTTACCAGCAGCCTAGCTGGCCATCAGGCCATTGGCGCACTCCTCGACGACGACAGTCCACTGCCAGACCTTATTATCTCCGAAGTTATCGCATCATCCACTTTTAATCTGGGATTTAACGATATCTCATGGACGGTTACGAATATTGGTGAACTTGAGGTCGATAGTCCTGCATGGTACGACTATGTTTATCTCTCGACCGACATGCAGATCGATTCGCAGGACGATCGGCTTTTTTCCATATTCATCAACGGTCAGTCGCCATTACCGGTATTGGGTTCTTATCAACAACAACGCAGCTTCTTTCTGAATACCAGCGTAAGTCCCGGTGATTATTACCTGCTGTTTTCAACCGACTCTGACAGAGACATTGAGGAATCGGATGAGACGAACAATACTTTTGTCCAACCGGTTCAGATCGTACGGCCAGACCTAGAAGTAGAGACTGCCTCAACAGATACAACAGCTCTCTTTGGTAGCGAAATTCCGGTTTCTTGGACCGTCCGTAATATTGGGACAGGCGCGGTCCAACAGACTGTGACCGAGGCGATTTGGCTTTCTTCCGACGATCAACTCGATTCATCGGATGCACGGCTGGAATTGCTCTACCAGACTGACGCGTTACCGCTTACGCCTGGGCAAAGTTATAACACGACGCTTAATGTCACCTTGCCACTAAATGAGAGCATTCGACCTGGTGAATACTATTTGATCGTCGAAACCAATCAAGGCAATTCGAATAACGAGTTGAACGCAAACAACAATACATTGGCCACGCTGCCAATTTCCATCGACTATCCACCCTTGCCGGATCTCGTGGTCACCAGTATCTCTGCTCCGCTGGAAGCCATTTCCGGCCAAAGTATTCCCATAACCTGGACAATTACTAACCAAGGAGATGGAGACTTTCAGGGAAGTTTTCGCGATTGGGTTGCAATCTCGATCGATGATACGATTGGTGTTGACGACCTCAATCGTAGCTATGATTTCACAGGAACCATTGCGGCCGGAGAGTCGATCACCCGAACGCAAATGTTCGACCTGCCTGATATCTTTGAAGGTGACGATCTGAGGGTAATTGTCCAAACAGATCGCCTGGACAATGTCCTCGAGATCGACGGCGAAGACAATAACATCTTAATCAACGAAACGTGGATCGACGTACTACTTGCTGCGTTTCCCAATTTGGTCGTCGATGAGGTGATCGTCCCGCCGACAGCGTCTTCCGAACAGGAGATTGTCGTCGAATGGGTTGTCTCGAACACGGGCACCGGCCCTACCAATGCAACCTACTGGGACGACCAAGTTTATTTGTCAACCGATCCATTCTGGGATGCTACCGATTATCGTCTGGGGACCGTTCAAAACCCTTCCTACCTCCAAGTTGGTGACAGCTATCGAGGGTCGCTGGCCGCTACGCTCCCTCGTGGGATCGATGGCACCTACTACGTGATCGTTTTGACAGATGCATTTGATCGCGTATGGGAGTATGGGAACGAAGAAGACAATGATCGATCCAGCACTTCATTTGACATTGAATTGACTCCACCGCCAGACCTAAGGGTCACCAGCGTCACAGCTCCCACATCAGCATTCTCCGGCCAGGAGGTTCAAGTAAGCTGGACTGTCACGAATAACGGTATTCAGACAACCGATGCAACACGCTGGCGAGACCGTGTCTATGTCTCGACGGACAATATCCTCAGCGAGGATGATACTCTGCTAACCACCGTTACGCATGACGGAGTACTAGCCTCAGGAGAGAGCTACGCGGCAACTGGCTTCGGAAATCTGCCTATCGGAGTCACCGGCGAATTCTTTTTCCTCATAGAAACAGATGCGTTCGACAATGTCTACGAACACCTATTCGAGGATAACAACGTTGGTACTGAAGACCAGTCAACCAATGTCCTTTTAACCCCACCACCTGACCTCGAGGTCGTTTCGATCACGGCTCCGTCAACGATCTCGGCAAACCGCGATTTTACTGTTAGCTACCGCGTAGAAAACAATGGTTCGACGGCAACCCCCAACGGTACATGGACTGATCGTGTTTACCTTTCCAGCGACTCAAGCTTTGATCCTTCTGGCGATGTCTTGCTCAAATCACAGAGATGTTATGGCGGTCTGGCAACTGGCGAGGGATACGACCTAACGTTCGCCACCACTTTGAATGAAGACTACATTGGCGACCAGTACATTTATGTCGTTACGGACTACTCAGACGATGTCTTCGAGTTAGACAACCTGAATAACTTGACCGCCCTAGAGGTCCCCTCAGACGTTGTCTCCCAGCCAGGCGATCTGACAGTCTCATTCTTCGGCACTCCCACGCAGGCAGAAGCTGGCGATGCCTTTCTGTTGGATTGGTCCGTTACCAACAGTAGCCAATGGGATACTGCCACAACATCCTGGTATGACCGTGTGGTGCTTTCCACTGACACGACGATTAGCGGAGACGATATCACACTTACGTCTCTACCTCATTCGGGACTACTTCAGCCGGGCGATTCGTACCGCGTTGCGGATCGTCGTGTTCAGTTGCCAAGTGATATGTCTCCGGGGACTTACTATCTGCTTTTGACAACCGATGCTGGCGATCGCGTTCCAGAATTGGACGAGGCGAACAATATCTCGGTCGCCATGGCTTTGGAGGTCTCCCGGATTGCGTCGGACCTTCGCATCACCACTGTGACGGCAACTAATAATCCTCAACCAGGCCAGCCCATCACTGTAGATTGGACGGTTCGGAATGATTCCCCCGTCCCCACGAACTCGACAATCTGGTTTGACGAGGTATATCTTTCCACCGACTATCAAATCGATCCATTCGATACGTTGTTGACAACTGTTCAGCGTGGTAATCCTCTGGGGCCAAATGAGGAATATTCAGTCTCTCGTAGCGTGACCCTTCCCGAAGATCTTAGTGGCCGATTCTTCATTCTTGTTCGCACTGACTCAACCGATCTCGTCGTTGAAGGAGACTTCGAAGGAAATAATCTTCGTGTTACCTCAGCGACAATCCCGGAAGGTGTCGATCCGAGCGAAGACCCTGTCGATCCGGGGGACCCTGACCCTCCTGATCCCCCCGTAGGCAACATCGAAATCATTGAATTAGATCCTCCTGATCTAACTGTCACCAGCGTAGATGCTCCAGCCAGCGTAAAAAGTGGCCAAGATTTCTCAGTCAGTTGGATGGTACAAAATGTCGGAAGTGGGGACGCCGATGGATCATGGTATGACTCGGTATATCTCTCCCTCGATCAAGTTTTCGACCGTTCATCCGATATCTTCCTTGGCTATGCCACTCGCCCTACTACTTTGGCTGCTGGCGAAAGCTATACGCAAACCGGGGAGCTTGACATTCCCGCAGGCCTTGCAGGGCCCTATTACGTTTTCGTTGCCGCTAATCCAAATGGTGGATTGAACGAACGAGGGGAGGTCTTCAACAACTCCGGTCACGATCCACTTTCGATGCAGGTCAACCTGGCAGCACCCGCAGACTTTGTCGTGGGAAGCATCAATGTACCGGCCAATGGAGAATCTGGAGCTGACGTAACTGTCAGCTATACGGTCGAGAATCAAGGTAGTAATTCAGCCGTAGGCAATTGGACCGATTCCATTTATCTCTCTGCGGATGAAACCTGGGATATCAACGATCGATTGCTGGGGCGCGTATATCCCAACCTGCGCATACTTGCCAACGGTGCTTCCTACAACGAAAGCCTGACGACTGCGCTTCCAGGCGTGATCCCCGGTTCCTACCACATCATCATCCGCAGCGACATCCTTAACCAAGTAACGGAAGCAGACGAAGCCAACAACATCGGTGTCTCACTCGACCAGGCGGAAATTATCTTCCCCGAACTTGAGTTGGGAGTCGCCACGGCGGGAACGCTCGATGTAGAACAAAATGTTTACTACCGAGTAACGGTGCCTGCGGGGGAAACGCTCTCGTTCGAGCTTGATAGTGATGCTGTTGACGGGGACAATGAAATCTATGTGGCCTTCAATCGTATTCCGACGCGGAGCGATTTTGATTTTACCGGCAACGAACCGTTCGCCGTGGATCAAAACGTGATCGTACCTGAAACACTAGAGGGTACGTACTATGTACTACTTCGATCCAGGGCTTCGGCCGGTATAGCTCAGCAATACGATGTGACTGCATCACTACTTCCATTTGCGATCGACGGTAGTGATACGACACACACTGGAAGGGGAATTGTGACCCTACTGCTTTCAGGCAGTCGATTTAGCGAAACCACAGAGTTCACGGTCGTCGATTCCGCTGGAAATAAATTCATTGGCGACACGATTTCTGTCTACAATCCGACGAGAGCCCTGGTCACATTTGAACTTACCCAAGCTTCAGCAGGGCCCGCAGACATTCTTGCGAAGGATGGAATTCTATCCGACACCATTGACGATGCACTGGGAATTCGGGATTCATTCCAAGCGGATTTGAATGTCTCCATCGAGGGACCATCTGCCCTGCGCCCAGGCCAGATTGGTTCCTGGACAATCAGGTTCGCCAATGCCGGAGGAACGGACCTGGAGACGCCCGTACTTTCTGTTTCTCTTCCTGGGGTGACAGATCTGCAAATTGCCGCGTTAGAATCAATCGTTCCTTCGGACGGTCCATTGCTCATCCTAGCGATCGAGCAAGAAACACTGCATACATCGCTCCGTCCTGGTGCTCAAGGATCGATCACCTTATTCGGACAAGTAAGTGGCGACGTTCCGGCTTCCGTGTTTCCCGTTCCGCGTGATGTTTTGGCCCAGGTAGAAATTGACTATGCGCAGTTCCTCTCAACGCAGAGTGAACCTGATCCATTGCCAATTGGACCATACGAAGAGTACGTACAGCGTCTCGGTTTGACGCTCGAAGAAGTGTATGGCAATTTCAGAAATACATTGGCAAGTTTGCGCGAGAATCAGAACGAGTACACACACTTACAGAACGTCAACGGAAAGTGGCACTTCCAACAGAAAGACAGTGAACTCGTAGACGTTTTACCTCCGATTCCGTATGAGCCCGTCGAAGACATTGTTGGTGTGATGCTTCGCCAAACATCGGTACAGTTATCCGTGGAGAATGTCGGACTACCCCCTTCCCAAACGCAGCGTACACCAGCGGCAGGTGACGGGATTCATGATACTCATGTGGTCATTGTGGGCATAAGCGACTTCACTTCCGTCGATCCGAGCGGGAAGACAAACTTGAAAAGCTCCGTTCGCAGTGCAAAACAATGGAAGAATACATATGAGAATTCGTTCGGTGTGAATCCAGCCAATATCACAGTGATCACCGATACCACTTTGGATGGCACATCCGTCACCAAGGCGACCGTCCTGGACGCGATTCGTAATTCAGGAGCTGACGCAGATGATACATTTGTCTTTATCGCTGAAACTCATGGTGCCGACAACGCAGGCGAATTGGCGATGAATGCCCTAGGCGAATACATTACTGCGACTGAGTTAGCCGCTGCTATTAATTCTCTTAATCCCAGCGAAACTCATGTATTCCTCGGAAGCTGTTATTCGGGACAGATGATTGCTGACCTTAATAGCAAGATCAATGACTTCGCCGGATATTCTTCAACCGACAGCAATTCTGTCTCATATTCAAATCTGTTCGCGCAGCTCATGAACAAGTATATTCGGAAGGGACTGTCAATCGAGGATGCTTTCGCGAAGACCAGGACTGAGATCGCTCAAAGATTCACCAAACCAGTCCTCGATAGATTAGAGAAAGAAGCAATAAGCAACGGATCCCCTTTTTCATCACGTGATGAAGCGACTCAGAACCCAACCAAAGTTCGAAATGGCGACCCCAAAACAGAACTCTATGACTACAAGTCATACTCAGAGAGACTAAAGGAGTGGATAGAAGACAGCGGAGAAATCGTAAAGGACTGGTCAAATCAATTTGGTGACTGGCTAAACGAAACCCGCAAGGATGCGGGAGACTCGGCTGAAGACTTGAATGATTGGTTGAAGCAGCGATTCAAAGACTTTGCGGAACACTTTACGCAACTTGTTCAATCTCTTGACCCCAACGACATCCTTGGCCCTGAAGGGTTTGGGCCTGAAAACTTCATTGCCGCTTCCAAACCGCTTGACTATACCATTCGCTTTGAAAACGATCCCGTTTTCGCGACAGCTCCGGGTCAGACGGTTCGGATAACTCAGCAACTGGATACGGACTTGGATTTTCGTTCGTTTCGACTGGGCGACTTCGGGATAGGTACTTCCGTATTTGAAGTGCCGGACAATCGCGCGTTCTATACGAATCGCCTCGACTTCACGTCCGACTTTGGAGTCTATGTTGATGTATTGGCAGGTATCAACGTCGCAACGGGCGAAGCATTCTGGGAGTTTACTTCCATCGATCCAGAGACTGGCGATGCTCCGACGAATGCTCTCGCCGGTTTCCTGCCACCTAACTTGGTGTCGCCCGAAGGCGAAGGTTTTGTCACGTATTCGATCCAGGTCAGTCCAGATGCGGTGACTGGTGATGTAATCGATGCGGAGGCGCGAATCATCTTCGATACCAATGAACCGATCGATACGCCTCCTATCTTTAACACGCTCGATACGGAGGCCCCGGCCAGCAGTATCGATCCTCTGCCCACGTCTTTCGATAAGTCAAAGTTTGAGATTTCCTGGTCAGGTCAAGATACCGCCGGCGGATCAGGTGTGGCGAAATACGACATCTACTTTTCAGAAGACGCAGGTAACTATCAGCCTTTTTTACTTGGAACCACGCTCACCGCCGCGACATTCGTCGGGAAGCCCGGTAAGCAATATGATTTCTACAGTATCGCCTATGACTATGCTGGAAACGTTGAGGCAGCTCCAGGTGTTGCCGATAGCACAACAACCATTACCGAAGGCGTCGCCACAATTGGCAACGAAGAACTCCTAATATCTTTGACGCGAACCGATGACACTTTGCCAGTGGGTACATCACTTGGCAACTCACCGATAGGCAACGTCGTTTTCCATGAGTGGGAATCGATCGTTGCTCAGATATGGATCACGGTTACTCCGGAGATGACCAGCGGTCCGATCAGCTTGGAAGCCGGAATGTCTTGGGAAAAAGTACTGTTCCTAAACCCCGAGGTCTTGGAACATCTCGGCACCAACTTGGATATTTCCAGCGACGACGGCGTGACGAATATCTGGTGGGACAACCTGGACTTGACTGGATACCAGCCTGGCGATCGGGTTCTAATTACCAATTTGCTGTTTCCTGTAGATCGGCAGAATGTCGTTGGCATCTCCTCCCAAGTCGATGGTCAATATCCCACGGCAACGCAGCACGACGCGTTTCGTTTATCCAATGGAAAGCTTGGACGAGATGGGCAAGTTTTGAATTCCTATCCTCACATCGATGTGCCAATCGCTCCTGTCGTATATGATTCCGACGACAGTGGTGACGTCGGATTGGGAGACTTTGCTCAGTTCATCCGAAACTACGGTAAGACCGCTGACGTAGTTGAGTTCCCCGAAGCATTTCGCTTTGATTTCAACCGAGATGGTCGTGTCGGTCTCGGCGATTTTACTAAGTTCGTTCAACACTATGGTCAAAACAAGGATTCCGATAGCGTTTCTATCAGAATGCCCGAATTGATCCCCGAGGCGTTCGCGAAAAGCAATCGCCTTGTGTTGGAATCTGAACCCCCCGCGGTCGAAGCGTTGTTTGATGACGTGGAAGAGATGCCGCTGGAAACATTCCATATGAATGTCAAATCTGAATCTAATTTCAGATTCGACGGCGCGGAGGACATCACGGATGCTCTTCACGATTCGCCAGACATTCTGCCACCGCACTTCAAGGAACACGCAGACGCTCGAATAATCGATGCATTGTTTGGGGCTTTAGAATCTGAGTACGCGGCGAATGAACAAGAGAAGCTCTTAATAGAGATCGACGCTTCCCTGCTTTCAGACCTAACCGATGAACTAAGTCAGGAGTAAATTCACCAATTAGGCGTTAACGCCTGTGAAAGTTTCATTGCATTTTCGCTTGCACTTGTGTTTATACACCGGCTTAGTTGGAGCCGTCTTAGTTACATAGATCTTGAAATTGCATTTTCTCAACTGACGTAATTTCTATGCGTTGCAACCGTGAATCAGCGTGGCACACTTCTACAGAAAAAGCATCCCTCGCTCGCTATACGGACTCGTAAACTCCACATGCCGAGTCGCCAAATCCACCGCCATGACGAGCGCCACAATCCCATCGATCCGCTCCTGACTCTTCTTCTTCGACGGCTTCCAGTTGTCGGCCGCATCCTGCTCGATCGCTACGTTTCCCGCCATCCACCGGAGTACTGGATGACCCGCGTGGCGCAATTTCCGGGATAGCACGAGCTCTTCCAACTTCTTCGTCGGCGCCGACATACTCGCGTAGCCCTGGCCGAAAGACACAATCTCGAATCCATCATCATCTAGCTGGGTGGCCAACTGCGTCGCGTTCCAACGGTCGATCGCGATCTGCTCGATCTTAAATCGCTTTCCTAGCTCGTTGATCCGCGCCCGAATGCGTTCGTAGTCGACGACTTCCCCAGGTGACGCTTCGATGTACCTTTGCTGAATCCACGGTACATACGGGGCATGGTCCCGCTTCTCACGTCGCCTGGCACCTTCCTCTGGTACCCAGAAGAACGGCAGTACGTCGTATTGGTCGTCTTCCTCGAATACGAGCACCAGGGCCGAGATGTCGGTCGTGGAAGACAAGTCCAGGCCTGCGAAACATGTGCGACCATCCAGTTCCGCCAGAGCATCATCACACGCGTCCCACTTATCCATGTTCAGCCAACGCGATTCCTGCTGCGTCCATTGATTGAGCCGATAGCGACGAAACGAGTTTTCCTTGGCGGGCGATTCCTGGGCTTCACGGCAATCCTCGGCGAACTGCTCCGCGTCGATCGTGATGCCGAAACTGGGGTTCGCCTTCCGCCACACCTCAGGCGTGGTCCAGTCCTCTTCAACGTCGGCAGCAGAGATGTAGGGAAAGAACGCTGTGTCTTCAACAGTTCCTTCCAGCACTTGGCGAGCGTACTCGTGCTGTTCCCAACAGATGCTCAATCGGTCGAACCCGGCGGTTGTAATAGCCAGCATGAGTGGTTGTCGTCGTGAGGCACCGGCGTAGCGAAGCGTGTCCCATAGTTCCCGTGACTTTTGTGCATGTAGTTCGTCCATCAGCACTGCATGGGCGTTGAGGCCTTCCTTGGTGGGCACCTCAGCCGAGAGGGCACGATAAATGGATCGACTACGATGGTCCACGATCCGTTTGGTGGAACGGACGACTTTCAGACGCGATGCCAGATGAGGCGAGTGGTCCACCATATTGGCCGCTTCGTTGAACACGATTGACGCCTGATCCCGATCCGAGGCTGCACTGTAGATTTCGGCCCCCGGTTCGCCATCACATGTCAGCAGATACAAGCTCAGCCCCGCGAATAACGTGCTCTTGCCATTCTTCTTCGGAACCTCGATATAACCGCGGCGAAATCGACGAGTCCCATCAGCACGCTTCCAACCGAATAATGGCGCCACCACGTCTGTCCATTGCCAATCTAATAGCTCAAACGGTTTCCTAGCCCATTGGCCTTTCGAGTGCTTCAGGAACCGCAGGAAAAACTCACGCACACGCTGGGCCGCTTCTTCATCGAACCAACAGCCATTCTCGACGGCACGCTCATCGTTTGAACTTCTCACCCACTGCTGCGTCACGTCCACTACCCTGCCCCCACAAATGCATCGAACTCATCCTCAGCAGACTTCTTGGTTTCCACACGGATGCGACTGCGGCTCGATGGCGTCAGTCCAAACTCCACCAGGAACTTCCGCATCGATTCCATCGCCTGGTCGGCCACCGTCAGATATGGCGACTTCATCGGAAAGCCTTTCTCGGGCGACTTCACGATCGTTCCGAACTTCTTTACCTGTTCTTCCGCGTGAACCCAGCGGCTGTACACGGTGCAATATGCGGCCAGTGCAGCACGATCAGCTGTACTAAGCAGTCCCATTTCGGTGAGGATTCCAGAGATACGATCCCATTCCTCCTGAGCCACTTCATCCAGGAAATCAGGGCACGTAGGCACATCGCCAGGAGCATTTGGTTCGGCCTTGTTCAGCGACCGTTTGCCAGGATTCCCTTCGCGAATCTTTAGTACCGTTGGCTTTGGTTTACGACCTCTCATTTAACACCCCCTGGGGTACAATATCGCGGGCGCAAGTGTGTTTGGGGGCACGCGTTCCCATGTCGACCCGCGTCACTATTTGACTAGCCCCCGCCCCTCTCGGCGGCTCCTGGAGCCTTCTAGCGGCATCTCTGCAGGTTTGCTGAATGGCACTCACATTTGCCTCCGTACTCGACCCGTAAAGCTCGTTATCTTGTTCGGTTTTGGCTCGATGATGCATACGGCAGAGCACCTGCGTGTTGCCTATCTCGAGTCGCCAATCGAGTCGGACGTGAAGTGGAATGATGTGGTCGACATCTTTGGCCGAGGTGGATAGACCACGCTTCAAACACTCTTGGCAAAGGTAGTAATCGAGTTGGCGCCGACGCTGGGCGATCCGTTCCCAGTTGGAATCGTAGCCCTGCGATGAAGACGAGCCTCGCCGCGCTTCGTAGATGTCCCGACCGACACGTCGCTTCGTATCGCTTCGCCTTTTGACTCGCTTTGGCATTCAATTCCCCTTACGCTATCTCAAGTGTGAGTTACTTCTGAACCGCTTCACCACTCCTCTTCATTCTCTCCTTGCCTATCTCTTCACGATGGTCACATCGCCATGAGCACTGTTTTGCCCTTTCATTTGGAAGCGACCGATAGCTCCGTACGCTTCTGGTCGAACACACGACTGCCATTTGAGCCGAAAGGAACCATGCTTGACGCTCGCAATTTGCTTCGGCAGGCGCTCACCGGATTGTCGCCACACCCCGACCGAATTCTTGCTGCCAAATACCAGTCTTCGACGAATGGCTTCTGTGACGTTGAGAATGTGCTGTTCCACAACGTCGGAGCTGCGTCGTTCCGAACCACTGCCCGCAATGGACTTCGTTTTGAGCGAGTGCACGCCGAAGCTCCGCTGAGCGCAACTGGCGAGCAATTCCAGCACTATCACGAATACAGCCTGAATGAATCTCCTAAGTCTCCAGCGATGACACCTGAGAGTTCGTTGCACTTCAATTTGCCGTCTCTGGCGTCTGCCACGAAGCCGCACGAAATCTGGCAATTTGCCTCCGCTGCGACCGCCACTCGCAGTGAGGAAATCAGCGGTCCGTTCGAGATGAGTGTCGTTTTGGAACTGGCCACACCCATTGGCAATTTGGCCTCCGTCATTAAGCCGCTGTTGGATGGAATAATCTCTGCCCTTCATTTTGACCCCAACCCTGATCTTGTCGCTGTCGATCGACTTGCTAACAAAACTAGCTGGTCGACGGAAGAAGTCCTTCAACATCTAAAGTCTCCTGCCGTTCCCGCCTTAGGTTCGCGTCGCCTTCTCGATGCGTACCGAGAATTCATCAAGTGGAATCCGGCGGACGACCTCTGTGAGGTGTGCACCGTGCTTCGCCGTTCATCAGATACGCCAAGCTGCCACGTGGACCTTTGGTCGTTGCGATAATCTAAGCCGCCAAAAGAATCTTCTGAATTGCTGCTGGATGCGCTTGATGTGTTTCCAGTTGCATGGCTCATGTGTGTCAACGCGACACGGTTCGCGACCAACCAATCACCATTTGGAGAAGACCCATGACCACGAAGAAGACCACTCGCAAGACCACCGCTACTAAGAAGGCCACCACCAAGGGCACCACGAAAGGACGGTCCACCAAGGCGACCAAGCCAGCCGAAGCAAAGCCCGCTAAACAACCCGCCACCAAACGTCTGTCGGCCCTTGACGCGGCAGCCAAGGTTCTTGCGGAATCGAAGGAGCCGCTCAACGCCAAACAGATGATCGACGCGATGGCCGAGAAGAAATACTGGTCCAGCCCAGGCGGTAAGACACCGCATGCCACGCTCTATTCGGCGATCCTTCGGGAGATCAACACCAAGGGCAAAGACGCCCGGTTCAAGAAGACCGAACGAGGCAAGTTCACGACCAACGGCTAGGGCACCCGTTAACTCGCCACACAACGCCCGACGTTCGCCACGTTTGGGCGTTTTTTTGTTCTTGGCGTCGTTAGGGCAGTTGTTCGTTTCGGCGCCACACGGCCCAACCTCGCGGCCCAAAAGAAAGCTGCTGAATCGCTGCGAACGAAGCTTGATGTTTTCAGCTTTCCATGGCTCATGTGTGTCATACGAAACGCAACCCACACCGGAGACCGAATCATGCCCGCCGACGCCCACGAAACCAAACTTCGCGATGCCTTCCAGAAGATGGCCCCACACCAATACCAGGAGATCCGCGACGCGTATTTCAAGGCGGTTGAGGGATTGCAGAGCCTGGCCCAATCGCTTGAGTTCGCCGACATCGGGGTTGGAGAGGCCAACGACCACGCGCTCATCGAAGAGCACCTGATTGCCTGCGAAGCATTCGAGGCGATGAACAAGAGCCTGCTGGGGAAGATTCTTTAGAACGCTCACCGCATCGCCTCCTCTCGCGCCTTCATCGGGATGGGCGAATCTCCCGTTCGTTCGAGCACAGCTGGCTTGCCGGTGAATCTTTGGAAGCGGTCGGCAATAGTGTCACAGTAGTACGTGTCGAGTTCCATGAGATAGGCCTTACGCCCCGTCTGTTCAGCGCCGATAAGCGTCGACCCACTGCCACCAAATAGGTCTAGAACGTTCTCTCCGGCGACCGTGGAGTATTGCATGGCTCGCACAGCGAGTTCGGCAGGCTTGGCCGTTAAGTGTTCCATTTGCTGTGGCGGGATCTTCTTGACGTGCCATAGGTCAGGCACATTGTGCGGTCCGTAGAACTTGTGGGCGGAACCCTCTTTCCAACCGTAGAATGCAATCTCAAAACACCCGAGGAAGTCTTTTCGCGTAAGCACTGGGTGGAGTTTGTCCCACACGATCGCCTGGCTGAAATACAAACCATGCTTCTTCAGAACGGGTGGATAGTTGCCGAGGTTCGCGTAGCCGCCCCAGATATAAAATCCTCGCCCCGGTGCCAGCACGCGAGTCATATTGCCGAACCACGCGTCGAGCAATCGGTTGAACTCTTCATCCGACACAAAGTCGTTTGCCAAGGGTCGATCTTTGGCCCGCATCTTCTTGGGATTGTTGTCCGGTTTGCGTTTACTCGGATCGGCGAAGCTACTGTTGCCAGCAGCAATGGCATTCTTTGACCGTGGCTGAACCCGGACCCCATATGGCGGATCGGAATTGATCAGGTGGATGACAGCACCGTCGAGCAATCGATCAACGTCCTCAGCCTTTGAGCTATCCCCACACAACAATCGATGGTCGCCGAGGATCCACAAGTCGCCAGGCTGCGTGATAGGATCGTCTGGTGGCTCAGGCACATCGTCGGGATCGTTCAGCCCGTCCTTCACGTCGCCACTGAGCATCTTGGCCAGTTCGTCGTCCTTGAAACCAAGCAGCCCTAGTTCGTAGTCGGCGTCCTTGAGGGCACTCAGTTCGATCGGCAAGAGATCCAAGTCCCATTCGGCAATGGTCGCCGTTTGATTATCCGCGATCCGGTAAGCACGAATCTGTTCATCGCTCATCCCCTCGGCAACATGAACCGGCACTTGGGTCATGCCTAGCTTCTGAGCCGCCTTTAGTCTCGTGTGGCCTACGATAACCACGCCCGCTTCGTCCACCACAATCGGCTGACGAAATCCAAACTCCGCGAGCGACTTCGCTACGGCATCGACTGCACCGTCGTTCACACGCGGGTTGCTTGGATAGGGCGTGACGTCCGCGATGTTCCACTGATCGATCTTCATGAGTACCTCCGTGAGTTCACAGGTTGATAAAGAACTGAATCCAAATTGCGGCGGACAAGATCACCATGAAAACGAAGAACGCGTCTAGCGCCAGAACCACACTGCCTCGTCGCGTCACCATCCGCTCGATTCGCTTCTTCCATTGCCACATGATTTGCCTCCAATCCCTTCAAAGACCGAGCTGCGGAACGTTTGCGGTACGTTGAGATAGCACGTAAGTCGTGTCACACAATCGCTTTAGCACATAGCCCCTATCACCACTGCGGAACGTTGTGCGGTACGTTGACCTCTCCACAAGTCATTGTTTCATTGGGACTTATAACAATCTGCGGAACGTGCGGAACGTTTGTCGGTAAAGCCCCTATACGTGTGTGTGTATGCGTGCATATGCGTGTGTTTTCTCTTACGCGTGTGTGAGTTACCTGAACACGTTCCTCACGTTCCGCACTCAACTTGTATCTCCTAATTTCATCAACACTTAAGGTGCGGAACGTTTGCCAATTCACACGTTCCGCAGACGTTCCGCAAAGGCCTCTAACGTTCCGCACTTTCCGTGATTCCCACCCGATAGGAGTTCCCATTGCGCTGCTCGAAGCGAAGGAATGTGGCCACGCGTCCCGCCGACAGGTCGAAACACTCCGACACATACCGACCGGCGATCTTCCCCAGACGGGTCGCTTTGGATCGCGAGGAACCATCACCGAGCTCGTCCTGAAGTAGATCGTGCTTGTCGCAAAGCTCCACAAGTTCATTCGCGGTCCAGTTCCCCTGACTGTGCTCAGCGAGGGTCACAACCAAGTCACTGAACTCACGCCGTGTGTCGTCCAGTTGTGTCGCTGCCTCTTCGCTGTTAGCCAGGAAGTCGGGGTCGCCATTGGCCTCGAGGATGCCACCCACGATGTCCCCCCAGCCACGTTTGTTGAACCTTGAGTCGGTGTTGGCCTTGGGCATTCGAGACGCCTTCCAGCGTTCGACCATGCCAATCAACTCACCGAGGATCTCGAGTCGATGTTCCTGGGCGTAACCTTCGGGGTCCGTAATCGAGAACTTCCGTCGCTCCGGATTCCCTTCATGGAACAGATTGACCACCACACTGCGCGTCATCAGGTCACGACTGACATCGGGCGAATTGGCCGTCAAACAAAAGATGTGCGAGTTCTCAGCCCGGATATCTTGCGACTGGCCCAAGAGGCGAAACGAAAGAATCGGATCGGTGATCGACCTTTCCAGACACGCCGAATCGATGCGTGGACTGCGACCTTTCCCCTTCGCGTTATCGATAATGATCGTATTGGCGCCCCGACGGACAATAGATCCAAGACGCTTCTCGAACTCTTCGTCGTTCGGGTTGTAGCTGGCCGTTTCGACCGATTGACCATCGCGCAGAATCGAGATGATCTGCCCCAGAACCGTTTTACCGAGGCCTGGCTGGTTCCCGTTGAAAAGCACTGCAGGCTTCGAGCCAATGAATCTAGGAACCAGGACCGCCGTCAGGAGAATCCCTATGTAGTTTGTGCGGTCGCCAGACGTCTTGAAGCAGAAATCGCGGAGCAGTCGATCAAGGTGATGCGTGCCCTCGCGTGTGGCGATCTCAGGCCCCGCGTAGTAGATTTGGGAAGCGGGATCGTAACCTGGCGTGGTCAGCCGCCAGTCGTCCGTATAGACAGGATTCCGCGTAAATAGCTTGATGTTCGGAAGCCGTTTCCGTTCGCCGGGATGGTGAAGCCAGGTGTTACCGTAGGATGATGGGAGCGGCTTGTATTCGCCCTCCTTATCTTTCACGAAGTAGAACTCGGCATGATGGTTGAGCAGCCCACCGAGTTCGGCACAAGACAGAACTGGGGCGATGGTCTCATCACGGATGATCACCAGTTGCTCAACGCGGCTATAACAGCCACCAACCTTCAACAGCAGATTGGTGATCTGTTGCATCGTTTCCCCAACCGGTGTGCAGGCAGGGTTCACGCGTATGGTCGGACGTGCCTTTTCATGCGGTGGAGTTTCATATCCACCTCCATCGCCTGGAGGCGTGTCATCGAAGTATACTGCCGGAGGATTTTCATCGCCATTTGCCTTCTTCTGCAGCTTCTCGTAGACCTCTAGGCGCGCTGTATCCTCGGCATTCGTCCACGTGTGGTCGAAATACCTGCGTCCCTGCTCGGCGAACTTGCCCACCGACTCAACCTGCCGCCAGACCTCTTCCCGATCGATACCTTGACGCACGGCATAGCAGCACAACGAGAAATCGGCCTCGGATCGACGTCCTGCTTCAGCCAGGCTACACGCGGCAATGAGTTCTGCCAGCTTGTCCGACTTCGACGCGGTCATCTTCCGCGGCTGCGGTAGCGGCATCGATTCGATCTGTTTGGCCCGCTGTGAATCAGGCGAAGCAACTTTCAGTCGTTCAAATGTCGAGAGTGGATATCTGCGTGTCGGATCGCATTCGATGAGTTGAGTAGGAACGGGCTCGCGGCCGTTGCGCTGGTCCTTCCGATTTATGGAACCGGGGATTCGGAGCAGTCTCGAAATGTCGATCGTGTGGTCGCCACCGACCTGTTGGGCCACGCCTGAGAGAATGTCCTGAATATGCTGTGCTTTGGGACTCAGCTTGGATATCTGCCGGTCGATGTCGAGATAAACACGCTCGCCATCCAGCACCACATATTTGCGAGGTTTTTTACTTCCTTCTTGCCATTCAAGCTGTACCGCGGGCGGATCACCGGCGTCGTCGACTAGATAAGGCTGCTCAAGCAGCCAGTAAAGATGAACTCCATTTCCAGAGTGAACCACGATAGACGGATCAGGCAGCGATGACTCTTTCAAACGTGCGCGAACCTCGTCGAAGGTGGCATGATCGATATCACACCACAACGACCGAACGGTCCTGATCTGCCAAGCCAGATCGTACTTGCCGTCACCGCCTAATCGTGGACAAACTCCGAAGAACAAGTTTAAACGGCTCGCCGCAGACTTACGAAATAGCTGCAGCAAGGTTTCTTTCAACTGAATGGGATCAGCTTCTCGATAGCACGTGTTGTGATAATCGACGCTGCTGCGTTTCTTTCCCTCTTCAGTCCAGGTCTCAATGGGCCGGAACAGAATCTTGTCTTGCTCATCGAACAGTGTGGTCAGAAATCGACTGGCGATTTCGACGTTTTCGAGCATATCGCTTGGAGGATGATCTCCCTGCGTGTTTGACTCCATTCAATCGGCCCTCCTGAACCTGGCATCCGAGCGTTTGATTTGCGACGACTAAGCGGCAACGGCCTCCACGGGCTTCTTCACCCGTTCAACACGAAACGCATCTGGGCCGATCTCGCGGGTCAGAAACCCAACGAACAGCCGATTGAAATCCATGCCGATGTCTGTCCCTGCGTCGATCACGCAGCTCATTTCATCGGTGTCGAAGAAGTGCGTGGCGTCCATCCGGGTTTGCGACTCGCCGCGGAGAGACTCACACGCCCAGATCGATAGCAGAATCGCGGCCTCAACATCTTCACTGGAAACACCTTCGCCAAAACGATATCGATATACTTCAGTCTTCATAGTTCTTTCCTCAGGTACGTATTGATCCCTATCTATTAACAACCCAACTCCGTCGCGAAATTACGAAGGAATCTGCAAATATTCCGAAAGTCCCATCTCTTCGAATCGGTGGCGGATCTTTGGGAGCCACGCATCGATCGTTGATCGAGGAACATCCATGTTTCGTGCGGCTTGAGCGATGGTCCCATTCATCAGATGCCTACAAAGTTCACGAAAGCGTGGATCACGCAATCGTTCAATACAGGTAGCCACATCTTCCCGAAGCTCGGCAAGCTCCTGCTCACAGCGAAGCTCTTGGCTACGACGTGAGGGCTTCTCATGGTCCTGCAGCACGTTGGCCAGCTCCATCGGTCCTTCCTCGTCGGTCGTCACTTGAACGTGGATCGAGATCGTGCGACGGTGATCCCGCTTGGGAGCCTTCCGGTCTCGGATCACGCTCGCGATGTGACGACTAACGGTCTTCGCCACAAAAGCCTTCCAATGCGGATCGTCGGGATTGGCCTGGTCGAATTTGCCTGCCAGTTTCAGAAAGAGTGTCTGCTCGAGTTCAGCGCGGTCAGAGTCGGTGAAGCCATGGCGACCAATCAGCTGGCGAGCACATTTCTGCACATAGCCCTGCGTGAACGAATCGAGAGGCTTGTGCTCCGAGGTGATGGACTCAGGTGAGTCCGTCGACGTGTGTCGGTCCTTCATTTCTGCAATCTCCATGTCGAGGGTGATTGCCACCGCGAAACTTGCGATGACAACCCCCGGCGGAATTGCAGCAAATCGAACAAAAAAGCCTGCGGCTCGACCTAAGTCGCTATTCCGCAGGCATTTGCAGTGTCGCATTGTTCGAATTGCAGTTGCACGAAATCAAGCAAACTGCAATTTCTAGGTTTTGCGTCCTCGAGTAATGGGCCCTTTGAGCGACATGATCTGGTCCACATCCAATGCAAGTTCCCAGTAGATTCTGAGCTCTACCGCATCGGCATCCTTTAGGGCTCGATTGACATCTGACGTCGTCATGTCGAGCTGTTTGGCGAGTTCCTTCTGCTGAGGACGTGGCAGCAACCTTGGCGTCCCGGTAATTTCCTTCGTGGAATATGCGTGCTCCCGAGCGTTAAAAACGTGCTCAATCAAGGCCTTTCGCAACTTGGCGATACTATTGAGACGGGATCCTCGTCTTTTGGGTGTTGCGTTCTTCGACTCTTTCGACGCTGGCCAAGCGTCTTTGACCCACCCTTCAATCTCCTCGACATCGATCACCAGTTTTCCGGCCTCGAACGAAATGATTCCCTCGAGGGGAATGAGCAAACTCCCAGTCGCATCATGCCATTGGTCCGAACGATCTTTCGTTGGCGCGAACACGATTGCCTTCGGGTTCTTCTTCAAGATCTCCACGGCATCACCATGTTGACCAAGAAATGACCGAACGAACCACACTCGACGCGAAGATCCCGCCCAATTGGCTCGCCCGACCTTCCAAAGGTAATTCGGTACCTGCTCTTCCAGAGAAAGCTTCAGATCACCAAACAAGACCTGGAGTAAGGAAGTCGTATCAATCTCCCATCGCTTGAGCCGATCCGGATCGACGCGTTCCAACCCGCAGTCTTCGCAGTTGATGTAGCCATTGAGACCGCCACCGCGTTCGGAGATGTACTCCACCTCGTAGCGGCGACTACAGTCACTGCAATTGGCGAAACCTGAAGGCTCGATTTCACGCAGGAGCTGATACTCTTCAATGACCGCCCAGTCGTCACTCTTCCAGCGGATCGTCTCGGAGGCCTGAAAAACTGGCGTCACACTCTCCCACCGAGACAGCAGCGTATTTAGGAGGTTTTGCAAGGTCGATATCCCACTCAGTAAGGTACTTCTGGATTAACTCGACGCGTTCGGGGCGGGCATTCCTTAGAGAGCAAGAGCGTGGATACCCAATGTCAAAACTCTGTCGGCCATGCTTGCGACCGTCTAAGGGGTGAAAGATGAAGCAGAAACAGGCTCGCGTCACACGCCACTGATCCAACGGCTTCTCCTCGACCTGGATTACCTCTTGAATCGCCTTGCCGATGGTGTCGTTTGGGTCGGCGTCATCGATCTTGATTTCGACTTCCCTCCCGTCGACCAGGCTCGAAAGACGAAGCTTGCGGATCCTCACGCTCACCCTATCTGCAGGCTCAACTTTAAGTCCGTCGAAAGCATATTTCAGTCGATCGAGCTCGTAGGCCGCGTCTGGGTCATAATCATTGAGCTTCCAGCGCAATATCGTACCTGCAAAGATCTTCTCCAAGTGTTCTTTGACTGGCTTGTGCAATCCTTTCGCGAATAGCTCGAGCGAGCTGTGCTTCGGATCGTAGGCGAATACGATTGATAGAGTCGTGCGAATCGACTTAGGGGCGAGGTGCCCTTCCTTGTCGTGAACCAAGACACTGGAGACAAAATCGTCGGGATATGCGAAGAAGTAAAACACGTCGCCACGTTTGAGCCAGTCGACGGTGCAGTCTTTGCCGCGGCCCTGCTCTCGAAGAAGGTCCGATATCTCCTCCTTCAGATTTTCGATCGCCGGGTCGGAAGTATCTGGACTATCGTTACTGGGTAAGTCGGTGCGTTTGCGCCAGAACGACATCTGATCGATCTGAAAAAGGATCTGACCTTTGTCGAAGATGCCTGGATAATGCAACCAGATCCACATGGTCCGGCCCCATATACCAAGTTCTTCGGCCGCTTCGTTCACAAGATCAGGAAGCCCATAATCCCTTGCCGCTTGGAAAAGAGCTGTCAGTCCAGCATCGGAGGCAAGATCAGACACGCTGTGCAAACCGCTCTCAATCTCATCTCTCTCTCGGTCATCAAGTAACTGAATGTACTCAAAGACCGAACCAATGTCTTTTTCTTTCTCACCGTCCCATTCGGTCACGAACTCAGCGTGTCCATGTCTTACAAAGTACTCGCGAAGTAGACAGTTCGGAACCATTCGCAAAGTTGTTAGCAATGAAAAGGGTCGTGTAGCCATGGTGCATTTTACCCTCATTCCATCGACACAGGCTTTCCTTGCCTAAGCGCGTATTGTCCCAGCGCGCAACGAAGATGCCCTCAAGAACATCACCTACGCAGTGTGACTAAATCGAATTGATCAGGCAAAGAAAGCAGCGCAGAAGCACGTGCCATGGATGCGTGCGGCATTGAAACGGGGAGAGCCGCAGATATCCCCGGAGCCCGTTCGTCCCGGCACCGGATAACCTTTAGAGTGGACGAATGTCCACGTAGCGAGTCCTATCATATCAACGCCGCTAGCAGGCACAACCCTATTTATCTGAAAAGTTCCGCGTCGATTTTTTGAGGCCTTCTTTCGTCATTTCTAACCGCGACTGGGTTGTTAAGAGGTAGAGGAAATCTATCTATCGCCCTGTCAGCTCTGAAATGGAGGTCATCGTGCGGTCGCGAATATCGTCGGAAGAATCGACACCAGAACAGCGTCGAGAAGAGATCGTTTGCCTCTTCGCCCGAGCCGTCTTGCGGTACCGAAAGTCTCTGCGAACGAATCCCAAAACTTCTCCCCATGACCGCTTGAGTTCCTCGCCAGAATCTTGCTCTCTGGACACACGTGTTAAATCTACGAGTCTCAACCCAGGAGAAGATGAATGTCGTTAAACATCGACAAAGAGGTCGCCTCAATGGAAGGGATGACCGTCAACGAGCTTCGCGAGAAGTTTGCGGCGGTATTCGGCGAAGCGACCAACGGAAGAAACAAACGCTGGCTCATTCGGAGAATCGCCTGGCGGCTCCAAGCCAATGAGTTCGGAGGTCTATCGCAACGTGCCAAGGATCGAGCGGCGGAGTTGGTGAACGTCGCCGATGTCCGTGTGACGCCTCCCAGAAATTCACAGCTGGAAAGTCCTGCCCCAACAACCACTAAGACCAAACGGATCAAGCCTCCCTCCGATCCACGTTTACCACCAGCTGGAACCTCAATCATCCGTACCTACAAAGGTAAGTCGCTCGAGGTTCGTATCTTGGACGATGGCTTGGAATACGACGGGGTTCGTTACAAATCCCTCTCGGCGGTCGCCAAGGCGATTACAGGAAGCCACTGCAACGGTTATCGCTTCTTTCGGTTGGAGGACCAAGGATGAGCTCGAAGAAAAACAACACCGACACCATTCGATGTGCCATCTACACGCGCAAGTCGTCCGAAGAAGGACTCGACTCGGAATTCAACTCGCTGGATGCCCAACGCGAGTCGGCGGAATCATTTATCGCCAGCCAGAAGTCGGCGGGTTGGGTCTGTCTGCCGGAACAATACAACGACGGCGGATTCTCAGGCGGCAACGTCGAACGACCTGGCCTGAAACGGCTCATCGCGGATATCGAAGCAGGCAACATTGATTGTGTGGTCGTCTACAAGGTCGACCGTCTATCTCGTTCCTTGATGGATTTTGCTCGGATGATGGAGACCTTCGAGCAATACGACATCTCCTTTGTTTCGGTCACCCAGCAGTTCAACACGACCCATTCGATGGGCCGCCTAACCCTCAACATCCTTCTCAGCTTCGCCCAATTCGAGCGGGAGATCATTGGGGAGCGAATCCGGGACAAGATCGCCGCGCAACGCCGTAAAGGTAAATGGGCTGGTGGCACGCCAGTGCTCGGATACGACGTCGATCGTTCTGGCGGTAGTCCCAAACTTATCATCAATCAGTCCGAAGCCATTCAGGTCAGACAGATTTACGAGCTCTATCTCGAACTTGGCTCCCTGCTTCCGGTAGTCGACGAACTGAAAGCTCTCGGATTACCCAACAAGACCTGGCACACGCGACGAGGCAAACCCAAGGGTGGCAAATCATTCGACAAGTGCAGTCTCCATGCCCTGCTTACCAACCCGATCTACATTGGCAAGGTGAAGCATAAGGCTGACGTGTTCGACGGAGAGCACAAACCGATCGTTGAAGCAGAACTCTTCGACGATGTGCAGACCCAGCTGAAAGCGAATGGTCGCACGCCTGGAGGCCAGGTTCGTAACAAGCACAACGCCTTAATCCGGGGTCTCCTATTCTGCAAACACTGCAACAGCGCGATGGTCCACACGTTCACCAACAAACGCAACAGGCAGTACCGCTACTACCGCTGTGCCCAATTGATCAAGCAGGGGCGCACCTCCTGTCCTACCCCTTCGCTACCTGCGACCGAGATTGAACGGGCCGTTGTCGATGAGATTCGGTTGATCGCCCAGGACCAGGATCTCCAAACGGAAGTATTCAACCGAGCTAAGTTGCTCCTTAAGGAAAACCAGGAGAGCCTCACTCGGTCTATTGGAAACCTCACCCGTCAGCTGAGCAAAGACCACAACGAACTGCAGCGGCTGTCGGAGTCACCAGATCCTTCGAATGCGATCGCCAACTGTGTAACAGGACTTCATGAACGTATTCATCAGAACGAGACGGAGTTGAATCGACTCCAACGAAAAGCAACCGAGCAAACGGAACGGTCAATCGAATTGGACGAAGTCATCGCTGCATTCAAGGACTTTGACCAGCTCTGGGATACGCTTCGACCACGCGAACAACAACGTGTCCTTGCCTTACTCGTCAGCCGAATTGAATTTGATGCCACCGACAACTCGATCAAGATCGACTTTATCGATACCACACCTGCATCCAACTTACCCGATCAGAGTCTTGCCCCATGTTGAGCACAAAACGAGTTCTTCACTTCAATACCGATAGCCGCGGCCGGAAGCGGATCGACCGGGAGCCCAAGCCGAAAGCTACCGCACCGGTGGGTCGCATATCACGCATATCCAAGCTCATGGCGCTCGCCATTCACTTTCAACAGCTGTTGGACGATGGTGTCGTGGAAGATCAGTCCGACATCGCCCGACTGTCGCACGTCACCCAACCGCGGATCACGCAGATCATGAATCTGCTCTTGTTGGCACCAGTGATTCAGGAAGATCTTCTGCACTTGCCCAAGGTTTCGGAAGGGAAAGATCAGGTTCATGAGAAGTTACTTCGGCCTATTGCGGCAGAGGTTTGTTTTCAGAAGCAGCAGGAGATGTGGACTCGGATATGCACGGACAACTTCACACGGACCGATGATCGACCTTGAGAATGGGACTACGCTGTTCACAAATGACAGGACACTTCCTGGTCGACTGTCTCTTCAATCTCTGGCGAGTCTCACCATCACTTCAGTCGACGGACGACAGGTTAAACCAGCGATACCCGTGTTCGTCGGTACTCACGCAAAATGCGAGGGATTCACCATCTTCACTTGGTCTAAGAAAAATAAATTCGCCCTCAACAACAAACTCCTCGAAAACGAGACTCCACGTTTCCGTCTCATACATTTCCAACCGTCCGTCATCCCGCCCAACGACGAGAATTGGCTCGCGAGGATGAAACATAACCTTCGTTTCGCGAGCGTCAGTTGGAACACGAGCAATCTCCTGGCGCGTGTCGGCTTCTAGAATAGTGACGTTGCCAGCGCCGTCACCATAGGCAAACATCCGTCCATCTGGAGAGACTGATCCAACTTCGCCGTGGTGGAACGTATCAAACTGATTTGGTCTAAAAACTCTCCAAACTACGTTGCCGGACTCCAGATCTATCAGAGAATCGTGTTTATCGCATCGAATCACGATTCGCTTAGAAGGAACTGCGATATTCGGCGGTAGATCAACTTGTTTGGTAGCTTCGTCAATTACTTGATGAGCTTCCTCTTCTTCGCGTTCGACATTCCAGGTCAGCACGCCGGAAGGAGTGGCGAAAAGAATGTGGCTGCCGTCTTTCGTAATTGCGACTGGACGACAGCCTGACGGCATCTTACCACGTTCTAAAATCTCCCCCGTACTACGAGACGCTTTAAGTAGGTTGCCAGTATTCGTCATGCTGTAAACATGATCTCCATCTGGAACGACAAGAATGGAATGAAACGGCCATCGCGTAACATCATCATTTTTCCAGTACAAGACTTTTTCCGCAGCGACAGAATTCTGAGGCCTACCCCCTGATGTAAAGCTGAAAGCCCAAGGTTCGTTCCGCCAATAGAATATGTCAGGCCACGTCTGTTTCAGGGTCAATTGCCGAGATACCTGCCATTGAGCCAATAACTGTTCGATCGAGGGCGAAGAAAAACGACGCAGCTGAATAGGAGCGCGGCGAATAACGACTTCATCTTCATCAATTGTGGAATACATCATTCCAGAGGGGCTGACAGATGTGGCAATCGCCTGTCCTAAGTACTCTCCAGAGAAGGCATTCCACCAGATTAGCTTCTGCTTTCTGGCTGTGTAGTTCGTTGCTCCAATTGTGCAATGGAACACATACCTGTCATCCGCGGAGAATCGGAACCCGTTTGGCTTATAGGTTCCGACTGGATTGTAAGACCTCTCTCCTAAATTAAGAATCGCTTGGGAAACGTCGGGATGGGGCTCTAAGACGCACCGGAGGGTTCGCGGCAAATCCAGAACTACCGCGTGTCCTGGCGGCACCTTTTTTCTACGCTTCAGCCAGTCCCACATGACATGAAGTTGCCCAACCGCGGACTTACCATCACTTGACTGATTCCAATGAATTGCTCGGATAGTTTCCAGATACGGCTGTTCGATTTGACTATCATCTTCTGATTTTGAGTAGGCTATACGATCTCTTCTGCGGATAGCGAACTGAGAAAGATCTCGATTGACGCTGAAGTCATCATCAAGCAGATTCCAAGCGCCACCTATTTCCTTCTCTGATGCTTCCAGGAAATTCCACGAAAGGTAGATACGATCGCGTCGTTTATCATCTGACTTGGGTCGTCCCAAGATCAACTCGTCATCACGATATGGGCTGATCGTTACGCGTTCAACATTCTCATAGGTGGCGATTATGTTTTTTGTGACGGTATCGTAGACGCCAACGGTATAAGTAAAGTTGGGCGGATAACGCACGAGTTTCAGAATTAAGTATCGACCAGACTTAGTGAATCCGCGACTAACTGGCGTGACCACATCGTATGGCAAGTCTAAGGTGTCAAGTTTCTTCCCCGACACAAGATCGTAAGTCGTCGTCGTAAATGCTGGATGATTATTTTCACGCTTCACAACCGTTGCGACCGCTATCCGCCGTTGCTCTTCGGCAAAGAATACCCCACCACGATGAGATGTTGACGAATTCGGAAGGTTGATTCGGGCGACCACCTCTGGAATTCTCGTTTCTTGGAGTCTCCAGATCCAATTGCGGTCAACTTCTGGTATAGCATCCAAGCGTCTTTCCGCTTCGGAGAATCGACCGGCCTGGATATCATGACCTGCCAATAATAAAAGCGATCGGGAAGATTCCACCTGTGCCTTGCGTGCTGCGATTTCAGCCGCAGCGCGTTGCTCTTGAGCAATTGCCTCTTGCCTTCTTGCCTCGTCGGCATTTTCTTCAGCAACTACAAGATTATCTTCGGCCTTCTTTTTCGACGCAGCTGTCTGGGCAAGTGCCGTACTGATCGAAACGATACTTACCATCACGACCGCAGCGATGGTGCCTAAAAGGGATGAAGTGACAGGGTGCCGTCGGCACCATTTCCAGGTTCGTTCCAGTCCAGTTATGGGTCTCGCCTCGACAGGCTGGCCGCTAAGCCATCTCCCAATATCTCTAGCCGCTTCCTGGCAGGATGCATATCGCTCCGACGACTTGGGCTGCATCATTTTCTGACAGATCGCAATCAGATCTCGTGGAATATTCTTAGTAACATTTGCAATCTCAGGCGGACTAGGAAGTTCGTGAAGCTTCCGGATGATATCGTGGGCATCACCTCGCCAGGGAACATCACCGCTCAACATGCGAAAGAACACCACGCCAAGCGAATATTGATCCGTTTGGGCGTCGATCTCTGACAAGCGTCCCCGTGCCTGTTCCGGTGACATATAGGCAGGTGTTCCCATAATTAGGCCATCTGACGTCAAATCAGACGCCTGGTCCATTCTCTTAGCCAAACCAAAATCCATGATCATCGGTACGCCCAATTCATTGATCATGATATTGGCGGGTTTAATGTCACGGTGGATCGTGTGATGCTGGTGCGCGTAGAAAAGTGCTTCGGCGAGAGCATGAATCCACTCCGCCATTTGACGCCAATCTGGTTCGTCATTCTTCAAAAACTTGTCGAGCGTTTGACCTTTGACGAAACCGGTGGAAATGTAGTATTGATCACCGATGCGATTTCGCTCCCAAACGGCCACGATATTAGGATGCTGTAGCTGAGCAGCTATCTGGGCCTCATTCAAAAACCGATCGACGAGTAATTTTTGATGATCACCAAATCGAGGAAGCTTCAACGCGACCTCTCTCGCAAGCGTTGGGTCATATGCTCGATAGACAGTACCGAAAGAGCCATGTCCCAGTTCTTCGCATAGTTCGAAACGCCCGAACGTGCCAAGTGAATCGTTTTCAGGCTTCCATTCGGCAGTCTCGACCGCGGTACTATCGTCCGTATTGGGAAGCGCCAGGGTGTCTCCATTTTCGATAGTCAATCGTGCCTGGATGTGATCTGAGTAGTCTGGAAATGCTGCCAAGTACTCGGCTTTACCTAGTTTGCAATCTTGACGAACTCGAATCTCAACATCGATTTTTAACAATTCGAGCAATGCTTCCGGCCGTATTGTTGGCGGACACTGTAAAATCAACTCCTCAATGGCCGCAATGGAGTCAGTCGACCAAGAGGACTCAAATTGATCACACAACTGATCAATTTCTCGCAATTGCTGAAATGTCAAGATGCGCATAACACGACACAAAGTGGTGGAGAGTTAGGAAACAGCCGAAATATGAATCCGACTTTTGCAGCCCATGATAAGCCATAAAGGCTGGCCGAACCTTATTCCTTAAGAATCAAATATTCAAAATCTCCATAACTTACCGAGCGACCAACTAATGATTTGTCATCGGGTGCCAAGCGAAATTGAATCTGAGCATCCTTCCAGTGGCTTCCCAACAGCGTGCTAGATCCAACACCTCCTTTCGTCTTTTTTAATGTCAATGCATAGCCATTGATGGCTTCATCTGATCGATCTAGACTTCCTTTATAAATAGCCTCACTAGTGGGCATACTTTTAATTCGCAGTTTGACTTCGACCTCGTCACCCATTCTCTCGAAAGAGACGATATCTAGAATCACCTCTGCTTTCTGATCCTGCTTCTCATTGACAATCTCTCCATTCCAGCTTTTTCCGACTTGCAAGGCTGTTTTCCAGGTCTCAACGAACGCGGCCGTACTCAGTGAATCCTTTGGAGTGTAATTTCCACTGCGTGTGAAGGCTGCTGTTTCACCTTCCGGAGTAATTACGTAGAGCGTATTGCCATCGGGAGTTAGTCGAAACGACTTTGCGAGTTCATCTTCCCACGTGCTGAAAAGAACACCATAGTACTCGCCCGTATCATTGTGGGTTGCCGTTCCTTTCTGGAATCCTAGAAAGCCGTAGCCGTCCGCCTGGGCTCCTTGCTGAACCGATCCTTCGAGCACAGCGAATTGCGTTGGATCGCTGTTTCTTTCCAACATCAAGCGTACGTATTGTCCGCCGTTACGATTCTCCGCAACTCGCAATGTTACGTCTACCGACGCCTCGCTCTTCCACTTGCTGGTCCCTTTCCAAATTAACCCTGGCTGGAGGGCATCATTCCATCGATCATTCGAAGGCTTGATAATCGACTGGTTATTCTTGATCGGCCTTAGCTCTATACTTGCCGAACCTATCTTGCCCACTGGCAGTTCTTTATGATCAAGGATGAAAAACAGTGCGTTCTTCGGCGATCTACTAAAGAGTTCTGTTTCCTGACTTTTTGAAACGACCATTTGTCCCATCGCAACTTGTTGAAACCTAATGGGAAGCCCCAGATGTTGCGGGGGAGTATCATTCAAGGAGCCCTCAAAAACGTTAAATTTGTGCGGTTCGTTAGGCACTTCCACAACAAGTCTGGCTGAATGATCGTCTCTATTCCAGTGAGTTAGCGTGGCTGTAAATCTCTGTGAGGCTCGTCCTGACACCAGTTCTATTCCATCAAAGGTGGCTCCCATATCAAAGACACCGGTATTGACGCTAGTTAGAGATATAGATTCATCCGAGGGTTCTAAAGCTGAATCCGTCCTGTTGTAGGACCATCGTATCGCCCTTGATTCAGTATCATAAAAAAGAGTCGACGTATTCCGTAGTTTACGCGCAAGTTCACTCAGCTGTGGATCTGCATTCTCAAAGCTGATGACCCAGCCATCATGTGGCAAGTTTGCAGTCGCTGAGGTGGTATTGGGGACGAGGTGGAAATCACCACGTAATACACATCGCGAGAACGAATCTTGCGGATCAACGAGAACACCACTGACTACGTCAGCACCCGATGATGGTTCCGTATACAGCAAGACTTTTGTTTCACCGGCACGCGTGGCGTATGTTGACTTATCGTGGAGGAGCGCGGTCAACTGCTCTTTCTCTACCGTAAGACGCTCGTTCATCGAAGTCTCAAGCGACGCGATCTCTTGTTCATACTGCTCGACCAACGAACGATATTTAACGATGGGATCTTTCGGTCCGCCATTGAGAATGGGCGGATTTTGCCCTGCCGCTGAAAGCTCCATCACCTCTAAAGGTGAGTAGCCACTTTCACACCTTATCGCAGAAAGCCTAAGATTGTCTTTCCCCTTCAGGCGATGGTAGATGCCTTCGCATCGCCAAACTATGCTTTTGGAGTCATCCGTCACAACGGCAAAGGTCCTAGGAAGACGACGATCTCCAAGTTGTTCTTTGGCCGTTCTGAGTTTCTTACGTTCCGGTTGCCTAAGCTTGATCACTCGAGAATCGGCTACTTCGACCCGCTGAACAATTGCTTGCCAATCCGAATCGATGTTTGCTGGAACCACCCAGGGCGATAGTGCGTCTTCATGGCAGTCGAAAGTGACGTGCCACTTTCCTTCTCCTTTTGGTGACGCCTCTAAGTTGATAACTTCACGATCAGAAACCAACAGAGCGTGGGGCGGGTTCTCGTCCAGGCACCGGGATATCTCATCCGAGTTAGGAGCAGAAGAACAGCCAACAAGTACACCTATGAAGAACAACCAAGACGCCCACACAATTGGTGTTTCAGATTTGGTTATGCAAACAATTGGCATGACACCACTTTCCATTTCATAAAATGTCCATAAGCCAAGACGAGATGTGCAAGAATTGTCCTGGTCACTTTGAAAATGGTAAGTTGATGCTCAGTCCCGCCAAACATTCCGCATTATTTTTGAATCGCAAACTCAGCCAATGCATAGCGACGAACCAGAAGCCACGCGTGACTTCCAGCCGGCGGGCCACAATGCCGAAGAACCTTTGGTCCTCACCGATACCGACTTCTTGCTCGTTTGGGAACGTTTTCAAGGTCGTTTGCGTCGGTTTCTAGAAAGACGTATGCCGAATAATCTGCAGGTACACACAAATGCGAGCGACGTCATGCAGAGCGCGTTTCTCAGTCTGTGGCGATATCTTGAGAAGCAAGAAGGGACGATCTCACTTGGTGACGAAGAGCTATGGAGAATTCTTGTTACGATCGCGAAGAGGAAATTATCCGACAAATGGCGAAAGCTACATGCAAAAAAGCGAGGCGAAGGTCGCGTTGTCACGGCAACGGATCTCGAAATTGAACGACAAGCATCTTTCGATCAGTTTGTCCTAAAAGAGATGGATCACGAAGTTTCAGACATACTGGACGAGATCACCGGTAAGTTAGAAGAAGAATGCCAAGTCATCGCATCCATGCGCCTCGCCGGTATGACCAACGCCGAGATTGCCTCTGCTTTAAACTGTAGCCTTCGTCGCATCGAAAGAAAACTTCACCTGATTCGATCTGCTCTTGGAGAGATGTCATAAGAGTCGATCAAATCATTTCCTTTAAAGCACCGCCGTCATGAACTGATTCATGACTGTACATTCCCATTGTTGTGTCAGCAGTTCCAGCCAGTCGCGAGCGTCAAACCACTCTGCGGACGAAACACCATAAAACACAGATCGCTTTGGTCACCGGGTTCGCGTCTGCCTCACTCTACCAAGCCCAACACCCTATTAACCCGACGGTAGTGTCTCTGCCAAATCGGTGAGACAAACGCCAACTTCAGCCGCAGATGGCTCTCGAAGAGATAGGCCGGGTTATGTCTCTCTTTGACAGAGAGACTCGCGTAAAGAAAACACGCCATCGCAACTCGTTGCGTGTCAATGGGATAGAACAACGCACTTCTATCCCAGCCTCAGAGGAGGCACGAAAAAACCCTGGTTGAGCGTTATTTGCTAAACCAGGGTTTAAGTGGCGGGGGCCGGATTTGAACCGACGACCTCGAGGTTATGAGCCTCGCGAGCTACCTAGCTGCTCCACCCCGCGTCAATGAGTACAAACGGCTTGTGACGTCGTTTGTGAGATGTTGAATTTTAGGTATAGACCATTCTTTGTCCAGGGGGCCAATCGGCTTTTCTGGTCGTTTTGCCGTGGTAGGCTCGCCTTGCGTCGATTTTCCCCGGAATTCCTGGCACAATCGTTATATTCGCCGACGACGACTGTGTCCTAAATACGGGAAAGGGATATCATTGCTTTGGCGCGAGGACAATTGGCACCTAAATTCTCCTAAGCGCTACCATTGCAAGGGATTGCGGCATTTAACACGGAGTTCACGATTACGTGACCGGAGACGACAAAACTTCGCCGAACAACTCGCAGGACGCCGGCAAGTCTGGTGAAGATAAGACTCCTGGCGGGCAAGGCCCCAAGAAGGCGCCGATTTCCTTCGGTAGTGCCCCAGCGAGCACCGACGCCTGGAATGTCGTTCCCACTTCTTCTCCTCCGGCAAGCAATCCCAATGCGCAGCCGCTGAATACGCCTGCCCCCAAGAAGACCAATAAGGCACCGCTGTCGCCACAGGCCCCGCAGGCACCTTCCTCCCCTGCACCGAAGCCAGAAGCGTCTCCCAAGCCGGTAGAGACAACCGCCCAGCCACCAGCGGCTAAGAAGCCCAAGCCGGTCGAAGGCATTCCGGCTGCTCCTCCGGCAAAGAAGCCAGCTCCGAAAGCGGAACAGAAGCCGACACCCAAGCCAGCCGAGAAGAAGCCTAAGGCGAAGCCTGTCGCCAAAGAAGCGACCGCGGCCGCATCAACGGAGGCCCAATCGCCCAGCAAACCGGTCGAGTCGAAGGCTCCTGCCAAGAAACCACAAGAGCCAAAGCCCAAGCCGAAACAGCCTGCCCCGCAGCCGGCAGCTGAGGCCCCTCACGCCGAAGAGCATGGCAAGAAGCACCGTTGGCATCCCGACATTCCCGTTGTTGAGAAACCGGTCGAGGCCGAGCCGATGGTCGAAATGGACTCGACCGAGGATGAGCCACTGGTCGACAAGATTCGCGGTCTGGCGATCCATGAGACTCCCGCCTGGGCGGTGAGCCTGGTCATTCATTTCGCCATCGTCATCTTGCTGGCTCTTTTCACAGTGGCAACGTATCACGAGGAAACGCACACGGTCGAAGCTACCTATTCCGAGGAACTGGGCGAGCAACTCGAACACGATATCCTGGTGCTGGATACCGAAGAGTTTGAAGTCGATGCCAATTCCGGGGCGCTCGAGACGCTGATCGATTCTAACGAGATGCCGATGCCGAAGTCGCTGATGAACGTCGAGCTGATCGGTACCGAGGCTGCCAAACTGGACGAGCGAGACACGCCTGGCGTCGACTTGAAAGCTCGGGGCGACGGGGCCACGCGACGCGTCCTGCTGAAAGCGTATGGTGGCAACGCCACGACCGAGCAGGCCGTCGCCGACGCGCTCGATTGGCTGAAGCGCCACCAGATGAAGGACGGTTCGTGGAGCTTGAAGGGCGACTACGAAGATGGCTCGAGTATCGAGAACAAGGTTTCCGCCACCGCGATGGCGCTGCTCGCTTTCCAAGGTGCCGGTCACACCGATCGAGCTGGCACGCATGCCGCGACGGTCGAAAAGGGTTGGAAATATCTGTTTCGACAGCTTGATGCCGACGGAAGCTTTCTGCAGGGAGGTTCGATTCCGAATCAACATCGGCCGTACACCCAGGCTCAAGCGACGATCGCTCTCTGCGAACTTTACGCGATGACGGCCGATCCCGAGCTGAAACCGAAGGCCCAAGCGGCGATCAACTATTGCCTTCAGTGGCAAGCTCCCGAAGGGGGTTGGCGGTACACGCCTGGTATTGAGTCCGATCTATCGGTCACCGGTTGGTTCCTCATGGCCCTGCAAAGTGCTCGCATGGGAAAGCTCGATGTTCCTGAAGATGCACTGGTGAACGTCGACAAGTTTCTCGGGACGGTCGCCTCGAAGCCGATGGAGGGGCAAGAGTTTGCCCTCGGAAGTCGCTATCAATATCGCGACTCTCGTGCTGAGAAAGCAACGCCGACAATGACCGCCGAAGGACTTCTCTGTCGGCAGTATCGAGGCTGGAACCAGGACGACCCGCGACTGGTCGAGGGAATGGATTACCTGCTGGATAATCCCATTAAGTGGGAAGAGCCGGACGTCTATTACTGGTACTACGCCACCCAGGTAGCCCATCACCTGGAAGGCGATGCGTGGCGGAACTGGAACAAGGACATGCGGCAGATCATTCCCGAAAACCAAGAGAAACGGGGCCGTGAGAAAGGAAGCTGGGATCCGGCGCGCGATGATAACGGGGTGAAAGCAGGCCGCCTGTTCATGACTTGCCTGTGCACGTACATGCTGGAAGTCTACTACCGCCATCTGCCGATCTACAGCAAGCAGTATTTCACCGGCGGTTAGTCTTCGCTCTCAAGAAATAGAAACGCCCATGCCTCGGCTGCGGATGTTCAGCGAAGCATGGGCGTTGTCCGTTTTGTCTCAGCGATTATTTACGCAAGATTACCCAGACGGCGTGGATGATACCGGGGATATAACCGAACAGCGTCAGCAAGATGTTCAGCCAGAAGTGCAGGCCCAGCCCCACTTCAAAGAAGACACCAACTGGCGGGAGGATGATGGCCAACAAAATACGAATAATGTCAGCTGTACCTTCGTTCTTAGCAACTGCAGTCATTGGTAAAAGTCCTTCGTAAAAAGGTCGATTTCAAGGTAATTACACGCGGGAATTCCGATCCCCAGTTTTAGGTTGCTCGGCGGTGTGCATCCCGGATGGCACGCACTCGATCATGAGCCGCTCGAACAGCACTGTATTGGCGCTGAAGAATGTCGCTGACTGCCGAGCCAGGCTCGCGTTTCAGGACCTCTTCATATTTGTTTTGAATCTTGTCTTCGGCCGATTCGGCTTCGCTCAGCATGGTGGCGGTACCTGCTCCGAGCGCACTTCGCAGACCGATCACAATACGATGGTAAGTCGCGGCGACGCTGGCCGACTCGTCAGGCTTTTCACGATTGAAATTCAATAGCGACTCAAGCTCGGCCACATTTCGATTTCGCTCACTGGCAAGCTCACGAAACATGATTGCGACGGAAGCGTTTCCCGTTGCGTCGGCTAGTTCCTGAAACGTGTCTCGACTGTCGACGTTAATCTTGACCAGTTCCTGTACGATCGAGATCGTCTCGGACGTTAGTTTTGTTTTGGTTTCCAGTGACATGTCTCTCTCCCTCTTAAGCACCGATAATTTGGCTATTCGCCGATCGGCGACTCTTCTTGGACAATCCGAGAAGTACTTCTCACTAATGCAATCAGCATGCCAGTCGAAGAATTCGTACGCGATTGCTTCGCATTCAGAGAGTAGCTGATCGTGTGTTGAACGGGTTGGTCGCAAGAAGGCAACCACATAACAAAAATGGGGTATCGATTTGGTAATCGATACCCCACATAAATGTCATCCAGCGGCGTCAGCCGTTATGGAATAGACCTACTTGGCAAGGCCTGCACTACGAAGCGTCTTCTTCCGAATCAACGGGCTTCGATTCCGTTTCTTCAGCTGGAGGGCTTACCTCTTTCTGCTTATCTTCTTCAGGTGCTTTGTCGGCAGCCTTATCGGTTTCTTCCTCTACGGTGTCGGCGGCTTCTTCAAGATTGTCAGCCGCTTCTTCCGATCCTTCCTGGATGCTTTCCGCAGCATCCTGCGTTGCCTCTTCGACCGACTCAGCCGAATCCTTGATGAACTTCTCGGTAGCCTCTACCGCCTTGTCGGTGTCTTCTTTCAACTCGGTCTTGTTGAGCTCGATGGTGCTCTTGTCAGGCGAGTCACTCATGGTGACCCAGCCAAACGTCACACCGAGACCGGCGAACAAGATAGCGAGGACAGCGATCACAGCCAGGACTCCAGCAACAGCATTACCTTTATTCCGATTCTTCATCGTTTTGGTTCCTTAAATACGTGGTTGACTCATTTGCCCTGATTGGTCGTTGGCATTGCCAAAACGAAGCCAATCGCAAGCATGGCACCCAACAGTAACGCAGGTCGCATGCCAAAGCCGCGGTTTAGAACCAAAATGGGAATCTGTTCCTATATACCGACCAGCAAATCGACCCGAACGATTTGTTTCGAGCCAGTCTGATTTCTATTCGATCAATTGAGCCCCTTTTGGTGTGATTTATCTCACCAAGTGCCCTGACAAACCGTTGAATCACGGGTATTTACGGAGGACCACGGGGTTTTGGTACACCTTTTGCTTTACGTATTTAACCCTGTCCAAATTAACACCAAACATGCAGGAGATGCCGCTATGGGTCTGCTAGAAATAGTCCTTTTGATTGTTTTGATCATGATTCTTCTCGGAGCGATTCCGTACTGGCCTCACAGCCGAAGTTGGGGTTACGCACCAAGCGGCGGCATTGCCACCATCCTGGTCATTGTGCTTCTTCTCATCTTGTTGTTCTGATAGGACGCATCACTCTAGACAACATTTCCCTTGCTGTGAGTCCATTCAGTCATGGTTTCAAAGACGAGCGGAAATGGTAAGGTCATGCGACTGAGAATGAACAACTAGCAAGCCTGTCCCATCGACGGAACGATCCATCAGGATATTGGATAGCTAGTGTTGGACACTAAAAGAGTTAGGTCAGAGGCCCCGATGTCGTTAAACACTCCCACCGGAAGACTATGGGACGAACGGCTGAGGTCTATTCTTGACGCATCCCCCGATGCCATCATTGCCATCGACGATGCCGGCGCGATCGTCGATTGGAATGCCCAAGCCAACATTACGTTTCTCTGGCCTGAACAGCTTTCGCGTCTTCGCCTGACCGACCTCTTCAAGACAGAAGACTTGCAAGAGATCATCTCGAGTCTTCGGACGCTTACCGACACAGAAAGTAGCGGGCAGCGTATTGAACTCGTTGCTCGCCGGGCAGACGGCAAACTGTTGCCGGTCGAACTCTCGCTCAGTCGTGTTTCGATCGGTGGCCAAATCTATTTCAACGCCTTCGTTCGCGATATTACCGAGTGGCGACAGGAAGAAGAGATTCACAGTAAGAAGTTGCTGGAAGCTGAACTCCTTACCCAAGCGACTTCGCACGCCGTTACCTCAGAAACATTCGTCGAATCGCTGCAACGGCTCTTGAACCTGATCTGTACTCAGATCAAGTGGCCCTTTGGCCATGTCTGGATGCCTTACGATTCGGGACTGATGCTTTCGTCGTCCCATATCTGGCATACCGATTCCGAGCACGATATCTCGGACTTCGTCGAAAAGACTCAAGCGACTCATTTTCGTTACGGCGAAGGGCTGCCAGGCACCATCTGGAAACGACGCGAACCAGTCTGGATGGAAGAAGCCGAGATCTCAGCGATGATCCGCATGCGATCGTACGAAGGCATTCCGATCCGCAGTGCGTTTGGCTTCCCTGTGATTGCCGACGGGGATGTCGTCACCATTCTCGAGTTCTTCCACACCGAAAAGGTTGAGCAAGACCAGGCCCTACTCGACATCGTGCGGCGCGTCGGCGTCGAGATGGGTAAGATCGCCCAATCACGGCGGTTTGAACAGCAGCGGGCCCGGCTGGCCGCGATTGTTGACTCGTCGTACGACGCGATCATCGGCAAGTCGCTTGGCGGACGCATCACCAGTTGGAATTACGGTGCGGAACTCGTCTATGGTTACTCGGCCGAAGAGGCGGTCGGTCAAACAACCGGAATCATCCTCCCCGAAGACCAGGAAGATGAAGAACCAGAGATCCTGGAAGCCATCACACTGGGACGACGCCTGGAAGAGTTCGAAACGGTCCGTGTCCGCAAGGATGGCCGTAAGATCGCCGTGAGCGTGACCATGTCTCCGGTCGTCGACTCGACAGGCCAGGTCGTTGGTTCCTCGACCATCGAACGCGACATTACCGAGCGTCGCCGTGCCGAAGAAGAACTACAGCGTGCCCGCGACTCGGCCATTCGTGCCAGTCGCACGCGAGCGGAGTTCCTCGCCAATGTCAGCCACGAACTTCGCACCCCGATGAATGCCATCATCGGGATGACCTCGATGGCCTTGGACGAAGAGCTGACACCGCAGCTACGCGACTATTTGACAACGGCCAACGATTCGGCCCATTCGCTGCTGACTCTGTTGAACGACATCCTCGATTTCTCGAAGCTCGAGTCCGGCAAGTTCTCGATCGTCAAAGAGAATTTCAACCTGGCCGACATCGTCGAAGAATCGATCAAGACACTCTCTAGCCAGGCGTTCGCCAAAGGGTTGGAACTGGTATGCCGTATTCCGCGTGATCTTCCGCGCGAAGTGATCGGGGATGGTATCCGACTACGGCAGGTCCTCACCAACTTGATTAGCAATGCGATCAAATTCACCGAACAAGGTGAAGTGGTCGTGGCGGTCGAGGTCGTGCGGATCTGGCCCGATGAAGCACGCTTCCGCTTTTCGATCCGAGACACCGGCATTGGCATTCCGGTCGAAGAACAACAGCGCATCCTTGAACCGTTCACGCAGGTCGATTCATCTTCGACACGTGTGCACGGTGGTACCGGCCTGGGTTTGGCGATCAGCTCGGAATTACTGCGAATGATGGGTGGCCGACTCTCTCTGCAAAGTGAGCTCGGCGAGGGAAGCCACTTTTCGTTCCGTCTTTCGTTCGATCTGCCTGTTAGCCAGAACATGGATACGATCGATTCGCTGCCGTTTGATAAGCTGCGCGACTTGCCGGTACTGGTGGTCGATGACAACGCGACCAATCGCAAGATCATTGCCGAAACGTTGACGACTTGGGGCATGAAACCGCTCACGGCGAACGATGCCCAGCAAGCGATCGGGATTCTGCAGCAGAACCTCGACAACAACATGTCGTTTCCCTTGATCATTGTCGATGCCCTGATGCCTGGCATGGACGGGTACGAGCTTTCGCGCGAGGTTCGCAAGCTTCGTCCCGATTCTGAGTCGCCGGTCATCTTGATGGTCTCTTCGGCAGACCGTCGCGAGTTTAAAGAGAACGAGGCATCGACCGAGATTGCGGCATTTGTTCAGAAGCCGGTCACGCAGACCGACCTGATTCGTTCGATCTTGCGGGCCATGCGACTCACCACGCCGCAATCGGCCGCGCCAGCACCTCCGGCAGGAAGTGGAGTACCGCTGGCTTCCCTGTCGGTGCTTTTGGCCGAAGATACGCCGGCCAATCAAAAGGTCGTCACGACGATGCTCAAGAAGCGAGGGCACAGCGTCACCGTCGCTCAGAATGGGCGCGAGGCGGTCGAGTTGTTCAAGCAGCAACCGTTTGATGTTGTGCTGATGGACGTGCAGATGCCCATCCTGGACGGCTTTCAGGCGACCAGCGTGATTCGAGCACTCGAACGCGGCGCGGACAGCAACACGCCGATCATCGCAATGACCGCGCATGCCATGCGAGGCGACCGCGAAAAGTGCCTCGAAGCCGGCATGGACGCGTACGTCGCCAAGCCGCTCGACGTCAAGCAATTGCTAGGGCTAATCGAAAGCGTGGCCGAAGATCGATACTCTCCCAAATCGGATGATCCGGAAGAGGAACGCGAAGAGAGCTTCGGTACCCGTTCGACGCCGATCATCGACTACGCAGGTGCGATGAAACGCCTGGGGGACGATGCCGAGCTCTTCCAGGAATTCATCGTCTACTACGACGAAGACGCCAAGCAGCTTCTCCTGCAAATTGAAGAAGCCATTCAAAGCCAATCAACCGGCGATCTTCATCGTGCGGCCCATAACCTGAAAGGGCTGGCCTCGAATCTCGGAGCCCAGCGGGTTGTCAACGCTTCGCACAGCCTGGAACGGATTGGCAAGAACCAAGAGCTTGCCAAAGCTGCCGACGCGTTAAAGCTTCTCAAGAGCGAGATGGAGTGTCTCGACACGGCGTTGCAGAACTATCGCCCGTAACGCTTTGGTTTGTCCCAGACCATTCTGAGCGCATTTTTGGCGCCTTCTCGACCACCTGAGGTGTATAATTACCAGCTAGAACAGTCTCATCGTGGATTTGCCCCGGTTTTCAAGGGCGATCCGGCTCATGAAACATCTTTGGCACGCTATCTGCAATTAGTGTTTGGCAGAACTAAGTCGGAATGAGAATCACAAGCTCGCCGGCTTACAAAGAACAAACACTTCTTCCCTATAAGGAATTGAGCCATGTTAAGTTGGGCCATTATGTTTCTCGTGATCGCACTGATTGCTGCTGTCCTTGGTTTCGGTGGTGTTGCCGGTGCGGCCACTGGTATCGCGAAGATTCTGTTCTTCGTCTTTCTCGTTTTGTTCCTGATCAGCTTGGTTTCGGGTGCCGTCCGTCGCCCGGTATCCTAACGTAAAATCGGTCGGGAGGGTTGGTGTTACAACCCTCCCGGTTCAACCGGTTCTACATTTGGACGGAACACACTTTCTAGGAGTCAACAACCCCCACCCCATTACGAATGTTCGTCGTATTAGGTGGTCCTCATCAGCAACAGACCTAAGTCATTGAGAATATCATGGACGCGCACGCTACTGATCGAAACAACGTTCCGCCTATCGTGGCGGAGGTGATTCAAGGGCTGCACGAGTTTCAGATGGTGCTCGTTGACTCGGCCGGCAAGGTAACTGACACGGATGTCGCTCGAAAGCTCTACACGCTTGCCAGCGAACATGGTGCCGTCGAGACGCAACTCAGGGCAATGTCCGGCTCCTCGTCGCAGGAAACGGAAAGCCAACCCTCTCCCTTCTTGAATCAGATCTATTCGCTGGGAGCACGCCTGCGGAAGTTCGGCGATTTCTCGAAGTCTCAGCTACTTCTCTGTGAAATTATTCAGATCGAAGACCGCATGATTCGTCGCTTTCGGGTTCTGATTGATCAAGTCACCGACATCAGATGGCGACGCCGCCTGGCACGTCAGCTTGATCATTTGCTGGACGTGCGCGAAAGCTTGAGCCGCTTCGGAAAGTGCTCGGCGACGAAGAACGAAAGCCGGGCATCGCAGATGCCGTTTAGCTAGTCATCTGAATTGATGACGTGATCGATCGAAATATTGAGCGATCGGATCTTATTACGCAGGCTACCTCGGGTAATCCCCAACTTCTCAGCCGCTTTCGACTGATTTCCTTCGGTCACCGTAAGCACCCGCGTGAGGAGCTGTCGCTCCATCCACTCCAATGCTTCGGCATACATCTCGGTCGAGTCCGAGGCCTCAAGCGTTCGCAGGAACCTGCGAAAATCAGAGCCGGAGTCAGACTCGGTCGATTCCGCACTGATCGGTGCTTCCGCCGAGCCATTCTCATGCAGTTCAGCTGGGAAGAACTCAGGCACCAAGACTGGCCCCATCGCCATCAGCATGGCCTTCCGCAGAACCGCCTGAAGTTCGCGAATGTTACCCGGCCACGAGTACCCCAACAGCAAATTGACCGCATCGTCCGAGATGCCTGAGACCTGCTTGTTGAGCGCCTTGTTGAAACGTGACAGGAAATGTTCCAAGAGCAGCCGGACGTCGTCTCCCCGCTCGCGTAGCGGAGGCAAATTGATTTGGAACGTATTGAGCCGGTGATAAAGGTCGAGTCGGAACTCGCCATCTTCGATCATCTGCTCCAGGTCGCGATTGGTTGCCGAGATGATCCGCACGTCGGTCTCGATTGTTTCGGTACCACCCACACGCTCAAACTTCTGCTCTTGCAGCAGCCGCAGCACCTTACTCTGGGTCGACGGAGACATGTCTCCAATTTCGTCCAGGAAGATCGTGCCGCCGTTGCACTGCTCGAACTTACCGATATGACGCCGATCGGCCCCGGTAAACGCTCCCTTTTCGTGACCGAACAGTTCGCTTTCCAGCAAGGTATCCGACAGGGCCGCACAGTTGATCGCCATGAAGCATTCGTTGCGGCGGCTACTGTGGTGATAAATGGCCCGGGCAATGAGCTCTTTACCGGTACCACTTTCGCCCAGGATCAGCACGGCGACATCCTGGGGAGCCACGCGACCGATCTTCTTGTACACGTCCAGCATGCCCTGGCTGCGACCAACCAGCAAGTCACCCTTCTCGGCGGTCGGAGCCGCTTCCTGCATGTGCACAGGCGACTGCATCAGCCGGCGGGTATCGAAGGCCCGCTCGACCAGGTCCTGAACGTCTTGTTTGTTCAGCGGTTTGAGCAGGTAATCGTACGCCCCTCGCGACATGGCCTGAATAGCCGTATCGCTGTCGTTCATGGCGGTAATAAAGATGATCGGCAGCTTCGGGTCGAGGTGGCGAATCTGGGTAGCTAGTTCCAGCCCGTTCGCCTCATGAAGCATGATATCCAACAGCAGCGCATCGGGGTCTTCGCTGCGAATCATTTCGAGACCGTCTTCGGCCGTACCACAAGAGAGTACGGAGACGTCCATATCCTCGAACGTCTTTTCGACCAAACGATGGACCGTTCGGTCGTCATCGATCACTAGCAATTTTGGCATTAAGGGGGCTCCTGGCCTTGGCTTTGCCTAACTGAAGGTGAAAGATCACACTGCTGGAGAACCGCTTTTAATTAAAGCGATCAACCCATGATCCATCAACTGCTTAGGCGCAACATCGATGCTCATCATGTCCGAGGGGAAGGGTCGCTAACCTACCATCGCGATCGGTCGGCGGTCAGCCCATCCCCGTTTGGGCCATGTCCCCGAAAACATCATTTTCCGTGGGCTAGTTGAAAGAACACGCAATTACGTGTTCGTAACTAGCTAATTCATTATTTCTTCATGACGATCATATCGTAGGAATCTGCGGTTATCCACGTCCCCTCCCTCGATTCCTGATCGCTTGGCATGAAATTTTCTCTCTATTCTCATCGTTCCGGCACGATGCCCGGGATATTCGATTCCTGCCCCCAACAACCAGGAGATTAACAACCCATGGAATTTAAACGACACGTACTCGTCGAAGAAAAAGCAAAGCCAACCGCCAAGGAACTGCAGAAGAACTTGATCGCCCTGATCGATCTCTCGCTGGTGCTGAAACAAGCCCACTGGAACGTCGTCGGAAAGAACTTCCGCGCGGTCCATCTCCAGCTCGATGAGATCTTGGTGACGACCCGTGACGGGGCTGATGAACTAGCCGAACGGATGGTCATGATCGGTTTCTCGCCAGATGGTCGCAGCGAGACGGTCGCCAACGAGACACCCCTCGCCCAATATGCGACCGGCTTTGTCGGCATCGACGACACCATTCAGTCGGTGGCCGATGCCCTGGCCACGACGATTGGCGAGCTTCGTGAATCGATCGAAAAGCTCGACGACCTGGACCTGATCAGCCAAGACATGCTGATCGCCATTTCCAGCCAGCTGGAGAAACACCTTTGGATGGTTCAGGCTCAGGAAGTGTAATTCCCGATCCGAGAAAAGCCAAAGCCTCGAGCACGCCGGCACTGCATCTCCCTCGCACGCGCCGGCGTGCTTTTTTTCTTGGGGTTATAGCCGTGAAGGGATCACGCGGTGGACGATCTGATGGAGAATCTGCCCTCATAATCTCAACCAATCCGCGAAAACTTCGCGATTGGACTTGCCTCTTCTGGTGGGGTGGGTCCAAACTTCAGGCTATGTTAGAACTCACCCAGTAGCCCTCTTCGTCCATGCAACCAGGAATCTGGCGATGTTTAACAAGGGAGATAAGCCGATCCCCGGTTATCGGCTTGAGCGTTTTCTCGGCCGCGGACAATTTGGCGAGGTCTGGGCCGCCGATGGCCCTGGCGGAACGCTCGTCGCTCTGAAGTTCATCGCCCTGCAGCAGAAGACAGGCATACGCGAGTTAAAATCGATACAAGCCGTAAAACGGATCAAGCACGCCAATCTATGCAGCGTGAACGGCATGTGGCTGTTGGGCCACGATGGCGACGTTCTCGACGACCACGAAATTGAGCTGCTGATCCGCAATCAGGCCAAAGAAAAAGAGGCCGCGTCGCAAACCCTCGCGATTGAACAAACCCAGGTTCTCAATAACCCTCAGTACCTGGTCGTCAGCATGTCGCTGGCCGAAGGTAGTCTCGAAGAGCTTCTCAAAAGCTTCAACGAAGGCGGCATCCCTCGCCAGGTGTTGATGGACTACATGCTTCAGGCAGCTCGCGGGATCGACTATCTGAACTCGCCCGTTCATGACGTCGGCGGCACCAGGGTCGGTATTCAGCATCGCGACATCAAACCAGCCAATCTGCTGTTCGCCGGCGATTCGGTTCTGGTCGGCGACTTCGGCGTGGCTGGCGCGTTCGGTGAGTACGACACCGAGGCCACCAGCGTCGTAGGCAGCTTGTGCTACATGTCGCCTGAGTCGATCAAGCGAATGCCCTCCTCGAGTTCCGACCAGTACGCTCTGGCGATTACCTACTATCAACTGCGAACCGGCACCCTGCCCTTCGAGCCGACCGTTTCGTTTGCCGAATTGGTCGACATTCATGTCCGCGGGAAGCTTCAGTTCCCCCTGGTATCGGATCACGAACGGGCCGTCCTCGGCAAGGCGACGGCCACCGATCCCAAGCAGCGATATTCCAACTGTGTCGAGTTCGCCAAGGCCCTGGTCCCTCCCGTCGAAGCTGCCGACAGCGGGAAGAAGTCGGCACTCCCGTGGCCTGCCATCGTCGGCGCTGCCGTTGCCGCGGTCGTGCTGATTGCTGCTCTGCTTTGGGGAGTCTTAGGCGGTGGGTCCGATCCGAACACCGGCCCACAGTTGTCCCCCCAAACGATCGTCTTCTCGCCTGCGGAAACGAACTACGAGATCGAAATCATTCCGGAAGAGCCGCGCGAAGACATCACATCGACCGGCACCTCCGCAGCTGACCTGGCCCTGCTTCCTTCCGATAAGGTGCACATCACGGCCCAATCGGATGATCCGCTTTATCAGCCACTCGACAAGGAACTCACGTTTGAGGAGTTGATTCGAGCCGACTGGAAAATATCGCTGGAACCGATCGCCGCCGAAGCGATGCTTACCCAAGTTGGTGCGTTGGCCGCCAAGGGTAACTGGGAAGAAGCGTCCCAACTGTTCCATCAAGCGGCAGCCCTGCACCCCAAACTCAAAGACAAGCCCGCTGCTGGCTCGATGGAGCTTCAAGGGACACCGGCCGTGGTCGGCCATCCGATCGCTGAGCGGAGTTTGCTGACCGCCATCAGTGTCGACGGCGCCAGCGAACTGAGTGTCGTCGAGTACGACGAAAAGCGACAAACGGTCAAGCGCATCGCGATCAATTCGCTCCCCTATGCCATTCATTGGCCAGGCAACACTCCGTGGGCTGTCTTGATCAACGACAGTACCGCCTCGGTCGTCTCACTCGATACTTCCGCCAAGCCTTATGAGATCGCCCTCGGGAAGTCTGACGAAGCGCTCTTCCGCGAAGTGACCGCTTCGGCCATGTCCCCCGACGGCCAGGCCATCCTGGTCGGACAAGACCACCAGATGGCAACCCTGCTGACGACCACCGCAGGAGATCAACCGGTCACGAAATCAGCCGAAGCGCCGTTCCCAACCCGCGTCGACGCCGTGGGCTTTTCGCCGGATGGCAAGTTCTGTTTCGCGATGGGCATCGACGGAGATGGTTGTCGCTGGTCGGTCGAAGGATTTGGTGAGTCATCGGCCCAAGCATTCCAGGTGGAAGACATCGACGAGGAAGTGCTGGCCATTCATCCCATCTCCGACAGCCGCCTGTTCGCCTTCACGGAAACGAAGCTATTGGACATTCAGCTTTCCGATACGGATACGGCTGCCCAGTCCAAGCAGGTCGCCGATCTTCGATCGGGCCTGGTTGTCAGTCGGTTGACCGAGGATCAGAAGTTTCTGGTTTACATCACCCAGGGGCAGTCACAGCCGTTGTCGATTCTTGCGATCGAGACCGGCGAAGTCGCCAGCGTTCTTCCACCTGACATCAAAGGGCTCGTCGAAGACTTCGATCTTTCCACCGACAGCCGATGGGCCGTCTACGTCGATACCGAAGGTTCCCTGTTTGCCGTTGACCTGACCAGCGAGTCGCCGATGCCGCTACCACTGCTCGACTCGCCCGGCGAACGCATCAAGTTCGTTCGCATCGCGTCCGGCAACAAGGAAGTCGTCACCCTCGCCGAAGATGGCACAACCAACTGGTGGAACCTCCCCCAGCTCCTGCTGGCCGCCCAGGCCAAAGCGAAGTAAACGGCCAAGCAAGCCTTCCTTGCTCTTGTCCCCTCGCCCTCGCAGGGAGAGGGCTAGGGTGAGGGTTTATTGAGCGACCTTTACCTAACATCGCCAGACCGAAGTTCAATATCGACGCTGAACCTTGCTCGCGCATCCGCTGCCAACTGCGTTCCGCCCCCTCACCCTAACCCTCTCCCCCGCAGACGGTGGAGAGGGGACTGGATAATCCCGGAACAGGGGCTCGCACCCCTGGCTATATTCGGCCGGGCCTCCGGCCCTGAGGATTCAAAGAGCCGTTAGGCCAACAGACTAATTCGCCGTCAGCAGCAGGTCCCCTTCCTTTGGGAAGTATGGCGTGCCGGTCTTGCCGTCGTTGGAGTCCCAACGCATGTACTTCTGGATGACGCGGGCCTCTTCCGATTCGGGCCAGAACGCCAGGATGTGAATCAGGTGCTGGCGGGCCTGCTGCGGATCGGGCGTGAAGCCGTCAGCCGTGCTCGCTCCCCAGTCACCACACTCGATACCGGCCAGCATCCAGTGGGCTCGAAGCGCCATCTTCAATAGCGAAGATTCGCTGAACTCGGTGATCGATTGATAACGTCGTACGGCAGCCGGGAAATCCTTTCGCACTAACAAGGCATGATCGGCTTCGATCTCGGCTTGTAGCAGGCGATCGTTCAATTGACGGCGGCCATCGAACGCCTTGGTCAAGTAACCGATCGCATTCTGCATGTTCGACTTCGCCTCGACGGCAAGCCCCTGCTCTTCGTGCGTTTTGGCGAGGTTGTAGTTCGCGCTGGCCATCAATGCGTGGATGAATGCATTGGCGTCCGGCTTAGTCGCCATCGGCTTGAGCAGGCTAATTGCCGAATCGAGGTCCTGAACTCGCAGTGCGGGATCGACCGAGATGTCGACCGACTTTTCGATCAGGTCCATCGCCGAGAGCAAGTTGCCTTGCTCGGCGGAATCCATCTGCCCCAGAATACCGGGCCAGAACTCGCGGAGATCGCTGGCCTGTTCACTGCCGATGGCATTGGCCAACAACACCATTGGCCCGGTGGTGGGACGCGTCTCAGGAATCGCCTTGAGGTACGATGCCATGAGAATGTCTTCCGAGCCACTCGCCGAGATCGAAGCAATAGGCTTCGCCGAGTTCGCGGCATAGACCTTCGACTGGACGTCGAGCAAATCGCGGTTGGCTCGCAGGTCACCGATGATCAAAACGTCGGCTCGCAATCGCAAACACAGGGCTTGCGGCCACTGCGACTGATCGACCGGACCTGACTTGAGTCGCAGAAATTCCGATTCGATCTGGCGACTGGAAATGGTCTTCACGCCTGGTAGGCGACCCAGCGTATACCTAAGCTGCGAAGCAAATCGGACGCCTGGGTCTTCGTGATAGAACGTCATCGCATTCCAGGGCACATGCGGCAAGATGGCCACGCGAACCGAGGTCAGGTCACCAAATTGTTTCTGGGCATCCTCTTTCGCCTGGGTGATGTCCTCATCGGTAATCGCCCCCACGAAGGCAAAGTCTGCCCGTGGACGCTTGGCGGCACTGGCTACCTTTTCCTTGATCTGCGAGAACGAAAGATCCAACATCAAGCCGCCCGTGCGAGAGGTCAATTGACCCATGAAATTGCGGGTTTTGTCGACGGTGGCCGCGAATGCTTCATGTTCTTCCGGGCGACTTTCGCACAACAGGCCATGAATATTGATACCGCGCTGATTGGCGACGTTCACCAACGCATCGTTCTCGTACCATCGGCGCGATTGGGTCTTCGGTTCGTCAAACGAAGTATCGTACGGAGGAGCATCCGTGATCAGCATCAGCCACTTAGTCGCTTTCTCGTCTTCCGACCAAGGCAGCTCTTGAATCGTTTTGAAAACGGCCAGGTCGACCGCTTCCGGGAAGTAAGGCTTACCCGACTTGGGCTCGAGTGAATCGATCATCTTTTGCACGGCCGCGTCATCGCCGGAGAACCCGTTCGAGATGCCCACCAGCGGCTTATTGCTCTTGCCACTATCGGCGAAGGAAACGATGGCCACTTCGACCTTCGTCCCACTGGCTCGCTTCAAGTCGGCGATCACTTGGGGCACTTTCGCACGAATGCCTGGCAGCTCTTGAGCCATGCTCTCGGTCGTGTCGACGAGAAACGCGATTTGAATGCTCGGCGTCTCCGGGCGGATCGCATCGAGAAAGCTTCCTTGGAAGATCCCCATGCTCTTCGCGTCGGGCGCGGTTCGGACGTTGAAGATCGAGTCGAGAGCCGATGCGGCCGTAGTTTGGGTATCTTGCGCAAAAAGCGTGGAAACGGTTAGCGTGTTTCCAATTAGTACGCAACACAACCAACCAGCGAGCGTTAATCCAAAGCGTCGAAGCAATTCCGGTTGACGCACGTTTCGTTCCTCCTGCGGTTGATTCGACGAAAATTCGCTGGCAAAAATTTCGCCAGTCATTGTAAACTGCCTCACACGGCTCTGAAAACGGCTTTTGCAAATGTGCATGATGATACAACTCCTGCGATCTTGGTTCTCTGTTCTAGTAGTGGTTATCGCTCCACTACCCCTGACGGTTGCCCAAGAAATCCTTCCATCGGAAAGTATTTTGCCAGGTCAAAATGAGCCGCCTAAGTTTTCACACGAAGGTTTGGCGGACGAATCGGTCGTGCCTGGCCTGCCCATAAAACCTGCCGAATCGGAACAAACCGAACCACCACAGCTTTCACCGAGCGATGAAATACCTTTGGCCGGTGAAGACGTACTGCCGAATGTTGAGGTCGTTCAACAGGTCGCCTTGCCGGAAGATCCCCCGTGGCTTCGGCTCAATCTGGGTGGTCCTACCGCACCGGTGCAAACGCTTACTTTCTCGCGCGACGGCACCCGCTTGCTGGCTGCCGGTAACGATAAAATGGTGCATAGCTGGATCGCCGCGGCCCCGCAGCCTGGGATGCCGCAGCGCTGGATCTACGAGACCCCGGTACGATGGCAGGTGCAACGCGCCACCCGCGGTGACATTCATGCGCTGGCCGCCATGGGTGGCAAATTCGCTTTCGCCGGTATCGGGGCTTCGGCGCTGACCGGAGAAATTGTTCTCGCCGATCAAGGCCGCATGGCTTACGAGCGGACGCTATTCGATGTCGAAAAGGGACCGCGCTCGCAGATCCTCGATCTGGCTGCGCTGCCTGAGGGGCTCTTCTCGCTCGATTCCGAAGGAGCCGTGCAGTACTGGTCGTCTGACCCGGCCACCGGCAAATGGTCTTTCGCCACCGGTGCCAGTCCGAATGAAGCCCTCAAGGCCGACCCGGCCCAGCTTCGTTCGTGGCGACTTCGCGGCAGCCGGATGGCCTCCAGCGGCGACGATACGTTGATCTTCCCAGTTCCAGTTCGCAGTGAGCAAGGCATTCCGTACTGGCGGATCGGTCGCTGGAAAGCGAACGACGCCGACGCCACACTCGTTGGTGCCATCACCCAGGAGTTTCCCGGCGGCATCGGTGCGATGGCCTGTAGTGCCAATGGAAGTCGCCTGGCCGCGGCCGACATCAGCGACTCCGGCACGCTCGTTCTAGCCGACCTGACCAATCCCCGCAGCACCGCTACGATCGCCACGGGCGCTAACGTACGAAGTGTTTGCCTGCCCAACGATGGCAGCCAGGTTGCCGCCGTTGTGGCGAAGTCACCACGTGGTCCGTTTGAAATTCGTCTTTGGAATTGGCCCGCTGGCGGTGCGCCACAAGCGGCCGCCAGCCTTCCCTTGGCAACGATCGCCACCGATGCGGCCTTCAGCCCCGATGGCAAGTTTCTGGCCGTCACGCAGGAAAGCGCCGTCGTGATGTACGACCTGGCCGACCTGCAAAACCCGGTCATCCTCAACACGCCGATCATCACGCCTGAGAACGTCGCGTTTGGCCTGGACGCCGACTACCGCATTATCATTCGACAACCAGCTGCCGAAGGCCAGCCGGAAGTCGCCATTCAATTCGAAACCGCTCAGCGGAAGTACTCGGTCATTCAGCCGCCGCCACCGACCGTGCCTACGAACCCTTGGAAGGGAACCTGGTCGCTCAAACAAAAGGCCGTCGATCGGGGTACTCGGTTGATCTACGAGATCTTCCAAGAGGATCAGCCTTACTGCGAGATTCCAGAGACGATCCTGGGCACCTCGCGCATTACCTCCGTGTGTTGGCTGGGGATGGAGGAAATTCTCAATACGCCAACGCATGTCGTCATCGGCACGGTCGGTCGCAATCATGCGTACCTCTTGGATATCACCAACCCGCAGAACGTCCGCGTCGTTCGCGAGTTCCGTGGGCACTCGTCCGCCGTCCGCAGCGTGGGTGTTTCGGTCGATTTTCGTTACCTGGTCACCGGCAGCGATGACGGACTGGTCAATATCTGGAAGCTCACCGAAGACCCGGTCGCGTCGCCATCGCAGAACGCCTGGGGGGCGAACTTCGAGATCGTCGACAACCAAGTCGTTGCTCGGAGTGTGATCGAGGACGGGCCGCTGTACTATCGGGGTGTTCGCAGTGGCGACGTGATTCAGTCGCTGGCCCAGCGTGTGGAGGCCAATCCTGACGCTCCCCTCGACGAGAACGACCGCAACGAAAAGACCATCGACGAGGCCAATGCGATCGTCCAAACGCTGGAAACCACCACTGGCGACACGATGCTTCGTTTTCAAGTCGCCCGCAATGGAGCTCGACAGAAGCCGTTTTACCTACATCCTGCCTGGCAGCCGTTGGCATCGTTAGTCACAACCAGCGATCGCGAGTGGGCCTTCTGGACGCCGTATGGTTACTACGATACATCGTTCAATGGTCACAAGATCTTCGGCTGGCAGATCAATCGCGGGATCGATCAGGCACCCGATTTCTTCCTGGCCGCGGAACTGAAAGAGCAACTCGAAAAGCCCCGCGTGATGGAGCGTCTGCTCGACGCCGGAAGTCTTTCCGCCGCGATGCAGGTCGCTAAGAGCACCGTCCCGTTCAATTTGCATAACCGCCTGGAGGCGCTGGCATCGCTGCGACCGCAGATCACGATCGATTCGCCCACCAGTGACGAGTCACTCACCGATTCGCAAGTTGTCGTCGAAGCTACCATCCATGTGCCGGCGGGGTCCGAACTCGTTTCGTCGAAGGTCTTCGCCAACGGCGTGCCGGCCGTCGAGAAGTTGGATGAAGAGGTAAGCGTGAGCCAACGGGTCAACGGGCACGAGCACAAGCTTCGCTGGCGGGTCGCCCTGCCACCGGACCAACGGATTCGCCTCGATGTAATTGCCGCGACCGATGATGGCATTTCGGCAACCGAATCGCTGACGTTTGCCCAACCTGTTCGAGACCAAGCCGCGCCGCCACGGTTGTTCGTCATCGCCGCCGGCATTAGTCAGTATGCCGATCAGCAGATTCCGCAGCTCGACTTCGCCGCCGAAAACGCCAAGGCATTCACCAACACCTTGAAGCAGCACGCGGCCCAGATGGATGTCGAGACGATCGTGCTGACCGATGCCAACGTCACGCAGCCCCTATGGAATGTGGCGGCCGATACGATGTGGCAGCAGCTGCACAACACGGCCCGGCCGCAGGATGTTGTTTTGTTCTTCCTGTCTGGCCACGGGGTTCGCGATGTCGAGTCCGAACGTTACTTCTTTTTGACGAGCGACAGCAGCTTTACCGATGTGGCTGGCCGCCGTTACGAACGCTGCATCTCATCCGATGCGTTTCAGGATTACTTTGCTGGCCTGCCGTGCCGCAAGGTGGCCATCCTGGATACCTGCCATAGTGGAGCGATTCAGCCGCTGCGTCAGGATGACTTGAAGGTGATGCTGCGGGACATGGAAGACGACGTCATCCTCACGATCACCGCCAGCGAAGGAGACGAAGAAGCGTTTGAAGAACGCGACAAGCGTCTGGGCCGCTTCACGGCTCGCTTGGTCGAAGGCCTTTCCGGTAGCGCCGATCGTCGCGAGTACGCCGGCAACGGCGACGGCCAGGTAAGCTTGAACGAGGTGGCCCAGTACGTTCAAGCAACGGTCCCCAGCGATGCGGCCGCGGTCGGCCAGTCGCAGCACCCCACGATCTTCCCGCGAGATTTGTTCCCGCTAGTTGACGTCCCTTTAGCCACGAGCGAGACCAAGTAATTTGCTGTCGATTCCACCGTTCAGCTCGAAAGCAAACCCGCAGCAAGACTGCCTGGCCCACGGCCCGCGAACCCTTTTCGCCTGCCGTGGGTCTTTTTTTGGCAGTACGCCAGACGCCGGCCGTTTCCATGGTTGGCTGGCAACGCTATTCGCATTCACTCAAACCTTTTTCTCCATTTCACCGCCTGCACAGGAGAACGCAATGCCGTGTGATTGGAAGGCAACCCTTCGCCATTTTACGTCGCTGATCACGCATGCTTCCGATGATTGGAACAATGCAGCACGATCTTTCACCCCGCACTTTGCTGGTGCGATCAGCCGACAAAAACACGCCCCCAGCGTGACCCCGCCCCCCTGGCTTGCCCGCAGACATAAGTGCCCGGCGCAGCGTGGAGGTCCACGCGTCTAACGGCGTGGTGAGAATCCCAAAGCCCAAATCGCACTGGACGTAGCAGCGATCGACGAGTGCGTACCGTCAAGGTGCGCGCACCCGCGCTCCGATCCCCTCGCCCCTATGGGGAGAGGGTTAGGGTGAGGGGCAGTTCGCTGGTTCGTAGCGCATGCGTGAATAATGTTTCAAGTTAGATCGGAACTTCGGTCTGGCGTTGTTGGGTCAAGGTCGCTCAGGAAACCCTCACCCTAGCCCTCTCCCTGCGACAACATTATTCACCAGCTAGCGGTGGAGGATGAAGGTTGAGGAGCATGTACATGGCATGGATCAGAAGTTTGGCTTGAACCCACTCGCGGACGCGGTGTATTCGTCGAGCCCAGTTGGGTAGTGGTTCGAGGCCTCCGGCGTGATTGCCAAGCCAGGCGAATCTTCGTTCGACCTGGTTCCGGAACCGTATTAGGGCGCGACCGAACTCCTGCTCTAGTAGGGCGAAACAGCGAATTCGTCCTGGGCTGTGGCGGCAATGCCCCAAGCCTTTTCCTGGTCGCAGTTTTTCGGCCACCAGTTGATAACCGGCTTCCATCGCCGCGTCGTGGAGCTGGTTGCTGTCGTATCCACGATCAGCCACTAGATAGCCTCCGCCTCTCCCTAGGATCGGGAGAAGCCGAACTGCAACCGGCGTTTCGGCCACGTTGAGCGGTTCGACATCCCAGGCCAGCGGCATGCTGCTCGAGCCGTAGATCGCGTGGACCTTGTAGCCCTTGCCGTAGCCGCGTCGTGCGCGGCCCCAACGGGCATCGGGATCCTTGCTGCAATGACTCACCATTTGCGGCTTGCCATCAACGAGCATGACAAAACCGAAATCGTCCACCGCGATCATGCACCGTTCCATTTGAGCGAGCAGTGCCTGAACTTCCGTGGTTGGCAAGCGTCGGCTCATCGTCGGTTGAGACGGTAATTTCCGAGGCCTGAGATCGTCAGGCCAGTTGCCCGGCTCGCATGCCCAGCAGGTTGGTCGATCGTGAATAACCGCCCACAAGTAGACGCTCACGATCTCCCAATCGAAAAAACTTTGTCATCGCCCACCAGGGATTGGCGTCGCACTGGCGAGCCAATTTGTATAATGCAATCCAGAGTTCACGTTCCATGGCTTGGCTCCCAATTTGGGAATTCGTACACAACTACCTAGCCTAGTACGTGAACTCCTTTTATTGCTAGCTGGTGAATAATGTTGTGCGAGGGAGAGGGGACAGGATTTTTTAGGGCGGTCCGCGTTCATGGGCTTCACTCGTTTCCTTTGTCTTCTCGACCGCGATGCTCATGCTCGCTTCGTGAACTCGTCCGAGGGCCACGCCCAAGTCTGCTTGGGCGTGTCTTTGAAGCGCGTGGCGAACACGTTGACGTCTTGTTGGTGTGATCATCTTCTTAGGCTCGCCATAAAGACGAACCTTTACCTGCTTCTCGCGTTGCGAACGTTCTCCGTGCGAAGGCGTTTCCTTCAGGCCATCCAGTTCCTGCTGCAACGTGTCAATTTCTTCCTGCTTCTCGCAGATTTCGCGGTGCAGTTGCCGGTCGAGGGCCTGTAGGCGGTAGTACGTGTACGCGAACAGTCGGGCAGCCTCGTAGGTGAGCGGCTCTCGTAACGGCCGCTTGAGCCGGTAGAGTTCTCGTTCGCGAGCCCGCGTGGCTTCGTCTCTCTCGCGAGGTTCGCGTTGGTCGAATGAATCCAGCCGAACGCTGGTGGTTCGCCGGGTCGGCATTGGCGGAGGGGGATCTGCAGGGAACTCGTGTGCGGCGGTCTCTGGATCGATGTCAACGACCTGGCGATTGGCTCCATAGGAAGGAGGCGTCTCCGGCAGCACCATCAACACTTCCCCACAACAGGGACACAGCAGCCGGTTCCCATCGCGCACGGCAACCTGCGGAGCGTGGCCTTTTGAGCCAGCTCCGTGGTTTTCAGATTGTGCCGCGTGGTGATGGGACATGATGCTTTTGTGTGTTGATGAATCGTGTGCCACTGCCGCCCTCGGCAGTGCGAAGTGAGAACATGGTGAGCCATTCCCATTGGCTGTAAGAGCACTGGCCAGAGGCCAGCGGCACATTGAGGTTGGGATTGGCACGTGTGAAGGAGGTCGCCTGTTTAGGATGGTGACCTCTTGGCACGCCCAAGAAGACTTGGGCGTGGCACCCGGAAGCGAGAGTGCTTCGATGGATGTACGTGTAATTTACAGGCAGGACGCATCAGTAGGATAGTGCGCCTAGAAGATTTCTGTAGGGCACGCGTGTCGCGGGTCGCGAAGCGGGTACCAGGGTGCCGACCCGCGACACGCGGGCCCTACTTATCTGCGGTTGGTCTTCTCTTTCAGAATTCAAGAGCGGGTACCAGGTTCGCCCCTCACCCTAGCTCTCTCCCCGAAGGGACGAGGGGACAAGAAATGTTGTTGTCGCGGGAAGAGGCGGCGTGCTACGGCGATTCGCGGTTTTGCAGGCAGGCGACGACGATGCGGATCTCTTCGTAGGTCACCTCTTCGCCCAGGTGTTCGTATACCGGACGTAAGGCTCGCGGCCCGCACTCTTCGATGGCGGCCTCAATGCGGCGGGCCGTTTCTCCGGTGACCCAGGCTGTGGGGTCGTCCACCTTTTGCTCTTTGATGAACTGTTCGAGATAGCCTTGGACGGTGGAGTTGGCTCGCTCGATAATCGCGGCCACTTCGTCGACGGTCTTCCCCTTCGCGAACAGTGCGAACGCGTCGGCCAGTTTGGGCGATTGGTTTTTCGGTGCTTCGCGGCGGGGTGCGGCGATGACCTGCGTCTCCATCGCGTCGACTTCCAGGCTTTCGTCTTGGCAATACGCCGCGATGTGCTGGGTGAAGACCTCGCCGTAGTCTTGGCACTTCTTATCCCCCACCCCTTTGATCAGGCGGAAGCTTTCAATCGTGGAAGGACGCTGCCGAGCCATGTCACGCAGCGAACTATCGCCGAAGACGATATACGCCGGGATGCCTGCCTCTTCGGCCTTGTCTCGGCGAAGCGTTCGCAGCGACTCGAACAGGCCTCGGTCGACTCCTTCCCAGTCGTCTCCCTTCCGCTTGCGCTTCGGCTTGTCATCGGGTCCGCCGTCAGGCTTGGTCAGCTTGGGCGTGACTTCGCCGCGGAGAAGCTCGCGACCGCTCTCGGTGATCTTCAGTACGTTGAATTCGCCGGTCTTCACCAGAAACCGCTGGCCGGCGAGTTGTTCGATCCAGGTTCGTACCGAGCGAATGCTTTGATCTTGCAGCAAACCATAGGTGCTCAGCTCGTCGTGCCCCAGTTCCAGGACGCGTTTGTCGCGCGAACCACACAAAACCTTGGCGTTGTGATCGGCTCCGAAGCGTTCGCCAGTGCGGACAATGCACGAGAGAATCTTCTGCCCTAGCACCAAACCATCTTCCACCAGGTCGACCGTGCCCAAACAGACGTCGCACGCTTCGCACTCCGCTTCTTCCAAGTCCTGGCCGAAGTAGCTGACGAGCATCCGATGGCGACACTCGGTGCCAATGCAGAAATGATCGAGCGCTTCGAGCGAATGGAACGCGGCTTGTTGGGCCGTATCCGGCAGGTCGCCCAGCATTCGCTTCCAGGTCACCAGGTCGCCGCTGGAATAGAGCAGAACGCATTCGGCCTCTAACCCATCACGACCGGCTCGACCACTTTCCTGCTGGTAGCTTTCCAAGGACTTCGGCATGCCGGCATGCACCACGTACCGAACGTTCGACTTGTCGATGCCCATCCCGAACGCAACGGTCGCGACCACGACGTCGACGCGTTCCTGAATGAAGTCTTCTTGATGCTGTTGGCGTTGTTCATCGCTGAGGCCGGCGTGATACGGCAAGGCCTTGATCCCGACTTCGTTCAACTGCTCGGCAATCGATTCGACATCGGCCCGACGAATGCAGTAGACGATGCCAGACTCGTTGGCATGTCGAGAAACGACTGCTTGAATCTGCTCGAAGCGATCTTTGCGGCGCTGAATGCGATAGACGAGGTTAGGGCGATCAAACGAACCGACTAACATCTCGGGATTGACCAGGCCCAACTGCTGAGCGATATCACTACGGACGCGTTCGGTGGCGGTGGCGGTGTAGGCGTGAACGCCAACGCCTGGGAAGCGATCTTTCAGCATTCGCATCATGCGGTACTCAGGCCGGAAGTCGTGTCCCCATTCGCTGATGCAGTGCGACTCGTCGATAGCAAAGAACGACACGTCGACGCTGCTCAAAAAGTCGAGCGTGCGATCGGTCAGCAGTCGTTCGGGTGCCAGGTACAACAGCTTCGTATCACCACTGCGAACGTCGGCCGCGATCGACCGCCGCTCGGCCGGCGTGACGGTGCTGTTAATGCAGGCCGCGCGAATGCCACACGCGGTGAGGGCATCGACCTGGTCTTTCATCAACGAAATCAGCGGAGACGCAATGACCGCGACGCCAGGCTTACAGAGGGCCGGTACCTGGTAACAGAGCGACTTACCGCCGCCGGTAGGCATGACCACAACCGAGTCGCGATCTTCCAGGACCGACTCCATCGCCTCGCGCTGAAGGGGACGGAACTCCTCGTAGCCCCAGTACTTATGCATGGTCGCCAGCAGATCTTCGGCAGTGGCTGGCGACGTTGAATCCATGTTTTGTGCCTAAAGCGCGAGAACCAAGAATTGCCCCGCGCGATCCGTCCTTCGCATCGCCATCAGCGAGGAACGTTTAGTGTAGAGGTGTTCATTCTAAGTGGCAACCGTGGTGGATGCCGGGCACCTGGTTCGCCCCTCAACCTAACCCTCTCCCCTCAGGGCGAAGGGACAGGAAAGTTGACGAGTCACCACGTCGTTAGCTTGGCTGAACTTTGCGGCGATAGGCGGTTGGCGAGAGGCCTGTCTTCTTGCGGAAGGTGGCGCTCATGTACTCGACGTGCTCGAAGCCGGCGCGGTCGGCGACGTCACCGATGCTCAGATCGGTGTCATGCAGCAGTTGGCGCACCTTGTCGAGTCGTTGATGTACGATCGCTTCGTGAGGCGTCTGCCCAGTGATCTGCTTGAAGCGGTACTCAAGAATTCGCCGTGTGCTATCGACGGCCTTCAAGACATCACCCACGTTGATGCCGTCGCACGCATGCTCGCGAATGAACTGCATCGCCATACCAACCAAGGGATCTTCGGTCGCCAGCACATCAGTCGAGCGGCGCGTGGCGATGCCCAGTGGTGGAATCAGCTTCTTCAATTCGTTGGGCGTTTCCTTCTTCATCATTTGATCAAGAAGCTTGGCGGCCTCGAAACCAGTACGGCGGCTGTCAGGGATCACACTTGATAGTGGTGGCGAGCAAAGATCGCACAGCAGTCGATCGTTATCGACGCCGATGACGGCAACCTGTCGCGGAACGTCGATATCTAGTTCTCGACATGCTTCCAACAGCAACTGGCCGCGAATATCGAAGCAGGCCATGATGCCGATGGGTTGCGGTAAACGTTCGATCCAGCGGTCGAGCTTTTGCACGTTTTTCGGTGACGAATTCTTCCCGTCTTCACCGGTCGGCAGATCAAGTACATGACAACCGTGACCATGTTCGGCGAGCGCTTCGACGAAATACTTTTCACGCAGCTTGCTCCACGCGAAGGTACTATCGCCACAGAACGCGAAGTTCGAAAAACCGCGCTGCAAAAGATGTTCGACCGCCATCTGCGAGATCGCACGGTCGTCCGTTTCGACCCATGGTAGTTCCGGCATCAACCGCGCGGCGCTGACGTCGACGATCGGAATCTTCAAGGGCTTAAGCGCGGCCGCGATTTCAGGCGTCTCGACGCGCGCAATGATCCCGTCACCATTCCACTGTTTAAGCCATTTTGGAGGCTTCGCACCACGACCTTGTTCAGGCAGAAAGATCGACCATCGCTGATACTCTTCCATGTATCTCACAACGCCATCCAAGAGACCGCGGGCATACTCATTGGAGGTCTCGATCAATAGCGCGACCTCTTTGCGAGGTTGAATCATATCGTCCTCAGAGTTGAAAGCAGCTGATGTGAAATTTCGAAAAGGGAACGGAGGGTCTTTATGATAGCCGATTTATGGACGGCATTCCTCCCATTTTGTGAAATAGCTATTGTTTGGTGCAAGTTTTCTCATAGCAATTCCTCGGCGTTTCTGTTCTGCTAAATGAAGTAAGGCACGGCCATTCACCTCGTCTAGTCCCCTCCAGGTAATTCCAATGAGCGAAAAAACTATTAATGTCGCAATGATCGGTTTAGGGTTTGGAGCAGAGTTCATTCCCATTTACCAGGCTCATCCTAATGCCAACGTCTATGCCCTCTGCCGTCGTGATGAAGCGGCCCTGCAGAAGTCGGGCGAAATGTTCGGCATTGAAAAGCTCTACACTGAATACGATGACGTTTTGGCTGACCCGAACGTCGACTTCGTGCACATCAACTCCCCGATTCCAGATCACGCCTGGATGTCGCTCAAGGCACTCGATGCCGGCAAGCACGTCATGTGCACCGTTCCGATGGCAACCACCATCGACGAGTGCCGTCAGATCGTCGAGAAGGTCGCTGAGACCGGCTTGAAGTACATGATGGCCGAAACGGTTGTGTACAGCCGCGAATACCTGTACATCAAGCAACTGTACGAATCGGGCGAACTCGGCAAGATCCAGTACATGCAGGCCTCGCACCCGCAAGACATGGAAGGCTGGCCGGAATACTGGGAACGCATGATCCCAATGCACTACGCCACCCACGTTGTCAGCCCGGTATTGGGTCTGGTCGACGGCCTGGCTGAATATGTCAGCTGCTTTGGCTCGGGTAGCATCAGCAACGAACTGGCTGCCAAGTCCGGCAACCCATACGCGGTTGAATCGTGCCATATCAAGATCAAAGACAGCGACGTCTCCGCTCAGATCTGGCGATTCCTGTTCGATACGGCACGCCAGTATCGCGAAAGCTTCGACGTTTACGGCTCGAAGAAGAGCTTCGAATGGTCGCTTGTCGAAGGCGAACCGCACGTGCTGCACACGGCCAAGTTGCCTGAACCAGAAATCGCTTCGCACGTCGAGATTCCAGACTTCGCTCACCTGCTGCCAGAACCGATCCAGAAGTTCACGCAGTCGATCGAAGACGCAGCTCACCTTTCGTTCATCCAAGGTGGCGGTCACGGTGGTTCGCACCCGCACCTGGTGAACGAAATGATCAGCTCGTTGATCGAAGATCGCGATCCGATGCCAAACGCAGTGACTTCGGCCAACTGGACTTGCGTGGGCATTTGTGCTCACGAGTCGGCCATGAAGGGTGGCGAGATCGTTCGCCTGCCGGAATTCACGCTGCAGAAGCCAAAGGCCCGTAAAGCGGTCGCCGCTTCCTAAGACGCGATTGCGTTCTCAAACCAATCCGCTAAGCGGACAGGAGAAGCCGACACGGTTTTTGCTGTCCGCTTTTTTTATTTCGAACCGCGGGAAAGAGAGGAACGCTTTGAAACCGATGTGGGGAGTGCAAAGCGTTCCAAGTTCATTCGCATTGTCGAGCAGTTCTCGACAACGAAGGCCGGCCTAGGCTTAGGCGGCCAGAGTCTTACCGATCACGCCAGCTTGACGCTGGAAACATTCGCTGCGGCGAAGAAACTTGGCTTTCGCCGGTACGCTGTGGGTCAGCGTCGCCAGGTGGCGGTACTTCGCGGCGAGGGCCAATTTGATGGCAACTTTGTTTTCGATCTCGGTCTTCTTGCTCATATAGAACGATGCCTCAGGGACATACTTAATGGATTCACGCGAATCCGAACCAGCTGATTTTAATCTCGCCGATGGCAAAGCTCCTATCCCTCTTTGAATGTCAGGAGCGAATTTCGGGAAGTCCGCGAATTCTCTGCCGAATCGGTCTCAATTCCTGCACCCAAGGGTTGGCAAAACGGCTCGGATGGCGTGAGATAAAAGGAACGATTTTACGCAAGCACCTCCCCCAAGATGAGTCTTTATGACAGTTGAAGCTGGAACCAACGTCACGTTGATCGGGATGCCTGGGTCAGGCAAAAGCACGATCGGGGTCGTTCTGGCCAAGCGGATCAATCTGCAGTTTGTCGATACCGACCTCATTATCCAGACCAGCCAACAGCGGACGTTGCAGCAGATCATGGACACCGACGGCTTCGACCAGTTTTGTCAGATCGAGGAAGACGCCGTCTTGAGCCTGGACGTCGACCACCACGTGATCGCGACCGGCGGAAGTGTTTGTTACGGTCCGGAAGGAATGGCGCACCTTCAAAAGCTGGGCCGGATCGTCTTTCTCAAGACCAGCCTGAAAACGCTCGAAGAGCGTTTGTCGAACATGGCCACGCGGGGAATCGCGCTCAAGCCGGGCCAAAGCCTGGAACATCTTCTGCACGAGCGCAACGCCCTGTACGAAAAGTACGCCCAGATCACCATCGACTGCGACGGCCTGAACGTGGAACGCATCTGCGAACTGATCGAAGCGGCACTCTAACGAGTGGTTCTTTCCGCTGCGAAACAAGGATTGGTGAAGCGCAGGGGAAAAAGCTCAATCAGTTTGACGCAAATCGTCATCGTCTTCCCAGGGGACCACTGGGCATAATGGAATGTTCCATCGGCAGCTTCGTGCCCTTCCCTTGGTGGGCCAGGCTGCCTGGCGATGATCTCTGTTAGCAGAAACGAAAGACGCTTAAATGCATTACGATCTGATCGTGGTTGGCGGCGGCATTGTCGGTTTGGGCCATGCCTGGGCAGCCGCGAAACAGGGCCAGACGGTGGCCGTATTCGATAACAACTCCCGCGCCGAAGGAGCGAGCATTCGCAACTTCGGCATGATTTGGCCGATCGGCCAGCCGGCAGGACCGCAGCGCGATCTCGCGTTTCGCAGTCGTGAACTCTGGCTCGAGATGGGTGCCGCGGCAGGCTTTCCCGTGCGCAAGTGTGGCTCACTTCACCTGGCCCATCACGAGGACGAGCTGGCCGTGCTCCAGGAATTCGCCGCTTCGACAGCCGCGGATGGTCTCGATGTCGAACTGGTAACGCCGGAGAGAATCGCCGAGCTGACCCCGGCCGCAAATCCCAGTGGCCTTCAGGGCGGCCTCTATTCGCGGACCGAACTGCGGGTCACACCTCCGACAGCCGTCAGTTCGATCTCGGCCTACCTGGCCGCTGGGCACGACGTGAAGTTTCACTTCGACACTCCCATCACCAGGGTCGACTCCGGTGAGGTAACCGCTTCCAACGGACAGACCTGGACGGCCGAGCGGATCGTCATCGCCAACGGCGCCTACTTCCAGCACCTGTTTCCCGAAGCCCATCAAGCCGAACGGCTGCGGCTTTGCAAGTTGCAGATGATGCTCACCGACGCGCAACCTGCCGGCTGGAATCTGGGGCCGCATATCGCCAGTGGGCTGACCCTGCGTCACTATCCTTCGTTTAGCAGCTGCCCTTCCCTGGCGGCTGTGAAGCAGCGTTTTGCGCAAGACTCGCCCGAGCTCGATCGATTCGGCATCCACGTGATGGCCTCGCAGGCCGACAACGGTAGTCTGATCCTGGGTGACTCGCACGAGTACGACGACGATATCGAACCGGTCGACAAGGCCGAGATCGACGCGCTGATGCTTCGCGAACTGCAAAAGATCATGGACGTCCCGACCTGGAACATCACCCGGCGCTGGCACGGCTTGTACGCCAAGCACCCGGCGCAGATGTGCTTTGTCCGCGAAGTTCGCCCGGAAGTTCTGGTCGTCAACGGCTTCGGAGGCAACGGGATGACCCTGGCTTTGGCTTTCTCAGAATCGGTCATCCATCGCTGGCAAGATTCGGCCCAGTGGGAACTGCTTCACGAAACCCATTAGCACCGCCCCCGTCTCACCGCTGGAACCATCGTCAACCTGATCGACCGGCCATCTATCCTCAGTCCCATTTGAACCTTGCCATGACGAGTTTGATCCAACGCACTTTCCTGATGTCCGCCGCAATACTAGCGACCGCGCCCTCTTTCTGCCTGGCACATGAAGGCCCCGACCCGTTGGCTCGCTGGCGGTTCGATTCGCAAGGGATCGCGACAGAGGGGGAAACTACCACGCTTCGCGCTCGTCGCGGACCCAATGGGACCGTACTTGGCAAGCATCAGATCATTGGGGAGAAGTACGAAGAGGCCATCTTCCTGCCGGGCGATCGCTCGGGCATCGTCCTGGCCGACGATCACAACCAGGTCGCGGCCTTTCTGCCAGGCGAAGCCCTTACGGTGTCGGCCGTTGTTTCCGTCGACCGTCCTGAAAAATGGGGTGGCCTGGTCGGCGTGATCCAGGATAACGGCTCCCACGAGGCCGGCTGGCTGTTGGGCTACGATCAAACGACGTTCACCTTCGCCCTGCGCGGCGAGAACGGCCCTGGTAGCCTGACCTACCTGAAGGGGAGCACCAAGTACGAAGCTGGCAAACTGTATCACGTGGTCGCCGTTTACGATGGCAAGACGATGCAGATCTATGTCAATGGAAAGCTGGATGCCGAGAGTACCGCTCAGTCCGGCCCGATTCATTACCCGAGCAAAGCCCCGTTTATGCTCGGAGCCTACCGGGATGACAACGAGTTCCATGGGCATCGGGGACGAATTCGCGATATCGTGCTGTACGATCTGGCTGCGAAGAAGGCCTGGGTCGAGCACGATTACGAGCACAATGCCGACCTGGCGAAGCTTCCGCCGGTTGCGATTCATGATCCGCTCGACTTCGTCATCGACCCTTACCTGCAGTTCGGCACGCAAACCACCATGACCGTCATGTGGCGATCGAATCGCCCTGCCATGGGCACGCTCTGCTACGGTGAGACGGCCGACTGCTCGCAGCGGATCGATGTGAGTGACCTGAAGACGATTCATGAGATCCGCATCGAGAACCTTCTGCCCGAGACGCAGTACTTCTATCGCACCGAAACACGTTTGTCGGAAGAGGAAGAGCCACTGCGCAGCGAGGTCGCCACTTTTCAGACAGCGGTGAAGGAAGAGACACCGTTCGCGTTTGCCGTGATCAGCGACACCCAGGGGAATCCGGCTGTGAGTGGAAAGTTAGCTGGCTTTGCCTGGGAACAGCGTCCGAGCTTTTTGCTTCACCCAGGTGACCTGGTTTCCAACGGCCCGGATGATTCGCACTGGACACAGCACTTCTTTCCCAGCATGAACCCGCTAATTCGCCACGTCCCCTTTTACCCGGTGCTCGGGAATCACGAACGCAACGCCCAGTACTATTACGACTACGTCTCGCTACCAACTCCCGAGTACTACTACACCTATCGATTCGGCAACGCCCAGTTCTTCATGATCGACACGAATCGCAACGTCGATCCCGAGTCCGAGCAGTACCAATGGTTGGAAAAGGAACTTGCCCAGTCCGACGCTACCTGGAAGTTTGTTTGCCATCATCACCCGCCGTACTCTTCGGACGAGAACGATTACGGCAATTTATGGAAGACAAACAAGGGGACCCGCGGCGACACCAAGGCGCGGCAGTTAGTCCCACTGTATGAAAAGCATCACGTCGACATCGTCTGGAATGGGCACATTCATTCCTACGAACGGACCTGGCCGATTCTTCAGAACAAGGCTGTCGATACGGGAGCACCGATCTACATGATCACCGGCGGAGGTGGCGGCCACTTGGAAACGCCAGGCCCGGTGCGTCCCTTCTTCATGAATACCGTCCGCCGCGGCCATCATTACGCGATGGTACGGATCAACGGTTCGAAGCTGGAGTTTCAGGCCTACGATCTCGACAACCGCTTGTTCGATCAAATGGTGATCGAAAAGAAAGCAGGCCGCGATCAAGAGTAGACGGCCGCACCCTCGTGCTGAAAGCATTCAGGCGACGCGTTCGTTTCGCCTCGCTTCGACCGTTTGCATGGCAGTCGAAGCACTGCGGGGTTGGCCATCACCATGTGAGCCGTTGGCACGAAGGTCAATGCCAACATCGTTGCACCGACCACGCCGCCCGCGATCGAAACGGCCAGGGGTGGCCAGAATCCGCCGCCTGACAACACCAGCGGCAGAAAGCCCACCACGGTCGTCGCCGTTGTTGCGACGACGTGACGGGTCGCTCGCATCACAACTTCGCGTACAGCGATCGGATCGCCGGCCTTGGCTTTCTCATTATCCCGCAGTGCGGCCAATACCACGATCGAGTCGTTAATCGCAATCCCGACCAGCCCCATCGTTCCGACGATGGCCATGAAGCCGAAGGGATAGCCAAAGATCCATAGCGCCGCGAGACCCAGGCCCACCGAGAAGAAGCCGACGCCACCAATGAGCGAGGCAGCCCGGAACGAGCTGAACGACAGGACCAGTGTCGCGACCATCAATACCATGAGCACGCCCACGCTCGACATCAAGTTTCCGACCGCCTGATTCCGTCCATTGGCTTCGCCCCCCAGCCCCATGCGGTAGCCGGCAGGGAATTCAAAACCGGAAGCCGCGAGGCGGTCTTCGAGTTTGGTCAAGACGACCGAGGGAAGCACGCCTGCTTTGACGTACGCTTTGACCTCGTTCATCCGTAGGTTGTTCAGCCGCGTGACGGCCGAAATCTCTGGCTTCAGTTCCAGGGAACCGACTGCGGAGAACGGAACGGTATTCAGCTTTCCTTCGCCAACATTACCCGGGACGACCAAGTCCAGCGAGGCGATATCGGCCAGGCTCGCTCGATACGATTCTGGCACGCGTACACGCACCGGCAGCTCTTCCGTTTCTTCGAGGATCGTGCCCCCCAAGGCCCCTTCGGTGGAAGCCGCCAACTGCTGGGCGACCTGTGTATGGCTTAGCCCAGCCAAGCGGGTCTTCTCTTCGTCCAGCACCAAAGCGAACTTGGGAAGGTCGTCCCCCAGATCGCTGCGCGTGTGCGTTACCTCAGGAATCAGTGCGAGTTCCGCGCGAACGCGTTCGCCGAGCTGCCGGAGGACCTGCAAGTCAGGACCAAATAGCTGAAGCTCAACCGGTGCATCAAAGGGTGGACCTTGCTCCAACTGACGGGCCAGTACGCGGGCCTCAGGCACACTCTGATCAAACTCTCGTTGCAGCGTGTTGATCACTGCTGCGGCCCCTTCAGCCGATTTCAACTGCACGATCGCCTGACCATAGGGTGCGTTGTTCTCGCGACGACGCACGATGTTGTAGTAGAACGACGGAGCGCTTTCCCCCAGGATCCAATCGACGCCCGTGACTTCGGGGTGTGTCTTGGCAATCTGGCTGATCTTGCGCGCCGTCTTCGCCGTGTGATAGATCGAAGCTTGCGGCGGCAATTCCAGTTCGATCTGAAATTGATTTCGATCGGCCGGTGGAAAGAACTGCTCTGGCAAAAGCCTTGCCTGAACAAAGCCGAACAGCGGCAACACCACCGACAGCCCGATGCTTAACAGGGGCCGAGCGAATAGGAAATCGAGCGTGTTACGCCACGCAGCAGCCAGCTTGGGGCTTTCAAACCCGATGGTCCACCAGTGGCGACCTCCATCGTGCTTCCAGTCGGCAAACATAGCGGCCAAGGCTGGGGTGACGGTCATCGCCAGCAGAAACGAACTGCCAATCGCGAGCATCACGCTGATCGCGATCGTGCCCACGAATTCGCCGGCGGGGCCCGGCATCAATGCGATGGGGGCGAACGCCAGGCCGGTCGTTAAAGTACTTCCCAACAGCGGAATCGCCAGGTGGCGTGTACTGCTGGCAACGGCATGGCCTGCGCCGTCTCCTTCTTCCATCCGCGTCTTGACTTCGTCGACCATCACGATGGCGTTGTCGATCAGAAGGCCCAGCGCGATGATGAGCCCGGTGATCGACATCTGGTGCATGGGGATCTCCATGAACCGCATGCCGGCGAGCACCATGAAGGCCGAAAGCGGCAATGCGGTGCCCACCACGATGGCACTTCGCCACCCCATGAGAAAGAAAATGACGCTCACCACCGCCGCGCCGCCGATGGCCAGGTTCCACAGCAAGTTGGTCAGGCGGGCCTCGACGTAGGGGCTTTGCTCAAACATGCGGGCCAGCTCGACCCCTTTGGGCAGATCGGCCTCAAACTCGTTAATGACTTGCTGCGCGTCGGCATTCCAAACGTCGAGACGGTAGTCGCTACGCACGAGAGTTCCGACCGTGACGGCCGCTTGATCGTCGACAATGGCCATCTGGCGAGGTGGCTGGGCAATGCCTTTGGAGACGGTGGCAATGTCGCCCAGGCGAACGAACTTTCCATCTGCCCCATACTGCACCGGCGTTTCGGCAATACGGTTGATCGAATCCAATTCGCTATCGACTTCCATCAGAAAGTTGGACTGCGAGGAGCGGATCTGTCCGGCGGACAGTTTGGCATCGCTCGCGGAAAGCTGCTGGGCCACGTCCGCCGCGGTGAGCCCAATACTGGCCAGCTGCGCGGGATGAACTTCCACCGAGATCTCTTCTTCCGGCTCACCAAACATCTCGACATCTTCGGTGCCTGGCACACCTCTGAGGCGATCTTCCAGTTGCTCGGCCAGCCGCAGCAGGATGGCATAGCTGGGATCGGTATCTTGTGTCCACTTGAGCGCGACGATCGAAGCGTATGCTTTGGTGGTGATTAGCTCGATATCCGGCTCGCCGACTCCCTCGGGGAAAGTCACCTGGGCGTCGTCAAGCTTGTCGCGAACCCGCGACCAGATCTCACCGACCTCGTACACATCGTCGCGCAGTTCGATCACCATCGACGAAGCACCGGCACGGCTGGTCGAGCGAATCTCTTTGATTTCTTCGATCTCTTGAAGCTCTTCTTCCAGGGGATCCGTGACCAGGACCTCGACGCGATCGCCACGGGCTCCCGGAAACAACGTCGTCACGATGGCAAAGCGCGGCGTGAGCGTCGGATCTTCCAGACGAGGAAGCACAAAGTACGAGGACAGGCCAGCCACAATGATGACCGCAATGGTCAGGACCAGCATCCGTTTGTCGCGATAAAAAGCGTTGAACATAGACTGGCTCAATTGTGTGATTCACTTGTGGACTGAACGAGAACGTGCATTTCCGGCACCAGGCGATTCACACCGCTGGCAACGACCTGCTCGCTGGCGGTCAACGTGCCTCGCACGAACGAACGCTCACTTTCGCTATAAATGATTTCGACCTGGCGGCGAGCGATGCGGTCGTCCTCGTCCACGACGTACACCGACCACAAGCCACGCGATCCTTGTAGCAGTGCCGAATTGGGAAGCCAGAAGCCTTCTTCGCTGCGCTGGCTGACCATTGCCACGCGGGCAACCTGAGCCGGTACCCATCCGCGTGAAGCCTCTTCATCCAGCGTCAGTACCACGGTCTGCGTACGGGTTGTCGTATCGAGCTCGGGGACAATCCCGGTGACTTTCGCCTGGCGTGTTTGCCCATTGACCGTTACCGGCAACGGATGCCCCAGCGACAAGGTCGTCGCTGCTTCGGGTGGCAAGCCAAACCAGGCCTCGAGCGGTTCGTGCTGTACGAGTCGAAACACGGACTGACCAGCGCTGATCACGGCGCCTTCGTCGAAGTTCCGCTTCGCGATCGTGCCTGAGAAGGGAGCAACGAGTCGCGTGTCTTGTTGTTCGTGTTCCAGGTCCACCAGCTGAGCTTGCAGACCGGCGACCCTGGCTTTCTGTGCATCGATCTGCTCGACACGCGTTCCCTTGCGTAGTTCCTCCAAGCGACTCTTGGCCGCATCGAGTCTGCCTTGGGCGGCCTCGGCACCAAAGACGGCATCTTCCAAGGTCTCGCGCGAGATAGCGCTTCGCTCGATGAGCTGTTCGCGTCGTTTCTTATTGGACAATTGAAGCTGAAGCTCGGCATTCAATTGGCGAACTTCAGCCTCGGCAGCTTCAATGACTTCCCGTCGCGGCCCGGCTTTCAGTTCTTCTAGAATGGCCAGTTGCTGGGCGTGCTCGGCCTTGGTCTGGGCGATCCGCGCGCTCAAGTGACGATTATCGAGCACGGCCAGCTCTTCGCCGGCCTGAACGTGATCCCCTTCATCGACCGAAAGGTGCGTGATCTTGCCGGGCAGCTCGAAGCTCAGCTCGCTCGTCTTGGCGGCGACCAGGACGCCGGTGTAGGTACGCTGGGCCGCGTAGCTTCCTTGCTGCTCAAGCTGCACGACCTCGACCGGCAGCGGCTGAGCCTGGGGCGTGGGGAGCGGTCCGGCACTGGCAAACGGGTAGTTCCAGGAGACGACGCCAATGACCAACAAACTGATGCCGATCACCATTGCAGCACGAATCGTCCAAAGTTGACGCTTCGTCCACTTTTGGCCAAAAAAAGACTCACTGCTGGGCGAGTAGTTGCTGATGCTCATCGGCAAAGGTCTCCGTGAGGGCCTTGTGAAAGACAGCCTCGTAGTCGTGTTCGGTCGATAGCGCTTTCCATCCGAAACCGTCCAACATGTGGTTAATGCAACCGCGAATTGCCAGGGTCGGGTCTTCAATTCCGATTTCATCGAGGGCACCGCTGGTCGACATGATCGAAAACGACCCGAAATTGATCGCCCACATGCCGAATACCATGTCTTCGGGAGTCATCTCGCCAGGCAGCGTTAAATCTCCCTGAGCCACGGCGTCCCGGACAATTCCGGCCACGATTCCCATGCAGGCCTGCTCGCACGTACGCATCACATTCTGTCGCTTTTCCGAGGTTTTCTCCCAGATCGACGACAATCTTACGACCTGTTCGACATGGAAATGACTCGGATAAAGCCGCACGAACAACTCACAGGCAACTGCTACCGCCGTGAGCCGCTCTCGTGATGCCCCGCGAAACAGCGATGCCCTTTGAAACAGGGAGGTGCGTTTCTTCTGGGTTTCCACGGCCAGCGCCAAGATAATGTCTTCTTTGTTCGGAAAATGGCGGTAAACGGTCCCTTTTCCGTACTCCACCGCTTCGGCAATACGATCCATGCTGAGACCCAGATAACCATCTTTGAGCAGCATTTCGCGTGCTACGGATAGAATCTGCGTTTCGCGGTCCTGAATTTCTCGCTGTTTACGGCTTAGTGCTGGCATCTGGGATCATTGTGGACGGTTCGTCCACTTTTGGCAAGAGAAATTTACTACTGTCCTAACGAAATCGGTCTCTCAGGGGCAAATCTTTCGACAGATTTAACGAAAACGGGCCCTTAGAGCTCGCTTCCTTGAATAGTACGCCTTTACCAGCAGTTCGCCCACCCCTGGCCAATCCCCCACAACAGCCAGTTGGCAAATAGATATTCGTGTGGGAATCTGCTAGAGTCCGCATGTCAAACTGGTAAACTAGCTCTCGACTCTTTGCCATTTCCTCTTTCTTTTCCTACCTGTGCAATTTGAGGATGCTTGGAATGAATCCGGCCCGCTTCTTATTCCATCGCTATGCGTTGATTCTAGCCATTTGCGGCGTGTCGTTTCCGACCATCGCGTGGTCTGGTGAGCCGACAGGGGCGTTATCGAAGTACGCCGAAACGCGCACCTGGGTCGACGGCACCGGCAATTTTCAGATTGGTGGAACCCTGAAGTTCGCCGACGACAAGCAGGTGCAGATTCTTAAGGCGGATGGACGAGTCGTCACCGTCCCGCTCGACAAGTTGAGTGAGAAGGACCAGAAATTTATCGACGAGTTTCTGAAAGCCGAAGCGGCCCAGAATGATCCCAACAATCCTTTTGCTGGGGGTCAGCCAGAAAATCCGTTTGCCGGTGGTCAACCGGCCGCGGCGATGCCAGCGACTCCGAAAGTCGACCCGCTGCAAGCCGCCCGAAACAGCAAGGTTAACAAGGTGAACGTCACCACGGGTGGCGCTCGTCCATTGAACCTTGCGCCCAGTCGAGAGTTCTGGTCGGTGAAAGCGCCGGTCGCGTTGCCGGAGATCTCGCTGCAAGATTCGATCATCCCGGTTTCGTTGGCCAAGCCTTTCTTCGGCAAGATGGCCATGGGCATTGCCGGTCGAACACCGACGGTGATTCTCAACGTTTACCAGGAAGGCCGCAAGGCAGACGACAACTACGGTCGTTTCGTCATTGTGGATCCCAACACGCAGCAGACCTCGCCGGTTGCCGAGTTTGAAAACCCTTATCGCATTGTCGCCATGGCTCCTAATGCCGCGATGTTCGCAGCCGTTCGTATCGAAGGATGGGACACCGGTAATGATCTCGCCTTGTTTAACATCGACGGCCAAACGATCACGCCCCTGTACGAGTTCACCGTAGGTGGCGGCGACTGGAAGGAATTTGTCTCGGCAGAGTTCCTCCCCAATAACCGACTTGCCGTCATCACCAAGGATAAAAAGCTGACGTTCTGGGATCTGAGCGGATCGGTGCCGCGAGCAGTGCAACAAGCCGAACTGGGCCATTCGCTGCACGTCAGCTTTTCGCCGGCCGGCGAGCTCATGGCGTTTCCTGCCGAGAAGTATGTCGGCTTTTTGGACACGACCAACGGCAACATCGTCGGAAGTATCGCCCCGGAATCCAATGTCGAACGAGCCGCTCTTTCGCCTGACGGGAAACGAGTTGCCGTGAAGTTGTGGGACAAGTTAGTCATCTACAGCATGGACGACGGCTCGCATCTCAAGACCATCCCTGTGTCGGAAACAGGCGACGGCGAGCTGAGTTGGCTGGGTGATTACGTCAAACTGAAGGAGACCATCTACGATATCGAGAAGGGCCTGCCCCTGTGGACCTACAACACCCGGGCTTCGACCAAGCAGATCTATGCCGGTCGTATGTTTGCCTGTTTCGGCGATAAGCAAACAAGCCAGTTGACCATCACCAAGTTGCCCCACGAGGCAGCCATTCGTTCGGCGGAAACGGTCGATCCCAAGTCGCTGTACGCGGTGTCACCCGGAAGTGCGGTTCGCGTGAATTATCAGTTCGCCAATGTACCGGCCGACGATCAGCGGCAGATCGAAGATGCCGTCAATGCCAAGCTTCAAGAGGTTGGCTGGGTGAATAACAACAACGCGAGCATCGTGCTAGACATCAGCGTGAAGGAAGGAGAAGAAAAGGAAGAAGAGTACTACACCGAGAAGGCCCGGACGCTTGGTGGCATTACCCTTCCTCCCAGACCTCGACCCTTTGGTGGTCGTCCGACCGGTCCTACCGAGAAAGTAAAGTTCCGTCCCTGGATCCATAGCTTCGTGCTAAAGACGGGCAACGATGTGGTCTTCAAAAGCGAGTACGCACGCGGAGCACCTAGCAATTTCCAAAGTGAAGAAGATGAAACGATTCAAGCCGCCGTGCTCAAGCACATTCATCCTGATCCGAAGTGGTTCTCGCGCATCAAGATGCCGTCCCATATCCTGAAGCCAGACATCAAAGAAGGCCTGGGCAAGTCGAACTTGTCGGCTTCCGGTTTGAACTAGGTCTCGTTAGCTGCGTCGCGCGTTGCGGTAGTCGCGAGGTGACATGCCGGTCGCGCGACGAAACTGCCGCGTGAAGGCGCTTTGGTCGGAGTAGCCAGCTTCCATCGCGATGCTGGAAATCGACTCGTCCGAAGTCCTCAGGCGGCGCTGGGCCAGGTCAATGCGGAGCTTCAATAGCCATTGCCCGGTCGTCAGACCAAACACGCGTCGCATGCGGCGGTCGAGTTGGTAAGGGGACATTTCGGCAATGCTCGCCAGGTCTGCCACACTGGGTGGATCATGCAAGTTGGCTTCGGCAAAGTTGATCGCGGCGATCACGTGCTGGTATTCGTCGGTCGATAGATCGGGAAGACGAAGATCCTGCGAAACGCCCACCAGGCCGACCACCTCGCCCTCTCGATTTCGCAGCGGCAACTTACTGGTCAGGCACCAGCCCACATCGCGGGTTGCGTAGAAATGAAGTTCCAATTGCCCCACCAACGGCTGGCCCGTTTCGAGCACCTTGCGGTCCTGGTCTTCGAAGCTTTGCGCCAGCGGCGGGCGCAGCACCTCGCCTGGCAAACGCCCCAGCAGATCGCCCTTACTGTGCGCTCCGCAACGCTGAACCAGCGTATTATTCACAACCAGGTACTGTCCCTTGGTGTTTTTGATAAAAAATACAATATCTGGCAGGTGATCGAACAGCTCTTCACCCGTGAAAGGCTTGTCCAATTGACCGAGAATTTGCTGAATTTCCGAGATCATGGGTCTCCTCGTGTAGTATGCGCAAATTCAAGTCGCAATTCGGTCGTTTGTCAAGACAAATCAGAGCCCGTAAGGGTAATATCAGGGAAACATCAAAACTGACTCAGGCCATTCCATTTTTCCGAGTAGCACTGTGAACGATAAATCGCAAGTTTTCCGTGGCTGTATTCCAGCACTCATGACACCGTGCCAGAAGGATGGTACGCCCAACTTCGAGGCGTTGGTCGCCAAAGGAAAAGAGCTGATCGACGTCGGTATGTCGGCGGTCGTCTACTGTGGCTCGATGGGAGACTGGCCTCTGCTGACCGATGAGCAGCGTCAAGAAGGCGTTCGCCAACTCACCGAGGCTGGCGTTCCCGTGGTGGTTGGAACCGGTGCTCAAAACCCTAAGCTGGCGGCGGCCCACGCAGCCCATGCCAAGGAAGTGGGTGCGGCCGGGCTGATGGTCATTCCTCGGGTCCTTTCGCGAGGGATTTCATCCGTTGCCCAGCGCGACCACTTCTCGGCGATTCTCACCGCAGCAGGCGATCTGCCGGCGGTGATCTATAACAGCCCCTACTACGGTTTCGAGACGAAGGCCGACCTGTTCTTTGATCTCCGCCGCGAGTTTTCCAACCTGGTCGGCTTCAAGGAATTTGGCGGAGCCACTTCGCTGACCTATGCGGCCGAGCACATCACCGGCACCAATCCTGATTTGGTGTTGATGGTGGGTGTCGACACCCAGGTCTATCACGGTTTTCTCCGCTGCAACGCCAAGGGGGCGATCACCGGGGTTGGCAATGCCCTGCCGAAGGAGATTCTGCGACTGGTCGAGCTGTGCGAGAAAGGCGCGGCCGGTTGTGCCCAGTCACGCAAGTTGGCCTGGGAACTCAACGAGGCGTTGACCGTTCTGTCGACCTTCGATGAAGGCCCCGACCTGGTGCTCTACTACAAGTACCTGATGGTCCTCGAAGGCAATCCCGAGTACGAGCATCACTTCAACGAAACCGACAAGCTGAGCCCGAGCCAGCGCGACTACTTGAAGGCTCAGTGGGAACTCTTCCGCAAGTGGTGGGATTCGTGGCCCGGTTCCAAAGGCTAGTTCCCACCCCGTTTCTGCTTCGTTGGACTGTGCTCAATGATTACGGCCTCGCACCCTGAAAGCGTCTTGATTGTCGGTTCCGGTATCGTCGGAATCGCTTGTGCGCATTACCTCTCGAAACAGGGGTTAAAAGTAACGGTCATCGACCGCGGGACAATCGCCGGGGCCTGCTCGCATGGTAACTGCGGGTACATTTGCCCCAGCCACGTACTGCCGCTGACCGAGCCAGAAGCCGTTCGCACGGCAGCCAAGTCGCTTCTTCAGCCAAATGCTCCCTTCCGTGTGAAGCCACGTTTCAGCCCTGCGATGTGGAATTGGATGTGGCAGTTCGCTCGCCGCTGCAATCATCGCCAAATGCTGACCGCCGGCGCCGCATTGAAAGCGATCCTCGATGCATCGATGACCGAGTACCGACGACTCGTCAAGGAAGAGTCGCTCGACTGCGAATGGAAAGAGACCGGCCTTTTGTATGTCCTGCAAACCGAAAAGGGCATGCGATCGTTCGCCGAGACCGATCAATTTCTGACCGATCACTTCGGTGTATCTGCCCAACAGATCGATGGCTCGGAGCTTTCCAAGTTCGATCCAGCTCTGAACGACAACCTGGCCGGGGCGTTTCATTACTCGGGCGATGCTTCGGTTCGCCCCGATCGATTGAATGCCGACTGGGTAGCCAAGCTGAAACAGCGCGGGGTCACGTTCCTGGAAAACTGCGAACTGCAGCACATCGAAAAAGAAAACGGCCGAATCGTTTGCTTGCACACATCGCACGGCCAGTTGGATGCCGATCAGTTTGTGATCGCGACCGGAGCCTGGAGCACGAAGCTGGGCAAGTCGCTGGAGTGCCGCATTCCGATCGAACCCGGCAAGGGTTATTCGGTGACGATGTCGCGGCCGGCCCCTTGCCCCAAGTACCCCATGCTTCTGCCCGAACACAAAGTGGGTGTTTCGCCATTTGAAGGGGGCTATCGTTTGGGATCGATGATGGAGTTCTGCGGCTACGACGAGTCGATTCCCGAGAAGCGAATCGAGCAGCTTCGCCAGTCGGCCAAGCCGTATCTGCGCATGCCATCCACCAACGAGACGCAGTCAACCTGGTACGGCTGGCGGCCCATGACTTGGGACAGTTTGCCGATCATCGGACAGGTTCCGCGACTCAACAACGCCTACCTGGCAACCGGCCACAATATGCTCGGCCTGAGCATGGCCACGGCGACGGGACGACTGGTCAGCGAAATGATGACCAATTTGACGCCACATATCGATCCCGAGCCCTTCTCACCCCTGCGATTTGCTTAGTTCCGGCCGCACAAGTACATTTCTAGGGAAGTTCTTCCTGCTTCGGCCCGTTTTTTGATTAGAATGGGACGAACCCCATTCCCCCACCCCTCCTTATAATGCTCCACTGTTTGAGGTGTCCCTTGAAACAAACAGTCCTATCTCTTGTTCTCTCGCTGGTATTTTTGTCGTCCCTGGCCACCCTGACTCAGGCAGCGGATGACGCGAAGCGGCCTGATCGCAACGTCATCTTCTTCATCACAGACGACGAAAGCCCGACGCTAGGTTGTTACGGGGACAAAGTCGCCGTCACGCCAACTATCGATGCGTTGGCCAAAGATGGAACGGTGTTCCGGAATGCGTTCGCCACCACGGCCAGTTGCAGTGCCAGTCGTTCTGTCGTGATGTCCGGCCTGCACAACCATATGAACGGACAGTATGGGCACACGCATCACTTCCATAAGTTCTCGTCGTACCACGATGTCGTCAGCCTGGCCCTTCCACGACTGATGGCGCAGGCCGGCTATCGCACCGGTCAGTGCGGCAAATACCACGTCGCTCCGGAAGCCGTCTTCCACTTCGAAACGTACATTAAGGGCAACACGCGTTCCCCAGTCGAGATGGCGAACAACTGCGAGGACTTTATCACCGAAGCCAGCGACAAGCCTTTCTTCTTGTACTTCGCCACAAGCGATCCGCACCGAGGTGGTGGCGTTGACAAGAATTCCAGTTTAGAGCTGAAGCCGGACCTCTTCGGTAACAAGCCGAATAAGAAAGCCTATCCTGGTATCGAAGAAGTCTTCTACGATCCCGCAAAGGTGCCCATCCCCGCGTTCCTTCCCGATACGCCTGATACCCGCGAAGAGCTGGCTCAGTATTACCAGTCGGTTTCGCGGATCGATCAAGGGCTGCAGCGGTTGGTCGACATCTTGAAAGAGAATGGCCTGTACGACAAGACGATGATCGTCTTCACGGCCGACCACGGGATGGCGTTCTCTGGCGGCAAGACGACCGTTTATGAAGGGGGCCTGCGTGTTCCTTTCGTCGTACGAGATCCTTACCAGGAAAATCGCGGCGTGGAAACGGATGCGATGATCAGCCACGTCGACATTACCCCTTCGATCCTGGATTTCGCTGGTGCGTTGGATCGCGAGGCATCACGACCCAAGAACCCGATCAACGCCAATGCGTTCTGGAAGGAGCGTAACGAAGACTTGAAAGAGAATCGCAGCGGTGGTAACAAGTTCGATCAATACCACGGCAAGTCTTGGATTCCGCTGCTGGGCGATCCGGAAGCAACCACGCACGATTCGATCTTTGCGTCGCACACGTTCCACGAGATCCAGATGTACTACCCAATGCGAGTCTATCGCGACAAGCATTTCAAGTTGATCTGGAACATTGCCCATAAGCTCGACTACCCGTTCGCCTCGGACCTGTGGGCCGCATCCAGTTGGCAGGCTCAGTTCCGCAAGGGTGAAGATGCTCCTTACGGCACCAAGACCGTCGGCGAGTACATTCATCGCCCGAAGTTCGAGTTCTACAACATCGAAACCGATCCGCATGAGTCGCTGAACCTGGCCGATGACCCGGCCTACGCAAAGCAGCTTGAAGCGTACAAAGCCAAGCTCAAAGCCAAGCAGAAAGAGCTGCACGATCCTTGGATCATGAAGTGGGACTACGAATAACGTCGCCGATTTTCATTGATATGACCGCACCAAGGCCCTTCAAAAACGGATTGAAGGGCCTATTTTATGCGCCCAATCGCGCGGATTTTAAACGAATCGCAGAAATAAACGCCAGAAATATTTCTGCCGATTGAGTTTCATTGGTATGTCTGCCAACATGATCCCCCACCCGCGTCCCCACCGTGGTCGAACATCATCATCTGCGAATCATTCAGAAGGTCTCCGATGCGTTTTCGACGGAAACTTTTCCGGCCTGTTTCTCTCGTCGTTACGGCAACATTGCTGTTGATCTCTTTCGTACGCGTTGGCTCTGCAGAAACGCATCTCGATTGGCAAAAGCTGCCTGACTTGCCCAACGAGCTGGGTGTCGCCGGGCCATTCGCAGGCATCGATAGCGACGCGTTGATTGTGGCCGGCGGAGCTAACTTCCCGCGACCGGTCTGGGAGTCCAACAAGCAGTGGGTCGACGCGATCCACGTGCTCGTGTCGACCGACGAAGGTTACGCCTGGAAAGACGGGGGCACCCTGCCTCGCGCGACCGCCTATGGCGCGTGCGTATCGACCAAGCTGGGTGTGCTTTGCCTGGGCGGCAACAACGCCGACGAGGTCTTCGCGGATACGTACTTCTTGAAATGGAATGGCCAAACCGTCGAGACGATTCCCTGTGCTCCCCTGCCCCAGCCCACGGTCTACGCTCAGGCGGCCGTGATCGGCGATACGGTCTACCTTGCCTGCGGACAAACCAACGCAGAGCTTTCCAGCGCGACCAGTTCCCTTTGGAGTCTCGATCTGTCGCAGCCTGGTCCAGCGAAGGACTTCCAGTGGCAGGAGTTACCGCCGCTGCCGGGGCCAACGCGGGCATTCGCGATGGTGGCCGCTCAGCACGATGGATTCAACGATGCGATCTACGTCATTGGTGGGCGACGTGACGCGGTCGGCAAAACCGAGTTCCTGCAAGACGTCTGGCAGTTCGTACCCAAGACCAACACCTGGCGTCAGCGAAAGGATGCGCCGCGAGTGATGATGGCCGGTGAAGCGATCGGCGTCGGCCAGAGCCATATCTTCGTCCTCAGTAGTGCTAACGAAAGCAATTGGGGCAAAGAAGACGAGCTCAAGGACAACCACCCAGGCTTCCCTAAGGAAGCATTCGCCTACCATACGATCACCGACTCGTGGACGCGCGTCGGTGAGACGCCAGCCAGTCCCGTGACAACCAATGCGGTTCGCTGGGGCGATTCGATCATCTTGCCCAGCGGAGAAATCCGGCCGCGCGTGCGATCACCTCATATCTGGAGGATCACCCCCAGCACGCCACCAAAGAGTTTTGGCATCTTGAACTACATCGTGCTGTTTGGTTACTTGCTGGCCATGGTCGGTATCGGTGTTTACTTCACGCAGAAGAACAAGAACACCGACGACTACTTTCGCGGCGGAAAGCAGATTCCTTGGTGGGCCGCCGGATGCAGTATCTTCGCCACGATGCTTAGCTCGTTGACTTTCACCGGGCTTCCTTCCAAGGCGTTCGCTCAAGACTGGGTCTACGCGATCTCCAACTTTACGATCCCCGTGGTCGCGATCCTGGCCGTTTTCGTCGCCCTTCCCTTCTACCGACGTATCGATGCAACCAGCGCCTACGAATACCTGGAAATGCGTTTCGGACGTTTCACGCGGATGTTTGCCAGCATGAGCTTTGTCTTCTTCCATCTCTTTCGGATGGCGATCGTGATGTCGCTGACCGCCTTGGCTCTGGCCGTGGCTACTCCGCTCACCCCGGTGCAGTCGGTCCTCTTGATGGGCGTATTGAGCATTGTCTACTGCACCATGGGCGGTATCGAAGCGGTGATCTGGACCGATACGATCCAAACGTTCGTTTTGCTTGGTGGAGCCATCCTGGCCCTTGCCCTCTTGATCGGTGGCGTCGACGGAGGCTTCGCTGGATTTTGGGACATTGCCCAGACGGCGGACAAGTTCAACATGGTTAACGCCAACTGGGATGTCACCCACGCCCAGGTCGCATTGTGGGTTATCCTGGCAGGTGCCGTCGCCCAGAACATCTCCTCGTACACCGCTGATCAGGCTGTCGTTCAGCGATACGTGACGACCTCGACCGAAAAGCTCGCGGCACGATCGATTTGGATGAGCGCCTTCCTGACGATCCCGGCGACGATTCTTTTCTTTGGCATTGGTACAGCGCTGTTCGCCTATTACCAAAGCCAACCGGAGAAGCTTGATCCCATGATCACGACCGATCAGATCTTTCCCCTGTTCATCGCACGGGAGATCCCCGTGGGACTGGCCGGCCTGATCGTGGCCGGCGTGTTCGCCGCCGCCCAGTCGACTGTTTCAACAAGCATGAACTCATCGGCAACGACGATCATCGTCGACTTCCTTCGTCCGCTGAACTTCTGCACGACCGAACGTGGCTACCTGAACGCTGCCAGGGTCTGCACCTTTACCGTGGGTGCCATTGGTACGCTGCTCGGGTTGTTGTTTGTAAACCCTGATATTCGTTCGCTGTTTGATGCATTCATTATGATCCTGGGCATCTTCATGGGAATCCTCGGTGGTTTGTTTCTGCTGGGGGCGTTCACGCGACGCACAAATCAATTTGGCGCGCTATGCGGTGCGATGATCGGAGCCGCGACGATGCTCGCGTTATGGAGGTTCACCAAGGTCAACGGCTTCGTCTACCCCGCAGCGGGACTCTCGGTCTGCTTCGTTGTGGGGTACGTAGCCAGCTTCCTCACCGGCAAATCACCGCGGAATCTTGCGGGGCTGACCATCTACGACGCGCCGGTAACCGATTGCTCACAATCTCACGCCCAAGCCACGAACCAAGCAAGCTGATTCTCGTTCGCAGCTTGAGTGAATGCGATCGCACTCGATGGAAGCGATCTACCCGGGTAGCGAATTTCTCTCGCTACCGATATGAATACATAGAAGGGAAGGTGTTCTACCGGATAGGGCGAAAGAACTCGCCAAGAAAGAAGTTGCATGAGATACGAGTTTCAAGAGGGACTACTCGAGCAGATTTTCGACTGCCTGGGCGACGTGGTGTACTGCGTGAAGGATCTCGCAGGACGGTACACGTTCGTCAACCATGCCTTCGCCGAACGGATCGGTGTGGCCGATCCTGCTGAGCTCATTGGCAAGCAGGCAGCTCAATACTTTCCCGCGGAACTGGCCAAGGTATACGACGACCAGGACCGTGAAGTGATCCGCACCGGTCAACCTCTGAAAGATCAGTTAGAGCTGATCTCGCAGGCAGATGGTTCGCGGGGATGGTACTTATCGAATAAGTTCCCCCTTCTTAGCAGCAGCGGAGAAACGATCGGCCTGGTCGGCGTTTCGCAGGACCTGAAACAACCCAGCGACAGCGATCTGGAACTGGCCGACCTCAAGGTTGTTGTCGACTATATTCGGCAGCACATTGCCCAGCCGCTGAAGACCGAAGAGCTGGCCGAGCAAGTCAGTCTTTCCGTAACGCAGCTCGATCGACGAATGCGACGCGTGTTCCGTCTTTCGACGAAGAAGTTCGTGATGAAATACCGCCTGGACTTGGCGCAGCAACTGCTCGTCTCAAGCGAAAAGTCCTTGTCCGAGATCGCTCTCGAGTGCGGTTTTAGCGACCAAAGCGCCTTCACCCGACACTTTGGCGCCGCAGCGAATCAAACCCCACTAGCCTACCGAAAGTCGCACCAGAAGCCGGGTTAGGAAAATCAGTAATTTTTCTCCCACCAGATTTATGCGGAAACGGTCGCGCGTGGCGCTGGAAATGCTCAATACCGCATCGGGCAGTGATTCCTAGAATTCAGACAACTGAATTTGTAGGCTTACTCTCGAAGGTATTCTCGTGTCTATCGTCACGCATTCGCAGCGAAAAATGGATCATTCGGTGTTTGATGTCGTCGCTCAGGAGGCGATTCCACTCGCGGCCGAGATTCTTCAGGCATCGAAGGCCCGCGAAACGGCCGAAGACCGCGCGAACCTGGCCAAGGTCGCCGGATTGATCAACGATCATGACGGCAAAGAGCTCACCGTCGCCATGGCCGACCAGGTGCTACGCATCAAAAACCCGCGGCGTTCGGCACATCATTTACGATCGCTCGTGCAGCAGTATGGCCTGCCGAAATACTTCAGCCCACTGGATCGCTGCTTACTGCAACTAGGCGTTTGGGCTGCCCAGGTCGCACCCAGTCTGGTGATGCCGTTGATTCGTAAACGCATTCAGGCCGACTCGTCCCACGTGATCATTTCGGCCGAGCCGCAGCCCTTCGCGCGCTACCTCGAAAAGCGTGAGCAAGATGGAATTCGCATTAACTTGAACCAGCTTGGCGAAGCGGTTCTCGGTGAGAAAGAAGCCCAGCGCCGACTTCAGCTCTACCTGGAGCGCATTCAGGATCCGGCGATCCAATACGTCTCGGTGAAACTATCTTCGGTGGCGGCCCACATCAGCTTGACCGGCTACCAGGAAACACTGGCCGAGTTGAAAGAGCGGCTACGGATTCTTTACCGCGCGGCCATGTCCGCCGGCGAGGGGAAACACAAGTTCGTCAATCTCGACATGGAAGAATATCGCGACCTTTACCTGACGGTCGACGTCTTCCGCTCGGTACTCGACGAGCCGGAATTCCAGGATCTTTCAGCCGGGATCGTGCTGCAAGCGTACCTGCCAGATTCACATGCAGTGCAGCAATCGCTCACGCAGTGGGCGAAACAGCGCGTCGCACGTGGTGGAGCCGACATCAAGATCCGCCTGGTCAAAGGAGCGAACCTGGCCATGGAGCAGGTCGAAGCCTCGCTCAATGGGTGGCCGCAAGCTCCCTATCACACCAAGCACGAAACCGACGCAAACTACAAGCGAATGGTCGAGTTCGCCTTTCGGCCTGAGAACGCCAAGGCGGTACGCATCGGGCTGGCCAGCCACAACCTGTTTGATATTGCGTTCGCGCTTCGCTTGGCTCAACACCGCGAGGTCGCCCATCGTGTCGACTTCGAGATGCTGGAAGGGATGGCCAACGCCCAGGCCCACGAGATGCGTGACCGCACAGGCGACTTGCTCGTCTACTCCCCCATTTGCTACGACGCGGACTTCGACTCGGCAGTCGCCTATCTGGTTCGCCGCTTTGATGAAAACACCCAGCCAGGAAGCTTTCTGGGGTCGCTCTTTGCCATGGAATTCGATTCGCCGGCCTGGCACGAGCAAAGTCAGCGATTCCTCGCTGCCTGCCAGTTGGCTCAATCCGACGATCTGGCAACCACCCCCAATCGCCAGCAAGACCGCGGTACCGAACACTTCACGCCAACCGCGGCAGACCAGCCATTCGAGAACGCTGCCAACACCGACTTCGCCATCCCAGCAAATCGCCAGTGGATCGATGAGCTGGTCGATGTGTGGAAGGACAAGTCGTTCGGCACCATTCCTTTGCAGGTCGGCGGTAACGAGGAGACGACCGAAACGCTTTCCGATGGCCTCGACCCATCGCGTCCCGGCAAGGTTCTGTACCGCTACGCCAATGGGGATGCTTCGCACGTGGAACGGGCGCTCGATACGGCGACCATCGCTCAGCCGAAGTGGGAGCAGCACGGCGTCGAGCATCGTGCCCAGATCCTGCGGCAATTCGCGTCCGTAGCCGCCCAACAGCGTACCGAAACGATTGGCGTCATGATGGGGGACGCTGGTAAGGCCGTGCTCGAAAGCGATGCCGAGATCAGCGAAGCGATCGACTTCGCCGAGTACTACAGCCGCTCGCTCGACACCGAAGGTTGGGACGACGGTACGACCTCGTCGCCCGCTGGGGTTGTTGTGGTCACGCCGCCCTGGAACTTCCCGTATGCGATTCCCGCTGGCGGATGTCTCGCCGCGCTGATGGCAGGTAACAGCGTCATCCTGAAGCCAGCCCCGGAGACCGTACTTACGGCCTGGCACCTGGCCTGTCAGCTGTGGGAAGCAGGCGTCCCCCGCGACGTCCTTCAGTTCCTGCCACTGATCGACGGCGACGACGGCAAGGCGCTGTTGAGTGATCCACGTACTTCGATCGTCGTGCTGACCGGTGCCTACTCGACCGCGCAGCTCTTTCAATCGTGGCGTCCCGAGATGCGTCTGTATGCCGAGACCAGCGGCAAGAACAGCATGATCATCTCGTCGGCGGCCGACCTCGACCTGGCGATCAAAGACCTGGTGCGAAGTGCCTTTGGCCACGCAGGCCAGAAGTGCTCGGCGGCCAGCCTGGCGATTGTGCTGCGTGACGTCTACCAAAGCGATCAGTTCCGCAACCAGCTGCGTGACGCGGCAGCAAGCTTGCATGTCGCGCCGGCTTGGGACCTGTCAGCGGACGTTACTCCAATCATCCGACCTCCGCATGCCGAACTGGCACGCGGCCTGACGCAGCTCGACGCTGGCGAGTCTTGGCTGTTGGAGCCCAAGATGCTCGATAATAATCCGTGCCTGTGGAGCCCTGGAATTCGCCTGGGTGTGAAACCTGGCAGCTGGTATCACCGCACCGAATGCTTCGGCCCGGTGCTAGGGATCATTTGCGTGGACAGCTTCGAGGAAGCGATCCGTATTCAGAATAATAATGAGTTCGGCCTGACTGGCGGTTTGTACTCGCTGGATGTCGATGAAATCGAAACCTGGCGCGAGTCGGTCGAAGTGGGCAATGCCTACATCAATCGAACAACGACCGGCGCCATCGTTCAGCGGCAACCATTCGGCGGTTGGAAGCATTCCGCCGTCGGCCCTGGCGCGAAAGCTGGCGGCCCGAACTACGTGGCCGCTTTCCGAGACTGGACCGAAACCGCCCTGCCCCAGACGGCACAGCCGCTTTCAACCGAAGTGAACGCCCTAGTTGCGAAGGTTGGTGAAGGCCTTGCCTCGGACGAAGATCGACAGGAACTCAATGCTGCCGCGACCAGCTACGCCTATTGGTGGGACCACTACTTCTCGCAGGAACACGATCCATCGGCATTGCATGGCGAAAACAATGACTTCCGCTACCGCCCACTACCGTCGCATGTGGTGCGAGTCGCCGGTGAGGAGGTATCGACGGTCGACCTGGCGAAGAGTTTTGTGCTGTGCCACATGGCCGGTATTCCCTGGGAATTGAGCGTCGACACGCAAGGCGATTGGTTCAACTTGCTGCCTTCAGAAATGAAGCAGTTTGCCCGCGAGGAGACGCAGGAAGAGTTCGTTCAGCGATTGTCTGACACGGAACCTGGCAGCCTTCGAGTTTTCGGAACGTTGGCACTTGTCCACATCGATCGGTTGAAGCGTCGCGGCTATCGCGTCCTTCCTGCCCAATGCTTCGCCAACGGTCGGCTGGAATGGCTGGGCTACCTGCGTGAGCAATCGGTGACGGAAATCGTCCATCGGCACGGAAATACGACCTCGCGAGAACACCACCCGCAATAAGCCTGCTTGATAGAACGCCTGCCGAGCCGATGGTATGATAGAAGATCTGGAATTCCCACCTGACCTTCCCTATCGACACACGTTCTTATGCACATCCTCCGCACGCTGGTACTGATTGCTGTCTCCTCGCTGAGCACGGCCGCCTGGGCAGCCGATCGCCCCAATATCGTCTGTATTATCGCCGATGACCTCAGTCCCGAGTTGGGCTGTTACGGTTACCAGGGCGTGAGCACGCCAAACATCGATCGCCTGGCGAGCGAAGGGCAGCGTTATACGGCGGCTTTTTCTACTGCGCCGGTCTGCTCGTCTTCGCGTTCTGCATTCATCACAGGCGTCTATCAAACGGCCACTGGGACACATCACCACCGGACGGAAGTCAAACGATCGCTGCCTGAGCCGATCGTTCCGATTCTTACGCTGCTGAAAGATGCCGGGTACTATCTGAGCAACAGCAACAACACGATGACCCGCGCCGGCAAAACCGACTATAACTTCACCACCGAAGGCAAACTGTTCGACGGCATCGACTGGTCGAAGCGCGCAAAAGGACAGCCCTTCTTCGCCCAGATTCAGATCCACGAACCTCACCGAGGCTTTGTTCAGGCGAAGGACATCACCCGCGCTGCGGATGTTGAGATCCCTCCGTATTATCCCGAACATCCGGTCATCCGCGCGGATTGGGCGAACTACCTTGCCAGCATCGAAACGCTCGATCAGCATGTCGGATCCGTTCTCAAACGGCTCGAGCAAGAAGGGGAACTCGATAACACGGTGATCTTCTTCTTTGGCGATCACGGGCGGCCACACTATCGTGACAAGCAGTGGCTTTATGACGGCGGTCTACGCGTGCCCCTTCTAGTACGCTGGCCAGGACATTTGCAGGCGGGCGTCGTCAAGAAGGAGATGGTCAGTCTGATCGATGTTAGCGCGGCGACCGTTGCCGCGGCCGGTCTCCCCGTGCCGAAGTGGATGGACGGGCAGAATTTCCTGGACAGTGACTTCCCAGGACGAGAAATGATCTTCGCAGCGCGGGATCGGTGCGGCGATGCCGTGGATCGGATTCGCTGTGTGCGAACCGATTCATTCAAGTACATTCGCAACGACTTCCCCGAGCGTCCCTACACCCAGACGAGCAGTTACAAAGACCTTCAGTATCCAGGGATGACGGTCGCGCGCGTGCTTAAGCAACGAGGCAAGCTCGAAGGACCACCAGCAGCTTTCTGGACCGATACTCGCCCGGCCGAAGAACTGTATGACCTGAATGCGGACCCGGACGAAACCAATAACGTGGCTGGTGACCCGAAGTACGCCAAGGTCTTGAATAGCCTTCGCAATGATCTTGACCAATGGATTGCTGATACAAACGACCAAGGGTATCAGCCGGAACCCAGTCTTCAGGAAACGCTGAAGGCCAGCCTACGATGGTCTGGCAAGGCGTACGATCGCCGCGGCATGTCGCGGGATGTCAATCCGGAAGAGTATCTCCAATGGTGGGAAAAAGAACTGGGCCTTAAGTAACGACGCCACGACCTAGCTGGTCTCGGGCATGAACGTGGGCATGACGATGCCGTCAGGCTTGGTCCACTTGCCGCGAACTTGCGAAAAGTGAAGTTCGCAGTTTCTCGCTCCCCAGCTGTACAGTTTCTGGACTAGTTGGCTCGCTTCGACCGGCACAAGCCATACCGGCGTTCGTCCGGCGTGATGTTCTAGTTCGCTGTAGATGAGCGCGGCGGCATCCTCCTGGGTGCGCATCGCCCCTGGACCTAACATGTTCGAGCCTGGGTGAAACACCGAAGCCAGAAAGCCATTTATGCCGCCGCTTGGATTCTCGATGACCGACATGTGCCACAGACCGGACTCGTTTTCCAGGAAGTGGCGGTAATCACCGCGGCGCCGGATGTGATGTAATTCTTCTTCGAGTGCGACGATGGCATCCAGGTCATCGATCGTGGCCTGGCGAACACATTCTAGTTTCTCAGGCGGTGCGCCTCTTTGAATTCCATCTTCGGGAACCTCCAGGTACATGTCCTGAAACGTTGCCCGGGGCACAAAACCGGCTCGATTGTAGAGCGAAAACGAATCGAGGTTCAAAGCACTCGACACCAAGCGGACTGGCCTATCATCCTTCTCGGCCAGATCAATAATGAACTGCAACAGCTTCCGCGCGATGCCTCCACCGAAATGATCGGGATGAACGTTCATGATTCCCAGCGACACATGGGTGGGACGAGGATGGTAGAAGCAGGATCCAGCGATCGTGCCGCTCTCGTCGCACTGGGCCACGACGCAGCATCCTGGATCGAGTGCTTCGTACACTTCACAAAAGACGCTCGCAACCGATACCTCGCCGGTGAAGATGGGTGGTCGGGCATGCGATTGATACCAGGCGTTCGTCGAATGATAAATCAACGACGTTACTTCGTTCTGATCGTCAATCGTCATCGATCGTATCGTGTAGCTCGACATGTTTCGTCCTGAACAGTGGCTCTCGGCTGACTGGAAAACTGCCGATATTCTGCAACGATTGCGACCTCGCTGCCACATCTTGGCTGGTCAGACACGATTTTTCGGCCAGAAAAGACTCGCGTAATTTCAGACAATCCATTAGAATGGCAATTCGGGCATTGCGGTATTATTCCCTGCCCCTCCTCCAATTTCTGTCGACTTCCCTCCTTCCCTATTCGAGTGTGGCTACCGTATGTCCCAGCTGCCTCATCATTTCATCCTCGTTCGACTCTGGACGGTTTGCGCGGCTATTGTCGCGTTTGGACTGCTGCACGCTTTGACGTTCGCAGCGGATGATGCATCGGTTCGCTTTGAGAAGGAAATCTATCCGCTTCTGCATAAGGCTTGCTTTGAATGCCACGGTGCCGATGCGCAAGAGGGCGGATTGCGCGTTGACGAGCGGACGGCGCTGTTCGATTCCGGCAGTATTGTGCCGGGGCATCCGGAAGATAGCGAACTCTTACGTCGCGTCACGTTGCCAAAGGGACATGACGAGATCATGCCTGCGGTGGGGGATCCCCTCTCGCCCGGTGAGGTCCGTTCTCTTCGCCGCTGGATTTCCGACGGGGCACCTTGGCCCGAAGGCTTCACTCCACCCAAGCACTGGGCGTACGTGAAACCAGATCGACCAAAACTTCCGCCGGTGAAGGAGAAGCAGTGGGCACAGTCGCCGATCGATCACTTCGTTCTTGCGAAGCTGGAATCGTTGGAACTGGAACCATCTCCGGCGGCGACCCCAGAGAAGCTGCTTCGCCGAGTTCACTTTGATTTGATTGGCCTCCCGCCGACGCCTGCGGAGGTAGATGCCTTCGTCGCCGATCCATCCCCCGAGCACTATCGTCAAATCGTCGACGAGCTTCTGGCACGTCCGCAATTTGGTGAACGCTGGGCACGCCCCTGGCTCGACCTGGCACGTTATGCCGACTCGCATGGATTCCAGCGCGACGACCTCCGCGATATCTGGGCGTATCGTGACTGGGTCATTCAAGCGATGAACGACGACCTGCCCTTCGATCGTTTTACGCTCGAGCAGATCGCTGGCGACCTGCTGCCCGATGCGACTGAGAAGACGCGGATTGCGACCGGCTTTCATCGCTGCGCCCCCACCAATGTCGAAGCAGGCTCCCTCCCCGAAGAAACCCGCACGGAACAAATCATCGACCGCGTGAACACGACCGGTGCCGTCTGGCTGGGCACCACACTCGAATGCTGTCAGTGCCACGACCACAAGTACGATCCTTTCCCCATGAAGGATTACTACCGAATGCTGGCCTTCTTCAACAGCACCAAGCGCGAGGCGGATCGTACCGATCCAAAGAAGCCAAGCTCGATTGCATTTCAGGGTCCCTCGATGGATCTGGCCGATCCCGAGCGAGCGCAGCGACGCAAACAGCTTCAGTCGAAACAGGCAGAAGTCAAGAAGCAGCAAACGGAGCGACGCGGCGAACTCGAAGCCGATTTGAAGACTTGGGTCACCAGCATTGAAGTCGATCAGATGAAATCAATGCCCGAACCAGTGAAGAAGGTGATCGCTAAAGGTCCCGAAAAGTGGACCGACAAAGAAGAGAAGACGCTACTCGATTTCTGCGTCGAACAAGACAGCTCGAGCCAGAAGCTTGATAAGCAACTCACCAAGATCCAGCGTGATCTGAAAGCGACTGAGCCTGACACGACGCTGGTGATGATCGAGCTTGAAGAAATGCGGCCGACGCACATCTTCGAACGTGGAAACTACCAGAGCCCTGGCGAGTTGGTTCAGCCCGGCACGCCGGAATCATTGCACCCGATGCCGGAAGGTCCTGCCAATCGACTGACCCTAGGGCGTTGGTTAGCGTCGCAGGAGAATCCACTGGTTGCCCGGGTGGTCGTCAATCGCTGGTGGGCCGAACTCTTCGGCCAGGGCATCGTCGCAACCGAAGAAGACTTTGGCATCAAAGGCGAACTGCCCACCCATCCCCAGTTGTTGGACTGGCTGGCGGTCGAGCTGATGGAGAACGGTTGGTCGCGGAAGCAACTGCTTCGCGAAATTGTCCTTTCCGCCACTTATCAGCAGTCCTCCAAGATGACCGAGAAGCTGCTGGAGGTCGATGACCAGAACAAGCTGCTTGCCCGTGGTCCTCGCCTGCGGATGGATGCTGAAATGATCCGGGACAACGCCCTGGCGATCTCAGGCCTGTTAAGCCTCAAGCAGTTTGGACCTCCGATTCGTCCTTACCAGCCCAATGGTATTTGGACCAAGGTGGGTGGTCAGAAGTACAACTACCAGGTCAGCCCCGGTAACGAGCAACATCGTCGCGGGATCTACGTGGTCCTGAAACGAGGGTCCCCTTATCCCAGCTTCCTGAATTTTGATGCGACGGCTCGTCTCGCATGTACCGTTCAGCGATCCCGGACGAACACGCCTCTGCAGGCCCTTACGCTGTTGAATGATCCCGTGTACGTCGAAGCGGCTACCGCGCTGGCCAAACGAGTCCAAACCGAAGCGAAAGACAAGCCGCTTGACCAGCAGTTGACGTACGCCTTCCAGCTATGCACCGCTCGTAAACCTAGCGATACGGAATTGGAAACCCTGCGCAACCTGTTTGAGCTTTACCCTGACGATGCCGACAAAGCGTGGTTCAACGTTTCGACCGCCTTGTTGAACCTGCACGAAACCATCACCAAGGACTAGCGTGACGCGATGAGCATTGAAAACAACCAATCCGCCATGACGCGCCGTGGGTTTCTGCAAAACTCAGGCATCGGATTTGGCAGCATCGCGCTTGCTTCGCTACTGCAACAGGAAAGTAGCGCCGGGACCTTTGCTCCGCACATGATGCCGCGAGCCAAGCATGTGATCTACCTGCACATGATTGGTGCCCCTTCGCAGTTGGATCTGTTCGAACCGAAGCCGGAGCTGGTCAAACGTCATAATCAGCCCTGCCCTGCGGAAGTCACCAAGGATCGCGACTTCGCTTTCATTGGCAAGACCTCCACGCTCGCCGGTTCCCCATTTAAATACACCCAGCATGGATCGAGCGGACACAGCTTTTCGGAGCTGCTGCCCAACCTGGCCGGTGTCTCGGATGAGATCGCGATGATCCATTCGATTCACACAGAAGAGATCAACCATGCCCCGGCGCAGATGTTCCTCCATTCCGGATTCGGACGGGGTGGTCGACCTAGTTTTGGGTCGTGGGTTTCCTATGGCCTTGGTTCCGAGAACGAAAACCTGCCAGGCTACATCGTCCTGCTAAGCGGCCCCAAGGGTGGTGCCGGTACAAGTCTGTGGTCGAGTGGTTTCCTGCCCAGTATTCACCAGGGCATCCAGTTCCGTTCGGAAGGAGACCCGGTCCTCTTCCTATCGAGCCCGAAGGATCACACCGCTAAGGACCGCCGCCACGTGTTGGACGCGGTATCGGACCTCAACCGGCAGCAGTTCGCTGCGACCGGCGATCCTGAGATTGAAACGCGGATCGAACAGTATGAGATGGCCTTCCGCATGCAGGCCTCGGTGCCGGACCTGATGAACCTGGAAGGGGAAACCAAGGAGACGCTCGCTCTGTACGGTGCTGAGCCAGGCAAAGCATCGTTTGCCAACAACTGTTTGCTTGCTCGGCGATTAGTTGAACGCGGCGTGCGATTGATCGAACTTTACGATGCCGACTGGGACCATCACAGCGGTCTCGACAAGCGTCTGCCAGCCAAGTGCAAACAAACCGATCGGCCGATTGCCGCGCTGATCACGGACCTCAAGCGACGAGGACTGCTGGACGATACGCTCATCGTGTGGGGTTCCGAGTTTGGCCGAACACCGCTTCGCCAAGGAGGCAGTACCAAAGGGACTTCCGTCGCAGGCCGCGACCACCATAAAGACGCGTTCACCATGTGGCTGGCCGGAGGCGGCGTGAAAGGTGGCGTTAGCCACGGTCGCACCGATGACTTCGGCATGGACATCGTTGAGAACGGCGTCCATGTTCACGACCTCAATGCGACCATTCTGCACCTCTTGGGCATCGATCACGAGCGGCTCACCTACCGCTACCAGGGTCGCGAATTCCGTTTGACCGATGTGCACGGGAATCTTATCCGCCCGATTCTTGCCTAAACGCCTGTGGCAAATTTCTCAGATCATTGGACATTATCTACAAGGAAACCACCTTCGGTTGGCTGGTAGACTAGACTGCCCTTGGCAGCCAGTCGTGGTTGTCATGGTTCACCTTACGGGGCACGAAGCCCTTGCCATGCCCTCCTAGTACCCTCCTCGCGTCTTGCCTTTTGCCCGACAAAGGATCCCGACCATGCGAACGATCGTGATCTCCGCCTGCGCTATCTGCTTTTTGAGTTGCCTCGCCACCAACCTATCTGCCGCCCCTCCGGAAGGTCATCTTCCGAAGGGAAATGATGGTCGGCAGTTAAACCTCGACTTCGAGACCGGCACGCTCCAGGACTGGACCGTCCAGGGCGAAGCATTCGAGCAGCAACCGATCGAGGGTGATACGGTCAGTCCCCGCCGCGGCGACATGAAGAGCCAGCACCAAGGCAAGTTCTGGATCGGCGGTTACGAACGCAAAGAAGACCAGCCGGTGGGCACGCTCACCTCGGCTGCTTTCCAGGTTACCCATCCGTGGGCCGCATTTCTGCACAACGGAGGCTCCGACGGAAAGACACGTGTTGAGTTGGTCAACGCAGAAGATGACAAGGTCTTCTATTCGACCGTCGGCGAGCAGCGTGAAAACATGCGACTGGTCGTGGTCGACTTGAAAAAGGTCGCCGGCAAGAAGATCTACATTCGCCTGGTCGATGAACATCGCGGCGGATGGGGACACTTGAACTTCGACAACTTTCGTTTCTACGACGAAGCACCCGCCAAGCCAAAGCCTCCTCGAAAGCCGCTGGTCGCCGACGATTACCCGCACGCAGGCCTATCGGCCGAAGAAGCGGCCGCGGCCATGCAGCTGCCGGAAGGGTTTTCGGCCATCGTGAGTGCCGCCGAGCCAGACGTTACACAGCCGATCGCCATGGCGGTGGACGATCGGGGACGGCTCTGGGTTGCGGAAGCATTTGAATACCCCCTGCGTGCCAAAGATGGACAAGGGCGTGATCGCATCCTGATCTTTGAAGACGACGACGGAGACGGCAAGTTCGATAGCCGAAAGGTCTTTTACGAGGGCCTGAATCTCGTGAGTGGCCTGGAAGTCGGATTCGGTGGGGTCTGGGTTGGTGCGGCCCCGTACCTTCTGTTCATTCCCGACCAGGACGGCGACGGTGTTCCCGATGGCGAGCCCAAGGTGCTTCTCGACGGTTGGGGATATCAGGACACGCACGAAACGTTAAACGCATTCATTTGGGGTCCCGATGGCTGGCTCTACGGTTGCCATGGGGTGTTTACGCATTCGAATGTTGGCAAGCCTGGGTCACCTGACTCGGAGCGACAACGGATCAACGCCGGCATCTGGCGCTATCATCCTCTGCGGCATGAGTTTGACGTCTTCTGTCACGGCACGAGCAACCCTTGGGGCGTTGACTTCAACGACTACGGCCAGGCGTTTGCCACCGCGTGTGTGATTCCGCACCTGTACCACATGATCCAAGGGGCACGGTACCAACGCCAGGCCGGTTCCCACTTCAATCCGCATACCTACAACGACATCAAGACTATCGCTGATCACCTCCATTACCTGGGGTCCACGCCACATAGCGGAAACAACAAGTCAGACGAGGCAGGCGGTGGGCATGCTCACGCCGGCGCGATGATCTACCTGGGCGATCGCTGGCCCAACCAATACCGCGGCCAGATCTTCATGAATAACATTCATGGACAGCGTCTGAATGTCGACATCCTGAAGCCCGAAGGCTCAGGCTACGTCGGTAGCCATGGACCAGACTTCCTGCTGACCCGTGATCGAGCTTCGCAGATCTTGAATATCCGCTACCTGCCGGATGGGAACGCCTACATGATCGACTGGTACGACATGCAGGCCTGTCACAGCCGAAACGCCGATGTTCACGATCGCAGCAACGGCCGCGTCTACAAGATCTGCTACGGCGAGAGTGAATCGGTCAAAGTGAACCTGCCTGGCAAGAGCGATCTGGAACTTGCAGAACTGACCCTGCATCCCAATGACTGGTACGTTCGCCACGCTCGAAAAGTGCTTCAGCACCGAACAAGTGGTGTCGATATCGCCCCGGATGCGATCGCTCGTCTGCAGGAGATCGCCGCTACGCATGCCGATCCGGCGCGGCGTTTGAGGGCCTACTGGGCATTGCACGCCATCGGCAAGCTCGACGCCAAGCAAATCGAGCAGATGACAGGCGATGCCGATGCTTACGTTCGCGCCTGGGCTTTTCAGTTGGCGCTAGAAACCGAACACCAGCCTTCCAAGTCACTTGAGCGAATTATGGTACGCATGGCGAAAGAAGATCCTTCGCCAGTCGTTCGGTTGTACCTGGCATCGGCAGCACAGCGAATGTCGCTTGACTCGCGCTGGAACCTGCTTTCGGCGCTGACCTCACACGCCGAAGATGCCCAGGACCATAACCTTCCGCTGATGTACTGGTACGCAGCCGAACCTCTGGCCGATGCTGAGCCTGAACGTGCGTTGGCATTGGGTTTGGCAGCGAGCCAGTCGATTCCGCAGCTGGGTCAGTTCATGCTTCGCCGCATCGGCAGTGGCGACTCAAAGAGTTCGCTGGCGACGCTCGTCAAAGGACTTTCCACCGTTGAAGATCCGGCCACCCAGCTCACATTTCTGAAAGCCATGCGAACGGCCCTGGCTGGCCAGCGAAAAGTTGCCATGCCTCCGGGATGGGAGAAAGTGGGCAGCAAGCTAATGTCTGGAAGCCATGGCGAGGTCGCCGTCGAAGCGACCGCGCTGGGCGTTACCTTTGGTGACGCGTCGGCCCTGAAGCGAATGCGTCAGCTCGCTCAAGACGAAAACGCCGACCAGCCAACGCGAACGGCGGCAATTGAAGCACTGCTTGCTGCCGCCGATCCGAATCTTCCGAGCACGCTTCAAGCGCTACTTAACAATCCTGTCTACCGTGAAACGGCACTGAAGGGACTCGCCCAGTACGATGATCCACAGACCGCAGACAAGGTACTGGCCGTTTATGGACAGATGTCCCCCACGGCCAAACGCCTGGCCCTGGCAACGTTGTGTTCGCGACCGGTCTACGGCAAAGCGTTGCTCGCGACAATCGCCAAGGGAGACATCCCGAATAGCGATTTAACGGCCGATCTGGTTCGCCAGTTGTCGAACCTGCAAGACAAAGAGATCGACGCACAGCTGGGTTCTGTCTGGGGTTCCATCCGAGACACACCGGAAGAGAAAGCCAAGCTGATCGAACAATACAAAAAGTTAGTCACTCAAAAGAATCAGCCCAAGGCCGATCTAGAATTTGGCCGCGCGATCTTTGCCAAGACCTGCCAGCGTTGTCACACGCTGTACGGTCTTGGGGGCAAGGTCGGTCCCGATCTGACCGGATCGAACCGTGCAAACCTCGACTATCTTCTCAGTAACATCGTTGATCCTAGTGCCGTGATGGCGAAGGAATATCAACCTTCGATCATCCTGTTAGATTCGGGTCGAGTTCTCACAGGCATCGTCCGCAAGGAAGACAACAAAACGGTCGTCCTGGAAACGGCTGAAGATGTGGTGACCCTTCCCAAGGAAGAAATTGAAGAGCGTCGACTTAGCGATAAGTCGATGATGCCCGATGACCAGTTGCGACCATTTTCCGAGCACGACGTCCGTTCGCTGATCGCCTATCTGCAAGGAAAGGGTCAAACGGCCCTTTTGGCAACGCCCGAGAACGCGGTCGAACTTTTCAACGGAACCGATCTGCAAGGCTGGTCCGGTGACCCCGCGTTGTGGTCCGTTGAAGAGGGTGAGATTGTCGGCAAGACGACGAAAGGGATTCCCAAGAACAGCTTCCTGATCAGTGACCTAAGCGCCGAGAACTTTCGCCTGACGATGGAGGTTCGTCTCGTGAAGAACGAAGGAAACAGCGGCGTGCAGTTCCGCAGCCAACCGCTGGACGGCGGCTCGGTCAAAGGATACCAGGCCGATATCGGGGCCGGTTGGTGGGGCAAGCTGTATGAAGAGCACGGTCGCGGTCTGCTTTGGGAGAAGTCAGGCGAAGCGCACTTGAAACCAGATCAGTGGAACACCTATGAAATCGTTGCCCAAGGCTCTGATATCAAGACACTGCTCAATGGTCAACCGTGTGTGCAGCTACACGACGACCAGGGGGCCAAGCGTGGTGTCTTCGCGTTGCAACTTCACTCCGGAGGTCCCACCGAGGTCCGATTCCGCAATTTGAAGTTGGAAATTCTGCCCTAAAATGCCTTCGGGCTCCTTCTCCTTCTGAAAAACTGCCTCGCTGGTGCACCTTCAACTTGCCAGCGAGGTAAGATAAAGCATACGCTATGCGGTTCTCAGGCTTGCCTGCGCGACCTTCCTACCCGTTTATCTCTCCTCCCAGAAACAACATCCATGACGACATTCTATTGCCGCCTGTTTCTTTCCCTGACGTTTGCCGTGGCCCTGGTAACTTCTTCGCATGCGGCGGAAGAGCAGTTCCAGGTCTTGTTCAACGGCAAGGACCTTTCCGGTTGGAAAGGACATGACCAGTTCTGGTCAGTCCAAGACGGAACGATCGTCGGTGAGACGACTTCCGAGAACCCAACCAAGGGCAACACGTTCCTCGTGTGGCAAGGCGCCGACGTGGGCGACTTAGAGTTTCGCTGCAAGGTCCGTTTCCAGGGCAACAACTCGGGCGTCCAGTACCGAAGCGAAATTGCCGATGCGGATAACTATGTCCTCAAAGGATATCAGGCCGACCTGCATCCTAAGCAGGAATACTTCGGCATGCTCTACGGTGAGAAAACAGGCCGGGGCATCATTGCTACTCGCGGACAGCAGGTAGTGATCGACGCTGACGGCAAGAAGGAAGTCACCGGCCAGGTCGGCGATGGCACCCAACTGATCGACGATGAGTGGAACGACCTGCGAATTGTCGCTGTCGGTAATCGTCTTATCCATCAAGTCAATGGCGTCACCACGGTCGATATCACCGACGGAAGCAAAGATGCGATGCTCAAAGGTGCCCTTGGTTTGCAGCTGCATGCCGGGGCTCCGATGAAGGTCGAATTCCGCAACGTTCTTCTTCGCGAACTCAAAGGAGACGAAGCCAAGGCCGTCCTCTCCGATGCCATCGCCACCGGCACACCCAGCGAGAAGACCGCATCCGATACACCAACCGATTTGGCTCCCCAGTCCAACGAAGCATGGCTCAAAGCCAAGCCCGTCGCCAAGTGGATCTGGGCACAGGAATCCCCAGACGGTCACAAGCTTAACTTGCGTAAGTCGTTCGAGATTGGCGGCGACGTGAAAGTGGCTCGTCTGTATGCCACGTGTGACAACAGCATGAAGCTGTTCCTGAACGGCAAGGCCGTCAAGAGTAGCCCCAAATGGGAATCGCCGATCGAGCTCAACGTCGCCAAGTCGCTCAAGCCTGGCAAGAACGTTCTGGCAGTTGCCGGAGAGAACGAAGGTGGCGTAGCGGCGTTGGTGCTGAAGCTTGTCGTGGAGCTTGCCGACGGCACCAAGCAATCGATCGTCACCGACGAGAGCTGGAAGATCAGCGACGCCAAAGCAGCTGGCTGGGAGCAGGTCGCTTTCGACGACTCCAGCTGGAAAAAGCCCACCATCAAAGGAACGTTAGGCGATGGCCCTTGGGGCATTCCCAATTACACTTCGCAACCGCAACAGAGTGGATCAAAGGATCCCCTGGACCCGAAGAACATTTTGACCGCACCAGGATTCGCCGTCGATCACATCTACACGGTCCCTAAGGAACAAGGCAGTTGGGTTTCGCTCACCGTTGATCCGAAGGGTCGTTTTTACGCTTGCGATCAAGGCGGAGCTGGCCTGTACCGAATCACCGTTCGCGGAAACGAACAACCGCTGATCGAGCCGGTCTCGGTCGATGCCCTCAAGTCGATCTCGGGTATCCAAGGGATGATCTGGGCCTTCGATAGCTTGTGGGTCCACCGCAACGGTGGGCACCTCTATCGCTTGACCGACACCAACGGCGACGACAAGCTCGACACAGCCGAGGAAATCCCCGGCGGAACAGGCGGCGGCGAGCACGGCAACCACGCGGTGATCGTGACCGAAGATGGACGTGAACTCTATCTCGACGGCGGTAACCATGCAGCACTGGCCGAACACAAAAAGTCGCACGTCGCGACTTGGGACGAAGATTTGCTCCTGCCACGGATGTGGGATGCCAACGGACATGCTCGCGGTCGACTCGCCCCAGGCGGTTGGGTCACACGTCTGAATCCCGAAACGAAAGAACAAACCGTCTACACGATTGGATTCCGTAATCAGTACGACATCGACAGGAACCGCTTCGGCGACGTCTTCACCTACGACGCCGACATGGAGTGGGACTTGGGTCTGCCGTGGTACCGACCTACCCGTATCTGCCATGTGGCCAGTGGTGCCGACTACGGCTGGCGTAGTGGTTCCGGCAAGTGGCCAGCGTACTACGAAGACAGCCTTCCACCGGTTGTCGATATCGGCCCTGGTTCCCCGACGGGTGTTGTAAGTGGCAAGGGAACTGCTTTCCCGACTCGCTACCAAGATGCCCTTTACGCCCTCGACTGGACGTTCGGCACGATTTACGCGATTCACATGAAACCGCACGGAGCCGGCTACAAAGGCGAGGCCGAACCGTTCACCTTTGGTTCGCCTCTTCCTGTGACGGATGCGATCGTCGGCAACGATGGTGCTTTGTACTTCACGATCGGTGGTCGTGGCACCCAGTCGGCCATGTTCCGCGTTCGCTACATCGGTGATGAATCGTTGGACGCTCCTACCGAAGTCGATCCGGCCGCGGCCGAAGCCCGCATGAAGCGACGTCACTTGGAAGCGTTCCACGGAACGAAAGCTCCGGCAGCCGTCGAGTTTGCCTGGCCGTTTCTTTCCAGCGAAGACCGCTTCCTGAGAAATGCCGCGCGAGCTGCGATTGAAAGCCAACCAGTCGACACGTGGGCGGATGCGGTGTTCACCGAACAAGACCCACAAGCACACGTGACGGCAGCGGTTGCGTTGGCACGTATGGGCAGCGAAGATCATCGCGCCGCTCAATTGGCAAGCCTCGCCAAGATGGATGCCAAGTCGTTGGACAAGGGTCAGCTCCTTGGTCTGCTGCGTGCCTATGCTCTTACCTTCATTCGGCTGGGTGCTCCGACCGAGTCGGAACGAACCCAGGTTATCGCCCAGCTCGATCCGCTGCTTCCCAGCAAGGATGCAGACATCAACACGGAACTCATTCGTGTCCTCACGTATCTGCGTGCCAACAGCGTGGTGGCTAAGACCATGACACTGATCGAGCAGCGTTCGACTCCCGAGACCCCTGATTGGTCGACGCTTGCCTCACGCAACGCCCGGTACGGCGGTACGGTGAATGCCCTGCTGAACAACCATCCTCCGACTCGCGAACTTGGTTACGCATTCATCCTGCGTAACATGCGTAGCGGTTGGACGATTGATCAGCGCAAGGCTTACTTCACCTTCCTGAACGAAGCGGCCAAGGCCTCCGGCGGTGCCAGCTACCCAGGCTACCTCACGCGTATTCGTGACGAAGCACTGGGCAACTGCAGCGACGCCGAGCGCAAAGCCCTCGAAGGCATCACCGGAGAAGACTTCAACCCGGTTCCCGATTTCCCGATCGCCAAGATCGAGGGCCCCGGTAAGGAGTACACGCTCGATTCGGCCATGGCAGCTGTTCGTGGCAAGCCTGACTTTGAGCGTGGCCGCTCGCTCTTCTTCAGTTCCACGTGCGGCAAGTGCCATCGCCTCGGAACCCTTGGCGGCAGCATCGGACCGGACCTGACCAGTATTCCTCACAAGTTCGACCAGCGTTACCTGGTCGAAGCGATCGTCGACCCGAGTAAGAATATCTCGGATCAATACGGATCGTCGGTGGTGCTGCTGGATAGCGGTCGTGTGGTGACTGGGCTGGTCGTCGAAAACGACGACGAAGTTACCATCTACCCGAACGAGCCGAATGCCGAGCCTGTGAAGGTCTCGAAGGAAGAAATCGAAGACGTTCAACCGTCTCCTGTTTCGCAAATGCCTAAGGACCTGCTCAACCCGCTGAGCCCCGAAGAAGTTCGCGACCTGGTGAACTACTTGATGGCATCTGGTAATCCCAACGACAAGCGATACCGCGGCAAATAATCGCTTGCCAATCAGACCTTACCACGCGATCCGCCGGCACTCGGCTTGCGGGTCGCGGTGGCAGGGATATCAAAATCATTCTGCGTATCTGCGTCTGGCAGGTTCACGTCGGTCTCGTACGGATCGAACAGCGCGCTACCCATGGGTAGTTCGTTCGCTGGATTTGTCTTTCCGTCATATCCTTGAATGACGACGTGATGCGGTCCGCCCGTTGGCCCTTGGCCTCCTTCTGCCGTATCGAACTTGCCGTCACGAATCTCGGCGTAGCCACCAGGCCCCGTGTTGCCCGGGGAAGGCGTCAGCATGATCGTGCCGGCCGGCACAGGCTTGCCGTCAAATGTCACCGTTCCCTGGATGTCGAATCGCTGAACATCCGACGAATCTTGGCAACCGCAAAAGACGGCAAGTGAGAGCACAGCGATCGAGAAACGAATATTCATTGTCGTTGGGTCTAGAAAAGCATCGAATGGGTAGATGGATTGCTCGACAAGCATGATGCACTTGCCGAGCCTCCGACAAAAGCGGCGCGGTTATCGCAAGCTAGTTCCGCACGACAGGCTCACCGCCATCGCGACTGGCGTTGGAGAGCAGCACACCGAAATCGATCGTTTCAGGTAGAAACGCAACCGAGCCGTCGACATTCAGGAACATGGCTCCGCCCGGGTGCTCGCTGCCGAATGAGATATCATTGAACTGGGTGACGTGCTGCGAGTTGATCGGGTAGGCCAAGTTCTTCACGCCAGATGCCCAGCATCCACCGCCTGTCCCTGCCGAGCCGCGTGTCCAGGGACGGTAACGAGCAAAGTCGGTCCCACCAGAGGGCTTCGCCCATGACTTCTCACCCACCATCACGGTGTTGGAAGTTCCATCGGTCACATCTCGGAAAGCTCGATTCTGATTCGTGCGAAGCATGCCTTGATCGGAAAGACCGCCATGGGAGCTGACCGGGCAGGTCCCACCGGTGGAAGAATAGTTTCCGACATAGGCGCTGCTGGAAGTAGGGTTCGTCCCCTTAGGCCCCATCACGCCGTAGTAGTGCGTCGTGTATTTATCGGTGTGTGCCGAGTCCGTGGCATTTTCGATACTGCCGCTCGGGCAAAGATAACCATCAACGCGGTTGGTGGCGTGTTGCACCTTGTTGGTCTGGGCATATCCACCGGTCGTAAAGGCAAACTGGTCATAGAGTGCCGGCTGCTCCATGAATGGAAGAATCGACACGTGCCAACTCAGCTCGGTCTCTTGGTGCCCCCCGGATGGCAGTTTTCCGAAGGTATCGTGGTAGTTATGCAGGGCAAGTCCCAACTGCTTCAGGTTATTACTGCACTGCATTCGCCGCGCGGCTTCACGTGCCTGCTGCACGGCCGGCAAAAGCAAGGCAATCAGCACACCAATAATTGCGATCACCACAAGTAGCTCAACGAGCGTGAACCCTTGGTGTTTCCCGTGGGACAAGTCCATTCGAAGCGTCATGAAATCACTCCACCATGTAGAAAAGATGAGAAGAAAATGAGGAATATTGCCTCTCCTCTAACGGGAAAGAGCACTTCTACGCAGAATTGGACATTCCTCCGCAGTTTTTTCTGACGAAGTTTTTCTGTCCAAAATCGGCGTGTTAGGCTCTAACCATTAGGAGACCCAATTCATGCCTGATTCCGACGATCCACTCGAAAGCCAAATGCCTGCCCCCGCCAGCCGTCCCAATGGTCGGGACGAGGAGTTTGTGCAGCTGTTTACGCTGAATCAGCATCGAATCTATATCTACCTGGTGAGCCTGGTCCACGATCAGAACGCCGCCGACGATATCTTCCAAGAGACGATGCTGGTTCTATGGCGCGAGTTTGAGCGGTTCGAGCCGGGCACCAACTTCATGGCCTGGTCTTGCACCGTGGCCCTAAATCAAGTCCGCGCCTGGCGCAAGAAGCAACAGCGCGATCGACTCCAGTTTTCTGATGAGTTTCTCGATGCCCTCAGCCAGGAACTCGATTCCAGTGCGGACTACCTCCAGCAACGGTACGACATGCTGCGTGACTGTATCGCCAAGCTTCCGCAACATCATCGTCAGCTGATTGCCTACCGTTACTCGTCTGGTCACGCAATCGACGAGATCGCCGAGCAGACCCAACGCAGTATCGACGCCGTTTATCGCCTGCTGAGTCGCATACGACGCAGTCTGCAGGAATGCGTTACCGATCAACTTAGCCTTGAGGACGCGTGATGAACGCCCCAGAACACCTAGAAGAGTTCCGCGAGTTGTGCGAAAAGCTTCTCGAAGGCCGCATCACAGCCGAAGAGATGACGCGACTGGAGATGCTGTTCCTTTCTTCGCAACCGCTCCGGCGCGAGTTCGTCGAGCTTTCACACTTGCATGCCTCTTTGGCTTCGATGGCTCGCAAAGCGGGTTGGCAGGCCATCCTGGATGGTGAGGCTCCACTTGCTGCGAAGCAATCCGCCGAGCCGGCCACTCCCTCACGAGCGGCTGGCAACAAAACGCGAATCTGGACCGCGGTCGCGGCGACGTTGGCCTTGGCACTTTCACTAATGATGATCCTTCGCCCCGGTCCCGAGCCTCCCAAGAACCTGACCTTCGCAACCATTTCCACCACCGATGGAAGCCGGTGGGTCTCGGCTTCCATTCCTACGGCCAACGACACCCGCATCGGATCGGGACGTGTTCAGCTTTCCGATGGCATCGCCAAGTTTGTCTTCGATAACGGTGCCAAGGTCGAGATTGAAGGGCCTGCCGATTTCGAGATCTTCGATGACATGCACTGCCAGCTATACAACGGAAAGCTGGTCGCCACGATGAGCCCAACCTCGCAAGGTTTTTCGATTGAAACCCCCGATGCGTTGCTCATCGATCAAGGGACCAGTTTCGGTGTGAATGTGACCGACCAAGGCAAGTCGAGCCTGCAAGTCTTTGACGGCCTGGTTGATATCGAACATCACAGCAGCGGCACCAAGCTTTCGATTCGCGAGCAGGAAGCTGCGGAGATCTCGGAAGAAGGGGTCGCGAAGTATGCCAATTTCACAGAAGCATTTCGCAGCGGATTCAGCCAGAGGGACACCGAAGAGGAACGTCGCCAGGTCCAACTCACCACCGCCACTGGGGCCGGCCAAGACCAATGGATTATTCGCGATCCAAACGAACGCTATGGTCCGGACGACTTACTGATGATCAAGCTCGCCAAACGCGACTACAAGGAGTTCGATCGCAAGATCTATCTTCAGTTTGATCTGACGAAAATCGATCTCACGCGGATCGAAGAGGCTTCGCTAACGATGACCGCCTCGCCGACCGGTATTGGCTATGCGTCGCGGATGCCCGATGCCACCTTCGAGGTCTTCGCCCTGATCGATGACAGCCTCGATGATTGGGGCATGGACAATCTGACTTGGGAGAACGCACCGGCCAACGTACCGGAAGGTGACCAACTGGACGACATCAAGACCCAATCCTTGGGAACATTTACTATACCGCGCGGGCAAAAACAGGGCACCTATTCGCTCTCAGGCGCACCACTACTGGATCTCATTAAATCAGACGCGAACCGCCAAGTTACCCTGATTATTGTCCCCAAAACGCGCGAAGCCATCAGCGGAGCGCTTGTCCACGGTTTTGCTGCCGGCAACCACTTAAGCTTGCCCCCACCTACCCTTCGACTCATCATGGAGAAATAGGCTTGTCCATTTTCAAGTTCCCACCTAACGTGATCGGCAATATGATTCATCTACGACCTACCTTCCTCGCGGTATTCCTATCGGTTGGTCTATGCAGCAGTCTGCTGGCCGACGAACAGAAGACCGAGGCCAAACCGCGTAGTATCAGCGGTATTTATCCCCACTTGGCGTACTGGAACGATCACGGCGAGTGCGGAACCGGGGCCGTTGTGCCGTGGGCAGGCAAGCTGTGGGTCATCACCTACGGGCCGCACTACCCGAAAGGTTCTTCGGACCAACTCTATTCCATCACGCCAGACATGCAGATCGAAGCCTTCGAAGGCAGCGTGGGGGGTACTCCGGCCAATCGCATGATTCATAAGGAGACCAATCAACTTCTAATTGGCCCCTATGTGATCGACGAGAAATCCAATATTCGGGTCATCACTCCTGAAGCCATGCCTGGTCGACTGACCGGCAATGCTCGGCACTTGTTCGATCCGGCTGGTAAGGTCTATTACGCAACCATGGAAGAAGGCTTCTATGAAGTCGATATGAAGACGCTCGAAGTGACCGAACTCTTCCAAGACGATCAGTCGCACGGCAAGAAGGTCGGACCGGACCCAACTGCCCACAAGGTACCCTTCGCCGCATTGCCTGGGTATCACGGCAAAGGTCTGTACTCGGGACAGCATCGTTTGATCTATGCCAACAACGGCGAAGCTTCGGGACTCGCCCGATCTCGTCCCGACATCCCTTCCGGCTGCCTGGCCCAGTGGGACGGCAAGAGCAAAACGTGGCAGGTCATTCGCCGCAATCAGTTTACCGATGTCCGCGGTCCTGGCGACCTGCTCGGCAATCCCAATCCCGAGACCGATCCCGTTTGGGCGATCGGCTGGGATCACCGTTCGCTGCTGCTGATGCTGCTAGACGAAGACAAATGGACTACTTACCGCCTTCCCAAAGCTTCGCATTGTTACGACGGTGCCCACGGCTGGAACACCGAATGGCCTCGAATTCACGATATTGGCGAAGAAGACTTCGCCATGAACATGCACGGTATGTTTTGGCACTTCCCCAAAACGTTTACGCGGGCCAATTCCGCAGGCATTGCTCCACGTTCGACCTACTTGAAAGTGATCGGCGACTACTGCCGCTGGAACGATCAGCTTGTCTTCGGTTGCGATGACGCTGCTCAAAGTGAGTTCCTGAATACCCGCCGCGCAAAAGGCAAAGTAGCCGGGCCAGGTCAATCGCACTCGAACCTGTGGTTCACCTCGACCGACATCCTTGACAAGTTGGGGGTACCCATCGGCCGCGGCAGCGTTTGGCTGAACGACAAAGTGCAGTCAGGCGTAGCATCCGATCCTTATCTCTTCTCAGGCTTCCAGCGACGTAGCCTCTGCCTGTTCCATGACTCGAAGACGCCGGTGACTTTCAGCCTGGAAGTTGACCGCGATGGTAACGATCAATGGACCGAATTGACGACCATTACGGTGCCTGCCGGTGAAACCATCTGGCATGCGTTCCCCCAAGATGAAGCGGGCGTCTGGCTGCGTGTTGCCGCCGATCAAAACTGCTCGGCGACGGCTCAGTTTCATTACGCCAATGAAGATGTCCGAGACTCGGAAGCCGCAGCAATCTTTCAAGGTCTACGAAAACCGGGCTCGAAGCGTTATTCGGAAGGTGTCGTACGTGTCCGCGGAAATCGCCTGCAAACGATGTCGTTTGCGGCCACCCAAATCGTCGATGGCAAGCCGATCCATGAAGGCCTTTACGAGTTGGACGCCGACCTGAATCTTACCGACATCAAAGATCGAACCGCCTTCGAGTGGACGCACGACAACACCCCGATTCCGGAAGGGGTTCTGACGTTTGACGAGGCGTCGATTCTTTACGTCGACGACGAAGGAAATCGCTGGCGTCTGCCCAGAAGCACTGAAACGGACATCACCGAGTTTGGTCCACTGCGAATCTCGCGGGAAGTGGCTACCGAACGCGATCTGTTTAACTGCGGTGGCACGTTCTACGAACTGCCTGCCCGCAACGCGGATGGCATTGCCAAGATTCGTCCGGTGTGCAGTCACCCATTCGCAATCAACGACTATTGCAGCTACCGTGGGATGATGATCTTGACGGGTGTCGATGCCGACGCCACCGGCGAGCATATCATTCGCTCGGATGATGGCCGCGTCGCGGTCTGGGCAGGCGTGATCGACGATCTGTGGAAGCTCGGCAAGCCGGTTGGCGCCGGAGGCCCTTGGAAGAACAGCCAGGTCGCCGGTGGTACGCCTTCCGATCCTTACCTGATGACCGGGTATGATAAGAAAACTTTGTCTGTTTCCACCGATGCCGCAACCGACATCACGGTCGAAGTCGACATCGACGGTACCGGCACCTGGCGAACCTACAAGACGCTGAGTCTTGGTGAGGGAGAAAGCAAGTCTCTTGCCTTCCCCGAGGAGTTTCAGGCCTACTGGGTGCGTCTGGTTTCATCCAACGACGCGACCGTCACCGGTCAATTAACCTACCAGTAGCTGTCCATTCTTGAGCTAATACGCCAGCGGCCTTCCCGGTAGTGCCGCTGGCGATTGGCTCAATCTCTCTTCACTCATCTTCGGCGGCATTCGGGTCGCCAACCGGGCGAAGTCACGCTCTTCTGCTCTGCCCAATCGTATTGCGGATAGGTTCGACGTTGTGTTAGGTGGCAAAGACCTGGCGGAATTCGCCGAATCCGCAACCGACAAATAGTAGCTCATTGGCACAACCTACCAGGATTGGCCCAGCATCGTAATCGTTCGCAGCATCTCACCGAACTATCTACCGAACTATTGGTTTGTCTGTAAAAGATTAGAACAAAAGTCTTTTCGCGAGATTTCGCTTTCTTAGAATAGAGGGGTAGGCGGAGCTGCCCCATTTGCCAGTTTCGCTTCCCTTTTCACACCATCACCACATCAGTCGATTGCCACCAGGACGGATGGCAACCCTTGGGGAAGGATGCGCTGCGCGATGCCTGAAAATATCCGCATTCTCCTAATCGAAGACTCACCCAAAGAAGCTGGGCTGGTCGAGCGTTACCTCCGCGAAGCTGAAGAGAACTTCTCGGTTGTGCACGAGGATCGTCTGGATTCAGGTCTCGCGAGACTAGCCGAGGGGCAGATCGATGTCATTTTGCTTGATCTCGATTTACCAGACAGCCACGGCTTGGAAACCATCCGGTCGCTGCATGCCAAGTCACCTCATCTGCCGGTCGTGGTGCTTTCCGACCGAGTCGATCGCGACTTAGCTGCCAAGGCCATTAAGGATGGGGCGCAAGACTGCCTCCCCAAATCGAATGTCGACCCTGATTCTCTTACGCGGTGTGTCCGCTACGCGATTGAACGTACCCATCGTCAATTGGTCGAATCGACGCTCGAGAACTCGGAGGCCCGCTACCGTGGTCTCGTCAATTCACTTCCCGTTTGCGTCCTGCAGAAAGACCTCGACGGAAGGTTCATCTTTGCTAACGAGGCGTACAGCGAATTCACCGGCCACGTGGTCGAAGACATTCTGGGCAAAACCGACTTCGACCTCTCGCCGCCCGACGTTGCAGAAAAGTTTCGTGAAGACGACCGCAAGGTATCCGAGTCCGGAAAACAGTTCCGCGATATCGAAGTCAACACGACCGATGGTCACACTTCGTGGGTCGAGGTCATCAAGTCTCCCATCCGCGATGCTCACGGCAAAATTGTCGGTACCCAGGCCATCTTTTGGGATGTCACCGAACGCCAAATGGCCGTCGAAGCGCTTTTGAAGGCGAAGGACGCCGCCGAAGAGGCCAACCGTGCCAAGAGCGAGTTTCTCGCGAATATGAGTCACGAGATTCGTACGCCGCTTAATGCGGTCATTGGTATGGCCGAACTGTTGCTCGATACGTCTCTCACGCAGACGCAGCGTGACTATTTGAAGATGGTGCACGAGTCAGGCGAGTCGCTGCTGTCGGTCATTAATGACATTCTCGACTTCTCTAAGATCGAAGCCGGTAAGCTTGACCTGGTCAGCAAACCGTTCGATCTTCGCGAAACAGTTGGCGACATGATGAAGCCACTCGGCGTCCGAGCCGGCGGCAACGGCTTGGAACTGACCTGCCACTTTGAATCGGATGTACCGGCCGTGATCGAAGGAGACCCGCACCGCCTTCGACAGATTATCGTGAACCTGGTTGGCAATGCGATCAAGTTCACCGAACAGGGTGAAATTGACTTCGACGTGTCGGTCGATTCGAGAGATAACGGCAACGTTGATCTCCACTTCGAAATCCGTGACACCGGCATCGGTATCCCAGATCACAAGCTGGGCACGATCTTCGAAGCCTTTGAACAGGCCGACACCGGTTCGACTCGCCAGTACGGTGGAACGGGACTGGGGCTGGCCATTTGTGCCCGACTCGTCGATCTCATGGGTGGAAAGATTTGGGTTGAAAGTAACGTCGGCGAAGGTAGTTCGTTCCACTTTACCGCTCCCTTCCCGGTCACTCGAGCCGATCGGATTCCGCACCCTCGGGCAGCGGCCCGCATTCAAGGTACGCGTGTGTTGATCGTGGACGACAACGCGACCAACCGCACTATTCTGGACGAGATCGCACGAAGCTGGGGCATGCGAACGCAGCTTGCTGCCGATGCGGAAGAAGGTCTCATGCTTCTGAAAGAAGCGTATTCCGTTGGCGATCCACACGCACTGCTGCTGACCGATGTCGAGATGCCTGGCAAGGATGGCATCGACCTGATCGCGGCAACGCGTGATATTCCCAACTTGAAAGACATTCTCGTCATCGTCTTAAGTTCTTCCGAACGCCCCACCACGCGCAAGCGGTGCGAAGACCTGCGAATCAGTTCGTTCCTGATGAAGCCGGTGAAACAATCCGAGTTGTTCGATGCCATCATCGTGGCCCTCGGCGTTGCCTCGCCTGAGGATGAGAACGAAGTCAAATCGATCGGCGGCCTGCCGAAGATTCGCCCCCTGAAAGTCTTGTTGGCAGAAGACAACCGAGCCAATCAACGTCTGGCCATTGCCCTGCTGCAGAAGTGGGGACACGACGTAACGCTCGCTGAATCGGGCAAGCAAGCCGTAGAGCACTGGGAGCGCGGAGATTTCGATTTGATTGTGATGGATGTGCAGATGCCTGAGATGGACGGCCTCCAGGCAACGCAGGCCATCCGAGAACGTGAAAAAGAAGAGGGCGGACACGTTCCGATCATCGCCATGACTGCCCATGCACTGGCTGGTGATCGCGAAAAATGCCTGGAATCCGGCATGGATGGCTACACATCCAAACCGCTACGGATTCAGGAGCTGCATCAGGCCATTGCCGAGTTCTTTTCCGCAGAAGAGCCCGCCAAGGCTCAGGTAGACTCTAATCCTTCCGCGACTGAACCGCAGATCGACTGGTCGCACGCGCTACGAGCGTGTGACGGTGACAAGGACCTGTTCTTCGATCTGCTACACCTCTTCCTGGAAGAAACGCCTGAACTGTTGAATTCCCTGGACAAGGCGATCGAGGAAAGCAATACCGAAGCGATTCATCGGTCTGCTCATACGGTGGTCGGATCACTACGCATTATTGGGCCTACAGAGGCGGGTGAAACTGCCTTGCAAATTGAAAAGGCAGCCCAACACAATGCTATCGAGCAGGCGACGAAACTCTCTCAGCAGCTGCGAAACCAGATCGATACGCTCTTCGGGGAAGCATCTCAGATCGTCGAAGGTCGCCAAACACTCCCCTAGCGGGCCCACCTGCTGCTATCCGCAATCTCTTATGTCATCCAGAAATTCGCCGATCTTTCGGTAAATTGGGAATAGGATTCGCATATTAATTTTCGACATTGATAAGATACGGTCGACGACCGTCAGGATGACGGCGATCAGCATTATTTGTGCGCACGTTTAGCAACTTTTGTAGGCATATTGGTGCCTACTCGATGGGAGATTTATGCCTGAAGCGGAATGGGAGCGGCTTACTGCAGAGGCTCGTCGAGAAAAAGGAGCGAATTGGCGTCGCTGGGGGCCTTACCTCGCGGAACGGCAATGGGGCACCGTGCGAGAAAGCACCGTCGAAGCTGAACCCTGGCTGAACTTTACCCACGAAGAGGCGCGATGGCGAGCCTATCGGTGGGGTGAAGATGGCCTGTTGGGCATTTCCGATCGTCAATGTCGACTTTGCTTCGCATTGGCCCTATGGAATGAAAAAGACCCTATTCTCAAAGAACGTCTGTTCGGGCTGACCGGCCCCGAGGGCAATCATGGCGAAGACGTCAAAGAGGCCTACTACTACCTTGATTCCACGCCTACCCACTCGTATCTGAAGGCCCTCTATAAGTATCCTCAGGCCGAATTCCCCTACCGGCAACTGCGCGAAGAAAACGGTCGGCGAAACCGGCATGAGCCTGAGTTTGAACTGACCGATACCTGTATCTTCGACGAAGGTCGCTACTTCGACGTACAAGCCGAATACGCCAAGGCCTCTCCCGACGACATTCTCATCCGAATCACCATCTTCAATCGTGGTCCGGAAGACGCACCGGTTCACCTGCTACCGACGTGGTGGTTCCGCAATACGTGGGCCTGGGGACCGACGCTGGAGAAACCCGAAGCCAAGCCGTCTCTTTCGGAAATCAGCCCCGACCAACTGAAGGTTACTCACGAGACACTGGGCGATTATCAGATCTTCGTCGACGAAGGCCCCGATGGCGAAACGCCTCCTTGGCTGTTTACCGAGAACGAAACCAACACCTGGCGTTTCGAAGACGGTAAAAGTCGACGTCCGTCATGCAAGGATGCCTTCCACCTGGCAGTCGTCGATGGCATGGAAGGGGTCGTTAATCCTAAGCATAGCGGTACGAAAGCCGCGGCACACTTTCAGTGCATTGTCCCAGCCGGCCAATCGGTTCAATTCCGTTTGAGGATCGCGCCAACTAGTGACCTTCCGGTGACTCCCTTTGGTGCCGAGTTCGACGACATCTTTGCTCAACGTATCGACGAAGCCGACGAATACGCGAAGTCGAGGGTTTCTCCTGGGTTAACGGAAGACGAGCAGACCGTGCTGCGTCAGGCCGACGCTGGCCTTTTATGGACCAAGCAGTTCTATCACTACGTCATCCCGCGCTGGCTGGAAAACAACGGCAATCCCAAGAAGAAAGATGAGCCCCCTATGCCTGGGGCGCCCAGTCCACGCAATGCCGACTGGGGGCACTTGTACAACAAGAACATCATCTCAATGCCGGACAAATGGGAGTATCCCTGGTACGCGGCATGGGATTCGGCGTTTCACTTGATTCCCTTTGCCAAGATCGATCCGTTCTTTGCCAAGGATCAGGCGATCTTATTCCTTCGCGAATGGTACATGCATCCCAACGGCCAGTTGCCGGCCTACGAGTGGAATTTCAGCGATGTGAACCCTCCGGTTCATGCCTGGGCATGCTGGCGCGTCTACCAGATGACCGCTTCCAACGGAGACCGCGATCGCATCTTCCTGGAACGCGTCTTCCAGAAGCTGCTACTCAACTTCACCTGGTGGGTGAACCGCAAAGACATTCGCGGCAAACACGTCTTCAGCGGCGGGTTCCTTGGCCTCGATAACATCGGGATTTTCGACCGCTCGAAGCCTCTTCCAACCGGCGGTCACCTGGAACAAGCCGACGGTACCGCCTGGATGGCGTTCTATAGTTCGAGCATGCTCTCGATCGCGTTTGAGCTGGCCGATGGCAATCCGGCTTACGAAGACATGGCCTCGAAGTTCTTCGAGCACTATGTCTCGATCGCCGAGGCAATGAACAGCTTGGATGGTACGGGCCTGTGGGACGAAGAAGACGGCTTCTACTACGACCACCTGCATCTCGACGGCAAGAGCATTCCCTTAAAGATCCGTTCGATCGTCGGGCTGATTCCGTTGCTGACGGTTGACGTGCTCTTTGAGAAAACGATTGCCAAACTTCCCGCGTTCCGTAAACGCATGGACTGGTTCCTCAACTTCCGCCCGGAATTGACGAAGTTCATGACCTACATGGAGAAAGAACCGGAAGGCGAACATGACGGGCATCGACTGCTGGCGATTCCGACGAAGGATCGCCTGATGCGGATGCTGCGATACTTGTTGGATGAAGATGAGTTTCTCTCTCCGTACGGCATTCGTTCCCTTTCGAAATACCACGAGGAACATCCGTTCGAGTACGAACTGCACGGCGAGCGTCTCTGCGTGAAGTACTTGCCGGCCGAATCCGATAGTGGGCTTTTCGGTGGCAACTCGAATTGGCGCGGACCGATCTGGTTCCCACTCAATTACCTGATCATCGAAGCACTGGAACGGTATCACCAATTCTACGGCAAGTCATTGCGGGTTGAATGTCCGGCCAGAAGCGGCAAGTACATGGACCTGCAACAGGTCGCTGACGAGATCCGAAAACGGCTATCCAAGCTTTTCCTGGCCGATTCCGAAGGGGACCGACCAAGTTATGCCCGTACCGAGATGCTGTTGAACGATCCGAACTGGCGCGACCTCGTGTTGTTCTACGAATACTTCGATGCGGAAACAGGCAAAGGCCTGGGAGCAAGCCATCAGACCGGTTGGACTGCTTTGATTTCGCCGATCTTAGGGACGCTCGCTTCACGCCGCAACGAAGCAGCATCTGGAGCGGAAAGCGAGCCTAAGACGCTCAGCAAGCAAACCTGAGTGAATACTTCTTCGCTCTAGCTCTCAGACAAGTTTGGACAGCCAGGAACCAGTTCTGCTAAAACAAGATGCAAGCAGAACTGGTTTTTGCGTTTGTTCCTGCAAGTGAGCTGCATCATGAAGAAGCTTCTGGGTCTCCTGCTTTCCTTTTGGTTGACGGCATCCTGCCTGGCCGTTCCTCTACCGCAGGGGTTATCACAGCCGCTACCGGAGATGTTTCCGGACCTCTACCAATCCTCCGATACGTGCAACGTTTACATCCTCAAGCACGGCGGCAGCGCCTTGCTGATCAACGTCGGCAACGGCCAGGTCTTCGATCTTCTCCCGCAGATCGGCGTTGGGCGCGTTGAGAAGATTCTTCTGAACAATCACCACCGCGAAACCCTGCAAGGGTTTGCTCGCGTTGACACCGACGTGACCAAAGTCGCCACTTCTGAGATCGAAGCGGAAATTCTTCAGTCACCCACGAGCTTTCGCAAGTGGTATCCAAAATTAGGTGACCAGTATTCTGTCTACGGTGCCAGTTACGCTCGCCCGCCGCAACGCCCGATACCTATGGCACAACCTCTGGAAGACAACGCCGAGTTCATCTGGCACGGCTACCACATTCGGTGCCTCGTGACACCAGGGCATTCCCCTGGCGAGATGACCTATCTCGTCACGAAAGGAGATCACACGGTCGCGGTAACTGGGGGACTCATGCATGACAGCTCTCGTTTTACCACCTGGTTTGACTCCGAGTGGGATTACGGCTTCGCGAAAGGGATCGACGCCCTGGCAACGTCCGTCGATCGCCTCCTCGAGGAAGAAATCCATGTCATGCTTCCAATCCAGGGCCCGGTCATTCACCATGCGACCACTCAGCTGAAAACGTATCGAGAACGAATCGAAACCTTTCGCGCTGCCTACATTCGTGGTTATCCCGTCTTCGACAAAGACCCGGACAAACGTGACCGCATCTCCAAGCCGACTGAGATTCCTCACCTGAATCAAGTCACGCCCCATCTGTACAAGCTGAATGATGAGTTCCAGGGCCGAAACTTCTACATGATTGTTTCCGATAGCGGGCATGGGCTGATTCTCGACTGCGGGCTATTTCCCAAGGCGGTACTCGAAGAAGTTATCCTTGGCCTCCGGCAGCACAAGGGCCTGAAGCAAGTCGACGCGTTCTGGATTTCCCACATGCACGGCGATCACTTCCTGCATGGTCCGCTGCTTAAGGAAAAGTATGGAGCCAAGGCCTGGACGCTCGATAAGATCGTTGATCGCTGTGAGAACCCACGGAAGTACGACTACGCGGCCTTGGTGTCCGCCTATGGCGACGGCTTCGACGGGATGCCCATCGACAAAGGCTTTACTGACGGCGAAGTGATCGACTGGGAAGGCTACAAGATTCAAGTCGACTGGCTGCCTGGCCAAACCGAATTCGGCTGTTGCCTATGGTTGGATATTGATGGCAAGCGTATCGCGTTTACCGGTGACAACCTTTTTGGCGACCCGCGAGACGAAAGCCAAACCGCACACGACTGCGTTGTGGCGCGGAACAGCGCCATTCTCGAGGAAGGTCACATCCTGGGCAGCAAGTACCTGATCGACTTGAAGCCGGATATCGTCTTGGCCGCCCATGGCTACGTGATGCCTGAACCGCAGGGAATTCTTCAGCGGTACCACAACTGGGCAAAAGAGATGGCTGCCCTCTACCATGAGATGTTGCCGGAAAAGGACTACGAATACCTGTTCGATCCCTACTGGGTATCGGCTTATCCCTACCGAGTGAACCTGGGTGAAGGTAGCCCGCAGAAAGTCACGATCACGGTGCGCAACTTTCGAGATCAACCACAACAGCACCGCGTGAAGCTGATCCTTCCAGATGGAATAGCGGCTGAGCCAGCCATCTTGAAAGGAACGGTCCCTGCAAAAAGCCGGCAGTCGTACGAAGTGACCATCTCGGGCACTCTATCGGACGACAAAGCCGACCTTCAGATCGTCCCCTTGGATATCGAACTGGACGGGAAACACTACGGCCAGTGGTTTGACTTCCTGGTTGGTCGAGAGCCTACCGAGTAGCCGAAGATCGCTAGTGCTTTATAGCGACTCGCAATCGAGGAAAAGAGATGGAAATATTGAATACTGCAGTACGTCAACAATTGCTCTACTTCGGTGTGATTCTGCTTGTGGCTTTCGCTAACCATGGAACACTTCGCCTCGCCGTTGCAGACCAGACTTTATCAGCCAAGGTGCGTCCCAATGTTTTGTTGATGATGGCCGACGACATCGGCTATGGCGACCTTTCCTGCTATGGCAGCGAGACCATCGAAACCCCCAACCTCGATCAGCTGGCCGAAGACGGCATGCGCCTGACAAGTTTCTATGCTGGCGCTTCCGTTTGCACTCCCTCACGGATGGCCCTCTTGTCAGGTTCTTACCCCAGCCGACTCGGTTGGAATGGAGGTGTCCTGGGGCACCGCATCAAATGGTCGCTGGGTATGTCCCCCCAGGTTTACACCATGGCGGAAGCTTTTCAGGCGGCCGGGTATCGCACGGCGATGACAGGCAAGTGGCACATCGGCGGTGGCAAGCTACGTCCCATGCATCAAGGGTTTGACGAGTCGTACTATATCGAAGCCAGTAACAATCAGGGTCGCGACATGTATCGAGGCGGCCAACTCGTGCAGAAGGATTTCGACAATCGGCGGCTAACCGAAACGTTCACCCAGGAGGCGATTCGAATTATCAACACCGAGTCAGATGAGCCCTGGTTCCTATATCTCCCGTTCACGGCCCCACACTTCCCTGCCGAGGCGCACCCAGATTGGGAAAAGCGCACCGATGCTCCCTCTTACGTGAAAGTGGTGGAAGAACTCGATCACCGCATCGGCGAAATCCTTGCCGCCCTCGAACAGCGCGGAATACAGGAAAACACGATCGTCATATTCATCTCCGACAATGGTCCTGAAGGACTGCAAAAGAAAGATGCCAGCGCTGGGCCCTTTGCTGGTCGCAAATGGTCCGCCTTGGAGGGAGGTACCCGCGTGCCTGGCATCATTAGCTACCCAGGCGTTATCAAGGCAGGGCAAACATGCGATGCCATCGTGTCGGCAATCGACCTCTTTCCGACGCTCACCCAGGCTTGCGGCATTGAGCTGAACGTGCCTGACGAGGCCCAAAAGATCGATGGCGAAAACTTATGGAATACCTTGGTCGATCCCTCAGTCGAGCAGGGACGCAGCCAACTACTCTACTGGCATGGCTGGGGCCAACCGCGGGCCATTCGCAGCGGGAACTGGAAACTGCAATTTGGGGGCGACCAGCTGGATGGCAAGGCCGACGTAACGATGGACAACCCACTGCTGTTTGATCTGGAAAACGATCAGGGCGAAACGAGCGACGTTAGCGATTCCCATCCGCGGGTCGTTGACCGTCTACGGCAGCAAGCAAAGTCCACACTGGCAGATATCGACGAGCATCGACTGAAGCTGGGCTCCACGAATTAAACCAGTTCTTAAGCGACCGATTTCAAGTATTCGTCCAGCGAAAGTTACTTCCGATCGCGATCATGGAATGGGATAGCAAAGACCACAGCCAGTGGTAACAACATAGCAGCCTAACCGCGTTAACTGGCTAGGCTGCTCATGTCGAAATCGAGTTCATGAGACGAATCCAAGATATCTTGAAGCCCATTCTCACGAACTTACAATCCGCCTTCTAAGATCTCGCAAAGTGCCTGATCAAGTAAGTCAGACGACGATGGACCGCTGGCAGTTGGGTTTCCTGTTGCAGACGACCGTTGATGAGCGGTTGCTAGAATCTCGATGAGATCTTCGTTGGTTGGACGGTTCACCGCCAGTTCATGGACAACGTCAGGACGGTGTTCCTCCCATTTCGCATGGTCCTCGCCACCAGTTTGGTGAGTGCCCTGCTCTGCTGTGGCGCTGTTAGGCACCAAAATCCAACCCTCAGTCTCTTCGGTGTTCGAGTCGGTACTCGTGAGATCCGATGCGAGCATAATCCCAAGGGCTTCAATATTGGCATTCCCCTTACCAGGCTTCGTACCTCCTCCCTTGCCGCCGCCTTTACCTCCACCGCCTCCGCCACCGCCGCCTCCCTTGGTACCGGAGTTTCCTTTGCCTTTGCTCTCGTTGTCGTCATTGGTCACAGTTACATCGTCGACGTCGAGGCCGTCGTAGGAATTGTCACTGCTCGATGCGACACTTAAGGAAATCATGTAAGTCTGCTGATTGTCCTGTTCGGCATCATCGACACCTGTAACGGTAACGACTTGTGCCTGATCCCAGTTAGATGGTGTAAACGTTAGCGTCGATTTATCAACCGTTCCTTCCGTGGTATCCAACGATGTCACGGTAATGACAACATCGGCCGTTGGTTGCGTATCCAAAACAACCGAGAACGAGGCCGAGTCGCCATTCTCACTGGTCGTCAATCCACTGGTCGGTGAAACGGTAACTCCCGGTGGCACATCATCGTTCAGAATCGTGGCCGAAGCGGAACTGGCTGCGAGCAGTGTTCCCGTCGATGCCCCCGAGAGTTGAACGCTAAACGACTCGTTGCCCTCGACATCGGTGTCTCCTTGAACCGACACGGTGATCGTCTTAACCGTTTCGCCCTCAGCGAACTGAAGAGTACCACCCGGGTAGACGCCTCCGACGAAATCAGAAGCGTCGGCTCCAATGCCCACGACGTTCCAATTGACACTGCTCACAGTAGAAGCATCACCGCTACGCGTCACTTGGAACGAAAACTCAGTCGTGCCACTATCGCCTTCTACCTTCTGCGGGGTAACTGCAGCGATGGACAGGCTATCGCTACCTGTGACGCCCACGACCGAGCCACTAATCGTGTACTGCCCGAGACTGCCGTAGTCGCTGTAGCCGGTACTCAGCGGATCTCCCTCACCGACACCACTGACATGCAGAAAGTACTGCCCTGCGTCAACTGCGAGGCTAAGTTGACTCGATAGCGATGAAAGTGGATTGCTACTTGCGACTAGCTCTCCGAACGAGTCATACAATTCTGCCAAGACGTCAAGATTTGCCCCTCGTGCCGCAGGCAGAATAGAAAGATCGATCTGCCCCGTACCTGAGAAAAAAGTAAAGACGTCGACATCGGTGTTCGTTTCGATGATTCCGGATCCACTCACCGAATCTCCGGTGACAGTGATTTCCGTCGCTGCACCGGACGCATCGCCATGGTCGTCAGCGCGATACCCAAATCCATTCGAGCCTGTGATGATTGCCAAGTCATCTTGCAGGTTGTTGGCTCCGGAGTATTCGCCCTGACTCCATTGCGTTAAGTTCCTGTAGTAGCCGACCCCCATGATCGGAGCCCAACCCGTTTCGCCACTTCCGTGGCCTTGGTAATAGGCACTTGAAGTGTTTCCATCGTGCGAAAGTCCCAGGGCGTGGCCAGCTTCATGGCTAATCGCTTCGGCGGTGTACTTTTCGTGTCCGTTGCCAAGATTATTTTCGAAGACGTAAACAGGCGTGTCGCTGCTCCAATTAAAAGAGTTGAGATAAGCCACACCGCCAACACCTGACTTGTACCATGTGCCATCTCCACCGATCACCACGCGGACACCCCAAGCGGTATCGCCCGAACCGCTACGAATCAATGCATCGGTGCCAGGGTCTTGGGTGGTCACGTTCACGTCAAACGGGGCGAAGTCTTCGGCGACGCGCTGCCAAATGTATTGAATACGTTGCAATTCAGCGTCGCTGAATCCGGCATCGCCACTGAAGTCGTACTCCGGTGTCACGAAGTCATTGCCGCCTTCAAAAGCATTATTCCAAGATGTCCCACTGGTCGTATGCCCATCGAAATCGAGATAGATGGTATGGGCAGCTCCAGGATTGCTGTTCAGGAGGAACGTTTCCGAAAGGGGAGCGTCCGCAGCAATCGGAGCACTCGATTCATTCGTTCCAGGTGCCGTTGCATCAGCGACGCTGAATTCGAGACTGGGCATCGGCAGGGCATGCAGCTCGTTACCAAAGCAATCGTAATCTTCGTCATGGCCAGGATCTTCCAAAGCAGATAATCCATCAACCAAGCCCATGCCGCTAAGTACTTGGCGTTCCTCGAGGCGGTCAAATTTCGGCTTATAGCCACGAAAGCGTTTGATGGATCCGAAGCGCGGTTTTGACATTGAAAGACTTCCTTGGAATCAGCCCCTGCAGACGAGTACGGGGCGAGATCCTAGCAGATATCGGGCAATGACTAGAAGAGAAGTTCTTCGGGTTTTCACCTCGCATTAATCCGCCCAGAATTGCTTGACGTGCCCCTCTCCAGAAGGTCTAATAAGCACCACTTTTTGGCACCCCACTTATCCTCACGGCCGACTAGTCTGATCTCCCATTGGCGACCCATTCCTATCCTCCTCTTCGCTTCATAAAGGACTCTGTCCATGATCATCTTTGGTACCCGGGGAATTGCTTCGACGGAAGAAAGCAATCATTTCAATTGCCCGCAGTGCCGTACCAAACGCGACGGCAGCCTGAAGAATGTCCGCACGTTCTTCACCCTCTATTTCATCCCCTTGATTCCCATGGGATCTCGCGGACGCTACGTCGAGTGTCATTCGTGTGGCGGGAACTTTGCCGAAGAAGTCTGGAACTACGACCCGGAACAAGAAAAGGCCCAGACCATGCAGCAGATGCTGCGGGTGATGATCGTCGCAGCCCTTGCCGACGAGGAAGTCGATCGCTTCGAACGAGCCGAAATCAAAAAGCAATACATGGAACTCACAGGGCTGCCGGTCGCGGACTCGACTCTCGACCAGGAAATCAAAATGGCCGCAGAATCGCGGGTTACGCTAAGTATGTTCGTCGGTGGCCTGGTCGAAGGACTTTCGGGACATGGCCGCGCCTTGGTTCTTAAACTGGCCTACAAGGTGATGACCGCCGCCGGCGAGATGACGCCTTCCCAAGATCGAGCATTTAATCACCTCGCCGATACCCTGGCGATACCAAAAGCTCAAGTCCAGGAATTGATCAAGCACTTCCAGGATTCGCAAACCGAGGAATTGATCTGATGCCGCACTCATCGCCCCGCAGTGTTGCAACATTCGCTATGGGGCACTTGCTACATCTGATCATCATCCTTCTGCCGACGCTACTATTATCTGGGAGCGATGTTGTTCAGGCCTCGGTCCTAGTGTTCGCGGCACTTGTCGGAGCAGCAGGCCTGATCGAAAGTCTCCTCGTCACGCTCCCGGAGCGAGAAAGCGAACGCGACCCGCGCGCCCTGCAAGTTGCAGCCCTGGTCGGACTGACGCTCCTCGTGATGTTCTGGGGAGCTCAACTGGAACACTGGCTGACCCAGCGTCAGTCTTGGCTTCTATCGACATGTGGCGTCGGCCTCCTGGCCGCAGGCATCTTCCTTCGCGGTTCGGCCATTTATGCTTTGGGACCTAGATTTGTATCCGACATCTGCTGCGACGCCCCGCCTGTTTCGGCGGGAATCTACCGGTATCTTCGCCATCCGTCGGAAGTCGGCCTGCTGGCGATTGCCATCGGCGGCCCACTTGTTCTTCAGGCTCCCTGGTCGGCTCTTATCGCAGGCTGCATCCTGCTACCAATCTCAGCATGGCGGATCCGGCGAGAAGACAAAGTCCTGTTCGAGGCGACGAACTAAGCAAAAAGAAATGTAGCCGAACCCCATGAAAAAACGCCTCACAAAACCTTGCAAGGCGTTTACATAAAGCGTGTCTCAACAATGACTTATCGCAAAAGTAGCGGCAGAGGGACTCGAACCCCCGACACGCGGATTATGATTCCGCTGCTCTAACCAACTGAGCTATGCCGCCATGGAAACCCTAGACATTAAGTTTTCCCGTTAGGTTCGTCAACGGGGGAAACATCTCGTCTGCGGTAAACTTCGTGCGGAAAACACGGATCATTGTTATAGATAGGATAGGTCGACCTATTGGCCCAGTCAGGCGGTCGAATTGGGGGAATTGTTTTCATAAGTGACTCGGCATGTTCCCTTCTCGGGGACACACTCGTAATAATGGTATGTTTCCTGCCGCACTTATCCTGAAATAAGATCTCTTCCCTCATCATCCATGGCATCACGCAAGCAAAAACGCAAGCAATCGTCCGCCACCTCCAAGACCATGCCTCGCTCGGTCCTTCTGGCCGGTGGAAGTTTGATTTTCATTCTATTGGCTGTCTCTTTGGTCACGGCCGACTGGTACTACGCCATGCCGTCAGACACCAAGCTGACCTACGTCGGGCGGAATTCGTGTATCGAATGCCATCAGTCCGAGCACGCCAAGTGGGAAGGCTCGTACCACGACCTGGCCATGGACCTGGCAACCGAAGAAACGGTGCTGGCTGATTTCGATGGCCAAGAGATCGAACATTACGGCATCACGTCGAAAATGTTCCGCCGCGACGGAAAGTACATGATCAATACCGAAGGCCCTGACGGCGAGCTGCAAGACTTCGAGATCAAGTACGTTTTCGGCGTGAGCCCACTTCAGCAATACATGGTCGAGATCGAACCGCCAACGCCTGGCTCCGAAGAAGATTCCATTGGCCGCGTGCAGGTGCTCCGTGTTTCGTGGGATACCGAAAAGAAAGAGTGGTTCTACCTGTCGCCGCCCGACGTGCACGAGAAGCTGGAAGTCGACGATCCGCTGCACTGGACTGGTCGCACTCAGAACTGGAATCATTACTGTGCTGACTGCCATTCGACCAATCTGCAGAAGAACCACGACCTGGCCACCGATACGTTCCACACCACGTTTTCGGAAATTGACGTCAGCTGTGAAACGTGCCATGGTCCCGGCAGTGCCCACGTTAAGCTTGCCAAGTCGACCAGCCTGTTCTGGGATCGCAACCTGGGCTATGGACTGAAGAAGCTGAAGGGGGATACGACCGAAGCTCAGCTCAACCAGGTCGAAACATGCGGAACGTGCCATTCGCGTCGGCAGGTTATCTGCCCCGACTATCAACGCGGCAACAACTATTACGACCAATACAGCAACGAGCTGATTTCCGAGCACACCTACTACTGCGACGGCCAGATCATGGACGAGGACTACGTCTATGGTTCGTTCCTGCAAAGCAAGATGTTCCACAAGGGCATCCGCTGCACCGATTGTCACGACCCGCACTCGACCAAGATCAAGTTTGAAGGGAATCTGCTGTGCACGTCGTGCCATCAGCATCCCGCCGGTAAGTACGATACGCCTGCCCATCACTTCCACAAAACAGGCTCGACAGGTGCTTCCTGTGTCGAATGCCACATGCCCGAGACAACGTACATGGAAGTCGATCCGCGGCGAGATCACAGCATTCGCATTCCACGACCGGATCTTTCGGTCAACCTGGGTACGCCCAACGCTTGCACCAAATGCCATCTCGACAAGGCTGAGCTTCCCACCGAAGAGCATCCCGAAGTCAAAAGGTACGACCAATGGATGGCGCTTGCCCGTGGCGGTGACGAGAAGGTTCGCGAAGCGTTGGCCAAAGTCGACAAGTGGGCCCTCGATGCCGTCGACCAGTGGTACGGCGAGACGTCGAAGATTCCTAAGGGAGAACACTTCGCTTACAAGCTGAAAAAGGCCTGGGACAATCATCCCAATGCCGGCAAAGACCTGATCGAATTGGTTCGCGATACCCAGCAGCCAGGCATCGTTCGGGCCAGTGGCATGATGTACCTAGCCAACTACCTGAACGAGGACGGTGTCCGCACCGCGCTGCGTTATCTTTCCGACGATGATCCCCAAGTGCGGATCGCTGCGATTGAAACACTGCGCGACTTACCGGCGGTCGCCCCTGATGTTCAAGGTCAGGTGCTCGATGCCCTGCTTACTCGCCTTTCCGACGAAGACCGTGCCGTACGTACCGAGGCGGCCTGGTCGCTGGCTAACCAAGATGCCGAAGCCCTTCGCCTGCGTGGCAAAAGCGAGGCTTTCCAGAGGGCCCTCAACGAAGCAATCGTCCAGCTAGAACGTGATAGCGATCAGCCGTCTGCGCACCTTTCTCTGGGTGTGCTGTATGAACGCATGGGCGACGTTGCCAAGGCCGAAAAGGCCTACCGCACCGCCATCCGAATCGGACCGAACTTCACCGGACCGCGTTCCAACCTGATCAGCTTGCTCCAGCAGCGGCAAGACATGGAAGAGCAGCGTATGCGGCAACTGGTCGTTCAAGGCAATCGCCCGGCGGCTGAAGCAATGACGACTGACCTCGCCAAGCGAGCCGTCGAGATTGCCCGCTTCCGCCTGGAAGAACTCGACAACTTGAAGCGTGACGTCAGCCAACAGCCAAACTTTGCGCCACTGCAGTATCAGTTCGGATCGGCCCTTTACCTGGCCGCTCGCAATACAACCCCAGATAGCGCAGCGCCGTTCTATGACGAGGCCTTCGAGGCCTACAAGAAGGCGAAAGAACTGGAACCCAACAGCGTGCAGTACGCCTACATGTACACCTTGATCGCGCAATACCTCGAGCGATGGGACGACGCCGATCAAGCTATTGCCGATTTGCTGGAGATCGACCCCAACAATCCTGACTTCCGAGGCCTAAAGCAGCAGATTGACGCACGCTACTCACCGCGTCAGGCACAGCAACGGCAGTAGACATACTACGCTGCGCTGACCCGTCGCTGCACAATCTCCAGGTGATGCCTCATATGCCCCACGCAGCAGCGGCCCAGATTGCGGACCGTCCAGGAAAAGCCGCTGGCGGTGCCTTCTCGCTCGAACGCATCCGATGGCAACGTGTGAAACAACTCAACGGTTGTCTGGCGTACCCAATTCAGTTCCTGGACCAGTTCTTCATACGACCGCTCGTTGAAATTGGCCGTCAGCATGTACGCGTCCTGATCGAAACCAGGCAGCGGTGTCGTGTCGCCACGTGCAAAGCGAAGGGCGCGATACGCGAAAACACGTTCCGTATCGCTTAAATGTCCCACGACTTCTTTGATGGTCCACTGATACGGGGGATGGACGATACTGGCTTGCTCTTCGGTAGCGAGCTGGAATTTGGGGAATTCTTGCTCGTGTTGAATCTGCAAAGCGATCGCGCAGTTCTCTTCCGGAGCCAAGTCCAAATAACGCTGAAACGGTGCAGGTTCCGTCATAATTCCCCCGAGAAGTAGAAGATATTTTAATTCCGGCCGTCACCAAGCAGGACAATTTTCCAACGTACAAAGTTCATTAACGGAATTGAACTTCATGCGGTCGCCCCGATTCCTCTAAGGTGGGCATTATGGTAAATTACGCTGCTTTAATGCGTAAACCCGTCCAAACACTCACCCTACTATCCTGAAGAGTCGGCTCCTTATGAAGGCGATTGCGGTTAAACCCGGGACCCCCAACAGCGTTCATCTTCGTGATATTCCTGAACCCTCCCTCGATAAGTTCCCCAACGGCAAGGGCGTGCTGGTCAAGGTGCTTAAAGTTGGGGTTGATGCGACCGACAAAGAAATCAACGAAGCCCTTTACGGAAACGCGCCTCCAGGGGACGACTTCATGGTGATCGGTCACGAGTCATTCGGCATCGTCGAAGCCGTCGGCCCGAACGTGACGCGGTTCAAGCCAGGTGACTATGTGACCGCCACGGTTCGTCGTCCCGGTGGTTCGATCTACGACAAGATCGGCACCTACGACATGACCAGCGAGGAAACCTACTACGAGCGCGGTATCAACCTGCTGCACGGTTACCTCACTGAGAAGTTCGTCGACGAAGAAGACTACATTATTCGCGTCCCGCAAGGTTTGACTCACCTGCACGTCTTGATGGAGCCCATGAGCTGTGCTGCTAAGGCCGTGCATCAGGCTTATGAAGTGCAGCGTCGTATGAAGGTCTGGAGCCCTAAGGTTGCCTGGGTGATGGGTGCCGGCCAGATTGGCTTGCTCACCACGCTTTGCCTACGCCTTCGTAGTCTGCAGGTCAGCACGATTGCCCGCTCCCCTGGCCCGCATCTCAAGCAAGAGATCACCGAGGGAATGGAAGCGAACTACGTCAGCACCAAGAACACCGACCTGGACGAATTGGTCAAGAAGACTGGTCGCCCGGACATCATCGTCGACGCCACCGGTAGCAGCATCATCGCTTTCGAGAGCATGAAGTACCTGGGGCTTAACGGCGTGCTGGTCTTCACCAGTGTGACCGGCGACAGCGACAAGCACGAGCTGCCGACCTCGAAGATTAACCTGGAATGGGTTTTGGGTAACAAGCTGCTCTTGGGTAGTGTGAACGCCAACCGCGACCACTTCGAGATGGGTATCAAGGACCTGGCCCTGGGCGAAATGATGTACCCTGGCGTCACGGAAAAGATCCTGACCAACCCGGTCGACGGCTTGGACAACTACGCTGAAATGATGCGACTGCTGGTCGAGGACAGCTCGGCGCTCAAGGTTTACGTGAACGTCGCTTCCGAATAACCATTGATTGAACAATTGGAAGAGGGCCCGCTATGGGGTCTGGGATATCAGCGAGCAACGTCTTGGCGTGCTCGCTTGCATCTCGGACAATCATGCGGGCCTGAGATTTGCGCTTCCACATTTCGCATCTCGCCCGATCTGCTAGAATGACGGTTCTCAGGAGAACGTCGAAAGAACTGCCCTCTTCAACTCTTACTCATTCAGGATGACCCGATATGAAAAAGCCAACCAGTGGCGGCGGCTGGCAAGCGATCCGGTACACCTTTCAGAAAGCTCGCGAGTCGGGCGGGTACTGGAAGTTCTGGAAAGCCATGCGGAGTAAGAATGCGTGCAAGACCTGCGCACTGGGCATGGGCGGCCAAAAGGGAGGCATGGTCAACGAGGAAGGCTCGTTCCCGGAAGTCTGTAAGAAGTCGATGCAGGCCATGGCCGCCGACATGCAGGGTGCCATTCCGGAAGACTTCTGGAAGACCTACAGCATCGCTCAACTCAAGAAGTTCACTCCTTACCAGATGGAGCATGCGGGCCGCCTTACGCAGCCGATGCTATGGGAGGAAGGCACCCAGAACTATCGCCCTATCTCATGGGAAGATGCCCTGGGTAGGGTCGTGAACAAACTGAAGTCGCTGGCCGCCGACGAAACCTTTTGGTACTTCAGTGGCCGCAGCAGCATGGAAGCAGGATTTCTGCTGCAGCTTTTCGCGCGTCTATATGGCACCAATAACGTCAATAACTGCAGCTACTACTGCCACCAGGCCAGCGGTGTCGGACTGGCCAATACCGTCGGTAGTGGCACCGCCACGATCGTGCTTGATGACGTGGAGCACGCCGACCTTGTGTTTCTGATCGGTGGTAACCCGGCCAGCAATCACCCGCGGCTCATGTCGACACTCAAACAAGTTCGTCGGCGTGGTGGCGAGGTGATCGTCATCAATCCCGTCATTGAAACAGGCTTGGTCAACTTCCGCGTGCCGAGCGATCCAATCAGCCTGTTGTTTGGCACCAAGATCGCGACACTCTACGTTCAACCCGACATCGGTGGAGACCTCGCCCTGCTCTACGGCATCGCCAAGCGCGTGCTGGAATTGGGGGGACAAGACCAAGAGTTCCTCGACAACCACTGCGAGAATACGGCCGAGTGGATCGAGTTTTTGAAGAACCTCCCGTGGGAAGAAATCGAAGCGAAGTCCGGCGTCGGCAAGCTGAAGATCGAGGACATCGCCCAGCGCTACATCAAAGCGAAACGTGTCATCTTCAGCTGGACGATGGGCATCACCCATCATGCCCACGGCGTGAACAATGTTCAGGCCATTGCCGGGCTGGCCGCCGTGCGTGGCATGGTCGGCAAGCCTGGTTGCGGCTTGATGCCAATCCGCGGGCACTCCAACGTGCAAGGGATTGGTTCAGTCGGTGTTACGCCGACGCTGAAACAAGCCATCTTCGATGGGCTCGAAAAGGAATACGGCGTTCAGCTTCCCACTACGCCGGGCCTTGATACGCTGGGCTGCATGGAAGATGCCCACTCGGGCAAGCTGAAAATGGGCTTCTGCCTGGGTGGCAATCTCTACGGCAGTAACCCCGACCTGGCCTTCGCGGCAGAGTCGATCCAAAGCCTCGATACGATGGTCTACTTGAGCACGACGCTGAACACCGGACACGCGCATGGCCTGGCCAAGGAGACGATCATCCTGCCGGTGTTGGCTCGCGATGAAGAGCCTTACCAGTCGACCCAGGAATCGATGTTCAATTACGTCCGCATGTCGGACGGCGGACCACGCCGACTGGACGGCCCACGGGGTGAAGTCGACGTGATTGCTTCGATTGGGGAAGGAGTTCTTGAGGATCGTACTCCCATCGATTGGAAATCGATGCAAGACACGAACAAGATTCGTGCTGCCCTGGCGAAGGTGGTGCCTGGCTTTGAAAAGATCGCCCATATCGACAAAACCAAAGAAGAATTTCAAATCGACGGGCGAACCTTCCACACGCCCAAATTTCCTACGCCCAGCGGGCGACTGATCTTGCATCACGATGAGATCCCTGAGCTAAAAGGGACCGGAAAAAACGAACTTCGGTTGATGACGGTGCGTAGTGAGGGGCAATTCAATACTGTGGTGTATGAAGAATACGACATCTATCGCGGCATCGACCGACGGGATGTCATCGTGCTTCACCCTGATGACTGCAAGCGTCTGGGCGTTGCCGCAGGCCAGAAAGTGATTATCAAGTCGAATATCGGTCAGATCGACAATTTCGTCGTTCACGAGTTTACCGACATCAAACCAGGAAACGCCTTGATGTATTACCCGGAAGCCAATACCCTCGTTTCCCGAACGGCCGATCCCAAATCGAAAACGCCTGCGTTCAAGGGAGTCGTGGTGACCGTTCGCCCCGCTTAGGCTCCCGCCGATTGAATCCCTCCCCATTGAATTGCTTTTGCCCCGCATGCGCCCATCGCTAGAATTGATGTGCGAGGCAACCTCTTTTTAAATACCCTCCGAATGAATTGGAAAAAAGACGACCTGCTCTGCTTTCATCTCGGCGTAGCGATGCGAAAGATTTCGCGAATTTACGCCGACGGTTTGGCAGCGTACGAAGTTACCCCAGCCCAACTGTTTATGCTTTCTTGTCTTGAGTGCCAAAACGGACAAAAGCCAAGTGAACTGGCGGAAGAGGTCCACTTGGATGCCAGTAGCATGACAGGCCTTTTGGATCGTACGGAAAAGGCGCAGCTGATTCGCCGCATGCGAGATCCAGCTGACCGGCGCGCGTTGCGGATTTACCTGACGCCGCAAGGCCAAGAGACGCTGCAGCGACTCAAGCCGGTCATTACCCAGCTACAGGAAAAGGTTCACGAGGACTTCTTTGGCGGTTACAGCGAAGAGCAAGTTTCGTGCTTCTTGGAGATACTCCGCAATGCGGGCTCTTCCCTTGATCGACCTAGCTAGTCCCATCCCAGGAGAGACACCATGTCCATGATCGAGCGTCTACAACATCAACTTGAGTCGGCCCGCGGCTTCACGACAAGAATCCTGGGAGACTTCCAAAAGCCGGAGGATTGGGTGGCGCAGGTCTGCAATCAGAGCAACCATGCCCTGTGGTTTATTGGTCACATGGCCACGACCGACAACTTTTTCATTTCGCTATTAGCCCCAGAGAAAGCGGAGACAAAAGAGAATTATCAAGAGATGTTCGGTTTGGGCTCGACCCCATCCCCCAAGCTGGAAGATTACCCGCCGATCGAAGAAGTCCGAGGGTACATGGACGAGCGACGCCAGGTACTTCTCAAGATACTGGGATCACTGAGCGACGATGACCTGGCGACGAAAACACCGGACGGTACGCCTGACTTCCTGGCAGACTACGGGCAAGTGTTCGAGACCGCCATCTGGCACGAAGGCCTGCACAGTGGGCAGCTCACCATGGTCCGTCGCTCGCTAGGCCATCAGCCGGCAATGACTCCGCCGCCGAGCACACCAGGGGTTTAACTGACGGCGGCGACCATCAGCTTTTCGGCCGCTTCCAATCCCAGCGCCGTGGTGCGGCCCTCGATTTCGATGGTGACGATGCCCGCTTCCACTCGGCTGCTGATCAGCTTCGCTTCGCAGCCTGGCTGGAGCGACTCTTCGCTGAGGTAACGCAGGAAGTCCGAGCTTTGGTCCATCACGCGTACCAGGCGAAACGGCTTGCCAGGCTCCCACTGGGTGAGCTTGACGCCTTGTTCGGTGCGAATCTTTCCGTCGGCCGTCGGAATGGGATCGCCATGCGGGTCGGACGAAGGATACCCCAGAAACTGATCGATCCGATCGACCAGGAAATCGCTGACGGCATGCTCCATGTTCTCAGCCTCTTCGTGGACTTCGTCCCACGCCAGGTCGAGGGTGTGCACCAGAAACAGCTCGATCAATCGGTGGCGACGCAGCACACGCAACGCCAGCTTGCGGCCACTCTCGGTCAGACGAACCCCTTCGTACTTGGTGTACGAGGCCAGACCGGTCTCGCTGAGGGTCTTCAGCATGCTAGTGACCGTCCCCGGCGAGACTTCCAGGGCAATCGCGATTTCACCGGTCGAGGCCGCCTTTTCCGGTGCCTGAAGCGCAATCTGATAGATCGCTTTTACGTAGTTCTCAATCGTCAAACTGGGCATGGGGGTCGGCTCCGGAGAATTCAAGGCACCGGAATTTTAGACGGTTCGCCCCAAGGCGACAATCTGAGGCACCACGCACCGCGACCTTAATCGATCATGCCGCGGGTTTGCAGCATCTCGTAAATCTTGTCGACGCACTCGTCCACGCTTAGCTCGTGCGTGGGGAGAACCAGGTCGGCATTTTCAGGAGCTTCATACTCGTAGCTGACGCCTGGGAAGTTGGCGATCTCGCCACTGTCCGCTTTGGCGTACATGCCCGAGTCTTCTCGTTCGCGGCAAACTTCGATCGGAGCCGAGAGATAGACCGTCAGGAAACGATCGGAACCAACCACTTCGCTGGCTCGCTGGCGAACTTCGGCATTGGGCGCCAGGAAGGCCGCAATACAAAGCATGCCAGAGTCGTTAAGCATCCGGGCAATCTCGCTACCGCGACGCAGATTTTCGCTACGCTGCTCGGCGGTGTAGCCCAGATCCTTGCTGATACCGCGACGGAGGTTCTGGCCATCGAGAACGACGCTCGTCTTCCCTTCGTCGAACAGTCGACGTTCCAAAGCATAGGCAATCGTGGTTTTGCCGGCACCAGTCAAACCGGTGAGCAGCAAGGTCGCTGGCTTCTGACCAAAGCGAGCTGCTCGTTCGTCGGCGGAAACGTTCCCCTTGGTGCTCTGCAGGGTCTCGTCCCCTTCCACGTCCCACAGTTCGTCCGTATCGGTGGCATCGCGATCGATGATCATCCCGGCACCCACGGTGCGGTTGCTCATATAGTCGATCAGAATGAACGCACCGGTCGTCTTGTTCTTTGCGTACGGGTCGTACGAGACCGGTTGATTCAGCTTGATACTGCACCGACCGATTTCGTTGAGCTTCAGGGCCGGCGTGTCTTCGCGATGAAGCGTATTCACGTCGACGTTGTAACGAACCCGCGAGACGGTACCGGTCATCATCTTCGTCGTGTGTTTAACGAAGTACTGCTTACCCGGCACCAGCGGCTCGTCCGCCATCCAAACCACCATCGCGTCGAACTTGTCGTCGACTTTCGGGCGGTTGCCAGGACGCACGATGATGTCACCGCGGCTACAGTCGATTTCATCCTCGAAGGTCAAGGTGACCGACATCGGCGGATAGGCTTCTTCGACATCGCCATCCATTGTGACAATGCGTTTCACCTTGCTCGTCTTCTTCGACGGCAGGACCATGACCTCTTCGCCTGGGCGAATCGTACCGGACGCGACCGTCCCGCAGAAACCACGGAAGTTGAGGTCAGGTCGGTTGACCAACTGCACTGGAAAGCGGAAGTCTTGCAGGTTGCGGTCGGAACCGATGTACAGGTTCTCGAGCATGTGCATCAGCGTGGCGCCTTCGTACCACGGCATCTTCTCGCTCTTCTCAACCAGGTTGTCCCCCTTGAGGGCCGAGAGCGGAATGAAGTGGACATCGTCGGCCGACATCTTAGCAGCGAAGTCGATGTAATCTTGCTTGATCTTCTCGAACACTTCCTGGCTGTAATCGACCAGGTCCATCTTGTTGATCGCCACCACGATATGGCGAATACCCAGCAGCGAAGTGATGAAGCTATGCCGCTTGGTTTGAGTCAGCACGCCTTGGCGAGCATCGATCAGAATGATGGCCAGGTCGGCGGTTGAAGCACCGGTGGCCATGTTGCGGGTATATTGCTCGTGACCTGGCGTATCGGCAACGATGAACTTTCGTTTAGCGGTCGAGAAGTAACGATAGGCCACGTCGATCGTGATCCCCTGCTCGCGTTCTTCTTTCAAACCGTCGGTCAAAAGTGCCGGGTCGATCTCGCCACCGACCGTACCATGCGTGGCCGATTCCTTTTCGATGGCCGCCAACTGATCTTCGTAAGCCGCTTTCGATTCGATAAGCAGCTTGCCCAGCAGCGTACTCTTCCCGTCGTCGACACTACCGCATGTCAAAAATCGCAGCAGTTCCTTCTTCTCGTGCTGAGCGAGATAAGCATTAATGTCGGTCGCGATCAGGTCAGATTTGTGAGACATAAGTCTAGTTTTCAGTTATCAGTGTTCAGTTTTCAGTAGGATTCATGGTTCAGCTTTCGCTGCGATTCAGTCTTCTTCTCTTTGCTGAAAACTGAAAACTGAAAACTGAACACTCGCCTCGAGCGTTAGAAGTAACCCTCTTCCTTCTTCTTCTGCATCGAGGCGCCCTGATCCTTGTCGATCGCGCGGCCTTGGCGTTCGGAGGTGGTCGTCAGAAGCATTTCCTGAATGATTTCGGGAAGCGTATCGGCTTCCGATTCCACCGCACCAGTCAGCGGATAGCAGCCAAGCGTACGGAAGCGAACCATCTTCTCTTCCACCTTCTCGCCGGGCTGAAGGTTGATGCGGTCGTCGTCGACCATGATCCACATATCGTTTCGCCATACGACGGGGCGCTTGGCCGAGTAATACAACGGCACGATCGGAATCTTTTCCAGGTGGATGTATTGCCAGACGTCGAGTTCCGTCCAGTTGGAAAGGGGGAACACGCGAATGCTTTCCCCTTTGTTCACCTTGGTGTTGTACAGGTTCCACAGTTCGGGACGCTGATTCTTCGGATCCCAGCGGTGGTTCTTATCACGGAACGAGAAGACACGTTCTTTGGCTCGCGACTTCTCTTCGTCGCGACGGGCGCCACCAAACGCGGCGTCGAACTTGTACTTGTCGAGTGCCTGCTTCAGCGAGACCGTCTTCATCAAGTCGGTATGGCGGACACTGTCCTCGAACGGATCGATTCCGACCTTTTTGCCTTCTTCGTTGATATGCACGATCAAATCGAGCCCCAGTTCGTTGCGAGCATAATCTTCGCGGAACTGAATCATTTCCTTGAACTTCCACGTCGTGTCGACATGCATCAAAGGAAACGGGGGCTTGGCCGGATAGAAGGCCTTCAGGGCCAGTTGAACCATGACGGAAGAGTCTTTTCCGACGGAATACAACATCACCGGGTTCTCAAACTCAGCCGCGACCTCGCGGATGATGTGGATGCTTTCTGCTTCCAGTTGTTTGAGATGCGTAATCTGATAACTGGACATCAATCAATCGCTGTGGGTTGAAGTTAGGTAGCTTGGCCATTTTGCATCGGGCCAACTACCGCTGGGGTCGGTCTCTCTCTACTGCCTGGGTAAGCCAGGAGAGAATCGTCTGATTATACGGGTCGTAACTAATATCAACAACGACACTAATCGGCCGTAAGTTGAACTGGCTTAAGGCTCTTTGCGACCTTTCGGCCAAACTTTTACGATCACGCTTGGGTGATCATTGCCGGGCGTCTCGTATTCGTGGGCGTTGCGGATCTCAACCCCCTTAGTCACGCCATGATGACGGGCTTCTTTCACTTCTTCGAGCCAGCGGCCACCTTTGATCGTCAGCAGCCGGCCAGCAGCTAGCCAATGCCCATCGAGCCACGTCAGCAGCTTCTTCATCGGCGCAACCGCACGGCATACGACCGCATCGAAGCTGAGGTCTTCGAGGATCTCTTCCGCTCGATTGTGGTAAACGGGAACCTCGAGATCGAGCTGCTCAACGATGGCCTGCATCGCGTGCGCTTTCTTGCCCACCGAATCACACAGTGTGACACGAACGTCTGGCCGCAGGATCGCGATCACGATGCCCGGAACGCCCCCGCCACTGCCCATGTCGAGGATCTCTTCGTTGGGCTTCAATTGGCCGGCCAATGCTAAGCTGTCGATCAAATCGCGGGCAACGAACTTGTCGTAGTCGGTATGCCGAGTCAGATTCAGCGACTTGTTGATCTCCCACAGCACATCGACGTACCGCTGAAGTTGATCGCGGATTTCCGCAGGCAGAGGAGCCCCATACTTTTGCAGGGCATCTTCAAGAGTGGCGCTGGGGGAACCGTCTTCGCTCATACTGGCTTTCAGTGAGAATTCGTCAAACAGACAGGCCGGAACCAAATCGCCTGTCAATTCCCACTATTTGACCATGATTCGCCCATTTGGGCCATGACACTCACCGCAAAGCTACTTCTTTTCGTGCCGTGATAGCACCACAATCCGGTGCGCGGTCAGATGCTGCTTGGTGTATTGATCCAGCGGAGAAATTTGTCCGTAAATGCCGACCTGCATCCGGGCATATCGCCGCAAGTTCAGCCCCGGCGAGGGACTGACGAATTGCAAGACATTCCCCTGAGAGTCGGTCAAGGCGAACGGAGGCGTGTATTGATTGGGATTTCGGGTCGAAGAGGCCCGCGTGATGACCGGCATCAGCCACCCTTTGCCGTCGTAACGTGGGTCGAAGCCATCCTTTTTGAACGAAGCGGCCGGATCGTTTGACGGCTCGACTTCTCCGAGTTCTTCGTCACTAGCCAGTGGGGTTTTCAGCGGAATCGATGAATTGGTCATCGCCTCCTTTGCAGCCAGCTTGCGTTCGTAAAGATCGTTGAATTGGTCGATCTTCTCCAGTAGCAACCGGGCCTTACCCCGCTCCAGCGGCGTTTCCCCTTCGACGATCAGTCGCTTGGCCTGATCTTTCAGAGGTTTGAATTTCCAGTCTTCGACCGGCTTGAGGCATTCGCGACTGACGTGCAGTTCGAGTTCGATCAGGTTCAAACTGGTGCCGGGACCGATCTCGTCCAGCGGTTGCAGTTCTCCGGTAAACGTGGCGCCGGGTTTGTCGGTCTCTTCATCGAAAGACACCGGCCGAACCGCACTCAGCTTCTGCTCAGTCTCTTTCCAGAACTTGTCATCCTGAATCGATTCGGCCATGGCCGCGGAATCGACCGTGGGCCCTTGCGTGCGAGGCTGAATGCCGATGGGTTCAACAAAGTGCTTGTTGATCCAGCGAAACTCACCGGCGGGTGGAGCGATGCGATAGAACGCTTCCTTTTTGCCAGTTTCTGGATCGCGTAGCTCGACAATTCCCAGCACTTCCAGGGGTTCGTCTTGGTCTAACTTAACATGGGTGATGTGGTGCTGGTCGCTAATTTGGCTCCCGACGAACGCCGGTGCTTCGGCTGTCCGAACGTAGGCAATCTGACGATCGTCGCCGTAGGAAAGATCGGCGGCCCGGACCAGGCTGAACTCGTCCTCGGTCGGGCGAATGGCCAGCCAACCGCCGACATCTTCGCGGTAGACATCCACGACCGAATTCTTTTCCAGATAGGCCGTTGGATAGTAGTTCTGCCCCGGTCCGCTACGGGTAAAAACCTGTGCCGTGGTCACGCGTCCTTTGTACGGCTCACTCGCCAGAGCAGTAACCGCACATGGCAAAGTAGCAGCCAGCATTAGCAAGCAAACGGGTCGAAAACAGAACATAGCCGGATCCCTCAGGCAAAAACTTGAGTCATTGCCCGAGGAAATACCAAAAACGCCCGATCGCTGGCAAGATTGATTTCAGTGCTATCGCGCCGCGATTTAGAACTTATGTCCCTTCTGAGGACCATCTTTCGTCATCGAAAGGATCTCAGGACCGTTCTCGGTCATCAAGATCGTATGCTCGAACTGAGCACTCAGGCTACGGTCGCGAGTACGGACCGTCCAGCCATCGGACGGATCGAGTTGCGTAGCTGCTCCGCCAATGTTGATCATCGGCTCGATCGTGAAGCAGACGCCTGGCAACAGGCGAACCGAATGAGCGGCACGTGTTGGGACGTGAGGAATCGAAGGATCTTGATGGAATCGACGGCCGAGGCCGTGCCCGACGAACTCTTCGACGACACCAAAGTTGTACTTCTTGGCTTCCTCGACAATAACGCGACCGATTTCCGAAACGCGGCATTCGGGATAGATCGCATCGATAGCCAGATACAGGCAATCGAACGCACACTGCGTGACCTGCTTCGCTTCAGGAGTTACTTCCCCAATCAGAAACGTTTCCGACTGATCGCCATGCCACCCGTCGACAATCGAAGTCAGGTCGACATTGACGATGTCCCCTTCTTTCAGCTCGTATTTGTCGGGAATCCCATGACAAATGACTTCGTTGATGCTGGTGCAGCAGCTCTTGGGGAAGCCTTGGTAATTCAAACAAGCAGGCGTGTGGCCATGATCGAGGGTGTACTCGTGCACCATCCGATCGATTGCCTCGGTCGTAATGCCCGCTTTGACGTGAGGGCGTACAAAGTCCATTAGTTGCGCGTTGAACTGGCAGGCAACTCGCATCGCGTCCCGTTCGGAATCAACTAGCTGAAGATGACGTCGTCCGTGAAGCATAAGGATTCAGGGGTTCGTGTTGGGGGAAGGTTGTTCGGCAAACCAGCAGTCTACCAGGGTAATCGACTCTGCAACATGCAATTCTCTCGAAATCCTTGCACAGATTTTATCCACCAGGTGGATTTAGCGCGAACGTTCCGGAGAACCAACGGGGTCCTTCAATTGTCAGTTTTCGAGAGGACCATTAGAATCGTTACCTTCGCGAGACTGCGGGAAAGCCCTATGTGATAACATTTTGCGGCGATCCCTGCCCATCGACCCAACTTGCAAGTAGACCAAGCTGCGGCAAGACCGCATATTTGACGACTGGATTATCACCCATGCCTCGCTACAACCCGGCCCAGATCGAACCCAAATGGCAGAAATACTGGGACGAGAATCAAACTTTCCGCACCCCTGACCTCCCCAAAAGCGAGAAGCTTTATGTCTTGGATATGTTTCCCTATCCAAGTGGTGCAGGTTTGCATGTGGGGCATCCGGAAGGTTACACGGCAACCGATATCGTCTGCCGCTTTGCCCGCATGCAGGGCAAAAGCGTCTTGCACCCGATGGGCTTCGACTCGTTTGGCCTTCCGGCAGAAGAATATGCCATTAAGCACAATGTCCATCCTCGCGAGACGACCGAGAAGAACATCGGTGAGTTCGTCCGCCAGTTGAAGATGCTTGGCTTCAGCTACGACTGGCAGCGGCAGGTCGCCACAACTGATGTCGACTACTTCCGCTGGACGCAGTGGATTTTCCTCGTACTTTTCGACACATGGTACGACCACGACGCCGGCAAAGGCCGCCCCATCGCCGAGCTTCCGATTCCTGACGATGTGAAAGCCGAAGGAGCCGAAGCCGTTCGCGATTACCAGGACGAGCATCGCTTGGCCTACGTCAACGAGGCTCCGGTCAATTGGTGCCCCGCGCTTGGCACCGTGCTTGCGAACGAAGAAGTGATCGACGGCAAGAGCGAACGTGGCGGCCACCCGGTTCAACGTTTGCCGCTTCGCCAATGGATGCTCCGCATTACGGCCTACGCCGAGCGGCTCGAAAGCGATCTCGAATCGCTCGACTGGTCCGACAGCATCAAGCAGCTTCAGCGTAACTGGATTGGCCGTAGCATCGGGGCGGAAGTCGATTTCTTCCTTGGTACCGCCGAAGAGTACACCCCCTGGGAGATTGAGCGAAAGAAGCTTGGCTATCCTCGCAAGCCTGGCACCGATGTCCTTCGCGTGTACACAACGCGGCCTGACACGCTCTTTGGGGCGACCTACATGGTCATCGCGCCCGAGCACCCGCTTGTCGATCAGTTGACCACCGCCGAGCAATCCGACGCCGTCCAGAAGTACTGTCAGGCAGCCGCGTTCAAGTCTGACTTGGAACGCACGGAGCTTGCCAAAGATAAGACCGGCGTGTTTTCTGGCTCGTATGCCATTAACCCAGTTACCGGCCAGCCTGTGCCGATTTGGATCGCGGACTATGTGCTCGCCAGCTACGGCACTGGGGCCATCATGGCCGTTCCGGCACACGACGATCGCGACTTCGAGTTCGCGCAAAAGTTCGACATCCCGGTGATTGCCGTGGTCGATCCCGGCGACAAGTCTGACATCGATCGCGACGCGGTCCTTGCCGGGAAGGCCTGTGCGACTTTCGATGGCGTGGCGATCAACTCCGGCAAATACAACGGCATGAAGACCGCCGAGGTCAAAGCGCAGATCGCTTTAGATCTCGAACAAAACGGTCTCGGCCGCGAAGCGACCAACTTCAAACTCCGCGACTGGCTCTTCAGCCGTCAGCGTTTCTGGGGCGAGCCCTTCCCGATTCTCAAAGAACTTGACGAAAACGGCGAGCCCAACGGCAAGATCCGAGCCGTGCCGGTCGACCAGCTTCCGGTCGACTTGCCACAGATCGAAGATTACAAACCGATTGGGCGACCAGAACCGCCACTCGAGAAAGCGGATGACTCCTGGCTTTACCCGGTGATTGACGGCGTGAAGTATAAGCGGGAAACGAACACCATGCCGCAGTGGGCCGGCTCGTGCTGGTACTACCTTCGCTTCATCGATCCGAAGAACAACGCGGTCTTCGTTGATCCTGAAAAAGAAAAGGCCTGGATGCCGATCGATCTCTACATTGGTGGTGCCGAACACGCCGTGCTTCACCTCTTGTATGCCCGCTTCTGGCACAAGGTGCTTTACGACCGCGGTTACGTCTCGACACCCGAACCATTCCAGAAGCTCGTCAACCAAGGGATGATCTTGGGCGAGATCGAGTACATGGGCTTCCAGCTTGAGGATGGCAGTTGGGTCGGCAGCAACCTCGTGAAGAAGCAGGAAGACGGATCACTTGTTGACGACAAGGGCAACCCGGTCAACTCCGTCGCATTGGCTGAAGCAGACGTCCTCAAGAAGGGCGACGGATTTGTCCTGGCCGCGGATAACAACATTCGGATCGATTCGCGGGCTCACAAGATGTCCAAGAGCCGCGGTAACGTGGTTAACCCGGATGACGTCGTCCGCGATTTCGGTGCCGATAGTCTTCGTCTTTACGAAATGTTCATGGGACCACTCGAAGCTACCAAGCCTTGGGCGATGGATGGTGTGAAGGGGGTTCGTGGCTTCCTCGATCGAGCGTGGCGAATGCTCATCGACCACAACGCGGAAGAGGTTGTTCTCAACGCAGCCATTCAAGACGTCGAGCCAACCGAAGAGCAGAACAAGATGCTCCATCGCACGCTCAAGAGCGTAACGAATGACCTTTCCAATATCAGTTTCAACACGGCCATTGCCCGCTTGATGGAGTTCACCAACTTCTTCACCAAGGAATCGACACGGCCGAAAAAGGCCATGGAATGGTTTGCGTTGATGCTTTCTCCCTTGGCACCTCACTTAGCCGAAGAATTTTGGCAATTGTTGGGCCACAGTGACACTTTGGCCTACGAGCCATGGCCACAGTTTGTCGAGTCGTACACCAAGGACAACGAGATCGAAGTCCCCGTGCAAATTATGGGGAAAGTTCGCGGCCGTATTACGGTTCCAGCCGACATTAAGAAGGACGATCTTGAAGCTCTCGCAAAGTCGGATGCTCGCGTCCAAGAGCTTCTGGAAGGAAAACAAATCGTGAAAACGATTGTCGTTCCGGGTCGTCTTGTAAATTTCGTCGTGAAATGAACTTAGCTTCCTTCCCCTGCGGTTGACGCGGCGCAAGTTACGACGGATGCTTACAAGCAATGATTCGCTTCCGTTAAACTATGGTTAACAGCGGAAGCCGGACCGAATATGGCAATTTGGCAAAGCTATTGGAGTCAGGAAAAAGACCTGATTCTTGAGGAAGATTCGCATCTATGACGCACGCTTGGCACGACGTGACCCCCGGTGAAGACATCCCTAGGGAATTCTGTGCGGTCATCGAGATCCCGACCGGATCCAGCATCAAGTACGAACTGGACAAGGATACGGGTCTGTTGCGGATGGACCGCATGCTTTATTCAGCCGTTCACTATCCAGCGAACTACGGCTTCGTCCCGCAAACACTTGCCGAAGACGACGATCCGCTCGACGTGCTGGTCCTGTGCCAGGAACCGGTCGCTCCGCTGACGTTGATCACCGCACGAGCGGTGGGTTTGATGACGATGGTTGATAGCGGCAAGCTCGATCATAAGATTATCGCCGTCGCGGTGACCGATCCGGAATATTCTTCCTACAATGAAGCGATTGATCTGCCTAATCATCGCCGGAACATGTTGCGGCGCTTCTTCCAAGATTACAAGATGTTGGAAGGGAAATCGGTTGAGGTCGACGAGATTCTTCCATCGGAATTAGCTCTACCGATCATCAACGAAGCACTGGAACGCTATAGCGAACAGCGTCGACGCGGATTTTATCGGAAGTAAGCGTCGTATCCGTTGCGGCGCGATAATTGCATAAAGTTACGCGAATATTGGGTGGGTCGATACGCATCGGCTTGCGTACCTGCGACGCTGCCCGTTATCGTTCGAACGCCAACAATTGAAATATCACCCAATGCTTTTCTTCCATAGAGAGAAGGTGACCTATGCGTAATGTCATCTGCCTGGTGCTGGGCGGTGGCCGTGGAACCCGGCTTTACCCTTTGACTAAATACCGCTCGAAACCAGCCGTTCCGCTGGCGGGCAAGTACCGCTTGATCGATATCCCTCTCTCGAACTGCTTAAACAGCCAGATGAATCGCATCTATGTGCTGACGCAGTTCATGTCGGTCAGTTTGCACCGTCACATCCGCCAGACCTACCGCTTCGATCACTTCAGCGGTGGTTTTGTCGAACTATTAGCCGCTCAGCAAACCGCGAGTGAAGGTTCTGACTGGTACCAAGGCACTGCCGATGCCGTTCGCAAGAACTTGCGTTACATCCAGCAGCACGGCATCGACTACGTCTTGATCCTTTCCGGCGACCAACTGTACCGCATGGATTACCGCGAGATGCTGAACTCGCACATCGAATCCGGTGCTGACGTCTCGATCGCAGGCCTGCCTGTCCACTCGAAGGACGCCAGCGGTTTGGGGATCATGAAGATCGACGAAACAGGCCGCGTCAATGGTTTCGTCGAGAAGCCCAAGACACCTGAAGAACTGGCCCATGTGCGAACCGACCCTGCCTGGATCGATGCCCGTGGCATTACATCGAACGGTCGTGATTGCCTGGCGAGTATGGGCAATTACCTGTTCAACCGGGACACCTTGGTTGAACTGCTGGAAAAGACCGACTACCAGGACTTCGGCAAGGAGATCTTCCCTGCAGCGATTCGAGCGAAGAAAGTGCAGATGCACATGTTCGACAGCTACTGGGAAGACATCGGGACGATCAAAGCCTTCTACGAATCGAACCTCGCCACGCTGGCCCCAACGCCTCCGTTCGAGTTCGTTGAAGAAGAAGCTCCGATCTTCACGCGGGCTCGTTTCCTGCCACCCACGATGGTCATGGAAGGCAATTTCGCCAACAGCATGATCGCTGATGGTTGCCAGATCGGCAAAGGCTGCACCATCAAGAACAGCGTGGTCGGTCTGCGTAGCGTGATCGAAGAAAACGTTACGATCGAAGACTCGGTTCTGATGGGCTGCGACTACTACGCGACCCGCATGGAAACTGAAGCCGACGAATCGTCCGGTCGACCTCGCATGAAGATCGGCTCTGGCAGCGTTATCAAGGGAGCCATCGTCGACAAGAATTGCCACATCGGCAACAACGTCCACGTGGTGAAGACCGATGACCTGGTGGACAAGGAATACCCAGAAGGCGTCACCGTCGTCGACGGAATCCCCGTCGTCGAAAAGGGTGCCTGCCTACCCGATGGCTGGACGCTAACCTAAGCGAAAGCTTCCACGAAGTAAATCTCTAGTTCCCTCTCCCATGAAGGGAGAGGGCTACGGTGAGTGATTCTCTTCGTCCTCACCTACCTTTGGTGAAACATCTACCTTAGTGCGATTGCTCGATATCGCACCCCAAATCGCCAGCGGAAATGCGATATAGTTGGCCACCTCAAACCAAATCGGATACGGCAGCATCCATTGGTTGAATCCCACCGCGACGAACAGCAGCGCCCCGACCAACAGTGCCGCGAATGACCCGCCAATCTTTCGCGCGATCCAGCAACTACAAAAAACGACCAACGCCCACATGGGCACGACGGCGGCCAAGACCCAGGCCGGGTATTTCTCGACGTGTGCGCAAACCTCTTCTTCCGTTCCCTCAAAACCTTCTGGAAACGGATGCACCACGGCGCTGAATAATTCGACCGCGATCACCAACAGAAAAGCGATCGCCAAGCCAGCAAGTAGCCCAAGGATGGCGCGAACAAGTACCAAGCGTTACTCTCCCATTCCAGCGGAATACTTGCAGGTGCTTCGTTTAGGAAGCAGAAGGACCTGAGCCATTCTACTCGACGGCATTGGATTCTGCCCAAGTCTGAAGTTCTTTCAAGTCCTTTCGTTTTGGGCGAAAGGACTCGGCCCTTAACAGTTTAAACACCTCTTGTGCCAACGCCTTGTGGGAACCCTGCTGGAAGCTCTCGTTATCGATCAACATAGCAACGATATGCAGACCAAGTTTCTGGGAACGCTCGCAATCTTGTTGTAGAAGATCCAGCAACTGCTCATCGGTCGGCCGGCAAACCGAGATGATGCAGGCCGCATCCTTTGGCCATAACTTGTACTCATCGAACGCCTGAACGAGGTGTGGCACCAAGGCGTTTGCTTCCGCAGGCGCAAGCTCCTCGATCAACGCGACATGCTTCTCGAGTTGTCCGCTATCGATGATCTGCTGAACAAGCTGACTGGCGTTCATGAGAAGACCAGGACGTTGATTGGGAGTCTTAAGGAAGCGTTATCGACTTCAAGCGAATCCGCCGCTGTTCCACCAGGACCTCGTCGACCTCACCAAAGGTGATCTTCGCAGCCAGTTCGTTGACATCGCCATCGTAAGGAAACACGATGACGCGCTCACGAATTTCTGGATCTAACCAATGCGCATACGCCTGGGCAAACATCCAAGGTTTGATGATTTCTCGAATCTTCTTGAACTGTTCCGAACTGATGGATTTGCACTCCAGACGTACCATTTTATCCTCGCCGTATCTTTTCTTCATGTCATTGATCGCATCCTGGGCAGGATCTCGCCGGTACGATCTGTCTGGCATGCCGGGGTTAAAACCTGGGCCAAACGGGTCGACAGTTCGGTCGCTGGGGGGCCGCTCGGAGTCTGGCATTGGCTGCCCAGACGGCTCGTAAGGCGGTTCATTTGAATTGGCGTTGGCAGCCGTAGACTCTTGAATCTCGTGTTCTTTAGCCTGCTGATCGTTTCTTTCTGCTTGAAGACGGCGATCGATCTCGGCCTGTTGCTGTGGCGTCCGGCTGTTCGCCTCATTCAACACGGCCACCAACTCCCCCAAAGCCGAATGGTAGTTCAGCGCCGCGGTGGTAACTTCAGGGCTCCGATAGTTCGCGAGTTTTGCTCCTGCTGCTTTCATCCGAGGCAACAAGCCGTCCGTCATCGGCTTGACCTTCTTCTCCATTCGCTTGTGCATGTACTCTGGCAAGGGCTGGATATCACGGATCTCAACTGCGTATGATCTTAGCTCGCTCGTCATTCCTACCAGGGTTGTGATGAACTTGGGAATATCGCCCTCTCCGTTGATGCCCTCGATCGCCGCGAGGAACTGCCTCGTACTTTCAAATTGTCTTTCCATCACAGCAAGATGGGCGGCAAAGGCCAAGTCATCGCTCGATGCTCCCTGGCCGCCGCCAGAGGGAGCCATGGAAGACAACGCCGAGATGGCGAAAATGACGACGACAACCAGGACCAAAACACCAGCCCCGCCCAGCACCAGTGGCACGATCGGCAGTGAACTGGACGAGCTGCGTTTCTTCTTGGGAGGTAGCGTCCCCAACGCAGGCCCCGATGACGCCGGCACGGATGTCGGAAAGTCACCAAACAGGTCATCGCCCAGCGGATCACTAGGCGAAGCCAGCATAAAGTCATCCTCGGGAGGCGGATCGGCTCCTTGGATTTCCGCAACGAATTTCTCAGAGCACTTCTTACAAGTGACCCGTCGACCAGCGAGCTTCTGATCGGCAACCGGATATTTGGTGCTGCATTTCGGACAGATAATGTGAAGCTTAGCCATGACCACCAATTCGCAGGATGAAGAATCAATTGGCGTCGATTATAACCACCAGAAATAGCCTATCGCACTCCATTCTTTTGGGTGGCCCACAACTTGGTAGCAACGCTGCTAATTTCCCACAAAAAAAGCCCTCTCGCGATCGGTCAACGCGAGAAGGCTTGTTCGTTCTAATATCGATAACGCTCGGGGAACTAGGGAGCCATCAGCAACTTGCTGGGGTTCTCTAGAAGACCCTTTACGTCGTTCAGGAATCGCTGGGCAGTTGCACCATCGACCAGGCGGTGATCGTACGACAGACTCAGCGGCATCATCAGGCGAGCCACGATCTGGTCTTTCACGACGACCGGCATCTTTCGCGAGCGGCCAACCAGAAGGATGGCGACTTCGGGAACGTTGATGATCGGGGTGCTGTACGTACCACCGATGGCACCCAGGTTGCTGATCGTGAAGGTGCCGCCTTGCAGGGCCGACATCTCGAACGTGTTGCCACGAATGTCGGAGGCCGTTTGCTGAAGGTTACGAGCGATGTCGGGAATCGACAGTCGATCGGTGTTCTTCATGTTCGGCACCATCAGGCCACGCTCGGAATCGACGGCGATCCCGACGTTCACATAGTCTTTGTAGATGACCTGCTCTTGTTCCATGTCGATCGTGGCATTCAGTTCCGGGTGCTCACGCAGAGCAACGGCAACGGCCTTGATCAGGAACGGCATGGTGGTCAGCTTGACGCCAGCTTCGGCGTAGTCGTCCTTGCTTTGCTGACGCAGCTCTTCGAGGGCCGTGATGTCCGCGTCGTCGAAGTTGGTAACCCGCGGAGCGGTCGTCCAGCTCTTGCTCATTTGAGCCGCAGTGACCTTGCGGATCTTCTTCATCTTCTCGATGCGAACCGGACCGTACTTGTCCTCGTGTGCTTCGCCGGTAAGCGATGGCAACGAACCAGTCGCCGCCGGAGCGGAAGCCGCACCTGACTTCGTAGCGGAACCGCCACCCTGGTTCAGGTCGCGAACCGTTCGCAGAACGTCGTCCCGTTCGATACGTCCGTTGGGGCCAGAACCTTGAACGTTACGCAAATCGACACCCACTTCGCGGGCAAAGCGACGCACGGCTGGGCCAGCAGGCACGCTGTCATCCGCAGCAGGCACTTCCGCCACTGGCGCCGGTGGGGGCGTAACAGGAGCAGGTGGTGCGAGTGGCTTAGGCGGCTGAGGAGTTGGTTTGGGGGCTTCCGCTGCGGGGGCAGGTTCCGCGGCCTTTGGCGGAGCGGCAGGCGGCTCGGGTTCCGGAGCCTTCTCTTCCTTTGGTGGTTCTGCCGCTGGAGCAGCTGCACCGCCGGAACCGGCAGCATCGAGTGTCACGATCGGCGCGTGAACAGCCACGGTGTCGCCAGCCTTGACGTGGACCTTTGCGATCTTGCCCCCTTCGGTGCTAGGGACGTCGACCGTAGCTTTGTCGGTTTCGATTTCGATCAGGGTTTGTCCCTTTTCGATCGTGTCGCCAACCGAAACATGAACGGCCAGCACGTCTCCCGATTCAATTCCATCGCCCAGATCAGGCAGTTGTACGTCTATCGCCATGGTGAATAACCTTGCTTGGAATGCGTATTTCAAGTCGCGTGGAAAAGCGGTCGTCGGCCAGGGGTCTATCCGGCCGACGATGCTGCCAATGTGCCGTTAGGCAAAATACGGATTTGGCTTTTCCGCGTCGTAGTTTAAATCCTTGATCGCCTGAGCGACTTCGGTTCGCTCGATCTTGCCGGTGCGCGCCAGCTCGTAAAGCGTGGCGATGACCACCGATTCAGCATCGACCTCGAAGTGACGACGCAGAGCTTCGCGAGTTTCGCTGCGGCCCATGCCGTCGGTTCCCAGAGCAACCATGTTGCCAGGCAGGTAAGGACGGATCTGTTCGCCCCAAGCCCGGACGTTGTCCGAAGCCGAGATGAAAGGTCCATCGACCCCATCCATGACCGTCTCGATGTATGACTTCTTCGGCTCTTCGGTGGGATGGAACATGTTCCAACGTTCGCACGTCTGAGCATCGCGACGCAGCTCGGTATAGCTGGTAACGGCCCACACGTCGCTGGCAATATTGTACTTCTCGGCCAGGATCTGAGCGGCGTCGAGCACGCAGCGGGTAATCGTTCCACTACCCATCAGCTGAACCGTCGCACGGGCCTTGTCGGCATCTTGCGTCTTCAGCTTGTAGATCCCGCGAATGATGCCCTCTTCGGCACCTTCCGGCATCTCAGGCATCGCGTAGTTTTCGTTTCCTACCGTGATGTAGTAGATGGCCGTTTCGCCTTGTTCGTACAGCTTCTTCATCCCGTCAAGCGTGATGACCGCTGTTTCGTAGGCGTAGCATACGTCGTACGAGCGAACCGTTGGGAAGGCAATCGCGTTCAGGTGGCTGTGGCCATCCTGGTGCTGCAGGCCTTCACCGTTGAGGGTCGTACGACCGGCGGTACCACCGATCATGAAACCCTTGGCACGCGTATCAGCCGCACACCAGACCAGGTCACCGATCCGCTGGAAGCCGAACATGCTGTAGTAGATGAAGAACGGAATCATGTTGATGCCGTGCTGCGAGTACGAATTGCCGGCCGAGATGAACGACGACATCGAACCCGCTTCGGTGATCCCTTCTTCCAGGATCTGACCGTCTTTGGCTTCCTTGTAGTACATCAGCTGATCGGAGTCGACCGGCTCGTACAACTGGCCAGAGTGGGCATAAATTCCAACCTGGCGGAACATACCTTCCATACCGAAGGTACGCGATTCGTCGGGCACGATCGGCACGATGTTCTGGCCGATGTTCTTGTCCTTGCACAGCTTGGAAAGCAGGCGGACAAAGCCCATCGTGGTCGACATTTCCTTCCCCTTGCTACCACCGAGGAATTCTTTGTATTCCTCCATGGTCGGGATGGTGGATGTCGGGTGAGTCGTCGGACGGGAAGGAACCGGGCCGCCCAGTTCTTCGCGTCGCTTCTTCAGATATCGCATCTCAGCGCTATCTTCCGGCGGACGGTAGAACGGAGCCTTCACGACCTCTTCATCCGAGATCGGAATGCTGAAGCGAGTCCGGAACTCTCGCAGTTCCTCTTCATTGAGCTTCTTCTGGTTGTGGGTAACGTTACGACCTTCGCCGGCTTCGCCCAAACCATAACCCTTGATCGTCTTGGCGATGACGACGGTCGGCTTGCCTTTGCACTCGGTGGCAGCTTTGTAGGCCGCGTAAACCTTTTCTGGATCGTGACCACCGCGAGCCAGCTTCTGGAGCTTCTCGTCGGAGTAGTTCTTCACCAGTTCCAGCAGTTCAGGATACTTGCCGAAGAAGTGCTTACGGATGTAATCGCCAGACTCGACGACGTACTTCTGGTACTGACCGTCGACGACTTCTTCCATTCGCTTAACCAGAAGGCCGGTTTTATCGGCTTCCAGCAGCGGATCCCAATCGCTTCCCCAGACCACCTTGATGACGTTCCAGCCGGCACCGCGGAAGACGGCTTCGAGTTCCTGAATGATCTTGCCGTTACCACGGACCGGACCATCGAGACGCTGCAGGTTACAGTTGATCACCCAAGTCAGGTTATCCAACTGCTCACGCGAGGCGAGGCTGATCGCACCCAAGGTTTCTGGTTCGTCGCATTCGCCGTCGCCGAGAAACGCCCAGACGCGAGTCTTGCTGGTGTCTTTCAGCCCTCGGTCATGCATGTAGCGATTGAAGCGAGCCTGGTAGATCGAGCAGATCGGCCCCAAACCCATCGAAACGGTTGGGAATTCCCAGAAGTCTTCCATCAGCCACGGATGCGGATAGGACGACAGGCCCATTTCCGGTTGCAGCTCGCGGCGGAAGTTCTCCAGGTTCTTTTCGGTCAGACGACCTTCGACAAACGCTCGCGAGTAAATACCCGGCGAAGCGTGGCCCTGGAAGTAAACCTGATCCCCTTCGTAGCCGCTTCCACGACCACGCAGGAAGTGATTGAAAGCAACTTCGACCAGCGTGGCGCTCGAGGCGAACGTGCTGATATGACCACCCAGGCCATCGAAGTTTTTGTTGGCCCGCGTGACCATCGCCATCGCGTTCCAGCGGATGATACTCTTGATACGGCGTTCAAATTCTCGGTTACCGGGATAAGCCGGCTGTTCCGAAGAATGAATCGTATTGATGTACGGTGTATTGGCTGCAAACGGCACGTCCACGCCGCGTGCGTGGGCTCGGTTTTCTAATGCCGAAAGAAGAAAGCGAACCCGGTCATCGCCTTTTCCTTCCAGAACGTAGTCGAGCGAGTCGAGCCATTCTTGCGTTTCGGCTGGGTCCACGTCTTGGGAAAAGGTCGACGGGTTGTTCCGCATCAAATTCTCTTCCGCAGGCATCATTTTGGCGTTCGCCATGCAACTTCCCTTTTTTCAGTCCGTTGCTTGCGCCAGGGAAAAATTTCTTCCATCGCGACTTCATGCGCGACGTTCGTCTGGCGAAGCAACCCTCGATTAACTTATCTCAAAGATCAATCTCGGTTTAGGCCCGAGGCGGGCTGAGAGCTTGAATTCTACCGCGCTGACCGTATTTGTCAGCGAGTGGTAGGCGAACCCTCTCCGTCTTCTGCAGACAGCAGAATCGGCACAAGCCCAAATAAAACCACAAGTTGTTTAACGCTAAGACGTTACGACTTCTTCTTTGGCTTGTAAATTTCGGTAGCTGTTCCGAAAAATACCTCGCCAGCGTTCATAACGGTCTCGCTCAAGGTCGGATGGGGGTGAATTGTCGAGGTCAGATCAAAGACTTCGGCTCGCATTTCTAGTGCCAAAACGGCCTCAGAAATCATTTCACCGGCACCTGGACCAACGATTCCACAGCCTAGAACGCGTTGGGTTTCAGGATCGATAATCCACTTGGTCAACCCATCGGTGCGTCCCAATGCTTGAGCACGACCGCTGGCAGCCCATGGATACATGGCCACTTCGACCTTCTTGCCCATCGCCTTGGCTTCGTCTTCCATCAGCCCTGCCCAGGCAATTTCGGGATCGGTGAAGATCACAGCAGGAATGGCAGCAGGCTCGAAGGAAACCGGATGGCCCAAGATGGCCTCGACGGCGGCACGCCCTTCGTGCGTCGCTTTGTGGGCGAGCATTGGGTTGCCGGTCACGTCACCGATTGCCGAAATCTTCGGATCAGCCGTGCGAAGCTGCTTGTCGACACCGATGAAGCCGCGTTTATCGACAACGCACTGCGTATTTTCTAGGCCAATTCCCTTGGTATTCGGCCATCGACCGATCGAAACCAGGACGCGGTCGTACTTGAACGTACCGAACTTGTTCGGCCCCTCGAATGCGACTTCAACCTGACCGTCGCGATCGCCCAGGGATCCAACCTTGGTATTGGTGAAGATGCGACCCTCGAACAGCTCTTCCAGCTTCTTAGCGAGCGGCTTGACTAGGTTACGGTCGGCACCCGGCAGAAGACCGTCGGTAAGTTCGACCACGCTGACTTTGGTACCGAGATGGGCGTAAACGGTACCCATTTCGAGGCCAATGTAGCCACCACCGATGACCAGCATGGTTTCCGGGATGTCTTGCAGCTCGAGAGCGCCAGTCGAGTCCATCACCCGTGGCGAGTCGATCTGGAAGGCCGGCGGAACGGCAGCGATCGAACCCGTCGCGACGATGGCGTGATCAAAGGTCAGCTTGCCACCTTCGGGAATGGAAGGATCGTCCCCTTCAAATTCCAGGGTGCTCGAATCGACAAAGCTGGCTTTGGCCTTAATGATGGTCACGTTTCGCTTTTTGGCGAGCTGACCCAGGCCGGTCGTCAGGGACTTGATGACCCCTTCCTTGCGGGCACGAAGCTTGTCGAGCTCGATCTGAGGTTCGCTGAACGTAACGCCCCAGTCCTTGTTCAACTCTTGAACTTCATCAATCACGCGTGCGACGTGCAGAAGTGCTTTGGACGGGATACATCCACGCAACAAGCACGTTCCCCCGAGACGCGGTTCTTTTTCAATGAGGGTGACTTCCATTCCTTCGTCGGCAGCCAAGAATGCTGCTGCGTAGCCCCCGGGACCACCACCGATGACCGCCAATTGGGTATGAGCCATGATGTCTCTCTAGCAAATTTACTAAGGCAAAGTTGAGTTACTGACTTGAGATGCGGTAGTGGGGAGATGCTTCTCAAGTTCCACAGGTAACAGTGGCACATTGAACCAAAAAAAAAGGGACTCCGCGACGGGCTGTCGTGCCGGAATCCCTTTGAAATCTGCGAATTGCTGCGAATTGCCGAGAAATTGGTCTCGGAAATTAACGCGACATGAATTCGACCACCATGTTCACGTCCACCGGCAGGCTGATGTCTTCCGGGCCGGGAACGGCGTCGTAGGTCACCGACAGGGTTTCCGGGTCAGGCGACAGAAACGCAGCTGGCTCACCGGACGAATCAGCGTGAATGCTGCGGTAAAGGATTTGCAGCTTTTCACGACCGCGGACGCTTACCACGTCGCCGGGACGCATCTGGTAGGATGGCTTGTCGACCTTGTGGCCGTTTACCAGGAAGTGACCGTGCACGATCCCCTGGCGAGCCTGGCAACGCGTCAGGGCCAAACCGGCACGACGAACGATGTTGTCCAAGCGGCGTTCGCACAACGACAACAGGTTTTCACCCGTGTTGCCCTTGCTGTGCTTGGCGTGGGAGAAATAGCGACGGAGCTGCTTCTCACCAATGCCGTAATAGTGCTTGATCTTTTGCTTTTCCATCAAAGCAGCACCGTAGTTGGACGGGCGCTTCGGGCGATTGTGCATGCCTGGGGGGTTCGGCCGACGATCGGCAGCACGCATAGCGCCACGGCTTTCGTAAATTACGGCACCGAGACGACGGTTGATTTTGGCCTTGGGACCTGTGTAATGGCCCATGTGCGATTCACTCCTAAGATTCAATTTCCAGGAATCACCATACCGCCCTAAGGCGACGAAAACGTGATTCCTACATCCACGTTTGTTCCCTGGCCAATACCTTTGACCGGGTGGAAACCACACATTGTGCCGCAGCTATGCATCTTTGACAAGGGGCTCCGACGGCCCTTAAGGGAAAATCGAGGCCTCTCCTGGATGTCTAAAAACCCGCCACAACTGGGGCATTCAACCCATTTCCGACAATTAAAGTCGATAAAAACGTGATGTATCGTGACATGAAACTTTGTATCCTGGAGATACAGCTGAGAGACTAACTCTCTTCCCACCAGCCTCATTCATGGCTCCCCCCTCTTTTAGACTCAACTTGCCTGAAGGATTCCTGCATGAAGAAACCAGTGTTAAGCCGTCGTTCTTTTCTCCAAACCTCTGCCGCGGCTGCCATGGTCGCCGGAACTGGCTTTCATCAGTTGGCCTCGGCTGCTGAATCGAAGTCCGCAAACGAAATTTTAGATATCGCGTGTATCGGCGTCGCGCACCGAGCTGCCTCGAACGTGAGCGGTGTCAGTGGCCAGAATCTGGTCGCCCTGTGCGATATCGACGACAACTACCTGAACAAGGCCGCGAGCCAATACGACAAGCACAAGTCGAACAAATACAACGATTTTCGCGTTCTCTTGGACAAAGAAAAGAATATCGACGCCGTTGTTGTCAGCACGCCCGATCACACGCATGCTCCGGCTTCGATGTGGGCGATGCATCTTGGCAAGCACGTCTACTGCGAAAAGCCGATGACCCATACGGTCCATGAAGCCCGCGAGATGACCGACTTCGCGGTCAAAAACAAGCTGGCCACCCAGCTTGGTACCCAGATTCACGCCGGCAACAACTATCGCCGCGTTGTCGAAGCGGTTCAGTCGGGTGCGATTGGTAACATCCAGCACGTCGATGTCTGGGTCGGCAAAGGCTGGGGTGGCGGTAAGGTCCCAACCGACAAGCCACCTGTGCCCAAGGGCGTTCACTGGGACCTCTGGCTCGGCCCAGCATCCTACCGCGACTATTCACCGGTCTACATGCCAGCCCAGTGGCGACGCTGGTGGGACTTTGGCGGCGGTACGCTCGGTGACATGGGTTGCCACTACATCGACTTGGTCTTCTGGGCTCTCAAACTGAAGTACCCCACGAAGATCGCAGCCGAAGGCCCAGAGCCTGATGCCCACACGGCCCCGATGGGACTAACCGTGAACTACGAGTTCCCCAAGACCGAAGTTGCCCCGGCAGTCACCATGAAGTGGCGTGACGGCAACCACAGCCCCAAGGAAATCGAAGGGCACAAGGTTCCCGGCTCAGGCGTCATGTTCCATGGCGACAAGGGCATGATGCTGGTCACCTACGGCAACTTCACCCTGCTGCCACAGGAAGAGTTCAACGGCTGGAAAGCTCCTGAACAGACTATCCCCAATTCCATCGGTCACTACGAGGAATGGATCAAGGCCATCAAGGAAGGTACGCCGACGACCTGTAGCTTCGACTACAGCGGCCCGCTGACCGAAACGGTTCTGCTGGGCAACGTTGCCTACCGCAGCGGTGGCCCGATCGAATGGGACGCCAAGAGCCTAACGGTCACCAACAACGACTCGGCGAACCAGTTCATCGAGCGAAAGTACCGTGAAGGATGGCGAATCTAAGCGTTCGCTTGAGTAAAGACTAAGAAAAGAGCCTCAGAACCAAATCGTTCTGAGGCTCTTTGTCATTCTTGAGTTTGAATACGAGATTAACCTTCGGGGGGAGAAATCACATTCACTCTCGTACCGCAACGGAGATGGATTTGATCTAGATACGTGCTGGAGTCACGATACGAAAACTTACTTCGGCAACCGGGGCACTCGACAAAACCCGCGGTATTCGGCGTGGCATCGCCTACTGGCATGGCGGCGTAGGCATCTCTCACCCACTGCTGCTGGGCCTCAAAACAATCCGAACAATGAAGAAGACGACGCTCGTCTAACGGCACACCACAGCAGGGAAATTCGCGACGTGCATCCAACCACTGCTCAAGATGGCAAGTGCGGATTAGATCCGTTAGCCGATGCCCACTGACCCGTTTGGTTGTGACAGGCGTTTGATGAACAGGGCAAGTCTTGGGATAAGGCTCAAGGACATCCTCCCTCTCCTCCAGATGAAATGGAAAATAGAGCCACGGTAGCAGGGACTTTGCTTTGCTCCAAAATGAACTATTCCACTGGGCATCAAGGTAAGTGAGAGGTCTCTTGACAATATTCTTCCAAGTCACGCCTGGGAAAATAGTTATCTCCGAATGCTCAGCATCAACTGTTCCATAGGCTTGCACGGTTGGCAGCCAGCAGAATAACCCCTCGGACAGATAGTCTTCTGAATACTTCACCAAATCGTACACAGGAACATGAAACGTTCCTTCCAGTGATTCGTAGCATCCAAACACCCGAGACGACGACTCAGGGAACACCTCAATCGTTGCGATAGCCACATCGCTCAATGACTTTAATTGGATCTTACCGATATGGGAGCGCCTCGCATCGTACTCAAGCTGTCGTCCCAACCGAAGGAACTCACACAAGTCTTCAGGCAATTCCGCCATCACGAGCCCCTTCTAATCAACAAACGGCGGATCCGCCGGATAGACAGCCACTTCAATTGTGTGCCCATCCGGATCCTGGAAGAACGTTTGATGCACGTTTCCGGCGTTGACGCGTTGAATGTATTCGATGCCGTGCTCGTTGAGGATGTCGACCAAGTCGCTGTTGTCGTCGACGGCAAATGCGTAGTGGTTTGCCCGCGAGTTCGGGTTCTCGCCGTAGTCTCCGAGGTGTTCCGTTTCCAGGATGTGAATCTGAATGCCGTATCCCACCAGCCAGGCTCCGGGGAAATTGAACGGAGGGCGTTCGACTTCGCGAAAACCGAGGACGTCACGGTAGAAGCCGCAAGCAACGCGGGCATCGCGAACAGCCAGGGCCAGGTGATTCAAGCTCTTGATCGGAATCGGGCGGGGCATGGGGCAATCTCTTGCGAAGGACTTGTTGTTGTTCCGCTCTAACATAATCTAGCCAAATGGCCTCTCGCCATGGGTACAGTTCCCACTGTCACCAAACGGTTGTTTAGCTGTTAGCGAATTCCGGCAAACATCCGCCAACTTTGTTGGCCCAGACGGCTTGTTTGGCATTCGCACGCGGCAGGTCGGCGTTACAATCAAAGCTTGGACTCAATGTTTAACTTTGCGCAGAAGCTCCTTTAGGTTCGTTTCATGAAAGCGCTCGTCAAGCGTCATGCAGAAAAGGGATTGTGGCTGGAAGATGTCCCGGAACCAGCCATCGGCATCAACGATGTTCTGATCAAGGTGCTCAAGACAGGCATCTGCGGAACCGATGTCCACATCTACAAGTGGGATGCCTGGGCCAAGAAGACCGTGCCCGTTCCGATGGTCGTCGGGCACGAGTTTGTCGGCGAAATCATTGAAGTCGGCTCCAATGTCGGCATCTTCGAGCCCGGTCAGATTGTCAGTGGTGAAGGCCACGTTGTCTGCGGCCAGTGCCGTAACTGCATGGCCGGTCGTCGCCACCTATGCTCGGAAACGGAAGGGATCGGCGTTAATCGCCCCGGTGCTTTTGCCGAGTACATCTCGATTCCGATGACCAACGTCTGGCATCATGCCGACGATATTCCGCTGGACGTGGCTTCGATCTTTGATCCCTTCGGCAACGCAGTCCACACGGCCCTGACCTTCCCTGTTCTGGGCGAAGACGTCTTGATCACCGGTGCCGGTCCCATCGGCTGTATGGCTGCCGCCGTGTGCAAACACGCTGGGGCACGCTTCGTAGTCGTGACCGATGTGAACCCTTGGCGCCTGGAACTAGCCAAGAAGCTGGGTGCGACGCGGGTTGTCGATGTTCGTAATGAGAAGCTATCCGACGTTCAAAAAGAACTCGGCATGCACGAGGGTTTCGACGTCGGCCTGGAAATGTCCGGCAACGACACGGCCTTCCGCGATATGATCAAGAATATGTGCCATGGTGGCAAGATCGCGATGCTCGGTATTCCGCCTGATGATATCGCCATCGACTGGAATGATGTCATCTTCAACATGCTGACCATCAAGGGCATTTACGGTCGCCAGATGTATGAAACTTGGTACCAGATGACCGTGCTGCTGCAAGGCGGACTCGACCTCGATCCGGTCATCACGCACCGTCTGCACTACACCGAATTTGAAAAAGGCTTCGAGGCGATGTTCTCCGGACAATCCGGGAAGGTCGTGCTTGATTGGACTGAGAAATAATCCCTCACCCTAGCCCTCTCCCTTCAAGGGAGAGGGGACAAGATTACGAGACATTGCGATGTGGAATGAAGAAGTAAAGTCGCGTTACTCAGGTATCCTCGACGAGATCCGTGAAGCGGGCTTATACAAGAGCGAGCGTACGATTCTTTCGCCGCAGAAGTCGAAAATCGACCTGCCTCAGCAGCAGCATGTGCTGAACATGTGCGCGAACAATTACCTGGGTCTCTCCGATCATCCCGAGATCATCGCCGCCGCCAAAGACGGTCTCGATCGCTGGGGTTACGGGCTCTCTTCCGTCCGTTTCATTTGTGGAACGCAACAGGCTCACGAAGACTTGGAAGACGAAATCTCTAAGTTCCTGGGCATGGAGGATACCATCCTCTATTCGTCCTGCTTCGATGCCAACGGCGGGCTGTTCGAAACGATCCTCGGCCCCGAAGATGCCATCCTGTCCGACGAGCTCAATCACGCCAGCATCATCGACGGGGTTCGTCTCTGCAAAGCGAAGCGGTTCCGCTACAAGAACAACGACATGGCCGACCTCGAGGCCAAGCTGAAAGAAGCCGCCGACGCACGCGTCAAGCTGATCGCGACGGACGGCGTCTTCAGCATGGATGGCTACATCTGCAACCTGCCGGACCTGTGCGACCTGGCCGATAAATACGGCGCGATGGTGATGGTCGACGACTCGCATGCCGTCGGCTTCATGGGCAAGACCGGCAAGGGAACGCACGAGCATCACGACGTGATCGATCGTATCGACATCATCACCGGGACCCTGGGCAAGGCCCTCGGTGGTGCTTCTGGCGGTTACACCAGCGGCCGGAAGGAAATCGTCGACCTGCTGCGTCAGCGTTCGCGACCTTACCTGTTCTCGAACACGCTGGCCCCACCGATCGTCGCTGGCTCGCTGAAAGCCTTGGAACTGATCCAAAGCTCGACCGAACTCCGCGACAAGCTGGAAGCCAACACCAAGTTCTTCCGCGAAGAGATCGCCAAGCTGGGGCTCGATGTGCTGCCAGGCGAACACCCGATCGTGCCGGTGATGTTTTACGACGCCAAGGTCGCGGCCGAGTTCTCGGAGCGGCTGCTTAAGCGCGGAATCTACGTGATTGGGTTCTCGTACCCGGTCGTTCCGCAAGGCAAAGCTCGCATCCGCACTCAGGTTTCGGCTGGGCATTCGATCGAAGAATTGAAGTTCGCCGTCGAGCAATTCGCGGCCGTGAAAGAGGAGCTGGGACTCTAACTTCCCATGCCGCCCAAGGGACCACCTTCCCCAAGCTGCGCAAAATGACGCGCAGCTTGGCCCAACCTATTGGCGGGCAACAACTTTAGCCCAGTTGACTAGTCGGCCTAAGGCAACCTAGGATGATCCCTTTCACCATCGATTTCGTTCATCCTCATAGCGTTTGTCCATACCAATGCACAAAACGAAGGTCGCCATCGTCGGCTTAGGAACCGTCGGAGCTGGCGTCGCTAAAATCCTACTCGACCATGGTGACCGCACGGCACGTAACGCGGGCACTACCCTATGGTTAGAGAAAGCCGTCGTTCGCGATCTCAATCGAGATCGCGACTGCGAATTACCCGACGGCGTGCTGACAGACGACCTGAGCGAAGTCACCAACGACCCGGAAATCAAGGTCGTGGCGCAGTTGATTGGGGGGATCGAGCCCGCCCGAACCATCATGCTGCAGCTGCTGGAAAGCGGTAAAGATATTGTTACCGCCAATAAAGCATTGATCGCCGAGCATGGTGCCGAGTTGTTTGCCCGAGCCCGCGAGTTGGGCCGTAGCATCGCCTTCGACGCCGCCGTGGCCGGTGGGATTCCGATCATTACGAATCTCAGCCAGTGTCTGACGGCGAACCAAGTCAGTTCGCTTAGCGGTATCTTGAACGGCACGTCCAACTTCATCGCTTCGGCCATGGAAGAACAAGAGGCAAGCTACAAGTGGGCCGTTAAAGAAGCCCAACGACTTGGCTACGCCGAAGCCGATCCGACGATGGATGTCGACGGTACCGATGCCGCCCAAAAGCTGGCGATCCTCGCCCACATTGCTTTCGGCATCAAAATCGATTGGAAATCGATTCCCCGCGAAGGGATCGACAAACTGCTGCCGGTCGACATTCGCTTTGCGAAAGAGCTCGGCTATCGCATCAAGCTGTTGGCCTCGGCCCAACTGAGCGACGACGGGCTGGAACTACATGTATCGCCATCGCTGATCCGCGCCGGCGAACCGTTGGCCGAAGTGCGTGGTCCTTTCAACGCGATCAGTGTCGAAGGGGATCAGGTCGGACCGTTGTTCTACTACGGGCAAGGTGCCGGTCAGAAACCAACCGCTTCCGCCGTGGTCGCCGACATGATCGATATGGCCGTCGGACGCACGGCCCTGACCTTCCGTACGCTCAAGCTGTTCACCGAGAACCACAGCGACGTGCAGATGTGCTCGCCCGATCAGATTCGCGGCCGACATTACTTCCGCTTCAGCGTCGAAGACCGTCCAGGCGTGCTGGCCGAAATTGCCCGCGTGCTGGGCGAACAAGGCATTTCGATCGCCTCGGTGATTCAGCACGAGCCAGAGAACTTCGACGGCGACACCAAGAGTTACACGCCGCTGGTCATCATGACGCACATGGCCACGCAGGGCCAAGCGGCTCGCGCGCTGGAAGTGATCAGCAAAATGCCCACGGTCAAACCGGGTGCTCGCAAGATGCTGGTTCAGGACTAGCAAAGCGTTGATAAGCATGTGCCGGCAAGCGGCACAGTAGACGCGGGTTCGATTTAGCAAACGTAAACCAGGTACGCTCTGGCAGGATGCCGGCGGAACCCCATATCTCGGTCATGCCCAACCCCAACAAGGAGATTCGGGAAAAATGAAGTACGCGATTGTCATTCCCGACGGCTGCGCCGACGAACCTCAAGAGTCGCTCGGCGGTAAAACTCCCCTGGAAGCTGCCAACGTCCCGAACATGGACGCCGTTGCCAAAGCTGGCGTCGTCGGTCGCGCCGATAACGTCCCCGCGCATTTGCCTGCTGGTAGCGACGTGGCGAACCTGAGCCTGCTCGGCTACAGCCCGCTGGAGTACTTCACCGGCCGCGCCCCGCTGGAAGCGGCGGCTCAAGGTATTCAATTGGGTGCCGACGACTGGGCTGTCCGCTGCAACCTGGTCACCATCGAAGACCAGATCATGAAGAGCTTCACCGCCGGGCAGATCTCGTCGGAAGAAGCCAAGGCCCTGCTCGAATCGGCCCAGGCAGAACTGGCCGGTGAAGGAGTCGAGTTCCACCCTGGCGTCAGCTACCGCAACCTGCTGGTCTACCGCGGCCAGGGCCGCCCTGCCCCGTTCAGCATGGACACCCGTACGACACCGCCACACGACCTGAGCGATAAGTCGGTTGCCGATAGCTATCCGCGTGGACTGGGCAGCGATTGGCTTTCCGACATGATGAGTCGCAGCGTCGAACTGTTCGCCGATCATCCGGTCAACAAGAAACGGATCGCCGAAGGCAAACCTCCGGCAACCAACATCTGGCTATGGGGCCTGGGCCGCCGCCCTGCTCTGACGCCGTTCAACGAGCTGTACGGCAAGACGGGCAAGATGATCACAGCAGTCGACCTGCTGCGAGGTCTGGCAGCACTGATCGGCTGGGACCGCATCGAAGTTCCCGGTGCCACCGGCTACACCGACACCGACTACGCTGCCAAGGGGCAGTATGCGATCGACGCGTTGGATTCGACCGATGTGATCTGCGTGCACGTCGAAGCAACAGATGAAGCCTCGCACGAAGGGGATATCGAAGAGAAGATCAAGGCCCTCGAAGCGATCGACGGAAAGATCGTCGGCCCACTGCATAATGCGTTGAAGAAGTATGGCGATTACCGGATGATCGTGCTGCCTGACCATCCGACGTTCTGTCGTACGAAAACCCATAGCCACGGCTTTGTCCCGCTGACCATGTGCGGTAGCGGCATCGAAGCCGACGCGTTCGAGGCTTACAACGAACGCAACGCCAACGCCTCGTCGCTAAGCTTCGACGAAGGCTGGAAGATGATGCCATACTTCCTCGGCGTTTAAAACGCTGACTCCTGGCGGTTGTCAGAGTTAGTATCTTTGCCAAGTCGAAATTTATTACGGATGACACGATCCCATGTCATTGATTGTTCAGAAGTTTGGAGGCACTAGCGTCGCCGACTGCGAGAAGATTGTTTCCGCAGCGAGAAAAGCGATTCGCGCCCAGCGAGAAGGCCATCAGGTTGTGATGGTTGTTAGCGCGATGGGTAAGAACACCGACGTCCTGGTCGACCTCGCCCAGCAAGTAAGCGACAACCCACCCGCTCGCGAGATGGACATGCTCCTCTCGACCGGCGAGCAGGTCAGTGTCGCTTTGATGGCCATGGCCATCGACGCGCTCGGCTCGAAGGCCGTCAGCCTGACTGGTGCTCAAATCGGTATCCGCACCGACAGCACCCACACCAAAGCCCGTATCCGCTCGATCGAAACGTCCCGCGTCAAACAGCTGTTGGATGACGGCAATATCGTCATCGCCGCTGGTTTCCAAGGTATCGACGAGAATCTCAACATCACGACCCTTGGCCGTGGTGGTAGCGATACGACTGCGGTCGCCTTGGCAGCTGTGTTGGATGCCGACACGTGCGAAATCTACACCGACGTCGATGGCGTTTACACGACCGACCCGCGCGTCCTGCCCGACGCTCGCCGCGTTCCGCAGATTGCCTATGACGAAATGTTGGAACTGGCCAGCCTGGGTGCCGGTGTGATGCACAGCCGTTCGATCGAGTTCGCCAAGAAGTTCGGCGTGCCGATCCACGTTCGTAGCAGCTTCACCGATGTCCCTGGAACGCTGATCGTCCACGACCCGGAATCCGGTACACGCCCGGTCAGTGGCGCGGCGATTACCAAGAAGGAAGCCCGGATCACGCTCGAAGGCATTCCGGACGAACCGGGAATCTCGCTGGAACTGTTCAGTCGCATCGCGGCCAAAGCGATCTCGGTCGACATGATCGTCCAGAACATCAGTAAGGACGGCAAAGCCAACATCAGCTTCACCGTCCCTCAGGAAGAGCTGAAAGTTACGCTCGACGCCGTCAAGCAAGCCTCCGAACTGCTTCAGCCAGAGAACGTCACCTACGACGAACATGTCTCGAAGGTCTCGGTGGTTGGTCTGGGGATGGCTACGGTTCCTGGCGTCGCCGACAAGATGTTCCGCGTGCTTGCCGAAGAAGGCATTAATATCCAGGCCATCTCAACCTCTGAAATCAAGATTTCGGTCCTGGTCAGCCAAGCCGATGCTCAGCGAGCGTTACAGGCCGTTCACAACGGCTTCGAACTCGACATCACGCCCGAAGATTCGCCGACCGAAGTCAGCTCGGTGCGCGTTCGCGACGTGACCGATCCGGCGATCGTCGTTCAGCGGCTTCGTGAGATGGAAGACCTGGCTATCGACAACATCGAACTCGACCGCAGCCAATCCCTGCTATTGGTTCGTCGTGTGCCCGACCGGCCAGGGATCGCCGCCCAGGTGCTTAATGCAGTTGCCTCGAAGGCGATCAACATTGACGTGATCATTCAGAACGTCGGTCGTGACGACAGCGCCAACCTCAGCTTCACCTGCCCAGTGGCCGACTATGAAAAGGCCTATGCGGCGTTGGAAGAAGTCGTCCAAGAGATGGGCGAGGGAGAAATCGAAGGCAACCGCGAAGCGGCCAAGCTTTCGGTCAGCGGTATCGGCCTGCGAAGCCACACCGGTGTCGGTGTCCGCATGTTCCAGGCCCTCAGTAGTGCCGGCATCAACGTCGACCTGATCAGCACCTCGGAAGTCCGTGTGAACGTCATCGTCGACGAACACGAAGGGCAGCCAGGCCTGAAAGCGTTGGAAGCCGCATTCAAGGACGTGTTACTGGACACGTGAATGCGTCGGCCTGTCTCATAAGATCTGTCGCGAACCAAGCAGAAACGAAAAGGGCCACCGGAAACGATGGCCTTTTCTTCTGTCACTTGGCGAGGAAGTGCTAAACTTCCGATTCTTCCAGAACGTGCTCTTCCACGTAAATCGGCAGGTGTGGCTGGCTGGTAACCGCTACGGCGATGGCGTCGGAAGGACGGGCATCAATCGAAACCAGTTCGCCATCGACCTTCACGCGAAGGTTGGCAAAGTAGGTTCCTTCCTTCAGGTCATTGATAATGACGCTGTCCAGTTCGCCACCCAGACGCTCGACGATGCTGACGATCAAGTCGTGCGTCAACGGGCGAGGCGGGACGAAGTCCTTCACGCGGCGGTGAATACTGGTCGCTTCGAAGATACCAATCATGATCGGAAACTGGCGATCTCCGTCCACTTCCTTCAAGTAGATAACCTGCTGGTCGTTAATCTCGCTGATAATGATCCGCGAGAGTTCCATCTGGATCGGCATAAGGGGATCTGATCTTCTTCAGGGAATTCTCGTTCAAGGTACTCGATTATATCCCTGGAGTTTCTCGTGGGAACAGTCCCCAATCTAGTTCAGTCTGGCAAGTCGTAAGGTTCAGATCGGAAGAAAAGACTTTTAACGGTCACCACAGCCATTCGCAAAAGTATACATTCCTATTACAGTAGTAATCTGACCACCCAGTGCTGATTTACCTTCCCTATGCCCCCGACTAGATTTGTCCCTGCCAGGCCGTCACACCGTGAACCCAGATTTGCCCGCTATGCTACGAACATTTTCACGCTTGCTCTTTCTGTCCTGTTTGACCTTGTTCCTGCTCGGATCATCATCGCTACAGGCCGAGGTCGAAGACCTGAACACGCAGATGCTGCGTGCCACGGTGAAACTCAGTCATAGCGATTCCACCGGGACCGGCTTCATCTTGACGCCCGATCAAGGCAAAAACTTTTTGCTAGTGACGGCGAACCATGTCCTCGACAAGACGACTGGCAATGAAACAACCATCATTTTCCGCAGCAAGGTCGCCGAGGGTGAGTACAAGAAGCTGCCGACCAAGCTCAGCATTCGGAAAGATGAGAAGGCGCTCTGGACGAAGCACCCCAGTGAAGATGTCGCCGTGATCGCGGTAACGCCACCAGAGGGCGCCGACCTGGCGCTGGTTTCCACCGATCTGTTGGCGACCGATGAAGAACTAAGACAAACCCACGTTCACCCTGGCAAACAGATTGTCTTCCTTGGCTACCCCCACCGGGAAGAAGCAAGCGAAGCAGGCTTTCCGATTCTTCGCGATGGACCAATCGCGACCTTCCCTCTGCTGCCGACACAAAAGACGAAGACGTTCTACGTAAGCAGCGACATCTTCAGTGGCGACAGTGGCGGCCCCGTCTACACCTCACGTCCTGACAGCACGGCCCCCATGATCATGGGAGTCGTCCATGGCCAACGCTTCGTGCATAACACCGTGAAAGGAGACTACATCACGGTCAAAACGCACCACCAGTTTGGCTTGGCCATTGTGGTTCATGCGTCGTTTATCATCGAGACGATCGGCCTGATGAAGTAACACGAGCCACCAGAGTCGGCTCGTGTCGATTGCTTGGCGGTCGATCTACTTTGCGGCCGACTCGCGTAGCTTCGCCAAAGCGGCCTGGGTGCGTGCGAGCTCTAGCTTCGCTTGCTCCAGGCTCTCACGTTCGCGGGCCACAACATCGGCCGGCGCACGAGAAACGAAGCTTTCATTACCAAGCTTCTTCTCTTTGCTGGTCACCAATTGCAGTTGTTTTTGCTCCAGCTTTTCGTTCCGTTCGATTTCGGCCTCGACATCAATGAAGTCCTTCAGGTCGACGAAGATCTCCATATCCCCGACCGTGATCGTGGCGTTGGTTTCCGGCACGACCACATCCTTACCCAGACCGCAGCTCTTGGCGTTGGCCATCGAAAGGAAATACGGCGACATCGTTTCCAACAGCTTGGCGGTCGGCTCGTCACAACGAATGACGAACTCGATCGTGTCCTTAGGAGCGATGTTCTGACGGCTGCGAATCTCACGCAGGCTGCCGAGCGTCTCTTGGAACACGGAGAACTGGCGTTCGATCGAGCGGTCTTCCCACTTGGAATCGATCTCGGGCCAGGTCGACTGCATGATGCTTTCGGTCGCCTCGACAGGCGATTCGATCCCGCGCACAGGAGCGATCTTGCCGAGCGTTTGCCAAATCTCTTCGGTGATGAACGGAATGATCGGGTGCAGCAGACGCAGCATCGCATCGAGCACGTAAGTAATCACGCGCTGAGCTTCTGCCCGCTGACTTTCGTCCTGGAAGCGTTCCTTAAGGATTTCCACATAGAAGCTGCAGAACTCGTCCCAAGCAAAGTCATAGGTTGCTCGAGCCGCATCGGCGTAGCCGTAGCTCTCGTAGCACTTGGTCACTTCCTGGCTCACCGTGTATAGCCGCGAAAGGATCCAGCGGTCTTCCAGTTGCATCTCTTCCGGCGACACGTTGCCTGGCGTGTACCCTTCCAGGTTCATCATCGTGAACCGGGCAGCGTTCCACAACTTGTTGCAGAAGTTACGTCCCAGCTCGAAGCGTTCGCTCACGACGGGACCACGTGGGAGGGCCTTGTCTTCCTCGGTTTCGGCCCACTGCGTACTGAATGGCTTGCCACACTTCTTGCACTCGACGCGTGGAAGCTGACGATTCTTCTTCGTCTGATCGATCAGTGCATCACAGTGCGGGCACTCGAACTGCACCGGCATACGCACGTCTTGCGTTTCGGTGGTCAGGTAGGCCAAACCGAAGCGAAGCGAGTCGGCACCGAACTTGTCGATCACGTCCAACGGATCGACGCCGTTCCCCTTCGACTTGCTCATACGCTCGCCCAGACCATCCAGAATGGTTGGGTGAATGAACACTTCGCGGAACGGCACTTCGCCCATGTTGTTCAGACCAGCCAGCACCATGCGAGCCACCCACAGCGTGATGATGTCGCGGCTGGTGATCAGGGTGCTGGTCGGGTAGTAGTAAGCCAGTTCTGGCGTCTGTTCCGGCCAGCCCAGGGTTGAATGCGGCCACAATGCCGAACTGAACCAGGTATCAAGCACGTCTTCTTCGCGCACAAAGCCCATGGCCTCGTACTTTTTGGCGAGTGCTTCGTCTTCGTCCGCAATGCACACGTGCACTTGAGAGTACGGCATGGCAACGCGGACGGCGCCTTGGATGGTGCCTGACTTCTCGGCCACTTCCAACTCTTCGTCACGTTCGACCTGGAAGTTGGCCTTGCCACTCTTAATGTCGGGGTCGGCTTCGAGCTTCGCGATCAGCTTTTCGTGCTCTTCCTTGTAGGTGCACTCGTGCGACCAGATCGGAATCTGATGCCCCCACCACAGCTGGCGGCTGACAGGCCAATCGCGTTTTTCGCTCAACCAGTCGAGGTAGCCGTTGGCGTATCGCGACGGGAAGATCTTCACGCGACCATCCTTCACGGCGTCCATGGCGCTTTGGGACAGCTGGTCCATCTTGATGAACCACTGGTCGGCCAGGTAAGGCTCGATTGGGGTCTTACTACGATCGGAATAGGCCAGCTCGATCTTGCGGTCTTCGATCTTTTCCAAGAGGCCAAGCTTGTCGAGATCTTCGACCACAGCCTGCCGCGCCTTGGGAATGGTCAGCCCGACGTACTCGCCGGTCGTCTCATTCATCGTACCGTCGGCATTCAAGATGTTGATCATTGGCAACTCTTGCCGGCGACCCACCTCATAGTCGTTGGGGTCGTGAGCAGGCGTGATCTTCACGCAGCCGGAACCGAGTTCGGGCTTGGCCCATTGATCGGCCACCAGTGGAATCTCGCGATCGACCAGCGGCAGCATCAGCTTGCGGCCAGCGAGGGCCATATCACGCAGCTTGATCAACTGCGGTAGCATCGACTCGCGCCGCTCGACAATCTGATCCAGTTGTTCCTGAACTGCTGGTTTCTCTTTGCCAGGGGCTTCCTTGAGCTTCTGCTTCAGCTCGGCTTCGATCGAGTCGAGGGCCTTAGCCGGATCGGGATGCACGGCCACCGCCGTATCACCCAGCATCGTTTCGGGACGCGTGGTGGCAATCGTCACAAACTCCGGTTCGCCGGGCTGCGGGTCGATCACCGGGTACTTAAAGTGCCAGAAACTACCATCGGTCGTTTCGTGAAACACCTCGTCGTCACTCACGGCCGTTTGCAGGAACGTATCCCAGTTGACCAGCCGCTTACCTTTGTAGATCCACTGCTTGGCGAACAGATCATAGAAGGTTCGACGCACCGCCCGAGCACATGTATCGTCGAGCGTGAATCGCGTTCGTTCCCAGTCGCAGCTACTGCCGAGCCGCTTGAGCTGGCCGAGGATGCGCTTTTCGTACTGGTCTTTCCAATCCCAGATACGCTTGACCAGTTCTTCACGCCCCAGGTCATGTCGGCTCTTCTTTTCCGACTCGAAGATCCGGCGTTCCACGACGGCCTGAGTGGCGATACCGGCGTGGTCGGTGCCTGGCATCCACAGGGTGTTGAAGCCCTTCAGGCGTTTGTAACGAATCAACACGTCTTGCAGCGTGTTGTTGAGCGCGTGCCCCAAATGCAACGCCCCAGTCACGTTGGGAGGCGGGATGACGATCGTGAACGGCTCGCGATTGGGGTCGGGCTCGCTATGAAAGAATCCCTGCGATTCCCAGTATTCGTAGATTTTTGGCGAGATCGAAAAATCAAATCGATTGGGAATATCCTGAGCGGAAAACGCCACCAGTATGACTCGCTATGTGTTTAGTTTTCGGTGTGATTGTTCAGTTTTCAGTTCCCTTGCCCGGGTAAGTCGGGACGAAGGGACATGAATGACGGCGGTGGAATCCCTTGCCGATTCCGCCTTCAATTTGACTGGCTAATTCGTCGCTGCGACTTCAGGATTAGTCGGCTTTTCGTTTGCCGCTTCGTCCTTGTGCAGCTTGTATTCGACCGCATCGACCAACGCATTCCAGCTGGCCTGGATGATGTTTTCGCTGACGCCGATGGTTCCCCAGACGTCGTGCTCGTCGCTACATTCGATCTGTACACGCGTTCGAGCTGCCGTGCCTGCTTCGCTGTTGACCACGCGGACCTTGTAGTCGACCAGCTTCAACTGGTTCAGGTTCGGATAGGTTTCCAGCAGCGCCTTACGCAGTGCTGCGCTCAGCGCGTCGATCGGGCCATCCCCTTCACCTACCTCGTGCTTGATCCGATCGGCAACATCAAGCTTGACCGTCGCCTCGGTGGTTAGCTCCAGGTCTTGATGGTGGACGACGTCTTCGACTTCGACGTGGTACTTGAGCGTGCTGAAGTGCGGATTGAACGTTCCCAAGGTCTTGCGAACCAAAAGTTCAAACGACGCTTCGGCAGCTTCGAATTGGAAGCCTTGGTTTTCCAGTTCGACCACGCTGGCCAGAATCTTGTCCATGACCTCGCGGTCTTGCTCGATATTCATCTTGGTCGTCAGGGCCATGATGTTTGAGCGACCCGAAAGTTCGCTCACCAGCACGCGGCGTTCGTTGCCGACGGCTTCCGGCGAGATGTGCTCGTAACTGGAAGCTGCCCGGTTCACGGCGTGCACGTGCATTCCGCCCTTGTGAGCGAAAGCACTCTGGCCCACAAAGGCCTGATTGTTACGTCGATTGACGTTGGCCGTGTCGTAGACGAATCGCGACAGCTCGGTCAGATGCTCGAGTCCATCGCCACCAAGGACTTCATAGCCCTGCTTCTTGAGCGCGAGGTTTGCCACGCACGAAATCAAGTCGGCGTTGCCACAGCGTTCGCCGAAACCATTGATGGTTCCTTGGATCTGCTGGGCTCCGGCATCGACTGCGGCCAAGGCATTGGCAACAGCCAGGTCGCCATCGTTGTGGGTATGGATCCCTACCGGTACGCCAAACTCCTTCAAGGCGTCGATCGCGGCCTTGGTCAGTTCGGCGATTTCTTCGGGCAAGCTGCCGCCGTTGGTATCGCACAGCACCACCATGCGAGCACCAGCCTTGGCGGCGGATTGAATCGTCTGAGCGGCGTACGCGGGGTTCGCCTTCCAGCCGTCGAAGAAGTGTTCGGCGTCGTAGATGACTTCGCGTCCCTCGGTCACCATCAAGCCGACCGAGTCCTCGATCATCGCCAGGTTCTCTTCCAAGGTCACCCGCAAGACGTCGGTCACGTGGAAGTCGTGCGTCTTGCCAACGATCGTCAGCACGGGCGCGCCCGAGTTGAGCAGGGCCTGCATACCGGGGTCGTCTTTGGCGTCCATCCCCTTGCGACGCGTCATGCCAAAGGCGCAGACCTTGATCTGCTTCAGGTCCATCTCTTGGACACGGCGGAAGTATTCGGCGTCTTTCTCGTTAGAAAGAGGATAGCCCCCCTCGATGAAATCGACCCCGATTTCGTCCAGACGCTCGGTAATGGCCAGCTTGTCCTGCAGGGAAAAGCTGACGCCTTCTCCTTGGGCGCCGTCACGCAAGGTCGTGTCGTAGATTTCAATCTTTTTCATGGGGCGATCCGCTCAAGTGGGACCAATACGCCTGGGCAAGCCAGAAGCATCGGTTCAACAAAAAAGCCCTGAAACCGTTTTGGCGTCAGGGCTTACCTTTGAATCATTCGTGTTCGCAGTCCCTACGCCGAGGTTGTGGGTACTCCCACAATGCTAATCGTGCTTACTACGGTAATGTCAGTAACGGGCTGCAACATGGTATCCCCGAAGGGCTATTTTTAAGTCTTTTGAAGTCGTAAGTTTAGGTGTGGCAATAAGAACTGTCAAGTTGTGGCTCGTTGTCGCCCCCTGGCAGGATTCTCCCACTTTGCGAAAGACACACGGCGATACCGTCAGGCTCGTTTTGCTTTCCAGAACTTTCGTGGGGGCCGATGTGTCGGGTCAGCAAATCCTTCGCTGCGGCGTCGATCGGCGATACTGACGGACAAAGCATGTGATGCTGTAACTCGTGTAGCAGGCACGACTTCAGCTTGACGCTAAGCACTCTCTTCGTAGTACTTGCCGTCTTCTTCGTCGTCTTCCTCCTCGTACTCTTTCTCTTCCTCGTACTCCTCTTCGGATTCTTCTTCCTCGTACTCGGCGTCCTCTTCTTCGTACTCTTCCTCTTCGTATTCCGCTTCTTCACCGTCTTCGTATTCGGCTTCTTCTTCGTCCTCGTACTCCGCCTCTTCGCCGTCTTCCTCTTCGTATTCGGCTTCTTCTTCCTCGTACTCTTCGTATTCGGCCTCTTCGTTGACTTCCTCTTCTTCCTCTTCGTCTTCCACCAGGTGCGGACGAATCTTGTTCGAGCGTTTCGCTTTTGGCGCAGGGGCTTCTTCTTCGACCTCTTCACTCGCCGCAGCGCCGCCGGTCGATTGTCCCGACTTCATCAATTCCCACTCTTCTGGAGTGATGATCACTTCGCGGGCCTGCGATCCGTTGTACGGTCCCACGATTCCGTCTTCGGCCATGAAGTCGATCAGCCGGGCACCACGTCCGTACCCCACACCCAAAGCTCGCTGCAGTAGCGACACACTGCCGCGCTGCTCGGCGACGATCACATCGACCGCTTGCTCGTAGAGATCGTCGCGTTTCTTCATCTTGGCCGGGTCGGCGGTCGCGCCGTCTTCGACCTTCAGCTGAACGAGTTCCTTCACGAAGTCTTGTTCGCCAGTACTCACGAACTCGACCACGCGGTTGATTTCTTCGTCGGACAGGTACGTACCTTGACCACGCATCAGGGTCGAGGTGCCTGGCCAGAGGAAGAGCATGTCACCGTTACCCAAAAGCTTGTCGGCACCCATTTCATCGAGCACCACGCGGCTGTCCGTACGGCTGGCAACCTGGAAGGAGATACGTGCCGGCAAGTTCGACTTGATCAAACCGGTAATAACATCGACCGTTGGCTTCTGCGTGGCTAGGATCAAGTGAATACCGACCGCACGCGACTTCTGGGCCAGGCGAATAATGTGCTGCTCGACCTCTTTGCCGGCCGTCATCATCATGTCCGCGATTTCGTCCGCCACGATTACGATGTACGGCAGGTGTGTCGCGACGTTGTTACGTTCACCCTCGTCTTCGGCACCCATGCGATCCCAGATTTCTTCTTCACCCAGCGCGTTGAAGGCGCTCAAGTGACGCACGCCGACCTGGGCCAGCAGCTGGTAACGCTCTTCCATCTTCTCGACCGCCCAAGCCAAGATGGCTTCGGCCTTCTTCATATCGGTCACCACTGGATGCATCAGGTGCGGCAGCGTGCGGTAGCAAGAGAGTTCGACCATCTTCGGGTCGATCATCAGCATCCGCACTTCATCCGGGCGACGCGTCATCAGGATGGAAGTAATCAGCGCGTTCAAACAGACCGACTTACCGGTACCTGTACGACCGGCGATCAAAAGGTGAGGCATCGAAGCCAAGTCGACCGCGAGCGAGTTGCCTGAGACGTCTTTACCCAGGAAGATCGGCACCTTCATCTTGCCGATACGACCGCTGGCTTCTTCCATCACCTCGCGCAGGCGAACCATCTGGCGTTCGTCGTTAGGCACTTCGATACCGACGGTATTCTTACCGGGGATTGGGGCCACAATACGCACGCTCGGCACACGCAGGGCAATCGCTAAGTCGTCGGCCAGACCGGTGATCTTCGAGAGACGCAGACCGGCTTCCAGCTCGACTTCATACTGGGCAATGACCGGGCCGGTTTCGATTTCGACCACCTTCACATTGAAGCCGAAGTTGAGGAACGTCTTCTCCAGGACCTTGGCCTTCTTGCGGACTTCGCGTTCCTGCTCGTCGAACGAGAAGTCGTCGCTCTCGATCAACAGCTCGATCGGAGGTAGCTCGTAGTTCTTGGGATTGGTCTGGCCATTGGCAGCATTGTCGAGCTCGCTCATCACGTTCTTGCGGGCATCGTCCTGCTGCTGCTTCTTGCTGTTGCGGTTCTTGACCGACAGCGCCGTTTCTTCCGGCTTTTCGACGCGCGTGATGGGGACTTCCTCGTCCGCTTCTTCTTCGCCGAGTTCCTCTTCGACTTCTTCGTCGATCTCTTCTTCCTCTTCGTACTCCTCTTCCTCGTATTCCTCTTCGTCGCCGGCAGCTTCCTCTTCGAAGACCTCTTCGCCATCTTCAAACGGAATCTCTTCGTCGACGTCGGTCTTGATCTGACGACCACCGATCTTGATACGGACGCCCTGTTCGTCGTATTCGACGTCCTCTTCTTCGTATTCTCCCTCTTCACCATCCAGGCCAAATTCGGCCAATAGCTTTGCCTTGCGTTCTTCCTTCAGACGCTCGCGACGCGTCTTCCAGGCAGCCGCTCCGGCTTGTGTCTTTTCCTTGGCTTTCAGGAAGCTCCACACCGTGAGACGAACCAGCTCGTACTCGGTACACAGCAGCAGACCACACGCTGTTACCGCCAGGCACAGAATCACCGCCCCGGTCGTTGCGAAGTGCTCGCTCAAGAATTGCTGACCGATCAGGCCCAGCCGTCCGCCGGAGCTACTGATTGGACCAGGCGAAGCACCGGGAGCAACGATCGTTACCAGCGTGGTAATGCCCATCAAGGTCATTAGCCAGCCAATCAGACGGGCAGCTGGTGACGTGATTTCTTTCCGCATCAATAGAATGACATCGAACGCGGCCATGCTGACCACAGCGAAGTAAGCCCCGACTCCCAGGGTCACTAGTAGAAAATCAGCTGCCAGCGCTCCAACGCCACCACACAGATTGTGCACCTGGTGCGGTTGTGGATACGCGACCTGATCAGGCTGATAGATCGCAGAGAATGGAGCAGGCAGCTCGCCGATGGCATCATCCGGGCGATACGACAGCAGCGACAACGCCAAGAAGATTGTCAACGCAGACAATCCAATGGCGATCAAGTCTCGCTGGATACTTCGTTCTTCGAACATGCACGGTGCCGGGAAACTGGGGAGATCGATAGCAACTGACCCGAGCTCACACTCGCGTTACAGCGCTCCACTTTCCTCCTTCGGCACTGCTAGCGATGAGGCCGCAGTTCGTTTTTCGGCCATAAGCGCGATTCGCTAACGCTCAGATCCGAAACGTGCCGCACTTTCGATACAGTCGTTACAGGTAGTCGTTGGCAAAGTTGCGAATCGTCCGCCACCCGCCCTCTTTGCCAGGCACAAGCACCGCGACCAGTTCGCCAGCGGTGGTCATCGCGGCGACTTCCTCTGCAGCCGCAGGCACCGAGACTTCGATCAACTTCCCCTGGGCCAGCCGGAGGATCTCTTCCTGGCTCACCGTTGCGTGGGGCAGTTGCGAGACCGCCAACGAGGTTGGCTGCAGCGAAGCGGCCAACTTCCCGCGACTTAACTGATCGTCTGGCTGAAAGGCGTCCGCGATTTCAAAACTGCCGATCGCCGTGCGGACTAGCTCGGACATGATCGCCTCGGTCCTCAGGTCTCGCGCGATGTCGCGTCCCAACGAACGAATATACGTACCACTGCCGCACTTGATACGCATCCGGAGTTCCGGATAGTCGTACGCCAGGATCTCGATCGCGTAGACTTCGATCTCGCGGCTGGCCAGTTCCACTTCCTTTCCCTGGCGAGCCAAATCGTAGGCCCTCTTGCCCGCGACTTTCAACGCCGAGAAGGCCGGGGGCACTTGCTGAATTGTTCCCAGATACATGGGCAGCACGGCTTCGACCTGGTCGCGTGAGGGCTGAGGAGGATCGTCGAGCAGCTGCACATCGCCTTCGATATCCTCGGTATCGCTTTGCCGTCCCAGCAGAAAGCACACCTCGTACGTCTTGGGCATTCGCTGAATGAACTCGATCAGCTTCGTACCGTGACCCACCGGACAAACCAGCACTCCGGTCGCCAGCGGATCCAACGTGCCGGCGTGCCCTGTCTTGGCTGGGCGCACCAATCGCTGGATGATGTTAACCACATCACGTGATGTCTTGCCGGCCGGTTTATTGAGATTCAGAATTCCGTGCATTCTGCCTGCTGCTATAGCGATTCCAGTCTTCCAGATCGAATCCATGGTTTTAACCGCCCATGGCAGAATCATCAACGGTCGGCGACATCGGGCGGCGAAGTGTTTGCCGATTTGGCGATCTAGAAAAAGGAGTGACTCTTTCACGAAAGTGACGGCGGCTAACCCCCTGTTCCCCATCGAAATCTCAAGATTTAAATAGTTAGGGTCACATCCATAAAATAGAATACGAGTAGCAAGGTTGCATTCGTCTGGGCACGTTGAGTCACCTTAGTGCCCGCCCGCAGGAGGTCTCCAAGCTCGGATTCTAACGCGAGGTCCAACCAATGTTCTCGGCATGGCATGGGTCGTTTCACGTGCGGCTGATACTTGGCGTATTTGCCTCACTTTGCCTTGGTTCGATAGCGGCAGCCCAGGATGCTTTATCCCCACCCAGCCCAGACCAAACGGCAACCTCGGTCACAGCTCCGAGCGACCAAGGGGCGGCGGTTAATCAAGATACGCCAGTGGCCCCGGTTCAAGCACCACCCCCGGAACTATCTCGGCCCACAGTGTGGGGCGAACCAACCGAGGTAAAGGTCGGTGTGTTCGTGATCGACGTCGATGAGGTGAACTCGGCCGATCAGAACTTTGCCGCCAGCGTCTACTACATTGCGCAGTGGCAGAATCCATTTTTGGAGCACCCTGGCCCCGGCCCGAGAGTTTGTTCCCTGACCGAAGTGTGGAATCCCCGGCTGACAATCGTCGGCCAACAGATGGCCTGGAAGTCGTATCCTGACTCGGCTGAAATCCAACCGGACGGAACGGTAACCCTTCGTCAAAAGGTTTGGGGGCGTTTCTCACAGCCGCTGAAGCTACAGGATTTCCCCTTTGATCGGCAGGTGCTTTCCATTCATTTGGCTGCCGCAGGCCTCTCGGAAGAAGACGTCGCGATTGTGCCCTATACATTTGATTCAGGTGCCGATTCTGCGATTGCCGAACAGTTCTCGCTCCCTGATTTCAAGGTCGATTCTTTCGAGGCATCACCGAAGCCATATACGCCAGGTGCACTGGACCAAGGCGTTGCCGGGTACGAACTCAAGATCGAAGTCGTTCGGCTGACGATGTACTACCTGCTGAAGGTGATCATCCCACTCTGTCTGATCGTCATCATGTCCTGGCTTCCACGCTGGATATCACTGGATCAAGCCGGCACCAACATCGGTATTTCGACCTCCGCGTTCCTAACCCTCGTGGCGTACATGTTTGCGATCACGATGCTCTTACCGCGGGTATCGTACGTAACGCGGATGGATCGATTCATTCTTCTGTCGACCATGATCGTGTTTCTCGGCCTGCTTCATACCGTAGCCGACAACTACCTTCTCAATCATGATCGCAAAAAAGTTGCTGAGCGTTTACAGGCCTGGTCGCGTGCCGTCTATCCCCTGTTCCTCGTGGCCGTGCTGCTACTTTCATTTGTCTTTTAATACGATGCATCGGTGATTGATGCATCGTAGGATGTGGGCGGTGGTCTGGTAGACAGACCAAGTTACTTCTTGAGCTCGAAGTTGACTTCGTTATCGCCGATCGATACTTCCGCCGTCAGTGGCGTCGTACGAATGCTGCGATACTCCTTGGGAACGTTGGGCATGTCCTTCGGTTTGAGAACCGGAGCGACATCCGGACCAATCGAAACCTCTACTTCCGGCGGCACGATAAACGCCTTGTACGTTCCTGGCGGAATTCCACCAGCGGCGGTCACTTCAAACTTCCCTTCCGCGTCAAGTTCGTCACTGACGCTCAGCCCGCTTTCTTCCCCACGAAAAGAGATAGTCCCTTCGGTAACCGGGGCGCCATCGTAAGTGACGGTTCCATGGATGGTTCCCAAGTCTTCATTCTTGTTGCATCCGAAGAGCGCCAAACCCAAGACAACGGCGAATGATAGCTTCAAAGACGAATTCATGGCTCATTAATCCTGACAGAGGTGTTTGCAGCATGAAAAAGTAAAAGCCGCCGCCTGAATGGGTGCCGGCGGCGGCTTTACTGGAGTTTCACGAGGAATTGGAATTAAGGCAGCGAGATAACATTGCCGTCATCGCGATCCACCATGTTTTTCCAAGTTTGGACATCGATCGTTTCCGCAAGGAAGTTCACGTGGCCGTCCAGCCCCAGAGCCATGACACCGCCGGGATGTGCCGAGATGATCGGCGTATTGCATTTGTTGATCCCCATGGTCGTTCCGTCATAGATCCGGACTCCCAGGCCGCCGATGATGGTCGTTTCGTTCCAGCAACGATTGGCCGGATCGACGACACTGCCGTTGCCTTTCACTTCCTGGAGACCGTTGGTGCCTTGCCAGCCACCATCGTTGTGCGAAGCACGGGTGTCGTACTTCGTGCCACTCGAGTTAACCACGTAGTCGCCTTGTTCGCCAACGATGATCGTGTTCGACGTTCCATCGGTGCATGCCGACATATTGAGTGCTCGAACGCGAATGATCATGCCACCGCCCGAGATCGGCGAGTTGCCACCATTAGTCGAGTTGTCGGTCGACGAGTGATTGTTCGATCCGGCAATGGCCACGTAAGAAGGTTCGATCTGGTCGGTCGCCCCATTCGAGTTGGCCTTGTTCAGGAACGTAGGCATCGGCGAGGAAGGACAAACCATGTAATCAGGTGCAAAACCATCCAAGACGTCTTTGTTGTTTAAAGCCGCGGTCGAGGTCGAACCCATCCAAAAACCACCGCCATCAACTAACAAGCGATCGTAAGCATTTCCCTGCTCGCAGAACGGCAACAGAAACACCCACCAGTTCGCACTGTGACCACCCTTGGCGGCTTGCGGAGGCAAGACACGATAGGTGTCGTGATAGTTATGAAGCGCCAAGCCGGTCTGCTTCATATTGTTCGAGCAGCTCATGCGGCGAGCAGCTTCTCGGGCCTGTTGAACGGCAGGCAACAGCAACGCGATGAGAACGCCAATGATCGCAATGACCACCAGCAATTCCACCAGCGTAAAGCCACGTTTTCTGTTCATAAAGATACCTCGATGGTTGGCCGGTCATGAGCAGTGGGGCATAACCGAGCAGGATAGGAATGTATGATTCGCAAGCGACAGACGGAAAAGGCTGGGAGAGGGAACTGCTTCATCAAAGCTACTAATACAACTCAAGACGAAGCACGCCAGAATCGTGCTATACACCGACGAAAAGGAAAGAAGAGCAACGAAATTATTCTAACAATAGCGCAAATAAATCTCAATGGACCTAACGCTGCCGCTACGGGCTATTAAGAGTTGTTTCGCAGTTGCTGGGCCATTTTATTCCCTATTCTCAGGGTGATATAAAATCACCACTTGCACACTGGACATTTTCTCGAATGCCCATACACCACCCTAATGGAACAGGAAAACAACTCAATCGAATGCAACCCCACAAGGCTATACAGCATCCACCCACAAGCACAGCATCTCTAATACAGCTACAGACACGTAGCGGCCTAGCCAAACGTTCGTTCGGCACGTTCCATCAGCGTATGCCGATCAAACTTACCGGTCCCCGTTCGCGGCAATGCGTCAAGAAAGAGGTAGTGGACCGGGTTCTTGTAGGCAGCAAGATGTTGCCGCACGAAATCTCGAATCGCTGCTTCCGAATCAGCACCGGCTCCTTCGGCTAAAGCAACGCAGGCAACCGGAACTTGACCGTCGTGCGGATCACGCACGCCGACCACAATCGAAGCATGCACCAGCGGGTGCTCGTCGAGGACGTTCTCGACTTCGGCAGGTGCGATGTTCGATCCGCGACGGATGATCATCAACTTCTTGCGGCCCACAAACCACACATACCCTTCCGCATCTTCATAGCCCAGATCGCCGGTATGCAGCCAGCCGTCGCGAAAGAGTGCGTGCGTTGCGTTGTCATCGTTCCAATACCCGATGGTGGCCGACTTCATCTTCAGGACGATCTCGCCGTGTTGCCCAGCTTCGCAGTCAGTGCCATCTTCGTTAACAATCCGCAACTGGGTTCCTGGTGTGGGAACACCAAGCGATCCCCACTTGCGGGTTCCGTAACGAGGATTGGCAGAGTAGTAGCAACCCACTTCAGTCATGCCAGCCCCTTCCATCACTTCCCACCCCAAAAGGTCACGAAAGCGATGATGCAGGTCGGCCGGCACGCTATCGCCAGAGCCAATAGCGTTGTTCAAGGTGGGCAACCTGTGCTGCTCTTGTTCCAGGTACTCAATGAAATCGAGTAGGTCACTGGCAAGTAGACCGTACTCGGTTACGCCGTACTTGGTGATCGCCTCGACTGCTCGGGCAGGCGTCGGCTTCATTTCGAGAAGCACCTTGCTACCGGCTAACAGGGCAGGCAGCATCTGCGTTTGCAAGCCACCAGCGTGACTGATCGACTTGCCGACCAGAACAACATCCTTTGCTTGAAAGTCGAATAGCTTTCGTGATTGATCAATCGCGCTATAGACCCCTTCGTGCGAATGCATGACTCCCTTGGGATGCCCGGTACTGCCCGAAGTAAACAGGATCAGCGCGGGATCGTCCGCGGCCACAGGCGTAGGCTCGGCAATCGTACCGGCGGTAAGCAGCGAGGCAAACGCCCTGGACCGTTCGGCTTCATCCCCCACGACCACCGATACAATGTCTTTTGCCTGAATGACGGGCGCCACCGTGTCGGCCTTTTCCCCGGCATAAACCAGCAGTCTGGCCTGGGTGCGGGCAACGACATCTTCGACTTCCTCGGCCACGTAACGATAATTGAGCGGTACCGCGATCGCTCCGATGCGATAGCAGGCCATGGTGACGAACACCGCCTCAACACAATTGGGCAGATACCAGGCCACACGATCCCCCTTGGTGATCCCCAGCGCGTGAAGCCCTGCCGCAACCATTTGAATGCCGTGATCTAGTTCCGCGTAGCTCAGCTCACGCTCGCGCGACCTCAGAGCTACCTTTCCCGACGAGGCTTCCAGTGCCGAACTAAGTAATTGTTGCAGCGAACGATAAGTGGCCATCGATGCTCCCATGCCGATTCGCGATAATGTCGCTGGTGAGACTTGCCTTAAAGATAGCCCTGACAACGGTGAGCCGCGAATAAAAATGTCGTAACCTTCTCGGCAATGTGTCATCTTAGTGCCCAACGCCAGGCTACCTGCTCGGCTCCACAACATCCCACATCACGCGGAGACCACCCATGCTGACCAGCGCCGTTGCTATCAATCAATTCCAACTCGCCGGTTTTCAGAAGATTGCGGCTGACGTTCCCGATGCGGCCCTCTACCAGCCGGCAGCCGGTCACCAGCATTTACCAGTGTGGGTGATGGGGCACTTGGCACTGACTGGCGAGATGGGTGTGCAAGCACTGGGCGGATCACTAACGCACCCCGATTGGATGCCGCTGTTCGCACCCGGCAGCTCCGGCGAAGTCCCGGTCGAGACAGGGCTCACGAAGCAAACACTGATCGATGCCGTCACCAGTGCTTATACGCAGTTGCAGAAGATGGCTCTCGAAGACGCAACGCCTGAGCTTCTTGCCCAACCGCATGGTATCGGCCTTTTCGATGGCTCGCCGATTCAAAACGTCGGGGATGTCATCACGCTGCTGCTAACCAACCACTTCGGCTTTCACCTGGCTCAGCTATCGAGTTGCCGCCGCGAAGCAGGCTTCGCTCCGCTGTTCTAACTACGGCGTTATCGGCTCGATGGAAAGCTGGCGAAACTCGACGCGTACGTCGTCACCACGAACGCCCAGCTTTCCTGCCGCAAACGTTTTATCAACGACGGTGAGCTTGGGGTTCTTCATGTCCGTGATGTAAACCTTCAGCTCGCTTCCATCCGCTGCAACACTCAGGTCATGCCACTGGCCCATAGCAACATCGATTGGCGCTTTGGCCAGAGGTGTGATCCTGTTGCCATCGCATCGCGCCAGAACCAAGTCACCGCTGGTGGTGATGTTGGCCACGTAGCCTTGGAAATTGTTTCGTCCGATGCCTGCGTTCTGGACGCGAAAGATCACGCCTGCTGCGCCTTTGCCTCGTTCGATCTGAATTTGCGTTTTCAAAACGAAGTTGTCGTATGTATAGCCGCGAAGCAAGATCTTATCACCAAAGCGCCGATCGGCGTCTGCACGAAGCTCGCAAACTCCGTCTCGAAATCGAAGTGTCCGCCCGTTGAAGAAGTGCAGCTCTTCCCAGGCATCAGGCGAAGCGAAGCCATCGTCGACCGCAACGCCCTGTTTTAGTTTGGCCTCGCCTGAAGGCCGCGAAAGCGGCTCACCCCAAGCAGCCGGCTGGCCTGCTTCCGGCATGCCAGCTTCATTCCAGGTCACTTTCTTCAAGCTGATGCAGCGGTTCCACGAACCCTTCGCATCGATCGAGCTGTGAAACGCCAGCCAGTCCTCGGTGCCATCGGGTGAAGCCACCAGGCAGCCATGTCCAGGTCCGTAAACTTCGTTCGCCCGAGAGAACCACGGTTTGTCCTGCTTCTTCCAAGCGGACGCATCCAGCGGGTCATCTCCTTCCAGTGTCATCAGCCCAAAGCAATAGTCAGGCGTCCACGATCCGCTGGCAGCGTAAATGATCATGGTCTTGCCATTGCGGCGCAGCACCTGGGCGCCTTCATTGAGCCCGGCCGGGCGGCCAGCCGTTTCCCAGGGGTACATCTTCGTCGAAAGGTCAACCACGTCGCCGATGAGCTTTGTGGGAGACTCCATCTCGGAAATGAACAGGTGCTGCGTGGAATCAGGATCGGTACCGACCGGCCAGCCTGACCAGATGCAGTAGCGCCGGCCGTTGCCGAAGGTCGCAATGGTCGCATCGATCGCCCAGGCAGGCGTATCAAGTTCCGCAGCGATCGAGTACGAACCAAGCGGATCATCGCTGTCGGCTTTCAGCACAACGACGCGATGCTTGGCGTTGTCGCCGTCGTCGGCACAGGTATAGATGTACCAACTGCCATCCAAGTAGTGGATCTCGGGGGCCCACCACTGAGCGCGATAGGGGCCTTCGTCCGGAGCAGAGAAAACGTCGCGGTGAATCCCGCGATCGGTGAGCGACTCGCTGCGATAAACGCGAATGCCACGATCGTCACGAATACTGGCAGCCTGATAATAGGCCCCATCCGGCCCCACCATGATGTAAGGGTCTTGCCCGGCATAAACTGGGTTCACGAACGTGCGGGTTTTCTCTTCTGCCGCGGCCACGCCGGCGAAAAGAACAGCAGCCACCACTGCCAGTGCGTACAGGCGATGGTTACAAGCGATCGGTTGTGTTGATTGCATTACAGGTTCTATCCATTTCAGCCAAGAACTACCGTCTCGGAAAATAACCCAACCGTGGACGCGTCTGCAATTGCCAGCGACTGGTTTATGCCTGAAAACGTGGAGCGATCAAAAGGGATCGTATGCAAATTGAGTCTTAACGATGACAATCTGCTGGGGAGATAAGGAAACGACGCTCGGCTTGGTATATGCTGAGACGAATCCAGGGCATGAAGCCTACAGCAACGATTGTTTCGACCGACTTCTTTTTCACAGCGAGCCCCATGAACATCCAGAGTCGTGCATTGCGTGGCTGGACCTTGCTGATTTGCGCCGGTATCTCGATGCTCTGCATGTCGTGCGTCAAACGCCAATCGCTTGTCGAGAAATATCAACACATCAACAAGAGCATGATCGGCGATCCTTATCATGCCATGCTGGAGTTTTTCCACGAAAGAAACTCCGGCTACAGCTTCGCGTTGGCCACCATCAGGCCGTCGAAATTCGATATTTACTCAAAGACCCAATTGAGCTTCACAACACAGGAAGTCTATTTCGATGGCCGCGCGCATGCGATTCCCGATTTGAAGGGGCAGTTGATTGTGCTGCAGGATGATGAAGAGAAGAAGGTGATCCAGTTATCGGATGACTTTGACTTTGATACTGCTGAGAAACAGATCAGTGCGATTCTTGATGAATTAAATCAGGCGGAGTAGCACGGAGCCACTCTTTGAATAGCCAGTTCGCTGTCCGGTCATCAAATCGTAGAAAGTGCCCAAGATGACGCCATCGACGTTTGAACTGAATTATGAATTGACCTCCGAAGACGTAACTGCCTGGAAGAATTTCTGGCACGCGAACTTCGTTGCCCGACTGATGCAGCACTCCCGGGTTTTCAACCTGTTCGTTCTCATTCTCGGTGCGATCATCGGGCTCGCCGTCGTAGGTGTCTTCCGTCTTATCGTTTGGGCCGCTGGCCTCACATGGGACCCGATGCTGTACTGGCTCTATTTCTACGGCGCGATTGGCGGCGTCGTGGTGACGTTCGTCGTTTTTAGAAGCAAACGTAGCGAGTTCGGTAAGAAGCTGATTAAGAGACTCTCGAGGGACGGCCTCAGCGAGAAGGACAAGGATTTCCTCGGACACCGAACACTGACGGCCTCCATGGATGGCTTCACGATCGAGAGTCCACAGGGTTCCACCACCAGAAAATGGAACGTTGTGAATTGCGTCCACGTAACGGAAACGCACGTGTTCATCCAGGCCGACGTCGCCGTCGTCGTCCCCCGGCACGCATTCTCGACCGATACCGACCGCGATCAGTTCATCGAAGCCGTCATGAACTGGAGCCAGCAGGTACCAAGCGAAGACAACACCACGGAATGATTACCACTCCGGATCGTACGAGGCTACAGCTCACCTTCGTCAAGAAGCAACGGATCTCCGTTTCTACAAGCACGTTTGCCAGGTAACTCGAGTGCGCTATCGAGGGGACAGCCTGCGAGATCACCTAACGCAGTCCCAAGAACCTGCGACTTCGACAACAGGAAACAGGGGTCATGGTACTTCTTTGTGCCATGACGCGGCACCCACCGGCAGGCGATCATACTCAATAGCCGTGAGTTCCCTAACGATTATTTAGTAACGAGCTGCCATATTTTTTGCGGAAAATGACACATAAATCTGGCCGATCAGCCCGTTGAGCATCAGCACCAAGTGCTTTCGAGTTCGCTATCGGCCCAAGTTCTGTAGCGAGCGAGGCTAACGACGAATCCCCCACTGAGTAGTATTTGACGTACTCATGAGTTTTTTTACGCACCACATTGCCACTCGTGCATAGTTACGGGCATTTTCTTTTCCCTTGCAGCATGATTTCGCGTGAAAACGTCCGTTGACTGTCTCCAAGGCCATTGTTAGCCTAAAAGTCAGTGATTTTGAGTTTTCTTTTCTTTTCCGTTCTACTCTTTCGTTGGAAACACTATGCGCGCGAAGTTTATGAACCGAGGTTTTACCCTTGTCGAGTTGCTGGTGGTCATCGCGATTATCGGCGTTCTGATTGCCTTGTTACTGCCAGCCGTCCAGCAAGCCCGAGAGGCCGCTCGCCGGATGCAGTGCAGCAACAACATGAAGCAGATTGGCCTGGCACTGCACAACTACCACGATACCTATGGCGCCATGCCAGCCGGTTGGCTTTATCGCGGTGGAAATGGCAAGTGCAATTACGGCTGGGCCGTGGCCATTCTCCCCTTCATCGAACAGCAGAACTTTTACGATCAACTCGACCCAGGCAACACACCGCTGTACAACCGCTACAACAGCAGTGCCACAGCCGCGGATAAGGCCTTGCTGCAACAGCGAATCGAGGCCTACATCTGTCCTTCGGACGCTGCCCCCGAACTTGCCCAAAGTCAGAAGTTCAGCGGCACCGATCATTTTGACGTTGCCGTGGCTAACTACGTCGGCTGTGCTGGCTGGAGCAACACGCCCAACTATCCTGTTAAGAACCTCGATGCCGGCGGTCTGCTGTGGGGCAACAGCTTCCTCAACTTCTCGGACATTACCGACGGGACCAGCAACACGCTGCTCGTCGCCGAGCGTGAGTACCCCAAGGGACGGGCCGCAACCTGGCTCGGGGCTGGTAAGAACGACAGCTTTGGCAATGAGTCGACACTTCGTACGGTCTTCCGCGCGGCGTTTACGATGAACTTCGACTATGCCGCCGCCGGTCAGCCACAGAATGCCGGCAAAGGCTGGTCAAGCCTGCACCCTGGTGGCGTGATGTCGCTCACCGCGGATGCTTCGGTCCACTTTGTTCCCGAAACGACCGACAAGAACAACGTCTTGAAGCCGCTTAGCCTCCGCAACGATGGTACCCCCTTCGAAGCGCCCTTCTAAGCCAGTCTGAATCGTTGTTTCTATTCTTTTTGCAATCCAAGCGACAACACGAACCCTGCGTGTTGTCGCTCTGGTAGCTCCTATCTCAAGGACCTGATCATGCGTCTGCAGTTTCACACTGCTTCCACACTAGCCCTGCTTACGATTTTGACGTGTCTTGTTGGTTGCTCCGGCGGCTCGATGGCTCCGGTCCAAGGCGTCGTCACGCTGGATGGCAAGCCCATCTCCGGTCTCGAAGTCAACTTTGAGCCGACCGGCGATACGACCGATCGAACGACCGCCACCGGCTACACCCAGCCAGACGGGAGTTACTCCCTGGTGTATCCAGGCTACAAGACCGGGGCTCCCCTGGGCGACTATATCGTTCGCATCGCTGGGGGTGAATCGCTCGACGATGGAACCGTTGTGCGCGTTCCCTCCCAGTACAACAAGCAGTCAGAGCTAAAAGCAACCGTCACTTCCGGCGAGAACAAGTTCGACTTCGATCTGACAACCAAGTAATCGAAGTCGACGCTTGATGTTATATAGGCTGGACCAAAACCCAGCCTATTTCTTTGCGCTGGGCGATTTAGCGACCGCCGCGTCCCGCTTGGCCACCCTGGCCTCCGCGACCGCCTGCGGGCCCGCCAGGACCACGGCCGACAGCAGGCATCGCGTTTTGATCCTGCTGCATCATGGCGCCCATCTGTTGCCGCTGCGCATTCGCGGCGGCCGCTTGCTGTTGCATCATCATCTGCCGCAGGCCTTCCAAGGCCAACTGCAACTCTGCTTGATCCAAGGCATTGCTGCCGTCGGCGTCGTACTGAGTGAGCAACGCCTGGGCGAGCTGTTCGATGGTCGGCATGTTCTGCTGCCCCACCATGTTGCCACCCATCCCGTTACCACGCTGGGCATTGCCGTTCGCCACGCCTGCTGCCTGTTGAACGCCATTGTTCGCGTCGGCGGCACCACGCTGTTGTCCCCCCTGCTTCTTAGGCCCGCGAGCAACCGCCAATGAGACGCAAAGAGCCAGGCAAACGATCGCCAGACAAGACACCATGCTTCGTTGATTCACCATGAAGAGCACCATTTTGTACGCAAGAAAGTAAGGGGGAAATCGACTGGCCTGCTGCCAGCCTACCGACTTGCTGCAGGCGATACCCAATTTTGGCAAAAGAATTACGGCAAAACCCGTAGGAATCTTATTGGCGCGTCTCAAAGACGGTAAGCACGACCGTCGTGACGAACGCAATCGCAATGGGCGCGAGAACGATCCCCAATCTTGTGACCAAGCCGTTACCATCATCTCTCCGAACTACAACGGAGAGTTCACGCCGAAACAACCAGAGTCCGCAATCGAAGCATCCCAGTAGGAACAGGGCCAAGCTGCCCCATCGCCCGCCATCTCCCGGAGCCGCGAACAGGATAAGAAAATGCAGCATGATGACGACCACGACCAATTCGCCCAGCTTCTTCAAAAGCACTGGCGCGAAGAACAACGCGGTCACGAAGATCAGTAGCAGAATCAGCATGCATTTCAGTCTACGTACTTCGTCCAATTTCGTCAGCTAATGCGGCAAACGAATCTCAACCCCATAGCTGGGCGCCACTGCCAATAGCTTGCGAATCTCTTCTTCCGTTGGTGGCTGCGGCTGCTCGTCGGGGCTGGTCAGTACCTTGCCCACGTCCAGGAACATCTTTTCCAGGCCGGCCGGGGCGACCGTTAGCAGCATCCGGGCAGGCTGGTCGCTTTCGTTCTTGAAACTATGCAGGGCGCCGATGGGGATGTTCACAAACGTGTTGGGGCCGGCGACGATCGTTTCGTCTTCCAAACGAAACGTGATCTCTCCTTCGAGTACGAAGAACGACTCTTCTTCCCGGCTATGAACGTGCGGCGGTGGACCACCGCCAGGCGGAACGGTCGCGTCCATCGTCGCGTACGCCCCGCCCGTTTCGTCGCCGGTGGCCAGGTAGCGGTAAAGATCGCCCACGACGGCAACACGAGTACCTTCGGTGGCAGGACGAATTGTAGCGGGGTGCATCATGCAATTGGTTCCTTCGGGTATCTATCGAAGCATTGTCAAAGGTAGTCCAGTCTATCAACTAGCTTCGCGTTAAGTCTCATCCTCCGAAACCACCACCAGGCGGTCTTCCGCATTTAAGGTCCACTTCGTGTTCTTTTCAGGGATCAGCTTCACGCCGAAGTTCTGGTTCATGTTGTTTTCTAACGCCTGAACTTTCACGCCAATGCATACTTCCTGGCGCTGCTGGGCGATATCCATCATGTCGGCGAAGGTGACTTCCACCGGGAACGAATCGAAGTAGAGTCGGGCTGGCTTCAGGTAGATCTCGGAACCATCCTCGGAGAACAGGTCGTCATACACAGCCTTGATGCTGGCCTCTTCGCTGATCTGGGCCAGGATCGTGCTGACGAAGCGGTTCGAGATGATGAAGTCGTGCACCCCTGCCCTGGCGACCAGCTCCTGATTGTCGGAGTCCATCACCTCGGTAATGATCTTGGTCTTGCTCGTGTCGATGCCATCCCCAGCTTCCGAGAAGATCTTCCGCAGCAGAATCAAGATGACGATCGTCTCGGAGTCGGAGGTTTCCGAGTCGGCTTCAACATCACCGGAACTCAGGATGATGATGTTGTCGTAGTGAAACGGCTGCAGCGCCGTCAGCGAAGGAATATCCGTCGGGTTCGACTCGATCAGGCGAACGGTCATATGTTCGAGTTCGGCATCCAGTTGCACGACCTTTTCTTGAATTGCATCGTTCGGCTCGCGAAGCATGATATCGATCTGCGAGCCAGGCTGAACGTAGTCGGCATATTCGCGAACGATCAGCGGCAGCTTCTCGTTCCAGCCGATCAGCAGTTCGCGTTCAACCGTCTGCTCGCTCTTCTTGCCGTCGGCCAGCTTCAGCCCGTTGGGCTTGGCGACCGCGTCTTTGACAAACTCGATCGTCGAATCGTCTTCAGCCAGAATCAGAATGTCGTCCTCTTCGCCGAGCACCATGCTGGCTTCAGGATTGATCACCACCGTGCCGTCGACATGCCGCAGGCCAATCGGTACGCCATCGGGGAAGTGATACATTACCTGGCCAAACGTGATACCGTTCCACGGGGCCTGGTGGAAGTAAAGCTCGCAACCGTCGAACGACAGCATCTCGGCATACACAACGCTCAGCCCCAGCGAACGGCTCGTCTGCACTAGCAGCTTGGCCAAAATCTCTTGCCCGTCGATTGCCGTAACCTCGGACGAGATGTCTTCGGCAATGTTGCGGCTCCGCTCGAAGAACAGCTCGGCCACGATGTTCAGTTCTTCGTGTTCGTTCTCATCGCGCGAGGCCATCACGCCGAGAATCGTTTTGATCGTGCGAATATCGCTGGCCGCTTTCTCCGCGTCGGTGGCCGCTTCCGGGCACGAGGCCAGCACCACGACACTTTTACTGGTCGACAGCGAAACCATCTCGAGGTTGAGCTTCGCCGAAGGTTTACCGCTACGGGTGACGATGCGGGTCGTGCGGCGATCAGTGACGTTCACACTGAGGAAGTCGTCCATCTCTTCCTTAGGGACATCGGCCAGAATCACCACGCAGGCATCACTTTCGCTTTCGTTGGCGATCACCAGTTCACGGAGGATCTCCGGCACGCGATGATTCCAACCCAGGATCAGCGTGTGGTCGTCTTCGATGACGCGGGAAAAGCCTTTGCGGAGTTCGGCCAGTTTCTGATCGAGCGCCGTAGTGATGAATGCGATCAGCATCGACAGAATGATCACGCCGGCCAGGCCAGCCAAGACACCTGATATCTTGATCAGGGGCGACGAGAACTTGTCCTGGTTCATATTCCCCGGGTCGGTCAACTCCAGGAAGATGATGTAAACCTGGCCGAGAAACGAATCGTGTGTTTCGTGCGAAACGCCAGACGGTTCGATCAACATGCTCAGGCCCCGCAGCCCGGCGAGTAAGGCAAACAGCACCAGGAAGACGACCACCAGGCTCACGAAGATTGAACCGCCTCCTTTAGAGATGAAGGTATCGAATTGGTATCGAAGCCGCTGACGCAAAGTGACTGGTTTCACGTTGACTCCTGAGTTGGTGAAGGTAGAGACAAGGGCTGGAAAAGAGGCGAGGAGGACCGGACCGACGGAGGGTTGGAAGCAACACTTCGCAGGGCTGGAAATCTTATAACGTACCCATCGTTCGAAAACCAACAGTTTTCAGCTGGGATTTAGAAGATTCCCCATAGTCGTTGGTGGAACCTGAATAAGTTTTTTGTCAGGATTGTTCCGTTTTCTCGTAACAGTTAACGTGTCGGATCCTCCTCGTTTCCCTCCTGCTCTTCCTACTTAGGTGATCTGCTATGACTGCCCGATCGATCTCGGCGCTCGCCCTGTTATTGGCCATTGGCATGACCTCTTTCGCGGTGGCCCAGCGTCCGCGTCGCGAGGTGAAATGGGTGAACCCCGACATCCCGAAGATGCCAGGCCTGGTGCACAAAGTGCTCGAAAGCAAGTCGCTCGGACACGAGGTCGGTTACGTCGTTTGGACACCGCCCGAAATGGATACCAGCGGCGAGACGCGTTACCCGGTGGTTTACTTCCTGCATGGTGCCGGCGGGAGCGAAAGGTCCGACGCCGCAGGCTTCGCCTCGCAAGTCGCCGGAGCGATCCGCGGTGGCAAGTTCCCCGCGGCGATCTGCGTGTTTCCTAACGGCGGCATGAGTGGCTATCGAGGGGACGCCGAGAAGATGATCGTCGACGAACTGATTCCCCAGATCGACCAAGACTATCCGACCCAAGCCAAGCCATCGGGGCGCGTCGTCTGCGGGTTCTCGATGGGAGGCGCCGGCTCGGTGCACCTATCGCTCAACCACCCGGACCTCTTCTGTGCCGCTGGCAGCTGGGGTGGTGCGTTGGCCTTCCGAGGCAGCGGCGAAGACAGCCCACTGTTGGCTGTCGCTAAGCAAAACGCCGACAAGCTGAAAGCGAACCAATACTCCCTGCTGACCATCAACGGCGATCAAGACCGTCCCGATGCGTTCAAGCCGCTGAAAGCCATATTCGATGAACTCGACATTGAGCATCGCGTGGTCATCCTGGAAGACACCAGCCACAACCTGGGTAAGTATCATGAGAAGACCAGTGGATTGATGCTGGCATTCCTGAAAAACCAGCTTGGCCTTGCTGGCACTTAGATTCGCGGTCGAGGAAGTCAGTGGCACGCGTCAGTGAACGGGAGCGACTGTCGTCATCCTTTCATTTCCGATAGCTGGCACGCGGGAATTTCATACGAGGTGTCACCCGCAACAACCAGCATCGAGAAGTTGCTCACGTAGCCATGCTGTTTGTCGTGCTTGCTGGCAAAGTCCTTTAGCATAGCCAGGGCGTTTTGTCCTGCCCAGTTAACGGCGCCATAGCGATCGCCCGTGGGCGTTTCCAAGGTCCAGGTTGTCCTGGAAACCACGACTCTTCCCGCGTCCGAGTTCACTTTTCCCCATGCCTGATCAAACTTCGTGAAGGCCTCGAACAGATCGAGTGGGCTTTCGTCGGCTGACAGTTCGATGAAATACGCACAGGCTCGCTGCGGCCAAAGGCCAGGGATCTCGCAGTGACGATCTCCGAAGCGTTTCTTCGCCCGGGGAGGTCTTCCTTGGCGTTGTTCCTTGTCACTCTTCTTCAGCAATGCCAACACGTCTTTCGGCGAATCAAGAACCTTCACGTTCATCTGCTGCTGCCAGAGTCCGGGGATCGTTTGCGTGGAAGACTCTTGGAAAATGCCAACCGTGTCAGGCAGCACCAGGCTCAGGTCGCCTGCCTGGCCAAGCTGGTGCATAGTGGTCGCGAGGGTGAGATCAACCTCCTCGCAGGTGAACACCATGCGATTGGCCCATGCGTCCAGCGAGTGCGTGGCAAAGGTGCAGGCCAACGGCGGCCAATCTTCTCCTGGTTTTAACTTGGCGACTTTGCCGCCTTGGACGTCGAGCGAGGTATCGGCATCGACTAGTTGCTGGGCAACTTCGGTGATGCGATCGAGCCGGTCTTCGTCGTCGAAGCTCACCGGTGGACCAGCCGCGAAGCGTTGCAGGCGAAATATCGACGGCAGCCCGTCGACCTCAACGAAGTCAAGCTGAACGGGATTCCAGCGGGTCATGGTTCTTTTGGGCATCGTTCGCTCGAATCCTGATTTGCATTCCCGCTTGCCGTGATGTTACCGACGCTATCATTTCGCGGTGACGTTCGAAAGCTGGAGCGTGAACCGGCTTACTTTTTGTCAGCACAATAGTATCACCCAACCGCCAAAATCCCCCATTTTTTCTTGACTCGCCCTATTTGCAATGTTGATAATACCAGGAATCGCCGAATTTCTGATCTGCCAACTAATCCCTCCTGTGAAAGGTTCTTTCCGATGAAAGCTCGTTTTCTCGTAGCCGGACTCGCTCTTCTTGCTGTGGCGACGGTGTCCCTCGTCGCGGCCGAAATTGACCTCGAAGGGGTCAAGTGCATTATGAACCCAAAGGCCGCTGCCAAGGCCGATAAGTCGCTTGACTACAAAGGCGGCAAAGTCTTCTTCTGCTGCAACAACTGCCCGAAAGGCTTCGCGAAGAAGCTGGATGCCAAAGACGAAACCGTCATGGCCAAGGCCAACCAGCAATTGGTCGCCACCAAGCAAGCCAAGCAGGCACATTGCCCATTCACGGGCGGCCCGATGAAGACCGAACTGACGGTCAACGGCGCTACCGTGAAATTCTGCTGCAACAACTGCAAAGGCAAAGCCGAAGGCCTCGAAGGCGAAGAACAGCTGACCGCCTTGTTCGGTGAAAAAGCATGGGAAAAGGCCGGCTTCGAAGTCGCCGAAGCGAAGTAACATCGCTTCTCGCTTACTGACATCTGCCAAGGTCAGGTTTCCTTCGCTGGAAGCCTGACCTTTTTTCATGGCGGTGAAGATTACCCAAACGGAATCAGACGGCGAAACTTCCAGGCCGTGCTCACCACGAAGATGACGACGAACGTCGCGATGCGTGCGACCAGGCGTCCCCACCAGGGAAGTTCTTTTGTCCCTTTCACGACGTTGCCGTGTTCGTCTTCTTCGTACTCGATCAGGATGTCGCAATGAGGGCAGTGATCCCCCACCCCGATACTCGCGGAAAGGTCCCCATCGCAGTTCGTGCAGAAATAATGGATGTTCTGATTGGTGCTCGGTGGTTGGTATAAGTCGGCACCGGTGAGCTCTTGGCTTGCCACCTCTTTCGCCTGCTCTTGCTGCGTTAGTGCTTCGCTGGAAGTGGCCTCGGCATGGGCTTGCTTCACCTTTTCTGGCATCTGCTCGCGAAGGTACTTCTGATCGCCCTCAGAGAAGACCTTCAGCGGAATCGAAACTTCTGCCCCATCGACCAGCAGCACGACCATTTGATCGGCCGTCACATCCACCAGTGCGCCGGGAACCTGATTCCCTCGCACGTCGCCCCAGTTCCTCACTTCGTCCGCTCGGACGACCGTGCTCAGACCTACCCATACCAAACTACATACGACCAGCGAACGGATAGCACCCATTGGCAGGCTCCGATTTGATGAGAGTCGGAAAAGAATGACCCGCTCACCCAGGCAACAGGTGAAACTCGTAGGTCATTACTAGCCTATGCCACAAATGGTGGGGGTGCCTGAAACTTGCCGGAAATCGGCAACGCAAGTCCGCGTTGTAAAGTCGGCGCGAAGTTCCCGATTCTTTGTTGACATCAAACTGCTGGGCGTTGCCGCGATTCAAAGCATGGCAACTGCCACCCGCCGCGGCTGCTATCGATACCGTCCGGAGAAAGAACTTTGGAGTTCCAAAGTCGTGTCGACCATTAGGGAACTTGTCCTGCTTTTTTCACGTCGAATCGATGCTTCATCAGCAGCAGGGCATTGAGCGTCATCCCGAACGCAAATTCGTTAGGCCCCGGAAGTTTCCGCCTTGTAGGGTCAGGACGATAGGACTGCAAGTTGTGCCAAACTTTTCGTGCCGCCAACTGAGCATTCATGTACGATGCGACACGCACTTGGCACATAGGGTCCTCAGTTACAAAACTCCATCCAACTCCACCAAGTGCTCCGTGCGAGCCAGCGAAAGGGACTGCCGGCAGGTGGTCACCGTTTCCTCTCCATGTCAGGCCCGTGTTTCCAAACGTCGGCCGCATTGGATTTGATGAATTGGTCAGGCTAACTCCCTTGATCTCTGCATCCGAGAATGACCCCTCGTATTTGATGACAAGGGTTGCCTGCAAGTCCCGTCGTACGTGACGGCTGAACTGAACATTTGCCGGAATTACCTCGCCTCCCGAAATTGTGTGTCGCGCGACCGCGTCGAATAGGAATAGCGAATCCACCGGAATGTTGCCGTTTTTCTCCAAATGCTCCGCAGCCAAAATCGCAGCAGAGGCCCCTCGGCTATAACCAGCGAGCATCAGTCGCGTTGAGGGGTTTGAACGGTGGACACCAAGCAGGTACTCATAGGCACTTTGAGCCAGCCCCTCGACTTCGAACCCGGCCGGCCCTGGGCCTCTCCAGTATTTTCCAAGATTGATTGGCTCCAATGCATCGCCAAGTTGCCGACAGAACGAGTACTTCATGCTTGGAATGTATTTCGCATCTTCTCCCGGGCCAGTACCGTCGATGATGGCCATAGCATATTTGGGTTGCTCTGCCGCCGGTATCGGAGTGTTTGTTGCTGGCTGTGAACCAGGACTTCCAGGGATGTTGATCTTGTCGCCCGGATGAATGAGATTTGGATTTGGACGAAGAGTACGGAACGCGGCGTTCGAGGGATGGTTGTAAAGAACCTGCCAAGATGCGATCCCATGTTTTGCAGCGATGGCCGATAAGGAATCACCGGGCTTAACAATATAGACTGCCATGAGAATCTCATACTCCACGATGATGGTGGCTTAAACAACTTCAGCGATTGCGATCGTTCACAATCAGATCTACCAAAGCGGGCAAACATTCCATTTGCCAAATCAGCCACACAGCCTGCACATCACCCCTCAAATATCGCTTATTGACTGGGGGAGCGTCAATTCCCAAATGCACTAATCTGTCATTCTCGTGACTAGCGTGCTGAAACCCAGCTACTCGCCGTTATCTACGGCTAGGTGATGCTGGCCGCGGAGCTCGGGACGCGCGACATTCCATGCCAGTCCGATGCGTTCCCAGAAGCAGATCACGCGGTACGACAAATCGAACTCCCACCACCTCCGCCCATGGGCTGCGGCGGTTGGCAGGGCATGGTGATTGTTGTGCCATCCTTCTCCGTGGGCCAGCAGTCCGACCAGCCAGTTGTTGCGGCTGTTGTCGCTGGTCGCGTACGTTTGATAACCCCAGAGGTGCGTCAGCGAGTTCACCGCCCAGGTAACGTGCCACACAAAGACCGTTCGCACGGCGACACCCCAAACCAGTAGGCTCAGCCCCATTCGCAGCACCTCAGTAGGTCCACCGCCAGACAGCCAGCCGATGCCGGCCCCCAGGGCGAAGATCGCGACCACGTGGATTCCGAAAACCAGCAGCCCATGGTGCGAACGTTCCAGCCACATGTAAAACGGATCGCGCATCAAATCCTTGGCGTACTTTTCCAAATGCGAAAGTCGGTTGACGTCGCGGTTGTTCACCATCAGCCAACCCATCTGCCCCCACATAAAATTGACCAGCGGGCTATGAGGATCATGCGCCTGATCCGAGTGCTGATGATGCAGCCGGTGCGTAGCAACCCAGCGAGCGGGCGTATCTTGCAAGCAGCACACACCCAAGATGGCGAGCGTCCGCTCAAGCCAACGCGGGCACTGAAAACTGCGATGCGTCAGCAAACGGTGGTACCCGACCGTCATGCCCAGCATGCCGAACAGGTGATGTCCGATCAGCACGGCGGCCACGCCGGACCAACTGAAAAGCCATGGCCAAAGTGCCAATAGCGCCAGCAAATGCATCCCGCCGATCCCAATCGCATAGGGCCACCAGATTTTCGAGGGCACAGCCCCAGGCGGTCTTTCCTGTCGCAGCGGCACACGCGAAACGCTAGCCATGGGCACTCCTAGCCATTTGAGAAAGGGGATCCTCCCCCGCAATCGCCGCCCACGCAGGCATGGTGCAGATCGCGACGGTATGTAAATGAAGATCGAACAAGGTTTCAACTGAAAAGCGTAGGACGGATTTTAACGGCTTGGTGTGCTTATTGATACCCAAAATAGGTAAGTCCGCTTCAAAACCTGTTCACGTCCATGGCATTTCCTTATCATCGTGGTCACCCCATAACCGGCCAACCACGCAGACAGCCAGGAGCGATCTGTGGATCCTAATCATTTGCCTGTCGATGATTCGTCTGCCTACCATGACGCGCTGGCGCAGTGCGTCGATCACTGGGGCCTGGTGCTGGAAAAGACGGAGTTGATTCGCGACGGGATCAATCACGTCTATGGCAGCGAAACTCGTGAAGGGGCTCCGGTGATCGTGCGGATCTCCGACGGAGCGATCCGCAGCGAGGCCGAACTGTTGGGCGAGCTCCTGTGGCTGGCTCATCTGCGCAAAAACGGCTGCACAGTCACGCATCCGATTCCCTCGCGGCGCGGCGAACTGCTGGAAACGATCGAGCGCGACGATGCCGTACTGCACGTCGCCTGCTTCGAGCGTTTCCCGGGTAAGCACCTGCACAAGAACTCCGTCAACGAGTGGAATGATGATCTGCTGCTGGAACTGGGCCGGCAGATTGGTCGTATCCATCGTCTCTCCGATGAGTTCCATCTGCCCCCGGACAAGGATCGCAAGCAGTGGTATGACGTCGAGGAGACCCACTTCCCCGATCCCCTGCTTCCGGCCTACAACGCGGAAGTCGTCCACGTGATGAAGTCGTTCTTGAACAAGATTCGTCAGCGTCACCAGCAGCCGCGGCACTACGGCCTGGTGCATCGCGATATTCACGCCGGCAACTTTCTGGTCGACGCCGGCAAGATCGAGATCATCGATTTCGACCTCGGCTGCTACGGCTGGCGTACGATGGATTTCGCCACGCTGCTGTTTGCCCGGTATTACTTTCCCACGATCAGCGTGCCCGATGCATCGCCTAAGCGAGCCGGCGAATGCCTGGCCGTTTTGGTGCGCGGATACCGTGAAGAGTACACCCTGGACGACGAGCAACTGGAAACGGTCGCCGACATGGTGCTTATCCACAGCACGCTGAACTACGTGATCGTCCGCCCGGCGATCCATCACTGGGAACTTGCGATTCCCGAAGGCAATTGCTCGATTACCGACAGCATGAACTGGCTCGAAAACCTCTGGCTGCGCGGGCACCCGCTCGAGCTTGATCTCAGCCAAGTGTAGCCAAGCTGATGCGAACATCGCTTTCGAGCTACTCGACGAACTCGAGCAACTCTTCAATGTCCTCCAGTTCATCGTCCTCCTCATTCTCAGATACGTAGTCGCAGGCAACCAACGTATCGATCAGGCGAGGGTCGAGATTGAGCTCCAGGATCAATGAAGGGGCATCCATCTCGCTTGATTCCACCGGTCCATAGCTGATCGTTTGCCGGCTGGCGAAACTTCCGGTAATGGAGCTTGCCACAAAATCATCAGGCGTAATCGGAAGTTCTGTAATTAACGCATCCACGCTGTCCACCGACTCGCCTTCCAGCGGCAGTGATTTTGCGGCTGGAGGAAGCTCGGTCGTCAGTCCTGGCATCTCCACTACCCGGGTGCCCGAGGGTTTCTGAAGGCCGAAATACCGAACGAATTCGGTAAAGTCAGAAAGGCCCACCTTTCCACTTCGATCGAAGTCGAATAGATAGGCGTCGGGATTGGCGACGCTTGGCACCTTACCGAATTGCGAGACGAACTGGCTGAAATCACCGATTCCCACTTGGCCGTTGTCGTCCGCATCGTAAATCACAGGAACAAACTCGCCGGCAGCTTGCTCCGTGAATGGGAACGCTTGGTTGGTTTTCTCATCCAAGGCTAAAAACAGACCAACGCCATGATCCGTGGTTGGCATTTCGTAAGCGCCGTTGCCGCTGATCGGAATCCCTACACCATCGGTAATATCAGGAAGAAACAGAAGGGTAGCCAACAGGACGCGGTCGCCTACTTGATAGCCCGACAGATCCAGGTCGTAGAAAAGAACTCCCAAAGACGGTCCGCTTCTTGAGATACCCTTGCCAGCTGTGAGCACAGATTCGACAACGGGCTGATCGTCAAACCACGAGTCAGGAAACGTCGTGACGACCCAGAGATCCATCGTCCCTTGTGGCAGATCGCCTTCGATCGTAATCCACAGGTGTGCCCTGGCGTCTTCCCATTCGTGGAAGACATCGGGCTCGTCAGGAATTCCGTCCGGATCAACATCACCAACCACGTAGGGCTGCTTGGAGAAAATCAGATCCAGTTTCGATGCGGCTTCCACCGAAATGGTCTGCTCGACGACGCCGTAGGCACCAAGCGAATCGACAACGGTAAGTTCGATTCGATAGCTGCCCGCAGCGGTCGGCGTGAACTTGAACTGCGTCATGTCGGTGCCGCTATCCTCGAAACTGGGTGTTACCTCGCCGTCGACGTAAACTCGATATTGATATTCAAGTTGATCCGATGCTTCGTTCGCATCGGTCGCGGAAGCATCAACGGTGATCTCATTCGCCACGAATCGCAGCGTGCTGACCGAGTCAATCGAAGGAAACGGAGGAGAATTGGTCGGAATCATCACCACGTCCAGCGATTGCTCGTCATCGAAAACGACCGTGCCGTTGGTCTGGGCCTGAACAGTTACCGTGTAAGAACCAGGGCCCAGGAGGATCCAGTCGACCGCATCCACATTCCACGTGCGGCGCGACGTCGACGGGCTCACCGTTACCAAATGGGCATGAGGATTGCTTTGGAACTCAGCAATATCGACCATGTGTGTGTGACCGGCGTCGGCTCCATCCTTTGAAGTCGGCACGACCGGCGGATCGACGCTGAACGTTTCACTACTGGTAGTCCCCGTAAGAGCCGGCAATTGATACGGATTACCAAAGATAGCCGAGTTCGCTTCGCCGTTCCCGTTGACTGCAAAACGAACCTGCCCTGCGAAGTTGCTATTGGAGATTGTGGCCATGCTCAGCTGCGAATTGAGACTGACAAGCGTCTCTTCGGTCAAAACAAACGAACTCGACAATCCAGGCACATCGGCAAACGTCGCGGCCACATTGCCGTTAGCCGTTGTATCGACCTCATCGTACGTAAGCCCTGGAATCGCTTGCGGCGAGAACGCCGCGTGGGTTAGCGAAACGAAGCCGTCGATAGAGACATCCTCGTTGGCCTTGATTTCAAGAGATAGATCATATGTACCAGGGCCCAGGGTGATCCAGTCACTCGCGTTGACATTAAATTTTCTATCGGAGTCGACTGGAGCGACATCCACAGAGTGACTGTGCGAGGTCGTACTGAAGTTACCAATGTTAATCGCGTGGTTATGACTGGGAATTCCGGCATCCGAAGTCGTTGTCAGCGGGGGATTGACCGTAGCGGAAACCGTATTGGTAATGCCGGAAAGGGACGGCAAAAGAAAAGGATTGTCAAATGTAGCGGCGGTCGCTTCAGCGACGCCATCGACCGTGAAGCGAATTTCTCCCGAGAAGCTATTGTTGGGTGATGTAAGAAATTTGATATTCGAATTGAGGTAGATAGATGTTTCCTCTGTCAGCGTGACCGATTGACTAACGTTCCCGATCTCAGTGAATCCGCTGCCCAAAAGATGGTTTATAGTCCTGTACCTTTCGATGTCGCTCACATCGGGAACAGGACCTGACGCGAACCGCGTGACAGTCAATTTCTGCAAGCCATCCAGCAACACCGCATCATCAACCTCAGCCTGAACCGTGATGGTGTAGCTGCCCGGTCCCAGCGTTACCCACTGCCTGGCATCGACGCTCCAATTGCGTATCGAACTCTGCGGGGCCAAGCTAAAGCTATGGCTGTGAGCATCTGCTGAAAATGCCGGAACATTGACGGTGTGATCGTGGGTTGTCCCTGCGTCACTTTCGGATGTCTTAGCGGGTGGCGGATCGACAAGTACGCTGGTGTCGCCAGTGTCGCCGGAGAGTGTCGGCAACACGTACGGGTTACTGAACTCGGCGACAGTAGTTTCGCCGGTGCCATTGATGGCAAAACGGACTTTGCCGCCAAAGTCGCTGTTGGAGTTGGTGCTCAAGTTCAGCGTTGACTCCAGACGCAAAGTCGCCTCTTCGGTCAGCGTGAAGGAGGTCGTCAAACCAGACAAGTCCGCAAAACTCGAACCCAGCAACTCGGTCGACGTGACACGCACTTCGCCAAGCACGTCCGCAGCCAGCATCGCGCGGACTTCCAACTGCTCGACTCTGTGAACCACGTTGGGTCTTGTTCGTTTCCGAGAGTAAGGTCGGGCCAAAGGAGTGAACGTGTTCAATGTCTTCACGGAATTCCCTCCGTTGTCGCATGGGCATACAAGTTGTATTGCAGCAGTGTCAGTCGCTGATGCCTGAAACAGTCTAGATAGAGCCGCCCGACGACACCACTTGGATTGCGTATAATGAGCGAAATATTTGTTACCACTGGAACACGCACGAGCCCCCCTGCGGCGGCGAAGTTCGCGCAGGATGGAGCCGCGTATCGCGGAGCAGAAACCACGACCGTCGCAGCGGTAAATGAACTAAGTAAGCAAGCCCGTCGGCCGGTTCAACCAGGAGGCCCGCGTCCTGTGCTGCTTCTCGCGCGGCCAGATTGGGCACGTCGGCTCATCACACGCCTGGTGTTCTCCGCCGAAGCCCTTCGCCGCTTCCCTCTAGATGTCATGCCCGTGTTCGCGCAAGCCTGAATTTGCTTCACATCCCCAACGCGACCACGTCGTGATTGCGTGGGAGACGTTTTCGTAAGTCCGCGAGCCCTCGCTGCAGGTGCGTTGCTTTCCGCTCGTTTCTTCGCGCAGCGTGGTCGCGTTTCATGGATGTCGGTCGTACGCAGAACGAGCCGCTGCTTTTGTTTCTTTAGCAGTTTCCGCAGCCGGTTCTTTTCCGTCCCTTGCCGGTCGAGCACTTTCAGGTGAAACGAAACCCAGGCCAGCGCGCGATCGAGTTGCTTAGCACTGGGGACCTTGAGTCCATCGATCATCTCGCCGATCAGGTGGGACTTCTTCGGTGCAGACGGCCGCTGCGGCCGATGCTTCGGCGCATGAGAAGGCCGCGGCGAGTCTTTGCACGAAGATGACTTCGCTGGCGTAACGGTCGGATCAGGCTCAACCTGGGGTGGCTGCTCGTCGGCAACCGATGGTTCGGCAGGCGCTTCCTGCGGCGAAGAATCGACTGCCACCACCAACTGGCCGACGACATCTGCCGGCACTTCTACCAGTGTTCCGCAGGACGAGCACAGAAAGGTTTTGCCAGCGCGCACGACAACCTGGGGCTTGCGCTCGGTCGAACGCGTGCCGCGTTGATCGGGTTGTGCGTGATTGGTTGACATGGTGCTCTGTGAACTCGTAAGGGGGTGAAAGGAAGACTTGATTGACCGTTGAGCTTGTAGTTTATGAGCCAGGCGCTTCACCAAGATAGTGCGCGCAGCAGAATTCTTCTTGGGATCGCGCGGTAGGTCGAATTTGATGGAAGCTTCCATCTTGGACGGCTATGATCAAGAGAGCGTTTTACCCCAAATCCGCTTACGAGCTTTGCGTCTTATCACGGTTGGAGAGCATCCATCATGTCAGTGAAAACGATCTCCTACTTTGGGTTGTTGATGATTGTAGGAGCGAACATGGCGTGCGGCCAGAATGCTAACCAGGCACCGTCCGATGGCGCAAAACCGGCGTTCGTCCCCAACGAGGCCTACCAAACCAAACGTCAGGAACTACGCAACAACGCGATGATGTCGGTTGAGGTGGCCAAGAAGCATTACGAAAGCGGCGTGATTTCGTTTTCCGACGTTTGTGAAATCAACATCGCAGCTCTCAAAGCTCAAATGGAATCGGCGGCCAACGAGGAAGAAGAGGTGGCGTTGCTTTCAGAAATGCTGGAAGTCATCCGCTCGCTCGAAGCAGTCACGCTGAGTCTCGTTGAAGCCGGTCGGTCGTCTCAACTAGAACTCACCACAGTGAGCATGGAACGCCTTCGTATCGAGTTGGCGCTGATGCGCCGCGGCGTCGATCTCCCACCCAACAAGCATCTTGCCGACAAGACCTTGCCGAAGGTTGAGCAGGCCGCTCCCTTGCTTCCGGGCAAATAGCTCGCTACTTCGATCGCCGAGTTCGTGGCTGCGGTTTCCTGCATGCCGCCCGAGTTGCCACCGCCACTAAGTCCCGAATCTGCCCCGGCCTAGGCATCTCTTGCCGCTTTTACGCAATAGAAGACGCCCTTGACAAGCTGTCCACCACGAAATAATATACCGGGAAATCACTTTAGAATATCTAACACCTACATCGTGCACCTGACCTGCCATCGCCTGCCCCACAGCCGGTCGCAGAGACGCTTCTCAGCCATTCTGAAATGGTGCCATTTTCGATTTATCTTTTGTAGGAACAGACATGACCGTTAAGCATCCCCGCTCGGCCTTTACCCTGGTCGAACTTCTTGTTGTGATTGCCATCATTGGCATCTTGATCGCGTTGCTGCTGCCTGCCGTGCAGCAAGCGCGTGAAGCCGCTCGCCGTATGCAGTGCTCGAACAACCTCAAGCAGCAAGGGCTTGGCCTCCACAACTTCCACGACACATACAATCGTCTTCCCCCAGGTGCGGCGAACGACATGCAGCCGTTCGGTACCCGCACTTCGCCGGAGTGGGGCACTTCGTGGTTGGGTTACATCATGCCGTTTCTGGAACTGGGCAATGCATTCGAGAATGCCAAGTTGACCCAAGGCAATGGTTACAACTCGACGGCCATTCAAAATGCAATTGGCAATGGTGCCGGCGAGACGCCTGTCTTCGAGGTGTATGCGTGTCCTTCGTCCCCGCTGCCGCGCGTGGCCGCGTTTGCGCCGAAGACGATGATCGCCGACTACGTGGGCATCTCCGGTGCGGTCAACGGGTTTGGTTCGATCACGGCACCGCAAGGCGTCGATCAGTTCTTCTCGTCCAGCTATTACGGCGCGGCAACGATCAACGGTGTGCTGCACTTCAACTCGCAAACGCGTTTTGCCGACGTGACCGATGGTACGTCGAACACGATGATTGTGGGTGAGATTTCCGACTGGCTGTACAAGGACACCTCGACGAAGTTCGACTACCGTCCTAGTGCTCGTCACGGGTTTCACATGGGTAGCCGCGGGCCGGATACCTCGACGACCGTTCCGAACTCGGGCCAGGCACGTCAGTTCAGCCTTTCGACGATCCGATACAAAATCAATCCTGGCAAATCGCAGGTCTTCTCCGGCACGGCTTCGTCCGGCGTGCGGATCGAAAGTGGCTACTCCAGCGGTGGCGCGAATGTCCCGCTGACCTCGGCCCACCCAGGCGGCGTGATGGTTCTGCTGACCGACGGTTCGGTTCGTTTCCTGAGTGAAACGGTCGACAACGTCACGCTCGGTAACCTGTCGGTGCGTTACGACGGAAACGTTCTCGGCGAATTCTAATCGCCTGCGACGCTGACAACATCTCAGCCGCACGGCACCCGCGCCGGCGGCTGAGGTTTTCCTGCCCATCTTTCCGGAACGAAGAAGAGAAACTTACGATGCTGAACAGTCCCCTAAACCTATTGGCCGTTGCCCTGGTAGCCCTCGTTGCCGGCTGCAACAGCGGAGGCGACGACCGCTTCGCCCCGACCGTGGAAGTCACCGGCCAGGTCACCTACAACGGCAAACCAATCTCCGCCGGCGAAATCCAATTCACCTCGGCCGAAGATCGCCAGAACGGCTCGGAAACGTCGGTCTTCATCGAGCAAGGCAAGTACAGCGCGATGGTCACCCGCGGAACCAAAGAAGTCCGCATCTACGCCCACAAACCCGTCGGAGCCGCCGACGAAACGGGCTCCCAAGCCCAAAAGCAATATCTGCCCGCAAAGTACAACAGCAACTCGGAGCTGGAGGTTGAAGTGGGCGATGAGGCGGTGACGTTTGATTTTGATTTGAAGAAGTAGACTTGGCCGCGCGTTGCCTAATTGACTTTCCAATTTAATGCCCTGCTCACGTAATCGTGGGCAGGGTTTTTCTTTTATATGCCAGTTTGCCACGCCCTCTATCAGACCGATACAACCTTCCTGCCAAGCATAAAACCGGCAGTTCTCAATTATTAATCCCACTCTTTGTTTGCCCACCGTTGGTCGCGTATCTATGCTGGGGCCGCATTTGCTTTTGAATGAACAACCGTGTGCCGAAGGAAAGAACGTGTCGCAATCGCAGCCTGAACAATATGGCGAACTTGTTAAACAACTGGGGCCGCGTCCGGCGTTGATCGTCGCTGGCCTGGGGCTGATTGGTCTTGCCGCGGCCCTGGCATCAGGGCTGCTGGTCGAGACGGACGATCTGCTCGTCAAGTCGCTGTGGGTCTTCAGCCCGATCTTGATTGGTATCGCCGGCTATTTGTTCTGGTGTGCGATGTGGATCATGCGGCTGTACGAGCAAGGGATCGTGCTTGGCCAGAAGGAGCTTCACTTTCGTGAGATTCGGTCGTACGTGTACGAGGCCACCGAACGCCATGCCAATGGTATCTACTGGGGCACGACGACCCGCATGGTTTTCCAGCCGGCGCTCAGTAGCAAGAAGGCGATCGATTTCACCTAGCTGGCGTTTTGGTCGGATCAGACCATCGAAGAGTTTCACATTCGCATGACCGACTACCTGGCCGAGCGGATCCTTAAGACGCTCGCCGCCGGGCATCGTTTTCAGTGGACCGATAAGATCTCGCTCGAGCAAGGCGGGCTGGTCACCAAAAACGGCCTGGTGCGTTTCTCCGATGTCGAGATCGAGCCGATCCACATCATGGTCAAGTCGGTCTTCATCTTCAAGGACAAGGGGCGGAACAAGAAGATCGCCGAGATCGATTTCGGCACGCCCAATCTCTTCCCCGTTTTGGAAGTGATCGAAAAGCTGGCGACCAAGCCCAAACCCCAAGCGGACCCGCTGTCGCCCAACACGGGCCGGGGAAACAACTACCACTCTGATCGCCTCAGTTTCTAAGGGAAACGCCGCGACAGCGTGAGACGTCGGCATGGCACCGGTTTTGTGTCGGAAGGTTCCCTTTGGCAAACCCTTTCCTCGGCAAGGGTTATCCCCCTGCCCTTCTCTCTGCTAAAACATAGGGAGCACCTCACCCAAGACCTTCAGCCACAGGAACCCAACCCATGTCACGCACCAAGAGCCATGAAGTTTTTGCTCGAGCCAAGCATTTGATGCCGGGTGGGGTGAATTCGCCGGCTCGGGCTTTCGGGGCGGTCGGTGGCGAGCCCATCGTCTTCGAGCGGGGCGAAGGGGCTTACCTGTTTGATGTCGATGGCAACCAGTACATCGACTACATCGGGTCATGGGGACCGATGATTCTGGGGCATCTGCACCCGGCGGTTCGCGAAGCCTTGCACGCCGCGGTCGATCAGGGGACCAGCTTTGGGGCTCCGACCGAACGCGAGAACGGGCTGGCCGAGCTGATCATCGAGCTGGTCCCGTCGGTCGAACAGGTTCGCCTGGTCAACAGTGGAACCGAAGCGACCATGAGCGCCATTCGCCTGGCTCGCGGTTTCACGGGCAGGCATAAGATCGTCAAGTTCAGCGGCAACTATCACGGACACGTCGATAGCCTACTGGTAGCAGCCGGTAGCGCGGCAGCGACCCTGGGCGTGCCGAACTCGCCCGGCGTGACGCCAGGGACCGCCCAGGACACGATCGTTCTGCCGTACAACGATATTGAAGCCCTCGATCAGCTCTTCTCACATCACCAGGACGAGATCGCCGGGGTGATCTTTGAACCAGTCGTCGGCAACATGGGCTGCGTGCCACCGGCACCAGGCTTTTTGGAGAAGATCCGCGAGCACTGCGATCATTACGGCGCGGTGATGATCATGGACGAAGTGATGACCGGCTTCCGCGTCGCGATGGGGGGTGCTCAGCAGCTGTTTGGCATTACGCCGGACCTGACGACGCTTGGCAAGATTGTCGGCGGCGGGCTGCCGATTGGGGCTTACGGCGGTCGCGCCGATATCATGGGGCACATCCTGCCAGCCGGCGAAATCTTCCAGGCCGGTACCCTCAGCGGTAATCCTTTGGCGACTGCCGCCGGGATCGCCACGCTGCAAACCTTGAAGGATACCGACCCCTACGCGAAGCTCGACTCGAACACCAAGCTGTTGGAAGAAGGCTTTACGGCTGCCGCTGCCGAAGCTGGCGTACCGACGGTTACCGGTCGAGTCGGCAGCATGCTGACCCTGTTCTTCCACAACGAGCCAGTCCTCAGTTGGGATGACGCCGCCAAGTGCGACACGGCCCGCTATGGAAAGTTCTTCTGGGAGATGATCGAGCGTGGCGTTTACTTGCCGTGTAGCCAGTACGAGGCGCTGTTTGTCTCGGCGGCTCACAGCGATGAGGATATCGCCAAGACGATCGACGCCGCGAAGGAAGCGCTCGTCGCTCTGAAGAAGTAGCTTCCTGCCAGACGAACTAAGAGGCTTCGCTTTCCAGCTTTTCCTCGGCTGCGCTTTTGCGGTAGTAGTTGGGGTTCAACGACCAGAAATCATCGAAACGGCCAGCCAGGAAGTCGGTAATTCCGACACGTCCGACTGCTTCAGCGGTGGGGGCCCATTCATTTTCGTCGACCACGCGAACCCCTTCCGGCACCAACGAGAGCTTATTCTTCAGCCCCGGCCCGGTAATCGACTCGCCAGCGTTCAGCGATGCCAGAAACTCTTTGTCATCCACGATTTGCGTGGACTGCACTTCGACGTAATTACCGGCGTCGTCGCGGTCATACGCGGCGTGAAAGAACTGCTTCCGCTGGGCGTCCATGACCACGTGCAGACGCGAGACGTTGTCGTCGCAGCGGTGGGCAATGGCCCTCAAAGTATTCACACCAACGGTCGTTGCCCCCGAGACGTAAGCAATTGTCTTGGCAGTCATTACGCCGATGCGAAGACCCGTAAAGGAACCGGGCCCCTGGGCAGCGATCACCAGCTGAAGCTCGGTCGGCTTCCAACCTGCCTCGTCGACCAGCTCCGCGAGTAGCGGCGTGATGGCCTGGGTGGTGGGCAAGGTCGGATCAAGCCACTGCGATGCCACCAAATCGTTCCCCTGAAACAAGGCGAGCGAGCTTTGCCGGGTTGAGGTATCGATAGCGAGCGTCTTCAAAGGGTGAATTCCTGAACCTGGTGGGGATGGGGCCGATCGCGGATTACCATAGAGAGAATGGATTGGCGACCGAACGTTAATTTCGCCGATCTTACCTGATGTCGGTCAAGCAATCGAGTTGGCAGGCACTTCACGGGCAATCATCGAGGACTGCCAGCATTGTCCTTGGGTTATCTTGACCGCCGAAGACCTGCCACCTAAATTTATATCCTATATCAGGTTGCGACGGCTTCCCTAGAAACTGACCCGTGCTGCGGCAAAACCCGAATGTTTTGCTTTCCAGTGGCGGGATCGACTCCAGTCCTTGAAAATCGGAAAGGTAGTCGGGCGTGAAACGTGCCCTCATCAGCGACATCCACGGTAATTTGGAAGCCTTAAACGCGGTCTTGGATGACATTCGCCAGCAAGGAATCAGCGAGATTTATTGCTTGGGTGATGTCATTGGCTATGGCCCCAACCCGGTCGAGTGCCTGGACATGGTTCGCCGCAAGTGCGCCATGTGCCTCTTGGGCAACCACGATCAGGCGGCCTTGTTCGACCCGGAAGGTTTTAACCCCGTCGCATTCCGCGCCATTCTGTGGACGCGCGATCAGATCGACAATTCGTCCGGCGGTGCTGCCGCCGTGAACGAGCGGTGGGATTTCTTGGGAGAACTTCCGCGAACGCACGTGGAGCCGAATCGCTTGTACGTGCACGGTTCGCCGCGTGATCCAACAAACGAATACGTCTTCCCGGAAGACGTTTACAACCAGCGGAAGATGGAAAACCTGTTCGAGCGCGTCGAGCAGTTCAGCTTCCAAGGCCATACGCACATTCCTGGCGTGTTTACACCGAGCCTCGAGTTTTTCGGCCCGGACGAATGCGATCACGAGTACCGCTTCGGCGACGAGAAGGCATTGTTCAATGTCGGTAGCGTGGGCCAGCCGCGCGACGGCGACCCGCGGTCGTGCTACGTAATTCTCTCGGATGATTCGATCGTGTTCCGTCGCGTTGAATACGATCCCGAGGTTACGGCCAAGAAGATCTACGACACGCCTCAGTTAGACAACATGCTGGGTGACCGGCTGCGAGACGGCCGATAAAGACATTCGGCCTGCTCGCTTGGCGAATCAGCATTCAGCAAGATCGAGACAACGATGAAAACTGCAGTTGTCAGCGACATCCATGGCAACCTCGATGCCCTTCAGGCCGTTCTGAAAGATATTGAGTCGCAATCTGTCGATCGTATTTTTTGCCTGGGCGATGTGGTCGGCTATGGGCCGAACCCACGCGAATGCGTCGACATCGTTCGCACGTTCGATCTGTGTATCTTGGGCAACCACGATCAGGCTGCCCTGTTTGATCCTGAAGGTTTCAGCCACGGTGCCGAACAGGCAATCTTCTGGACCCGCAAGCAGCTGGAAAGTGGCGAAGACCAGGACTCGACCCTCAGCCGTTGGCACTATTTGTGTGGCTTGCCGCGAACACACAGCGAAGGCAATCGCCTATTCGTGCATGGATCTGCCCGAAACCCGCTGTGCGAGTATGTCTTCCCGGAAGACATCTACAATCCCAAGAAGCTGGAGAAGATCTTCGCGCTGGTGCCGAATGTTTGTTTTCAAGGTCATACGCACGTCCCTGGCGTGTTTTATGAGTCGGCCCAGTTCATGAGCCCGTCCGACTTTGATAAGAGCACGTATCACTTCAACGGCGACAAAGCGATGATCAACGTCGGTAGCGTGGGCCAACCGCGCGACGGCGATCCGCGTAGTTGCTACGTGATTGTGGACGAAAAAACGGTCCAATTCCGCCGTGTTGAGTATTCGATCGATACGGTAGCGGAAAAAATCCGCGGCATCGACGAGTTGGACGACTCGCAAGGCGAACGTCTCTATGAGGGACACTGATTTCTTTTCGCGATATATTGCCTAACTCACCCGTTTTTCGGCAAATGTCGCGTATCTGCCAGCGAACAAGCCTTGTGGCGTTTCCAAGAACGCACTTAAAGGCGAGAATAGGGCGGATTGGTCGACACCCCGGACCTCCCCCATAAGGCGGTAGTCTAGCTCTTTGGCTCCAGATCCACCGGGTTGTCATCGCCTCCCTGTCATTTCCGAATGACTCGGTAGATTCATTTTGGTTTTCATCTCAAGGACTTTCGCTCGTGGAACGGCGCCACATCACGTTCATCTTTCTTGCCGCTTCGCTGCTGCTGACTTTCAATCTCCTGAGCAACATGAACAAGCCGGAGGAAAAGCCGGAAGATGCTCGCGAGGATATTGTCGAGGTCGATCCCGATGCGAACACGCCCAAGGAAGGCCAGCCCGGCGATGCAGACGATGCCCCGGCAGAAGAAGATAAGGTCACCCACGACCGTCAGTTCGCGACGCTCGGTTCGGTCAATCCGGAAGACGGATACCGCATGTTGGTGACGCTCGATTCGAAGGGGGCTTCGGTTCACCGTGTTGAACTCAGCAATCCCAACTACCAAAGCTACGAGCACGACGACGATGGTGGCTACCTCGGTCAGCTGGCCTTCGACGAAACCGACGGCAACGGCGTGAAGGTCCACGTCATTGGCCCTGGCACACCAGCCGCTCAAGCCGTGGCCAAGACCGAAGGGGTTGAGGGTGGTCTGAAAGTTGGCGATACGATCGTCTCGATTAACGATCAACCGATCACCGATATCAACAGCTTCAAAGAAGCCATGCGGGCCACGAAACCGCGCGGCGAGATCCAAGTCACCGTCGAGCGTCCTTCGGCGACCGAAGGGGAAGCACCTCAAAAGATTGCTTTCACTGTGACGCTTCGCAAACACCCAATCGAAGTCATCAAGCCGGACGTTTCGACCGTCACCGGCCCCAACGGCCTGCCGCAGGAATTCCTTCACCCACCAGCGTATCTGACAACGCTCGCTCAGGTTGGCTCCCTCACCGCGCGGGAAGCATCGGCCGAATATAAAAGCCTGGCCGAAATCAAAGGGCTTCCTTCGCTGATCGATGGCAACTGGAAGGCAACGCAGGTTTCCGAAGATGAAGTCCACTTCGAGATGACCCTGTTCCCCAGCGACCTCAAGCAGCTGGGCGACAACCGAAAGCTTCGCCTGGTCAAGAAGTTCAAGCTGACCAAGGTCACCGAAGAGATGACCGACGCGGAAGGCTTTCATATCGACTACGAATTGGAGATTCATAACGAATCGGAAGAGGCACTCAGCGTCGCCTACAAGCAGCTTGGTCCGACGGGACTTCCGCTGGAAGGTTGGTGGTACGCCCACAAGATCAGCCACGGCTTTGGAACCGCTGGTATCCGCGACGTGACGTGGGAATCAGAAGACGGCAGCGACTACCGCTTGTTCACCGTGTACGACATGGTCGAGCAGGCCCAAAAGGAAGGGGCCGATCCGCAGACGCCGCTTTACAACTTAGACACCAACGTCAAAACGAAGTATGCCGGCGTCGATGCCCAGTACTTCAACAGCTCGTTGCTGCTGGACCACGAAAACAGCTCGACCTCCATCGACCTGGCCGAGGCAACCGCAGCTCCGATCGCTCCGATTGATGAATCGTACGAACCCAAAACGGACTGCACGTTCACCCTGCAAAGCCGTGCCTATCCGATCGGCGGCGGCGAAACGGTTAACCAGAAGTTCCGTATCTTTGCCGGGCCGAAGAAGACCGACGTGCTGAAGCATTATGGCCTCGGCAAAGTCGAGTACTACGGTTGGTTCAGCCCAGTCTCCTCGATCCTGTTGGTCGTGCTGCATGGGCTGTACTCGGTCTTGGGAAGTTATGGGCTGGCGATCATCGTGCTGACGCTGATGGTGCGTGGTGCGATGCACCCGATCAGCCGCAAGCAGGCCAAGAACATGCAGATCCAGCAGGCTCTTGCTCCGGAAATCAAACGCATCAGCGACCAATACAAGGACGACCCCGAAGGACGCCTCAAAGCCCAGCAAGAACTGTTCAAGAAGCACAACTTCAACCCCGTGGGCGGTTGCTTGATGATGTTCATCCAGTTGCCGATCTTCCTGGGACTTTACCGGGCACTCGCGGTCGACTTCCAACTGCGACAAGCGCCGCTGATTCCTGGCCTGGCATGGTGTTCGAACCTGGCCGCTCCTGACCAATTGATGTACTGGGCGAACTGGATGCCTGAGTTCCTCTCGCGTCCAACCGGCTTCCCGAGCTTGGGTCCTTACCTCAACATCTTGCCGCTGGTGACCGTTTCGTTGTTCCTGGTGCAGCAGAAGCTGTTCATGCCTCCACCGCAAGACGAACAACAAGCGATGCAGCAGCGAATCATGACCATCATGATGATCTTCATGGGTGTCATGTTCTTTAAAGTCCCGTCGGGTCTGTGTATCTACTTCATCACCTCCAGCATCTGGGGTATCGTCGAACGGAAGCTGCTTCCCAAGCCGAAGAACATCCCCGTGGTGGTCGAGGCCAAGAAGGAAGAGATCAAGCAGCCGAAAGTCCGCCAGGCGAAGAAGAAAAAGTAGCGACCTTGAGGACGCTGCATGGCTATGGACCTGGAACAAACGATCGTCGCGATTTCTTCCGCGCCGGGAATCGGTGGCAGGTCGATCGTTCGCCTGAGCGGTGAAGATGCCGTTCGCTTGGCGATGAGCATCACAAGCGAGCCGGATGCGGTCACGGTCACCGGCTCGCAGGTCGTCCAGCGCGAGATCTGCCTACCTGGCAAGCGAACGCTGACGGCCGACTTCTGGATCTGGCCCACCTCGCGCAGCTATACGAAACAGCCGCAGGTTGAAATTCATCTGCTCGGTAGCCGAGCAGTCGCTGACCTGGTGCTGATTGGCTTGCGCCGCGCTGGTGCACGACTCGCTCAACCGGGCGAGTTCACGATGCGAGCCTTCCTGGCTGGTCGACTCGATCTCACCCAGGCGGAAGCCGTACTTGGAGTGATCGACGCCCACGGCGAGCAGCGATTTCAATCGGCGCTGCGACAACTCTCAGGCGGGCTGTCGGGTCCCCTGCAAAACGCACGCAATGACTTGATCGAGCTGTTAGCGCTGTTGGAAGCAGGTCTCGACTTTGTCGAAGAAGACATCGAGTTCATCGAGATGGAGGAACTCCGGGAGCGTGTGTCCAGCATCGTGAACTCGCTGGCGCAGCTGCGCGATCAGATTCGTTCGCGGACAACCAACCAGTCGATACCCAAGGTAGTGCTGCTGGGTCTACCCAACGCTGGCAAAAGCAGCTTGTTCAATGCCCTGGCCGGATCCGACGAAGCGATTACTTCGCCCATCTCAGGAACGACGCGCGACTTCATCACTCGCAAGCTGAACTGGGACAATATCGAACTCGAATTGGTCGATACGGCCGGACACGAATCGTTCGAGGATGGTGATGAGATCCGAAAATTTATGGCGGATCAGACCCGATTTGCCACCGAAGATTGCGACGTCGGAATCCTCTGCGTCGATGCCGGTGTTGGCATGTCGGATCAGGATCGTGAATTAAGTCAGAGAATTCCGCCAGACCAGCTCCTGGTTGTCGCTACAAAATGCGACTCGCCGGACGCCAACAGTCCGGCATTCGCCTCGTATGCAACCAGCGCCAAGACGGCAGCCGGCATTGAAACTTTGCAACAAGCCATTGTGACTAAACTTACGGAGTTGGAATTAACCGAGGACGCCCTGGTCCCCAGCTCAGCGATCCGCTGCCTGGGAGCGATCGAGGAAACGTTAGGGGCGCTTTCCACCTGTTTGGAGAGTATCGCGGGTTATCAGTCCGAGGAATTGATCGCTTCTGAGATCCGTTACGCTATTGGACAGCTCTCTGAAGTTGTGGGCGCGGTCTATACCGATGACATTCTGGACGTGATCTTCTCCCGATTTTGCATTGGAAAATAGGACCAGATTCTTGTAATTTTGTGCCGGGTTTGATTGCATAAACCTTATCTAATCGCTAAGTTGACAACTTAGGCGGCATGCTAAGGGGCCGTTCTGTTCGTACGGACGCGGTCAGATTGCCGACCTATCCTGCCACCTTAGTTTCCCATCCAGCCATTCCTTTTTCGCCAATTACCGCTTCTTCGGCCCTTCTCGCTTTGTAATTCTTTCTTGAGCACAAGGCCCGCCAGAAGCAACTGATTTGCAAATCAACGAGGAGAATAAGTACATGCGTTCTAACGAGAATCGTCGTAACTTCATGAAGCTGACGGCTGCCGCCGGTGCTGGCTTCTGGGCGGCTGCTGGTGTGCAGGCCCAAGAGACGAAGTCCCCTAACGAGAAGATCAACTTTGCCAGTATCGGTATCGGTGGTAAAGGTTCGAGCGACTCGAATGATGCTGGCCGCGCCGGCAACATGGTGGCGATCGTCGACATCGACAAAGAACGCCTGGAACAGGCCGGTGTCCGCTTCCCCGACGCCAAGAGCTACACCGACTACCGTGAAATGCTGACCGAAATGGGCGACAAGGTCGACGCCGTCACCGTCAGTACGCCAGACCACTCGCACGCTCCTGCTTCGGCTATGGCCATGAGCATGGGCAAGCACTGCTTCACCCAAAAGCCGCTGACCCACAGCATCTGGGAAGCACGTCGCCTGGGCGAAATCGCTAAGGAAAACAAGGTTGTTACTCAGATGGGTAACCAAGGTACGGCTGAACGTGGCGTTCGTCGTGCAGCTGAAATCATCCAAGGTGGTGGTATCGGCAACGTGAAGGAAGTTCACGTCTGGACCAACCGTCCTGTGTGGCCACAAGGTGTTGCCAAGCCAGAAGCACAACCGATTCCAGATCACCTGGATTGGGAAATGTTCATCGGCCCAGCTCCTTATCGTGAATACGCTGACGCCTATCACCCATTCAAGTGGCGTGGTTGGTGGGACTTTGGTACCGGTGCTCTCGGTGACATGGCTTGCCATACGTTCAACATGGCCTTCATGGCATTGAACCTGCGTGACCCAGTCTCGGTCGAAGCCGAATCGTCCGGTCACAATGGCCAAACCTATCCGAAGTGGTCGGTCATCAAGTTCGAGTTCCCAGAACTCAACGGTCGTGCTCCGGTTACCATGTACTGGTACGACGGTGGTAAGCTGCCATCGCCGGAACTGACCAAGGACCTGCCGCTGAACAACGGCAAGCTGTCCAGCAGCGGTAGCCTCTTGATCGGCGACGCCGGCAAGATCTACTCGCCAAACGATTACGGTGCCAAGTTCCACTTGCTGCCGGAAGAAAAGTACAAGGACTACGAAGGTCCGGCTGAATCGATTCCGCGTTCGCCGGGTCACTTCAAGGAATTCGTCGACGGCATCAAGGGTGGTCCTGAGCCAATGTCGAACTTCCCGAACTACGCCGGTCCGCTGTCGGAAACCATCCTGCTGGGTAACCTGTCGGTCTGGACCACGGGCGAATCGGGCAAGGGTAAGGTCATCGAATGGGATGCCAAGAACCTGGAAGCTAAGAACGCTCCGGAAGTCGCCGACATCATCAAGCCGAAGTACCGCGAAGGTTGGGCTGACCTGATCTAAGTTCCCTATTTGCGGAATGATTGTTGCAACAATAAAAAGCGGAGCCGTCGCCTAGATGGCTCCGCTTTCTTTGATTCCTGACGGAAGAATCCAACGAATCATTTGCGGGATTTGTCCCGGTTCTTATATGATTGACTTGAACGCATCTCACTTAACTGGATTATCCATCTGAGAAGCGCTCCAGTGATCGGTGATTCGATCTACGCCCGCTTACGTCCTACCGAGTTCCGCGATGTCGTTACCCCCTTCCGCAACAAAGACGGTTTCTGACGCACAAGATGTCGCGTCCCAAACCGAATCCGCCTTTGTGCAGTACGACCGCGTTCAGGCGGCGGAAGAGGACGCGCTACTCATTCAGGCATTGCAGTCCAACGATCGCGAAGCATTGGGCACCTTCGTCCAACGTCAGCAAGGGTTTGTCTTTGGTTACCTCCGATCGCGGATGGTCGATCCAACCGATGCCGACGACCTGTGCCAGGAAGTCTTTCTCCGGTGCCTGGCCGGCAAAGTCCGTTTTCGCGGCGACGTCCCAGTTCGGCCCTGGCTATTGGGTGTTGCCCGAAACGTCTTACGCGAGCACATTCGCCGCAACAAGCGGCGGAAGGAAGTCGAGTGGACCGAACTCTGCCTGGAACTCGATGCCCTGACCGAGGACGACAGTTCCGACTATAAAGCGGTGCACGGTTGGCTTCATTCGTGCATCGATACCCTTGGTAGTTCGGCCCATGAAGCGCTGAAAATGCACTACTTCGCCCGCCTGAAAATGGCTCAGATCGCGGAGAAGATGCGTCGCAGCGAAGGGGCCGTAAAGCTTCTCGTTTTCCGTGCCCGCCAAGCCCTCAAAGAATGCGTCACACGAAAGTCGCGGATCGCCTCGGATGAATGACCAAGACCTGATCGTGCTCGTGCAAGAGAGCCCGATCGATGACCTCACCCTGGACCAGATTCAAACGCTCCGTGCGCGATTGCCGGAATCGCCCGCCCTGCGTGATGCCCTGTCCGAACGTCTTCAGATGGACCATCACCTGGTCGACGCGTTAGGAGCCTCTGGCGATACGCCGGATCAGTTCGTGCAAAAGGTGATCCAGCGTAAGCAGCGTCAAAACGCTGGTTCCCGTTGGATCGTAAGCCTGTCGATTGCCCTGGTGCTGATCGTCGGTGTCGGCGCTGGCGTCTTCTATCAACTTCAAGCCGGGGCAACGCCGGACGACATCGCCGTAACCGACGATTCCACCTTGCCCCAGGACGCACCGTCGACGCCAGGAACTTCACAGCGTCCTGCTGAGCAGACGACCGATGCCTCACCGATGCCAACGCCCGGTAATTCCAAAGAAAGCCCAACGACCGATCCCGTTGTAATCGAAGACCAGCCGGCCGAGCCAATCGTTAGCGAGCCAGAGCCGCCGATCGAAGAAGAGGCCCTTATTCCGATTGATGTGGCTCCCTTAACGTTCGCTCACCTGACGTCGCTTCCCGAGGCAGGTCAACGCGATTCGCTGACTCGTTCGCAATTCGACACATGGCTAACCAAGGCCTCCGACAAACTGCCGTCGGAAGTCCATGAGTTTCGCGACGGTGATCGTCCCCAAACGCGGATGAAGGGCTGGTTTCGCCTGAAAGGGAAGCTACCAACGCAAGCGGCGCTGCGGTTTGAAATGTCCGACATCCACCGCGTGCGGTTTCATTTCTACTGCGGTAACCAAGGCGTTACTATCGTCCGACATCAGCATGACTACTCTCCCTGGTATGCCTATGCCATGACCGCCGGCGACGATGGTATCCAACCGAAGAATTTGCTTCTGCAAGCCAACGATGGCTATCGCGAGCATCGCGGCCCGGCCCGCCACTATCGGCCGGTATCGTTCTTCTTTGACGACACGACGAGTGAACTGGTCTTCTACCGGGGCGATGTGGAAGTCATTCGCACGCCGTTGCCATCGGTGCCCGATCGAATCTACGTTGAAGGCGAATCGATCATTCGCCGCATGAACCTCTGGCCACTTCAGTCTCTACCAGAGGCACAGCCAGACTACCCACAGCAAGTCGCAATTGATCGTACGGCGGATCTTCCGTGGCAGTCGAAGCTGGCCGAGCAAGCCTCACTGGAAAAGAACGCCGACGGGACGCTTTCCCTGGTGAGCGAGAACCCGGAGACCCACAGCTGGACCTGTGTTCCCATCCCCGGTTACGGCATCCGCCTGGTTGAGCTGGAACTAACCGGCGTCGATCGATCGCACGGCGTGTTCTTGACGCAGCCAGGCAAGAAACCCGCCGAGGGACAACCGGCGGAAGTACCTGCGCCCCAGGATGGCCTGGTATTTAACAAAAACCGAAGAACGGACGAACAGTACGCGCGGTTCTCGTACATCTGGGATTCGGGACACGAGGTCGACCGCCAACCGCTGGAACACCCGGCAGCTCAGGTAAGTGATCATGTTTGGGTTCGCCTATTGGCCGGGGGTGGTCAGATTCGCGGCTGGATCAGTCTCGATGGCAAACACTGGGCGCTGCTTGCCGGCGAATACAACGACACCAAGGGAACCTACAACCACGTTGGTATTTCTGCGGCCAAGGTCGAAGGGAACCATCGCCTCACGATCCAGAAGATGGTGGTACGCGAGCTGCCGGGCCTCACACGATTATTCCCGAAAGAGCATTGGGAGAAGGTCGACCAGGTCAGTTGGAAAGAACTGGGGGAATCTCCTTACGCCAGCGAGCCTTTCACCCTGCCGGACGGCTCGAAGCTGCCAGCCGATCTGGCAACGCGACTGCGTCGCTATAGTTGCACCAGTTCTTCGTACGATCACATGACAACTCTCTGCGAAGAAGCCATCCAGGCTGCCCCAGGCAATGCCGAGAAGCGGCAGGTCATCAAGGACATGCTCGCGTTGACCAGGACCTGGCCGCTCGACTATCACGAGAAGCGTTTCATCAGTTGGTCTGAAGAGCGACTCGGCAAGCTGTTTGAAGAGCAGCTTCCCACGCCTGATCGGCAAGACTATGCCGCCTTTCGTCGCGAGCTACTCAACCTGCCGACGATGAATCGCGATCCCATGGGATACTTTTCGCAAGAGCGATTCAACGCCGAAATCCTGATGGCAATCCAACAGGAACGCTGGAACGACATCCTCGACGCCTGCGAGACGATGCGCCGTTATTATGTGTATGATTCTCGCAAAATGCGCAGCGAATTCCCCATCATCAACTGGGCAGGCGGCATTGCCGTACGACATTCCAATCGCGCCAACCAAGACACCGACTATCTGACCGAAGGGCGATCAACCACGTTGCTCGTCGAGGACCTCAGCAAGGAAGCGTACAACATCAGTGCCGAACTGAATGCCGCGCTCGAAAGTGATGCGATCGCCGACGCGTGTCGTTTGATCACTCAGATCCCTGAGTCGGCGGCGGAAGGGCTGGCCCCTTCTGGCCGTGACCCCGATCACCTTTTCTCGGTGACCGCGGCCATTCAAATGGCCGTTCAAAATCACGAAGCCCTCAAGCTTCAGATGGAAAAGGAACACGCAGACCTGGCCCAGTTGCGTGTGAATTCAGCGATTCAGCGTGGCGATCGCAAGATTGTCGAATTGGTAACGCTCCAGTTCTTCGATACCCAGGCCGCTGCCGAAGCGCATCTGTGGCTGGGCGATCAAGCAACATCGGCCGGCGACTTTGCTACCTCCTTGCAGCACTACATCAAAGCTGCCCGTTCGGCCGATGGTGAGCTTAAGTCCAAGATTGATGCTCGGCTGCTGATGCTCGGGCATCTGCCGTCAGGCGACCAGCCCGAACCGAACGGATCGATATCGATCGGATCGACCACGCTCTCGGCAAATTCCTTAGTCAACGAAACTGCCGTGATCCGCAGCACCCAGGCTGCCCAGCAGGAAGTCGCCGGGGCGGATACCCATCCGTCGGCCAATGCAGCCTGGCCAGAGAAAGCCTCGATTCAGTCGACCAACTTCGTCCTGAAGGGTTCGTGGGGTCGCGAACAAGACCGAATCCCTACCGCAGTCCGAGACTCACGTGTTGATTGGCACGGCAAGGCCCTGGGCATGACGACGTCCGGCGATCACGCCTATCTCTGCAATCGATTCGAACTATGGAAGCTCGATCTGAAGAATCAGAAAGAATTGTGGAAGCGATCCGAAAAGGATAAAGACCGCGGCAAGGCACACGCCTATCCTTACGCAAACTGCGTCCCACTGCTGGTTGGCGACATGGTCGTCACGCGGATGCTGCACGAAAAAGGGTTTGCCCTGTATGGATTCGATCGCGAAACGGGCGACCAGCGCTGGGCGACCAACCTCGACGACCAAATGGTCCTGGCCACCGATCCGGTTTCCGTTCAAGGCCGCGTTCTGATTGTGACATTGCGCGAGGTTTCGCAGTCTACGTATGCAGTGCGACTCTCGCGGGTCGATCTATCCACCGGTGAGATACTCGACAGTCATCCCTTGTTTCGCATTCGTGATACGTGGTTCGACCGTGGAATTGGCCACGTGGTTGCCCATCGCGAACAGCTGTTGATTGATCTAGGTGGTGTGCTGGCGTCGTGCGATATCTCTGGACACCTCCAGTGGGTCCGTAAGCAACTGACGTTTCCACAACGAGCCGATTCTCGCTGGGCAGGCCAGCAGATGAGCGACATCGAAATCCTCGGTAATCAGGCGATCTCGTTCCATGCCGGTACGCTTCGCCTGGAGTGCTTCGACGTTGCCACGGGCACGCTGCGCTGGACGATGCCAGGCACCGACGTGCAATCCATCGAGTTATTGGCCGACGAGACCCTGCTGGTCGAACAGCCTGACCAATGGCTACTGGTGGCTGCAGACTCCGGAAAAGTCACTTCCACCGTTGCCAAACCCGAGAATCTGATCTCGTGGCACCGCACCCAAAGCGGCCTGATTGGCCTTACGCACGTGCGGCCAACGGAAAAGGATCAAAAACCGATGATCCAAGTGGTTCGCCTCGATCCTGGCTCAGGTGAAGTCAGCCCACTGCAGACGCTGGAGATCTCGGGCGAGGAACGTCCAGCTGCCGGCCCCCTCTTTTATGGGCCTGAGAAGTGGTTTCTCTGGCTCAACGACGATCAAAACAAGGACGAACGTAAGCTGATGGTGGTCCAGTAAACCTCGGCAGTCTTGGTAACCGATCGTTCGGACCCAGTACGAATTATTCAGAAATTTTCTCGTCTGGCGATTTTTCGCGAAACGATCCTGCTACCCAGGGCATAGCTTTTCAGAGATGACGCTTTGCACGGCTTTTCACCAAGGGTCGGCAGGCGGCTGAAATTACTGGCACACCCCTTTTCCTTGGCCAGGCTATGTCCTTTTCCCGTACTTTGATCTTATCGACCCTCCTGGCGTTTACCGCTGTGTGCAGTTCGCACGCGATGGCGGAAGGAGAGTGGGAAGTCACTCCAGAAGGCCGGCAGGCACTCGAACGTGGCTTGAATTGGCTGGCCGAAAACCAGGGGCCCAACGGGGACTGGGAATCGGACGATCTAGGCCTGATTGGCATGGGGGCTCTCGCATTTATGGCGGACGGTCATGCCCCTGGCCGTGGCAAATATGGCCAGCCGCTCGATCGAGCGATCAATAAAATCCTTTCCAGCCCTCGTCCTTCGGGACTACTGAATGTCGCCGATCCACAACGCGACATGTACAACCACGGGCTCACCACGTTTGTCCTGGGTCAAGCCCACGGAATGACGCACGATACGCGGATCAACCAGGTCTTGGATCGCGCACTCAAGCTCATTGCGTTCACTCAGGCCGAAGACGGCGGCTGGGACTATCGTGCTGTCCGCCGAGACAATGGGCACGATCTAAGCCTGGCCGTGATGCAGGCCAAGGCCCTACGTAGTGCGATGGACACCGGCATTGAAGTCGCTCCGGAAGTGGTCGATCTGGCTATCGGGAGTGTCCGCGAACACTACAGCCCCGAAGGCGTTTCTCGCGACGCATCCGAAGCCGAACAACAGAAGTACCCTGGGCAGTTCACCTACACGCGCCACGGTGGCAAGGCATCGTTGGCCATGGCCGCCGCAGGCGTTGTTTGCCTGCAAGAGTTTGGCCAATACGATGACTGGCGGATTGCCAAGAACATGGAAGTCATTCACGCCGAAATTGCCAAGCTGAAAGAAAAGAGCAACAAGAACAACGGGCGTCTTCCGTTCGATGCCTACACGCTCTACTACGTCGGTCAGGCCCTGTATCAGACCGGCGGCGAAGACTGGAAACGTTCCTACCCGACGCTCCGCGATGCGGTGATCGAGTCGCAGTTTAATCGACCGGAAGATCTTCGCTATCATGGAATGTGGCACGCGGGCGCCCATGTCAACAACATGCCAGGCGACCTCTATGGTACGGCGGTCGGGTGTTTCATCTTGGCGATGCCCAATCGCTACTTGCCCATCCTGCAAGAAGGGCGAATCGAATCGTTCCAGCAGGATGCCAGCCGCTAGTCACTAAGTCACGATAGCACCCCTACCAGGTCCTCATGTTCCCATTTTTCGTAGCTTCTGGATTCGCGATTGCTGGTGCCGCCATGATGGCCGGCCCCGCACTGATTCACTTGATGAATCGCAATCGCTATCGCACAGTCCACTGGGCTGCGATGGACTTCCTGCTCGAAGCGATGCAGTCGAATCGACGACTGCTGCGAATTCGTGACCTCTTGCTGATGGCCTTGCGAGCCCTAGCGCTACTGCTGTTCGGCTTGGCCCTGGCTCGCCCCTACTTCACCAGTTCAGACTCGGCACTGCCTGGCACATCGAAACCACCGCACGCGATCCTGGTGCTCGATAACAGCATGAGCAACTCGCTCGAATCGATCTCCGGCTCGGCCTTCGAGACATCGCGCGAACAAGCCAAGCAGTTTCTCGAAAAGCTTCCTTCCGCCAGCCAGATCTCGGTCGTGGCTCTTTGCGGTGCTCAGTCGCGACGCATCACCGACCCCTTCACTTCCCGCACCGATGCCGCTGACGCGATCGACAAGATCGTCGCCACTGATGGCCCCGGCGAACTGACGCACGCATTGAATCAAGCACGCCGTCTGGCTGAACAGACGCCTTCTCTCTCTCCCTACGTCGTTGTCTTTGGCGATCAACAAGCATCGCAGTGGCAACGTCTTGCTCGCGGCAATCCGCCTGAGGAAGAGATGCCGGTGATCCTGGTTGGTACCGATTCCAGCACGCCCAACAATGCCTGGGTTGAGGAATTCGGCTTGCCAGACGGGATGGCTGAAGTTGGCATGCCAACCCGCATCGTGGCCCGCGTTCGTTACCAGGGGGACGAGCCACGATCGAATGTCGCCATCTCGTTCAAGGTTCGCGACAACGAAGTCGAGACCAAGTTCGCCGACTTCCCGGAAGGCGATTCGGTTCAGACGTTAGCGTTTGATTACGTCTTCGACGCGATGGAAGTCGACCCGAGCCGGATGTCGTCGATTCCTCTAACCGTTTCGATTGCTGGGGATGCCCTGCCGGCGGATGATTCACGTTCGCTCGTTGTGCCACTGGTCGCTTCGACGCCCGTTGTATTTATTGACCAGTGGAGCGATACCGAAGAGTCGCCGGCGCTGGGGCGTCTGGGCGAGACCTGGGTCCTGCGGCAACTCCTGTGCCCGCAGACGGAATCAAGCCGCGAAGAACAACACCTCATCCGTCCGATTCACCTCTCGCAGCGTGAAGCGGAAGGGGAGCCACTGCGGGCCGCACTACGCGAAGCTCGCCTGGCCGTGGTCGCCGGTATCGAGTCTCCTTCGGTCGAACTTGTCAGCATGCTTCGTTCGTACGTCGAACAGGGCGGGCAACTCGCCATTGCTGCCGGTGGTGATTTTGACCCGCACGCGTGGAACGATGTTGCCTGGCAAGGTGGGCAAGGCATTCTTCCCAAGCCGCTCGAGCCAGCCGCGGTTGGTCAGAGCCTGAGCGAGTTTTCCGACGACCTCCAACCGTTCCGCATCTCCGGCAAAGGGTTGCTCGACCATTCCTACTTCCGCCTGGCCGACCTGGAGGAAACACAGTTGATCGACCTCTATACCGATGCTCTCTTCTTCAAAACGGTTGTACCGACGGACGAAGGCGAATCACTCGACAACAAAAATGCTGCCGGAAACCTGCCTCCACTGGAAAACAAGTGGCTCTCCTGGACGCCACCCGTCTCGACGATCGAGCGATCTGGGGACGACGGTGACAGCCCTGCAGTCGACATCCCGGCCACCACGATCGCCCAGTTTGATAATGGCGTTGAGTTCGTCGTCGAGCGTCATGTGGGATCAGGCCGGATTGTCTTCTTCAGTTCCGGCATCAGTTCCGAGTGGTCAACCTTGCCCAGCACCAACGCGGTCTTGATCTTCGATCGCGTCTTGCGAAATCAACTGGCATCGACGTTCCAACGGTACAACTTCGCTGTGGGCGAAACGGCCTTGCTGCCAATTCCGCCAGGCGTGGGTGATTCCAACATTCAACTGATCGCCCCGGACAGTGGCATCGTCAGTTCGGTCTCACCACGCTTCCTGAACGAAGAAACACGCGGCGTGCTGATCGACAACCTCGATTCCGCTGGCGTCTATTGGTTGTCGGACCGAGAGCAGAATGACGCCTCGGGAGACACCGCCGATGGACGCGCGCAGTTCCGTATTCCCATCAGTGGAACCCCTACGGCTTGGGAATCGCAATTGTCGCGGCTTGATGAAGAACAGTTTGCCGGCCTTAATCTGCCGCCCCAGTATCGTTGGGAAGACAGCTCTCAACTGCTCGGCGGCAGTGGCATCCCAATGTCAGGCCATTCGTGGTGGCAGTGGTTGATCATGCTGGTGATCTTTTTACTTATCATCGAAATGACCGTGGCGGCGATGCCGTCGTGGTTGGCCTGGATCGTCGATCGACGTTCGGGAGCGCAATCGGCCCCTTCGGCCTCATCGTGATTGAAACGGAATGATTTCAAAAGTAATAGGTTGGCTTCTCGGGATTAGCGACGTCGAATCAGTCGATGGCGTCAGCTTCTCGTTCGCTGCGCCCTGGGCAGCAGCCGACCCAACCTGGCTGCTGGTGGGCTGCCTCGCGGCGATTGGCTTCGCAGTCTGGTACTACACTCGCATTCAAAGTGGACTCAGCACTCTGCCGGCCGCTGCTCTAGCCGCGACGCGGGCCCTGATTCTGGTGATGCTCGTCATCACGTTGGCCGATCCAACGGTTCGCCTGACCGCCAACCGTATGCTCAAGCCGGTGCTTTACCTCGTGTTCGACGGCACCGAGAGCATGAATATTCGCGACAATCTTAGCCCAGACGAGCTTGCGGCACTGACCAAAGCCCTGGGCACTGAAGGCACCGGCAGCGAAATCGCCCCCCCTGCCCTCACGCGACAGCAATGGGTGAAAGCTTACCTGGAGAAAACTGACAACAACCTGATCGAACAACTCCAGGACAAGCACGACTTAGAGATCGAGTATTTTGTCTTCGATGGCGAATCGACCAGCGTCGCGCGCCGCGTCAGCGCCGGCAACGATGATGAACCTTCCTCGCCACAAGCCGTTGCCGCCGAACTGACAACCAACGGTAAGGTGACTGCCCTCGGTGAATTGGTAACCGACCTGGGCAATCAGTCGTCGCGTCGTCTGGGTGGCGTGGTCATGTTCAGTGACTTCGCCCACAACTCAGGCACAGCACCTCTCGGTTCCAGCGGACACAACGATCCGACTCCCCTCGATCGCCTGGGCGTTCCGATTTATCCGATTGGGATCGGAGCCGTCTCGACGCGTGACTTGCAGGTCGAGATTCAGCCGCCGCTAAAGATGAAGAAGGCAGAACGCTCGACCATCACCGTCCGCGTCAGCCAATCGGGTGCTGAAGGGGAATCGGCTCAGGTCACCGTCACCGCTCGACCGATGCAAGGCGAGTCGGTCGCCGAGGCAACTGGGCAAGACATTATCGTCGGCACGCAAACGGCCGTCTTCGACACGTCGATTCAGTACCTCGAGTTCCCCTTCATTCCCCAGCAGTCAGGCCGCTTCCTGATTTCCGCCTCGGTCGATGTCCTACCAGGGGAAGTGAGCGAACAGAACAACCAGTCGTCGCGAGCGGTCAACATCGTCGATGACTACATCCGCTTGACGTTCATCGAGAATGAACCGACGTGGGAATGGCGTTTCGTGAAGGAAGTCTTCCATCGCGATCGACTGGTCGGCATGGAAGGTTTCCGCACCTTCCTGCGTTCGGCCGACCCCAAGGTGCGTCAGGCCAACGAGATGTTCCTGCCCACGCTTACCCCGCAGCGTAGCGAGTTCTTCGCCAACGATGTGATCTTCCTGGGTGACGTCCCTTCGGAAGCATTGAACGAGCGGTTCTCGCGGATGCTCAAGCAATTCGTCGGACAGTTCGGTGGGGGTCTGGTGATTGTCTCCGGTCCCAACAATGGACCATCGGAACTGATCAACACCGAGATCGCCGACATGCTGCCGGTGAAACTTGACCGTTCCCTTGCCATCCGCGCTGCCCAGCCTTTCCGTATGGAAATCACGCCGCTTGGCAAGCAAGCCGACATCATGCAACTGGGCGATAGCGGCTCGGTTGATCCGCTGCAACCCTGGGAAAACCTGGGTGAGCTTCCCTGGTACCAGCCGGTACTCGGCGTGCACTCGCAGGCCAATGTCTTGGCTCAACACCCGACCGACGTGTGTGCCGACGGCAAGACTCCTCAGCCGCTGATCGCAACCCGCCGGTATGGTAATGGCGAAGTCATTTACATCGGCTTCAACGAATTGTGGCGGCTTCGCCGAATCCACGGCGAACGCTACTATCGGCAGTTCTGGTCGCAGATCATTTCTCGTCTGGCCCTGAGCCATGCCTTGGGTAGCCAGAAGCGGTTTGTCCTTTCGATGGATCAGCCTGAATATCAGGTCGACGATCGGGCATTGCTGACCGTCGAAGCCTATGACGAGAATTTCGACCCACTGACCATGGACGACCTCCCCGCCGAAGGCCTGCAGGCTCAAGTCTTTTTAGGAGACGAGCCCGGCGTCCAGCCTTCGCTCATTCAACTAAGTGAGTCACGCCCAGGCCGCTTCGAGGCCCGTGTTCCTGTCTTTGAAGCCGGAAGGTTCACGGCCCGTGTGAGTGACCCCATCAACGGCTCGCCGAGCGAAATTCGCTTCGATGTTGTCGGGGCAACGGCAGAACAACGGAATCCGGCTCGCAATCTGGCACTTCAAAAGGCAATGGCCACCTCGACCGGCGGAAAGTCGTACGAACTTCAAGACGCTGGTACGCTGGTCGACGATATCAAGCTGGAACCTGTCATTGAAGAAATTTCCCGTAGCTTCCCGATTTGGGGAACGCCGCTGTGGTTCATTGTCGTGGTGACTCTATTGATGGCGGAATGGATTGCCCGAAAGCGAGCGAACCTGGCATGAGCACCTCGAAACTTGGCAGTCTGAAAACGCAATTACGTCGGCTGAGAAATGCTCGCGACCGAGTACGCATCGGTCTGATGCTGACCTCGTCTATCTTCTGGATCTCTGGCACGCTGCTGCTCTGGTTCCTGCTCGACTTCGGCTTCAATCTAAGCCCGCTACATCGCGGACTGATGATGCTGGTCAGCGTACCTGTGCTCGCTTATGGTCTTGGCCAGGCCCTGACCGCCCTGCGCGGCTGGGGAGCTTCGATCATCGACACGGCGATCTCCGTCGAACATACGCACGGAATCGACGGAGACCTGGTCGCGGCGATTCAGTTTGAACAAGGGCAGGCAATCGGTTCTTCCGAATTGCAAGGAGCCGTGGTCGACTATGTCGCTGAGCTGAAAGACGAAATCGATATTTTTGAAGGGTTCCAGTCGCACCGCATTGGAAGCCGGTTCTTCGCAGTCGGTTTGATTGCCGCGTTTTTTGCCGCGGCCTGCGTGTTCGCGCCGCGGCACGTATCGGCGTTCTTCGAGCGTCTCACCCTGGCTCACGTCAACTATCCAACAAAAACATTGATCACCTCCATCTCGGTCAATGGACAAGAGGTCGACTTGAGCGATCCCACCCAGCCGATTCCCGTCGGTTATGGAAGCGGGCTCGAACTGACGATCGCTTGCGACGGCGTTCTTCCCAAGACGTGCCGAGTGACCCTGGAAGATGAAAAAGGAGAAGCGACGTCGGCCACCCTGGATCCAACCGATGACGACTCGGGTGAGTACGTCTATTCGATTCCGCGACTCATTCAACCAATCCAGTACCAGGTATTCGCTGGCGATGCAGTGAGCCCTGTGCTCAACATTGAGATCATCACGCTGCCTGCCCTCAAGGTTGAACTCGCAGCGACTCCGCCGGACTATGCAAAGAACATTCAGCTTGCCAGCAATTCTTCCTCCACACATATGGCTGTGTTGGCGGGAAGCGACGTCTCGTTGAAAGTTGTCGCCGATCGCGAACTGGACGCCCCAGAGCTAACGCTTTTGCGTGGTGTTTCGCAATCGGTTACCAAGCTGTCGCCGGTCGCAGACTCGGAGAACACCTGGCGTCTCGACGACCAACAGGCATCACTGAGCAACATCCAGGAAACGGTCACCTACCAACTCAATGCCATCGACAAGTATGGCCTGTCCCCGGCATCACCGATTCGGGGAACGATTCGCGTGGTGCCTGACCGAATCCCGAGCGCATCGCTGCAGACGATCCACCACATTGTCCTGGCAACCGCGTCGCCGGTCGTCCGCTACCGAGCGTCCGATGACTTTGGCCTGGCGAACCTGGTGTTTCAATTGAAGATTCATCGCGGGCAGACAGCTCCCCGCGTGGTGGAAGTTCCCCTGAAGAGCTTCGCGGCGAATCAGCCTCCGCAGAAGACGGCCGAAGGGGAATTCGCACTCGATCTGTCCCCCTGGGCTCTGGAAGTGGGCGATCGGGTTGAAGTGACGCTTCGAGCTACTGATTTCCGCGGCAACGCGGAAGAAATGGCGGGGCAAAGCGATCCAATTAACCTAGAGATTGGTGACGAGAGCACGGTACTGGCTGCCATCGCGGAAGCCGACAAGCAATCGGAACAAATGCTGAGCGAGTTGATCCAACAGCAATTAGGCTTGGGAGAAACCCAATGATACGCTCGATTTTTGCCAGCTTGATTCTTTCCCTCGTGATGACGGCCAGCATGGTGCTGCCACCGGTCGCGACTGCGCAAGACACCGATGTCAGCCAGTTGCGTCGAAAGCAATACATCCAGCAGCAAGCCCAGGCCCTGACGCGGCAACTGGTCTCGCAGGTCCTTGACCTGCAAGCGGCACAGCTTAAACAAAATGGACTGACCGAAGTCCCCATCTATAACGACATCCTGCAAATGCGGGAAAACCTGGACGAACTGATCAGCAACGAGATGCAGGGCGTCGTCCAGAAACTGATCCTGGCTCAGGAAGTGCAAGGGAAAGAGCGTGTCACGGCTATCACCGAAGCACGCGACGAAGTTCGCAAGGTGCTGCTCACGCTGATGGCCGAACGCCAACGACTGTACCGCCGCATGCGACTGGCCCGCTTGAATGCCCAAGTGCGGGAACTCATTGCCGTTCAAGAAACGGTTTCGACCCAGACGCGAGGTCTGCCGCAGCTTCCAATGGAATCGCGCGACGCCGCTGCTCTGGCGAATCTCTCGCGTCAAACCGACGCGATCATGATGTTCCATCACCTGGAAGAAGCTCTTCTCGACATGCGTAGCTGGGGCGGTTCCTTGGCGAACTCGGCCATCGCCGGGCAACAGATTCTGAAAGAGGAAAACGCCTCGGAAGAAGCTCAAGGCGCTCTGACCAGCATTCGTGAAGGCCGCTATTCCGGTGCCAGTGTCCATCAGGATGCGTTCGTTGCCGCTCTCTACAGAATCCTCGAAGACCTGCAAAAGGCGCAAGGTCTGGCCGACAACAGCCTCGAATCGGCGATGAACGAGATCGAGAAGCTGAAAGACGAACAGGAGACCGTCAAAGAAGAGACCAGCAAGTCAGAGTTGACTCCAGAGAAGGCGGACGAACTCTCGCAGAAGCAGGAATCGATTCAGAAGAAGCTGGAAGAGCTCGCCAAAGAGATGACCAGCCAGCCTGAGAACGTTGAGCAGTTAGAAGAAGCGAGCGAAGCCGCTGCCGAAGCAGTCGCCGAGTTGTTTGAAGCCGACCAGGAAGCCGCCGTCGAGAAGCAAGACGAGGTGCTGGCGAAGCTGGAAACGCTGAAAGAGCAACTCATCGAGCAGGCCGTCCCACCGAACATCGCCAGCGCCGACGAGCGAGAAGAACAGATCGCCGCGTTGGAAGAAGCCCAGCAGGATCTGGAAAACGCACTCGAGAAACAAACCGCCGCGGAAGAGCAGTTCGAGAAGAACCCCGACAACGCGGACGCAGTTGCTCAAATGCAGCAGGAAGCCAAGCAAGCGTTAGACGAAGCCGCAAATACGGAGAACCTTCCTGATTCCGTCAAGCCAATGATCGCCGAAGCGAAAGCCAGTGCCAACGAAGCCGCGGCTGCTGCCGAAGAAGCAACCTCCGACAATCAGGAAGAGACAGCCCAAGCCCAGGAAGAAGCCACCGACGCCACACGCCAGGCCCTGGAAAACGTCGCTTCGACGTTGGCCGACGCCAAGCGTCAGCAGTTAGCGACCAAGATCGGCGAACTCGCCCGGGCAGCGGAAGCTCTTGATCGAGCCGCTGCCGCCCAGCAAGAGATCACTCGCGACGCCGCCAAGGTTGCTAACGATCCAGAGCAAGGCCAGAACCAAGACATGGAAGCGTTGGCAGAGACTCAAAGCGACATCGCCGCCGTGGCAAACCGAGTCGCCGAAGGCACCGAAAATACAGCTCCACAAGCCGCAGATGCGCTGAAGCAAGCACAAGACCAGATCGACAAGGCCAGTGACGCCGCCAAGCAAATGGCCAAGCCGCAACAGTCCCCCGAAGCGACCGGCAAACAGGCCCAAGAGCTTCAGACCCAGTCGCGGGAAGCTCAGCAGAAGCTGACCGAGGCCGCCAAGGCACTTCGCGAAGCAGCGAAGGAAGCAGCCAATCAGCTCGCAGAGACAGCTGGCGAACAGCTCGATCAAATCGACAACGTCGACGAAGCGTTGGGGTCGATGCCCCAGCAGCAAGATCCCACCGCGGCCCAGGCACAAATGGAAGCCTTGGCGAACGAGGCTGGCATGATTTCTCCCGAAGCCGCTGCCCGGCTGCGAAAACAACCCGAAAACGCCGCAGGTCAGAACGAGTTGGCCATGAACGATGCGGGACCACAATCTTCGCCCATGAATGCAGGACAGCCAGAAGGCAATCAGGAAGCCTCCTCGGATGCCAATGCTGCCGAAGAAGGAAACGCGGCTGAACAGGCCAACGCCGGGGAGGATTCCGGTTCACCCATGAACGGCGAGACAGGCAACCAGCCAGAGAATTCGGGCGATGCTCAATCCCCGATGGCAAATAGCCCGATGGGTACGGATTCCCAGACACCGATGGGCGATAGTCCCATGGGTAGCGACTCTCAAGCACCGATGGGCGACAGCCCGATGAACGGCGATTCGCAAACGCCCATGGGTAACAACCCGATGGGAAGTGACTCGCAAACGCCCATGGGCGATAGCCCGATGGGAAGCGATGCTCAATCGCCGATGGGCAGTAGCCCGATGAATGGCGACGCTCAAGCACCGACACCGACACCCCAGCAAATGCAAGAGCAGGTACAGCAAGCTCGTGCCGAGTTAGCCGGTCGTCGTCAACCGATCGCTGCCGACAAACGAGCGGCTGAGGAGATTGCGAATCTGTTAGATAACCTGGCAGATTCGAGTGAGAGAATTCAAGAGTTGTCTGAGCAGTTTATGGCCAACAATGCCGAAGCTGCCGCAGCCGAAGGCAACATGGGCGAATCATCAGAAGGCGGCGAGGAAGGTTCTGTAGGCGAGCAGCCAATGCAGACCGGGGAAAACGTCGCTGACAACGCCGCCGATTCGGCGAGTGAGGGAGAAGCGGGTTCTGAGGCCAGTGAGAACCCGATTGCCTCCCAACTTGCCGAATCGATGCGGCAATTTGCCAACTCCCAGCGTCAGGCGACACAACTTGCCGCCAATGCTGCTCAGCAAGGACAGATCGCCAACCAACCCGTGCGAGAAGCCCTGCATACGGCATCGCGACTTCCCGTACCTATGTCACCCATGAACAACGCACCGGCCGAAGGTGCCATGGGCGAGCCTGCTGATGCGGCGGGTGCTCCTGAGCCAGGAGATCTTGCCGGTCAGCCAGGAGAGGCCAGCCCACCTGGGGAAGCAGGTCAAGAGTCGGGTAGCCCGGCACAGCCTTCGCAGGGTTCGCCTATGCCCGGCAGCCAACCTCCGCAAAGTGGTAGTCCTTCCCAAATGGCTTCGCAGCAATCTCCTTCGCAAGGAAGTCCAGGACAACCTCCGTCAACAGAGATGGGGAACTCAATGGTTTCGCCTACCCCGCAGGTCACCGCTCAGGCATTGGCCGGTGCCGAGGTCATGGAGTCGCTGTGGGATCAAATGCCGGAACTGATCGCCGATGGCCAAACCGAAGGCAATGAGGTCGCCTCGATCGATCCCCTGGGCATGGCAGCTCCGGCATCGGCAATGCTCGACAACCCCAACGCTTCGCAGCCAGCGTCCCCAACCGACGCAATGGCCCAGAACGCAATGCAGGGTCAGCCCACCAACAGTCAACCATCCAACTCCCAAGCCAGCACTTCCACCGAGGCCACCGACGGCAAAGAAGCCAACGAGGGAGAAAGTGCTTCGACCGGTGTAACCAGCAACAGTAACCCCGCGGCTCGTTCGTTTGAGAAAGAACCGTGGTTCACCAAACTTCCACCCGGCGTCCAGCAATCGATTCGAGCCAGTGTGCGGCGTTCACCTCCGCCTGGTTACGAAGAGCGACTTCGCCGTTACTTCGAGAACGTCGACTAAACGGCGTTCCTCCTAAACCCTTCAAATCAATCATCGTCCTTCGAGTTTGAGGCACCTAGTTATGGCATCCGATCCGATTTCCCAAAGTGACGTCGCCGCCGTCCAAGAATGCGAAAACGCCTATGGCAAGCTTCGCGACGAATTGGCCAAGGTTATCGTTGGCCAATCTGATGTGATCGAGCAAGTTCTCGTCGCCATGTTCGCTCGCGGTCACGCACTGCTGGAAGGTGTGCCAGGTCTGGCGAAGACGCTTTTGGTCAGTTCGCTTGCCGAATCCTTGCACCTGAGCTTCAAACGTATTCAGTTCACGCCTGACTTGATGCCCAGTGATATCACCGGGACCGAGATCATTCAGGAAGACCTGGAAACCAAGAAGCGTCGCTATGAGTTCCTCGAAGGCCCGATCTTCGCGAACCTGATTCTGGCCGACGAAATCAACCGTACACCTCCCAAGACCCAAGCGGCTATGCTGGAAGCGATGCAGGAACGCCAGGTGAGTGCCGGCGGAACGATTCGCAAACTTCCCAGCCCCTTCTTCGTGCTCGCCACGCAAAACCCGCTGGAACAAGAAGGTACTTACCCGATGCCGGAAGCCCAATTGGACCGCTTCCTGCTGCATATTCGGGTCGATTACCCTAGCGGCGCAGAAGAATGGGAAATTGCCCGCCGCGTGACATCTGGTGCCCAGGAACAAATTTCCTCGTGCATGAGTGGCGAACAGATCGTTCAGTTCCAAGATCTCGTGAAGCGTGTTCCGGTCAGCGATCAAGTGTTGGGTTACGCCTGGGCACTGATTCGGGCGACTCGGCCAGGAGCGCCCGAAGCTCCTTCCTTTGTCAATCAATGGGTCGCCTGGGGTGCTGGTCCGCGTGGTCTTTTGACCTTGGTAACCTGCGCCAAAGCACGAGCCATCCTGTACGGGCGTTACCACGCGAGCATCAGCGACGTGCAAGCGATGGTGAAGCCGGCACTGCGGCATCGACTGGCGGCCAACTACTCGGCCCAAGCCAACGGCTACACCAGCGACAAGCTGATCGAAATGCTGTTGGAAGAAGTCTCGTCTGAGAAAACCTACGCCTGCCCGGCTGCCTAAGTTGTTAAGCCCATTTGATAAGGTGTGCCAGTGAATAGCGGCGTCCTATCCCGATACCTCGACTACGAGTTTCTCCGCCAACTCTCCGGGCGTTCTTTGGAACCCCGGGGCCTGGTAAGCGGAAACCTGGCCGGTGCGCACAAGTCGCCGTCGTCTGGGTTTGCGGTCGAGTTCTCAGGACACCGCGAATATGTCCCTGGTGACGACCCGAAGCATATCGACTGGCGTGTCTTCTTTACGCGCGACAAGTACTTTATCAAGCAGTATGAAATGGAGACGAACTTTGTCTGCCATTTGATGCTCGATATCAGTAAGTCGATGCGATACGGCGAAGAAGCCACCCAGAAGATGCTCTTTGCTTCGCGCCTGGCGGTGAGCCTGGCCCATAGCATCGTTCGCCAAGGGGACAAGGTTTCGTTCACGACGTTCGATACCAAGATTCGTGGGCACATTCCGGCCAGCAACGCCCTGCCCCAAATCATTCGGATGTCGCAGCATCTCGACGAAACGGATGCCGATGACACCACCGATTTGCATGCCTGCTTGTCCGAGTTCAGCCAGCGGATGGCACGTCGCGAAATCGTGATGATCTTCAGCGACTTCTTTGGGGACCTCGAGACACTCGAGAACGCAATCCAGCGTATTCGCTTCAATAAGCATGACGTAGTGCTAGTTCAGGTCATCCATGATCACGAGCTGAACTTCAACCTGGATGGCATGACCCGCTTCGTGGGGCTAGAGATCGACGCCCAGAGAATTGCCCAGCCAGCAGACATTCGCTCGGCCTACCTGAAAGCAGTCAGGCGGTTCAATGAGGAACTCGCGGACATTGCCACCCGTAACAACTGCGATCATGTCTTGGCATGCACCAAGGAGAACCCGGGAGCCATTTTCTGGGAATACCTCAACCAGCGAAGCCTGCAGAACCGCCGTATCTAAGTCACGGCGAATTTTCTCGAAACTTTTTCTTACGCTTCCGAGCGTCCGTTTTTAGGGCAATTAAGCCGTACGACGGGAATTCCCGGCCCCTCAAAGGGTACTTTCGGGGACTTTTTGCCTAAGGGTGCTGAAAGTCACGTTGACATCAAAGGTAAGATAGTCATCATTAAGGTAATGCTCGTTGGCGGTAACGTCATCGGTCCCGAGAAAGCTTGCAAGTGTGAAAACGCGATGCTGTCTTCCTGGGGAAGATTTTACTCTGTTAATTCTAAGATTAGGTAGAGCATAAAAACGCTCGGAGAATCACGATGAAATTCTCGTTTCGCCTTGCAGAATTGCTAAATCACTCGCCAGACCCTAAGAAACGTCCTGGCACCATTAAAGCGATCTGCGACTTCACTGGATTGGATCGCCATCAAGTTTCCTCCCTGCTTAAGAACGAAGCGAAGTACATCCCACTTTCGGCGCTCGCCCAGGTGTGTGACTTCCTCATAAAGCACGGCTACGCAGAAGCCAATCAGCTGCCTGGCGCATTGTTCGCCGTCGAGCCAGAGAACTTCTGGGAACTGCTGGCCCGGCGTAAGCGGGTTGAGATGTGCCTCGGGATTCGTGCCGACGAAAATTGGGCCGAGGGTGCCTGGGTCGTTGCTTCTGATACGATCCTACAAGGCCAACTGCTCACCGGCATTTCCACCTTGGGTGGCACCGCCAAATACCGCCAGCAAGACATTCCTCGCGACATGGTCTCGCTTAGCGGCGACGGCTACATGATGCGAGACACGCCCATTCCTCAGCCGGAAGACCTTTTCCAGACACTCGTCTGGGCACCTGGTCAGGCTGAAGACGAAGAAGTCCATCGCCGTGGCCACGAAGTCTATTCCAGCTTCCAAGCCGTCGACGGCGACAAGGCTTTGATTAGCCTCGGAAGTATTCGTAGCAACCCAGTGATCGAACTGGGACTGGCGAGTGCTTTCAATACCGAGCCATTCATCAGCCAGGATGAAGTCGAAGATCCGAGCCAACGGGCCATTCCGATCTACCTTCGTCACCGCGAGAAGAACGCTCAGTTCCCTGGTTCCTGCTGCGGCGGCGATCAGTTGTCCAAGAGCTATGCTCCTGAAACACCAGGCTTCTACTACGAAAAAGAAGATGGCAGCTGGGGTTGTTGCAAGTGGGACGAAACCACTTACGAACCGGCCTACCTGATCTACGTCTATCACGAATCGCAAGGGCGTCTGGAAATGATGCTCGGTGGTTACTCCGGACGTGGCACGCGACTGTTGGCTAAGACGCTCTCGAGCCGACCGGAAGAGTTCTGGCCGCCTGTTTACACCGGCAACGGGACGCAGATTGGTGCCTATGTCATTCAGTACGAACTGAAGAAGCAGAAGAAAGCCCGCAGCGTACTGGTCGCCGATTACTCGGCCACTACGAAGATCATTCCGATTGACCCGAAGGCCATTCAGCGACGTTTGACCGTCTAAGGTCTCACGCGTTACCGACCAAATAACAAAGGCCGTCCCTGCACCAGTGCAAGGACGGCCTTTTTCATTTAGGTTTTCGTCGGGTTACTTCTTAGGGAAGCTCGCGGATCTTCAAACCGCGGAACTCGACGGGCGAGCCTTCCGATTCCAGGCAAAGATAGCCGGTCGCTGGTGAGCAACCGGTACCGCCGGAAACCTCTTCGCCGTTGACCCACAAGCGGACTTCGCCGTTGATGGCTCGGACGTAGTAGTGGTTCCACTCGCCGGTTCCCTTGCTGAGCTCCTTGGAAGGGAAGCTGCGTGCGCCGTTGGGAGCGGTGGGAGGAAATGGAGTCATCTTGGCCGCGCCAACCGGGAAGACATCGCCATGACAGGTAAACCAATCGGCCTTACGCTTGCCACCTTGCTCGTATCGCTCTTTGTAACCCAGATCGAGCACCTGAACTTCGATCCCTTGTGGTAGGCCTGGACCAGTCAACTTCTCAAGCGAGGAAGGAATGGTCCAGACAAAAATGCCGCTGTTGCCGGCTGCCTTCAAGTGACGCCACTGACACACCAACTCGAAATTGGTGTACTCCTTCACGCTTCGTGTCACGCTTGTGGGCTTGCCGGTGCACTCGATCAGGCCGTCCTCGTGGAACGTCCAGGTATCATCGTTGCTATTGACTTTCGTGAAGTCATCTTTGCCCAGGGCAACCCAGCCAGGGCCTTCGCCATTGATGAAGGCCTTCGAAACCGGTTCTTCCGCACGCAAGTTGGTCACGCCAACCGCGGTCAACACTGCGGCTATGACAAGGCTCAACAGTCGAATCTGCATTCGTTCAATCCTTAGTTAGGTTTGTTAGTTGTTGGTTCGTTTCAAGGTGTCGTCTCTAGATGGCCCAACCTTCACGATACGACTTTGTGAGAAGCTTCGCAGCCTCGGGGGCGTTGGTAATCTGAAACTTTTCAGCATCCCACTCCAGCTTCTTGCCTGCCCGATGGGCTACATTCCCGAGAAGATTGTGTTCGATCAACGCACCAGAGTAGTTGAAGTTGCAAAGCGACTCGCCGCCGGTCTTCGCGGCATGAAGCCATTCGGCATGGTGCCCCAGGCTCTTTGGGATGCGGTTTTCTGGAGCCACATAGTCTTTGAACTTTTCGCCCGGCGACAGGACCAGCTTGCCGTAGTCGGCTACCAGAACACCCTGCTCGCCGATAAATGCAACGCCGATGCCCCACTTGCTGATCGTCGTATCCTCGCCTACCAAGGGCTGTAGATAGTCGCTACGGCGTTTCATGCCTTCGGGGCCGTGATACCACACGACTTTCGTCGGTTTGGTCCAGTTGGCGTTGCCTTCGCGAGCTGGATGTTGCCAGGTGACGACCTGCCAGGGAGGACACGCGACAGGATCTGCTTCAGGTCCGTCCGACTCGATCGACGTTGGGTGTTTCAGGCCCAATGCCCAGAACGGCAAGTCGATCAAGTGACTTCCCATGTCGCCCAACACACCGTTGCCGAATTCCCAGCGGCGGTTCCAGTTTAAGTTGCCACCCTTCCAGTACGCCTGGTTGTAAGGACGCATCTCAGCAGGGCCTAGCCAGGTATCCCAGTTGAAACCCTCGGGAATAGGCTGCTCCGGCAGAACAGCAGGCTGAACCGGATTGATCGTCCGGCTACACCACACATGCGCTTCGGTGACGGGGCCAATTGCCCCAGCGGCGATCAGTTCCACCACGCGTCGATAGTTCTCCGTTGCGTGAATCTGCGTTCCCATTTGGGTCGCAATAGAACCCTTCTTCTCCGCGTAAACGTTTTGCATCTGCCGGGCTTCTTCGACCGTGTGTGCCAGAGGCTTCTCGCAGTAGACATGTTTTCCGGCCTTCATCGCGGCGATCGAGGCCAATGCGTGGTGATGGTCTGCCGTGCTGATAACGACGGCATCGACTTGTTTGTCTTCAATCACTTCCCGCCAATCGCTGCATGTCTTGGCTTGCGGGTAACGAGACTTGGTCTTTTCCAGAACCTCTGGATTAGTATCGCAGAGGGAGTAGATATTTTCGCCTGCGACTCCGCCGGTGTTGGAAGCACCCCGCCCGCCGGCGCCGATGATTCCGATGTTCAGCTTCTCGCTTGTCGACGTCTCTTGTCCGCTGACATGCACGACAGGCCCCAATGCGATCGCAGCGGCGGCGGTGGCACTGGAAGACTTCAGGAACGAACGACGATTGAGCCTGGATTTGGTCATGAGAGTTCCTTGAGGTGGGAGATTACGGTGGGAAGTCGGACGAGTTCGGTATTCGCGTATCTCACGCACTAGATGGCCCGAGATATCGCCCGTGAGCCCATCATAAGGCGAATGGGCTACAAAATTAATAGATACCCGGTGAAATTCCCAAAATTGCAGTGCGGGCTAATCGGGAACCGATCGAATGACCAGATTGCGAATCTCGGTCATGTCGTGCATAGCAAACCGAACCCCTTCTCGTCCGATACCACTCTCTTTGACTCCCCCGTACGGCATATGGTCGACGCGCCACGAGGGGACGTCTCCGATGATGATGCCGCCGACGTCCATGGTATCCCACGACTTCATGATCTTTTGAATGTCACGCGTGAAGATGCCGACTTGCAGCCCGAAGTCGCTGTCGTTTGCCATCGCCAAGGCTTCGTCGAAGGTATCGAAAGGTGCCACCACGGCGACCGGCCCGAAGACTTCTTTGGCACAAACGGCTTCGTCCTTGGGGACATCGGCCAGCACGGTTGGCTCCACCAGGATTCCATCGCGCGATCCTCCCACTAAGACTTTGGCACCGGCATTCTTAGCAGACTCGATCCAGGCTTCGATTCTCTCGGCATCCGACGGAGAAATGATTGGACCGACGAACGTTTCCTTGTCCATCGGATCGCCTACGGTTAGCTTGGATACCCGGTCACACAGAAGTTTTACTGCTTTGTCGTAGACGCTTCGGTGGATCAGTACGCGTTGAACGCTCACGCAGCTCTGCCCCGATTGATAGAACGCACCGAATACGATGCGCTGCACGGCGTCTTCCAGGTTCGTCCCTTCGTCGACAATACAGGCCGCGTTGCCACCGAGTTCGAGCGTGACCTTCTTTTTGCCGGCTTTGGCCTTCAAACTCCAACCGACATCTTGCGATCCGGTGAAGCTGAGCTTCTTCAGGCGATCGTCAGTTACCAACAAGTTGGCGGCGTCGCGGCTGGCCGGAAGTATCGAGAATGCTCCTTCCGGCAGATCGGTTTCGGCCAAGATCTCGCCCACCAATAGCGCTCCGATCGGCGTCTTGCTGGCTGGCTTCAACACAAACGGACAGCCAACCGCTAAAGCAGGTGCGACCTTGTGCGCCACGAGGTTCAAGGGAAAGTTGAACGGCGTGATAAACGCACACGGACCAATGGGTACGCGCTTCCACATGCCGCGATACCCTTCGGCACGGGGACTGATATCCAGCGGCATGACTTCGCCCAACATCCGGGTCGACTCTTCCGCGGCAACGCGAAACGTATCGATCAGACGTGTTACTTCTCCGCGACTGTCGCCGATGGGCTTGCCAGCCTCGACGCAGAGGGCCTCAGCAAGCTCTTCGCTGCGCTGCTCGAAACGCTGTACGCAGTGGTTGAGAATCGCTTGACGGCGATACGAAGGCAACTCAGCCATCGCCTGGGCTGCCTGGTCGGCCGCGGCAATCGCCTTGTCCATCATGGCAACATCGGCAAGAGGGACCTTGGTGGCGACGCTCAAGCGGTACTTATCCTCGACATTCAGATCGAAGTTGGGCGTTACCGGCTGATTGGCAAGATAGGCAGGGTATTCGCTGCGGATTGACATAAAGCCCTCGTGAATGTGCACGTGTTAGCATTTGTTTTTCGCGATCCGATGCCATCCTACAACCTGCCCCCCCAAGAGAAAGTAGTTGAGGCCATGTTTTACCCATAGAACCACGATTTACATTTGACATTTGAGCACTGATGTTTGTATCATCACGATACCTCTATCGGGTAGTTACGCTACTAAGGAAATGGGTTGATATCACGCGGTTGCCATTTCAGATTTTCCCGGTGGTTGCGGGAACCTGAAGAGGATTTCCTTCTCTAACGTTCAGTATCGACAAGTACCACGCAAGATCATGCGACGGTAATACCTTCATCATACGGTGGGAGCTCGCTATGAAAGCCAGCACAATCGCCATCTCTCTTCTCGTCTGCGTTCTACTTACATCCTGTCTCATGGCGGCAGACGTTCGCACCTGGACTGACACTTCAGGCAAGACTCTTTCGGGTTCGCTGGAAGAAGTCACCGAAGATGGCAATGTGAAGATCAATTCGAACGGTCAGAGTTTCACGATTCCGATCGAGCGTTTCAGCGAGGAGGATCAAAAGTACATCGATTCGCAAAAAGAAGAGATGGAAGAAGATGACTCTCCTACTCGGCGTCGTCGTAAGAGCGATCTGTTTGATTATCGTCAGTGGAAAGACAAGCAAGACAACGAAATCAAAGCCAAATTCGTTCGTATGTTCGAAGGTCAGGTCGTGCTGCTTCAAGGACGTACGCCTCACAAGGTTTCGTTCTACGATCTGAGCGACGCAGACCAAGTCTATCTGCGTGGCGAACTTGAAAACCGCGGTGAGGACGACCAGATCCCTCCACCGCCTGCGAACACGGGTGGCGGTGCTGGTCCTTCGGGTGGCGAAATCGCCGGCGGAGGTCCTGCCCCGTACGACCCACGTATGGCAAACCAAGTCACGGCGCCGCCAGCCTATGCTCCTCCGGCGATGGACGATTTCGCCAAGCGTCAGCAAGAAGAACACGAGAAGATGCGGCGTGAGATCGAGAAGAAACAAGAAGAAGACCGCCGTGCTCGCGAGGAAGCCCAGCGCAAGTTCGAGGAATCGCAACGCCAACGCGAGGCAGAAGAGCAGCGTCGACAGCAGGAACGCGATCAACGCCTTGCCCAGCAGGTGCAACAAGCCCAACAGCGCCAGCAAGATATGGTCGCACGTCAGCAAGATATGTACGGCGGAGGCGGTGGTGGCGGCGGTAGCTCTGCGGAACAACCGGCCGGGACGTGCAGTAACTGTAACAAGGTGATTTACGGTAACATCGGGGCCGGCGATCACTGCCCTCACTGTAATGTCTTTTTCTCGAAAGAGACTGACGAGTTTGGCCGTACCACCAAGGAAGTACCTGTTCCTTGGTACTATGGCGCACCGATCCCGATTGGATTGATCATTTGGGTGGTGGTCACCGTCATTCGCAAGATGGGTTCTTCCTAAGGGAACCCAATTCAGCGTGTCACTGAGATAAACGCATAGCGGAATCTTCCGCTATTTCTTTTTGCGGGCTTCGAGAATGGCCTGAATCAACGGTTCTGGCACCGACGCGGGGACCTCGTCCTCCGCATACTCTTTGCAGCACGAAACTCCCAGACGCATCGCCGTCCGGTAGTTCTCCAGATAGTGCTCACAACACGGACAACGCGAGAGGTGCGTTTTCATGACGCACATCACATCATCGGGCAGATTACCCTCAAGGTAATCACCCATGAATTCGTATAGTTCCTTGCAGGTCAGTTTCATCGTTAGTATCCGTCATTCATGTGCGGATCCAACAGAGTTTTTAATGCTTGCCGGGCACGATGCAGCCGCGTCTTGACGGCTGAAACGCTCATATCGAGTCGGGCCGCGGTTTCCTCAGTACTTAATTGTTCGATGTCACGAAGCAGCAAAACGGTTCGATAACTTTCCGGCAATTCTTCAATTTGCTGGCGAACCAGTTCACGCGTCTCGCGGCTCTGGACAGCGGTGTCAAAGGTAATCGCCCACGAGGGTTCCGCGCGATCACGATGTCCGTCGGACGCAAAGTGGGGAAGCAAATCCTCCACCGGCTTTTCGGGTTTCCGCTTCTTGGTACGAAGCTTCATCAGACACGCGTTAACCACAATTCGGTGCAGCCAGGTAGAAAGCTTCGCATTTCCCTCGAAGTTTTCGATTGCCTTAAACGCTGACAGAAACGCATCTTGCACCGCGTCTTGGGCATCCTGATCTTGTCCCAGGAAACGTTTGGCTACAACCAGCAGACGACCGCTGTACGCACGAACCAAATATTCGTACGCGTCGTCCTCTTGCCGCTGAAGAGCTTCGATCAGCTCTTCTTCGGATTTCCAAGCGCTAGTCGGCAGTTCTGATCCGGTGCTGTCCATAATCGCCAAAAATAACAGATGCCATCCTGGTCGTCTACGTTCCCATATTGTGGCTTATTCCGCGCAACATGCGAGAACCCTTGACGCCAGAAATCGGATTAGGACTTGAATTCTTTGTTGTAGGATGCCAGAGTAAAACCACCGGTTGGGCACGGCAGATTGAGGATTTTTCTCGCTTAACTTAGGGATACGGCCACTCGTGCGATCATTTTCCGTAACGCTCGCCATCCTCTTGATTGGGATCGGAAACAGCCTGCTTTGCCCAGCACTGTTGGCAGGCAATCTCCATTTTTCGATCGACAGCGTTGAAATTACGCCTGACGTCCATGGTCCCAAAGCGGTCTGGATGGCAGGTTACTTTCCCGGAAGAGCCGCTACCACGGTTCACGATCCGCTTTTTGCTCGCGGCATGCTGCTTTCGGACGGGCAAACCAGAATTGCCATCATCAGCTTGGATTTGATCGGCTGGTCCTACCCTTCCACGCTTTCTATCCGAGAGCAACTTTCCGAAATTGACTTCGTGGTGATCTGTAGCACGCACAACCATGAAGGCCCCGATACGATCGGTATCTGGGGCGAGTCCTACATCAAGCGGGGAGTCAACGAGAGTTACAACGAACACGTTGAAAAGACAATCGTGAAGCTGGTCAAGCGGCTGGAAGAATCTCAGCAACCTGTTTCCGTAGAATTCGCCAAGATTGATCGTCCCGACCTCGTTCACGATACACGCCAACCAATCGTCATTGATCCAACGATTCGAGCCCTCCGTTTTCGCTCACAAATTGATGGATCGACCTTAGGCCTATTGGTACAAGGGACAACCCACCCTGAATCCCTCGGGGCCAGGAACACTGCCATCACGGCCGATTTCCCCTACTACACCCATAAGCGTCTTCAGCAGCACTTTGACTGCCCGACCGTTTATGTCAGCGGTGCGATTGGCGGGCTGATGACTCCGCCTGCCACCGGAATCGTGGACGACAAGGCCGCTGCGGTTCAGCTGACAACGTTCGCCTACGCCCAAGCCTATGGCAACACGGTAGCCGATGCAGTGGCCGAGGCTTTCAGCAAAAGCCAACCGGTCGATCTCACCCCCTTTCGCGTCTTCCGTAAAGAAGTGGCTATCCCCATCGATAACCCGCTTTATCGCCTGGCAAGATCCTTGAATGTGATTCGACGCGTCAGCTACGAGTGGACGGGGCAGCCGGACAGCTGGGGAGAACGTGTCACACGAGAATTTCGCCCCGAACGCGCGGCTGCCATCACCGAGGTTAGTCTGCTTCAACTAGGGGACGTGAAGCTACTGGGAATCCCAGGCGAACTTTATCCTGAATTGGTCAACGGGAAGATCCCTAATCCAGCCCACGCGAACGTCGACTTCCCGGACGCACCGATTGAACCCCACGTCGATCAGCTGCTAGGAGACGAGCCCTATTTGATGCTGGGCCTTGCCAATGATGAAATTGGCTACATCCTTCCGAAGAGGCAGTGGGATCGAGAGCCACCCTATGCCTTTGGGCGCGGGGCGCCGCAATATGGTGAGATTAACAGCTGTAGCCATGAGGTGGGCCCCATCATCATGGCCACCTTTTCTGAGCTATGCCAGCGAGCCCAATCGCCCGCTGGCGAGCCGTAAGCTTTTAGCGAACCGGTGGTAGAAGTCGCGGTGGTTCCTGTTCCGGAGCTGGTGGAACCTTCGACGATTGCGTCGGCACCAGAACTGGACCAGACTTCGTCTCGCGAGGCTGATCGCTGATAAACATCGTGTTCGACTTCGGCACAGGAGCTGTCCGAGGTCCGGCGATCCGCTCACTACCAATTCGCTGCAACATGTCCGCAGCTTGCTCCAGGTTGGCGTCTTCCTGCAAAGCGGCCTCGAAGTTGGCAACAGCACCTTGGTGGTCTCCCGCACGGTACTGCAGGAAGCCAAGATTGAAATGCCCCTTCGCTTTGCCATGAGCGTAAACCAACTGCGAGAGTGCTTCGTCATCGCGACCGGCGTCGACCAATACCATCGCCAGGTTGTTGCGGTAGCGAGGGTCTTCAGGGGCTGCGAGCGTCGCTTGATGGAACTTGCCCATGGCCTCGTCCTTGCGTCCCAGACGTGCCAGGCACAAGCCCATGTCATTACAGATCGTTGGATCTTTTGGGTGATCCTTGTCAGCCATCTCGTACATCGTCAGCGACTCGTCGAGTCGCTGCGTTCGATGTAGCAGACGAGCGTAGCTGATCTGAGCCAGGCGGCTCTTGGGGAACTTCTCCAGGCACGACTTGTATTGACGTTCAGCACCTTCGAAGTTGCCGGCGTTTTCCATCATCCGAGCAGCACTCAGATAGACGTTGGAATTGATCTCGTCAGGCATGCTCGACAAGCTGATCGGATCGTTCTCGACCTGTGGTTCACGTGGTTCCGACGAGAAGAAGCCTGAGATCGAGCTACCAGCCTTTTTGAAGGCCGAACTAATCGAGGAGCCTTCTTCGCTGGAATCGGTGAACTGAATCAGGCGGAACGAGCTGCGTTCTTCGCTGTCAGTAGCGATCGGCTGATTCTGTTTGGTCTGCTTCGGGCCTTCAGCCCCGAGCCCGATTGCTGGTGCGAGTAATAAGCCTTGTAATGCCAGGCCTGTGCAGATCAGGTCGCGTCCGTAGGAAATCCAGACACGTTTTGCGTATTTTTTTTGCATCGATCCTTCGCAGGGCCCATCCGGGCCATTGCCTCCATGCACTGAGTTGCGTCGGCCACAAGCACCCCGCTAGCAAAAGGGTGCCCGCAATGAATTGTCTTCCTTCATTGCATCGGCATTTCGCCCGTTGTTCTCAAGCAATTTGCGCAAACCATGTGTGCCGTGGTTTTGCGCTTGCCTAGATTTTCGTCAGATCGACTTACTGCTCGGAGAATGCTGGCAGCCGTGGAACTGGCACAGACGAGCGTTCACGACGCCAGATGTCGTCGATGTAGTCCGCTGCACGACCAGCTGGCTGATCTGGGCTTACATAGATTGGAGTCGCATCGGGGTTACCAACCATTTCGGCCAAACCAGCTTTGACAGCAGCAATGCGAGCATCGGTTTCCTGCTGGGTGAAGCCTTGCATCACGAAGATATCGCGGCGACCTTCGGTGCTGGTCAGGATCGACCGAATTTTCATCATGCCAGCACGCGTCAGCTCACCGTTCTCTTGATCAAAGTAGTGATCGCTGAGGGTATTCTGCAGACGAATACCGGTGGCAGTCATTTGCGTATAGTAGTTGTATACAGAGGCTCGATCTTGCTCGATAAATGGGGATGGCCAGCACTTATTGCGGGCATAGTCCAAATGGGCACGATCCCAGAACTCATGCCATCCTGCCTGGCTAACAGAGCAGAACAACAAGGTTGCCAAAATAGATTGGGTAAAGAGGGTGCCGATCTTCATGCGTGGCCGCCTTCCGTGGTTTCTTGGGGGGTCCTTACGCCCCTGCTGACCGAGGGCGCTTTGGTTCATTCAGTGAAACCATCGGTTATTGAAAGGCCAAGCCAACACATGGGAAGGCTTGGCCCATACGACGCGTAGAATCGTTAAACCTTACTCAGGCCTACGAGTTAGCTGCCATCATTGGTAGCATCTCGCGAATCACCGTGATGGCGGCTGGGCCGACTAACACGACGAAGATACCCGGGAAGATGAAGAACACCAGCGGGAAGATCATCTTAACCGCAGTCTTAGCAGCTTTTTCTTCGGCGATCTGTCGACGACGCGTTCGCATCGCATCACTCTGCACGCGAAGTGCCTGAGCAATACTCGAACCGAATTTGTCGGCCTGAATCAAAATCGCGGCGAGCGATCGGAGGTCTTCCACACCGGTTCGTTGACCGAGTTCGTGCAGAACGTCCACGCGGGCACGACCCATCTGCAACTGGAAGTTGCACATACCAAATTCTTCGGCGATCACGCGGTAGGTCTTTTTCATTTCCTCGGCAACGCGACGCATGGCCTGATCTAGACCAAGCCCCGCTTCCACACAAACGACCATCAAGTCGAGTGCGTCGGGCAGACCTCGGAAGATCTGCTCTTTTCGCGTCTTACCGAGATACCACAAACCGAGTTCAGGGAGATAGAAGCAGATGCCAAGCACGATGCCGGCCTTCAAAATCCCAAACAGCGAAAAGTCGCCCAGGACGAAGAACGTACCACCGCCCAGGACAAGTCCAGCGATCAAGCCGGCAAACTTCAGTCCCAAGAAGGTCGTCGGTGCTGCTTCGCTGCGAAAACCTGCGTGCGAGAGCTTATCCTTCAGCTTGATGGCGTCCTTCTGGTTGGTTGGCTGCAACGGCTTAGCCAGCGAAGGCGTGGTCTTCTCCAGGACTTTGCCCAAAGCAGTTTGCTTCGTGCTCTTTTCGCCGCTACGTCCGTTTCGCTGATAAGGATCTTTCAGGCCTTCCAGTCGGTCTTCGGCACGACTCTTGTCCTTCATCAGCATGTCCGCAAGGAAATAGATCCCCGCTGCGAACAAGCCGAATACGCTTAACGCAATGATCAGAACGCCATTGGAACCGGAATCAAACATGGCTTCGTTACACCTTGATATCGATAATCTTTTGAATCACCCAGGCACCGATCAATTGCATGACGATGGCACCAGCCAACATTTTTTGACCAAGGGGATCGGTAAACAGTGTCATTACGTATGTTGGGTTCAGGTACCACATGACGATAAACAGTGCCGGTGGCATACCCAACAGAACGATGCCGGAGATACGACCTTCCCCGGTGAGGGCCTGAATCTGGCCGAACAATTCCATACGCTGACGAACGAGTCGACCAATCTTGTCGAGAATTTCGGCTAGGTCACCACCCGTCTGACGCTGCAAGATAACGGCAGTACCGAAGAACTTGAGGTCGAGGTTCGGAACGCGTTCGGTCATATCGACGATGGCTTCTTCAAGTGGCACACCGAGGTTTTGCGATTCAAACACCTTGCGAAATTCACCACCAATCGGGTCGAGCATTTCTTCGCTCACCAGGTGAAAACCAGCACCCAGACTATGACCCGCACGCAAAGCGCGAGCGATCAATTCCAACGCATCCGGCAGTTGATTGCCGAACTTGGCCAGACGTTTACCACGCTTAAACCAAACATAACCCAAGGGAACAATGCCCAGGATGACTGCCAGGACCGGACCGATATAGAACGGCAAACCCAGCAGAAATGGCACCACGGCGCCGGCACCGGCCAGCCCAGCAGTCAGCATGATGAAGTTGGAAACCGAAGTCTCCATGGCAGCCTGGTCGAGGAACAGTCGCAAGTTGAAGTGCCGCGAAATGAATTCTTCCAGGGCACCATCATTGCCGTCAGAGAGCCGGGTGATACCACCTTGCTGCTCTCCCTTGCCTCCTTCGGCTTTACCATTAGCCTTACCCTTGCCGGTTAGGATTTCGAGACGACCCTCGATCTCGGGGTTGGCGTCCCCTCGAAACAGAATCGCTACGGCGCCGACCAAAGTGGCCACACCTACGAATACCGTAATGAGAACTACTAGCGTCAACATGATCGCTTCTCTAATCAGTACCTGGGTTAGTCTTCGAGCATCACACGTTCACGGAAGGCGCTGGCCGGCAAGCGGACGCCTGCCGATTCAAGACGTTCCATGAAGTTGGGGCGAACGCCGGTCGAGATGAAGCGACCACGTGCGCGGCCTGTTTCATCGATACCGGATTGCTCGTAACGATAAATGTCTTGCATGACGACCGTTTCCTGCTCCATGCCGATCACTTCCGTGATGTGCGTAACACGTCGCGGACCACCTTGCAGGCGGTTGGCCTGAATGATCAAGTCGACGGCGCTGGCGATCTGCTGACGCATCGCTTTGACCGGCAATTCAAAGCCGGACATCGAAATGAGCGTTTCGATACGGGCGATTGCGTCACGCGGTGTATTCGAGTGAATCGTGGTCATCGAACCTTCGTGACCCGTATTCATGGCCTGAAGCATGTCGAGCGTTTCAGCACCACGACACTCACCGATGATGATTCGTTCAGGACGCATACGCAGGGCATTCTTCACCAGGTCGGTCGCGGTGACACCACCCTTGCCTTCGACGTTCGGTGGACGAGTTTCCAAACGCACGACGTGCTCCTGTTGCAGCTGAAGTTCCGCCGCGTCTTCGATGGTAACGATACGTTCGGCACCGCTAATGAAGCTCGAAAGCGTGTTCAGCAGCGTCGTCTTACCAGAACCAGTACCACCGGAAATGATGATATTCAGTCGGGCCTTGATCGCCCCTTCCAGCAGCATCACCATTTCTGGCGTGAAGGCCTTGTAGTTCAACAGGTCTTCCAACTTCAGCGGGTTGGAACCGAACCGACGAATAGAAACCGCCGCTCCATCAAGGGCAAGCGGCGGAATAATTGCGTTAAAACGCGACCCGTCGGGGAGACGCGCGTCGACCATCGGGCAGGTTTCGTCGACGCGCCGGCCTACCTTCGATACGATACGGTCAATGATTTGCAGGAGGTGTTCGTTGTCGCGAAACTTGACGCTGCTCAGTTCGAGCTTACCGCCCTTTTCGCAGTAGATCTGCTGGGGACCGTTGATCAGAATATCGCTGATCCCATGATCCTTCAGTAGAAGTTCCAGTGGACCAAGGCCAAACGTTTCGTCGAGAACTTCTTCGATCAGACGTTCTCGTTCGGTGCGATTGAGCAGGGTTTCTTCCGTATCGCAGAGGTGTTCGACCACCAGGCGAATCTCTCGTCGCAGAACTTCACCTTCCAACTCACCGATCTTCGCTAGATCGAGCTTATCCACAAGCTTCCCGTGGATCTTACGCTTGAGGTTTTCGAACTCCGCTTGCTTCGAGCCCGATGCTTTAGGATCTGTTGCCGCTGATCGCATGATCCGATTCCTTCGTCTTCTGAAATGCTGCCAAGGACGCTCTTACCGCTTAGTCGCATCTCCTCATGCAGTAGCAAGCCGAGGGGGTTAATCGAGACAATCGCATCATTGCGGTCGTCGATCGATCGACGGAGCTACCCAAAGGAGACAGGGTCCGTACCAAGCGATCGCCAGGCAACGGTCCCTGAAAACATAGCTCACGTAAAGTTGCGCGAGAGGAAGGAAGTTATGAAATTGGCAAACCGCACGGGATGTGCGGTCGCTATAACCTTCGCGGATTGCAAGAGATAATCCACGCGTGTTGATGCACCGATCTTATTCGGTTGCTTGGGCTTCCGATTCTTCCGACTTTGCGGTCTTCTCCCCCTTCGAAGAGAGGAAACCGAACCATCGGCCAATTCCGGACTTTCCGTTGGCATTCTTTTTCGCGCTATCGCCCGACAGCGACTCGGCCAAGCCGACCAGTGCCTGGGTAATACCAGCCCGCGGAGCTTGCTCGATCAGTGGCACGCCATTGTTGCGAACCTCGACCATCACGCGGTACTCGTTAGGAATCTGCCAGTAGATCTCGCTACCGATCGTTTCCTGAGCCTTCTTAAGGCTGATCTCACCGTTGTCTAAACCAACACGATTCACAATGACTCGAGTCTTTTCCTTCAACCCGTCGATTTCGCTGAAGCTCATCATCAGACGAACCACGTTGCGGAGGCAAGGCAGATCCAACTGAATGGTCATCAGGTTGATATTCGCTTCCTGCATCGCCACGATGTCGAGCGACGAGTAAGACTTGGATGTATCGATGATCAAGTGCGTGAAGGTCGCCTTCATCAGACCAATCACACGCGACAAATCGTCAGGACTAATCGGGGCTTCTTCCTGAAGCTGGACGGGGCGAGGCAGCAGATACAGCCCACTGCTATGACGCGTCAACGAACGCTTCAGCAGGTTGAAGTCGAGGCGTTTGATGTTCTGAGCAACGTCTAGCAATGTGTAGTCGGGAATCGTGTCCAGAAAGACATCGCTATCGCCCAGTGCCAGGTCGAGGTCGATCAGGGCGACGTTGTTACCTTCTTGAGCCGCCAGGATGCAACCCAAGTTGACCGCCATGCTGGTCGATCCTACGCCGCCGGTCGCACCACACACGGTGATGACCTTGCAACCACGCGACTTGGACTCCCCTTTGCCGAAGCGATGATGACCGATTCGCTCCAGGGCACTCACCAGGTCTTCGATGTCCAGCGGTTGGGTGAGAAACTCTTTGGCTCCGGCACGCATCGCTTTGAGGATGAGTTGGCCGTCGCTGGATCCACTGATGACCAAGATGCTGCAATCAGGCGTGCTTTCATGCACCTCTTGAATCAGGCGAATGGCCTTCTCAGGATCGGAATCGATCGCGACGATTCCAATATCCGGATTGGTTTGGCCTACGACGTCAGAAAAGAACTCGTAGCGTGAACACTCGGCTTCCAGCCAAACAATGTCCATCCCGAGCAGCGTTGACTTGAGCGATTCTCGCGATGAGTCCTTCGGATCGACTAGGGCGACTCGTAATACATTGCTCATGGCGATACGTACTTTCCTGACACAACACCAAACTATACGAAAAGAATTCCCTCAGGGGTTTGAGGGAATTCTAGTACGCAAAATACGCGTTCGTGTTAAAAATCAAGCGTATCGTAGCCCGATGGACCAATCATCGTGGGCATCGGTCCTGCCGGTTGAGCCGGTGCTGACGATTGTACGGAAGAAGGTCGCACTCCAGGGTTAGGCTGGATCGATACTGGGGAAGTTCGCGGCCCCGACGGAGTATGGACTCCTTGCATTCGAGTGTTCCCCTCAAACGTTGGTGCCGTGGCCGAGGTCGGCGAAGGAACCTCCATCAGAGGCGTGCCCTGCTCGATCAGTTCTCCTTCGATAACCGAAGGACCCGTTGGGCCAAGCATGCCGGTTTGGCAGGAACCAGGACCGCAGTTCGGCACTTCCATGTAACCTCGCCAGTACAGTTCGGTATCGTTGAGCGGGCCGCTCGAGGTGCCAGGCATTGCACAAGGCTCTTCGCCTGGATTCAGCGGGCCGACCAGTTCTGGCGTGACAATAATCAGTAGTTCGACTTCGTTGCGACGATCCTGAACGCGGCGGAATGCGGCACCGGCCCAAGGAATGTCAGCCAGGTAAGGAATACCGCGGTTTTCCGTTTCGATCTTTTCCTGGATCAGACCAGCCAGGGCGAACGTTTGACCAGCCTTCATTTCGACGGCCGTGTCGACCCAACGAGTACGGAAACCAGGTGTTCCATCGACCGCCAAGCTGGAGTCGACTTCGCTGACCAAAGGACGAACTTCCAAGCGAATGTTTCCGTTACCCAGGACGATCGGCACAACGTCGACGCGGGTACCAAATTCCTTAAACTCGATCGAAGTCGTACCCAGACCGGATGCAACCTGAATCGGCACTTCACCACCAGACAGGAAGCTTGCCGGACGGCCGCTCATGGCATTGATGGTTGGCTCCGAAAGCAATTTGGCCAGGTTGTTCTGTCGCAAAGCTTCGACAAAGCCAAAGAAAGAACTGTTGTTACCAATCACGCCGAAGGTGACCGTCTCTGCACCGGTGGACGTGACCGAACCACCACCTTGAGCAACGCTGGAGATAATACCGCTGACGCTTTGAACGATGTAATCGTTTCCGCTGACAGCTGCCCAGTCAAAGCCCATCGTTCGCAGCTTGGTTCGCGAAACTTCGTAGACCTTTACCTTCAGCATGACCTGCTGAACGCCACCCACGGTGATGTTGTTGATCACTTTCGGGTAGTAGTCTTCAGCCATCTGAACGATGCGGCTGATGGCGTCTGGGCGATCGACAAAGCCCGACAGCACCACGCTGCTCGCCAGGGGACGAACCTTGATGGAAGCGTTTGGAAATTCGCTTTCCAGAAGCATTTGGAGTTCACGACCATCACCGATGACAATGACGTCGACGGTGAAAATCGTGCCGTCCTCTGCCCACAGGTTGACCTGTGTGACACCAGGCTTCAAGGCCGAGACCTGAATCTTGTTCGGCGACAGTGGAGTCAACCGAATGAGATCAGGGTTGTTGACCTGAGCCTTGGGGATCTTCTCATCCAAGGTAAAGATGCGACTGGAGTTAACAATCATCTCCAACCGCTGATTTGGATTGGCGACCTGAAAGTTGACGCCGGGGGCCTCGTTCTGAGCCTGAATGCTTCCGCTAAAAGCGGTCAGCATCATCAGAGCTGCGGTCGTGACAAGTTGTCGCGCGAAGCGGTACTTGGTAATCATCCGTGATCTTCCTTGCGCCGAAATTATGATTTCCCAATCCGTGGAAAAATCTGGACGTGTTTAGGCGTCGTCCGGTCCAAAGTCTGAATCTGACTCCGCTGGCATGGAGTCACTATCATTATCGCTAGGCTTCATATCCACGCCGTCTGCGGAACCACTGTCCACAGGCTGCGAGGGTTGACCGACCGAGCCAGCTGGCAAGGTCGGAAAAGGTGCTGGCATCGAAGTTCGCATCGAGCTGGCTCGGCTCGAAGAGCCGGGGCTGACTTCCTGCGGAAGTTCTTCGATTTCGCCGAATTCAAAACGTCGCACTCCATCCGGGCTGAGCAGATCCATTGTCCATTCCGGTTCCGCCGGTGCTGGCATGGCGCCAACGGTAGGCGAAGTGAGAGCTGCTTGCGAGTTCTTCAGGAAGTCGAGGAATCCACCGCCCGAAGGCTTCTTGTCTTGAGCAACTGCCGGTTGCTTCGGCTGATTGTCCATGTCGGGATCAGCGTCTTCGGTAATACCGAGCAGTTCCGAGATCGTCGCGTCGTCGGTCGTACCTGCTTCGTCCTCGCCGCTTTCATCTGGCGGACGCAGCGACAGGCTCAGGCTACCCAATCGTGAGGCAAGGACGAGAATCTCGACCTGCTTCGGGTTGACCAAGAGCGATACGGTCTTGGCCGCGATCGAGTTCCCTTGCGAATCGGTTTCGCGATGAATTTGTTCGTTCACGGCGAACACGCGGCAATTCGTCAGAATCGTACGTGTCACCTGTTTCTTCTGGTTGCGGTTGTTCTGATTCATCACTTGCAGATAAACCAGCACGTCAACACGGTCACCTGGCAGAATCAGATTTCCAGCGGCACTCTCAGCGGTCACGCGAATCGAGTGAACGCGATACCCTTTGGGAATCAACTTGGAAGCACCCTGGTCTTCGTCAGAACCGAAGAGCTTTCCTTCCAAAATGACTTCGCCGGCGAACAGACGCGAACGAGGACGACGTTCTTCAACGTTTTCCAACTCGCGAATTGCTCCTTCGGGAATCTTGTCTGCGGGCCATGGTTCAAGCTTGATCATCTCGGGCTTGATCGGTTCGTTAATGTCGATGTCCTCAAGAGCAACGAAGATATTCTCCATTTCTACTTGAGGTACCGGCTGAGCCGACTGCTGCTCGAGCACCTGGCTGATGCCAATCGAGGCAACCAACCCGCACCCAAGGGCGATAATGATCAGAATTAGTGATTTAGGACGCATGTGCTTTTCCTTAGTACAGCTAGCCTCCCTGCCGGTGACATTGCTAGCTCTTCAAGCCCCTTTCATCGCGGTTGCGATGTATGGGGTTTCATCGGGACGTCGAGTTCAGAAGGTCACAAGTAACGTTCTGAGTCGGACGATCAATGCGTTTGGCAATTCCCGAACAATCGGTACAAATTGCATCAACGATCATTGAACGGTTTCTCTCCGCATTGCGGTCTTCGCTTCCAACGTTGTCGATCCCAGGTACATGGGAGACGGCAACCAGCTGACCTTCGCAAACGGAATCTGTACAGTGACTGTCACGGCCCCACCAAACCCAGCGTTCTCAGGTGGATCAGGAGACACAATGACATCGGCAGCATCACTGTCGACAGCTGCCGAATCCAGGATTTCATTTACCGCTGAGACAACCCCAGTGGTGGTCGCTCCGTCTAGAACAGCTCGTCGAGCCCCTTCGCGTGATGCGTTGGTTATCACTTGCTGCACCATCACCATTCGACCGTATTCAATCATTCCGAAGATCAGCAGGAAGAACAGCGGAGCTACAATGGCAAACTCCACGACCGCCGCCCCTGATCGTTTAAATCGGAATAACCGGCATCTCTTATCAAGGCCGAAATGTCGAGGACGCAAAGTCCTCTTCATCTCGCCCAAGTTAACAGATTCGGTTGCGCAGCCTGTGCATGCAGCAGGTGTTTGGCTCATACAAGCAGCCCCATCCAGAGGAAGTAACCGATGGTTCCGATGGCAATCGGAATACCATAGGGGAGCAGCAGCATAGTAGGCTTTCGCTCCGCAGCGATGCTCGAAAGCTGGTTCGGATCACGAATGGTCATGATCTCATTCAGGATGATTCGAGCGTTGTCCGAGTGCTTCTTCCAGGCCTTGCGAACGGCAACCATACCGACAGCCAGGACGGCTCCGACAATTGCCGAGATGCAGAAGGCATAGAAGGTGTGCGTTCCGTGCATCCAGGCTCCGACACCAGCCAAGAGCTTCACGTCGCCGGCACCCATGCCGCCGATTGAGTAGGCCGGAAGCAGCAGAAGCAGACCGACAACGGTGCCCAGCAAACTCCAACCCAGTCCTTCCAATCCAAACGCGCAGAAGCTGTAGACCCAGCCGCTAGCAACGAAGGGGAAGGTGATCCAGTTAGGAACCTTCAATTCAAAACCGTCGATGACTGCGGCCAGAATCAAGGTAAAGGTGACGACCCAGACGGGCCAATTTTCTGCAATTGCTTCCGCCAAGCTTACAAAAAGATCCATGACTTTCTCCTCACCTCGCGCGTCTTATGCGAGGCCGACCACTAAATGCGCAAATTAAGGGATACCACGACTTGTTTCCGGCAGCACTGCCAGCAGGCTCCGGCACAAAACAGTAGCTCACACTGGCCGTCATGCGGCCACTAAGGTCCGTTTTTTCGCCGATTTCTGCCTGTCCGGAATTGGTTTCCACACCGCGTTAATCGATGATCCCGCTAAAACCGAACTAACCTGAAAAAAGAAAAGCCCCGCAGGTCCCCGTGATAGGGCGCCCCGGGGCTTTCCAAGTGTTTCATGAAAAAACGCGTGAGCCAAAGTGGCACACGCGTCGTTGGGTTAGGCGGCTTATACCGCACCACCAGTGGTGTTAGCAGTTTGCATGTCCGTACCAATCTTGGTGAACGTAGCGTTCGCCTGGGTACCGATCGCTTGAATAGCGGTCAGACATACGATGACGATCAGAGCCAGCATCACGGCGTATTCAACCGCGGTGGGACCGTCTTCCGATACGAGAAAGTTCTGTACCTTCTGGATGAGACCTTGCATGAGAATTCTCCAACGTTGCCTAAAATCGGCACAATACTAAGGATGCTTACTACCGCTGTTCAACCACGACGAATCCATCACGCTGGTCTGCAAAAACTCGGTTGAATGCGGTCCTCTAAGGTGATGCCTCAGTCCCATACACAGCCATCAGGAAACGGACGGTTAAGTCCGTGGTCAACCCTTCGGCAGCCTGGCTACCACAATGAAGTGGTCCTTGGCTTTGCGTCCTGGCCTCGCGACCAGTTTGCCTTTGTCGGGGGACATTGGCGGCAGACCATTGCCCGCGCACCGGGATACTCGAGTTCCTAAAAAGGTGTTGATGAGTTCCAGATGAGACGAGTAATGTCCGGCAACTAATCCTGTTGCCATCCAGGTTATGCGGTGCACTCCCTGAACACCTGAAACCTATGTCACGTCTCTAGAGTGTCAAACTGCGAGCTTTAGAAAAACTCGGCAAATCACCCAGAATTTTCCCAGCGAGTGGGATAAACCATTGACAAACAAGCATTTACGCACGTATGAAAGTGCCCAAACGCCATGAAAAACGCCGCTCACGTCTTCACGTGGCGGCGTTTTTGAGAGTGATTTAATGCGCACCGTCGCGCTTAATGTGACGGTTCAGTCGCTGGAGCGTCGTCGGTTCCGTAGCCAGCCTCTTCATCCGAGGCGTCGACCTTATCATTAAACAGCAGACCAAAGATCACCATGATGACGCCGGAGGCAATACAAGGAATCAGCCAGAGCATTTGCCAGTTGGTCGCACCATCAGCGTCTGTCAGCGAGCCGAACAACCATCCCATGACCTGGGCTCCAATCCCTAAACCCAGACCCTGGGTAACCAAGACCAGGAATCCTTGGGCCTGACCGCGCGTCTCCTTCGTGCACTTCTTGTCCGTATAAATAAACCCGGTGACAAAGAAGAAGTCATAACAGATACCGTGCAGCAAGATGCCGCCGATGACCATGCCGTAGGCCAAACTGCCTTCCAGCCCTTCCGCACCGGCAAACAAACCGTAACGTAGCACCCAAGCCGCCATACCCACGAACAACATCCACTTCACGCCTAATCGTGCGAAGAAGAGAGGCATCAACAGCATGAATACGATTTCGGACATTTGCCCTAACGACATGTAACTGGCAGGTGCTTCAAAGCCGGTGTGCTTAACGAAGACTGGTGCGAATGCATAGTAAGCCGCCAACGGAATACAAATCAGGAACGATCCCAAAATGAAGATGAAGAACGATCGTTCCTTCATCATCGAAAGCGTATCGGCGCCAATGATCTCGCGAAAAGTAACGGCTTTCCCCTTCGATGGAGGTGGCGTGTGAGGCAGAAAGAAGCTGAAAATACCCAGCGCCACCCCTGCAACCGCCGTGATGTAGAACTGCTGAGCTGACGTATCGGCACCGAAAACACTACTGACGGTCAGGTTTGCGGCGATCCACCCAATAGTGCCGAATACGCGAATGATCGGAAACTGCTTTTCTTGGTCTTCGATGTTATGGAATGCCAACGTGTTGGTAAGCCCAAGCGTCGGCATGTAGCACAACACATGAACCAAAAGCGTCAGAATAAACGCCAGTGGGCTGATCGTGGCCGTGAATGGAGCGGCCAGCATCGCACAGGCACCCAAAATGTGCAGCGAGCCCAAGACCCGTTCCGATGCGAAGTACCTGTCGGCGACAAACCCCAAGAAGAAGGGAGAAATGATCGCCGCGATCGGAGCCACGGTGTAGGCCCAACTAATCTGGTCGGTCATTCCATTGGCAGCCATGAAATTACCGACCGTTACGTACCATGCTCCCCAGACAAAAAATTGGAGGAACATCATCACCGAGAGTCCGATGACCTTAGAATTCAGCATCAACCAGGTTCCTTTTAGCGTTTTTTCACGTGGAATAGCTATTTAACAGGCGGGATGTTGGGGCTCGATTGTAGCTCAGCTAGCAGTCTTCACAAACCGGGGGCAATGTTCTATTTCGCGCCGCCGCGATACTTAGGGTTAGGCTCTGGCATTTTGGCGTTCATCTTCTTCTGCCAGGCTTTTAGCTTCTCGCGAAGCTCGGTCGTCTTTTCCGGCATCGACTGGCTCAAGTCGTTCTGCTCGCCGGGGTCTTTGGCAAGGTTGTAGAGTTCGACCTCGTCATATTCGTAAAACTCGATCAGCTTCCAATCGCCGTCGCGAATCGAAGCACCCGGTGTCCAGGTCGAACCGTGGTAATGAGGATAGTGCCAATAGAAGGCTCGAGGTTCCGGCGACTTCTCCTCTTCCAACAAGTCGATCAGCGATTGACCATCGGCATGCAGCTTGGGCTGCAGCGGTAAATCGGCCAGGTCCAGCATTGTTGGGAAGAAGTCGGTGCTGACAACCGGCGATTCTGATACGCTACCCGCGGCGGTCACCCCGGGAGCACGCACGATCATCGGGCTTCGCACGCCCCCTTCATACAACCATCCCTTGCCACTTCGGAGCGGCAAGTTACACGTCGGGCCAGCGCCACGCAGGGTACACAGGCCGCCGTTGTCCGAGAAGAAACAAACGACCGTATTATCGTCCAGCTTCAACTCCTCGAGTTTATCGAGGATATCCCCAACGCTTTGATCGACCGCGGCGACCATCGAAGCGTACGCGGCGTTGTCCTGGCGGGCTCGCGATTGCCCGTTGTGCTCGACGATCGTCGGTGTCTTATCCTGAAAGGTCTTTTCGGCCTTTTCCTGGAAGTGCTCAACCCGCTTTTTGTAGGGGGTGATCGGGGTGTGAACATTGTAATAGCAGAGATACAGGAAGAACGGCTTCTCCACGTCGCGTGTCTCTAGGAAGTGAATCGACTCCTCGGTCAGTCGCTCGGTCAGGTATTCCCCATCCTTCTTGGCCTCAAGCGTGGGGTTTTTCCAAGGAGCGTAGTAACCACCAGGAGGCGAACCCTTATGATTCCCGCCGATGTTGGTATCGAAACCTTGATCGGTGGGCCAATGCCCTTCATCCCCTAGGTGCCATTTGCCCGCAAAGAAGGTTTGGTACCCCTCCCCTTTCAGCACCTCGGCGATTGTCACTTCATCTAGTGCCAGGTTATCGCGATCTTGGACCTGAAGGAACTTGCCGGTGCCCCCATTGCCAGGAATCCAGTCAGTCACATCCACCCGCACTGGGTGGCGGCCGGTCAGAATCGAGGCCCGTGTTGGCGAGCATACGGGACATGCCGTGTACGCCTGATTGAATTTCATCCCACTTGAGGCCAAGGCATCAATATTGGGGGTCTCGTGGAAGGTACTGCCGTAGCAAGTCAGGTCTGCCCAGCCGAGGTCATCCACAAGGAAGAAGACAAAGTTGGGGCGTTTGGCTTCGGCGGCTTGGGCAGTGACGCCCCAGCAACATGTGATCAGTAAGAAAAGCAGCAGGCAGGGGAAGACTCGAGTCGTCATGCCGTCTCATCTCCAGGTGGGGTTATCGCGATGCCGACAGGCCCAAACGTTTCAATCCGCGCAGGCCGATGCTTGAGCATAATCGGAATCGAGATGAGATTCACCCGGAGCCGAGATTCTTTTAGACAGAAGTTTCGGTGACTGGCCCTGCCTGACGTACTTCTTCCGTAACCCCAGAGGCGTACTTCTGGAAATTATCAATAAAAAGTGACGCCAATCTCGATGCGGTAGCAAAGTACTGGGCAGGATCCTCCCAGGTGCTTTGCGGGTTGAGCATCTCACTGGGAACCCCAGGACACGACTGAACCACATGAAGACCAAACACGGGGTCAACCGCCGTCGGAGCCTTGGCCAACTCGCCGTTGTGGATGGCATCGACAATAGCTCGGGTATATTTCAGCTTGATCCGCGACCCAACGCCGTGAGCACCGCCCGTCCAGCCCGTGTTCACGAGCCACACATTCGTGTTGTGCTTTCTCAACTTGTCGGCCAGAAGTTCGGCGTATTTGCCGGGATGCCACACGAGGAAGGGACCTCCGAAGCAAGGACTAAACGTTGCTTGCGGTTCGGTAACACCCATTTCGGTACCGGCAATCTTGGCCGTGTAACCGGAAATGAAGTGGTACATGGCCTGGGCAGGCGTCAGCCGGCTAACCGGCGGAAGCACGCCAAACGCGTCGCAGGTCAAGAAGATCGCATCGCTCGGATGCCCAGCAACGCACGGAATCTTGGCGTTGCGAATGAACTCAATCGGATACGCCCCACGCGTATTCTGCGTGATGCTGGTATCCGTGAAGTCAACGTGATGATCTTCTTTGTCGTAAACCACGTTCTCTAAAACCGAACCAAAACGCAGTGCCTGGAAGATCTCGGGCTCATTGTCAGGCGTCAGATCGATCGCTTTGGCGTAGCAGCCCCCTTCAATATTGAAGACGCCGTCATCGCTCCAGCAATGCTCGTCATCGCCGATCAACAGCCGCTTCGGATCAGCGGAAAGCGTTGTCTTGCCGGTACCAGAAAGGCCGAACAGGATACTGCTTTGATCCGAATCGGGAGCACAGGTCGCACTGCAATGCATCGACAGCACGCCCTGCTTGGGCATGTAATAGTTCATCATGGTGAAGACGCCCTTCTTCATTTCCCCGGCGTATTCCGTGCCGAGGATGACCATCTCGCGGTCTTCTAGATTGACGTCCACACTGGTCTTCGAGGTCATCCCAGGCGTATGGCGATTGGCCGGAAAACGGCCGGCGTTGTAGATCACCACGTCCGGATCGCCAAAATCCTTCAGTTCCTCGGCGGTTGGCCGGATCAGCATGGTGTGCATGAACAACGCGTGATAAGGGCGCGAGCAGATCACCCGAATCTTCAGGCGGTATTTCGGATCCCAGCCGGCAAACGCATCAATGACATACAGCTTCTTGCGCGTATTTAGATAATCTTTGGCCCGCTCGAGATTGATGCGATAGGTGTAGTCTTCGATGGGGATATTGATCGTTCCCCACCAGACGTCGTCCTTCGACTGTTCCGCTTCGACAACTCGCTTGTCTTTCGGAGACCGCCCGGTCTTTGCACCACTGTAGGCAATCAGAGCCCCGGAATCGGCGATGGCCGCGTCTTCCTCGTCTCGAATGGCTTCTTCATAGAGAGTCGAAGGGGCCATATTCCGGCGTACGTCTTCGACATCGATATCCAATCCTTTTAAATCGATCTTACTCATTGCTGCACCACTTCGTGGGGATGAAGGCCTCGCATCACATCTTGCCGTATTTTACCCCGTTTTCAGCCCGACGCGACCCCGACTAAAGCGCAGCAAAAAAGCGTCTCACTCGATACGAGCGAGACGCTTTCATAGGTATTGGTTTTCTCGAGAGAGTCGACGTCTGGAAGACTAAGAAATGATCTCGTGAATCGGATCGGTATGTTCCACGCCGACCAGCTTTTGATCCAGTCCACTGTAGAAGTAGCTGAGGTGATTCGGGTCGAGTCCCAACTGATTCAGGATGGTGGCATGAATTCGCTTGACGTGCAGCGGATTTTCGACCGCCGAGGCCCCGAGTTCGTCGGTGGCTCCGTACGAAACACCACCCTTGATACCGCCACCTGCCATCCACATGGTGAACCCGTACGAGTTGTGATCGCGACCGGTACCCTTTTCATATTCGGCTGTCGGCTGACGACCAAACTCACCACCCCAGACGATCAGCGTATCGTCCAGCATGCCCTTACGCTTGAGGTCTTTGATCAGACCGGCAATCGGCTTGTCAGTGCGACCGGCGTGGTAGTTGTGGTTCTTTTCCAGATCGCCGTGAGCATCCCAGTTATTGTCGTTGTGGTGACCGCCGGAATAGAGCTGAACGAAGCGAACACCTCGCTCCACCAATCGGCGAGCCAACAAGCAGCGACGACCGAACTCTTCGGTCTGCGGATTGTCGATACCGTACAGCTTCTTCGTGTCTTCCGTTTCGTTTTCGAGATCGACCGCCTCAGGAGCATGTTCCTGCATGCGATAGGCGAGCTCGTAACTATGAATCCGCGCCGACAGTTCGGTGTTGTCGACTCGCGAAGCGTAGTGCTGCTGATTGGCCTCTTTCATCGCGTCGAGGATACGACGCTGGGCTTCTCGGGTCATTCCCTCGGGCGTGGCCAGATCGATAATCGGTGCCCCCTTGCTGCGGAAGATCGTGCCCTGGTAGTTGGCTGGCATGAAGCCGCACGTCCAGTTTTTGGCACCACTGATCGGACCGCCCGTCGGGTCCAGCATCACGACGTAGCCTGGCAAGTTCTGATTGACCGTACCCAGCCCGTAAGTGACCCACGAACCTAACGTTGGGAAGCCGCTGAGAATACGGCCGGAGTTCATCATCAACATGGCCGATCCGTGAATTGGCGAGTCGGCCTGACACGACTTCAAGAAGGCGATGTCATCGACGCAGGTCGCCAGGTTAGGAAACAGGTCCGAGACCCATTGTCCTGACTGGCCATACTGCTTGAAGTTCCACTTCGGACCAACGACACGGCCTTCGTTCTTTTCGCCACCACGTCCCTTGGTCTTCACCGGAACGGTCTTGCCATCCAGGCCGTACAGCTTGGGCTTGTAGTCGAACGTATCGATATGGCTCGGACCGCCATACATGAACAGGAAGATGACGTTCTTGGCTTTGCCTTCGAACATCGGCTGCTTGGCGGCCAAGGGATTGTCAAAGGACGACACGCCATCGGCGGCTACGGCCTGGTTTGCCAGAAATCCATCCTTGGCCAACATGTACGTAAGCGCCAAGCCTGGGAACTTCGCCCCGGCATTCCACAAGAACTCGCGCCGCGTGTTGCCACAATAACTTGGTTTTGGCATATCCGAGTTCGACATGATTCACCTTCCTTCAAAATATATTTCATTCACTGAACGTTCACCGCTTCTCAAAGGAGAGCACGCTAGTCCAGGAAGAAGAATTCGTTCAAGTTAATCAGCATCAGGCAATACAAATCGAAAGCACGCTGGTCATCGAGACCGTGGTCTTTCTTCAAATCGTTGATCAGCGAGATGCCAACCTTGACATCTTGATCGTTTGCCTCACGAGCCATGGCGAATTGGACCGCCTCGCGAATCTGGTCTTCCGGTGTGGTCGCTCCTGTTTCGCGAACACGCTTGGCCAGTTCGGTGGATTGTGCGTTAGCAAAGTCGCCGTTGATCATCCCCAAAGCCTGGGCAGGCTGCGTGGTGACGAAACGTTCCTCACAAGGAGCGTCTGTCTCAGGAAAGTCAAAGTTCGACAGAATCGGCGTCAGCAGCGATCGTTTGACGTGAATGTAAACGGCACGGCGAGCTTGTTCTTCGTAGGAAGAATTGCCCCAGCCATCGCCTGGCTTCGACTGTCCTGCCATCACTTCCGCCGAGATTTTCGGATAGAAGCCGTGGCCATACATCTTGTCGTTCAACCGACCATTGACCAGCAAGATCGAGTCCCGCACTTCTTCCGCCGTCAGACGACGCGAATTGAACCGCCAGAAAAGATCGTTGGCTGGGTCTTGGGCCAGTCCCTTTTCGGCCCCTGCCGAAGACATTTGATAGGCCGACGAGAGCATCATCAACTTCTGCATGTGCTTGATATCCCAACCACTGCGGACGAATTCCTTCGTCAGCCAGTCCAACAGTTCCGGATGCGTCGGTGGAGTTCCAAGCTGCCCAAAGTTGCTGGACGATCGCACAAGACCACGACCGAACTGGAATTGCCAGATTCGATTGACCATGACGCGTGCGGTCATCAGGTTGTCTTCCGAGGCGATCCATTTCGCCAGGACGAGTCGACGCCCCGAGGTCTGCTGCTCGGCTGCCGGCGCCGGAATCTCTGGTTTTGGATCGTTGAAGTACTTCGGGAATCCTGGCGAGACGACATCGCCGGGGACGTGCGGATTCCCTCGCAGCATGATCGTCGTTTCTGCCGGATTCTTATTGGCCTTATTCACGGCCAAGGCGAACTCGCGAGCTGGAAGGTACTTTTCCTTATCTTTAACAGCATCCAGTTGCCGCTTCAGTTCTGCGTATTCCGAAGCTTCATTCGGGACGAGTTCGGCGATGCGATCGTCCATGCGTTCGCGACGGCGATTCGGATCGCGCTGGCGCTTTACTTCCTTCTGTTCATTTTCAGGCAATTGCTCAATTGCGGCTGAAACAATCTCGTTCAGGCGATTCTCGACTGCTTCACGTTCACGTCGATGATTGTCATGAGCCGAGATCACCTCAGGCGACGAGATCTCACGCTGACTAAACGATACATCTCCGCGATTGCCGTAAGGCTTCATTCCGCGGAAGAAGGATAGGAACTCGTAGTAGTTTTCCTGGCTGATCGGATCGATCTTGTGATCGTGACAACGGGCACAGCCGATCGTGATTCCCAAAAACGTTTTGCTGGTTGTCGAAATGATGTCGTCGTATTGATCGAACTCGTGCAGCAGAGGATCGGCTGGTTCATCATCCCAAACGCCCAACTTGTAATAGCCGGTGGCAATGATCGACTCAGGGGTTGGATTCTCGATTTCGTCGCCAGCCAACTGCTCGATGACAAATTGATCATATGGCTTGTTGTCGTTGAACGAACGAATCACGTAGTCGCGATACTTCCACGCATTTGGCTTCACACCGTCACGTTCGTAGCTGTTCGTTTCCGCGAATCGGACCAGGTCGAGCCAATGACGTCCCCACTTCTCGCCGTAATGCTCGGAAGCCAGTAGCTTATCCACCAAATTCTTCCAGGCATCGGGCGAATCATCTTTCTCGAACGCTTCGATCTCTTCCTTAGTCGGCGGCAAGCCAGTCAGGTTGTAATAAGCGCGACGAATCAGCGTTCGCTTCGAGGCTGGAGCGTTCGGCTCCAAACCGCTTTCTTCGAGTCGAGCGAGGATGAATTGATCGATTGGGTTTTGCGTCCAATCCGCGTGTTCGGTTGCTGGCGGCTTCGGGTCGGAAACAGGCTCAAATGCCCAGTGCCCTTGAAATTGAGCACCTTCCTTAATCCATGTCTTAAGAATGGCCAGCTCCTCTGGCTTTACCCCCTCACCTTCGGGGGGCATTTTCTCGAACTCGTCATGCGAAGTAATACGTCGAATGAGTTCGCTTTCTTCCACATTGCCGGGAACAATCGCAATCATGCCCGAGTCAGCTTCCGCCACGGCGCTATCCCGTTCGTCCAGTCGGAGACTGCTCTCTTGTTCTGCAGGGCCGTGACACGCAAAACACTTCTTCGCCAGGATTGGCTTCACATCGCGATTGAATTTGACGGTTGGTTCCGGAGACTCTTGGGCCTGGACCATCCCGGTGCAGACCAGGAACACGAGGCAAATCATCGCAGTTGACCGGAACCGCACAACATCACTTAAGTAGAGCATATGTAGTAACTTACAGCGTAGTTGAGGTAGGACTGTGCTTTGCTGAAGCGGAAGGCTTTCGACAAGGCATCGCTAAGGTTAAGAGAAGCTTTACTCCATCATTCTCTCTATTCTTCACATTGACAGGAAGTGAATCAATGAGATTTACCGAAAACGTATTGAGAGCCTTTTCTAGGCTGCTATCAATAGCGCCCAGCGAGCTTACGAGCACGCTTCCAAACGTGCTGTAGCCGACGTTCTCTATCTGTTTCAGCCTACTTCATGGCGGAAAGAAATTCTTAGAAAATTTGTCCTAACAATTAACTCACGATTGCGTTTGAGAATCATTTCGGCCCATAATGGGAATTCCTTTCCGACAAGAAACCTCATCGCAGACTGAGCCCCTTTTCTATGCAACGTCGTCGCGTCATGCTCATTGTTGAGACCTCTCTCGTTTATGGACGTGAGGTCCTTCGTGGTATTAATCGTTATGTGGTGGCCAATGAGCCCTGGTCGATGTTCGTCGACCTTCGTGAACTCGCCTATCGACCACCTGCCTGGCTGGAAAACTGGGACGGCGATGGCATCATCACCCGAAGCACGACCCCTGCCCTGGCGGAACAGCTAAAGGCGTGGAACATTCCCACCGTCGACCTGACCGACATTTACGGGGACCAAGGTCTCCCTCACATCGGCACCGACCACGAAGCTGTCGGGCGAATGGGCGCCGCCCACTTGCTGGAACGCGGATTCCGTAATTTCGCCTTCTGTGGGTTCAGTGGACACAACTGGTCGACCCGCCGATACCAAGGCTTCAAGGACGCGATCGAGAAAACGGCAGGCCCTGTGGAACTGCTTGAAGGACCATGGGACAGTTCGTCGGCACTTACTTGGGAACAACAACAAGCCCAACTTTGCGACTGGCTGCGGGGTCTACCTCGCCCGATCGGCATCATGGCTTGTAACGACATGCGAGGTCAGCACGTCCTGGACGCTTGCCGTCGAATCAGCGCTGCCGTTCCGGAAGAAGTAGCCGTGATCGGGGTCGACAACGACGAACTCGTCTGCGAACTGTGTGACCCGCCACTTTCGAGCGTGATGCCCAATCCGCAGCGAATCGGCTTTGAGGCTGCTGCCCTGCTCGATCGGCTGATGAAAGGGGAAGAACCGACCCAGATGAGCAAGCTGGTCGAACCACTGGGAATTGTGACCCGCCAGTCGACCGACGTGTTGGCCATCGAGGACCCACTGGTCGCTTCGGCCGTGAAATACATTCGCCAGCATGCCTGCGACGGCATCTCGGTAGTCGACGTCCTCCAACACGTGCCGGTTTCTCGCAGTATTCTTGAGCGTCGTTTTCGGAAGTTTATCGGTCGCAGCCCTCAGGCTGAGATCCGCAACGTGCAGCTCAAACGTGTGAAGCAACTATTGCGAGAAACGGATCTCCCTCTAGAACGAATCGCCGGCCTATCGGGCTACGATCACCCAGAGTACATGAGCGTCGTCTTCAAGCGAGAACTCGGCCAAACGCCAGGTCAGTACCGTACGCAAAATGTGAAGGGTGCCTCACGCCGCTTCCGATAGTTGTACGCCTGCGTTCACCTTGGCTTAATCGAAAGAGGATCCTTATGAGGGATCCTCTTCGGCCGGCATCGTCTGAATCTGATACTTCTCCATCAGCGCCAACGTCGCGAGTTGATATTCCTCTTCAGTGAGCAGTCGGTCGTAGACGACCACTTCAGCGATGGCTCCACGGTAGAAGTCCTGGCTTCGCCATCGATGGGCTCCGATGACACGCGACGAATTGGCCGCAATGTTCCCGGCAGCGGCACTCTCGATGGTCAGCTCGCCGTTGGTAAAGAGCTGAAAAAGATCTTCCTCGACGCTGTAGCGACAGCCACCGACGAAAAACTGGCCGTGCGTTAGCTGCTCGGGGCTTTGCAGTTGGTTATTGCCTTTATATTTACCGCCATGGGCATACACGCGGCCTTCGAGCCTGGGACCATCGATTACATCCAGCACCAGGATGGAAGGTCCGTTGAAGTTAATGATCTGTCCGTTCTGGTCATTCTTTTCTCGTGGTTGCGTTGCGGTGACTACCAACACCGATACCTCGTTGCCAAGTTTGAGCGGCGTGGTCGCTAAGAATTGACTCTCGTTGAAACGTAATGCTGGCCGGCCGTTCGCGGTCTCCGGTTCGAACGCGGGTCGACGGCCTGGGCCGACTTGCCAGGCGTTGCTTTCCACGTTCGCGCTGCCCATATTCTGCCAACAAATCACGCGGTCTTTGTTGTCGACTTGAACACCTATCGTCGCATCGAACCAAAGCTTGGGCCGCGGCAAGAAGTCAATTTTGGCGAGCCCTTCCTTCGGCATGGCATCCAGTGCTAACCGATCCGGTACACGAATGAACAGGCTCGGGTTATTGGGAATCTCAACATATGTCTTGTTGACCCGCGTGCGAGCGGCCATGGCCGTCGTCAGGCGAAACGACTCCGTTCCTTTCGAGGGAAAGACCTCGACCTCGCCTTCAAACACATGCGTTTCGGTGGCGCCATTAGCCCATACGAGAACGCCGAACTCGGTACCATGATCGACGATCTTCCCACTGGGCGTATTGATCTCGAAACCGTTGGCCGATGGAGGACAGACTGCCGAAATCCGTCCTTCGGTTAGAAAGGCGCTGTTTTCGGAAAGGATCTTGAGTTCGGCCGGGCCTTCGATGGAAACCTTCGCCCCACGAGCAAACTTCATTAAAGCGAGCCCCTCGGCAATCTGTAGTGTTTCCCCAATATGAAAGTGGTTCTCCTGCATCACCCCCCAGCGTTCACTCTCGAAGACACAGTCGATCCGCTGAATGATCTCGACCGGGGCCGGCAAGTTGTTCTTGGCCAACTGCTCGGCGCCGCGATCCGACATCAAATATCCGTAGCCTAATAGTCCTGCCACGAAGATCACGCTGGCAGCGAGCAAGGCCCAACGACTCGCGACAATTCGCTGCGTATCGTAAGCAGGCTCTTGCTGACTAAGCGGCATCGGCGGATCATCTTCGGTCGGCTCGTGCGCAGCACTATTAAGCAGAAGCTTGGTTGCGAACGCTTCCCCGCGATACTGTTGCGCGAGCATCGAGTTAAGGCGCGTTGCATCGGCGAACTGTTCGAGCAGTTCGGGAAACTCCGTCAACAACGACTCCAGTTCCGTCGTCTCGTGGGCCTCGATATCGCCCGAACACCAGCGGCTAGTAAGTTCGTTGAAGCGGGCTTGCTTGGGATCGGGGATCATAGTGGATTGACTCCGGGTTCCATATTCCGCTGGATACAACGTGACAGACGACTACGAATCTTCTGAAGTCGCTCGTAAATGGTACTAAGCCCCTTGCCGTGCTCAGCCGCGATTTCGCTGATCGACTTCTTTTGACGGTAATGTTTATCCAAAGTCGCTTGCTCGCTTTTCGATAGTCGCTCAATACAGCATTGTAGAGCGTCGATCTGTCGTTCCCGCTGGCCGTCGTCGTCGGATGCGGCAATCGCCAGTTCGTCGAGCTTGATGGAGATGGCTTCACTGAAGATCGCTTGAGGACGATTCTTTCGCATGAACTCGAGGGCCTTGAAACGTGCGATCCCTCGCCCCCATGCAACGAAGCTGCCTCGCTCGGAGGAGTAATCCGACCTCTTTTCCCATAAGGTGATCGCCGTCTCCTGCAATACGTCCTCCGCATCTTTTAAACGCGGGACCATGGACTGAATGTATTGCAGCAGCGGACCTTGTGCCTCTAAGAATGCCATCACGAAATCGTCATCAATTCCACGCATACCGCCTGACTAGTAACCTCTGGATGGGGTTTGTCGAAACGCGCATATCTGCTGCCATATTATCAATTGCTGAAACCGAGGGCTGATTCCGGAAAAAAATGAAAACAGCGCATTTTTTTCCGGAATGCGCCTCGGACTACGTCAATTAGATAGCGAAGGCAACGGTGGTCGCGTGAATCAATCGTTGTCCAAGTCCTTGTCAGACAATCTTTTCATTACTCATCGAACCCTTTTGATTTTCAGCTGGAACTCATTGCTCCTTTTTAAATTCGCATGAGTCTGAAAATAAATCGTTCTGACAAGACACCGAGCAAGATGCTTGCTCCGTCGATTTTCATTCTCTTTATTTTCTAGTCTTCGATTATTGCAGGAACATTTGCATGTCCCACAGAACGTCCGCCAGAGTTGGTTTTACGTTGGTAGAACTGTTGGTGGTTATCGCCATTATCGGCGTCCTTATTGCATTGCTGTTGCCAGCAGTCCAACAAGCCCGCGAAGCCGCGCGGCGTATGCAGTGCACCAACAACCTGAAGCAGTTGGGTCTGGCCGTGCACAACTATCACGACACCTTCGGCACGCTTCCGGCAGGTTGGATTCGCCCTTCGGACCGGAGCAATTTCCAAAACAACAACTTCTGGGGTTGGAGTACGCTCATCTTGCCCTTCATCGAGCAGAACTCCTTGCACGATAAGATCGACTTCAAGTGGGAATGGGTGAAGACCTCGACGCTCGGCAATCCAAATGCAGGTCTCTCAACAAACGAAATCAATGCATATCTGTGCCCTTCGGATATCACCGGCGGAAAGAATGGTAAAGAGAACGACAACGGAACGTCCAACTACCTGGGCAACTACGGCAACAAGTCGCTCAACGGAAGCGAATACGGTACCAGTGCTGACCGGGGCATCTTCTCCCGCAACAGTAATGTGGGATTACGTGACATCACAGACGGAACCTCGAACACGATTCTGTTTGGCGAAAAAACAGGCAAGACGATCAACGGCAACAACTTCCGTGCGGGCTTGTGGGCCGGTGTTCGTGACAACGATAACGGTAGCGGGCGCAAGCCGTTTCTCTGCATTGGTCGCGGACCGGGGAGTGCCACCGACTACGCGAACGGGGTCAATGGAACCAACACGTGGACCTTGGCAGTTTCCTTACATCCAGGCGGTGCCAATGTGAGCATGTCGGACGGCTCGGTTCGCTTTCTGCCTGAGACAATCAATCTGAATGCTTATCGCTTCATGACGCAGCGGGATGATGGCAAGGTCATTCCCAACGATTAAATCCATGTCGCGTTAACCAGCAGAGTTTTCTGTAGAAGGATTCAGATCAATCATGCTTAAGCTAAGCACATCCCTCTCCATCGCCGCCATGTTGATCGCGGCGATGGGCTGCGGGAGCAGTCAAGACGGATTCAACTATCAGCCCGTGACCGGGAAGGTCACATTGGACGGCCAACCTCTGGCCGGAGCGACCGTCGCGTTTATCCCTCAAAGCACTTCGCTTGAATCGGGTCGACCTTCCACAGGAATGACCGACGACTCAGGCGTCTTCACTTTGAAGTCGATGGGTGGTCAGGATGGTGCCGTTGTGGGTGAACATGTCGTTTCGATTTCGACGAAGCTCGTCGACAACGATACCAAGGAACTCCTTGCCGAAGAAACCGTTCCTATGCGGTACAACAACCGTTCCGAGTTGACATTCACCGTTCCTTCGAGCGGAACCGATATGGCGGACTTTGAGCTGGAGTCCGGCAAGAATAAGCGCTGATATCATTCAGCGAGACGTACCTGTGAAACTTAATTGCGTAAGGCCGGGGATCACCGGGCATCGTTGCCGCAACCAAGCTGGCCTCGGCTTTGATTGTTGCGATAGCTGCTCGGTTAGACCCGGCTTTTTCGCTAATCCTGTTAAGCTTCCCAATTGTCTTGCACAATCTTGCGACGCTGCCGCCTAAGATTTACACGGCTGGTCAATTCTTGATCCGATCCATTTTTGCATCGGCCTGAGGTTCTTTTCATCTCATCCTCGATGCTGAAATCACCATATCGCGTTTTTGTGCTTTTTCGGCACGATCGCGCGCGATCTAGCCACAACTTTTCTGGGATCACCAAATTCACACGAGTAAGGACGTGCCGCTGCTACTGCACGCGGCACGTGACTTGCCTCCCGATACGAAGTCAGCCGATCACTTTTTGAGATTCATTCACAGAAGTGAAACGGCAACGCGTCTTTATTTCATGTTTCGTTGGGAGTCTTCGTATGCAGAGTCGAATTTTCGCTATCCCTCGTGTTCGTCGGGGATTTACCCTCGTTGAACTGTTAGTGGTGATAGCCATCATTGGCGTGCTGATCGCACTTCTTTTGCCAGCGGTGCAACAGGCTCGCGAAGCGGCACGTCGCATGAGCTGCACGAACAATCTCAAGCAGATAGGTTTGGCGATCCACAACTATCACGACACGTTCGGTAGCTTCCCGGCCGGTGGGATGGGCTATTACAACTCCGGCGGCAACGGCGACAACAACGCTACCGCCTGGTCGTTGCATTTGTTTCCATTCTTCGAACAGAACAACATTTATGATCGCCTCAATCCTGGCGTGACTCGTCTGGATGAAGCCGCCACGCCTGGTAGTGCGGTTAACGGTGCGTCAGGTAGAGAACTGATCGACATCATGCAGACACCTATCGAGGCGTTTGTCTGCCCTTCGGACGCCGGGGACGAGATCATCCAACCGATTCAAGACGGCGTGGGACTACTGACGCGTGGCAGTGGTCGTCCGGTCATGGACCCGAGCACTAATCAAGCCAAAGGAAACTACGCCGCGGTCGCTGGTTCGCAGCGATACATCTGGACGGCCTACTGGGCTCCGCCAATTGGTGGCGGCGGCAAGACGAATTTCAACGGAGCGTTTGGCCTGGATGCGGTCGTCACCTTCTCGGACATTGTCGATGGCACGAGTAACACGCTACTCGTTGGCGAACGAGTTACCTTTCTCCAAGAACCGGCCGGGTACGACGCACCGGACGACGATGACTCCATTGCCGGGGGAAAGTGCTCCTGCGTAGGCACCAATCCATATGGCTTTGCCAATGGGGGCGGCTACCTATGGGACTCGGCTAACGCACTCGGATCGGTCGCTTACCCGCTGAACTCTCCGCTGTACACCTTCTGGTGCCGGGCCGGCTTCAACAGTCATCACCCTGGCGGCGTACAGTTTGTCTATTGCGATGGCTCCGTTCACTTCATCCCGGAAACGATTGACCACTCGCCCAACGAAGGGCACGACAACACCGTGCTGGAAAACCTGGCCAATCGCGCCGACGGTTTCGTACCCCGGACTTCTTTCTAAGGATCGAGAAGGATCAGAGACATGATTCGATTTACCTTACTTCTTACGTTTGCCTTGTGCGTTGGCTGCTCGAATTCGATGCCCAGCAACGTGGCAGATGTCTCCGGCATGGTGACGGTCGACGGAAAACCGGCTCCCGGAGCGATGGTTAGTTTTTCGCCAACAGGAGAAGGCCGAACATCGTTTGGCCTCACCGACGACACCGGGCATTACCGCCTGGTGTATACCAATGAAGTCCCAGGAGCATTGATTGGTGACCACGATGTATCGATCAACAACACACCGCCTCCCGGGAAGCCGAAACCGAGTGTGCTGGTTCCTGCCAAGTTCACACAAACAGGCAAGCTATCTGCCAAAGTCGTCCCAGGCGAAGTCAATGAGATCAACTTTGCTCTGAAATCTAAATAGCGTGACGCAGAGAGGCCAGGCTTGTTGTTCGGATGAGCCTGGCCTTTTGCATGCGCGAACCTTTCCTTGGCCATGCTGTCTAATCCAGAGACGCTGAGAAGAATCGACCTGGCGTTTCGCTCTCCAGCGAAATACTGCGGGCTCGTTTCCCGCCAGCGTCCCTGACCAATCGACTGCCAGCTCTGATTACATCTTTTTGGGTAAGAAAGCTATCTGAGCAACTACTTCGTCGGTAGGTCTTTTCTATCTTTGAAGCGATGGTTTTGCCCGTCAGCTGCGTCGTTTGTTGTTTCTTTGGTCGAACGCTATGCTGATTCTCCCAAGCGATGGCTCTCATCCAGGTCAGCCATTGCGCAAGGACTCAATTGATTGAGATTGCTGCCGGATTGGATTACCATTTCTCTGTGTCCTTCCTCCCTGCCCTCCTCATGTGAGCGAAACCATGCCGAGAGTTTTCACCGCCCTGTGCTTTGCCCTTTTGGTTACGACATCCCTGTTTGCCGCTGACAAGCCCGGCAAGTGGGCCGAAACGCCTGATCCCAATTTGCCAAACGTGCTAATCTTGGGAGATTCCATTTCGATTGGTTACACACTGCAAGTGCGCGATCTGCTCAAAGGCAAGGCGAACGTCTTTCGCCCGCACACCGCCGACGGAAAGAAGCCGGAGAACTGCAGCGGGACGACCAAAGGGGTCGAGTCCATCGACCGCTGGATCGGTGATCGCAAGTGGGACGTGATCCACTTCAACTGGGGACTTCACGACTTGAAACACGTGACCGAGCCAGGTGGAAATTCAGTATCCAATAAGCCGAGCGATCCCGTCCAGGCAACTGTCGATCAGTATGCCGCAAACCTGGAAAAGATTGTCGAGCGACTGAACAAAACCGGCGCGAAGTTGATTTTTGCCACGACCACCCCGGTTGTTCCCGGCACGACCGGACCGCTGCGTGAACCCAACTCGCCACCGAAGTACAACGCGGCAGCCATCAAGATCATGAAAGAGAATAGCGTAACCGTGAACGATCTTTTCGCCTTTTGCGATCCACAAGTCGAGAAACTTCAGCGTCCCAAAAACGTGCACTTTACCGACGCTGGTTCTCAGGCCCTCGCCGAGCAAGTCGCCCAGGCGATTCAGTCCGCACTCAAGTCGGATAGTGGCAATTAGCCGGCCCTGTTACTCCCGGACGAATTGCAGTCCGGGGTCGGACGAGTTGTTTCCCAGTAGTTTATAGACAAAGTGGTCGCGGTCCTGCATTTGGACCGTGCCCACCATCTGCGATCCATCTTCGGTCGCCATGATTAACAGCGCGTTGTCGACCGCGTAACGACCGTGGAACTTCTGGTCGTTTTCGATCAAATCGTAGTCCCATGTGAAGTTACCATCTTTCAACTCCAACTCGATCTTTCCCGTTGGCCGAGCAGCCTTCCAATCTCCTTGTAGAAGCTGCCGATCGACCGCAGGCATGTTTCCGTACTGGGTCGCAAAGTCTTTTTGCTGATCTTCATCGAGAAGAGCAATTAAGTCCGCGCTGAGCTTATCTTGTGGAGAAAGCAGCAGAACCGCTTGCAGTTGCCGCCGGGCGCTGTCTGGATACCCCATCGTGATGTAGTGATAGGCCAGCAGAAAACGAGCATCTGCTTGCCGTGGATTCGCTTTGAGGTATTGCTCCAACTGACGAAGCTCGGCCGTGTATTGATCTTGATCGCGGTAGAGACTGCTTAACGTTGTCCAGTCCCATCCTGGTGCGACCGCCAAGACGGCATGCATCACTTCGGCTGCTTCGCTGAACTTACCGGCCGAGAACAGGACCAGCGCACGGAACTCATGCAACGTGGCGTCATCTGGCATCAGTGCAATCGCCAGGTTGATATTCTGGTACGCCTTATTCAAATCACCGAAATAGAAGGCCGTTCGCGCGACCTCGAAGTACTCCAGCGCGCGATCATGAAGTTCCTGGGCCTTCGCCTGATCGTTGAGGTACGCCAGCTCGTAAGGCGATCGCATCACCGTAATCGGTCGCGAATAATCAATTCGCGTGCCACCGATCACAACGGGGCGGCTAACGTACGGATTGACGTAAACCTGGTAACCGGTTCGATAAACCATATTACCTAAGCCCCAGGCGACTAGTCCGCCGAGCCACGCGTTATCGCCGCGATCGACATAATCCCATGAATCATGGCCATGGTAGTACGTGTGGCGATCCCAGTGCCCATGATGCCAGGAACCATAGTCAGGCGTGTGCCACCATGGTCGACCATTCCAATTTTGGCTGTTAATCGTCGGACGATTTTGCCAACGGTTGTCTTGGTACCAACTGTTGGTATTGCTGTGATTATGAACAACGTTCGTACTGTTGTCCTGCACCCAGTTCTTGGTGATGTTCGTCGTGTTGTTCGTTACGTTGTTGGTCGTATTATTTTGAATCACCGTCGTATTGTTGGTGTACGAAGGGGGACGTAATCCACCATAACTTGGCTTAGTCGGACGCGTGTACGGCTGACTTGTCCCCTTCCCTCCTGTGCTGGAACTTGCCGGTGGCGTATAGGCGGGTGGGCGTGATGTTGTGGTTGGTACTGGCTTCTTTGTTGACGTAGTCGGCTTGGGATAGAAAACGACCGGAGGACGCGGCGTTTGCGTTGGAGCTGTGGCCGAACCCGACGACGGTTTTTTCGTTGGCCACATCGACGGGCGGGTACTCGGGGTAGTTGGCTGCGTCGGTCGTGGCGTGGATGACACCGTCGGCTTTTTGCTGGCCGTGCTGCTTCCCCACGAAGACGAACTGGGGAAAGTCACTTTCCCTTTCGGTGACGATGAGGAAGGAATCTTGTATGAAGACGACAGTGAAGTGGGCCGGGTACGAGAATACTTCGATGTACTAGAGGGAGCTGGTGAAGAACTGACAATCGGAGCTCTCGGCTTACCCGTCATCGTGGGCGGCGTGCTAGGAGTCGAAGGAAGAACCGATGGCTTCGACTTACTGTATTTCGAGGGAGCAGCCGCGGAAGGGCTTCCCTTTCCCGAGTACCCTTTCCCGCGATCATACTTCGATGCATCCTTGGGGCCCTTAGCCAGCGTCAGACAACTGAACGACAGGAGGAGCAACAACGTCGTGATCGAGCTTCGCAGAAACATGATTTACTCCTTGTTCGATTCCGCCGGAGCCGACTCGGCAGGCGATTCATCCAGCGGCGGCACCTCGCCAGGGGCTGGCGGTTGACGCACGATCGTCATTTCAAAATCACCCAGACCTTCGTCGCCCGCACGGCGATTGGTCGCCGCCATGTGGTAGGCATCATCGCGAAGCGGTGTCATCCGATAGATCGCAGAAATTGCCTGGCCATCGGCACGATAGCCTCGCGCGGTTGCGGTCCAGAAGCCGTCGCCGGGAATCCAGGTTGCTTCGATGTGCCCGCCTGAGGAATCAAACAGCCACGAGCGGATTTGTCGATTGAGCGGGTCCCAGCCGATTCGTTCGGTCCCGCTTGACGCGAGCAATCCTTCGATCGAGATCTTGAAATCGCGAATCAGATAGGAACCACTTTCGTCCCAGTAGCACTCGATCTCCATCCGCGAGTCATCCGACTCCTCAATCCACTGGCCAATCAACCAGTTAAGCTGCTCGAGGTGCTGCCCCGGCTCAGGCTCTAACTTTTCATCACGCACACTGGCCAAGACCCATGCATCGTCGATCTTGGAATAGACGGCAACGTATCGTGACAGCGAAGGTGTTTCCCCTTCGGCCAATACCGATGCCGTCCGCCCTTCTTCGACGGCAACCGACGGTCCGACCATGCGAACCGATTCGACATTGATCGTCAGCGATGCATCTGGATGGGCGTTGAAGAATGCCTCATATTCCTGGCGGATGACATCTTGCCCCTGGAACACCGTTCCGGATGTATCAACGAGTTCGGCATCCGGGGCAAACAGATTGGCAATCGCTTTGGCATCGTGGGCGTTGTAAGCGACGGCGTAGTCTTCGACGGCCTTCTTGATGGCGTCGAAAGGCTGGTTCGCGTCGCCGCTTTTCGGCTTACCTTCTTGGGCGTTGACGATCGCCACCGACAAGAAGAGCACCCAGATTCCCATCAAGGCAATCTTGGACTTCATCGTTGAATCCTCAGCTAATCGAAGAAAGGCTCAATCAGCTGTTCACCTTACCGAAGCCCGTGGTGTAAATCTTGTGAATTCACGAGGAGAAGAGTGTTTTTCATCAGAATTCACAAGGCCAACCATCACCCATCTCGATTGCGTTTACTTTTTCAGCTGACGCAAGACTACGTGCACGGGCGATCGATCACCATTTTGAAGCACCACGTTGAGGCCACGCTTGCCTTCGATCTCACCAATGAAAGTACGCTTACCTCCTTGAACGACAAAAACGGTGATGTAGTAGCGGCGTTCCTTCTGAACTTCATAGTCGGCACCAACCGCGAACGGAATATCGGTCGCCTTGCCGGATTCGTGCTTAATATCCGCAATAACCTTCTCATCGATCAGCGTGGCCGAAACATCGGCCAGGAGAGGATCGAACTCGAACAGTTTGATCTCCAGCGTCTCCCCTGCATCAATGGTTGACGCTGCGGGAACCGTAATCGTCCCTTGCACGAGACCTTCGGCGATCGATTTCCCGTTCACTGTTTTGACGCCTTCGCGGCTCATCTTCACCATTCGATAGCCAAAGCCTGGCCCTGCCATGCGAGTGGATGCCACCAGGTACTTTAGATCGCCGTCATCTTTCAGTTTCGGTTCAAACATGACCAGATTCGGTCCGTCGGCCATGCCGATGATGACCAGGTCTTTGCTGAAGTCGATTTCAGGTACCGCTTCGCCTGGACGCCATGCGTTCCACAGCTTGGCAAACGTCTTGGCATCGGTAACGACGCCTGACTTGGGCGCGAGCTTCTGCAAAGAATCATCGGGGATTTTCCCCTTGGCTAATTCGGTCGGTCCGGCCGCGAAAAGAACGCCGGCAGACAAAGTAACAGCGACAACGGCAAGCAAGATACGTGACAGCATGAAAGGCTCCGAAATTCATCTCAATGGGTAGTATGCTAACTAGGACGAGCGTGCTGGCCGAATGGATTTGAGAAACTTCATTATCTCTAAGAGTTCCGATCGAAATCCACGATATTCCGGAGGAAAACGCCAACCAATAGCCGGGAACGCTGTCAATCAGGGGGTTTCGATATTCGGCATGACGGGATGATCTGAGATATGGTAAAAAAGTAGCTTCCCGATTCGTCAAGCTCTTTGGTTATATCCATGCACACTGAGTTTCAGCAGCAGTTCTTCGCTCAGATGGGCCCCCGGCATCAGTTTCAGTTTTTGTACGATGCGATCCCGGATGTATTCTTCTTCACCAAAGACCGGGAAAGCCGCATGGTCTGGGCAAACCGGCAATTGATCAAACGGCTTGGAGCGCGAAGCGAAGACGAGGTGATCGGGACCAACGATTCCAAATTCTTCCCGATGGAGATCGCCAAAAAGTATCGCGCCGACGACTGCTTTGTGATGGAGACCAGTCAGCCAATCAACAACCGAGTCGAGGTCTTCTACAACGAGACGAAGATTCTCGACTGGCATATCACGAGCAAGATTCCCCTTTTTAATGCCGACGGCAGCGAGGTGATCGGTGTCGCTGGCGTCATGCGTAGCTACAAAGCGGGTAAGCGCTGGGCGGCACCTGCTTCAGAAATTGAAGGAATCGTCGAGTACATGCGAACGCCCGAAGGCTCGCTGGCGACCGTCGAGGAACTCGCGCAGAGGGCGCACCTATCGTCTCGACAACTTAATCGCAAATTCCAGGCAGTGTTTGGGATGAGCGTTCGCGATTTCAAGATCCGCACGCGACTCAATTCGGCGGCTGACGACCTCACCAAGACGGAACTTTCCGTCTGCCAGATTGCGGTCGACCACGACTTCTCAGATCAAAGCACGTTCAGCCGGTTATTCCGGAAACACATGGGCATGACCCCCTTGGAATACCGGCGAAGCTACCGCAATCAAATGGTTGCTGGTCACGACAACCAAGAGTAACGCACGCGCTTATTTGAGCTTGATACCCCAGATTCCGTTGCGTTCTTTGTTGCGCTGGATGGGGCCGTTCATCTTCATGAGTTGCTTCCCTTCGTCGGTGATCCCTACGTCTTTGTAGGTCCCGCCGTGGGCTTCAGCAATCGCGGCGAATTTATCGCGGTCCTGCTTCTTGACCTGCATGCCCATGGTGTGGATGGTGATCCCCTTGAGGGAAGTGTTCGCGAGCTCGATGTCGGCCTTATCGGTGAACGCCCCGTCTCCGAGAATATAAACCAGGTCTGGCTTCAAATTGAGCGCCAAGGTGATCGCATCTCGGCCATCGGTTCGCCAGCACATCTGAATAGTACTGAGCCAATCTCGGACAAGCTTTTTGTTCTTGTCGTTGGCGTTGAGCATTTCCGTTGCTGGCGTTGGATAGAACAGCGGGTAGGCCGTATCGCTATAGAAGACGATGTAGAACTTCTGCTTGGCTGTTAGCGAATCGATTGCCTTGTCCAATTCGACCAGGGCCGTTTCCATGCGGCCGGAAGTCATACTCGCCGAGTTATCGACCACGAAACAGATACGCTGTCCTTTGGCTTTGGTGCCAAAGAACTTTGCCATCTTGCCGACTTCATCTCCCAGCCCATCCAGATCTGCCATCAGACCGTTGGGATCCATGGCCGCAAAGTCAGCCGGCTTGGATGGCATGAGCGCTTCAATCGAAACCGATTCGGCCATCATTGCCGCGTCTGGAGTCAGCGCGGTTAGCTCGAAGGACTCCGACAGCATATCGGGAGCCTCCATCTCGACTTCCATTTCTGGCTCGATCTCTGGCTCGAACTCGACGACCATCTCTTCCAGCTCTTCCAGTGGCTCATCACTTGCCGCCAGAAGATTGAGCGTTTCAGGCAGCGGCGGCGGATTGATCGTAGCGATCACCAATGCCGTAAGGCCAAAGAAGTGAAACAACAAGCTGATAAACCACGCTGGCATGCTCCACAGAGCGGCTAACTTCCACCAATTTCGTTTAGGTGGTGCTTCTACCCCGGCAGCATCGGAAGAATCGGCCATATCAGCTGGTTGGGGTTCAGACTGTCGGACTGGCCGACGTGTGCGGGCCTGAGGCGAGGCCGTTGTGTGTTCGGTCATATCAAAATCACTCCAGCGAGCCGAATGGCAGGCTGTGGGCAGTTGATTCAAAGCGAGAAGAGACTTGCGAGACTAGCTACCTCTATACGTATTAGTTTCGCGAAAGCTGACGCGAATTATTCCAGAAACGACAAAATCTTAGGGATATTGTTGTGAACGCTTCCGTTAAGGCACTTACGAGAAAAACACAGCTCTCAAGTCTGGTATTATTCCGAGCTGCCTTCATTCTCTAAACGCTCCACCTTCGTCCCCAAATAGCTGGAGCCGGTTGGTTTGCCGGCCGGCTCGCCGATGAGCGTCATAGTTCCGTCGCTCCATTTCCAAGTGAGCCCCTTCATCCGCTTGTCATCCGGCTGAATGATGACGAGCCGATCTCCTTGCCACTGATAGACGCCATTAAAGACAGAACCGCCTGACGTCAATAGAAAGCGATCTTCTTCGAGGTGGGTCACCGTGACCGTTCGCACGAAACCATGGGGCAAAGTCGCTTGCCAGGCCCCACTAAGCTGCGATGGAAAAACATGGCGATCACCGTAGCGACCTGCTAGATAGACCGCAATCAGCAGCATCAAGATGAGCAGCGAACGAAGACTGAATCGAAACCAAGAGGTCTTTCGAGGTGGCTGGTTTTCAAATTCGTCCATCGATCAACTCTCCAGGGAATACCACTCTCCTTGTTGTATCACTCGCGTCTCCCCATTACACGCAATCCCATAAAAAATCCCCCTCAGCGCTGCCGCTGAGAGGGAAAGATTTTCAGCATTTGATTGGGGGTCTTTGTTAAACGCGGAACGTCCCCATCAACGCTTGCAGTTCATCAGCAATTCGATGCACGTCCTCGCCGGTTGCTTTGGCACTGCTGGCCCCTGTGGCCGTCTCGCGAGCTGATTGATCGACAACCACCATACTCGCTCGGATCTCTTCGCTGGCCTGAGCCGACTCCGTCACACCATCGCTAATTTGCGTAACGGCTGTAGAAGTCTGGTTGATGTGTTCGGCAATCGACTGCGTTGTGCAGTTTTGTTCCTGAATCGCGGCAGCAATCATCGTTGAAAACTCGTTCACCTGGGCCACATGGCGACCGATGTCACCAATCGAGCGCGTGGTCTTATCGGTGGCATCCTGAATCGCGGTAATGCGTTGGCGGATGTCTTCCGTAGCGGCAGCTGCCTGACGTGCCAATTCTTTCACTTCATTGGCGACAATGCTGAATCCCTTGCCTGCTTCACCGGCACGGGCCGCTTCAATGGTGGCATTGAGGGCCAACAGATTGGTCTGCTCGGCAATATCCTCAATCGTTTCGATCACGCGACTGATTTCCGATGCGGCGGAACTCAACTCGACAATGTTCGAGTTGCTCTGTTCAAGCTCATTGGCAGCCTGACCGGCAACGCTCGAGGCCTTCTCGGTATTGCCCGAGATGTCTTGGATACATGTAGCCAGCTCTTCAATCGCATTTGCGACGGTCGAGATGTTCGTCTGCATGGTCTGCGTCGAACGCGAAGCTTCGCTCATGCGAAGGCTCATTTGATCGGCAGCCGCAACAACTCGCGACGATCCCTGGGTCGTGTTATCGGCTTGTCCCGAAAGATCTCCAGCCGTATTGGATAGTCGCGAGGAGGACTCGACCAGCGTGGTCGCACTTCCTCCGACACGAATCACGATCTGCTGAACTTGCTCGACAAAGGTATTGAACCACTGCGAGAGCTCGCCAACTTCATCATTACCCTCCACCGGCAAACGCTGCGTCAGGTCACCTTCCGCTTTGGCGATATCACCCAGCATCTTCGAAACTTTTCGCAGAGGACCAGTAACCCACATGATGACAAAAGGGCACGGAATCAGGGCAATGGCCGTTCCGATAATCATTGCCAATCGAGAGTTCGCCCCGACCTGTTTCGAGGTCTCGATGCGCTGCTCGAAAAGCTCTGTCGCCGCAGTGGCAACCTGATCGATGCCTTCTTCCAGGTCATGAATCGGCACCTTGTATGGCGTCATCATCTTGTTGGCTTCTTGCGGCGGAAGCGTGCCGTCTTCAATCGCCTTTTCGCTAACCAGCCATAGGCCTTCCATGTATTTTTCATGCAGCTTAGGCAACTCGTTGGCAATCTGCTTGATCTCTGGCGAGAAGCGTGGATCGTCGTTGATGGTCTGCTTCATGTTGGTCAGCAGCGACTGAATCTCTGCCTGCTTTGCTTCCAACCTGGGAACGTACTTATCGACTTGCTTTTCCCGGTTCCCGATGTTGAGAAAGAGATCCTTTTCGTAACGACGATGCTGCAGCATCACGTTCTTGATCTTCTGAGCATCACCGTAGATCTGCTTATCATCCGATATGTGGACGAGCTCGACTTCCAGGCTGCGAAGCCCCGAATACCCGAGGTAACATGCCAGCGACGTTAATAGGATCACGAGAGAGAAACCAGCAATCAGCTTGGTGCTGAGCCGAATCGAGTTGCGTCGTTTGGATGACTTCCCAGTCGACTTGTCCTTCGGTTTCATCAACAATGCCCCTTTCCAAATTTGTTCAAATCTTCACAGAAACCCGCGATATCGATCAAACGTAGGGCATCGTTTCGTCCCGTCTGCGAATCCTCCCAGTTTTTTATAGAAACGGTCTCATCGGATTTGTTATAGCCGGAAAACAACCATCCTCGTGATACTCGTACATTCGTACCGATCGTTGGTATAAGGCGTTGATGAACAACGATTTAAATCGCCAACACTCTTCACAGTAACAGTGGCCTTTCATGCCGCGTTTTCTGCGGGATGCCACAATCGATCGCCTTATCTGCAGTTACTCTATCCGCTCCTTTCTGGTGGATCGGCCGGTTCTTAGCGAGGGAGTTTTTGGCTTGAGGATTCCCCGGTAAGTCGATAGATTGAATCGACTATCTTTTATCCTTCTTATCGGAAAATTTTTCTTTCACTGGAGATTGCGTGATGACGCAGCCCTCTCAGGTTCGGCGTGCCGGCTTCACCCTTGTTGAGCTCTTGGTCGTGATCGCGATCATCGGCGTGCTGATTGCCTTACTACTGCCGGCCGTCCAGCAGGCGCGCGAGGCTGCTCGCCGAATGAGTTGCTCGAACAACTTGAAGAACCTCGCGTTAGGTATTCACAATTATCACGATATTTTCGGCAGCTTTCCGCCTGGATTCATCGATGCCGATTTCAATCCTCCCAGCTTTTCAACGACCGGTGGTCAGGATGGCGGGTATTCCTGGCAAACGCTGATCCTGCCGATGATCGAGCAGTCGGCTTTGCATTCCCAGTTCGACTTCACCGTTCATGTCTATGGATCGACCGGCGGTAGTCACGGGGGAAGTGTGCCCTCGAATCACAATGCGGTTTCGACCCCGCTGGACATCTTCAACTGTCCTTCGGACATCAAACCCAAGACAACGACCTCGCAGCCTGATTCGTCGACCGTGGGGTATCACGCGAACATTGCCACCAGTAGTTACGCTGGTTGCCGCGGCAGTTACGAGCGTAATGCCACTCCGGGATCGGAGCTTCAGCATCACCGCACAGTCTGCAATGGGGTCCTCTTTGAAAACTCGGAGATCTCCTTCCGAGATATCCAGGATGGTGCGTCCAATACGCTGATGCTGGGCGAGATTCGCTGGCGGAGCAACAATGTCGGTTCCAAGAACAATGTTCTGTACGGCTCGGTCGCATCAGGGGGACAAGCTCGTGCCGACTACATCAACGGCAATGCCTCGGTTGACCAGTCTGCCGGACCGTTCCGTCACATTCGAGCCACTCGTACGGCAATCAATGCTCGTACGACCAATGCGGACAAGTATGGCCGCGCCTTCGCGAGCTACCACCCAGGTGGTGCCATGTTCGCGATGAGCGATGCGTCGGTTCGTTTCTTAAGCGAGGTGATCAACCACCCTGGCTACACGTGGGATGCGAACAATCCTTACGGCACCGGCGATCAAAGCAACTTTGGAACTTACCAGCGACTTGGGGCTCGCAATGACGGCTTGGTCGTCAGCAGCAACTAGTCATCATCCGGTAAGATCGCATCGCTATCCCAGAGAGATAACGGTTTATGAAAATCAATTTGACGGTATTGTTCTGTATTGCCTGCCTGGTGGTCATCACCAACCTGGTTGGCTGCAGTCGCAATGATTCGGGTCTTAACCTCGTTCCTGCCAAGGGAACGATCACCCTGGACGGCACCCCTTTGGCCGGAGCCGATGTAGAATTCACTCCTCAGAATGTCGAGGCCAATGCCGATGGCCTGGGAGGTTCCAGCGGGTTCGCCAATACGGACGATTCCGGGTATTTCGAGATGTACACGGCTTCGTACGCTGGCATTCAGCCTGGAGAGTACCGCGTTCGCATCAACAAGGTCTCGCAACCCAAAATCACCGACCCTGAGGCCCGCGTACCGGAGGGCAAAGAGATGGTCCCACCTCAGTACAACACGATGAGTGACCTGATCGTCGAGATTGGTAACGACGGCAACTCCGATCTCAAGTTCGAGTTGAAGTCTCCGTGATTCTCTTGCGCGGTCAATCCATCATGCGCAGATGAAGTTGCCTTGAAAAATGGGTTAACAGCTGTCCCGATCAAACCGCGACAAATTGCTGGGCATTCTCCCAACTTGTTGCTATTTCTAAAACTAGACGAGTCCGCCCGGGAAGCACCTGGCGAACTTCCGGCAGCGGGACGTGTCTTTTGAAATTGCCAAACAGGCAACGATCCATACATTGTTTCGCAGTTGCCATCGCACCGGGCAGCAACAGCTACGCTGATTCTTCTTCAGCAAAAAGGAGTTAGGTATGACCATCGACATGCGAGGGATTGCGCGACAAATCGTTCAAGAGTACGACTTGCCATTAGCGGGTTGCCACGGAATCGCTCACTGGGCACGCGTCTATGACAATGGCCAACGCCTGGCGGAAGCGAGCGGCGCCGACAAGGATGTGGTCGCGTTGTTTGCCTTGTTTCACGATTCAAAACGCAAAAACGAATCGTTTGATCCCAATCATGGAAAGCGGGGCGCGGAATTCGCCAAGCAGCTTCGCGGAGAACTCTTCGAGTTATCGAACGCCCAGTTTGCCCTTCTGGTCGAGGCGTGCTGCGGTCACACCAAGTGCCGGCATCACGAGAATATCACCATTGGAACCTGCTGGGATTCCGATCGTTTGGACTTAGGGCGCGTCGGCATGCGACCACACCCGTATTACCTCAATACCGACGAGGCGAAGCGTGAAGAGACCATCAACTGGGCTGACGGACGTGCCTCGATGGAAGTTGTTCCCGATTGGATTGCGGAACGCTGGGGTATCGAAACCACGGCTTTCGCCTGGGAGTGATACTAGGCCGCTTTGTTAAGCGATCGATGATACGCGGCCAAGTCATGAAATTCCTGGACGAGACGAGTTTGCATGATGCATTCGGTGGCACATAAAATCTCGGCGACTTCCTTGCCATCCATCACGCGATGATCGTAGGAAATTGTGACGTCGCATTGGTCCGTATCGCTAATCGGCCCATAGGTCAACGTCGACGTAACCGGAGCACGCGGATCGAGAATGGAGACCCCATGCCTTGCCACGGTTGTCAGGGCAAACGTTCCGAGACGCTTAATACGTTTGCTCGATGAAAAGTGGAATCGTAGCCACCACATCAACCGGCGAACGAAGAATGGATAGTGGGCCAGGCGAACCTGGTTCTTGAAAACCTCTTCGACAGGCCCCGATTGATATCGCTCGAGCAGGCCTTGCTGTCGGTCAAGCGAGAAACTTTCTGCACTCGCAATCGGCGCGAAGAACAACCAACTTTCGCCATTGGCTTCACGCGATACGACCAAGTTGCCGATGGCCTCGGGGTGCTCGTAAAGATGCGGCCATGGCCACGAAATATACGTGCGTCGAAGACTGGGAAACTCGACTGAAGTCAACGCGTAAGCCCGGAGAAAGGCAATCGCCCAGGAAACACGCCGTGGACACGCTTCCCGTGCCAAGCGCAACTCTCGCAGATTGAAGGTCTTTGTCTGCGATACCGTAGGCATCGAGCGGTGCAACCACATCAAATCCGATACCAGAGCCCGGTGAACAGGCATACCGGTCGGCAACCAACGAAGCCACGCTCGCGAAGCGACATGATCGGCAGGTATGGGATTATTCGGGTTGTTCATCCGAGCAAAAGAGGGCACCGGTCTGGGTCACAGATTACCACCCACCGCCTGCGGACCCTTAGACAGACGGAAGCCGAGGGAATACCAAAATTGCACTTCCCTTAGCAAGAGCAGCTTTGCCACCCCCGGCCAGCTAGCAGGCCTACCGAATGGGTGCCTTTTCGTCAGGGGTGATTCCTTCGACCTCAACCGCTTCGACCTCAACCGCTTCGACCTCAACCGCTTCGATCTCGACCTCCGGCGATTCCGGTGCGCGAAGCTTGATCGCTTCAATTTCGGCTTGCCGGCAGTAATCAATCGCTTCACTCAGGATCCGCGCCGCTTCCTGGTCGGCGTGGAACCCTTTGGAATTCTCACTGCTGATAAAGTCGAGCCGCCACATCCCTTTCTTCTGAAGATCTAGAATCGGAGCCAATTGTTCGTCTGTGGCCCCGGCCGCCTTGGCTGCGTTGATAGCGTCGAGCATCGATGTCATCGCGGCGGCCGCTCGTTCCATAAGATCTTGCGTCCTGGCTTGAATGATTTCGACACGTTGCTTGAGTTCCCCTTCGTTCACGTTGTGGCATGTTTGGCACGAGCGGTTAACGCTCAGCATAGGGCTACGAACGTGATGACTGCTGACCTTCATGGCCCCCTTTCGTTCGTAGGGCATATGGCAATCAGCACAGCTCACACCACTACGTGCATGAATTCCCTGACTCCAAAGTTCGAACTCTGGATGCTGTGCCTTGTAGATCTTGGCTCCTGTTTCGCCATGCTTGTAGTCAACGAAATCACTGCCATCAGGGAACTTGTGTTCGTCGTATAGCTGCTCGATTTCCTCGACCTTCAGTCCGTTGCCCCAAGGAAAGAACAGCGTTTCCTTGGTCGTGCAGTAATACTCGACATGGCATTGCGCACAGACGAACGTTCGCATCTCTTGTCGCGATGCATCCAGGTTCGGATCGTAGTCTCGCTCGCGGTTGCCACTTCTCCAACGCTCGATACTTGGCAGATGAACCACCGGATCGTAGCTCTTAGCCAGGGCAGCAATGCCTTGCACGAAGCCTGGACGCGTGACTCGTATGGCCATGGTTTCGGGATCATGACAATCAACACAGCTCACCGGATGGGCCTTGCCCTCGCCGGAAGTCCCATCCGGTGTCTTCATTAGCTCGGCGTGGGCATCGGCGTATTCCATCCTTCCCATCGTTTCGAACCCTTTAATCACGGCAGGCCAGTTGAAATCCTTTGCCAGGTCTTCCGCGGTGACATCCGTTTTGCCTTCTTCCATCAGGCCAATCCGGCGGTAAGTAGGCACGATGGACGCATGACAATGCAGGCAAGCTCCGGCCTGCTTCCGCTCGGTCACGCGTTTGGTGACCTCTTGATCGCTGAGCATGTAGGCATGCCCACGAGCTTCGCGATAGTCGAGACTAAATGCATAGCCGGCATACAATCGCTTGAGCCAGGGATGCGCTTCCAGCTTGCTGGCTGTCAATGCCTCGGAACCGCCGTATTCTGACTCCTCCGAATCAACCGTCAGCAGATAACCGTCATACTGGTCCGGCCAATTGATGCCCCACTTCTCGGGATCGGTCGTCACTTCGTCGACTTCAACCACGCGGACAAAAGGGGCGCGGGCCTCCTGTTTCTTCTCGAAGATATTGGTCAGCAGCGATACCAGCCCAAACGTCACGACGGCGAACAACAGCATCAGCCCGGCCAATGGAAGAAATGACTGCCCACGGTTTGGAATGCTGGAAGTGTTGTCAGAGTTCATGATGCCTACCTATCAACGTGAGTCCGGTTCCAAGGTGGGATAAACCCTCGAATGAAGTGAATGCCCAACGTCCGCATGGCAATGGACACAAGACATCGTCTCGTCGTGCTGGTTCGCAGGCAGCATGTTGTGAACAAAGTCGGAGTGACAATGCAAACAGGCATGCTGAGTTACCCGGCGGTTGCGAGGCTTGATGCGTAAAGGATCGGGATAATCGTTCAACGTAAACGCCAACGAATGAAAGAAGCCGTTGTCTGCTTTGGTGACCCACTTGCCGATCGGATCGTGCGAAAGATGGCAATCATTGCAGACGGCCACGTCATGATGGCTCGATTTCTGCCAGGTATCGAATGGCTCCTGCATCACGTGACAGTTGACGCAGCTCTGAGGGTCGTTGCTGAGGTAGCTCGCCCCTTTTCCATAGCCAAAGGTGAATGTCCCCAGGCCAAGCACCACGCCAAGAAGAATGGCAAAGAAAGAGGAGAAAAGCCCCGCATAGATCTTTGCTTTCGCGTACCAGTTCCTGACCCGTTGAGGGCTTCGCAACCGTGAATTCTCGCGATGAGTCATCCCGACTACTTCCCTTACCAATTCGACCTGGGCTGTTTTACCCGGGTAAGCAAGACGCTTCGCGGACAGGAATCCGCATGGTACCCCTCGCATGGTCAACCAACAAGGAAATTCCGCCATGCAAAGCAACCATTCACACAACCCTAACGAAGGGTCGATGGGCACATACTAGCCAGAAAAGACTCTCAAGATCCAGGTCCCCCCAAAAGACCAGACAAATGAACACTCTTTGCTCACCTGGATGTTTATGTGAAATCCAGCAACACAGACAACTGGTTTGAGCCGGTCCAGAATGCCGTATTGCCTTTCTTTACATTGCCCTAATAGTCCCTTTCTGGCTGGAAGTAAGGAAAATCCTAAAAGCACAAAGAATGATCACACCTGAACACAAAACGACCTATTCTTCCGCATCAACAAACACAAATCGTCTATCTCTGAATTGCCCCCTTAAGAGAGTTTATTCATGTCGACACGATCGTACGCCTCCTTTTTCCTGATCGGCATCGCCTTATTTACGGTTGGCCTGTTCACTCAGGCAACGTTCGCCGATGGCGACGTCATCGCAACTGCCACTGCTACAGATGTTGTTGAAGCCCCCGCCGATGAACACTCGATGGTGGACTATGCCTGGGTGATCTTCGCAGCCTCGCTGGTCATGCTGATGCAGGCCGGGTTCATGTGCCTCGAATCGGGTCTTGCTCGGGCGAAGAACTCGATCAATGTGGCCGTGAAGAACATGGCCGACTTTGTTTTGTCGGTTGCAGGCTTCTGGTTCATTGGCTTCGGCTTGATGTTCGGTACCACTGCCTACGGTTTGTTTGGAACCAGTGACTTTTGCGTCTCCTTCGAGAACGCACCGTGGCTGGCAGTCTTCTTCGTATTCCAGGCAACCTTCTGCGGAACTGCGGCCACGATTGACTCGGGTGCCGTGGCCGAGCGTTCTCGATTTGCGACATACCTGTTCATCTCGTTCGTGACCTCGGTGATCATCTACCCAATTTTTGGCCACTGGGCATGGGGCAGTTTGTATCACGGCGACTCGAGTGGCTGGCTGGAAAACTGGGGCTTCATCGACTTCGCCGGCTCGACCGTGGTGCACTCGGCAGGTGCCTGGGTTGCATTGGCTTCGATCTGGGTCATTGGACCACGCCTTGGCAAGTTCAACGAAGATGGCACCGCCAATCGCTTTCACCCACATAACTTGCCGCTGATGTACCTGGGTACGTTCATCCTGGTCTTCGGCTGGTTCGGATTTAATTGCGGAAGTACGCTCGAAGCCACATCCGACGTCGGCCCTATCGCCATGACGACCATGCTGTCGGCATGCTTCGCGGGTATCAGTTCGACATTTGTCAGTTGGATTTTCGGTAGCGAGAAGCTTCCTCAAGCAGAAGATGTCGCCAACGGCGTCCTCGGCGGACTCGTCGGTATCACGGCCGGTTGTGCCAGCGTTTCGGCTGGCGGAGCTGTCATGATTGGTTTGATGAGCGGCGTGCTCGTTTTTGCTGGTACTCTGTTTATCGAACGTGTTCTCAAGCTCGATGATGTTGTCGGGGCTATCCCAGTCCATGGCTTTTGCGGTGCCTGGGGAACGTTGGCTGTCGGCCTGTTCGCTCGTCCCGATGTCCTGCTCGATTCCGGCATGACCCGATTCGATTTGATCGGTGTTCAGGCAGTCGGTGTCGCGGCCTGCTTCGGCTGGTGCTTTGGTAGTGCGATCATTCTGATCTCGCTTCTGAAGTGCATCACGCCTGTCCGAGTTGATGAGCATGACGAAATCATCGGCCTGAACATTTCGGAACATGGTGCCAAGAGCACGCTGTTTGACCTCGCGGCCACCATGCAAAAGGCCGCCACAGCGGATCACATCGATCAGCGTTTTCGTGTTGAACCTGAAATCGGCACCGAAGCCGGCGACCTGGCTCATGCGTTTAATCACCTGATTGAAGCGATCACCTCCGAGCGTTCGCGAACCGAAGCGGCAGTGGAGTCTCTCGAGCGACAAAAGAGACTGGCCCAGGCAGGCCTGACCAAATACCGCTCTCAGGTCGAAGAAAGCCTGGAATCGATTGACCAGCAGCGAAACTCGTTGCAGTTGATTCTCGAAGGCTCGTCGAGCAATGCTCAGAAGCTGGTGGGTTCGGTTCAACAGATTTTCGACCGGATCGATGGCATGGTGCAGTCGCTCGGCACGATTTCGACCCAGATGCAAGAAGCCGCCTCGCTTGCCGGCCAAGGGGTTGCGACTGCCAACAGCAGTGGTACCACCATGAGCCAGTTGAGCGAATCCTCTCACGAAATCGAGAGCGTGTTGGACATGGTCCGCGAGATCGCCGAGCAAACCAACATGCTGGCCCTCAACGCCACCATCGAAGCCGCCAGGGCAGGCGAAGCGGGCAAAGGCTTCGCCGTCGTTGCCACCGAAGTGAAGCAGCTTGCCAAGGCGTCGTCCGATTCGACTGACCAGATCAGCGGCCGGATCTCGCGAATTCGACAAGATACGCGTCAGGTTTCGTCGAACCTCAGCCAAACGGCCGAAGTGATCGGTCAGGTTTATGCGATGAGTGACGAGATGAATCGCTTCATCCAGACCTCGTCCGCCGATCAACGCAGCTCGGCCGAACAGGTCCGCCAAATCGGAAGCGAAATTGAATCGATGGTCGAAGAGATGCTCGGCGGCATGAAAACCATCCGCGAAGCAAGCGAAACCATCGGCCAGCGAGTGCGGAGCTCTTACCAAGAATTCACCACCGTATTGGACGAAGCCGGACTGGCGTAACACGGCGGTCCGCAGCAAGACAACCAAAAAGCGAGCCTGATTGGGCTCGCTTTTTCTATGCTCTCCCCTCTCTCGGACCACTGCTCTATGCCTGTCAAAGTCGTGCCTGGCAAACACAGTTGTCTTGACGTTTATTGTAGCAACGCCTATCCTGGGGGTATGGGCCAAACTCCGCAGAAGCCTCGATCGCACGCCAATTCCAGGAAGTTCGACTCCTTGGAACAGGAGGTTTTTCTGAACTTATGGCGTACCTATGATCGCCTGAAAGCGTTTGAGGAACAGGTTTTCGGGAATGCAGGCCTTTCCGCCCAGCAATACAATACACTCCGCCTCTTGAAGTCGGTCCATCCAGATTCGATGCCGACGCTGGTGCTTGGATCACGATTGATTTCTCGTGCTCCGGATATGACCCGGCTGTTAGATAAACTCGAACAACGCGGTTTATTGTCACGAGAGAGACGACCTGAGAACCGGCGTGTCGTTGAGGTGACGATCACCCCCCAAGGGTTGGCACTGCTGGAAGAGCTTTCATCAGAAGTTCGCGAGTGTCACCGAAAGCAATTGGGGCATCTCTCTCCGGACGCACTCCGTCAATTGGCCTTGCTGCTGAAAGAAGCACGCGAGCCGCATGAAGATGAAACCAACCTGTCATTGGTCGACGAGTAAACGCGACCTTCATCAGACAAGTAGTTTTGAGCATGATCGATATACAGAACAAGCCACAAGTTGTCGTTATCGGGGGTGGGCCTGCAGGAGCTACGGTCAGCACCCTTCTCGCCCAGCAAGGCATTCGGGTAGAGCTTTTCGAGCGCGAGAAGTTCCCGCGTTTTCACATTGGCGAGTCGCTCATTCCAGAGACATACTGGGTACTTAAACGCTTGAACATGCTTCCTAAGCTGAAGGATAGTCAGTTCATCAAAAAGTACAGCGTTCAGTTCGTCAGCGATTCGGGCAAGCAATCGGCTCCCTTCTACTTCCACGACAACAAAGATCACGATTGTTCGCAGACGTGGCAAGTCCGTCGCAGCGAATTCGATGAGATGATGCTTCGTAACGCTGAAGAACACGGTGTGAAAACGCACGAAGGCGTGCGTGTCATGGACGTGTTGTTCGATGGGGAGCGTGCGACCGGCATTCAGATCATGGATGAAAACGGTGAGAAGCGTGACATTCACGCCGACGTCGTGGTCGATGCGAGTGGGCAAAGCTCGCTATTGATCAACAAGCTGAAGTTGCGAGTTCCCGATCCCTCGCTGAACAAAGGTTCGATCTGGACCTATTACAAAGGTGCCAAACGCGATCCAGGCCGTGACGAAGGAGCAACCACCGTTCTGCAAGTTGAAAACAAGCAGGGTTGGTTCTGGTACATTCCGCTGCACGACGACATGGTCAGCATTGGCGTTGTCGGAGACTTTGATTACTTATTCAAAGGTCGTGGCTCGCACGAACAGGTCTTTGCTGAAGAACTGGAAAAATGTCCCGCCGCCAAGATGCGTGTTGAAGGTGCCGAGCAGGTTACCAAGATCTTCGCGACAAAGGATTTCACCTACAAATCGAAGCAAGCCGCCGGCGATGGCTGGGTATTGATTGGCGATGCTCTCGGTTTCCTCGATCCGCTCTACTCTTCTGGCGTGCTTCTGGCATTGAAGTCAGGCGAGCTGGCCGCCGATGCGATTGTCGAGGGATTGAAGAAAGGTGACACCAGCCGCACCCAGTTGGCCCATTGGGAAAAAGAGTACATGGTGGGCATGGAACGGATGCGAAAGCTGGTTTGCGAATACTACGACGGCTTCAATTTCGGCCGTTTCGTTCGACGCTTCCCCAATCACCGTGGCGACATCACCGACCTGCTGATTGGTGATCTGTTTAAGGACAGTCTCGACCAGGTATTCGAGTCGATCGCGACGATGAAATCTGAGTCGGAAGAGATGGCTCAATAATGTTCGGCTAAGAAAGACGATGGCTAGCCAGTTTTGAGGCCGGCCAGTCCACCATCGACGCCAATCACTTGCCCTGTGATCCAACTATTCTGCGGGTCGACCAGCCAGCTTGTCAGAGACGCGATATCGTCGGGCTTCCCGAGACGCCCGAGCGGATGCAATCCCCTCGATGCATCTGCTGAGCGAGGTCGCGACCAGATCGCTTCTGTGAGGGGTGTTTCGACCAAGCCAGGTGCAATCGCATTTACACGAATATTCTTGCCTGAGTAGGTCGCGGCTGCTGACTTAACCAACCCTTCGACAGCTCCTTTGGCTGCGGCGATCGCTTCATGATTGGGGAGTCCGATCCGTGCGGCCGCGGATGAGAACAGAACGACGCTCCCGCCGGACTCGCGCATCACACCATATGCCGCACGAATGGCTGCGAAGGCGGTGGTGACGTTCAACGCGATGGTCTGATCCAACTCGGTCGATGTTGTGATATGAGCTGGCTTCAACAAGACCGATCCCACGGCGTTGATGATGGCATCGACATGCCCAAACTGCTCCAGAGCCTGCTTCGCGGCCGCATCGACTTGATCGAACTGCGTGGCGTCGGCCACGATATACGGAGCATCAAGTTCACCGGCAAGTGCCTGAAGCTTCTCTTCGCTACGAGACACCAACAACAGGCGATAGCCACGTGAAGCCAGTAGTCGGGCAGTAGCCGAGCCAATCCCACCGGTTGCCCCAATCACCATGGCGACGGGCTTTTCGTTTGTCATCATGAGAACCTTTTCGATCGCAATGAACTTGTTTGCATTCCGCAGCAGAAACCGTATGTTCTGACTACCCACAACGGCGAAATTGATTGGAATCAGCCTCCCTTCTGGTAGATTGACCGGTCCCATAACCGATGCTTTTCCTTCGAGGACCTACCCCATGAAGTTCCTTCGTCTGACGCTATTCCTGCTCCTTGGTTGCCTCCTGATATCCCCCGCCTCAGCGGCCGAACGTCCACCCAACGTGATTCTGGTCTTCATCGACGACATGGGCTGGGGTGACTTCTCGAGCTTCGGCAATCAGGACGCCACCACCGAGAACTGCGATCGGCTGGCGAAAGAAGGCATTCGCTTCACGCAGTTTTATGTCAACTCACCCATCTGCTCGCCTTCGCGGACGGCGATCTCGACGGGACAGTATCCGCAGCGTTGGAAGATCTCGTCCTACCTGGCCCATCGCCAACTGAACAAGCGGCGCGGAATGGCCCAGTGGCTCGATCCTTCCGCCCCCATGCTTGCCGACATGCTTCACGACGCAGGCTACGCGACCGGACACTTCGGCAAGTGGCACATGGGAGGCCAACGTGATGTAGGTGAAGCACCGCTGATCACCGAGTACGGCTTCGATGCTTCGCTGACCAACTTCGAAGGCCTGGGAGATCGCGTCCTGGCCGAGCTTGATGCCTACGACGGAAAGAAGCCACGACTGCACACGCTCGGAAGCGACAAGTTGGGACGCGGTAAGATTACCTGGGAGAAGCGTGACAAGATCACGCAAACGTTCGTCGACGCAACGATCAATTTCATCCAACAAGCTCAAGCCGATGACAAGCCTTTTTATGTGAACGTCTGGCCGGACGATGTCCACTCTCCTTTCTTTCCGCCAAAAGAACGCCGCGGTGATCAGACCAAGCGGCAGCTCTACCTGGGCGTGCTGGAAACGATGGACGAGCAGTTGGGCACGCTCTTCGATTTTATTCGCAGCGATACAAAGCTGCGTGATAACACGCTCATCCTGATGTGCTCTGACAATGGCCCCGAACTGGGCGCCGGCAGTGCAGGGCCTTATCGAGGTCACAAGACCACCCTTTACGAAGGAGGCGTTCGATCGCCGTTAATCGTCTGGGGACCAGGATTGATCGGCGGCGACAAGAGCGGAACGACCAACGAAACATCGGTCTTTGCAGCGTTCGACCTTGTACCGAGTTTGCTTACCATTTGCGGCACCAAAGCGAAGGAAGGCGTTAAGTTCGATGGCGAAGCCTTGCCGGGCGTTCTTCTCGGGAAAGCCGATGCATCGCACTCGACTCCCATCTGTTTTCGCCGTCCGCCTGATCGCCCGGAACTGCAAGGCAAACAGCTTCCTGACCTGGCTGTCCGTGATGGCCAATGGAAGTTGCTTTGCAGCTACGATGGTAGTGACGTCGAGTTGTATGACTTAGCAAAGGACAAGGGAGAGACGACCAACGTCGCCGAGCAAAACCCGGAATTGGTTTCGTCGCTGAAAGAGACCTTGCTCGCGTGGCACAAATCGATGCCGGCCGATAACGGTGGGGACTGGGAACCCAAGTAGTCCCCATGGTGAATATAAAAAAGGGGCGATCAGTCAAACTGATCGCCCCTTTTATTTTTCCGACTTGTCGTCTTGGGTGACGACTAGTTCTCCAGATCCTTGATGCGGAGCTTCATTTCGTCCGAGTTACCGACCAGCTCCGGAGCGTACATGGCCTGGGCAACGGCTGGCAAGGCACTAAACTTGCCGGGAATCTCGGCCCGCAAGCGGTAAGTCAGCGTATGCTTGCCACGTGGAAGCTGCCGCACGAAGAAGGTGACCTTCTCGTCACGCAGTTCCATGTAGGCCCCCAGCGAATTGCCGTTGTAGCCACTTCGCAGATCGACCGGCTCGCAACCAGCGGCCTTTTTGTCCTCGAACATCACGTACTCGTAGTCGTTCTTGCTCTCAATCACGAGGTCGATTTCGATCAGATCGCCACTGGTAACTTGCGACTCGTTTTCCAAGAGGGTTCGCTTGTACTTTACGACCTTTTCTTTCAAAGCCTGACCGCGTGCTCCGACCGCTTTGGCGGTCGCGTCTTCGTCGCGATCCAAGCGGTAGAAGCGTCGTTCGACTTTGACTTCCAGGCCAGCCTTGGTGATGAAGTCCTCCAGCGTGAAGTTGGTCAGGTAGGCACTGTAGTACACCGGACCGTCACCCTTACGGCGGACTTCCACCTTGTGATCGCCATCGGTGATCTGCATGCCGGTGAGTTCAACCGTGTTGTCCACCGTGAAGAGATTCTCCTTAGTGAATTCGGTTTCGGCCTTCTTCTCCCCATCGATGAAGATCTCGACGGTCATCTCTGGATTCAACTCATCCGTTGCCCGCAGGTAATCGGCCATCGCTTCGACACAAAGTGCCGTGTCGCGAGTCGACTTCCAGTAGGTGGCATGCTTACGGTTGTTTAGCAGGTACTTCACCAACCGCCGGGCAGTCACGTTATCGGCATCGGTCGCTGCCAACAGCTTCAAGTAGTAAGCATTGGCTTCGATCGCATCGCCGTACCAGTACCACCAGGCACTATCGGCTGGCGTCTTCAGGTAAGCCGTTTCGTTTTCCTCATCGGTTACCAGGTACTGATCCAGATTGCGGCGGAGCATTGCCAACTTCTCGGCATCACCCACTTGATGCAATGCCAATGCGAACAGGGCCTTGCCGTACACCGACAGGTTCGTTCGGTCACGGTAGAGGAAGCCTCGCATGGCGTTGTTATCGTGATCCAATTCCGCGAGAACGGCATAGATCACCGCGTCGAGGTTGTCCGCTTTGGACTTCCAAGGTTTCTTCTTTTCGTCGGCATTTTGCAGCTTCTGAACTTCCTGTTTCTGGTAGTTGATCAGCCACTGCTTGCCACGCTCGATCACGTCCGGCACTACGGCGGCACCATTGCGTTCCGCGATCACCAAACCACGAACGACCACCGCCGTCGTGTGCGGGTAGCTGCGTTCATGATAGCCAGAGAACCAGCCCCAACCGCCGTCCGAGTTTTGCATCTCAGTCAGCTTCTGGACGCCGCTCTTGACCATCTTTTCAAGTTCCGCGTCATCGAAGACGGGGTTCTTCAACGTGCCGTCCCACTTGGCATTCCAGCGAGCGTTCCGCTCACCCGGATCGCCAATTTCCTGGGCGTTCAGATTATTCTGATGTTCAGCGATCGATTTCAGATCGATTCCCATTTCGCCCAGCACCTTACGGGTAATGACCGTTGGCACGAAGCGATTGAGAGTCTGCTCGGTGCAGCCGTAGGGGTAATCGATCATGTACGGAAGTGCTTCCACCATCGCACCGGCCAAGCTTGGCGAGTAGCGAATGATCAGACGCGAATCTTCCGGTCGACGATCTTCGGGCACATGGATGGTGATGCCTTGCGAGTTCTGCTCCGGCTGCACGGTGCCTGCCCATGACTCGGTCTTGAGCATACCGTGAACGTAAACCGGGAAGCTTTGCTGCATGGCGTCCGATTCTTCATCGGTCAGCGCCTTCATGGTGATGGTCGCTTCCCCTTCCTGGGTCACTTTCACCGTCCAATCAACGCGAACTTCTCCACCAGCGGGAATGGTTACCTTCTGCGTCAGCGGCGTCTCACTCGACATCAATCCAGTCGGAATGTCCAGCGAAACCACAGCCGACTTTTCGGTCTCTAGGTAGTTATGAACATTGGCCGACAGGACCACCTCGTCCTTCTGCACGAAGAAGCGAGGAGCCTGAAGGCGAACGATCAGGTTCTTACGTGTGACCACTTCAGTTTCGGCCGAGGCGACTTTCGTTCCTTGTCCCATCGCCCACGTACGAATCATCCAAGAGGTCAGGTTCTCGGGCAAGTCGAGCTTGAACTCTGCCTCACCCTTCTCGTTGGTCTCGACACTGCCAACCCACAACGCGGTATCGGCAAAGTTCGACCGCACGGTCGGCTCGACCAGATCGGTCTGTCCCTGGGCGGCTTGCTGCTTGTCTGAGCCGAGCATAGCCTTCTCTTCCATCGCCATCGGAGCCGCGGCTGACATCGGCATGGCATCGGCCACAGCGTTTTTCGACATCATGCCACGAGTCCGCGATTGGAGCATCCCGCTACTGCGATCTCCAAATGCCGCACCGGCTCCATCCATTTCCATGCCTTCTGCTAAGGCGAACTCATCCGCCACGCTGCGGCCAAACGCGCCCAAGTACTGCAGAGCCAACTGCCCCTTCGGAGTCAGGTTATAGCTGTACAGATTCAGACTGTGTTCCGTTTGCGGGTGATGGTGGCGACGCCACTTCCAGAAGAATTCCTTAATGTCCTGCACATTCGACCCGCCGCTGATGTATTCAACCGACTTGTCGTACATGGTAAGAACGGCCGATCCGACGAATGGCTCGCCTGTGTGATCGGTCAGTTTGATCTTAATCTTGCCCTGGCTGCCTGGCAGATACTCGGTTGCGTCGGTTTCGACTTGCAGGTCCAGCACGCGCGTTTCTGGCGGCACAACGATCTCCTTCGCCTCGTCATGCACGCGGGCATCGGCGATCGTCAGAGCTTCGACAAAGAAATTGGGCATATCCTTCTTGAGGACGGCAATCTCATGCACGGTGCTCTTGCCCGTCAGACGAACCACCTTCGGTGGCAAGTAAACACTGTTCGACGGACGCACGAAGAGCAACACCGTGCTACCGACTCGGTTGGTGTTGATCTGCAGCTTAACCGTATCGCCGGCCTCGTATTCCTTCTTGTCAGGAATCAGTTCCAGGTCGTTGAAGCGATACTCTGATCCATCGAAACCTTGTCCGCGAATGGTGAAGATGTAACCACCTTCCTGCGTATGACCGGCCTGGTCGGTAAGTGTGAGACTTAACCGGTATTGCCCAGCGGCTGAGGCTTTCATGGTTTGGGAAACACTTCCCTCCCCTTTCATCTCGACGGGCCACTCCTGAACTACCGTCTCGATCGGCTCCTTCTTTTCGTCGTAGGTGATCTTGAGAAGTTTCAGCGTTCCCTTACCAGCAACGTCCCGGGCATCAAGCGTTTGGGCCAGGAAATGGGCGTGAATCGTATCGCCGACATCGTAGTAACCGCGATCAACCCACGTATAAACCTTGAACGGCTCGCGTGCTACCAAGACCTTGCCGCTACCGACAATCGTGCGTCGCGATTGATCGCGAACTTCTGCCGTGATGGTGTACTGATGGTCTTCGTTGCCATGCAATGCTTTGGCTAGGGCCGTATCGATTTCGACATCGACGGTACCGTCTTCGCCAATCTTGACTTCCTGCTCCAGGACAAGCTCGGGAGGATTATGCGACCACCCAATCCAGAATGGAGCTGGGCGAACGCATCCCACCCACTTGTGATAGCCGGGATACCAGGCATAGTCGTAAGCGAACCACCAGTAGCCATTGCCAAAGCACCAGTCCCAGCGAGCTGTCGGGTACCAATGGCGGTTGTACGGTGAACGCTCGACCTTGTACTTGACCGTGGCATTGGTAACCGGCGAACCGAAGTAGTACTTGGCGTTGATCTTGGCCGTGATCGTCTCGCCTAGTTCAACCGGCTTCTCGGGGGCATCAATCGTGACCTCAAATTCCGGCTTCTTGTATTCTTCGATCCGGAACTGAATGTTGCCGTGGTTCGTGTAGAGGTTGTACTGTCCCAGCTTCGCGTCGGAAGGAATCTCCCACGTGCCGTCCATACCGCCGTACTCGTCCGCGGTGAACTGCTTATTGAAGATCTCGTTTCCTTGCGGATCGCGTAACTGGATGTTAAACGACTGACCGGCGAACTGGCTGACGTCGGCCTGATCGTATTGCGAACGCCGTGTCCAGAACTTGAACTTCATCGTTTGATTCGGTCGATAGACCGGCCGATCGGTGATCCCGTAGCTGCGTACCTGGTTGTAGGTCGCATCGTGTCGGCGGCCGTACCAGATGTGCTGAAAGCCCAGAAACGCGAAGCGTCCTTTGTCGGTCCGGGCCATGACCAGCCATTGATACTGATGCGTCAGCGGGTTGTCGGCCAAAATAACCTGGCCGTCCGCATCGGTGAATTCGGCGAAGTTCTTCGTCAAGATATTGAAGCGGTTCTGATTGCGAATCTGTTCGACCTTGTAGCCGAAGTACTCGACATTGGCCTTTTCGATCGGCTTACCACTGACCGCATCGGCGACATAGTAATACTTTTTCTGGTCCAACTGCTTGCTGACGATCACCGTGTCGGCAACCCAGACAACCACCTTGCAGACGTTGCCGTCCTTCATCTTGGCCGTCACCATGTACGCGCCGGCATTGTTTAGCGGAGCGTGCACATCGATGCGTTGATCGAGGTGGCCAGGACGAGGATTCAGCTTCTCCGACCATTTGGCGACTTGATCTCCAAGATAGACGTCGCCGCCATCCTGAAAGAGAATCTTCTCACCCACCTGTTGGAATTGAACCTTCTGATAATCGATCCGGCCAGGGTTCGATTTCAGGTACTTCTTCACGTCCGCAATCAACTGCTCGATCTTGATGGCATGGGCCGTGAACTCGACTTCGGTTCCATTGCGGAACAGGTACTGCAGCGTCGCTCCTTGGCCAGCCGCATTGACCTGGCCTCCCTGGAACTGCCCCAGGTTGTTCACGATCTGCTCGAGTCGCTTGCGGCGATAGTTATTCGAGCCTGGACCTACGTCGGCAATGGCATCCTTCCAAGTCTGGGCCGCTTTGGGGTAATGTCGACGATTCTCGAAGACAGATGCCAACTGATCGTAGGCAGACCCACGCTGCGAATCCTTTTCCTGAATCAAATCTTGCCAGATCTTGATGTGATTGAACTCGTCCGGCAGCTTGAAGCGTTTGATCCCTGTTGCCAGGCGGGCAATGGTTTCGTTATCCGCCAATGTGCTCAGCTGCAAGAGATGAGGAGTTTCATTCTCGTCATCGTCATTGCGCGGGGCGAAGAACCACTGGTACTGCTGAAGCGTTTGGACACCGAACTGCGAGTTTAGAAAGCTGGCCCAGCGTAGTTTGACCTGGCCGGTACGATTTGCATCGTACTCCGCCACTTGCTCCATGGCCCAGCGCATCCGTTCGCCATCGTTTTTGGCATCGTCCCACGACTTGGGAACGTGGTAGTAAATCGGGTTGCCCTCTTCATCGACCGGGGCTCCCTGATTCGACCCGCCATAGTTGTAGCTTTCGTCGTAGTCAGGCAGCGTTTCGATGTCGGTCAGATATTGCAGCTGCCAGGCACCACGACCATAGCGGTTATTGAGAAAGAAATTCGCAACGTCCTGAAAGAGGTTGGCCATGTCTGGCTCGGCATCTTTCGTCTGCGCGACTTTCATCGCGTCGACATATAGCTGCAAGGCCCGCGTGTAATCGCGGTCGATGCTGTTCACTCGCTTACCACCACCGCGGACAGGGCCTCGCTGATACTCGTTGTCGTTGATCGCTCCCCAGTGATTCAGACTTTGATATTGGGTTGCGATTGCTTGGAGAACGCGCCACTCATCTTTCTGAGCCTCGACGGCTTTCTCCAAAAATGCATCGACTTCGGCATAGCGAGCCAGCCGCTGCAGCGATTGAATGGGTACGTAGATCAAACGAGCAAGCTCTTTCGGATCTTGCTGTGGATCAACGAAAAGCTTCTCGGCAGCTTCGTAGGCTTCTTTGTAATTTCCCTGCTTGTATAGCTCTTCCATTTTTTTCAAGTCAGGTGTGGGCCCTTGGGCCGTAGTAACGTGCGATCCGATCCAGACTGTCATCATTGCAGCACAACTGCAAAGAATGGCTAAGGGGACGGTGCGTTGGAGCGAAAAGATCATAATGGGTGCCCTCTCCGAGGTATCTGCGACATTCCGTGGGGTGAAAAGCTAATTGTCTTGCTCAGGTGTAGACGATCTAAAGCCCTCATGCGATTTCAGTTAAACACGAATTGCTCAGACTTTTCTACGACTGACATTTTATGAAGTTTTCTAGATTTCGCCCTTACAAAAATAAGTTTGCCCAGATGTCCAAGATCTTGCGTCGCGACGTTAACATAGGGGGAGTAACATCTCTTTCCACGTGCTTCGATCTCGCTACAATTGGGGCAACTCACCCCCCTGACAATGAATTATCCCCCCATCGTTGTCGATACAACCGATTTACGAAACAAAATCGGTCGCTTCCTCGTCGTACTATCAGAGGCGAAACCCAGTCCTAGTAGGGCATTTAGGCGAAACGGCAACTAGCCTTGAAGTAAACATTACGTACTCGCGAGTTTCGAGGAATGACTCAAGCAACCAATCCCTACCAAATGTGGTTGGGTCTCAACGTCACCGGTCGCCCCGACTGCTATACGCTGCTGGGATTACCAATGTACGAGACCGACACCGGCAAAATCATGGTTGCCGCGCAGAATGCCATGTCGCGCGCCTCGATTCCGATGGCCCCAGCCGATGAGCCACTCCGCCAGACATTGATTTCCGAAATCCAATTGGCCCAAAACTGCCTGTTGGATCCGGCCCAGAAACAAGCCTACGACCAACAGCTACAAGCCTACTTCAGTAGCCAGACCGCTCCGGTTGCGGCTGCCCAGCCTGCTACGGCCGCTCCGGTTCAAGCCGCTGCTCCAGTCAGCCCGGCTGCCACGGCATCTTCCGATTCAAGTGGCGATATCCAGCTGAAATCGAAGAAGCCATCCGCCGCATCGTCTGCCAAAAGCCGTGCTAAGAATTCGGCATTCGGTTTGTACATGAGCGGAGCCGCAATTCTACTATTGGCCGCAGTTGCCGGTGGCGCTTACTTCATCTTCACCGAGCCTGCGGACGAGCCCGTCGCTCAAAACGATCCTGAGCCGAAAGTACCGACGCCGCAGCCCCCTGTCGAGAAAGAAGACGAAGAGCCGGAAAAGGGCAGGAACACGCCTCCTGGTCCCAAGTCGGGCAAACGTCCGACCTCCAACGATCTGGCCAGTTCGATCCCTGGCCTAGGCGATCCTGAAGAAACGATGGCTGGCATGCCAGCGATGGACACCAAGCCGCCAGAACCCATGGCCACCGCCGAGGATCAAGCAGAGCTAAAGACGGCGATCGAAACGGCCTGGGTTGGGATCAGTGAAAACGACTTCGCCAAGTCATCGATTGCGTTGGACGAGGTTCGCAAGCTTCCGAAAACGCCTGAAGGCAAGACCGACTTCGATCGCATCGATCAGTTCGTGCAGGACCTGATGGCCTACAACAAAGCGCTCAATGACGGCACCGCATCGCTTCGTGAAAACGAAGAGCTCACCGTCGGCAGCACGTCCTTCACGGTTACTACGATCGATGACAATCGTGTTGTCATTCGCTTCGCAGGTCAAAACAAAGGATACGAACGCGGCCAACTCCCCGATGGCTTCCAGCGTGCAATTGCCATTAGCCGCTTGAAGGGTGAAGACACCGTGAAACAACGCGTGGAGGCTTCCTACCTCTTGCTCTCGCCTAAGGCCGATATCGAGTTCGTCCGCGACTTGTGGACCCAATCGGGTGCCGATGGTGGGGCGCTCGCTGCTTTGGAAGCGGGCAAGAAGAAGTACCTCGGCGGCAGCATGATGGCTTCCAATACATCGCCCAAGCCGACTGAGATGACCTCAACGCCAACCGACACCAACACCATGACCCCCATGGAGAACACTGGCTCGATGCCGGCGGATTCGACGGCCAATGTCGATCAACTAACCGGCCTAATGAAACAGGCCCGCCAGCAGATCATCGACCGCAGCGCTGCCACGGCCCAACAACTGATCGCTCAGGCGGCTCCGCTGGTTACGGCTCCGAAGCACCAAGATAAGCTCGACCACCTGAAGGAAGTGGCTGACTTGAATCAGCAGTTCTGGCAAGCCGTTTCGTCACGACTTACCAAGCTTCCGCCTGACTCTGACCTCGACGTGAACGGCACGATGATTCGTGTTGTCGAGTCGGATGCGAATCGTCTCGTAATTCGGATGGATGGTGAGAACCGCCGTTACACGCTCGCCGATATTCCTGCCGGCTTGGCCAAGTTCCTTGCCGAACAAGAACTGCCCACTCAGGCCGAAACGAAGAAGATCATCGGTGCGTTCCTATTGATGACCCCCGATGGTGGACCAGAGCGGGCACGTGAAGAGTTGGCGACTGCCTTTCTGCCGGACGAAGAAATAAACAACCTGGTCGCTGTGCTTACCGATCCCTACAAGCTTGCGGATGACCTGATCGAGCAAGCAACGATTCCGACCGAAGCAGATATCTCGGCCCCGGCGGCTGCCTTCCAGGAGAAATGGAACTCGCGGATTCAGTCAGCGCAGCGTCTTGATGATCATGCCAAAATCGGGCAAGAGATGGCCGCTGCCGCGATGGCGATGCCCAATGGTTCGCCGCAGCAGTTCGCTGGCTTCCGCTATGCCTTGGCCGAATCGGCTCGCGGAGGTGACTTTGCCACTTGCTCGCAAATCATCCACGACTGGCATACTCGTTTCGCCATCGACGAGGGGGAATGGCACCTCAAAGCCATGCAGCTAGCAGCAGGGTCGAGCATGTCCTCGAAGGTCCATGCCGCGATCGCCCAACACGCTATCAAGCACGTACCGCTGCTGGAAGCAGATGGTCAAGAAAAGGCCGCTATCGCCATGACGACGCTAGCAGAAGACTCGGCAACCAAGGCCCGTGACAAAGACTTGGTAGAAGCGGTAAAGCAGCTGAGCTCAACCCCCTAATTTGGACCGTCTTTTAAGGCCAAATTCTTGGGGAATCGATCGCGGAACATGAAGCTTCGTATTAAGCATTTCCGATTATTCTAAAAGCTACGTGCGCACTTAGTTAGCTAAGACTCTCCCCAACGCCCTGCCGAAAAGTGATATCAGGGGATGCAGTGCACGCAACCCCAGTAGTTCTAGCCATCGGAGGGCCGGAACGCGATCGATCGACGGGAAGGATACCCGAATGCCCGCAGCCAAAAAATTGACCTCCCAATTGGCGGTTTTGACCCTCGGTCTGAGCCTGGTCAGCGCGCTGTGGTTCTGGGGTGCGGCCCCGACAACCGTGGAAGCAATTCCCCATCTGATTTCGCAGCCTCATCCCTACGATGTCGATTGGCCCGAAGTCTATATGACCCTGGCCAACAAGTGTGCCGGATGCCATCGCCCTAACACAAAGCGGGTCGACCTGAGCACCTACGAGGCCCTGCTCGCCGGCAAGTCAGGCAACGATCGCCTTGTCATTCCAGGCAACCCGAAAGACTCGGCACTGCTGATGTACATCGAATGGGACGAACACGCCCAGCCTGGATCTGGCATGCCGCGTACGCCGGAAATGCCACCAGACAAGATGGAGTGGCTTACCCCAGGTCAGCAGGAAGCAATCTACCGCTGGATCGAAAACGGTGCCCTGGAATACGCACTGCCTGAGAACTGCAATATCACTCCGCTGACCGAGATGGAATTTCCATCGGCCAAGCAGTGTCAGACCTGCCATCCGAAACAGTACGACGAATGGTCCCGTTCGATGCACGCCTATGCCCAGCATAGCCCTGTGTTTGAGGCCTTCAACTTGACCCTCATGGAACGCACCCAAGGAACGCAAGGAACCTTCTGCACACGCTGCCATACGCCGGTCGGTACGGCACTGGGCGAGAATGGCAACCGCCGCAACGTCCACCGTTCGCGGGTCTCGATGGAAGGGGTTACCTGTGTCTCTTGCCACCGCCGCAGCACCAAGCACTACAAGTCGAGCGGGCGTGTCCCGATCGAACCCGGCAAGTTAGAAGACGTGTGCATGTATGGTCCCTTCGACGATGCCACCGGCGGCGAAGCGATGGCAACACACGAATCAAAAGGCCTTCCCTACATCAAGACTTCGCAGTTCTGCGGCGAATGCCACGACGTGACCAACCCACAAGGCGTCCGTCTTGAAGAAGCGTTCAGCGAGTGGCAAAACAGCCCGGCGGCCAAGCAAGGGATTACCTGCCAACAGTGCCACATGGGTCCCGTACAAGGCGTTCCGTTCAAAGACTGCGAACGCCCCTTGGGACGAGCAGCCGTGGTGCCAGACGTACCGGAAGAACAGATCCCCCTTCGCCCACTCACCGATCACACCTTCGCCGGTCCTGATTACTCTCTGCTTCCCGATACCGAGTTCCCTGAGAAGCTCGACTGGATGTACGAGGTCGATTACCGTGACTGGAATTCACTGACGGAATACCAAAAGGAAACGCTCACGGAGCTTCGCAAGAAGAACCGTCACAGCAATCGCATCGCCGCCCAAAAGCGATACGAAGTGCTGTCCCAGGCAGCGGACCTTTACGTGAGTGCTCCGGAAACAGCCGGTTGTGGCGACAAGGTTCATATCAACGTCGAAGTGAAGAGCAAGCTGTCCGGGCACAGCTTCCCCACCGGTTTTACCGCCGAACGCCAGGCTTGGGTTTCAGTCCTGGTGCATGACGAACAAGGACGGATTGTCTTCACCTCGGGCGACCTCGATGACAACGGCGACCTGCGCGACGAACATAGCCACGCCGTCCTGGCCGGCAAGATTCCATACGATAAGCACTTGCTCAACTTCCAAAACAAGTTCACAGCACTCACGTCCGAAGGCACGGATCGCTCGGTGGTTCTCTCGGTGAATCGCCACCTGAATCCCCTCAGCTTCGTGCGTCCTGCCGATGGCATCTCCGCCTCGTTCGGCCGACCTCCGGTATTCCGAATCGCCAAGGGAAGCCTGGCTCCCCTTTCCAAGCAAGGGCGAACCTATCCCGTACACCTGCCTAAGCAGCCAGGAACGTACCGCGTGACGGCCCGTCTCAACTTCCGTCACCTTCCTCCAACACTTCTAGATCGCATCGGTACGCCTCACTTGAAGCATCTGCTCGAGGTGGTCGTCCTGCAAGAATGGTGTGGCACCATCGAGGTCACTCCATGACGTCGCATGTGCAATCCAAACTTCGACATCTCTTCGCTTCGGCGTGGTGCTCGGCAATTCTTTGCTGTGGCTCGGTCGTGCTGGGAGAGGACTCGCTCTTTGGAGAGCCGCCGATTCCTGGCCAGTCGAGCGACAGGCCCATTCGGTTAACGATTCCTGAGATGAAGCATGCCAGCTTTGCGCCCATGCACGAGTCACTGCTACCTCCGCTGTCCGAAGCGATCGAGACACCTCAGGAATTGCCGCACCTGTTGCCCCTTGCCACACCAGATAATCCTCAGAGCAAGGCCTGGGAAGACGAGCCACTCCCATCACTGGATGAAGAACTGTGGCAACATGGCGGCTCGTACATCTACGCACCAGAAGGGGACCGCCTGGGCTTTCCTTGCAAGGATGAGCACACCGACTACGAAATGCTGCGGCTACCGGAAGATTACATCGATCCCGAACCCTTCACGCTATTCACACAGTTCGAAGGGGAAGGACCGATCAAGCAGTATTCGCTGGACTGGTTTGGGCCAGGTGCCTACAACTGGGAACCGCGCTTTGTCGCCTACGGTGGTTACCAAGCCAGTGCCATTGCATACAAGCAGGGCAATACGCGTAGCGATGGTCTGGGGCATCAGTTGCTGGTCGACTTGGACTTGCGTCTAACCGGGACCGAACGCTTTCACGTGCAGTTCCGTCCCATCGGCAAAGACAACACCGGCGGTTCGTACTACCGCTTCAGCGATCCGGCTGGGTACATCGATAACAGCACCGGTGTGCCTCAGCGATTCTGGTTTGAAGGAGAACTGCACAGCATGTTCTCTGGCTTCATGAGTCCATTCGCTGTCCGCGACGTGCACATGGTTGGCGGCAAGTTTCCGTTCCAGCTGCACAACCAACTGTTGATGAACGACGAACTCCTGGGGACCGTCATCAACAAGAATACGCTCTTTGTTGGCAACACCAGCAACATCAACATCCAGGCCATTTACGCGGCCAGCGATGTCGACAATGTCGCCGACGACAATAGCCGGATGTATGGAACGAATTTCAGCATCGATTACGAGCGGGTCTTCTACGAAGCGTCCTACCTGTTTGTCGAAACGCCCGATGCGCCTGGTCGCGACCAGCATTTCGCGGCGGTCAGTCGCACCAAGTTCCACGGCCGGTTCAACTATGCCACGCGGGCCCTGTTCAAATTCGGGGACGAAGCTGGTACCGGCTCAGGCGAGTTGTTTGTCTTGGAATCGAACTACACCCTTCTCATGCCTGCCCATCCGCTAGGCATCGAGTTTGGGGTGGCCTACTGCAATGTCTTCTATGCAACGGACGGCTGGAACTCAGCCGGTGGTGGCAATTTCAATCGTCTACGGGCCGCATTCGACGTGAATCCCCTGGTGGCGATTTCTTCTGGTAGTAGCCTCGGCGAGAACTACGGGGCTTCGCTGGGCATTCAGTTGTTCCGACACCACGAAGACGAGTCGATCGCCCCAGAAATCGCCTTCCAATCGCCCAACGGCGACTTGGTCTACGGGTTTGGCCTTCGCTACCAGCGAAAGACAAGCAAACGAACTTTCTTCGAAGTCTTGGGGATCGTGAATCTCTCTGACACCGAGTCGCTACGCCGCGATGGCGTGTTCGTCTCGGAAACGATTCTCTTCTAAGCCGATTCGTTAAACTTCCGCGGCAATGCTTCCTCGCGCGTCTGAATCGATTACAATCGGGCAAACCCCTGCCCTTTTCCCTTCGATCGATTCGAGCCATGATGCGACGTTACCAATCTATTGCCACTGGCTTCGCTCTGCTGTTGAGCGTCTCACCTCTGATTGCCGGTGAAGCGACCGAACTGTCTACCAAGATCAATGCGATCAGCGCTGAAGCAGCCGGCTACCCTGAAGCGGTCGAAGCGGTTACTGCCCTTGGCAAAATGAACGCCGACGCGATTCCCGAAGTGCTAGCCGCGATGCAGGAGGATCGTCCCGTGGCTGCCAACTGGCTGCGAGGTGCCGTCGAAGCGATCGCCGATAAAGCACGCCAAGAAGGCAAGCCGATCGCCAACGACATCTTGATCGAGTTCATCGAGACGAACGATCACTCGCCCAAGTCTCGGTCCGTCGCGTACCATCTGCTCAAGCAACAAGACGAAGCGGCCGCGCTGAAGCTGGTCCCTGCCTTCGAGAACGATGCTTCGCTGGAACTGCGACTCCTGGCAGTCGACAAGCTGATCGAAGACGCGAAAGCGAAGGTCGAAGCAGAGCAAAAAGAAGAAGGGATTGCGACCTACCAACAAGCACTGACGGCCACACGCAGCGCCGAACAAGCCAAAGTGATCGCCGACGCGTTGAAGAAGCTGGATGTCGAAGTTGATACGACCGCACATTTTGGCTTCCTGAAAAATTGGCACGTGATCGCCGCTTTCGAGTTCGCCAAAGGAGCCGGCTTCGATACCGTTTATCCGCCTGAGAAAGAGATCGACCTGGAAGCGTCGTACGCGGGCAAGCTCATCGACGAGATTCCTGCCCCGGCCAAATGGCAGCCACTTGAGCTAGGCAAGGGAGAGAAACGCGTCGATTTCAACAAGGCCTTCGCTCCGGTCAAAGAAGTGGTTGGCTACGCCGTCACCACCTTCGACAGCGATCAGGCACAAGACGTTGAACTGCGTTGGGGCTCGCCCAATGCGACCAAAGTCTGGGTCAACGGCGAGCTCGTTGCCTCGGACAAGGTGTATCACTCGGGCGACAAGTTCGACCAATACACGGCCAAGGCCAAGCTCAAGGCGGGCGAGAATACGATTCTCGTCAAACTCGTTCAGAACGAACAAACCCAGTCGTGGACCAACGTATGGCACTTCGAGCTACGGGTATGCGACCACCTCGGCACGGCCATTGTTGACGCCAAACCTTAACCTCTAGTGCGAAAAACGACCTATGCGTATTCTACTTAGCTTCGTATGCCTGGCCGCGATCGCCTCGAGCGCAGTAGCCGACTGGCGACAGTTCCGCGGCAACGACACCACCGGATCCTCCGCATCGTGCGTACTGCCCGACCGATGGTCGCCGGATGGGGACAACATTGCCTGGAAGGTCGAACTGCCAGGCCGGGGGCCATCGAGCCCGATTCTGGTTGACGAAAAAGTCATCGTCACGACCGCCGACGGAGCCGATCTCGAGCAACTACACGTGCTGTGCTACTCCGCCGCCGATGGCAAGAAGCTATGGCAACGCAATTTCTGGGCAACCGGCCGAACCTTCTGTCATCCGCAGACAACGCCTGCCGCACCCAGCCCCGTTAGCGACGGTAAGAATGTCTACGCGTTCTTCGGTTCGAGCGATCTGATCTGCTTGGACCTGGACGGGAACTTAAAGTGGTACCGCGGCCTCGGTCACGAACACCCCAAGGCTGGCAACGACGTCGGCATGGCCAGTTCGCCGATTGTGCTCGACGATACGGTCGTCGTTCAGATTGAAAACCAAGGCGACTCCTTCGCCGCCGGCATCAATGCTGAAAACGGTCAGACGAGATGGTTCCTGCCTCGTGCCGAACGAGCCAACTGGGCATCTCCCCTGGCCTTGAAGTCAGTCAACACTGGCGACGAAAGCGTTGCCCTCTTGCAGAACAACGAAGGCGTTACGGCCGTCTCTTCCAAGAGTGGTGAGATTCTCTGGGAACTGGGTGGCGGTGCCTCGACGATCTCAACGTCGCTTACTACCGGCGATCAGGCCTTCATTGTCTCGAAGGGCCTGACCGTACTCGATTTGAAAGATCCTCGCGTCAAACCTGAGATTGTCTGGGAAGCCAACAAGCTGAACCCTTCGTCGATGAGCCCTATCCTGCACGATGGCAAGGTTTACACCATCAATGGCAGCGGCGTACTGAATTGCGGTGACGCGGAAACGGGCGATCTGGAGTGGGCTTTGCGTCTGAAGGGTAAGTTCTGGGCCACCCCAGTTATCGCGGGCCAGAAGCTAATTGCCATCAATTACGATGGCCTGGCCATGGTGGTCAACCTATCCGGCAAGAAGGGGGAAATCGTCGAGGAAATCGACATGGGTGAAAACATCCAAGCGACCCCAGCCTTGGGCGAAAATGCGATGTACGTCAAAGGGGAACGCCACCTGTGGAAGATCGCCAACAAGCAGTAAACTAAAGGGGATACCTCATTTCCTCACTTGCTTGAAGATGCACCGTGGTCGCTGAAATTGCCATTACCCCGTGCGGTCCCATTACGGGATCGATTCGTCCGCCTGGCTCGAAAAGTCTTACCAATCGCGCCTTGATCATCGCTGCTTTGGCCGAAGGTCAATCAACGCTAACCGGCGCGTTGGAAAGCGAAGACACGGAAGTGATGATCGATAGCCTGCGCCGAATTGGTGTATCGATTCTTCACGATCCCGAAACCCACACGCTAACGGTCGAAGGAAACGGCGGCAAGTTCCACGGCGATAACACGGAAATGTTCATCGCCAACAGCGGCACCTCGATGCGGTTTCTCACCGCGCTGGCAACTCTCGGCCAAGGCACCTTTCGCCTGGACGGAATTGCCCGCATGCGAGAACGCCCGATCGGAGACCTGATCGAAGCTCTAATACAACTGGGCGCCAACATCCGCACCGAGTTTGATAATGCCTGTCCTCCAGTGCTCGTCGACGCCAAGGGCCTACCCGGCGGCCAGGCAACCATCGCCGGCAATATCAGTAGTCAGTACCTCAGCGGCCTTTTGATGGCAGCACCCTACGCTTCTGGCGAGGTCCAACTGCAAGTCGACGGCGAGTTGGTTTCCAAACCATACGTCCGTATGACGACCCAAATCATGCGGGACTTCGGTGCGACGCTTGAGGAAAACGATTGCGTTCGTTTCGTCATCCCTGGGGGTCAAACCTACCAGGGGTGCCAATACGCGATCGAACCCGATGCCTCGGCGGCAAGCTACTTCTGGGGTGCCGCCGCGGTCAGTGGCGGAAAGGTCACCGTCGAAGGACTTTCACGCGATGCCCTGCAAGGGGATGTCGGCTTCTGCGAAGCACTCGCCCAGATGGGCTGCCAGGTCGACTACCAGCCAGACAGCATCACCGTTACCGGTGGCAAGCTCCGCGGTATCAACATCGACATGGGCGAAATCAGCGACACGGTTCAAACCCTTTCCGCGGTCGCCTTGTTTGCCGACGGCCCCACCACGATTACCGGCGTTGCGCATAACCGCCACAAAGAAACCGACCGGATTGGTGACCTCGCGTGTGAGCTTCGCAAGCTAGGAGCGACCGTCGAGGAACTGGAAGACGGGATGATCATCACGCCCGGCACGCTGCAGCCGGCTCGGATCGAAACTTACAATGATCACCGAATGGCCATGAGCCTGGCCCTGGTCGGACTTCGCCAAGAAGGCGTTGTGATCCTCAACCCCGCCTGTACCAGCAAGACCTATCCTCACTTCTTCGAGGACCTCGCCCAAATCTGCGGCACCTAACCTTGACGCAACGCGTCAAGAAAAAGAAAAAGCCGCACGAAGCGGCTAAAACGAACGGCGTCGGCATGAAAGCCGATGCCTTCTCAAATCCCGAGGCAGTGCCTCAATTGGATCCGAAGGTTGCTGGGAAGTGCGTATTGGACAAACCTCCTCTTCCGAGGAACGCATCAGCCTTATGGAGGGCATCATCCACCGGGTTTGGGAGTGGTGGAGCTCCGACCATATCCGGATCATGCGAGATAAATCCAGCACCGCAATGCTGACAGGATACTTCGAGGCCAAGATACTCGACCTTGACCTGCAGCTTTCGGCCACATGTGGGGCAGGGTTGGACGAAGTACGTGACTTTACACACGACGGCATCTCCTTCTACCGCAACTGCTGAAAAGTGTTAACGAGAGACGACAGGCTCGATAACGTTCCAGCAGTATAGGAAAACCCTCACGAAAATCAACCGAAAAAACGCAGCTACGGTATATCAACGCCACTTTATGGCCATTACTAGGGAAACTAAACCCAAATTACGGCTATTCAGCTCTTCCTCCTCATTCGCTCTAAATTGACCAGATTCGGATGATATCTCGGGGATTAGGGGTTTTTGACCCAATTTAGCGGGGCAGGCTAACGATCCTCCAAGCCGTGACCTACCCTTCTAGAGAGCGGGCAGAAATCGTTCACAGCTTGAAAAAAATATTGCCAGAAACGTGCAAGAGGATCGGGGGAAACCATGCACTGGCGGAAGATTAGCCACGCGATGCGTGTGGTCGCGACGACCCTTTGTTTGTGGGGTGCCTGCTGCGCGACACTGCCTGCTGAGCCAGTCCGACCTGAGTTCCCGACTCTTAAACGCCTTGTGGAGCAGTACTTCTATCACGCCCGTACACGCCACAATCCAATTCTATTGACGCAAAGCCAGGTGCTCGACCTGATGGAGTCCTTGCAGGGGATGCGGATCTACATTTCAGGCCGCACGCAGATCGTTCGCAGCTTTCCTCACGACCGGGAGTTCTTCGCGCGTTTTGTACTCGATGAACTCGCACAAGACCCAGCGTTGGAATTCCCCGAAGACCCGACATTCCTACTGCAACGCATTGATGCCATGTGCAGCTCGCACCAGTCGATCCGCCAGTTGACACGGCTTGCCGATAAGGGAGAAAGCTTCTCGACGACGTGGGTCCCCGCCGACCCGCTTTTTCCTTCGCTCGAATCGCTGCGTCTGCAAGACACGCTCAAGAAGCATGGCGTAGAAAACGCCGCCCAGGCAAGCCCCAGACGGCGTAACTATACGATCGAGCATTTACTGGAAGCACTGGAAAGTGCTTACACACCGCCGACGCAATCAGCCGGCGCGATGACCTCATTTGACGCGTTGGGCCGATAGAATCTGAACTGGCTCACGTGGCAGATTAACAAACCCATCGCTCGATTGAACTTCGACCTTGGAAATGGCATCGACCACGTCCATCCCTTCGACCACTTCGCCGAAGACACAGTAGCCGAAGCTGCTGGAATCGTCGGTACCAATGTGATCGAACGCCGTGTTGTCGGCACAGTTGATGAAGAACTGGCACGTGGAGCTGTGAATGAAGCTGGGATCGCGCGACATGGCGATCGTGCCACGCTTATTCTTCAGGCCGTTCATGGCCTCGTTCTGAATTTCGCTCTTCGTTTCGCGAGGATTCATGCCAGCGTCGAACAAGCCGCCCAGGACCATTCCCTTGGGCTGCACATAGTGAAAGATCGTCCCATCGTAGTGATTGGTCGAAATGTAGTTCGTTAGAAAGTTGTCGACCGTCGCAGGAGCCTTTTTGGCGTCCAGCTTCAGATGGATATCCCCCTTAGTCGTAGTCAGGATGACTTCAGGAAACTCTTCGCCGCGAAAGTCAGAACGCTTTCGGGCGGTGCCAGGTGTGTCGGTCGAGACGGTGTGCGAAGCGGTATCTGTGCCGCCACTAGCCGGATCGTTGATGCTGACAGCCGGTGGATTGGCCGAATCGGAAGATCCACAGCCAGCGGTCAACAAGCCAAGACAAACAGCAAAACCGATAACGGTTGCCGACGATGATAAGTACGGGAACTTCATCAAGCACGCCTCCCTGCGCTACGCCTGAGGGTGAAGTGAACGGGTCAGGTTCGGGTCGGAATTTCTGGGAGTATTTTCAGGATTTCGGAGAATCATGCAACATGAGTTTCACCGACTGCTGGACACTCACTCCATCCACCCTAAATAACCCATGTATGTGTACATCCAAGGATGGATCCATGGATTCAATGCGGAATAGCTGGCGGATACGGCGGAAAACAGTAGCAGCACGGCAAACAACAGCTGCCCCCAACGAGCGTTCTTCCAGCGATCCAATACGGGAATCATCGCGGTCAGCCACAAGGGAATCAGCCAGAAAGCCCAGCGGAAACCAGAGGTCATCCCGCCGTAATTGCGATCTTTCAGCGGTCGGAAGATATAAAACAGGACGCAAATCAGGGTCAGCAGAACGATGAATCCGGCAACCTGGCGCAGACTCCCCTTCTCCGGAAGCCACAGGCCAAGTCCCAACAAAGAAAGAATCCACACCGGGGTGAGCGACAAGATCCCATGGTGCCCCAGCGTTACATGAAACGCGTAGACGCCGATCGACTTCTCACCTTTGTCGACCCCCTTCTTCACGCCTGGTTTCCAGTAGCTGGTGTCGTAGTCGTACCAGTTGTCCCAGTCGCGAACTTCGATGTTCGAATCGGTTCGCTGAATCGCATATCGCCGGTCGATCCCCATATCCAGGACCACCCACCGGTTGCCTGTCTCGCGGGTAATGATTTCGGCCTGATCGCTCAGCGCGATATCGTGCTGCCCGAGAACGTCTTTCAGCTCAGCAGGAACTTCGTTCTTGTCGAGCGCACCATGCATTTTTTCTTCCAGCGTCCCCAGGACCTCGCCATCGGCGCGATGAGCATACGGCGGTCGCCACGATTGGTGCGCGATGTAGTTCGTAAGCAGAGATGCTCCTAAAATCACCGCCGCGGCAGGCACACCATATAGAAGCGTTCCCGCCGGTCGCTTGATCAGCATCGCCAAGCCAAGCAGTCCGAAGAAGCTGAACGCCGGCAGATCATTCACTGCCGCACAGGCAGCAAAGAAACCCGCTCCCGCCAAATATCGGGCATCGCTTCGATCGTCACACCAAACTCGCAGACCGCAGAACAAGGCAATCGCCACACTCATCGCGGCCAGGCTATGATTGTTGATTGTGACTGCGTACGTGGTGAGAAAGGTCCCGAACGCGACTGTGGCGACAATTCCTATCCGTGCAAAATCGGACTTGGCATACCGCTCGACAATCCAGATCGTCGCCCACAAAAGTCCGAAGAGAAGCAGCCCGTTGGTGACAATCAAGATCGCACGCCCTACATAATAGGGATGCTCCGAGATCTCCATGCCGACCGTATTCTTGATTAGCCAGTATTCCCCGGCCAGCACACAGGCCATCAGCGGCGGTTTGCTGCTGTAGTAGTGGTACTTCCCATCAGGGCCTAAATGATAAACCTTGTCGATCGTGTCCCAGTAGCGGTCCTTGATCACCTCGTCGATGGCGAACGTCTGATGATCGACCAGCGAACGAACGGTCGCCCAGCGGCTGCGATCGTTCGCACTAAGAAACGGATGCCGATTGTGCTCCGCCGTCACGGCAAAGATGCGTCCCACCGCGTTACCCAGGCAAACCGCGATCAGTAGCCAATAAACGGCCCAGCGCAATCGGTCGGCGTCGGTCCAGGTGTTGTCGGACTTCCGGGAAACTCTAGTTGGCTTCGTCACGCACGCCTACCTTCTGCGAGATGAAGTACGACTTGGTCTGCGGAGCCATCGCCGAACGAATGATTTCGGCCAACAAGCCCACGGTGACAAACTGCGTGCCCAGCAGGAGCGAGACGATGGAATAGTAGAAGATGGCTCGCTTGTGCAGTTCGATCGGTTCTTCCGCCCCTACCAGTCGATCGACGACCCACCAGCCCGAGAGCCCGAACAACCCCAGGAACCCCAGGGCAAAGAACAACAAGCCGATGCCACCCAAGAGGTGCTGCGGACGTTGACCATAGCCGGTGATGAACGCTACGGTCGTTAGATCGAGGAACCCCTTCAGGAAGCGGCGCACACCGTACTTCGAGTGGCCGAACTGCCGGGCTCGGTGATTGATCACAATCTCGCCGACCTTCCAGCCGTGGGCCGCGGCCAGCACCGGCACAAAACGATGAAGCTCGCCATACAGGCGAACCTCGTCGAAGATCTCACCGCGGTAGCACTTCATGCCACAGTTATGATCGTGCAACTTGACACCCGTAAGCGTGCTGACCATCCAGTTGAAGACGCGCGAAGGTCCGACCTTATGCCATGGGTCATGTCGCACTTGCTTCCAACCGCTGACCACATCGTAGCCGGCGTCGAGTTGTTCCAGGAAGCGTGGAATCTCCTGCGGATCGTCTTGCAGGTCGGCATCCATGGTGATGATCACATCCCCTTGGGCTTCCTGAAACCCAGCATCCAGGCCGGCCGCTTTGCCGAAGTTGCGACGAAACTTGAGCCCACGAATGCGTGCGTCTTTCTCGACCAACTTCGAGACAACATTCCATGATTCATCCTTCGAGCCGTCGTCGATAAAGATGATCTCGACGTCGTAGTTGTTGGCCGTGACGACTTCGCAGATTTCTTCGTGTAGTTTTTCGAGACTCTCGTCTTCGTTGTAGACGGGGATCACCAGGGAGAGCTTCATTTGCTTCACTTTCCACGCATACTCGTTATGCAGGGTTTTGGGCGGGATCGGTGGACGAGTTTTCTTCGGAAGAAGTGGACTCCGAAGTTGTATCGTCGGTGGCAGGCTCGGGGACGGGAATGGCATATAGGATAATCGCCAACGCCACTTCTGCCAAAAGCCATGCCACCCGCAACAATACGGCCGACACCACGGCGACCACCGGACCAAAGACCGGGGCCATCATTTCCATAATCACATATTCACGAACGCCCATACCACCGGGAATGGGCGTTACGAAACCAACCACCATCGCCAGGCAAACCGTGGCGGCCAATAACGGAAACACCGTCAGGCCACCCGCCATTTGGGCATCGGCTTCGGGAATGCTGACCATCGTCGCGTACAGACTACTACATAGTAAGGTCCATCCGATGATGTTCGCGCCCCACCCCCAGGCCATGGTCCCGTAGCTCAGCCCGGATAACTTCTCTTCAATCTCGGGATTGATCCGCGAGACCTTTAATAAGAGGACAACGGTGCGGAACACCGGCGGCAACGTGACAAAGCTGGCGGCCAAGCCAATTCCGACGGCCGTCCACAGAAGCAATTGCTGCTCGGAAAACCAGATGACGACCAAGATCGTTCCGTACACCGCCCCCACGGCAACCATCGTTAACGTCTCGGCGAACACGGCGGTCGCGACAACCGAACGTTGCAGGTTACTGCCTTGCACCAACGATGTTCGCAGCACCACGACCAATGCCTTGCCCGGGACGTACTTCCCGAGGTGACCAATGAAATAGGCTCGCACAGCGCTATATAGCTGTGGGTCCTGCTTCATGGCCTTCATCAACCGGTACCAGAATAGCCCCATGGGGAGGGTTCCCAGCAGGTAGACAACCCCCGCGAGAACAATCCAGGGCCAGCGAAGTTCTTCAAAAGAAAAATTTTGTTCGTGAACTTGGGCGATCGCTTTTTCGATATTTCGCCAAATCCCCCAGGCAACCAGAACCATCACAATGATCTGAATTGCGTTCATCGCGCGCGACTTCCACACCTTCGCACCCTTGGCAGGCGTGTCATCGGGGCAATCTGGGCTTGATGGAGAAACCAAAATGCAGCTCTGACGGCATTGATAGCGGATGTGGATAACTTGGCGATGATAGTCTATTGCCTGGCGCCTGCGAACCCCAAAGGCGTTTCGTCCGTAGTGCCATACCGAACCAGAGATAGGGAATTCTCCTCGCGGCTATGCTTGCGGCAAGAATGCTGTCAAATGTCGCTTTCCCGTTTCCACAATAATAGTTAGGATTAGCGGCACAAGTTGCATGATGCACGTGCTGTGCGAGGAGTATGAGACTGTGTACGCCGCCTGCTTATTAATTACATCCGCCGTTCTTGGCGTCGATTTCGGCTATCAGCCCACCGATCAGGGCCAGCTGGAATACATTATTCAGATCGAACCGGAAGCGATCGAAAAGCTCAAATCGGGCGAAGCGATACAGGTCGGTCTACCGCCGAACGTGCAGCGCGTTCAGGTCTTTCGGGTTCAGGTCGGCGATGCCGAACTACCGAAGATTCTGCCAACGGCTTACGAAGAGCCCGTCAACGAGCGGACCAACGAGATTGGCTTGATGCCGACCGAGTCTCCGAAGTTGACCGCTCCGCCGGAGACAACTTCGGCCGCTGATACCAGACCGGCACTCGGCGAAGAACTCGCTCAGTACATTCCGCGCCAAACACGAACACTGCCCTCGGGCGCGACCGAGCCAAGCACAGCCACCAACACTCCCACGGCAAGCAATACCGGCGGCAGCTACCCGCCGATCCCGGGTGCCGAAGAACGCTACGGCGGCGCATCGACTGCCGGATCGCGGTTCTCTGTGCCAGCCACACAAGGTGGTCCCTACGGTGCGGTGCAAACGAGCGGTACCGCCCCGGTAGTTCCACCTCCGCCAAGCAGCAGTACAACTGGCAGTCAGTTCAGCACCGGCTCGACCAGCAATAGTGGCAGCACGAACTGGAGCGCAACGTCACCAAACAATGGTTCGACCAGCGGCTCAGACCTCGTCTTGCCCCCTACTTCTACCAACAGCGGCACAGCAAACCAATTTCGCTTCAATCAAACCGGTAGCGGAACCAACCAAAGTGCCCCAGACCTGATCTCGCCATCCGATTCCAGCAACTGGGTCTCGAACAACGGTCAAACCAACACCGGTTCGACCTACGGGAACAACCAGACCAATCAAGGTACCGGTCAAACCGGCGGCACCATGTCGCCACCCAATAACAACAGCAATTACACGTACCCCGGTACCAATGGGTCGCAGCAGCAAAACAACGGCACAGTTCCGGGCAGCAGCGTCAATCCTGACAATCCGTGGCTGACAGGTGCCTGGAACCAAAACAATCAGACCGGTGGCAATACGGCTCCTTACAGCCCAATGCCCAACAACCCAAACACCGGGCAGCAACCGCAGAACAATCAGCAGCAGCCCCAGTACAACAACCAACAACCGCCAGCCGGTTACAACAACCAGCAGCCTTACGGCGGCAACTTCGTCAACAACGGGTATGGTCAGCAGCCGTACTACGGCACGAACCCTAACTACCCGTACAATCCCCAGGCCCCTTATTACCAAGGACCTTACGCCGGTCAGCAACCGGTCGCACAAGTTGCCTGGAATCAGCCGGCAGCCACACCGCCAGCTCAACAGTCTCCAACCACGACGACCAACGCTTCGGTTTCTGATACCGATAAAGAAAAGGAAGTCGTCGAGAAGGTAGTCGAAAAAGAGGTCGAAACGCTGCCATCGTGGTGGCCTTTCCTGGCCTTCGGTTTCCTCCTGTCGTTCTGTGCCAACGGGTACATGTTCATCATCTCGCAAGACTTCCAACGCAAGTATCAAGACTTGTTAGAAGACGTCCGCGACCTGCGTACGATGACCAACGACTAAAGTAGGGCCCGCGTCCCGCGGGGCCAAATACTTGGTACCAACTTCGCGACCCGCGACGCGCGGGCCCTACAAAACGAGAAAAAGAAAAGGCCATCGAAGCAAACACCTCGATGGCCTTTTTTTGTTTCTTAGCTAGGATGACTCCGCTCTTAGAACGGGGCTTCGTCGCTGGTCGACTCTTCCGCTTTCTTAGCGGTCTTCTTGGTAGCCGCTTTCTTCGTCGTCGACTTTTTGGCCGTCTTCTTGGTGGCCGCCTTCTTCGTGGTTTTCTTTTTGGCGGTCTTCTTCTTGGTGGCCTTTTTGGTCGTCTTCTTCTTGGCCTTCTTCTTTTTCGTACCACCCTTGGCGGCACGATCGGCCAGAAGTTGCAACGCGACTTCCATCGTCAATTCGTCGGGCGAAGCTCCCTTGGGAAGCGAAGCATTCGTCTCGCCGTCGGTCACATAGGGACCGTAGCGGCCGTCCATGATCTTGATCACTTCTTCGGTCACCGGCGACTTGTCGAGTGTCTTGAGAGGTTCCTTCGGAGCACCGCGACGGCCGCGCGTCTTCGGCTGGGCCAACAACTCGAGGGCCTTGTCCATCTCGATATCGATCGGCGAAATCTCGGCCGGGAGCGAGCGCGTCTCGTCGTTCCACTTGATGTAAGGACCGAATCGACCGTTGTAAGCGACGATCGGCTTCTGATCTTCTGGGTGCAGCCCCACTTCGCGTGGCAGCGAAAGCAGCTTGATCGCGGTTTCCAGGTTCACGTCGCCGACGTTCATGCCTTTGAGCAGCGAAGCGTTCTTTGGCTTCTCGTCGTCGTCCGACGATCCCATCTGAACGTACGGGCCGAAACGCCCCGTCTTCAGATAGATCGGTTTGCCGGTCTCGGGGTGCTCGCCCATTGGCTCTTCCCCTTTTTCGGACTGCTCGAGAATGTCCATGGCCTTGGCCAGGTCGATTTCATCCGGCGGCAACTCATCGGGAATCGATCCACGGCGTTCGCCTTGTTCGACGTACGGTCCATACCGACCAACCCGCACAAAGACTTCTTCGCGATGCTCCCCTTCTTCAGGTGCACCCAGCGGAATCGAGTTCACGCTGCGGGCATCGACGTCCTTAATGCGTTCTTCAATGACCTGCTTAAGACCGTGGTTTTCGACGCCGAAGTAGAACTTCTTCAGGTAGTCGTTCGCGTCTGCTTCCCCGCGGCTGATGCTGTCGAGGTCGTCTTCCATCTTGGCGGTGAAGTCGTAGTCGACCAGTCGCTCGAGATGGGCTTCCATCAGGCCAACTACGGCAAATGACGTCCACGTGGGAACCAGGGCGTTCCCCTTCTTAAAGACGTATTCGCGGCGAAGAATCGTATCGATAATCGAAGCGTACGTACTCGGACGACCAATGCCCATTTCTTCCAGGCTGCGGGTCAGCGAAGCTTCACTGAAGCGGGCAGGCGGCTGGGTGGTGTGGCTCTTCGGGTCGAACTCTTTCGCGTCGACTTTTTGCCCGACAGTGACCGCTGGCAACAGCGTTTCGCGGTCGGCCAACTCGGCTTGAGGATCGTCCGATCCTTCGACGTAGGCCCGCAAAAAGCCAGGGAAATCGATCGTCTTACCACTGACGTAGAAGACCGCTTCGGCGCCGCCAATGTTGATCGAAATGCGGTGGCCACGGGCATCGGCCATCTGGCAGGCCACGGTTCGTTTCCAGATCAACTCGAACAGCTTGAACTGTTCGGCACTCAATTCCCCCTTCACCGAGTCAGGCTTGCGGAATTCATTACCCGCAGGTCGAATCGCTTCGTGAGCTTCCTGAGCGTTCTTGACCTTCGACGAGTAGAGCCGAGGCTTCTCAGGCAGGTAGTCTTTGCCGTATTCGCTTTCGACCAGCTTACGCGACGCGTCGATCGCAACCTGGGCCAGGTTGGTCGAGTCGGTACGCATGTAAGTGATGTAACCGTTTTCGTATAAGCTCTGAGCAACCTGCATCGTTCGCCGGGCCGTGAAGCCGAGCTTACGGTTGGCTTCCTGCTGCAGCGTACTGGTCGTAAATGGAGCCGCCGGCTTGCTGGTGTACGGCTTGTTTTCGAGATTACTGACCGAGAAGTCGGTATCCTTGATCCGCTGTAGTAGCGCGTTAGCGCCATCTTCATCGAGAAGCAGCAGACCTTCTTTATTGACCTTACCGGTCGAGGAATCAAAGTCGCGGCTCGACGGGACGCGTTTGCCGTCTGCTTCGACCAAAGTCGCGTCAAACGACTGGCCATCGACCTCAAACGTTGCGACCAGGTCCCAATAGGTGGCCGAATGGAACGCCATGCGGTCGCGTTCGCGCTGCACGATCAGACGCACGGCCACACTTTGCACCCGGCCAGCGGATAGTTTGGGTTTGATCTTCCGCCACAAGAGCGGCGAGACTTCGTAACCATATAAACGGTCAAGGATACGACGCGTTTCCTGCGCACGGACCAGCCCGTCGTCGATCGTGCGGGGGTGCTCCAGAGCTTCCGTGATGGCCGATTCGGTGATTTCGTGGAAAACGAGCCGATGTACCGGCACTTTCGGCTTCAAGATTTCCTGCAGATGCCAGCTGATTGCTTCCCCTTCGCGGTCTTCGTCCGTCGCGAGGTAAAGTTCGTCCGACTCCTTCAGCAGCTTTTTGAGCTTGGTGACCTGTTGCTTCTTGTCGGTCGGAACGATGTAGACCGGGTCGAAGTTCTCGTTGACGTTCACCCCCAGGTAGGCCCAGTCCTGGTCCTTATATTGCTGCGGGATTTCCTTCGCACCTTGGGGTAGATCACGAACGTGACCGATCGACGCCTCGACGAGGTAGTTCTTTCCCAGGAATTTAGAGATCGTACGAGCCTTGGCCGGGGACTCAACGATTACCAAGGCTTTTTTGCTGTTACCCGATTCCGCCATGAATGATCCAATACAATGCGACTAGTGCCGATGGGCCTACGTTGCTGTTGCCTGACGTAAAAACTGAGGTGCTTCGACGTAATGTTCTTATCTGCCAAACAGGTTGGTCAAATTTAACGCAGAGCCATACGCTTTCCGCCAGACGAAAAATCGTTGCAGTCGGCGTGAATTTTTTGAAAACTCAGCTCGGTCTCTGAAAATTCGGTGAAGCTTTCCCCTGCTTCGCAAAATTAAGGGCAATTAGCCCTAAAGGAAAGCCGCTGCTACGTTTGCGGGCTTTGATTGGGATTGTACAAACCACAAATGCCCCTACAATCGTTCGAATTGTTCATTCCCGCAAAGCATCAGTAGTGCGACTTGACTCCTAATGTCAAGGGGGCGGGACATTTTAACACCCCACCGGCGGTTCCATTTTTCGATAGGCGACAATGGCCACTCCGTTCAAAGTCTTCCGCGATAACCAGAAAATCTTGATGGTCGTTTTTGGCGCCCTGTTGATGGTCGCCTTTGTCGTCCTTCCGCCAATTCTGCAGTTTGGCTTCTTCTCCCAACAGACCGCCAACGAACGTGGCGAAGTTGTGGTAGTCGTCGACGACGAAGAACTCTACCGTCCCGACATCGACAATCTCGTTAATAAATACGATATCGTCGGGCGGGTCATGGCCGAAGCCATTGGTCAGTCCCTTATCCTGCAAGGTTCGCCTAAAGCGCCCATGCCACCTATCCCTGGTCTTCGCATTGTGCCGGCCAGCCAACAAAGCCCAGGTGGTCCCCAGTTTATGCCCGTCGGTGCGGAAGAAGCCGTGCTGTACTATGCCTGGGTAAAGAAAGCCGAAGAGCTGGGCATGGTCGTCGATGACCAGTCAGTCCGCGACTTCATGCGTGAATCGTCCGGCGGACGCTTGAGCGATTACGACTACAACGCGATTCTCACCAGCGTGACCGGTGGCGAAGGACGCGGTTTGAACTACGACTACTTCTTCGAGATGCTTCGCGAAGTTCTGACAGCCCAAAAGCTGCAGGCCCTGGTCTTCCGCGACGGTCGCGTCGTGACGCCCAGCTCGGCCTGGGTGGCTTACCGCAACATGAACCGCACGATCTCGACCGAAATGTTCCCGGTCTCGGCCAAGGACTTCATGGATCAGGTCGGTAGCCCCAGCAGTGCTCAGATCGAAGAACTGTTCAACAAGTACAAGCACCAGCCAGCCAATCCGGCGATGAACCAGATCGGTTTCATGCAAATGGACAAGATCTCGCTGGCCTACGTGAAGGGTGACATCAACGACTTCGTCGAAGCTGCCAAGGCAGAAATCACCGACGAACAGGTCGCTCAATATTACGAAGAGAACAAAGATTCGTTCCGTAAGCCGGTATTGCCTTCGGCAGAACCGGAAGCGCCGGGCAGCCCTGAAGGTGCCGAAGGGACGGAAGAGCCGGCTCCGATGACCGAAGAAAAACCGGCCACCGAAGACGCCAAGCCAATGGAAGAAACGACCGAGCCTGCCTCGGAAGAAAAGCCGGCTGAGGAAATGAAGAAGGAAGAAGCTCCTTCCGAAGAGCCAAAGGAAGAGGCTAAGCCAGAACCATCGGCGGAAGAAACACCTGCCGACGAGAAACCAGCAGAAGATAAGCCTGCCGAGGACAAACCTGCGGAAGAGAAGCCCGCAGAAGAGAAACCGGCTGAAGAAGCTCCTGCTGAAGAAACGCCAGCCGAAGAGCCTGCCAAGGAAGAACCGGCAGCCGAAGACTCTTCGCTGAACGCCACCAAGAGCAACGTTCAGCTGGTCAGCTTCCTCCAGGAAGAAGGCGAAGAGGAAGAAAAGCCCGCCGCTGAAGAGAAACCAGCCGAAGAAAAGCCGGCAGAAGACACTCCGATGGAAGAGCCCAAGGCGGAAGACAAGCCTGCTGAGGAAACTCCAATGGAGACTCCGGCGGCTGACGCTCCTGCTACCGATGCCCCGGCAACGGACGCTCCGATGGAAGAAGCACCCGTCGAGTACAAGCCACTGGCTGAAGTTCAGGAACAGATTCGTACTCGACTTGCTCAGCCGATCGCTCAGAAGCAAATGACCGATGCTTTGGCCGAAATTCGCGGTGTGCTGCAAGCCAAGTACGAAGAGTACCGCTATCTCGAAACCAAGTCGGAAAAGTCCCCTTACGACACGGACGAAATCGAACGCTTGGCGACCAGCCTGGGACTATCGTTCGGTGCGATGCCGCTGATGGACTTCTACCAGGCTTCGCAGTCGGCCCTGGCCCAGGAAGCGGTTCATGTCGACTACACCTTCGACCAGACATCCGGCCTGCGGACTATCAACCGCTCGATGGTTGCCGAAGCGTTCCAAACCAATAGCCCGCTCTTCCAGCCACGTCTGTTCCCAGGAGCTTCGCAAAGCTCGATGATGTTCCGCCAGAACATCCAGGCCGAAGTGCAGTACGTCTTCTGGAAGACGGAAATGAAAGATGGTTACGCTCCGAAGCTTGACGACGTGAGAGATCAGGTCGTGGAAGCTTGGAAGCAGCAGGAAGCCGGCAAGCTGGCCAAGGAAGCTGCCGAAAAGCTGGCCGAGCAGATCAAGTCGAAGGAAGACCTGAACAAGGCCGCCACCGAGCAAAAGGCCGAAGTGGTCGTCGCCGAGAACATCACTTACTTCAATCAGCTTTCCGGTGGTCAGGGCCTGTCGCTGGGTTCAATCCCAGGCGTGGAAGACGTCAGCCAGATGACCATGGAAGCCCTGTTCAGCGCTCCGGTTGAGAGCTCAACCGTTGCTCCAAACGCTGGTGAAGACGTTTACTACGTCGCGTTCGTCACCGCTGAAGCCGAAACCAATGAACAGCTTCGCGATAACATGATGGCCGCCATCCAAGGCACGCTGCCTGCCAGCGTTTCGCAGTACGCTTCGCAGGAAGAGAACATGGTTACCCGAGCCATTCTGCTCGACTTCTTCGATCCGAAGCGTATCGACTGGAAGATCGATCCAATGGATCTCGAGTCGCGTTCCTAAGACGCACCTGGCAAGAAACAGCAAAGGGCCGGCAGTTTTGCCGGCCCTTTTTTTGTTTGCTCTATGCTTGGCTGACCCCGTGCTTATCGCACTGGCTTCAGCACAACCGTTGCCAGAGGCGGCAGACGGAACTGGATCGATTGCTCGCGACCGTTCCACTCGATGTTATCCGTGTGGAATTCATCGGTATTGATCACGTCGCTACCAGCGTAACGCGAGTTGTCCGAGTTGAAGACTTCCTTGTAGGTACCTGGCATCGGGACACCCATGCGGTAGTCTTCTCGCGAGTTCGGCGTGAAGTTACAGACGACCACGACGAAGTCTTCGGGGTTCTTACCCTTACGGATGTAGCTGATCGTGCTGTTCTGCCAGTCGTTGCAGTCGATCCAATCGAAGCCACTGCCCTCGAAGTCCACTTCGTGCAGAGCTGGCTCGTGGACCAACATCGCGTTCAGGTCAGAAATCAGCTTCTGCATCCCTTGGTGCGATTCCCATTCCAGCAAGTCCCACTGCAGACCAGCTTCCAGGTTCCATTCGTTCCACTGGGCGATTTCATCCCCCATGAAGATCAACTTCTTACCGGGATGCGTCCACATGTACGAGTACAACAATCGCAGGTTCGCGAAGCGTTGCCACATGTCGCCTGGCATCTGATCCAGCAAGGCACCCTTGCCGTGAACCACTTCATCGTGCGACAGCGGCAGAATGAAGTTCTCGGTGAACGCGTAGATCAAGCTGAACGTCAGTTCGCCGTGGTGATGCTGACGGTAGATCGGATCCTTTCGCATGTAGCGAAGGGTATCGTTCATCCACCCCATGTTCCACTTCAGGCTGAAGCCCAAACCGCCGTCAAAGGTTGGACGGGAAACGCCACCCCAAGCGGTCGACTCTTCGGCAATCGTCATCACGCCAGGATGCTGCAGGTGCGACTGCTCGTTGAATTCCTTCAGGAACGAGATCGCTTCCAGGTTTTCGCGACCACCATATTCGTTAGGCAGCCAGTTGTCCCCTTCGCGGCTGTAATCGAGATACAGCATCGAAGCCACCGCGTCGACGCGAAGACCGTCGATGTGGTACTTGTCGAACAGGAACAACGCGTTGGAAACAAGGAAGTTCCGAACTTCGTTGCGGCCGTAGTTAAAGATCAACGTACCCCAGTCCGGGTGTTCGCCACGGCGAGGATCGTCGTGCTCGTACAAAGCCGATCCGTCGAAGCGACGCAGACCGTGATCGTCTTTCGGGAAGTGGGCAGGCACCCAGTCCAGAATCACTGCCAGGCCGTGCTGGTGGCAGTAATCGACGAAGTACATGAAGTCTTCCGGGCTACCGTAGCGGCTGGTAATCGCGTAGTAACCAACCGTTTGATAACCCCAGCTTCCGGTGAACGGATGCTCGGAAACGGGCATCAGTTCGATGTGCGTGTGGTTCTGCTCTTTGCAGTACTTCACCAATTCGTGAGCCAGGTAGCGGTAGTTGAACCAACCGTGCTCTTCTTCCAGGTTTCGCTGCCAGCTACCAAGGTGGACTTCGTAGACCGACATCGGCTTCGAGAGCTGATCTTCCTGGGCACGCTGTTCCATCCACGCCTGGTCTTTCCATTGGTGGACGCTCAGGTCTGCTACGACCGAAGCCGTCTTGGGCGGCACTTCGGCAGCGAAGCCGTAAGGATCGCACTTATCAACGGCACGATCAGCCTGGCGAACGCGGTACTTGTACTTCTCGCCGGCAGCCATACCGGGGATGAAGAGTTCCCAGATGCCGCTGCTTCCGATGCGGTTCATCTGGTGGCTACGGGCATCCCAGTCATTGAAATCGCCGACGACCGAAACGGCTTTGGCATTCGGAGCCCAGACGGCGAAGTTCACGCCGGTCACGCCGTTGACGGTGCGGAGGTGGGCACCCATCTTGTCGTAAGAATTCCAGTGCTTGCCTTCGCCCAACAGGTGAAGGTCGAAACCGGTGAAGAACGAAGGAAATGCGTAGGGGTCGTGCAATGTTTTCATCTGGCCGCTTCCGCCGTCGACTCGTAGTTGATACTGGCCTTTTTCCGTAACCCCGTCCATGGGACACATGACTTCAAACAGCCCAGCTGGATGAATCATTTTCATCTGCGTGCTCTGACCGTGTCCTGGATGGAACAGCCAAGCCTGCTCTTTTCCCGGCAGGTAGGCACGAACCGCCGCGGATTTATCGCTGCCTGAGCCCTCGACTGGGTGTGGCCCCAGAAAACGACTCGGGCTGTCTGAACAGCCGTCAATAATATCGGTTATTTTACCCAAACTACCAATGGTATGCACGTCCTACTCCTTGCCGATGCAGCGGCTGTGGGTGATTTCTACTGGGGGAGACTTGTCCAAAATTGCTTGTCCCTATTGGCCTAAGCACACGTAGCCAATGGGTTTAGTGTCGTATTCGCGTCGATTTCGTGCTGGGCATTTCGCAAAGCGAGCTGAATATCGTCCACCAGCGAAGTTCTCGCCGGCCACTCTTCAACGGATGGATTTTCCGTCAGTGACGAGCGGCAATACTTCGCTGAAATACGATGAAATTGTCGAGCGTGCGCGACACGTGACCACAAGTCGTGGTTCCGTACGGCAACACGTCGTCCGAGTCGCTGGATCTTGAAATCCTGATCTTCCCAGGTGCAAAGACCGTGGCGGATCCCGTTCAAGATGTATCGCGATGGGGTAAGCAGCATGACGCGGCTTGGCTCTGGGATGGCTTCCAAGCCACGAACCACAGCCAAAAGCGCTACGCGGTCGCCGAAATGATTTGCTTCAAAGTCGGACTCAGCAATCTCGAACTTGCGGTCGGAACTCCGCAACACAAATTGCCAACGTCCCCCTTCAATGTCACTTCGTGAGCCGGTCGCGAGGAGATATTGGGGAGTACTCTCTCTCATCGGTTCTCTTCCAGGGGGGATGGAATAATCGTCATAAGTGGTTGTCCAGGCACCAAGTGCTAGCAAAGCTGGCTCCCACGCCTTGCTTATCGGCAACCATGACCTACCCGCAACACTCTATCTAATCGTTTTTCTTTACCTTTTTATCCCTGTTTCCACGATTGGATTACGCAAACCTGCTTCCGATGCCATGACATTGGCTCGAAAGTATGAGACAAGATCTGCTAAAATCATGCCGACCACTTCCTAAGAGCGGTTCCGGGACAGCTTTCGCGCCGGCGGTACCAGCGCGGCCAGCCAGAACGCTGTCGTTGGAAGGGAACTGATCGATTGCTCTCGTACTGTGTGCCGGCCAGCAACAGGCGAGAGGTCGTCCCATCGGGCGATACCTACCGATGTCGTTGGACAGAAGGACCTACGCCGTGCAAGATCGTGAAGTGTTCGAATGGTTGCGAGACAAGATTTCACAGACTCGCCGCATTCGTCCTGAGAACGTTCAAATGGATAGCTCGCTCGCGGAAGACCTTGTGCCAGACTCGTTCGAGTTAATCGAACTCGTCTGTGCCATCGAGAAAGAGTTTGGCTTTCCGGTCGACTACGATGACTTCGCCGACATTCAGTCGGTAGGCGACGTCGTGAAGTTCATCCAGCATCACAGCGCAGCACGTTAACCCCTCCCCCTCAGAAAAGACACATTGATATGGCAGCCAAGAAGATTCTGATGCTCGTGGGCGATTTCGTGGAAGACTACGAAGTCATGGTTCCCTTTCAAATGCTGCTGATGGTCGGGCACGAAGTTTCCGCCGTCTGCCCTGACAAGAAGGCCGGCGATACCGTCGCCACGGCGATTCACGACTTCGAGGGGCATCAGACCTACAGCGAAAAGCCAGGGCACAATTTCAGTCTGAACGCGACGTTCGACGAGATCGATGCCGCTTCGTTCGATGCCTTGGTCATCCCCGGCGGGCGCGCACCGGAGTACCTGCGTCTCAACGACAAAGTCCTCGACATCGTGCGACACTTCGCCGAGAACGACAAGCCGATCGCTGCGATCTGCCACGGTCCTCAAATCCTGGCCGCCGCTGGCGTGCTGAAAGGGAAGACCGTTTGTCCTTATCCCGCTTGCGGCCCGGAAGTGGTCATCGGCGGTGGCGAGACCATCCCGCCCAGCAGCACGTTCGACAATGCTCACGTCGACGGTAAACTGGTCACCGGCCCTGCCTGGCCCGCCCATCCCGCATGGATCCGTTCGTTCCTGGAAGTCCTGGGTACCAAGATCGAGCCATAAGCAAAGAGCTTCTCAATAAGCGTGAAAACGTGACCAATGCTCGACGGTGCGCCGTCGAGCAGCGCCATCTTTGACGATGCCTGCATGACGCCCACCAGAATTCTGAAATCCAAAACGCTGGCCAAATCGTCCTCTAAATGACCAAGGCTAGGTACGATTAAAGTACTAGCTGCGCACTTGTCTGCGTGTTGGCTCTCATCCTGCTATTGGCGTGATCGACCATGAAAACACCAGCCCATCAATGGTATGTTGTTGCTGCCGTCTCGATACTGATGCTGATCACGGCGGTTATCTTTGCTGCAAGTCACAGCCGTCCGGCAGTCTCTGCTGGCGGGGAGCACGTGGCCGCCCCGGTCGTTCCCGTTCCGAAGGATGTGGCCGTCAAACAGCCGGTCGATAACTTCCTGGAAGTTGACTTCATGCTTCGCGGCTACTGTTACGCCGACTCACAGTTCCGGGACACCGAAGCCGCAGGCGGTTTCGGCCCCAGCGAGAATTCCGCTCATAAGGTCACGCGAGACCTACCCGGGGATGGCTTGTTTCTACTTGCCCAGCCGACAGAAAAGACAAGCTTCGGGGGTAAGCCTGGCATGCAACTTCTGCTGGTCAATCGAACCGACGACACGCTCAAGTTCTTCGCTTGCGATAGCCGCCTGAACATCATCCAAGAGGCCCAAGACCAAGCCGGAAACTGGCAGCCGATCGAGTACCTGCCTTCTAGCTTCTGCGGCAACAGTTACCACCACGTATATTTGCGGCCCGATTACTCCTGGCAATTCTCAGCCCCCAGGTACCGAGGCACCTTCGCGACTAAGCTCCGGTTCACAATGAACCTGGACGATGGGTCGAAGCTTCATTCCAACGAATTCAAGGGCTCGGTGAATCTCGCGCAGTTCACCACCAAGCAAGGCCACCAGGCAACCAACATCATGGATCCGTACTTGGATTGATGCCCTCGCGAGGCAAACTCTGAACCGAATTATGTTGTCAGCAGGGTGCCGTCGACGGTACGCTAGGTAAACCTTGGCCAGCTACCGACCTACATCCCTGTTAACCTCATCATGCCCAATTGCCCTCCGACTCGAAGCCCCAAGCCGCATGGTTCTCGTAATAACCGGTGGCAAAGAGATTCCCGTGTTCGCAGTCATCTAGAGCATCAGAAGAAACGTGCTTCGGATGAAAAAGATGAAGACGAACAAATCCTGCCGCTAGATCTCAAGTTCGCTGTTCGAACACGTGGCGGAAAGCAAACAGATGTGATCACTAAGTGGCGCAATGGGGAAAGAAGCTCCTGGGGCGAAACTGGAAAGAGTCCCCGCTCATATGAGAAAGGCGAATTGATCTTCACGGCCAGTGCCAGCTGGTATTGGCTAACCAAAATGTTTGAAGAAGATGGGCTTCCCTTGGACCCGGATCCCCTGACGACGATCGACATCCTGTTCGGCGTAGCTTCGTTCGACATCGTCGAGTCCAAGAAGTATCTCTACGGCTACAAGATTCTCAACATCGATTCTTCACAGCGGTTCGTCCGAGTCGCCCCGGTGATTAGGGTCGAATACGACGCGATTATCTTTCCTAACGAAAAGCCCCTTCCCAAGGGAGCCAAGAAGCCAAAGTACAAACTGCTTCTGCTGCGAGGCGGCATACGCAAGTGGTACCAGCGCGATCTGCGACAGATGATCATCTCCAATAAGTTTGCTCGCATGGCTGCTCAATCGGAAGAAGCCTTTTCCTACATGGCCCAGGCCTCGCTCATGCTCGTGGATGCCGCGACACTCGGCATCCGCAAGTCGGCCTCCAAGGTCGTCGCCGGCAGCATGAAAAGGTTAATACTCAAGCGAGCGAGGAAGCGATTCAAAGAGGCCTTGCTCAAAATACTAAAGACTCTTGATAGGCCAATCGCTAAAGCGACCCTAGTCTTTATCAAGACTTTCGCAAAGCAACTTGCGAACGACCAACAGCTCAAGAAACATTTCCAAGCAAACAAAAAAAGCTCGCAGGCACAGCCAAAATCATCGAAAGACGGTTCCTCATTCACCTTTGAAGAAACTGAGATTTTCGTCCCTGGCCCGCAATACGCTAAGTCACCCGCCTACAGCAAAGCTGCCGCTGAGGCTACTAATCAGTTCGTCCAAATCTTCGTGTCCGAGCTTCTCAATGAGATGATTGGCAAGAAGTTGAAGGCCGACGCTAGACTTGCGCGTCGTGCCGAACATATCGTCAAAGGTAAGGAGATCACGTCACACATCAGTCAACCTCTGCAAGACGAACTGAAGAAGACAGTCTTCGATTTCTTGGTGACAAAGCAAGCAACTGGCATCATCAACATAATTTCGAAAGCCTCGACAAATGCAGAAAGTGCCGACGAATTCACCGATGAAATGGAGAAGGAATTCAAAAAGCACCTAAGCGGTCTTCTTACCGATGCGATTAAATCCTCGCTGAAGCTCTTCAACTTTAAAGCAGGCGATTAGCGGCTCGCCTTTACCCCATCTCGATTCATGACCACAGATTCCACAGAAGCCCCTGAAACGACTTCGCCTGCGCGCAACCGCTGGACCAGTTTCTCGCTGCTCACCATTCTGCTGCTGCTAACTATCGTCGCATTGGCCATCTCGCACGTGCGGATGTCGTGGCAGATGGACGAGAACAACAAAGCCATGGCCACTATGGAGGCCGAACTCACGCAGCTCCGCAAAGAGACCGGCTACCTCGAGATCACCGATGAAAAGCTCGTCCACGTCGTCGCGGCTCCCACACACGAAGACCTGGTATGGCGCTGGAAAGTGTATGTCCCCGAAGGGGTCACGCTCAAATCGCACATGATGGTCAAGCAATCGAAGGGCGGCACGATGACCGGCACTTCTCGTCTGCAAGAAGGCACCAGCCAAATCGAACTGGCCATCTACCGCGGCCCCGAAGGCCAATGGAAGCAGAAGCTCACCGTCATCAACGGCGCCAGCACTTCCTCTTCCTCAGGAGACCTGCCTGAGAACTTCATGAGTTGGCGAAACAACTCGACAACCAGCACCGGCGGCTTGATGCGATCGGCCGGAACAAAGGTCTTTCAGACGGATGAAGAAATCACCCTACTGACGATGGTCGCCCGCGGCCGCGAAAAGGCTGATCCCAAAACCGGGGCCCGTGGTAAGGAATCCGAAGAGTCCACGGAAATCACCGCCTGGCTGGAACCGGAGGAAAAGCCGTAGGGTGGCCCAGAGAGATTTCTCTCTGGGTGGCCGTAGGTCACAAGCGGCTAGTGAATTCGCTTGATCGAAGTGGAATGTTCTATCTTGGGTAACGTCAGTCCATGCGCCGCTTGTCGGCTTCGCCGACCCAGAGAGGAATCTCTCTGGGCCACCCGCGATTCTAGCCAGCTGAAAGCGCCCCGCTGCGTTCCATGCCAACTGGCATGTCGCCCGTACCGCTGACCATCGTCGTTTGCCACTGGGCACCGATCATCACGCAGTTAATGCCGCTGCCGATTCCCAGCAGAGCAACGTTCTGACCAGCTTCGATGAACTGGGTTTGAGCCGCCAAGGCGAGCGTCGTTGGCAAAGCGGCTGCACCGGTATTACCTAGCCACTGCACCGTGGCGAAGTCGTTTTCGATCGGCAAGCCGAGCTTTTCCAAGACCAGCTTGCGGTGCGTCAGGCCGACCTGATGACAGATCGAGCGATCGATTTGATCGGGTGACCAGCCAGTCTCGGCTTGGAAGTCAGCAAAGGTCGCCGCGCCGGTGGCGATCCCTTCGGCCATCAGCTTCTCGGAGTCGGTCTGCATCAACGGATTGCCGACGCCTGTTTCATTCTTGCCGGCGATGCTGTGGCACAGGTCGTGGTGCTGCGTGTGTGCCCGAGCGCTGGCGGCAATCATCTGGTTGCCGGTGCGGCTTAGCTCTTTATGGCACAGCAGCATCGCGCAGCTGGCCGAACCAATCGTCAGCGAAGCGACGGCCAGCTTGATGTCATTGCGGCTGAGGTTCTCGCTGTTGTTCAGCGTTTCGATCGTGTTGTCGACCAGGTGCCGGCCACTCTCGGTTCCGACAACGATGCCGGCTTTGATCTGGCCCAGCTCAATCATGTTGGCGATCTGAATCGCCCCGTTCAAAATGCCCAGGCAGGCATTGCTCACGTCGTAAACCACACAGTCTTGTGGCAAGCCCAGCGCGTGATGCACGCGGCAAGCGGTGGCTGGCTCGAGGAAATCGCGACAGACCGAACCATGGATCAGGGCACCGACGTCCGAAGGATCGATCCCCGTGGCGGCCATTACGTTGCGAGCCGAGTGGATACTGACATCCCCAGGCTGGACCACATCGGGAAAAAATCGCCGCTGCGAAATCCCGGTCATCAGCTCCAAACGCCCTTCTGGAAGCCGTAAACGCTGGTACAAGGGCGCCAATCGCTGCTCAACTTCAGCCGAAGTAACAATTTCATCCGGCAGGCAGTAGCCCAGCCCTTCGATGCAGACATTCTGATATTTCATGCCGACTCTGACAGCGGAGAAGAACTTTCCGTAAAGCGGATATCATACCGGTTTTGGGGCACTGAGAGAACCGTCCAGGATCATTTGGAAGAATCCATTCTCGTAGCGTTAAGCTTGGATGACGCCACCGCTAGCTGGAATATATTGACCACTTTAGTTTGCCAAGACACAAGATATGGAAAAAGCTTGGCAAGCTTTAACGGATCGGTAGACTCTTCGCATCTTGTGATTGATCTGGGAACGCAGCGGAACGTTGCGATCTGATCAAGGCTCATGATAGGGAGGTCATCGCTTCAGCCAAAACCCAGGACGGGTATCTGCGATTGCTTGGTGGGCAAGCCAATAATTGCGTGTCGGACTACACGTTGACTTATCGGCCGCTTACCGACGAATGTTTTGGACGAACTTCGTTACAGCCAAGCACTTGTCGCAAATTCTTCTTTCTGGATCAAGCCGAAGTTGGTTGATCAAACAAGCCTTGGGAGGATCTTCGTTTTTTGAGCGCATGACGCGCCCGAGGAGTCCCCAGATGTTTTCCAAACCTGTTATCGGTTTGAATGCCAACTTTCGGAATGCTACCCATGATCGGCCAGCGTTCTCCTTTATCTCTGCCGGTTACTTTGATGCAGTGATCTCGGCAGGCGGGATTCCCGTGGTCCTTCCTCCGGTTGCCACCGCGGAAGACCAGCAGGCTGTTTTACAGCGGCTGGACGGTGTGGTGATGATTGGTGGTCCGGATTTGGATCCCAATCGGGACGGGTTCATGCGTCACGCTTCCATCCGCATGATGGAACCGCGCCGTGAAGAAGCCGACCGATCGATGATGAAATTGATCGCCCAGATGCGACTGCCGGTATTCGGTATTGGTGTCGGGATGCAATTGCTCAACGTTGCCATGGGTGGCAACTTGTTCATGCACATCCCCGAAGACCTGCCGGGTGCGTTGCCGCATCACGACACGATCGACAAGCATCACCGCCATGGATTGGATGTCACTCCTGGCACCCTGATGGAAAAAATCTTTGGCGATGGCGAAGTTCGCGTGAACAGCAGCCATCACATGGCCATCGATGAGTTGGCTCCTGGTTTCATCGCCTCGGCACGTAGCCCAGACGGCGTGATCGAAGCTATCGAATCGATTCACGAAGATTGGTTCGCCATCGGAACGCAGTTCCACCCGGAAGCCGAGTCGGCCTCGGCCCTGGATCAGCGCATTTTTGAAGAGTTCGTCGAAGGCGTCGTCGCCGTCAAGTCTGGCGGCGTCCGCGTGGCAGCTGCTTAATTGCAGCTGGAAACGCACGATCAGCAAGGGAAAGCAGCAGCCGCAGGCCAATGGCTGCTGCTTCCCCTCTTTTTCTTCAAATCGCTTTACCTCTGATTCGCTGGGATAGGGATGCCCTCGCAGACTCTCGGATTCTCGAGTTTCTCGGAACATGCGCGGCGATATTTCGTTGGCACCGCCATGACTCCCTGTCTGCGCTTTGTCAGTGCGGCAATTCTCAAAGTCGACTCACGTGGACTCAACGCGTGCTTCGATGTCATCCATCAGCTGAATGTTCGTACGCCGCCTGACGTTCGCGCGATGCTCGAACAAGGAGGTGCCGGTCTGACCACCGGAACCCAACTACCTGGCATGGTCTCGCGGCTGGTCTCCGAACTGCAAGTCGTCAACGTCGAGCGGCTACTCAACTCGTGTGGCGTCTCGGCGGAAAAGGTCACGGCGATCGGCCAGCGTGGTCCCGTTTGTGGGCGCGAGTTCTGGAAACAGACAGGCTCGGCAATCTCAATCGGCGATCCGGCGATTCTCGCGGAATCGACCGGGCTGACCGTCATGGACCACTTCGAGCAGCGCGACATCGCCAAGGGTGGCAATGCCCACGGTTTGGATGTGCTTCCGATGTGGTTGCTGCTGACCAAGGCCGTCGATTCGATCAGTGCCCGGCCGAAGGTTGTCATTCGACTCGATCACTCGATCGAACTGTTCTACTTGCCAGCTCGGCGCAAGAACCGTCCGATCCCAGCCATCGCCTACCGCTCGCTGGGGCCTGGGTTTGCGCTGCTGCAATCGCTGCAAAGTCTGTGCGAACAAAGGCCGAACGCATCTGCCGTGAGTCCCCATACCTTGGCCGACCTGATGCAGAAGCTGCAGATCGAACAAGTCTTGGCCGACTCGCCGCATCAAATCCAAACAGCGGTCGAAAGTATTCTGGCCGAGATGCCGGAGCTACTGGCTTCGAGCGTCGCACTTAACCAAACGATGGAATCGTATTGGGCTGATTCAATTCATCAGGCAATCGCTGAGCATTTTCCCAGTTCGCCTGAGTTCGCCGAGATCATCGTACTGGGTCGCGGTGCCCGCCGCGAAAAGCTCGTGCAGCAAATTGCCGACCGGTTTCCCGGCGTGCCGGTAACCACCGATGTAAAGCGAGGCTGGATCTCGGGCGCCGTCGGGGCTTCGATGGCCGCGATTCTGGCGACGCTGCATGTCGACCAGGTCAGTGGTAATCTGCCCGATTTGACCGGGGCCAGTGCGGCCCGCGTGCTGGGACGCATCACGCCTGGTAACCCTGGCAACTGGCGCGGAGTTCTGGCGCAGATGGAACTGGCTGCCCGGCAAACCATGCCGCTGCGCGAGGCCATCTGACCGGCAATTCTCGTCCGTGTCCTGTCCCCTCGCTCCTGCAGGAAGAGGGCTAGGGTGAGGGGGCGATCCCGGTTTCGTACAATGCGTACTCTCCGGTTCGTGCTTCTTCACGCATGGCACCGGGCTCTTTATGATCGAGCGTCGTTTCGTGCGACGCGGGCGTGACTCGTCCTCCTCAGCTCTGTCAGGACAGTCATCAAGCTGCTGCTGCAAGCGTTCGATTTCCAACTGCTTCTGGCGCACCTCTTCCTCACGTTGTGCGTAGAGTTCTCGCAGGCGCTGGAAGATCCATGTTGTCGAACGCTGACTCAAGGGGATGGAAGAATCGGCGGTACTGGGTTCGGTGGAATAGGACATGACGACATGACTTTCAAAAAAATGGGATACGGTTTTCACGCGACGGGAGCGTGGAGTTTTTGTGTTCGAAAATTCGCGAGTGAGCCGCTCTCGCACGCGACGACTCTTCGCACGCCCAAGCAGGCTGGGGACTTAGCCCACCAGAATCGAGAGGAATCCGAGGGCTGATGGATGTAACTTACGTGGCTAGCGCTTCAGTAAGGTAGTGCGCCTCGAAAGTTTTTTTGCAGGGCAGCGGATACCAGGTATCCAGCCCCACGCGAGGCCCAAGAGATCTGAAGATGCCCCAGGTAACAAGGCATGAAAACTTCAGAGCGGGGTAAGACTCCCCAGGCAAGATCTAGGTATACCAGCCTGAAGGTGCCGGAAGATAGTGCGCGCGCGATTTTCTTCCATCTGCCTCGCAACCAGCGCAATCGCGGTGAGAGAGAAGGACATGAGCCTTTCGGCCGAACGTTAAAGCTAACCGGCGCCGAAGGCGTCCGGTTGAGCGCCTTGTTGTGTGGCTAGTCCGAAGTAATTGATCCTAAACTTCATCCATTCTTCAATGTCTGGTAGGTCAGGGTCTTCTCTTAGGCCCTCTAGGTAATCCACCATGTCCAATCGATTGACGCTTTGAGCATGGGCGATGGTTTTATCAAGACCTGCGCCTAGCATGAATTGGTAATCCATGCCGCACCCAAGATCAAAATTCGACATCTTTGCGTCAAAAATCAGAACCGCATCCTCTGGGTCACCAATGACAAATAGATATAGAGCCGATTGGTAAAGATTCTCGTAATAGTCGGAGTCAATTCCCTGACGGTAGTTTGCGGACTCAATTGAGAAACATTCGCGGACCTTGCTATGATTGATGGTGAGTTTGTCTGGCCATATTGAATTCAGCCACTCTTCTCTTTGCTTGCCACTCATGGAATCACCTTTGCCACACAACTCGTGTTTAATCAGATCGTTTCCGAATAACGTGCGGGAAAGAAAAGGGGTCAGGACTTTTTTTGGGGGTTTTCGGCCTAACGACAAAAATCACCCGGTTGCCGCCAAGAGACTTCGATTTCAGGAAATGCCCGATCGGCGACTCGGGTGCATTTTTTTGTTATCCGCCGACTCGGGTTAGCTGTTCCATTCCATGATTGAATATACGGCGTGTTTCTTGGGGCAATCAAGCCGATGCCCGCCTTCTGCAGCGAGGTCTTCACCGAATGTCCATGGCATCTTCATCATGTGACGGTGTTGAAAGGTCCGATCGCATGGCGGACAGTAGACCTGCCGGTATTGCCCGCCATAGACAAGCGAGTGGCTCATAGACCAGAACAGATCGCGAACTGAGCCATCGTACTCGATGACCTCTGCATCCGTGGACGCCATACGGTCGAGCCAATCCAAAACGGCCTTGCAATCACGGTATTCCTTGTGGATTCCAGATTTCGACGACCACATGTGTGCATACTTGCTGTCATTCTCAATCCGACGATGAAACGCTTGACGCATCGCATCAAGTAGAAAGTCGAATCTACCGGGATAGACGCGGAAGTCCCAGTCGGTGTAGCAGGGCAGGTCTGCCGGCATCGTGTATCGTAGGACTTTCATGTTGTAACGCCCTTCGATTGATGCGGATAACTAGTGTTTATTCAGAACCTTTCCGAATAACGTGCGCACGTTATTCGGAATCCAGGCTGTCGAAATCAGCCGGGCTGCGGACGCCGCGGCCTCCCTGGTTCAAGACACGAGTATAAATCATCGTCGTCCTAACGTCACTGTGACCAAGGAGTTCCTGTACCGTGCGGATGTCGTAGCCCGCCTCGATCAGATGGGTTGCGAACGAGTGACGCAGTGGATGAGCCGTCACTCGTTTCGTGATATGCGCTCGACGGGCCGCTGCGGGTGGCACGGTTGATAATTGTCTCTCCGGGGTGTGCTAGTGCCGAGTGCAACACGAGTACTAGCGATCTTGTGGGTATGCGGCTTCCGTTCGCTCGCTTTTGTTAGTGATATCCAACAGCAACTATCCTTCCGAACCTGGTACTATGTGCCCTGTGTCCTTTACGATTAACCCGGCCTGGCTTCATCTACCTAGGCGTTCCAATGGCAAGAATTAACAATGGAAGCCGCACTGTAGTGAATCGTTTTTCTGTAAGCCACGCTTACGCGATAACCCCGTGACACATTCGTAATGCACGAAAACCCTCACCATCCAAAGGTACCTGGAAATGCGGCTGAGATTCGCGCTATATATCGCGACGCGTTGGCGCAGTTGAGCGAGTCAGGCACGGCTGACGCCGAACGTGAACTCGAGCGAATTCACAAAGACATCAAGCGTCGAATTCTTGAGCGAATGCACGCCGAAAAGAGAACTAGACGCGTCACGGTTAGCGAGTCATTGCTTCAGATATCTAATGAAGCTCTAGCGTGGGCACTACGCAAGATCCATGACTCAGCATGAGCAAAGCATTGGAAAGGAGCAGGTTTGGCGTTACGGCATGTCCTCGGACGGGTGGCACTGTTGGTGTATGTCTCTCTGGGGTGTGCCACTGGCCTCTGGCCAGTGCGAAGCAGGTACACGTGCTGCCAATCCCGATTCCGCATGAAGAGCACTGGCCAGAGGCCAGTGGCACACGGAAGTTTTGGTTGACAGTCGATATGATCAGGAAACCGGTTTAAGGATGGTGACCTGTTTGCAGGCGTAAGAGGACTTGGGCTTGGCAGCCGGCCAGTCACCGCAGTTCCCTGGGCTTTCGGGATAACCAAGACGTCTTGTGGCTATTCGTATCCTTTTGCTAAAGTCACCGCGCTATTAATCGACATCGAAAACGCATGTAGCAGCACCTTGACCTGGCCAGAGAATCGGTTGTGAGATGGATTTCGGCAAATCTGCACTTCTTATCGCCCATCCAGCCCACGAATTGCTCTTATATGGCTGGATGGCTGAGGCAAAGCCCACCGTCTATTGCTTGACGACGGGCGCTGCCTACGGACAGACGGCGAGAATCGGACGCACCGAGAGCATCATCGAGCAAACCCAATCCTCGCTTGGCAAAATCTTTGGTCGCTATGACGACCAGGCCCTCTACGCTTTGCTTTTGGAGGGCCGGACAGCTCCACTTGTCGATTTGACGTGGGAACTGGCCGATGCTTTGGTTGAAGACGAAGTGGAGACGGTTGTGGGGGATGCTGCCGAAGGGCAAATCCTCGTTCACGATGTATGGCGGGCGATCATCGACGGCGCGGTGCGGTTCGCTGCCGGCCATTACGGTCACAGATTGCTTAACCTTGAGTTCGCCATTGAGACGCTGCCCAACCATGTACGCGATTCGCGTGACATGGTGCTAAGCCTCGATCGCCAGCGTATCGTGCAAAAGGAGAAGGCGATTTGCCGTTACGTCGAGATTCAACCAGAAGTCGATCGCCTGAAGGGCCGCTATGGTTCTAACTTAATTCGGCAAGAGGTCGTCCGATCGGCATCGTCAGCAAGTCATTGGCTCGTTCACCAAGATAAGGCCACGCGATACGAGCAACTCGCGCGGCGCCAAGTGAAAGAGGGTCGATATCAAGTCGCGATGTCATTTGATCAACACGTTTTCCCACTGCTCAAAGAGTTGGAGGCCGAATGTCGATTGGCAAATTGCCCATAGCACGGCGCGTGTTGATTACGAACTTCGTGCTGGATCATGGCACGGGAACCGAGGCGTACGTTCGCGACCTGGCTCGACGCCTGGTTGAACTGGATCGACATCCGGTTGTCTACACACCTCGCGTGGGTCGATTTGCTCAAGGTCTAATTCACGATGGCATTCCTGTCATCGATGACTTGTCAAAATTGTCTGTCACGCCTGACATTATCCATGGGCATCATTCTCTGGAGACGGCAGCAGCAGCAACTCGATTTCCGAGTGTTCCGGTGATTTCTTTTTGTCATGATGCCGAAGCTTGGCACGACACGCCACTCAACCTTCCCAATGTCGTTCACTACGTGGGCGTAGACCAAGCTTGCTATGACCGGCTTGTAATCCAGGGAGGCATTTCGCCTGAAAAGGTTTCCTTGATTCCTAACGGAGTGAACCTGGACAAGTTTCCGGTCAGGACAGATTTTGCCGAAGCACCAAGATCCGTTTTGTGTTTTTGCAATGGCTTTTCTGACCATCATCTCGACATCGTTCGTAGCGCATCGCCTGGATTGCATGTCGAGGGCCTGGGGCTTGGATCCAACCGTTTCTCTGCCGACCCAGGTAGTATTTTGCCTCAATTTGATATCATCCTGGCACGTGGAAGATGTGCTCGCGAAGCAATTGCCAGTGGTGCAGCGACGATTGCTGCTGGCGTCGACGGAATTGCCTCCATGGTGACGCCTGACAACTATAGTTTTCTACAGCGAAACAACTTTGGACGTCGCGTACTCACGAAAGCTTTTACCGTGGAGAACATACGGAAAGAGATCGATCGCTACGACGCTGCGGCCACGAGAGAGGTGACTTTGCAGCACCGTAATCAGACCTGTTTGGCCAACACGGTTCAGCAGTTGACCGATTTGTATGACCGCGAAAAGAGCAAGTTCTCAGAGAATTCCCCACCTGTTTTGGAGTCATCCATTTCAGTGTCTCAGCTCCTCGCGTGGGCATCACTCCATGCGAACGTCGTAAAGTCCGTTGCCCCTCCAGAACAAACACCGGCTACCCTTCCAGCTAAGCAGCAAAGCTCCGAAGAGGGGAACAGCCCAACGGTTCCCACTGCCAAGCCTAAGCGATCTGCGCCGGCAAGGATCGCGCGCGAATGTAAGCGTGTCGTCCGCCGTACGCTTAGAGCGGTGTCCAGTCCCTAACGCAACCAACAATAAAGGGGACGGAGGTCGTTTCTCTCTTCGTAGCGACGGCCTGAATCGTTCAGCGGGTCCCAGGATTCCGATACGCGGTCTCTACTTCTTATTGTGCGAGCCATCGCAGCCTGGGGGCTTTTTGGTGAGGCCGCAGACGCAATCGTTCATGCCTTTGCCGTCGAGGATTCGGGGCGTGAACTTTTCGATTCTGGCGGTGCGTGTCTTCGACTGTTTAGCAGCAGCAAAGTGCATCACGTAAGCTCGTTGGCGTCCTGGCGTGAGGCCTTCGAACGCTTGCTTGAGTTTCGGATCTTCCTCGAGCTTGGCTTGCAGTTCGGCAGGAAACTCGTCAGGCCCCTTCTTTGCTTCGATTTGTTTGCCGGACCGCTGGACCTCGATGGCTTGCTCGATCAGAAACTTGAGCTTTGACTTCAGCTTCGTGATCTGCCTGGCGTCGGTAAAACGGACCACGCGAAACGTGCGGCTGTTCTCGCCGGGGGCGACCAGGATGTTGTCGGGATCCGTGAGTAATGGACCTTTGAAGAAGCTCAGCACGCAGTCATTCTTGAAGGCCGCAAGCATGACGACATTCTTACCATCGAGCGTGTAACAAGGCGCTCGCCACTTCCAATCTTCGGTCAGTTTGGATTCGAGGACAATCTTACGCAGCAGCGTGAGTTCCTTCTGCCACTTCGCGTGAGTCTGGATGTAGTCGTCTACATTGGGATTCATGACCTGGGGCTTTCTATCCATCCTTTTCGCTAAGCATCCCGCCAATCGAAGCATCACACTACCACGCCCTAACGGCCCCTGCCAGATCGGCTTAGCCTTACCGTATCTGCTACTTTCTATCCAAAAACCAGACAACCCAATCCATTTTGTATCGATAACGGTTTTGGACAGAGAAACCTCAATCATGCAAAGGACCGGGGAAGATGGCAGTGAAGTTGCGGGAGCCGCTGGTTCGACCAGTCTGGCCACCGAAGGGGTACGCAAAGAAGGTAGAAGTCACCGACGCCGACGACTGGTGGATCTTGGCCGCCGTGCACGGGTTCACCGATCCGTGGGACATCATCGTGTTCAACTTTGGCACGCGAAATCCTGACGAGGTGAATTGGTGCCTGTATCACATCCTGGGCTGCCGCAGAAAGTCGAAGAATGGCAAGAACTATGACTTCGGCAAGCCTTGCACGATCACGCAATACATCTACATTCCGCCGCCTGGCTGGAAGCCACCGACGACTGCGGACGATGATGCCTGGGAGCGTGTACGGACCACGATCAACTCCGCGTCGGTCAAAAGCCTGAACCTGTCGCTGTTCGCGTATAAGTGCTCGATCAGTGGCCACGACTTCGGCAAAGTCGGTCATCTGCTCAACACGAAACGCATCACGGCGAAATTCGATCCCACGCACAAACATGCCGCGGAATACGTTCCGGAAAGCGATCGGATCATCATCAAGACGCTGCCGACCGATTCCATCGACCGCAGCTTTATCGTGCATGAAGCGGTGCACGCGAGTTTCGACTACCGGCATAGCTCTGGTGTTCGCACCTACCAACTGGACGAAGAGTGTTTCGCTTACGTCGTGCAGATGCTTTATCTGCAGAAGTTTTACGGTGGGACATGGCCCAGCGGTTGGAGCCATGAGTTCGAAGCGAAGGCGACATGGCAAGCGGCGTGGGATATCGCCAATGCAGTTCGCGGCCCGGATCCCGTTCCACCTGCTTTGACCGATGCTTTGATGACGGCTTACAAAAAGTCGAATGCAGGCAAAGGGGTCGGCCTGTTGGATCGTCCCGGCCATAACGGCGTTCGCTAGCGCCTACACTGCTTTCTACGGAAGCTCGTGGAAAGTTGTTCCGGCTGGAAAGGGGGCAAGCGCCGCCAAGCTTGCCCCCTATCCAGCAAATCTCATTCGCCAATCTGGCACTGATTTTCGCTGTAACCTATCTTCGGTAACGGCATCTTACCGGGAACCGGCTTCCTGCCCCCTGCCCTCACCTGCCAGACTACATGGTGACTAAAAGAGGGTCTCGCAAGCCGCTCACTCAACACACACCCAGGAATTGCCTGCCATGAGCGAAGATGTTCAACAGTTTTGGAACGAGCGGTTTGGACGCGAAGAATATGTTTACGGAACGTCTCCCAACACGTTCTTAAAAGCATCGGCCCATCACTTCCCGCCCAATGCCAAAGTCCTTTGTATTGCCGAAGGAGAAGGCCGCAATGCCCTGTTCCTTGGCCAGCAAGGGCACCAGGTGCATGCTGTCGATCTTTCGACCAAAGGCAAGTCGAAAGCAGAGCGTCTGGCAGCCGAGCATAACGTGTCGCTGGAATACACTATCTGCGACCTGAACGAATTCGATTATGGCGAGAACTGCTGGGACGCGATCGTGTCCATCTTTGCGCATGTCGACTCGGCTTCACGAACGAACATTTATCAAAAGGCAATTGCTTCACTGAAGCAAGGCGGCATCTTTCTGCTGGAGTCGTACCACCCCAAACAGCTTGAATATGGAACCGGCGGGCCCAAGGACGTTGATATGCTCGTCACGCTTGAGGATCTTCGCCCTCACTTCGCAGACATGAAGATTGTGCACGAAGCGGAACTCGAGCGGGACGTCACCGAAGGGTCCTTCCATACCGGCAACGCTTACGTGACGCAGCTGATCGCCCGCAAGCGTACTTAGCCCCGCACTACTCTGTCAGGTTCGTCGCACGTAACCGCAGAGCATTACCGATCACGCTGACCGAGCTGAAGCTCATTGCAGCTGCTGCGAACATGGGATTCAGCAAGGCATGCATGCCAAACAGCGGCACCAAGATACCGGCAGCGATCGGCACGCCCAGGCTGTTGTAGGCCAACGCGAAGAACAGGTTCTGGCGAATGTTTCGCATGACGCGTCGACTTAAGCGAAACGCTTTCACCACGCCTTCCAAATCGCCGCCCATGAGGGTGATCGCCGCACTTTCGATCGCTACGTCGGTTCCGGTTCCCATGGCAATCCCGACATCCGCAGCGGCCAGCGCTGGTGCATCGTTGATCCCGTCGCCAGCCATCGCTACCTTGGCTCCTTCGTCACGAAGCTTCTGGATGCGATCGTGTTTATCTTGCGGCGATAGATCGGCCTGGAAGTCATCGATATTCAGTTTCTTCGCGATCGCTTCGGCAACCTGGGCATTGTCGCCGGTCATCATGATCACGCGAATCCCCATTTCATGCAGCGACTCGATGGCGCCTGCCGTGGTCGGTTTCAGCGGGTCACTCACGATCAAAGCCCCAGCGTACTTTCCATCAACGCCCAGGTAGACCTTCGTTCCTTCGGGCGATCCGGTCGCGTCGAACTCGATACCGTGATCCTTCAGCAGAGATGGCTTCCCGCAGACGATCTTCTTTCCATCGACAACCGCCTGAACGCCTTGGCCGGTGGCCGAATCGAAGTCGGTCGCTTCCGGTAGATTCATGTCGCGCTGCTTCGCTTCTTCGATAATCGAATGAGCGATCGGGTGTTCGCTGTTCTGCTCGACGGCCGCGGCGTACCTCAAGAGTTCCTCTTCCGAGAATCCCTCGGCGGGCTCTAGCTTAGTAAGCTTGGGCTTTCCTTCGGTCAGTGTGCCGGTCTTGTCGACCACGACGGTATCGACTTGCTCCAAGGTTTCGAGCCCCGCGGCCTCCTTGACCAGGACACCAGCTTTCGCACCTCGCCCGACGCCGACCATGATCGACATCGGTGTCGCCAAACCCAAAGCACAAGGGCAAGCGACAATCAAAACGGCGACTGCGTTCAAAAGAGCATAGGCGAGCTTCGGCTCTTCGGGCGACCAGAACGCCCAGACAATAAACGTGACGATCGCGATACCGACAATCGCTGGAACGAAGTAACCGGAGACGGTATCGGCCAGCCGCTGAATCGGAGCACGACTGCGCTGGGCCTGGCCGACCATTTGTACGATCTGCGAAAGGACCGAGCCTTCGCCCACGTTGGTCGCTCGGATGCGGAGCGTCCCGCCTTGGTTGACAGTACCGCCGATCACGTTGTCACCGGTTTGCTTCTGTACGGGATCAGCTTCGCCGGTAAGCATCGACTCATCAACGGTCGAACTACCGGAGATGACCTCGCCATCAACGGGAATCTTGTCGCCCGGCACAACCTTCAGTTCTTGCCCCCGGTGAACTTCACTCAACGGGACTTCGCGTTCCTGGCCGTCTTCGATGAGCCGTGCGGTAGGTGGGGCCAGGTTGATCAGTTCGCGAATTGCGCTGCCTGTCTTCTTTCGGGCTCTCAGTTCAATCACTTGGCCCAGCAGAACGAGCGTAACGATCATCGCCGCAGCCTCGAAGTAGACCGGTACCTCGCCTGCGTGTCGAAAGGCTTCGGGTATCGCGGCCGGAAAAACAGTCGCGACAAAGCTGTAAAGGTACGCCGCCGCGACCCCCAGAGAGATGAGCGTGAACATGTTCAGGTTCATGGTGACCAGCGACTTCGCACCACGCACGAAGAAAGGCCAGCCACACCATAAGACGACCGGTGTGGCCAGAACCAATTGAATCCAACGTGATACATCCGCAGGCACACCCAGTTCGATGCCCACCATCGGCAGCATCGCCAAGGCAAAGATGGGGATGGTCAGCGCAGTTCCCACCCAAAAGCGAATCGTCATCCAGGTCAGTTCCGGATCGGCTTCCTCCTCGTCGGACGTGACGGTTTCCGGCTCGAGATCCATACCGCACTTCGGGCAACTGCCGGGGTGATCTTGCCGCACCTCCGGATGCATCGGGCAGGTGTAGATGGTCTTGGTCTGCGGTGCCGCCGGTTGGTTTCGCTCTAAGGCCATGCCGCACTTCGGACAATCGGCCGGTACATCGCTTTCGACGCCTTCGCACATCGGACAGATGTACTTGGCTGAAGACGTTTTGTTGGCTGAATGACCTTCGTGACCATGGCAACAATCATGTTTGGCCGGGGCTTCGCCGAGGGTAACTAACTGCATCGGCGCGCTGCCAAGCTCACCTTCCGCTTCGAACTTCTTCAAGCAGTGTTCGCTACAGAAGTAGAACGTTTTCTCATCCCGAGTCGTTTTCCAGGGTGACGACTCCTGAACGGTCATTCCACAGATTGGATCGATTGCCATTTTCTTGCCATTTCCCTTAGGCGTACCTCAGTCGAAGGCGGTCTGCCATTATTGGTGCGTATCATCTCTGGTGCATACTTGTGCAAATGCTATTCCTACCAGTACTTACTTTCGATGCCAAAGACGCATCCATGGAATCGTATGGTTGGTTTTTCTTCCCAGACAACCTGCCATGCACATTTGCCATTTTTTATGTGATGGTTCAGATGCCGTCATAAGCTACCGTGAGCGCGGCAACGAATGCATTTTCGTGCAAAATTTTCTTTGCCTTTTCGATTCCTCCTTTGCTAAACTGCCCCAAAGAGGGCCACGGATGGTGTCCTCCGAAGAAGTGGCAGCTTGTTGCGGGACAACATTGGAGGGATTCGTGATTCCACAGGGTAGGCGGTTCCAGACGATGGCCGTCTTCCGGTGACTTCCTTTTCTCATCTAATCGTCACCCGGCTGAAGCTCGGATTCGGCTTGCCATGGGTGGTGTGGAGGAACGTGACCCATGTTGAAGCGATTCGGATTTTTCGAGGAGAGCAGTCGACGCGAAGCTCTACAAGACTTGCGAGAACTGCAAATGATGGGGCCTCTCGATGAAGAGGACCTCGTGCTGCAATATCTGAGCGAAGGTACCCTACTGTTCGAGGCCAATAGCGACGCGTACGACCGGCTAATGGACGATAGCGTGATGATCGGTCCGCCGGATGTCTACAGCGACGGCGAATGGTGCTGGTCAGGCGATGTGATTTACTACATCCGCAACTATCACATTGCCGTCGAGTCGCAGTTCTTTGACTGGATGCAGCGAAACAATTGGAAGTGCCCAAGAATCGTCAGCGCGGAAGCGTTGGTTCAATCGAACTGGTTGACCTGATTTTTGGTCCTTCTCTGCCCGTTTTCCAACCAAGCAAATTCGTGATGCTCTCGGAAGCAATGGCCTCCGTGAGCATTTTTTGTTGCCAACGCTTGGCGTCGAAGTCATCATAGGGACCTTCCCACCCTTGACGATCCTTATTGGACGAGAAAGCTTCTTTCATGCCCCGCCCACTTGTACTCTCGTTGCTACTGCTCCTTGTTGCGTTCGGCTCACTTCAGGCGGCAGAAAAGCCGAATGTGATCGTGATCATGACCGACGACCAGGGCTACGGCGAGTTCTCGTGCCATGGAAACCCGATCACGCACACCCCAAGTATCGATCAATTGGCCAAGGCAGCTGTCCGTTTGACGGACTTTCATGTCTCGCCCATGTGCACGCCGACCCGTGGGCAATTACTGACGGGGCTTGATGCATTTCGCAACGGCGCGATCAATGTGAGCAGTGGACGAACGCTGCTCAAGCCGGAACTGAAAACGATGGCCGATGTCTTCCAGGCTGGCGGCTACCGAACTGGGCTCTTTGGCAAGTGGCATCTGGGTGACAACTACCCGTTCCGCCCAGAAGATCGCGGCTTTGAAGAAGCATTGTGGTTTCCCTCGTCGCATATCAATAGCGTGCCTGACTATTGGAACAATGATTACTTCGATGACACGTACATCCACAATACCAAGCGTGAAAAGCGCGAAGGTTACTGCACAGATATCTTCTTTAGCGAAGCGATGAAATGGATCGAGCAAGAGGACCAGCGTCCCTTCTTTGCTTACATCGCCCTGAACGCTGCTCATTGGCCCTGGTTTGTTCCGGACAAGTACCGGGACAGGGTTCGCGAGGCAATGGAAGCCCATCCGGAAGTTACAAAGGGAATGCCGCCTGTCCAGAAGGCTAATCTCGTCAGCTTCCTGGCGATGGGCGAAAACATCGACGACAACGTCGGCAAGCTGGATCGGTTCCTGCAGGAGACAGATAAACTCGACAACACCATCGTCGTCTTCTTGACTGACAACGGCAGCACGATGGGACCGAAGTATTTCAATGCCGGCATGAAGGGCAGCAAGACAACCCTATGGGAAGGCGGCCACCGTGTTCCTTGTTTCATCCGTTGGCCCGCTGGCTTGAAGAACCCTCACGATGTCGCGGACCTGTGCCATGTTCAGGACTTGCTGCCCACCCTGGCCGACCTGAGTGGAATCGCGGGCCAGACGCCAGCGAAGCTCGACGGCGTTTCGCTGAAGCCTGTGCTGACCCAGCAGACCGCTCAACTTGACGATCGCATGCTGGTGATCAACTACAGCCGCATGCCGACCTTCAAGGTTCGCTACACCAAGGGCAACCCGGCCATTCCCCAACGTGACGGAGCTTGCGTGATGTGGAAGCAGTGGCGTTTGCTGGAGAATCGAGAGCTTTACAACGTGCAAGACGATCCGCACCAGGATAAGAACATTGCCGGCCAACATCCCGAGATCGTCGAGAAACTTCGCTCGCATCTTAATTCCTGGTGGGACGAAGTCAAAGGAGACGTGCTGACGCCGCAACGCGTGATCATCGGCCACGACGCCGAAAACCCAACACTGCTGACCGCGTGCGAGTGGCTTGATGTGTTTGTCGATCAACAGGTGCAGATCCGCCGAGGCGTGCTCAAGAATGGTTCCTGGCACCTGACCGTCGCCGAGCCAGGTACCTTCGAGTTGGAACTTCGACGCTGGCCGCGGGAAAGTGGTTTGAAGCTGGCCGATGGCTGTCCTCAACTCAAAGTCACGGACGGGACGTTCCCCGAGGGAACGGCTTTGCCGATTCAACGTGCTGAGGTGCGCGTCGACGAACAAACCATCCGCATCGATTCGATGACCAAGGACGACTCCGCATTCGTCACCCAGGCTGACCTTAGCAAAGGGCCGCTGGAGTTGCGGACCGCGTTTTTCAACTCAGAGAATCAAGAGATCTGTGGGGCGTACTACTTATATGTTCGCCGGATCAGTCCGTAGGCGACTCAGCGGATCAAGCGTTCTTTGACGAAGATGATCTCGGTGCTAACCAGGCTGCCATCCTCGGCCTGGACGGTCATGTACCAAAGCCGTGCGTCTTCGGGAGGTGCTGGGGCGATAATGATGTCTTCTTTGACGACCGCATCGGCCGTCTTCCAATCATGAGCGTTGACCGCCTTGTCGTCGACGCTCCAGTGGATCGCCGCTTTAGCGAACGTCGCTGTGTCATAGCGCAATTCGACGTGATCTCCTTTGATCTGGGGAAGATCAACCATCGGCAACGGTTCACCTCGCTTGAGCCATTGGTCCATGAAGTGACCGATTTGCGGTGGATTCCAACCACCGGGATGGCTGTGCGACATTTTCACGGTAATCGATAGCTGCTTGTGAACGTCGTCGGGGACCGCGTCGTAGCTCTTCATGTAACTATCTAGCGGATACGCAAAATCGTTCGTGCCGTTCACAAACAGAATCGGCATCGAAACCGCAGGCAAGTATTGGCGAGGATCCCACAGCGTGACCCACAACTGTCTTTGCCGAGGTGTCATTTTGGCAAAGCGATCCAGCCACTTGCTGTTGTCGGTCAGATAGCCACATCCATAAACAGGCACCGCGGCATGAAATCTTGAATCGACGCCGGCCACGATGCACGTTAAGTAACCACCCCAGCTGATACCGGTCACACCGGTTCGTTTTTTATCGATCTCGGGAAAACTGCGAATTAAAGAATGCGCTAAGATTACGTTTGCGACCGCGTGGTATTGCCATTGTTGATGTACCTGATCGTCGATGTGGCCAAACTTGTGCTGGTCGCCATGAAACGGTCCACCGTCGGGTAAACGTGTTCGATTTTTTTGATCATGGGGATTCTTGCCTTCGATCGGCCGCGAGCCTGCGAGGTCCATGGCAATTGCCGCGTAACCACGTTTCGCCCACAATTCAGTCCACTCGCGGAATGCGGTTCCCCCTCCACCGTGAATGCAAACGATGGCCGGCAAATTTCTGTCTAAATTTTTGTCTCCCAATATGCTTCCAGGTGTCGCATAATAAGCGAAGACACTTGTCGGATGTCCTTCGAACTCTTCCCCGGTGAACGTCAAAGAGCGTACCGGCGAATCGGCATCCACCCACGCGAACTTGGGGGCCTCGGAAAGTTTCGTTAAGTCCCAAGGTTGCGTTTGCGGAAGGTTAGTCGATGGCTGAATAGGATCCGCGAGAGCCGTCGAAGCGACCGGCAAGACCAAAAGAAGAAACAGCGGCAGCAGACAGCGGTAAGAGAACGACATGGGGCAAGCTCGAAGTTGGCAGGAAGCAGGTTAGGCAGACGCACATTTTAACAACGTCATGCCGGCTGAGCGAATCAATCCTGGCAATCGGCAAATTACCTTAATGTCAGTTCTGTTTCCCTTACCCCTGCTCATTTAATAGGCATGTTAAGCAACTACGGCATAATGTTCAGGCCGATTCATTTCGATGCAAAGCCATTGCAGGGAATATCTTACGGCTTTGCAGATCCCATGGCACCGCCTATATTGGCACGGCAAGTGCTTCTCTATTACTTGTCCCTTTGGGAGGACTCAGGCAACACTTCGACTCGTCATGTCACGACGACGTCTCCTCCCCGGCGGTTTCATCTGGCCCCACTGGATTTCTCATTAGGAGAAGAATGACGTGCAAGGGCAAACACAGACTCAAGGTATATCCGAGCCCAACCTCATCGCAGATTATGACGTTGGCGAATTTTACGACGAAATGTTCTCCCCTGGCGGTTCCCCTCGGACCAACTGCCAACTCCTTTATGAACATATTCAAGAGCTCACTTCCAACGATCTTCGCAAACGAAAGACGGCCGCCGAGCGGTCGATGATTCGTTTAGGAATTACGTTCAACGTCTATGGTGAAGAGGCAGGCACGGAACGAATCATTCCGTTCGACATTTTGCCTCGCATCATCCAAGGCGAGCAGTGGTCGTGGATGTCGAAAGGACTGAAGCAGCGCATCGTCGCGCTCAACATGTTCATCGACGACATCTACAACGACCAGAAGATCCTCAAAGACAAGATCATTCCAGAACACGTGGTCAAATCGGCCAGCAGTTTCCGGCCTCAATGTGTCGGCATGAAGCCGCCAAACGGCATTTGGTGTCATATTACCGGCACTGACTTGGTCCGTGACTCGGACGGCGAGTTCTACGTACTGGAAGACAACCTGCGTTGCCCTTCCGGCGTCTCGTACGTGCTTCAGAATCGTCAGTTGATGAAACAGACATTCCCAGGCCTGTTCGAGGCCCAGTTTGTCCGCCCAGTCGACGATTACTGCAGTCAATTACTCGACGCACTGAACTCGCTAGCTCCCGAAAGTGTCGAAAAGCCCGTCGTGGCCGTGCTTTCGCCAGGGATTTATAACTCGGCCTACTTCGAACACTCGTTCCTCGCCCAGCAGATGGGTGTCGACCTGGTAGAAGGCCGAGACTTGGTGGTTCGCGATCGCCGCGTCTATGCCCGGACAACCAAGGGTTTGAAACCGGTAGACGTGCTTTACCGCCGAATCGATGACGACTTCATCGACCCGCACGTCTTCCGCAAGGATTCGATGCTGGGGGTTCCGGGAATCATCGACGCTTACCGTGCCGGAAACGTCGCGTTGGCGAACGCTCCGGGTACTGGCATTGCCGACGACAAGGTAATCTACGCCTACGTACCGGACATGATTAAGTACTACCTGAGCGAAGACCCGATCCTGCCGAACGTGCCCACGTACGTTTGCTGGGACGACGCTCAGCGTGACCACGTCATCAAGAATATCGCTGACATGGTGGTAAAACCGGCCAACGAATCAGGCGGTTACGGCATGCTGATCGGTCCGCGTGCTTCCAAGGAAGAGCACCAGAAGTTCGTCGAATTGATCAAAGCCAACCCGCGGAATTACATCGCACAGCCGACCCTTGCCCTATCGCGGGCTCCCGTCATCATTGATGACCACTTAGAGGGGAGGCACGTCGACCTGCGACCGTTTATCATCTATGGACGTGACATCTACGTATTGCCCGGCGGACTGACTCGAGTTGCCCTGCGTAAGGGATCGCTCGTGGTCAACTCGTCCCAGGGGGGCGGAAGCAAAGACACCTGGGTCGTGTAGGGATTGAAAGGTTCTTCATGTTAAGTCGCGTAGCCGACTCCATCTATTGGACCAGCCGTTATATCGAACGTGCTGAGGCGGTAGCCCGCTTCATCGCGGTGAACTTGAACATCAGCATGGATTTGTCGACCGCCGGCAACCAGCAATGGATGCCGCTGGTCACCACCACTGGTGATGATGAAAAGTTCTCTGAGATTTACGGCGAAGCCAGTAAGCGAAACGTTATCGAGTTTCTGACGTTCGATCGCAACAATCCGAACTCGATTCTTTCCTGTCTGATCAACGCTCGTGAGAATGCCCGCAGCATCCGCGAACGCATCTCGGCCGAAATGTGGGAGCACATCAACCGCTTCTACCTGATGGTCAAAGATGTGGGGGATGCCGAAGGCATTTTGGACGACCTGCCCGACTTTTACGAAGCCGTTCGTAATTCGGGTCAGCAGTTCAGCGGCGTGACCGATGCAACCATGACCCACGGCGAAGGGTGGCATTTCTGTCAGCTAGGACGCTTCCTGGAACGGGCCGACAAGATGTCTCGCATTCTGGATGTGAAGTATTACATCCTGCTGCCCAGCCCGCAGCACGTGGGAAGCGCGTTCGATGATTTACAGTGGGGTGCCCTGCTCCGTTCGGCAAGTGCTTACGAAATGTATCGCCAGCGTTTTGGTCGAATTGTTCCGCAGAACGTCGTCGACTTCATCATGCTGGACAAAGAGTTCCCGCGAGCCGTTCTGCACTGCCTTACTAAAGCGAATGAATCGCTGCACGCGATCACCGGAAGCGACATCGAAGGGTTTACGAACCTGCCCGAGCAGCGACTGGGTCAACTTCGTGCTGAGTTCGCATTTACCAGCGCGACAGACATTATCGCTCGCGGCTTGCACGAGTTCATCGACGACTTCCAGAAGCGTTTGAATCTCGTCGGCGAATCGATCGGGACAACCTTCTTCAGTCTTCAAGCAGCAGCATAAGATAGATAGGGTCGCTCAGAAATCAGTCTGAGCACCCTACTTGTTCTGACTTCGCTGTTGCTGCTGCTGGGTAGCGGCAGGTCCTGAGGGCGCGCCGTTGGTCTTAGCACCCAGCGGCATCACGTCGACGCCAACTTGCATGGTCCGCGTGCCGCCACCCATAACGACCCCTTGAATGGGCGAAACGTCTTCGAAGTCTCGCCCGTGGGCCAGGGTGATGTGATCGGTGCCCACCATCACGTTATTCGTCGGATCGAAATCGATCCAACCCAGGTCGGTTCCACAAAAGACCGAGAACCAGGCATGGGAAGCATCGGCACCCACCAGGCGAGGTTTGCCCGGTGGCGGTTCGGTACGCAGGTACCCACTGACGTAACGAGCCGGCAAGCCTAGAGCCCTCAACGCTCCGATCCCCACGTGGGCAAAGTCTTGGCAAACACCGTGTCGCTGACGAACGACTTCCTCGAGCGGCGTAAAGATATTGGTCGCGTTCGAGTCGTATTTGTACTCGGTATAAATTCGCGTCGTTAGTTCCATCGCCGCTTCAACAATGGGACGGGCCCGGGTGAATGCCGCCTTGCCGTATTCGCTCAGGATGGGCAACATCCGAATGTGCCGCGAAGGGAATAGGTATTGGCGAACTTCCAGAGGAAAGTCGCGGTCCTTGGCGTGCGCGGCGAGATCTTCCCAAGCTGGCGAGGTTGTTATCGGCGCTGGGGTTTTTACCACCACGCGACTGGTCGCCGTGATGGTCATTCCGCTATGTGGTTCGCTCAACGCGAAGTAATGAACCTGATTGCCGAAATAATCGGTTCGCGAAACGACCGATCTCGGCTTGGGCTCGACCGTCAGAGCGAAATCTTCGACGCTTTGGCGATGCGTTGTGGGGACGCGCAAATGCAATAGATTGTGCGCTACCGAGGCAGGCTCGGAGTAGTGGTAAGCCGTCTTGTGTTCCACTTGATATCGCACGGTTGGTCAAAGCTTCATCTACTAGGGGCGGATCTCGACCAGGTGTGACTGGGGCATCGAGTGAACAAGATATCGCTGGGAAACAACGTCCGATAGCTTTGGAAGCAGCGATTCAATTTCTTGCAACAGCATATGCAGCGATTCGCCGGCGGACAATGCGTCGGGGGCTCGTACACGTGTTACGTCGAACATCCGGACTTCGTGCAAAAGCGACATCGCCAGACGCTGTTCGACCGTGTAGCCAGCATGATTCCCCACGTTGGGCAGGTCGTTGACGTGCTCTAACAGTTGAGCCAACTGCCGGGCAATCGACCGTGGGTTGGTCTCGTCGGTCACCAGCAGATCGAGCACGGCTCCCAGATGCATTTCTTCCAGATAACGCGAACGGTAGGTAATCAGACTGTCGGAGATCTCCAAGAGCGCTTCCAAGATGGCGGCCAGGTCTCCGGAAGGAAGAACCAGGCAGTTCCGCATCAGTCGCGAACTTTGCGTGGCCCGCTCCATGCGTCGCCCCATGTCGAGGAAGTGATAGACCTGGGTACGCGTAATGCTTTCAGAGATGATCCCTGAGAACGCTGCCAGGTCGAGGATCAGGTCGTCGAGCAAGGCCAAACAATCGGACAAATCCCAGTAGCCGGTTTTCGGCGGTTGGAAGCCTTGGTCGACGCGGTGCAGCACACGCCAGCTATCAGCCGAAACACGATCACGGCTACGCGACGTGAGCCGGAAGATCTGCGTGACGATCGAACGCAAACTCATCGAGTTCTGTTCGTCAAAGATACTGACGGCCAGGTTTCGCTCGATGGGAGGCAATTGCTTTCGCATCTCTTCGACACCGTAGCCGGTCTCGATAATGCCCATCTCGGCCATCGTCCGCATCAAGATGACCACTTCAGGCATCTCGACGATCTGCTCTTCACTGGTCAATCGCGAAATGGTTGTCCGCAGGATACGTGCCGTCACGTCGGCGCGTTCCAAGTTGCGTCCCAACCAGTACAAGTTTTCGGCGATGCGGCTGGGGAGTTCTCCGCCGGTACGCTTTAGTTCGACACCATGCTCCGGCTGCTTCAACAAGCTCACGCGAGCGATCGGAGTCGCGGATAGTACCCACGCATCCTTGCTGCGTTCGCCCACTTGCAACGAGGCTTCGAGCGGTTGCAGTTCGCCACTCAAGCGTACCAATCCGCCTGGCATCGTCTCGAACTCATGTTGCCCTAACACAGCAAAACTTCGCAGAGCAATATGGGCCGGCGTAAGGGTCTTCTTGGAATAGACCGGACTGGTCGACCGAACGACTTCCTCTTGGGCAACGAACATGTCAGGGTCTGCCTGAATCATGCGAATCAGTTTTTCCTGGTCACCATCTTTCTGAACGCGGAAGATTCCCGTTCGATTACCACGCTTTCGGTAAGCCGATTTGATGACAAGCTTCTCGATATTCTCGACTACGTAAGCCAACGAATCAGGGTCGCCACAGCGCCAGGTGGCGACGCCAGGCAGAATGAGCGGTTCGCCCAACAGGTGCTGACACAACTGCGGCATGAACGTCATGAAGATCGGAGACTCGACGATGCCCGAACCCAATGGATTGAGCACCACCACATTCTTCATGCGGCAAACTTGCAGCAGTTCCGGGATTCCTCCGGTCGAGTGGCTAATCTCGAGGGGATCACACTGATCGCTGTTAGGACGCCGAATGATGACGTCGACCGGAAGCAGGCCCCCTAACGTTTTCAGCATGACGCGATTGCCACGCACGGCCAGGTCGGCCGGTTCAACCAACGTGTAACCGAGGTAGCGAGCGAGGTAGGCATCTTCGAAGTAATTCGGGCTTTCTGGGCCATTGCTGAGAATCACGACCCGCGGATTGGTCACGCGTGAACAAGCACGCAGTACGGCCTCCTTCACTTTCATGAAGTAGCCGGCCAGACGCTGAACGTTCTCTTTATGGAAGAGGCTCGGCGTCATCCGAGACTGGGTAATTCGATTCTCGAGCGCGAAGCCGCTGCCGGACGGGGATTCGCTTCGATCCCCTTGGACCCACCAACTTCCATCTGGCGAGCGGGAAAGGTCCGCGGCGTAGAAGTAGATGTAATTATTCCCGGGTGGGTTCTGACCGTGAAAACAACGGTAATAACCCGGATGCCGGAACAGGACTTCTTCGGGAAGAATCCCGCTGCGCAGTAAATCTTGCGGACCGTACAGATCCTGCAAAATCATCTGCATCAGTTTGCCACGCTGCTTTATTCCTCGAGATATTTGATCCCACTCGCTACTAGGCAGTAGTACCGGTAGCGGATCAAGCTCCCAGGGGCGGGCGCGACGATCCTGGGCAGGGCTTCCAATACCCGCACCGATATAGGCCATGCCCGTGCGATCGAGCAATTTTTGCATTTGTTGCCAGCGACGTTGGAATTCGCCGGCACCAATGTCTCGAACGCCTTGGACGAAACTTTGCCAATGGGGCCTTATGTGCGTACCATCATTCAGTTCGTCGTATACGTCGGGAATCGGCTTATACGGGGCAAATAGATCGGCGGACGCATCATTTTGTGCGGGAATTCTGGTCACCGAAACCTCGGGTTGTCCAAAATGAGGTGTTACGCAATCCCTGCGTGGGGTTTACAGATGCTTGGTTTTACCCCGTCTCAAATCTAGCGTGAAGGGGAATTCAGTCGAGGACTCATCCGGCGGAAGCTCGACATAACCGGGCGTATGCCCCATCTTCTCAAATCTACCCCCACGGCGGGACTCGGCCTCGAAGGCATTCACAGGGAATGCTTCGGGATTATTCCCCCCTGGATGTCCTACGTGATAGCGACAACCTCCCAAACTTCGCTGGAACCATGAGTCGTACAGGTCGATCGTCAGGGGTTCATCGACCGGAATCGTGGGATGTAGGCAACTTGGCGGCTGCCAGGCCCGATACCGCACGCCAGCGACGAATTCCTGCTCGGTTCCTGTTGGATGTAGCGGAATCTTACGTCCGTTACACATCACAAAGTGCCGGCCTGGGATCGCTCCGCGAACTTTGACCTGCATCCGTTCCAGCGACGAATCGACATATCGGGCGGTAAAACCTTGCCCAGATTCTTCACCCAGGACGTACCAAGGTTCGATCGCTTTGCGAAGCTCGACCTGGACACCTCGATGAGAGAATTCCCCAATTTTAGGGAATTTGAACTCAAAGTGAGGGAGGAACCAATATGCTTCCAGCTCGAATCCGGCGTCCTTCGTCTCCTCGATTACGTCTTCAAAGTCTTGGTAATTGAAATGCGGCAGCATGAATCGGTCATGCAGACTCGTATCCCAATCGACCAGAGGCATTTTATACGGATGCTCAGCAAAACGAGCCATTAACGACCGCAGCAGCAGTTGCTGGGTGAGGCTCATTCGAGCGTGGGGAGGCATCTCGAAAGCACGGAATTCCAGCAAACCACGTCGCCCCGAGCTGCTATCCGGGGAGAATAGCTTGTCGATGCAGAACTCGGCACGGTGGGTATTTCCGGTAATGTCCACCAGCAAGTTGCGGAAGACACGGTCGACCAACCAAGGCGAGAACTGCCCCTTATCGGGGATCTGCTCGAAGGCAATCTTCAGTTCGTACAGCGCATCTCGGCGTCCTTCGTCGACGCGTGGCGCCTGACTCGTGGGGCCGATGAAATTACCACTAAACAGATAGGAAAGCGATGGATGATTGTGCCAATAGCCAATCAGGCTTCGCAGAATGTCGGGTCGCTTCAGGAACGGACTTTCCGCTGGAGTCGGGCCACCAAGCACCACGTGGTTACCACCGCCAGTACCGGTATGGGTACCATCGCGGTTGAACTTTTCGGTTCCCAACCGAGTATGGTGGGCGTCCTCGTAAACGCCGGTCGTAATGTCGACCAGTTCTTGCCAACTGTTGGCTGGGTGGACGTTGACTTCGATCACGCCGGGGTCAGGCGTCACACTCAGGTGATTGACGCGATCATCGTGTGGAGGCAGGTAGCCTTCGATGATCACCGGCGAACTCAATTCGGCGGCAACGGCTTCCACCGCCGTCAGCAATTCGAGATAGCCTTCCATGCGATCGACCGGCGGCATGAAGACATGCAGGCAGCCATTGCGTGGCTCGACGCAAATGGCCGTACGAACCAGTTGATTCATGGGGTTCGGACCACCATTGTCGCCCCAGTCACCGGGGCCAAAGAAGCCGTCCGACTCCAGGCTCTGTCCGCTCATGCCCTGAGGGCGTGATGGGCTGCGGTAAGTATCGCCACCCGTGGTCTTCATAGACCACGGCTTGCCGGAGTCGCCTCCGACCATCGCCGGCGTGCGACGCGCCATGAACTCGGCATACGATGGAAGCGGAGTTGTTTCCGTCATCGGATCTAATGGGAAGAGCGCGGCAGCCTGACCTTCGGTTTCGTAGATCAGCGATTTGAGCGGCAATCGCAAGCCCATCGCCGAGTCACCGGGAATGAGGAACAGCTCGTCACTACGCACGTGCCATTCGCCACTTTCCCAACCAGGCTGAGCGGCCCACCACAGGTAACGAACCGGTAGAACGACACCAACCGGCGACGTAATCCCCTGCTCGAAGACCTTAGCGATTCGCTTACGTTCTTCCTCGTCTTCCAGCTTAGAATCGTGGATATCGACATTCACCGGAAGGCGACGTTCCATCCAGGTGTAATAGAACGCATCTTCATAGGCGTAGTTAGCATGGTTTGGTTCGACACCGAGTTGTTCGGCCAGACGACGTGCGAACTGCATCGCCAGATCACTATCGTGGCCGTAGTTCATGCCGTCCTCGGCCAAGAGCGATTGATCATTCCAGATCGGCTCGCCATCGTGACGCCAGTAGCAGCGGAACGCCCATCGTGGCAATGATTCGCCAGGGTACCACTTACCTTGACCATAATGCAGGAAACCGCCCTCGCCGAATCGCTTGAACAGCTTACGCATCAGCTTGTCGGCCAGGCCACGCTTGGTCGGCCCAACGGCAGCCGTGTTCCACTCGTCCCCTTCCATATCGTCGATGGAAACGAAGGTTGGCTCGCCACCCATGGTCATCGTAATGCCGACCCGTTCCAGGTGCTTGTCAACTTCGTGACCGAGGGCTTGAATCTCGTCCCACTCTTCGTCGGTGTACGGCTTGGTCACACGTGGATCTTCGTGGAACCGTGTGATCTTCATGTCGAATTCAAATTCGACTTCGCATGGCTCGTGGCTTCCCGAGACAGGTGCCGCGGTGATTGGCGACGGTGTACATGCCAGTGGAATGTGACCTTCCCCGGCGAAGAGCCCCGACGTCGCGTCGAGACCAACCCAACCGGCACCCGGCAGGAAGACCTCGGTCCAGGCATGCAAATCGGTGAAGTCTTTTTCCGGACCGGAAGGACCATCGAGCGACTTGATGTCTGGCGTCAATTGGCAGATGTAGCCTGAAGCGAAGCGAGCGGCGAGCCCGAAGTGACGCAGCATTTGCACCAACAGCCAGGCCGAGTCACGACACGACCCGAGACGCTTTTCAAGAGTCTCTTCCGGGCTCTGGACGCCGTGCTCCATACGCACCGTGTAAGCGATGTCATTCTGCAATCGCTGGTTGATATCGACCAGGAAGTCGACGATGCGCCGTGGGGTAACATCGACACCCTTCAGGTATTCGGTCAGCAGCGGACCATGCGGTTCCTGTTCCAGGAAAGGCGCTAGGTCGGTCTTGAGCGGTTCCTTGTAGATGATCGGAAAGTCTTCCGCATCCGGTTCGAGGAAGAAGTCGAACGGGTTGATCACCGTCATTTCGGCAATCAGATCGACATCGACCTGGAAGTGGTCAACCGGTTCCGGGAAGACAACGCGAGCGGCGAAGTTACCGTGTGGGTCCTGCTGCCAGTTCAGGAAGTGCGGTTTTGGATTGATTCGCAGGGAATAACTGTGGATGGGCGTGCGGCAGTGTGGTGCCGGACGCAAACGAATAGTCTGAGCCCCGACGCCGATCTTGCGATCGTACTTGTACTTGGTCGAATGATGAAGGGCCGTCAGAATCGCCATAGAAGCCTCAAAGATTGTCGAATCGCGGGAGAGAAATGCCAAACCGTTTGGGCCAACATCCGGCCCGCAAACGGTAATTACGGGAACAACGCACGAAAATCAGCCACCGGCGTTTTAATCGGCACGATCCATTCGTACTGAAACGCAAATGACGCGCCAATTACCGATCATTGCTAGAAACCTACCACTTAGCAAAGGTTTCGGCCGGAGGTGCTAAAAATTTGTGCACATAGGGCCTAATTCTGAGCCAAATCCCCCAGATTTTGGCCCTAGATTCGTTCCAGCCACAAGAGACCGTACGGCTGCATCACGAGATCTTCATGCGTCGCAATTTCCTGCTCGCTGATCAGATCCTGGAAGAAGCGTCCGAGCCCCCCCGTGCGGACGTTGTTGGCGGGGACGTGCTGCTCTTCTTCCGTGAAATTAGCCAGGATCAAGATACGATTTCCCTCAAAGTGCCTGACGAAGCCCAGCACGTGGGGATTATCGACCGGGATCAGCTCCATCTGCTGCCCGGCCAGCGACGGCAGGTTCTTCCTCAGCGAGATCAATCTCTGGATCGAACGGAAGATCTTTCCGCGAATCGACCCGTTCTGATCCTCGACTTCCTGATGGAAGTTTTGCAGGTATTCCCACTTCATCTTGGGGCGATGGATCCAGCGTGTGTCTCCGGCTTTCGCCGGGTCCTGCACGAAATCGTAATCGTTGAGCATGCCCCACTCTTCGCCGAGATACAGAAGCGGAATGCCCCCGATGCTCAGCGTGATGCCATACAGCAGGCACATGCGCCGGACCGACATTTCGATCAATTTAGGATCGTGGAACTCGATGGCTTGCTCGAGGCCGGCCAGTGATGCCAACGTTCCCGAAATCCGCATGTCGCCGGTAGTTGGGTTGTGCTGAAACGGAACGCCGCGGGCAAATGATCCAGGGAATTGTCCGGTGTAAAAGTTGTTCAAGAATTGTCGATGGTCGTAGCCATTGATGCCCAACTGAGCCGCGTCTTCATCGTCGAAGGTCCAGCCGATATCGTCGTGACAGCGCAGGTAGTTCACCCACGATGTTCCATGCGGTAATCGATGACGGTGGCTCAACGACTTCTTCAGCAGACGCGTGCTACGCGTGGCCAGCGATTCCCACAACAAAGCCATGAGCGTCGGGTTGTAGGAGATTTGACACTCTTCCACTCCGATATACTTCACCACTTCGTCCGGATGAACGATGGCTTCGGACTTAAAGACCAGCCCTGGTGCCGCAATCCCTGCCAGGCAATTGAAGGCCTGAATCAACAAGTGAGCTTCAGGACGGTTCTCGCAATTGGTGCCCATTTGCTTCCAAATGAACGCCACGGCATCCAGCCGAAGGATGTCGACGCCGGTGTTGGCAATGAAGAGCATCTCTTCAAGCATTGCCCGAAAGACCGCCGGGTTACCGTAGTTCAGGTCCCACTGAAAGCTGTTGAACGTCGTCCAGACCCAGCGCTGCATCCCGTCATGCCAGGTGAAGTTGCCACGTCGAACGGTCGGGAAGATCTCTCGCAGGGTGCGTTCATATTGATCGGGAACGGTCCGGTCGGGAAAGCAGTAGTAATACTGCTGATACTCGATATCGCCAGCCTGGGCGTGCTGGGCCCAGTAGTGATCGTCTGACGTGTGATTGAAGACAAAGTCGAGACAAAGACAAACGCCTGCTTCGCGGAACTCGTCGGCCAGTTGACGCAGATCATCAATCGTGCCCAAACGCGGATCGACACTACGGTAGTTGCTGATCGCATAGCCACCGTCGTTGTCGCCAGGACGAACCGCAAACAGCGGCATCAAGTGAACGTAGGTCAGGCCGAGGTCTTTAAAGTACGGAATGCACTCGCGAAGCTTGCTGAGATTCTCGGAAAAGAGATCGACATAGAGCGCACCACCCACCATGTGTTCTGACTGAAACCAGGTCGGATCGTTGGAGCGGTGGTCGTCTTGTTCGCGCAGCTCAGGACTACGTTGCTTCCAACCGCGTGCCGCCGTAAACATGATTTCTTCCAGGTGGTAGAAGAAGTCATATCGCTTGTGATACAGCGTGAAGAGCAGGCGAAACAACCGCGGCCATTGAGCGACTAAACGCTGTGTGAATTCACGCGCTAGACCGCTGGCAACGTCTTCCTCTGACCAAAATGCCTCCAAACGCGGCAGAAGTCGCTTGAGCGAAATCTCTGCCTCAGTCTGCAGGTGGTCAGGCTGTCCATTCCTACTCGTGACGATCATTGGGTATCGTGATGTTGTCTAGAAACTGATAGTAGTTAATTCCCTCCAGGATACCTCGTGCATGATGGCCTTCCGCGAAATAGATCCGCGGCCAGTCCCGTAGCTTCTCGAGTTCAGGGCTATAATTCCCTACAACCACTCCAAGCGTACGCCCCTTGAGCATTCCCTCGTCGTTGCCGCTATCGCCGGCCACCAGCACTTTTTCCGGCGAAAAGCCCCATTTATAGAGGACATGCCGCACAGCGACGCCAGGTCCCCCACGATTGGGCAGGATGTCTAGATACATGTTTCGCGAGAAAACCACGCGGGCACGAATCCCCGCTTCTCGCAACATTCGTTTGATCTGAGGGATACTCGGAGCGACTTTCGTGTCGACGTCGAAGCTGATTTTAAATTCAGACTGCTGGAAGTCCTTCTGCACATAGATTCCATCCACGCCCTCAAACAGAGCACGTATTGCGTCAGGTGTCCAGTGCAGACCGATCTGCTTGCGCCAAGTCCGGTCGGCGGTGAGGTTTTCACCATAGTAAAGTTCCGTACCGACACCGGCGCAAATCAAGTCAGGACGGGGCAGGTTCATCTCTTCGATCAATTCCATCGCACTGTCGAGACGTCGCCCGGTCGAGATGCCGAAGCCGATGTAGTCATGCTCGCGAATCGTATCGAGCAATTCGCGAAGCGCCCCTTCGTCACCGGTCAGCGTGTTGTCCAGGTCGGTAATGACCAGGCGATCGAAGTTAGGCATCCGCCGAACTTTGGTATTACGCGCCAGCACGGGCTCGGCCGAGTGGTCGAGAATATCGTTGATGTCGCGCCAATACCGCTTGGCATGGTTGGCCCACGAGTAGTGCTTCTTGGCACCCGCCATCCCCTTTTCAGACCAGTCATCCCACTGCTTGGGCTCGGTCAGCATCCGCAGCAGCGACTTCTCGATTGCTTCAGGATCAAGTGGATCGACGAGCAAACCGTTGTGACAATTCGCCACGATATCTCTTGGCCCACCATCGTTGGTCGCAACAATCGGCAAACCTGCGGCGGCTGCTTCGAGCAGCGTCAAACCGAACGGCTCGGTGAGCGCCGGGTTGACGAAGACACCGCGCCGCTGGGTACACCAACGATAGATATCCGGCACGTCGCTAGGTGTGTGCATCTTGGGGTACGAGACCGAACCGTATAGGTCGTAATCGTCGATTCGCCCCAGGATTTGCTCGACGATGCGGCGTTGAGCCGGAGCGAGATCCTTCAGGTTCTCACGCGTGCCCATGATCAGTACCAGGTTCGAAAGCTCCTGCAAACGCTCGCTCTGGCCGTAAACACGGACGAGCATTTCCAAGTTCTTTCGCTCGTCAGGACGTGCCATCGCGATCAGCGGCGGCTTGCTTGGATCTCGCAGAAAACGTTCGATCTGCGGGCCGATCGGGTACTCGTCGTCTTTTGAGGATGGCGGCGCGAATGATTGAAGATTTACGCCGGGAGGGATGACCTCCATCCGATCCGGCTGATAGTTCTCGTACTTCTCGTACTGCAGTTCGACTTCCTGGTTGGTACTGGCCACCACCATCGAAGCCGTTTCCAAAGCGACTTCTTCCGCTTCGATTCGCTGCGCGAGCTTATAGCGGCGTTCGAGGTCTTCTTGCGACTTCCCCTTGGCTACCAACCGTTCCTGCTTGACGCGACCGAGCGAGTGCCCAGTGAAAACGAACGGGATGTGCAGCAACCGGGCAAGCTGTGCTCCGGCTAGCCCCGCATCGGCATAGTGACCGTGAATGAGGTCTGGCAAACCGGCTCGGCGAAAGTGAGCGAGCGTTTGATCGACAAAGAACTCGATATAAGGCCAAAGCGATTCTTTGCGGATGTATCGTTTCGGACCGAACGGGATACGAACGATCTTCGCGTTCTCGCAAATCGGTTCTTCGACTTGGGCGTAATCGTCAGAAACGCGGTCGTCGATAATTTGCCGTGTGAGAAGTTCAACTTCAGTAACACCGGGCTGCTTGGCCAGTTCCGCGGCCAATTCCAGGACATACTTGACCTGGCCGCCCGTATCCGCGTCGCGACCGAGTTCGGCATCTTTAGCGCGGATTAAGCCATGTAAGCTTATCAGAGCGATCTTCATGGAGAGTAATTCTTTGAGGTTGTTGGTGTTGGGAAAGCCTAGGGTGTCGGCAACGCTCCTTAACTGAAGACGTTTTCATAGAACGACTTGTCTTGGCAAGTTGCCCCATGGTTCTCGCATACTTTCCCTGCGAATCGGGACGCCGCATCGCCAACCTGTCGCAGTGGGCGGCCCGATATCAATCCGGCGAGAAGGACTGACGCGAATCCATCCCCAGCGCCGACCGTGTCGACGAGAGGATTGGGTTGTGTGACTGCAACTTCGATGCCATTGCCATCGCTTATGGCAAGAAAAGCACCCTTCGAGCCAGATGTGATACAGAAATTGGCGACTTTGTGCGCCGTACGGAACTTATCAACTGCTTTTCGAACGTCATCCCGTGTGTCGCAGGGCATCTGAGTGAGTCGATGGAGTTCGTCATGGTTCAATTTCAGCCAATCCGCTCCATCGACCAGTTCGCTCACCCACGACATATCGAACCATGGCGGTCGGACATTCAAATCGACAAAGCGCGGTAACTTGCTTTGATCGATGATCTGGCGAATGGTCGCGGCGGTTTGTTCGCTGCGATACGCGAGACTTCCGTAATACAGATACGAATACTTGGAATAGTCTTCGATCGCCGGGGGCTGGATGTAGTCCCAGGCCCGATCTTTCAAAATGTCGAAGACCGGCTCACTTCCCTTCAAAGTAACTTCCACAGCACCAGTTGGCTTGTCTTCGACCGTTTGAATTTGGTCGGCCGACATACCCCAGTTCTGCATTGCCTGAAGGACCTGCTGCCCGGGGTCATCGTTACCGATTGCCGAAACCATGCAGGGACTGAAGCCCATGCCATGGACATTCCAGGCAACATTAAAAGGAGCGCCGCCGAGAACCTGGCGGCCATCCGGGAAGTGATCGAAAAGCACTTCCCCAAGAATCAATGGCGAGCGACTTGCGGTCGAATCTGTCACGTATCTATATCGATCGGTTAGACGGATCGTTTAGTAATTGAGTAACATTGTTTTAGCATTCTCCGGTCACAAACTCAAATCGCACAAGGGTTCATCACGTGAGCAAGGTACTCGCTACCGACTTGGACGGCACGTTCATTCCTTTAAAAGACAACGCAGAGAACAAAGAAGATTTGGTTCAGCTTGCAAGAGCCTTAAAGGAAAACGACGTCACGCTCACCTTCGTCACCGGCAGGCACTTGGAATCGGTTCAAGACGCGATTACACGCTTCGCGTTGCCTATGCCTGATTGGGTTATTTGCGATGTCGGTACTTCCATCTACAAGCGGACCGAGGACGATTCGTTCGAGATTGCGCAATCGTATGTCGATCACCTCCAAAGCATTGTCGGTGAAGTGGACACTTCACGACTGCGAGAAGAGTTTGCGTCACTTGAGTCGCTCAAGCTTCAAGAAGAAGAGAAGCAAGGAGCGTTCAAACTCAGCTTCTACTGCGATGCCAAGAAGCTGCATACGATCCATAATGAAGTGCTGGATCGACTAACGCACGGACGATTGCCGTACAGCATGATCAGTAGTGTCGATCCATTTACGGGAGATGGTTTGATCGATCTTCTGCCGACCGATGTTTCCAAAGCGCATGCGCTGCAGTGGTGGACCGACCACGCCGGGATGGACAATAAAGAACTCGTCTTCTCAGGCGACTCCGGCAACGACCTGGCCGCCATGACCGCTGGCTACCGCACGATTGTCGTTGGAAACGCACCAGCCGAACTAATGGAAACGGTGCACCAACATTACGAAAGCCGCATGCAGGTCGATCGCGTCTACCTGGCAGAGAAGACGGCAACCAGCGGCGTGCTGGCCGGTTGTCGACACTTCGGGCTCATCTAGCCATCAATCGTTCGCTTGGCCGTCGCTAGCATGGCCATCAATTGGCGTTGCATTGCCAGCACGGGGAACCTATAAGTTGCGACGCGAAAGTCGTACTCAAGATTCCCCCTCAATGATTCCCCGGTGAACTCGCCCATTCAGCAGCGTCGAACTGCGCGAGGCCATCTTTGGATGGTTATGGGGATACTGTGCCTGGGCGTCTTCTCGACAGGCTGCAAAGCGATTGTTGCTACCAACAATCGCAACTGGGCGCCCGACCAGGCCAAGCTTCCCATCAGCGAAGTGAACGGTGATCACATCAAGATTCACAACGTTCGCAACTGCCGTTATGCCACGGCCGATGAGTACGTCGTGCAGTACTACGACAAAGATATTCGCCTGAGCGACATTCAAACCGTTGACTTTGTGGTGGTGCCGTTTAAGGATACGCCCAGCGTCGCCCACACTATGCTCAGCTTCGGCATGAAAGACGGCCAGTACCTGGTTTCCTCGGTAGAAATCCGCAAAGAAGCGACCGAAGAGTACTCGGCGTGGAAGGGATTCTTCAACCAGTACGAGTTGATGTACGTGATCGGAGACGAGCGCGACGTCATCAATCTCAGTTCCAATTACTACAAGAGTGACGTCTATCTTTATCGCACGGTCGCCCAACCGGAGCAGGCCCAGGAACTGTTTCTCGACGTGATCAAGCGAGCCAACAAACTGGCCGCCGATCCTGAGTTCTACAACACGGTAACCAACAACTGCACAACGAACATTGTTTCGCACGTCAACAAGATCGCTCCCAAGAGTGTCCCGTACGACATGCGAATTCTTCTGCCAGGCTACAGCGACGAATATGCGTACTCGCTTGGTCTCCTGGATACGAGCGTCCCCTTCGAGCAGCTGCGATCCGAGTCGAAGATCAACCAGCTTGCCGAACGCTATCGCGATGACGAGAACTTCTCGCAGTACATCCGCCGATAGGGGCATCCGCTAGCAGTCAATCGCTCGTTTTTCCTGTGGTTTTCCCCAGGAATTCATAATTTCTGATCAATCGACATTGCTCTATCCGAAATTCGAATATAGATACACCCTACTCTGCCACGAAAATGCCCTTAGACGATGGACCGTTAGGGAGGCCAATATGAGTGGTGTTACTTTTTCGGTAGCTGCCTTGTGGATGATTCTGGGGGCCTCGCCCTCAAAGCCAGTGGTCCAGGATCAGGTCGACCTGATCGAGGTGAACCACTACTACGATTCTCAAGGCCGCTTGATCTTCGACCAGGTCATCTTCTATGAATGGTCGCAAAGCGATGCCCGGTTCCATGTAACCGCATGGCGTCTGCTGAAGAGCTCTTGGCAAGTTCCCCGCAAGCGTTGGAGCGACGGGGCCTATACCACCACCTGGAAAGACGGCGACGTCCTGCGCAGCGTGGTTGGTAAGAACATGCGAGAGACTTGGACGCAGCACGATCCGGAACTTGTCGAGCGGGATTACCTGCCTCGCGAGTATCGCCGCGGGCTGACCCCGAAGATTGAAGCTATGGCGAACGCCGAGAATTAGCCACGCGACAATTCGATACGGAAGTCGAACACGATAACCACGTTCTCCTGAGATTCGCTTAGGAAACGACTGGGAGTCTCCCGAACTTTCTTCACCTGCTCGGTAAGTGACCTTAGCGAAGCGATGCCAAGGTCTTCCCGGACATTCTCTAAAAGCACGATCGCTTTTCCCGCGTGAACTTCCACTCCATGAAGTGAGTGTTGCCGAGCCTTCACACCGCAGGCTGTCAAATGAATGAGCCCTTTGAGCAGCTTGGCCGGCTCCCCCGCTCTGGCGTAGACGTTCCATGCGGACTCCCACGCTTCATGGGCTTCCCAATAAAAACCGTGATTAAATAGATCGACCCCGTACCGAAACGATTGCCCGGTCGTATCTCCTCCAAAAGCCGTTTCGGGCCGAGGAAACAAGCCTGGAACGTACGCGTACGGGGGAAACGGTAGATCCGGTTCGTAACGTACGGTTTCAGCTGCCATGGTTGCGTCTTTTCCTCCGGGCCATTGTAATGACGCACAGTGCGACGTTTAGAGAATCCGCTTTGAGGAATCTACCATGTCCGTCCGGAAAATTGTCGTTACCGGCGTCACCAAGGGGCTTGGCCGTGCCATGGTCGATGGATTTATCGCCGCTGGTCACCAGGTCGCAGGCTGCGGACGATCGGCCGATAGGATCGATCTGCTGCACGAACAGTACGGAGACGCTCATCGGTTTGACGTGGTCGATGTGACCAACTGGCATGACGTCAAACAGTGGGGCAAGGCTGTTCACGAGTTCTTTGGTGTGCCAGACTTGTTGATCAACAACGCGGCCATTATCAATGAAAACAATCCGCTCTGGCGAGTCCCGGTGGGTGAGTTTTCGCAGATGATCGACATCAACATCCAGGGCGTCTTTCACGTGATCAAAGTGTTCGTGCCCGCGATGGTCGAACGGGGCGAAGGCGTGATCATCAACTTCAGTTCCGGCTGGGGTCGCTCGACATCGCCTGAGGTCGGACCTTACTGCGCCACGAAATATGCCGTGGAAGGAATGACTAAGTCGCTGGCTCAAGAGCTGCCAGAAGGCATGGCTGCGATTCCCCTGGGGCCCGGCATGATCCACACCGAGATGTTGGAGAAGTGCTTCGCCGACGGGGCCTCCAGCGCGGTGAAGCCTGACGACTGGGCCTCGTACGCGGTACCGTTCATTCTCTCGCTGGGAGCAGAGGAAAACGGCCAGTCGATCAGCATTGTAAAGTAGCGACGGCATGCTCAGAGGAATCGATCATCCGGCTGCCTGGCCGGTCGAGCAGCTTTTGAAGCGATGCGAAATCAAGCGACTTCGTCGTGGCGGCCCTGGAGGGCAGCATCGCAACAAGGTTGAAACGGCGGTCATCGTTCACGATCCCGTCACGGGTCAATCTGGCGAAGGGAACGAACGCCGTAGCCAGGAAGCCAACCGCCAGGTTGCCATCTTTCGCCTACGAATCAAGCTGGCGATTCACGTGATTGACGAAATCCATCTGTCCACAACGCCCAGCGAACTTTGGCGATCGCGGCTGCGTAGTGGAAAAGTCTCGATCAATCCTACCCATGACGACTTCCCAGCATTGCTGGCAGAGGCCATAACTGTATTACAGGCCGAAGGTTGGGACGCTTCCGCAGCCGCCACACAACTGGGCTGCTCGACCAATCAGTTGGTGAAACTGCTCAAAAACGAGTCGGCAGCATTCGCGCTGCTAAACCGTGAGCGAGACCAACTCGGCCTAAAACGGCTGAAGTAGCCGCGCGACTTTCTCTTGACAGGTTTGTGCAATGGGCAAACCATGGACTGACTGAGAAATTCAAGATTTGGAGAACCCTTCGATGGCTTGCTTGAACCGACGGATCGTAATTTGCGGAACGCTTCTGCTGATGGCTGTTCTTACCCAGAACAGCTTTGCGCAACAAGTTTCCGCCATCGCCGGCGAGCCCTGGGGTGTTGCCCGAATGGTGGTCCCGTTTCAGCGGGCCGATTTCGGGGACCCGGTCGATAGCGAGGCGTTTTCGATCTCTGACCCACATGGACGTATTTTCTACCCCGTCTTCAAACCGCGTCGCTTTCTTCCGCTGCTCCAGTCGCTGTTGGGTGCCGATACGGTCACACCGCCGCAAGAGCTTGAGGTCTATTTTCTCTTTCGAGGAAATTCGCCTCTGGAAGTTACTGTCGAAACACCCACACCACAAAAGTTTCAAGTCACTCCCCGTCCCTATCGCGATGGGCCTCACCGGAGCATGACGAATCAGTGGTGGAGGACCTACAACGAAGTCGCCCGCCAACGAACCGATTCGAGCGATCACTCTCCGGTGCTGGAGACCTATCTTTCGATGATGTTGTCCGATCGTCTTCGCCTGGCTCCGCCGCCGTTAAGCGAACGATCGCTCCAGGATCGCTCGGCACTTGAGCCAAGCCAATCGCTGAGCCTGTTGATGGGCACCGAGAAAGTTCACGACGCCATGCTCAAGGCGATCATGAACAACGAACTAGCTCCTCAAGGCGAGTTGGGGCCGGTTGTGCGACCGATTCAATGGGACCCTCTCGCAACTCCGCAGCCCAAGGCGGATGTCGAGATCGAGCCGATGGCTCACTATGTTCCCGAGGAATGCTTCTACGTTCGATTCGGTTCGCTCAACAATTACCTGTGGCTCAACAAACTACTTGAGCGCAACGGCGGTGACCTATCGCGGATGATTTCCAATCGCCGAGTTGCGTTTCACCTGAATGAGGTCGTTCAGCGGCAATTAGCCCTGAAGCAATCAGAACTCGCCGAGATCTTCGGCGATAAGGTCGTGCAGGACGTGGCCCTGATTGGTCGCGATACGTACACCCGCGAAGGTGCGGCGTTGGGCATGCTGTTTCATGCTAAGCAGAGCCCGCTGCTGGCCAACGATATTAATAAGAATCGCCAAGACGCCCTGAAGAAGTACCAGCGCGAAGGCGCCACACTGGAAACGGTTCAGATTGCCGGTCGAGAGGTCTCGTATCTTTCGACGCCTGACAATACGCTCCGGTCGTTCTACGTCACTCGCGGCGACTTCCACCTGGTGACGACCTCGAAGGCGATCATCGAGCGATTTCTTACGCTGGAGAACACGTCGACCAGCCTGGCTAATTCGCGTGAGTTCCGCTATGCCCGCGGGCTGATGCCGGTCAGCCGAGACGATACGGTCTTCGTTTATCTCTCGTCGCAGTTCTTCCGAGGCTTGTACTCGCCACAATACCGAGTCGAAATTCGTCGCCGACTGCAAAGCGTCATCGAGATGGAACTACAGCAGATGGCCACCGCGGCAGCGACAAACGAAGGCTATGACGACACCTCGGTCGAAGGTCTGATCGCCGCCGGCTTCCTGCCTCCCAACTTTGGCAAGCGTTCCGATGGAAGCCACACAATTATTTCCAATGACACGCTGGGAGATTCGATTCGTGGTGGTCGTGGCCATTTTGTGCCGATTCCTGACATGGATATCATCGGTATGACCCCGCAGGAAACAACTGACTTCAATCGACTGCGCCAATTCCACATGACCGAGTGGCGGCAGATGAATCCGATCCTCGTCGGAATCAACCGCTTCAAGCTGAATGACGAAGGCCTGGAACGTATTGCGATCGATGCTCGTGTTTCACCGTTTCAACGTTCGAATTACAACCAGTTCCTCTCCTTCCTTGGTCCACCGCTGCCAACCCATATCGCGACGACTCCTCAAGACGTTGTCGCCTTCCAAGCAGTGTTGGATGGACGCTTTAGTGGTGGTGCCACGCATTATGCGGTTGCCGTTCAGGATCTGCCGTTCCCACTGGAGCAATTCGCCAACCAAGGATTCTTCAACACACTACGAATGATACAAGCGACGCCAGGTTATCTGACGGCGTTTCCGAAGCCGGGGTTGATCGATCAGATTCCGTTCATCGGCCCCGCGGCGGCTCCTGATATCTACGGCTATTCCCAGCTACCGTTTGGTCTTCTGCGTCGCGAGTACAACGGCTTTTCGACGCTGTCTTTTCATCCTGAGATCCTGGCCGACGTCACGCCCAACCTCGCGATTGTGGAAGACTCGCACCCCGCCCAGGTACGCATTCATGTCGGAGACATTTCCAACGCGCAGATTACACCGCTTGCTAATGGGTTAGCTCAATCGGTTGCCAAGCGGGGAAGCCTTGCCAATGCGGCATTCTTTCAGGAGGTCACCAATCAATTCGGCTTGCCTGAGAACGAAGCCAAGGCCTTCGCCGATCAACTCCTGAATCTCGAATTCATCGACCCGCTTGGCGGGGAGTTCATTTACGAGGTGGATGATGCCGGTGTCGGGCGATGGGTATCGACCGCTTGGAACCAAGATGGAAAAGACTTCCAAGCCAACGTGATGGAATGGTTCCGTGGACTCGAGGCCAGGCTAAACGTCGACGAAAACCTGATCGAGTTTCATGCTCAGATCGACATGCAGAACGAAAAGCCTCAGCAGGGTCTGAAACTGCCAGGCTTCAACCTGTTCGATCTGGGCGGCGCATTTGGCGGTTCGAAGAAGAAGGAAACCGAAGAAAAGCCGAAGAGTCCACCTTCGATCACACCGAAGGCGGAAGAGCTTCCCGAACCGATTCCGCCGCCAGCGCCACTACCCAAGCCAGCCGCGGGCGGGAAGCAGTTCTAAACTTGATCAGCTCTCAGACTCTTCCGGCTCAAGCTCGTTGATATGGTCCCACATGATTTGGAGCTCGACGCGGAATCCGCCGGATAAAATCGGGAATCGGCACCACGTCTTCGGATCAAGGTTCTCGTCATCCAGATGAAAACCAGGAGCGTACCGTTCCCGCTTCCATTGATTGCGGCTCCAGAGCTGGAAGAAGCGTTGAATGAAGCCGCCTAGCTCTCGCAAGGTGTAAACCGGGTAGCGTTGTCTGAGCTGCGAGAATACTTCGATCGCCGTCTGCTTGTCACGAATTGCCAGGCGTTCGATCGTATCGAGCACCGTGTACGGCATCAGATCTTCTTCATCGGTTTGTTTCTGATCCGCCGGACGAAGCTCGGCGGTTGGCTGCTGCACGTTGATCAATTCCAATGCCGACAGGCAGCCCACACCGGCAGGCCCCTCCCCTTCCATCCAGATCAGCCACTCACGTAGAAACGCCTTGTCGATGCCCGATATGGGACAGAGTCCTCCGCTCGTATCGCCATCCATGGTCGCATATCCCACGGCCGCCTCCGAACGATTACTTGTCGAGAGCAACAGAGCGTTCTTCAGGTTGGCTACCAGCCAGATACTCGGAGCACGAGTTCGTGCTTGAATGTTCTGCAGAGCGATGTCGTCTTGCTCCCAGGTGAGCGGCCGCCCGATCACTTCCTCGCCAAGCTCAACATAACGCTGAACAAGATCGTCGACGTCGATCCGGTGGAAATTGGCACCAATCGTTTCCGCGACTTCCTTAGCCGCATTGAACGTGACCTCACCGCTGTTGCGTGTGGCCTGGTAGACACACGTGAGCAGCGTTTGATTGACCTCGCTGGCATCCATAACGCCTTCGAGTCCGCCGATATAATGCAGCTTTTTGACAAACCGCTCGACGCCGAGGTCTTTTAAGGCGAATTGAACCATGTAGGCACACAGCGTCGTCACTGCAGCCGAGTCGGCACCACCGGAAAGGGAAACCACAAAGCCGTGCGAGCGGCTCTTGCGAAGGTAGTCGAACAGCCCAAGCGTGACCGCCCGGGTGAACTCTTCCTCCTTCAGGTAGTCAGAAGTCTCCCATGTATCCAGCGTGACAGGACGAACTTCCGGATCGCAGTGAGGCAACGCGAAGTCAGACTCGACAACCTGATCTCTGGCCGCGTCGAAGTTTAAGACAAACGCATCGCTCTTAGCACGGTTCATCCGATTCACGTCGATATCGACAACCGCCGTCGTCACCACTGCGTCTTGAAAGCTAAAGCGAGGCGCTTCGGCAAGTAGTCGCCCGCAGGAAGCGACCATCCCGCCTCCGTCGTAGATCGCTCGTCCCGATTCATTCCCCAGCAGGTTGGCATAGACGTAGGCCGAGTGAAAAGCACGCGATCCTTCCAACACAAAACGTCGCCGCACCTCTTGTTTGTCAAACGCAAAATGGCTGGCACTCGGATTCAAGATGAGGTCGACACCTAGTTCAGCTAAGCGACCACCTGGCCGACTAGCGACCCAGGCATCCTCGCAGATTTCCAGGCCCATCATCACGCCATCGAAATTGAAGGCAAGGTCGCCCAGCGGGATCTTCTGCTCCCCTTCTTCGTAGAACGACCGCTTACCCGTCGGCCACGGTTTAAACCAGCGAGGTTCGTAGTGGATGCCATCGCCGGCCAAGTTCTTCTTGGGCACCATTCCAAGCAGCCGCCCATTGGCTGCAATTGCCGCGACGTTGAAGACCAGCCCGCGGTAAGAGATCGGTAGCCCAAAGCACGCCACAAGACCTTCGGTAGCAGGCACCAGCTCTTGCAACTTCTCCCAGGCCATACGTCGCATGCCGGCCGACAGAAATGCGTCTTCGCAGCCATAACCGGTAATGCAGAGTTCCGGCAGACAGACGACCGAGGCGCCTTCCGCTTTGGCCTTTTCCAGGGCCTGAAGAATGTTCCTGGCGTTCCCTTCCCAATCCAATGGCGTTTGATTGAGAACTGCGGCTGCGACTTTGATGTTTAGCACGATGATGGCCCCCCGATGTTTGGTCTACCCTCCATCAAACTACCCGATGCAATGCATTGGGTCTATCGGTCAACACTGGGACACCAACACACGGAAAAGGATCACTCGCGCTAGCCGTAGCCTAGTTCATCCAGGTCTTCTTCAGTCATGCCGAAATGATGTCCCAGTTCATGCAGAATGGTTATCCGAATTTGTTCGCGGAGCCCTACGGCTGAGATCTGCCCGTTCACATAGCGGGTTTGCGACAGAATCCCTTCGCGAAAGATCTGAATTGCGTCCGATGGAACCGGCGGACCCTCAATTGATCGACTGGTTAGCGGAATCCCCGTATACAGACCGCACAGTTGACGTCGGCTATGCAGGCCCAATTGCCGCACCAGAGCATCCGACGGATAGTCTTCGACAATCATGGGCACCTTGTTTAGCAGCGTCGCGATCGTCTCTGGCAGGTTCGCAAGAACTGATTCCAGGTGAATGTCGAAGTATTCTCGAGATTGCTCGTCCATAGCGTTGCCTATCGATGGTGTGCTTGTCCCTTCAATTATCGACTTGGGGCCAGGTATTTCTACCCCGATAAAAGTTCTGAAAACTTTAGCCGCTTACAGCGCAAGATTCGCGAAATAAGGACGAAGGGAGTAATGGCAAATCGCTTGCAAACCATTCCCCCACGGAGACAATAAGGGCATGATCCAGCGCTTTTCGATTGCCAAACTGTTTCTGCTGATTACCCTCGCAGCCGTCGCCTCTCTGACGGTACGTCAGGCATTTATGGGTGCCGACTGGGCCAAGGCAGTCTCCCTGGTTGTTTTCGCGGCCATGCTATGGGTCGCGATTCATATGATGTTTGGCCTGCTCGGCTATGCCTTCATGGTGCTTGCTCAGACGTTAACGCCTGAGAAGGGGCAGTCCCCCTTCGCGACCGACGTGCCGGCTCCCCAGATAATTCCCCCTAAGAATGTCGAAAGTGAATAGTCGAGATCAGCCAATCACCGCTCGGGATACCCCACCCTATGCCTTTTCACTTTTCGTCAGCTCATCTCATCCATCGGGTCTGCCTGGGCGTACTTCTTCTGCTGGTATGCTTGACTACCCAGGGCAGCGTGCAAGCTGAAACTGGAGAAGAAATTCAGCTGCCATTCCCGCCGGACAAGCCGGTTAGCGGGCTATACCTCGAGATTGATACTCGCTGGATCGATGGAAGCGGGTACCGGCCTGTTCGTGTCACCATTGCCACGGCCAATGGTTTGCCAGCTCCGGCGGACCGACGCCTGGACATCACCCTGCAACCACAGTATTACAACTACAACAACCGCAATCCATTTCCCGCCGTTACCCAACAGATGAAGCTTTCTCAGGGGAAAACGGCGGAAACGCACACGATTCTGGTACCGCAGCAATTCATCTGGAACTCCCTTGAGGTCATCACGCGGGAAGATGGCCGGCGGCTCAAGGAACTTTCCAGCGCATCGCTTCCGATTGCCTCGATGGTTTTCAACGGACACTATACCGAGGCGTATCCCGCCACCATCATTTTCCACCGCAACTCGCCAGAGCGTAATGACCGGGCAGGCTGGGTTCTCGACCAAGCCAATCGGCGAGACAACGGAGAAGAAGTGGACGAGATCCCCGATCTTCGCATCTTCTTCAATGAGCAGACACTGCCGATCAATCAGCAGCTTAAGTCGCAACTGACTGGCTCGCCCAATCAAGCCGTTACATCGCTTACGTTCCTGACGCGAACCGACCTGCTTCCGCTATCCGACATGCCCAACAACTGGCTGGGACTTTCCTCCGCCGATTTGATTGTGCTGGAGCGCGAAGACCTGGAGACCGTGCACGCTAAGTTCCCCGAGCGGTTTGCGGCTCTTCATCAATGGCTTCTTGCTGGTGGCAACCTCTTGATCTGGAACGCTAAGAAAGATGGTTCCGACGCCATCGACCAACTTCTCACTGCCGATGCCAACGACAAGTCCCCCGCTTGGCTGCAGGTTTCGTCTAACTTGACCAACCTAGGTGAGCTAGGAATCTTCGACAAATTGCGAAATCCTCGTAATCGATTTGCCACCTCAAACCCCGGAAACTACGTTCCCCTGGCTGTTCGTAAAGGGAAATTGGTCGAGACCGACGAGCGTCGCAATGGCAAAGGGACCGACGCAGGTCCTCCGTTTCAACTCTCGGTTCGCCGGGAAGGCTTCGGCAAGATCGTCGCCGTTGAAGAAGATCCGTTTCCGGGAACGGCCGGAACCTGGGAACGTATTTTTGCCATGATCGAGGGAGATCGGCTGGCGTGGTTCCAACGGCACGGCATGTCACGACTGCGCGAGAATCTTGGCTTTTGGGAGTTTCTCATTCCCGGCGTCGGTGTCGCCCCAGTAACCACGTTCGAACTGCTAATCACGCTGTTTGTGATCTTGATCGGTCCGGTCAATTATTTCGTGCTGCGGTCGATCGGACGGCTTAACTTTCTGATCGTGACGGTCCCTCTGGGAGCATTGATGGTCACGTTCGTACTCATGTCATATGCGGTTCTATCGGATGGACTGAGTACGAAGTCACGTATTCGCACAGTCACCTTGTTGGATCAAACCACGGGACACGGAGCCAGCTGGAGTCGTCAGGCATACTACGCTGGCCTGGCAAGCACCTCGGGCCTGACGTATCCCGCAGATGCTGCCGTGTACGAGTACGAACAGTATCCCTTGACCGAACATACCGGCCAGAAACGCATGACCTGGGGTGAAGATCAGGTTCTGCAAGGTGGTTATTTTCGTTCACGAGTCACCCAGCAGTTTCTGACGATTCGTCCCTTCCAAACAGAGCTTCGCCTAAAAGTTAACACGCAGGCAGACAAGCTTTCGGTCAAGAATGAGCTTGGAAGCAAGATCACCCGGTTACTTCTTCTCGATGAAAAGGGCATTCAACACTTCGGCAAGGACATCAACCCCGATGCAGAGAAGCCGTTGTCCCTTGCCAATTCGGACGAGATCACCGAATTTCGCGCCATGATCCAAAGCAAGAATCTAGCGATCCCCGAAGGATTCCAACGTCGCGCCTACGTACGCAGTTCTTCTCGAAGAACCAACTACTACGTTCAATCGTCGAACATGCCGGAGATTTATCAAATGGAGCCCTCGTTCAATCAAGCTTTGATGGAACGGGAACTTCAAAACCAGTTTGCCCGATCTTTCCAAGCGTTGGGACCACGAAGCTACATCGCCATCGTCGAGCACTTCCCGGAGTCCCCCCTCGGGATGAAGACTCGGACAGGCGAAAAGAGCATCGAAGTTGTGATGGGGAGATGGTAAATGATCGCAACCCGTAAGCCTGTTATCGAACTTCGCCGACTGCATCGTTTTTTTGGACGCACCAAAGCGGTCAACGATGTCTCATTCGAGGTCTACCCAGGCCAGGTATTCGGTTACATCGGCCCCAATGGCGCCGGCAAAACAACTAGCATGCGCATCCTGGCGACGCTTGATCTGCCAACGGCCGGCGATGCCCTGATCGATGGTTATTCCGTCATCAACGACCCCGATCGCGTTCGTCGGCGATTGGGTTTCATGCCCGATGCGTTTGGCGTTTATGCCAACGTGAACTGTCGTGAATACTTGGACTTCTTCGCGCGTTCGTATGGACTGCGTGGCCGAGAACGTCGCTTGGCGATGGACAAGACGATGGAATTCACTGGGTTGGATGTCCTGGCCGAGAAACCCATCAGTGGCCTTTCGAAGGGGATGAAGCAGCGCCTGTGCCTGGGCCGGTCGATGATTCATGACCCGGCGGTGATGATCCTGGACGAACCAGCGGCAGGCCTTGATCCGCGAGCACGAATTGAACTGCGGGAAATGATTGCCCGACTCGCCCAACACGGAAAGACAATCCTTGTCAGCTCGCACATCCTGACCGAGTTGGCCGAAATGTGCGACGTGGTGGGAATCATCGAGCAGGGGCAACTTCTAGCAACCGGGAGCGTCGCCGATATTCAACGAGGCCAACTCACAGCCAGTCGCGTTCGTGTCCGAGTTCTCGAGAATACGGAAGGTCTCGCCCAGTGGCTCACCGAGAAGGAGGGCTACAACGAGATCGTCACCGATGGCGAGCTTCTCCATTTCTCGCACGTTGGGGAACGGGCAGAAGAGGCCATTTTGCTCAAAGAAATGATCGAGGCCGGATTCCGCATTGCCGAATTTGGGGCCCGGCACTCGACGCTTGAAGACGTGTTCCTCAATGTGACGAAAGGACGCGTTCAATGAGCACCATGGATGTCACCCCCGAACCCACGACGCAGGACGAACCATCGACACACTCCTGGTGGCAGTCGGTCGATCAGACATTGGAGTCGATCGGAGAATACTTCAATCCGATTCTGATCAAGGAGACGCGTCAGGCACTCAAGAGTCGGCAATTTGCCGTGACCTTTGCCCTGGTGCTGCTGACAAGTTGGATCTGGTCGCTGCTGGCGATCTACTTTCGTTACCCTGGCATCCTCTATTCGCCGGATGGCCCGTTCCTGATGGTGGGCTATCTCGACATTCTTCTTTTCCCATTAGTGGTGATCATTCCGTTTTCGGCGTTTCGCTCGCTTGCGTCCGAGAGGGAAGATGGAACGTTCGAGCTGCTTTCCATATCGACGCTCAGCCCACGTCAGATCACTATCGGTAAACTTGTCAGCTCGATCGTGCAGATGCTCGTGTATCTCTCGGCGTTGGCTCCGTGCCTGGCGTTCACCTATCTGCTGCGCGGGATCGATATTGTCACTATTGCCTACGTACTGATCTGTGCATTCCTCGCATCGATCCTCTTATCAGGCGTGGGGCTAGTCCTTGCTTGCATTACTCGGCAGCGGCATTGGCAGTCGGCTCTTTCGGTGATCGTCATCTTGCTGTTCATCTTTCTTTACGGGATTGGCCTGATCATCAGTTACGCCAGCGTGTACGAAGACGCAAGCTGGCGACAGTATGACAACCTTGATTTCTGGGCCACAACCGTCGCGTTTTTCTCGGTCTACGCAAGTTACCTTTATCTCATGGTCGAAGTGGCTTCGGCCCAGATTACGTTTGAAAGCGAAAACCGTTCTGCCGGCATTCGTCGTGGGCTCCTCGTTCAGCATTTTCTCGCCATTGGCTGGTTCGGCTTCCTGGCCATCCGATTTCCTCGCGAAGAGGAGATCCCGATGATATTGATGACCATCCTGTGCCTGCACTGGTTCATCATGGGGGCGTTCATCAATGGAGAATCACCAGCGCTGTCGCCACGCGTCAAGCGAACGATTCCCAATCTGTTGGCGGATCGTATCTGGCGAAACTGGTTATTGCCAGGTCCGGACCGTGGCTATTTATTCGTAGTCACTTCCCTTATTAGCGCCCTGCTGCTCGTATCCGGATTGGCCTGGATTCACACGATCACCACTTCATCATCCGCAGACGCCTTGTACGTGGCGATCTACTCCGTGGGATTGGTCGGCTACACCATCTTCTATCTGAGCGTGGGTAGGTTGCTCATTCGACTTCTGAGCTTGATTTTCCGAGCCGATATTTTCGTCTCGGTCATCCTGCACCTGATTCTGCTGATGGGCGGAGTGATGCTGCCGCTCGGCTTCCAGGTGCTCACCAACCGCACCTTGGACCGCAATTTCCATCACTGGACCAATCCCTTCTGGTTCTTCATCGAAGGGGTCGATGATCAGAGTTTCATCGGTTCGCCGTTGATTGGCATCTTTGTGTTATTCCTGGCTATCCTGTGCGGGTTCCTGTTCCTGTTGAATCTGCTTTTGAGCGGTCGCAATTTCTTACCCAAACGAGAGACCGATCCACGATTCCAGCCGGAACTCCTTCCCCCCAAGATCGAAGATGCCGCCGATCCTTTGGCCTAGGGTCAGGTTCTGACGATTATGACGATCATTGCCGGGCGACTTACGCGGTTGCCAGCCTGGCATTACAGAGAACACGTCTGCCGCGACCTATTCTTGCGAAGAGATTTTTAGTCTTAGAAAGCAAGAATTTGGACCATGACTGTTCTATCTCGATATCGACTGGCCGCTGTGGCCGTAAGTGCGTTGCTGCTTGGCATCTCAGGCTGCGGTTTCGCCCCGGCTACGTTGCCGCCAGAAGTCACCAGCCAGCCGCAAAGTACCGCGCCGGAAGCGATTGATGTAGCCAGCCAGGCACCATCAACTTCCACCAAGATGGTGACCATCGAAGAACCAATGGCGATGAGTCAGGGTGAAGGAAAACCGACCTACCGAAATCCGTTTCGCCCACCAACGGTCAAAGCCCGGACGCTGACGCCGCAACAAGCCGAGTCTGCCAACATCCGCTTGCTTGGTATTGCCAAGCGAGACTCGCAGCACATTGCCCTGCTGGAGACATCCGGCGACTTCCACAAGGCGATCGTCGGCGACTTCATTGAAGAATGGGAAGTCCTCAGCGTGACCGAGTCGGAAACGACCCTGAGGCGCGGTCTTGAGCAGGTGTCGCTGCGTATCCGCTAGCGAACCATGGGGAATCGCCGGATCACGTGCGATTCCCGGATTACTGGCTCGGCATTGGACGGCGTTTGAATCGGCTCTTCGTGGATCCACTGCGGTGCGGTTTCATACCCGTTCGGCAGATCTGCCCCTGGCGACATTCCGCGTCGCGGATCGGGACCAAACGAAGTTGGCCGTTTCCCTGGTGGTGGAGGACTCATCTTCGGCCATGGGTACTGCGAAGCCTGCGGGATCGCATCGAGCTTCGTGAACCCTTCCTCGTAGGCATCGGTGTGGCGACAATTCAGGCCGGTCGTCGGACAGGGAAGAATCTCTGTCCGTAGGAAGACCACCAGTTCACTCTCGCGAACCTGGGTCTGACGATAACGAAACAGCTTCCCGACGTACTTGATGTCCTTCAAATACGGGATTCCGTTGTCGTTGCTGATGTCCACACGCTGACGCAAACCACCAATAACCAGTACCTGACCGTCGGCTACACGAACCGTGGTACTTGTCTCTCGTTTGTCGATAATCGGCTGCGGATTGGCGCCGTCGCTGTACCCCGTCAGTCGACTAAATGATGGGACAACGTCCATCTCGATCGTTCCATCCGCGGCAATTCGCGGCGTGACGGTCAGCATCACGCCTGCTTCTCGGAATGCCGTCGTTCCGATGTTCCCCCCAGCGGAAGTTTGCGTGAGTTGTTGGTACGGGATCTCGGTGACGATTTGAATCATCGCCTTTTCGCGATTCACGACAACCACGTTCGGGTCGGCCAGCAGGCGCGAATCGTCCATTTGCCGTACGGCCTCGACCACTGCGGTCAGATCGAAGCTTCCGTTCAGGGTCTGAAACGTCATGACCCCAGTCGGATCTCCCGCAGCAACTGGTATGGCGATCGCCGATTCTAGGCCAAATACGTTCTGAGGATTGCCGTTGGCATCGGGGCGTCCCTTAAACACCGAGGCCCAGTCAACCCCCAGACTTTCCATGTCGTCCAGGTCGATGTCGTAAATAAGCGCCGTGATACGTACCTGTGGTTTGGGAACGTCTAACCGCTGCAACATTCCTTCGATCATGCGGAGGTTTTCGGGGCGATCGATGACCACAATTTGGTTTTCCGATTCCACAATCGCCGCGCGACCATCGGCGCTAATCAGCGACTGGATTGCTTCGAGCATGCTCTTGGCGTCGACGTATTCGGGACGGTAGTTCAAAACGTCGGTGATGACTCGCGTGCCTGGAGCAGCCCCTGATCCGGCGGCGACTTGATCGATGTTCTTCACGGCGTTGCGAATCATTTCGACATGGTCGGGGTAGTCCACGACGGTCAAGCTGTTAGCCGAGGCGATTGCTTGTATCGAGCCCCCGCGCGATTTCAGCGATTCAACTGCCGGAATGATTTCGACAGCACTAGCATGTTCCAGGGGGATCGTTTCAGACCGGAACATGGGATTCGAGGTGCCTAGTTCCGCCAAGGGGACGATGACCAAGCTATCACCGACGGGTCGGTAGCCGTACCCGTTTAAAAGTAGAAGTGAATCGAGGATGTCGTATAGAGGAGCGTCACGAAACGTACCATTAATGGTTCCTTCGACCTTGCTGCCGAGCACCACGTTAATGTTCCAGATCTCGCTGATTGTCTGCAACGCGTGAGGCAAGCTGGTCTCACGAAGCGTAAGATCTCCACGCTGCTTCAAAGCTGCTTGGACCCGCGGACTGATTCCTTCTGCCTGCAAGATAGCAGGAGACAAGACGAGCGACAGACCAAGAATAAGCGACAGCATTCCCATGCGCAGCGCAGACAATCGGCCGCAATCGTGCGTGGTCTCACAGCTGTGCGTTATGGCGTGTCTTATGCCTTCCTGGCGTCCTGACATTCCGTTGCTTTCACCAAATCTTGCTCATGATTTCCCAGAAAGAGCAAGGCTCTTGCTAGGACTTCTGCGATTCTTCCTTGGTTGCTCGTCGAATTCCAAACAGTTGCAGAGCGAGTTCGAGTTGAATCTGGTCCCCCTCTGCGTCTAACGACCTCAGTTTCATATCCTGAAGGTTGAGATGCGCATCGAGTGACTCGAACTTCTCGAGAAAACTCTCAATCTCACCAATCTCACCCGTCAAAGTCAGTCGAAGCTCTCGAACTTCTAATCGGAAGTCCGTCTTCTTACCACGCTTGGTGGTGGTGACTGTCTGGACGGGATGATCCTTTTCGTGCCACTGGCGAACTCTTGCTGGCCCCAAGTCGACGCGTCGCAAATGGCAATTGGATCCACGAGCAAATTGAACGAGTGAAGAACGGATAGCGTGTGCTGCGTCTTCGTCGATGATTCGCTCTTGATGAGTTTTGAGTATCTCCTGGATTTCTGCATGTTTGGCTTTGACCAGGGAAAGCTCGTTGCGATCGTTGGTACCTGACTCCAACTGGCGCATGACCTCCCCGGATCGTTCTTGTAATACCGAATATTCATCGGCGGCCGGAATAAGCGTCACAAGTGCTACCACAAAAGTTACGATTATGCCGACCATCAACGAAGATGGATGCCTCAGAAGGCGGGTAAACGCTTCCTTAAACGCTATCATCGCTCTCCCCTTCCAGGTTTTCCCAGGCGTCAATGTCGCAGTGAATCGTAAACTTTACGGCAGGGCCGGTCTTAGTTGAGCTAGGTATCGCTCCATCCACCGTCGATCGATTTACGAACGGCAAATGCCCAATCTCTTCGGCGTACGAGTAGATGCTCGCCTCCGCGGTAGCATTTCCTTCGACGGTCAAATCCCCCTCCTGGTCCAACGCGATACTCGTTAGCCATGTGTTTTGGGGAACTTTGTCCCCTAGTGCATGCACCCACTTGGCAATCTCAGGCTGCCGCAGTTGGCGACCGATCTGCTCGTGTACATTCAGTGTTTCGCGGCCTCTTATCATGGCGCTTCGTAGAAGCAAAGACTCGCGGTGAATGGGTTCTAGTTCAGCCGCTTGCATTTCCAACTGCCGCAAGTTCCACCGCTGCTCAAACAAATAGCCCCACACGACCGCGGCACAAAGAATGGCTGCCGCGATTGGACCAAAAACTTTTGCCGCTCGTGTTAGCAGATGCTCTTCCTGATCTGACTTGAGCCGCTCCATCAAGTTCGGGCCTGGCGTGGCATACTCTCGAATTGCCAATAGTCCCATGCCAGCGGCTGGATAGTGCGAAATGGGAACGCTCTGCAGCAGAGCGGTTAACTCGTTTTCGCTGGCAACCGTCTCCAATATCTGAACCGGCATTCGCAAGCGATCGCCCAACTGCTGGCGAATGGCTTCTGCTCGAGACAGCTCGCCGGTCAAGTAGACCGAAGCGATCGAGTTCTGTAGAACGCGGGCATGGCGTCGACAATAACGCTGCAATCGCTCGAGATGCTGAACGAGAATCTCTGCAATCTCTTCTTGCTGGGAAACCCCAGCTGGACGGTAGTCGAGGTAAAGCTGTCCCTGGAACGAGACGGCAATTTCAACCCCGGACTGCCCAGGGCAAACCAAGAGCGAAGGAGCTTCTCGGTCGAGCCCCATCGCCCCCATCAATCGGCACAGCGAAATCACGGTTGGCTCGACCGCTTTCACCGAAAGACCAACGGACTTGGTGACATCGAGAATCGCCTCGATCGTTTGGCGGTGAACGACAGAAACCGTCGCGTGTTGATGACGCGGGTCTTGTTGCACGATGCTACCCGCGACGACCTTCGGTCCATGCCCCAACGAAAGGTACAGTCTGCTACGTGATTCGATTTCACGAACTTCGTGCGCCACGTTGTCGTTGGTATCGCTGACAACGCGAGTAACACAAAATTCACCCGAAAGTGCGACGTAGGCGTCGTCGACGGTACGTGGGACGCTGGCCAGAATTGTTCGCAGCGCCTTCTTCAGTCCTTGCATACCGTCTTCGGTAGCTATGTCCACGCTGCCGTCTTGCCACTTCTCTTCAAGTGACTCACAGGCAACCGGCCTTCCCTCGCGCAACTGATAAAGCACAGCACGAATCTTGGTGTGACCAATCTGAAGGGCCAACACGGGTCGGTTGTCGACTTTGTTTTGTTTACGTTTTGCCATAGTCTTGTTAGCCGCTCGTACTGACGACACACTCCAAACGCCGAGTCACCTGGCCTGCTTCCCCGGTGGCCGTAACGACGATTTCTCCGGGGTCTCCATCAGCTGCCGCAACGCTATAACGGTTGCCACTTCCTGGCGGCAGTTCCACATTACTGATGCTGCCACGCCAAGCGTTATCTTCTTCAATCATCGCGATGGCATGATGAACGCCTGCCCCGGCGAGATACAGGGCCTGGTCGTAGTCAGCCGTGTTGCGATAAGCCGTGAACTGGGTGGTCAAACCATTGCCAATTCCCGCCAGAATAAGCGAAGTCAGTACCATCACGACCAGCACCAGCAATAGCGCGAACCCGCGTTTCGGAGAACGCTTGAACAAGTTCGAGTTGTGCGGATGGAAGGTCATCTGGTTGATACTGCTCGTTAAAATGCTCGAACCCAGGCACTCGCCGTAAGGGATCTGCTAGCCGTTGCTCGCTCAGGAAGCGTATAACTCACGGTGATGCGAACGCAATGGACGTCTTCAGCAACCGTTGTTGCGGTGGTGCCGTCGTACTGGTAGCCAACAAGCGTCAGCCCGGTAATATTGTTCCCGAGTAGCTGATTGGCCGTTGTTGTTCCGTAATACACGTTTGTTCCCGAGTGATCCCAGGCAATCGTTGATCCATCGGGCATCAGGACCGACAGCGATCCCGAGTTATTGCTGGCCGAACTAATCGCCGTGACTTCTTCGCACTGGCGAATCTGTCGTACCATGTGTCGCAACACACCGACTGCCGCTTCATTTCGCAGATTGTCGGTTTGATACTCGCGCCACGTTTCGTAGTTCACACGCAACAACACTGAGACTGCGGTTACCGCAGACACCAATAGGGTCACCGCGACCAGCAGTTCCAGCAGGCTAAAGCCGTATCGAATTGTGTGTGTGCTACGTACCATCTTGATAAAGCGTCATACTGGCAAGCTTGGTCGCATACGAGACCTGAGGCTCGCCGCTGTCGACTGCCGAGTTTCCGTTTTCGTCGTCCCATACCGTCACGGTCAGCACCATCAGTTGATCTTCAATACCGCCATTGACGGCCGAAGTCGATCGAGTGGCGGTGTAACGAATCCCTCCCAAACCAGGATCGGCAAACGTACCGTTGTCCGTGCCCTCCAGAAAGTCCGCTGCGGCGATGGAGAGCTGTTCTTCCAGCTTGCTCACCGCCAACAGATTCATCTGGTTCCACGTCTCCAACTCCTGTCCCGTGTGGATCGCCGAGGTCATGAAGTTCATCGCAGGTATGATCGCCAATCCCATAAGGAATGTGGCGATAACCACTTCCAGCAGACTATAGGCGTTGTTCGACTTCTTCATGACTTGTTCGTCCAATTACGGTGCACCACGTGCGCATGGGGACGTATAAGAATAGGTCACCCAGAATGGACGTCAAAAGAAATGGATCGGGGTCGTAAGCGTCGAAAAGCTTACAGTTCTTCCAGCAATCCCCACCCAGTGGCGGCGACCACGGTAATACGGTTTGTCCGATCCGGACCGGCAAATGTCATCACTGGCGAGACGGTTGCTTCCCCATGAAAGTTGAAGGTCGCATCGCTGCCAGTTTGCAGAATGATCGTTTCGCCGGAGTAAATATGTGGGCCTTCGACAATGGTCGTCGAACTACCCAAACGTTCGATCTGGAAGCCCGTAATGGCTCCGCTGGTAGAAAGCATGCGAAGGCGATGATTGTCACCGGTCGCAATGGCCGATGCCCTGGCCTGCCGCAAAGCCATCAGTGTGCGAAAGGAATCGGTTCCCCTGGCGACGTTGCCTTGAATACCAGGAGCCAGCCTGGTAGCACCGATGGCCGCCAACAATCCGAGGATCGTCACGACGGCCAAAAGTTCTAACAGACTGAAACCTTGATGCCGACTTGCCAGTGACCGCGACTTGCTACCAGTGCGGCCATTTTGGAATGCATCAAGATACGTCATCGTTCTTACAGTGCGCTAACGCGATGCGTCGTACCGTCGATCGTGTAGGTCAACGAGCTATCGGTTGGAACGGCAGGAACGCCATCCGGCAAGTAGTCTGTTCCCAGGTCGCTCAACGCACTTGGCCAGCTACCTTCGTTCACGTAGTAGCGTTCAACCGCTGCATTCAGCGTAGCAATGTTGTGCTCGTTGACACGTTGCTTTGCCAACGCACTCGAGCTGCTCACGCGGGGAACAACGATCGCTGCGATGATCCCCAGGATGACTACCACGGCCAACAGTTCTAACAAGGAGAACCCACGACGCTTTCGATTCAACTTGGTTTGGTACATCTTTTTTACTATCTATCGGGTTGAAAGTTATCTGTCCCAGCTGCCCGCCCCTTTTCTTGGCAAAAGCGACTCGGACGGTTTGCCTGCCACTTCTGCCAAGTAACTGTAGGTTGAAAGAGCGCACTTACTTTTCTACAAGGTCTAACATTCCAAACATTGGCATATAAATTGCCAGCAAAATCCCGCCAACCAGCAATGCCATCATAATGGTCGTGATCGGCTCGACGATGCGAACAAAGTTGTCGGTCTTGCGTTCGACATCCTTCTTCAAATGGTCGCGAATTTGCCGACTTGCCGGTCCAAGATTGCCTGTCTGCTCGCCAACGATCACCAACTGACTGACTACCGGCGGAAACAAGTGTCGATGTCGATCCATTTCGCGGCTTAGTCGTTCACCACGACGAACCGCTTTTCCGAGCGATCCAATGGCCTGATTGACGGCTCGATTGCCAACCGTTCCCTGGCATTGAGCCAACGCGTCGGCCAGGTGAAAACCACTTTCCAGCATGGTGCCCAACGCGTCCATAAACTGAAGCATGGCCATGTCGACCAACCAGGGCCCGACCAACGGAAGTCGCAGGAGCTTACGGTCCATCGCAATCGCCAGGGCCTGCTTCTTTCGCACCTGTCGGATAATGAAGACCAATGCGATCAATGCCAGGATGATGATCCATCCATACGATGTCGCGAAATGTCCAACATTCACCAGCATCTGCGTTGGCAAAGGTAGCGGGATCTTTGATTTGCGGTAGGTTTCCTCGAAGACCGGCAAGATGAACAGGATCATGAAAGCACAAACGCCACTACCTGCCAGCGTTACGATGGCCGGATAGCTCAGCTTCTTCATGATGCGACCGCGAAGGTCGTTGTCGGTTTCGAGCTTGTTAGCAATTCGGCGAAGAACCTGGGGCACATTGCCGGATCGTTCGCCGATGCGAATTTGCTGAATGATGATTTCGTCGAAGACGCCTTCCTGGCTCGTCAGCGCTTTCGAGAAACTATCCCCTCGTTCAATTGCCGCGTGCAGCGACATCAATAGGGTTCGCCCCCAACGCATGGTTGATTCATTGGCGATCGTCAAGATTGCCTTGGGAAGCGTGACACCATTCTCCAGCAACGTTGCCAGGTAAGAGAAAACCTCACCCAGGCGACGTGGAGAAACGGCCTTTCGCTTGCGGCCCGGCGTCAACTGAATCGAGTGCAGCCAATGAAAAAAGCCGCCAATCCCCGAGCTTGCTGCGTTTGATCGAACTGTGGTTGCTTTCATGGCTTTGGCTTAACCCATCGTCTTGAAGTACGCTTCTTCCAGCGTGGTACGACCAGCGACGGCCATCCGAATACCAGCCGTCAGAAGATCGGTCATCCCTTCCTCGACAGCCATTTCGCGCAGTTTTGCCTGAGGCATGCCCTGATCGATGGCCTCGGCCATGCGCAATGTATTGACCATGATCTCGAACACCGGCACACGTCCCTGGTACCCACTGCCCAGGCACTTGTTGCAGCCACGACCGTGATAGAAGACGGCATCCGATGGAATCTTGCAGCGGCGAGAGATCGTCTCGAGCATTGTCTGATTCGGCTTGGCCGGCTCTTTGCAGAAAGGACAAATCGTACGCAGAAGACGCTGCGCCACGCTTCCCAAGAGCGAGCCACCAATTCGGAAATGATCGATCCCCAAGTCATTCAAACGGGCAACCGATCCGACGGCATCGTTGGTATGCAAGGTGCTGATCAGCAAGTGACCGGTAAGCGCCGCTTGAACGGCGGTTGTCGCGGTTTCATGATCGCGGATTTCACCCACCATGATCACGTCCGGATCTTGCCGCATGATGTATTTCAACGCGTTCGCAAAGCCGAGTCCGAATTCGTTGTCGGAATGAACCTGAGTGATCCCTGGCAAGCGGTATTCGACCGGGTCTTCGACCGTTACGATATTACGATGAACCTGGTTCAGTTCGGTAAGCATTGCGTAAAGTGTGGTCGACTTACCAGAACCGGTTGGACCGGTCACGACCAACATACCGTGTGGTTTGTCGATCAATTCCTGCAAACGTCCGCGATCGACATCACTGAAGCCCAGTTGGTCCATACGGAAGACCTTCGAGCTTTCGTCAATCAGACGCATCACGACCTTTTCACCCAGCACGGTGGGAATGGTGCTGATACGAAAGTTCACACTCTTGCCGCCATCTTCGATGCTGATGTGGCCGTCTTGCGGTCGACGTGTTTCGGTCGTGTCCATGTCTCCCATCACTTTGATACGGGCAATCACGGCCTCTTCAATGTGATTAGGAATCGTCATCACTTGTTGCAACTGGCCGTCGACACGATAACGAACACGCATTTCCGGTTTGTGCGGCTCCAAGTGAATATCGCTCGAGCCCGAGTTGATCGCGCCCGACAAGATCGACCTTACCAGGCGAACCACCGGGGCCGACTCTTCTTCATTCAGCGCGGCAATTTCCTCTGCCTGGTCGTCCTCATCTTCATGCTGCTCTAGTTCCTGCAGCTTCATGTCGACGATCGTTTGGCGAGCGACAATCTTGTCATCAAACCCACGATCGAGCGTGTCTTGGATATCGGCGGAAAAACTCACGATCGGATCGATCGGGTAACCGGTAATCAGTTCGGCTTCGGAAATCGTCTCGATATCATCCGGAGCGGCCATCGCCAGCTGGAGGCGTCTCTTTACCAAGCCAACAGGAACCGTGGAACGGCTTCGCGAAAACTCTTCCGGCAATAGGCGAACCAACTGAGGATTCACGGCTTCGGCGACGATCGTCTCGAAAGGTACTTCAAACTGCTCGGATAAAGCCGAACCGACTTGTTCGCGAGTAACGAGACCTCGGCGCAGCAGAATGGCTCCCAGCATACCTCGCTCGGAACCCTGACTGCGGAGTGCCGATTCGAGTTGTTCCTGAGTGATGTGCCCGCGGGCTACCAGAATGTCACCAAGTCTTCCTGCCATCGTGAATCTCTGTCAATGCGTCCGTCAGACTAACTTACTGCTTGGGGAGACAAGAGCAGTTCAATCTTGTGTTCTAAAACGGCCGGATCATAAGGGGTCACCAGGTAATCCTTGGCCCCTGCTTTAAATGCTTTCTGAACGACATCAAGGCTAGGATCGGTCGAGAAAACCAAGACCGGTGTCTGATAGCTCTTTTCATGGACTTGCAGTTGATGGATCAAGTCCAAGCCTTTCAGACCGGCCAGCTCCAAGTCAACGATCGCCAGGTCGACTTGCTTCTCTTCAAACTGCGCGAGCGCAGCTTCGGAGTTTTCGACCGTATGTACCTCGAAACCTAGCAGTTCCAAACGGAAAGCCGTGATGTCCGCCAAAAGCGGATCGTCCTCGACGACGAGAATGAAGTGCTTGGTTTTACGCATGGTCGCGTCCTTCGAAATGAAGCTTCGGATGTCGCTATTCGACGCACAACCTTAGCTTTCCCTAGAAGGCAAGCAAATCGCTGGAGATTGAAAAGGGAGATGAGCCCGCAAAACCGTAATAGACGGACTAACCAGAACGATTGATCATCGTTGCCGCGAAGCCTGCTCTTTCGCGGCTAGTTCAGCCAACTGGGGTGTGGGCCGCAGGGCAATCAGGGGGTACTGCTTCAAGAAGTAAGGGGCCTGGGCGATTTCCGTCAATTGCTCGCGCAGTTCTGGCGGTAGCTCTGCCAGTTTCTCAGGCGTGGTCAAAACAACCGTGTTGGGAGCCTCGCCAAATTCGGCCTGGAGATCGGCAGGGTCCTCAGGAATAAATTTCACCGGCTGGCGGGCATAGAACACCCAACTGGACTCACTCACTCCAAAGGAGCAGAGACGCGCACCAGGCTCGGCCGCCTGGATGTCAGCCAACAGCCGGCCAATCTCTTGCCGGTCTGAAACGCGCTGGGCGACGACCGAAAACAGGCCGACTATAAACAACATCGAAGTAACCGCGAAGATGCGAAACGCCTGTTGATAGTTTTCTTGCGACTTCCGCCACCAGGCCAGCCCTCCGCCGACCACCAGAAGCAGACCAACCAGCGCGACCAATTCTTCCCCCGGCATGAACTGTCCCGCTAGGATCGCCAAAGCAACAACCAGAACCGCGCCGACTACGGTGGTCAGTCCAAAACCGAAATCCAACCAACGGGCAGATAGCTCCGTTCGCTTCTCGATCACCCGCGAAACAAACAAACCAGCGATCAGTGCCAATCCAGGGTACAGGGGAGTGATATAGCTTGGGAGCTTTGTTTGTGCGATCGAGAAGGCCCCCATCCAAACTGCGACCCAACAGCAGCAGAAGATCAGTGCCGCTTTCGACTTCGAACTGCTTCGTAGCTGCTGGCAGACGTCCCAGAGCATCGGTGCGAAAAAGACCGACCAGGGAAAGAAGCCAACGCAGATCGCAACCAGGTAGTAAACAGGCGGACCCGAGTGACCTTCAAACGAGGTCACTGCCCGGTTGAGATTGTGGTCGAGAAAGAAACCCTCGATCCAACGAAAGTCACGCGCCGCAACCCAAATGTACCAGGGCAGCGCTACGCCCAAACAAGCAACAACCGCTAGGATGGGACGCATGAACCATACGGTTTTCAAAAAGTGAATCGGGTAGAACGGTCGCAACAGGGAAACACCCCACTCCCACCAGGTGGTTGTAGGCTGAGCCGGCGGCAATCGCATGATCAGAAGAAACATGCCCATGATCGCCGTGGGCAAGATCAGTCCAACGGGGCCCTTCGAGAGGACAGCCAATCCCAACGCACCATACAAAAGCGCAACTTGCCACCACCGGGTCGGATAGTAAGAACGCTCGGCGCCTTCGCTTTCTTCGTCAACCCGGAAACTGAAGAAGACATAAGTCCACAGTCCGAGGGTAATAAAGAAGATCAAGGGAGCATCTGGTGTCGCAGCGCGCGAAGCCACTGTGAACATCAACGTGGTCGCCAGGCAAACCCCTGCCCAAAGTCCTGCGGTCGCGTTGAACAACCGCCGGCCCATGTCGTAGGTCAGCAGAACCGTCAGCATTCCGAGAAGCGCCGAAAAGAAACGGGCACTGAACTCACTGATCCCGAATGCGTTATAGGCCGTGATCATCAGCCAATAGAGCATCACGGGCTTGTGCGTACGAAGTTCGTCATTGAATCGCGGAACGACCCAGTCCGCAGCCTCGATCATTTCAATAGCGCAGCCAGCATTGCGTGGCTCATCGCGGTCCCACAATTTGGGACCACCAAGATTGGTAAAGAAAACGATCAGGCACAGGGCAACAAGAAGCCCTAGGTTTTTGTTCGCGGAGAACATGGCAGCATTCCTTTGCTTGCACACGGGTCAAGCGGGCAGTTTACCCGATGCCAAGCCACTCAGCCAATGGCACTTCGCCGCCGAAAGTCTGCCATTGGTGATTCGGACAAAAAGCGTTAATTTGGCGATAGCACGGCATTTACCAACGCCTGGAACATGCAAAACACAGTGACCACGCAACACGCAAAAGTAGAAATGGAGTCCCCCCCGCAGGCAGAACGCCCGTACGCTCCGCCGTCGTCCTCCCCTACCCTGATGGACCAAAAAGAGAAGCTGTTTCCGGCTCGATTCTTCTTCGTGCTCTCGGCGATTTTGGCGGTTTGCGGGGTACTGTCCTTCTTCATCGATCATGCCGTAAGTGGTCATTTGGCAGTCCACCCGCACGAATTCCAATTTGTGGTGGGCGACGTCAAAAAACTAGTTGCCCTCTCAGAGGTCTTCGGACACGGGACTGGTGTGATCATGGTCGTCCTGGCCGTGTTTGCGCTCGATCTGGCAAATCGTTGGAAAGTTGGTTTGCTGCTGGGCACGGCATTCGGGGCTGGCCTGATGGCCAATGTCGCCAAGTTCTTTGGAATTGCCCGCTATCGCCCACATGCGTTCGATTTTTCTTTGCCAATCTGGGAAAGCTTTTATCAGTGGTTTCCTTTTATGAATTGGCTCACGCAGGACGAGCTTCGCCAGTCAGCTCTGCAAAGCTTTCCCTCCGGACACTCGGCAACAGCCGCCGGACTTTGCGTTGGCCTCTGCTTTCTTTACCCCCATGCTCGTTGGTATTTCCTGCTGGTCGCGGCGCTTGCCTGTTTTCAGCGTGTTGTCTTCCGCATGCATTTTCCAAGCGATGTCTTTCTGGGTGCCGCGTTGGGAATGGCCACCGCGACAATTCTGCTGACCTATGGCCGCTTGCCCGAACTCGTTGCGTGGGCCGAGTCGAAGATTAGAAAAGCTAAGGCAACTGGGTAGACCACGGCGTTTCACTTTCTTGGCCAGCGATTCGCCAAAGCTGTCGAAATTTGTCAAACTCCACGCAGCGTTTCGTTTCTATCCCAATGGAGTTAATTATGGCCTCCTTTCTCTGCGTACTGGCGATTCTCACGGCTCCTCCTTCGGACGACTCAAGTTCAACGGCGACCGAATTGAATCCGGCTAAGATCGAAGCTCAGCAGCCGCTCGAGCCTCATGAGATCCGAAAGGCCATACGAACTGCCCTACGTGATGAAGCTACAAGCGATTCGTTTGCGGGTCGTCGCAAGGCGATTGTTCGTATCTGTGCCCTTTACGCCGAAATGATGCTCAACGAAGACTTCGCCGAATTCGAAAAGGAAAAGTGGCAGGCCAAGTTAGGTTCTCGTCTTCGAAGCGTTCGCAGTGACTTGGAAAAACTACGCGCGACGCAGCCGGCTCCGAGCTTGTCGGAAACGAAGTCAGCCCAAGGGGGCGGAGCGATCGATGAACGTGGAGCCGACGAACTCATTGAGTTGATTACCACGACGATCGATCCCGAGACGTGGGAAGTTCACGGCGGTAAGGGAAGCATCTTCTACTTCAGCAATTTCCGAGTGCTGGTGGTGCGACAAACGCAGGAAGTGCACGCCAAACTAGGTGGAGTTCTGGGCGGGCTGAATGCGGGGCCATAAAAAAAGCCTGCCACATTAGGGGCAGGCTTCTTAATTCAGTGCGTTCGACGAATCGCGACGCTTACTTAGCAATGTCGAGCAGTTCGATATCGAACAGCAGAACGGCATTTGGTGGAATGCCTGGACGGCCTTGAGGACCGTAAGCCAGGTTGGCAGGAATGAACAATTTCCATTTGCCGCCGACCTTCATCATCTGCAGAGCTTCGGTCCAGCCTTCGATCACACCATTGACTGGGAACTGAGCTGGTTCACCACGCTTGTACGAGCTATCGAACTCGGTACCGTCGACCAGCGTGCCCTTGTAGTGACAAACAACCGTATCGGTCAGCTTAGGAGTTGCTCCGGTACCTTCCTGAACGATTTGGTACTGCAGACCGCTCTTGGTGGTTACGACACCTTCCTTCTTGCCATTTTCAGCGAGGTATTCAAGGCCAGCCTTGGCGGCCATTTCGGCCTTCTTCTGCATCTGGTTCTGAACCAAGGCTTGGAAGGCCTGCAAAGCGGCGCTAACCTGTTCATCTGTCAGTTTCGACTCAGCACCGGTCAAACCGTCGCGGAACCCCGCCACCAGGGCATCAACGTCAAAGGGAACATCGGGATTAGCAACTTCGTTCGCGATATTGCGGCCAATGGCGTAGGAAGCTTTTTGTTCGGTCGACTCCAATTTGATCTCCTGTGCGAAAGCCGCGTGAGCGACCAGCACCATCGCAATGGCGCAAAGTGAACGGATCATGAAATTCCTTTCGGGCATTAAGGTGGGGTCCCGGGATGGGTCAGTACCAAGACCAATTCCAGGTACTGGCCGTAATTATCGGGGTTTTTCGTGGTTGGGAAAAGAGAGGGGGGGCCAAAAACGTTAGTTGTTCGCACGTAACCATTGCGATGCGAAGCGTTCGGCGGCCGAGCGATTGGGGAAAATCTGCATGCCAACCTGGGCACTTTGCTGCTGGGTGGCATCGAGTTTACGCACCTGCTCCTGCTGCCACTTTGCCGCCAAAGTTTGGCTATGGAAGACATTTGCCCGGCCATAGGTGCGATTGTTGACATTAACCCGGACCGACGCCACCACATGGGGGAACTCTTTCAGCGGGTGGTCATACGGCTGAGACTTGAGATGATCGACGACTTCTCGCTCGATCTCGGCATAGTCATCGCCAAAGTACTCCTTGAAGGCTTCCTGATTGCTGGAAACCTTTCCGTCGTTACCTCGGTCAATCGCTCCTTCCAAGGGCCGAAGTTCGCTGACCTTCTTCATAAACTTGTCGAATTCGATCTTCTTGCGCGACGCCAGGTAATGCGTTAGGGCCCATGCCGAAGCGTAGCCGGTCGAGGTCAGACTGCCGGCTCCCACCGTATCGTCAACCATTGTTCCATCGGCCTGAGTTGCATCGCGGGCCTTGAGGTACGACTCCAGCTCAAACATGCGCATGTCGTTGATGTCCCCTGCCCCTTTCCAACGCATCCGTTTTCCAAACTCGGTCGGTGCGTAGTACTCGGCGATTCCCTCCGAAATCCACATAGGCCAGCGGGACAAACGCTGCTGAACTCCGATGTTATGAAGGATTTGATGAGCGCCTTCGTGCGATATCGTGGAAATTGCCTGGCGAATGTAGAGATCCCATTTGAAGGGCGTTTGCGTCGGCTTCTCGTACATCACGACGTGATTCTCAAGCGTATCGTAGTAGGCGACCACGCCGTCCGGCAGTTGAGCAAAGTCTTTGTATTCCCGCTCAGTCGCGAACATGATCACAACCAGCGGAACGTCGGGATCGTGGACATCGATCTTCTGTCGCTTCGCATGGGCCATCACGCCTGGAAGCATCGACTCCATGATTCGCATGGTGCCCTGGGCAAATTCGCTGGAAGTGTTGTAGACGAAGATAAAGTGCCGAGAAGTAAACGTACGAAAGCCTGGGTGCTCTTCCTGAAGTCGCTTTTCAAGCGCTTTTCGATCCATACCCACGAACGGCTTATCGGTCTTCTTGACCTCGCTGATAGGGCGAGTCACCAAGCGACCATCCGGCTGTAGGATGACCAGGCTTTGTCCGATTGCGATCTGGATCTTACCGACCGCTTGTTCGCCATCTTCGGTCCGGAACTCAACGTTGCCGGTCACGTTGTAAAGCACCAAGCCAGGCTCGATATCAAGTCCGAATGCCCTTGGGTCTGGTACGGTCACTCGCCTCTGAGCGGTTGCATTCGATGTGGCCAATGCCCAGGCAACGATCACAAGGCCTAAGCAGATACGGGAGCGACGACGCGGCATTCGTGCTTCTCTTAACGGCAAAATAGAATTCTGGATGAGTTTGTGGCGGGAGGAGTGCGTCACCAGGATCGATTTGGAAATGCCTCCCTGGCATTTCATTGTCGTGACCAAACGCAATCCGGCAAGCAAATTTCATGGGGAATCGCATTCCCCCAGCTGGAATATCAAAAAGTTTCCCGATTTCTGACACTTAGGGCGTTTAGTGGGGTTTAGATTAGATTGAGAGCATTACCTAAGTTACTGTCACTGCGCTAGCTCTTGGCAAGCCCAAACTGGGCAAACCATTCGCTAACCCCTTAAATTGCAAAACCTTATGCATACGATGCTTTGCTGGCTCAATAATCCATACCGGGCATTGGCTTTCATCTTTTCGTTAGCTGTTCTCACGGCCAGCTTTCATTTTGCCAGCCTAAATGCAGCAGACCCCACGTTCGTGGGATCCCTTGCGCTCGTTCTGGAAGACGAAACGGCGAACGAACTTCAGCTGAGCGACGAGGTGCGCGGAAAGCTGAGAACCCTGGCGTACGAACGTGAGAAACAAGCCCTGGATATGGCCCTGGAACTGAAAGGGGCATCGCCGGAAGAGAAGCAGGCTAAGCTCGATGCATATGTCGCGGCGTCCGAAAAACAGGCAATGGCCCTGTTAACCCCTGAGCAGCAAGAGAAGCTAGAGAAACTCAAGGTCAAACAGGCCGGGCTTGCCTCGATTTTGGATCCTGCGATCGCTGGTCAGTTGAATCTGGCTGATTGGCAGAAAGAGGAACTAGCACGACCGCTGGCAGCCGCTCAAAAGCCAGACGCTGGCCCACGTGAAGTGGCCGAATTTGAGCGATTTGCCAATCGACTCTTGAGTCCTTCGCAACGAGCCAAGTGGGAAGAACTCGCTGGCATCTCGAACAACCCGGAAACGATTCCTGCTGATCAGGTCGTACCACCGAATCGCGAAGAGATGGCTGCGGCCAATGCCCCATCGGCCACGTCCCCGTCGGATACCGGCGCAGCACCTGGCGACAACTCAATGAAGTTCAGCTTCCGTTATCAGCCGTGGGGTGACGTGCTCGACTGGTTTGCCGAGCAGTCGGACCTATCCCTGGTCATGGACTCCCCTCCCCCAGGCACGTTCAACTACACCGACGGAAAACCCTATTCTCCATCCGAAGCCATCGACCTGCTCAACAGTATCTTGCTGACCAAGGGCTACACGTTGGTTCGCCGTGAAAAAATGCTGATCGTGGTGAACCTCGAAGATGGGATTCCGCCAAACCTTGTGGCGACTGTCTCGATGGAAGAATTGGACAATCGTGGCGAGTACGAATTGGTCAGCTGTCTTTTCGACCTGAAGAAAATGACAGCCGAAGAAGCCGAAGCCGAAATCACCAAGTTGATTGGTCCTCAAGGGGCCGTGGTTGCTCTGACGCAGTCTCAGCAAGTTTTCGTCACGGAAACGGCAGGTCGCCTGCGGACGATCCGCGACATGATTCAAGCGGTCGAAAATCCCTTTGGTAGTGACGTTACCGTTGTGGAAACGAAGAACCTGATGGCCGAAGAAATCCTGGCCGTCGTTCGTCAACTGATGGGAATGGAAGACGGATCGAACACGGCCTCTGACGGCTCCATTCGTTTGGCGACCGATACTCTCGGAACCAAGATCTTCCTGACGGGCAAGAAAGACGCTGTCGAGAAAGTCCAGAAGCTGATCAGCCAAGTCGATGTGCCTGGCGGTGGCCTAGGAAGTTCGCCGGCCGATCAATTGCAGCTGGAAGTTTATCCCCTCGGCACCCTTGATCCATCGACAACCTTGCAGGTCATGCAGACACTGCTGGCGGGCAATCCGGACGTTCGACTGGCCATCGACGAGAACACCGGCAATCTGATCGCATTGGCTCGTGGCGGCGAACATGCCACCGTCAAGGCAACACTAACCCAGATGCAACGCGACTCGAAGCAAGTGGAAGTCATTCAGCTGATGGTCGTCGATCCGCAAATGGCCGTCCTCTCGATCAACAAGCTGTTTGGAGGCTCTGGCGAGACGCCTAATCCTAATGCTCCGATCATCGATGCCGACCCGCTGACTTCTCAGCTTCTAGTGCGTGGCACGGGCGAACAAATCGATCAGATCAAAGACCTGCTCATGAAAATGGGGGAAGACCCTGAGGCTGCCCTGGCGATGAGAACGGACCGAGGTAACATTCGTTCCATTCCACTTTCTGGTACCGCAGCCGAACGAGTCTTGAATGAACTTGAGATGCTGTGGCCAACGGTCAGCACCAGTCGAATTCGCGTTGTGCGTCCTTCTTCTCCCCCGGCCGTGCGAGGCTTCAGTCCCGACACGCCGCCGGCAGAATCTCCTGCGACGACCGGCAAGTCTTCCGCTGACGAGGCCCGCAATGATCAGCCAAAGTTAGATTCTGAAGCGAGCCTATCGCGAAACAGCAAGTTTCAATTTGTGGCTTACGGGGATGATGACGCTCCCGCGGCTCCGGCCAAACAGGTTCCCGTTATCACCACGGCCCAGGGTCCCGGCAGCCCATCAAATATCCAAGCGGCCCCGCAAGCCGGCGGAGCGAAGACACCCGGCGAAATCGTGGTCATGATGGGTCCTAACGGGCTGGTGATCGCATCGGAAGATCAGGAAGCGTTAGACAAGCTCGAGGCACTCATCGAAACGCTGAGTGCTCGCTACTCGTCTTCCGCCGAGTACTCTGTCTATTATCTCCGCTACGTGAAAGCGGATGTTGCGGCTCAGATGCTGCAAAGCATTCTGACCGGCGTCGCACCAAGCGACGACGGTGGTGGCTCGCTGATGGGTGATATCGCTTCAGAGATGCTCGGTGGTGGCGGCGGCCTGATGGGCTCGCTCATGGGGCTCGGCTCCAGCAGTTCCAGCACTTCGCTTACCGGCGGTTCCCTGAGCATCATCCCGGATATGCGACTCAATGCATTGGTGGTTCAAGCAAGCGTGGAAGACCTGGACAAGATCGACCAGTTGCTGAAGATCATGGACCAGCCGCACAGCCCAGAACAGGTTGAAACCAAACGAACGCCAAGGATGATTCCCGTTTTGTTTACCAACGCTCAAGAGATTGCCAGCATTGTCCAAACCGTCTACGCCGATCGTATCGCCAGCACAGGTGGCGGACAACAGCAGCGTCAGCCTTCTCCGGAAGACTTCATCCGGGCGCTGCGAGGCGGTCGCGGTGGCCGCGAAGGTGGTGGCGGTGGTGCCCAAAGCGAACCTGAAAAGATGACGATTGGTGTTGATACCCGCAGTAACTCGCTTGTGGTTTCCGCTCCTGACCCGTTGTTTGAAGAAGTGAAGTCGCTGGTCGAAGAGCTTGATCAGGCCGGCGATGACACCAATCAGACGATGCAAGTCGTTAAGGTTCGCAGCTCGAACCCAGAAACGATCCAAAAAGCGCTGTCATCGCTGACTGGTCAGCCTGTCACGGTGAATTCGACCGGTGCGAACACTTCCAACGGCAACTCGAGCGGCTCGAACAATAATGCCGCGCCGGCACCCAACCCGGATGAAATGCGTCAACGTATGGAGATGTTCCAGCGAATTCGTGACCAGATGCAGCGTGGAGGAGGTGACAGTGGTCAGCGCGGTGGTTCTGATCGTGGTGGCCGCACCGGTGGAGGTCCTCCGGCCGCGGGTGGTCGCGGAGGATTTAGTGGTGGTGGCCGAGGTGGTCGCTAAGCCTAGATCTCAATCATGCCCCGAGTAATCAATTCAAGCTCGGGGCCAATTGCCTGAAATTGCTCAAGGAGGATCTTCAGGTCCTCCTGAGCTGAGTCGAATTTCTCATCACGCCCGTGATCTTCCATTCGTTTGGCGGCATCAATTCCTTTTTGGACAGCGAAGTATCCAAACGAGCCCTTCATGCTGTGTGCACTACGCTGAAGCTTCGGCCCGTCTTGGCTTTCGAGGGCGTCTTGCATGTCTTTCAACAGACGCTGACTATCTTCCATGAAGACGTTAATGAGCGTCACCAGTAAATCGTGATCGCCGCCGACATTCGCCAAGGCACCTGCGTAGTTCACCAACTTCAACTCAACAGGTCCCTCCTCTTCTTGTTCAATCGGTTCGGCCACGGTTTCAACTTCCGCGATTTTTTCTTCTTGGATAGGCTCACTAGCGACGGGGATTTCTCGGGTCTCGCTTGGCAACTGCTTCGCAGTTAAGACCCGTTCGATCACTTCATACAGGATCTTCGCATTGATTGGCTTGGTAACGTAATCGTCCATGCCGGCTTCCAGGCAGCGTTCCCGGTCCCCCTTCATCGCATGAGCGGTCATGGAAATGATCGGCGTCTTACGTCCCGTTTCCGATTGAATTCTGCGGATCTCGGCGGTCGCTTCAAATCCATCCATGATGGGCATCTGAACGTCCATCAGAATCAATTCGAAATCACCAGATGTCCAGGCTTCGACAGCTTGTCTACCGTCCCCTACGACGTGAACCTCGTGACCACACTTCTCCAGAAGGAGCGACGCCAGTTTCTGATTCACCAGGTTATCTTCGGCCAGCAAGATCTTGGCGTGAATCGTGACAGGCATTCCCTCGGTCGTTGAATGACGTTCCTGACGACGCGCCAGTTCCTCGTAACCTAACACCGTGACCAGCGCATCGAACAAATCGGATTGTTTGACTGGTTTGGCAACCACAGCATCAATTCGGCAAGGGAGTTCCTGGACTGCCTTTTCACTCATGACTCCATGGGTCAGCAAGATGGCCTTGGCATCCTGTCCGCCCATGTCGGACTGCAGCCGACGAAGGAACTCCGTCCCTTCGATGTTCGGCATAGAATCATCAACAATCACAACGCGTTGCGATGCCTGACGATCGGCTGACGAACTCCATTGAGCCAGAGCCACGCCGCCATCATGGAACGGATTCAGGGATAGCCCCCAATTCCCCAACATTTCGGCAACAACACCTAAGGCCGAGTCATTGTCGTCAACAAGGGTCACATGGTTCGCAAGTGCTTCTTGTGGGAAGGGAGCAAGCCGTGCGTCGGTTGCACTCCCCTTCTTCATCACGGTTGAAAAGTGAAACGATGTACCTTGATCGACTTCACTTTCAACCCAGATCTGTCCTCCCATGAGTTCGACCAGTCGTGAACAAATGGAAAGCCCTAGCCCTGTACCTCCGAACTTTCGTGTCGTAGAACCATCGGCTTGTTCAAACGCCGCGAATATCTTTTGCAGCGCCGACTCCGGAATCCCCACGCCTGTATCGATGACACTGAACTGAAGTTTGACGAAGCCTTCTTCCGCCTCGTGACTCTCGACACGCAGCACCACTTCGCCTGACTCTGTGAACTTGATGGCATTGCCCACCAGGTTGACGATAATCTGCCGTAATCGCACGGGATCGCCCAGTACTTCCGCCGGCACATCGGGTCGAATATGGCAGACCAGTTCCAAGCCTTTCCCGTGCGCGCGAAAGGCCATCGTTTTCATCAAATCGCCAAGTGCCTCGCGCAGTTGGAAGGGAATTTCTTCCAGTATGAGCTTGCCTGCCTCGATCTTTGAGAAATCGAGGATATCGTTGATCACTCCGACCAGCGCATCGGCCGAAGTCTTAATCATCTGAAGGTATTCCCGCTGAGAATCAGTCAACTGCGTTTCGAGCAGAATATCCGCCATTCCAATGATGCCGTTCATTGGCGTGCGAATCTCGTGACTCATGTTGGCCAGGAACTGCCCCTTCGCTCGGTTTGCGGCGTCGGCAACTTCCTTTTGCTGCTGAATCATGTCATTGGCCAAGGCCAACAGATGCGACTGAGCTTGAATCAGCATGTGGACTGACATCAAGCGATAGGTCTTTTCTTCGCACCGAACAGCGATTGGCTCATAGGCAATATCACGAGGGCGACTCAACGCAGCCCTTGCCGCTTCGTGAATCCCAATATTGTGAGTCAGTTCGAGAGGCTTAATGTTGATTGCGTCATACAAAAGCCGCACGGGACGCTGTGAGTACAGATCTCGCGAGAAGAGTCGACTCATGTACTCGAGAAACTTTTCGCGCGAGACGACTCCCAACAGTTGATCTTCGACCAGAATGAGAATTCCGGGAAGATCATGGTTGGCGTTGAAGATCTCTTCGACTTCTTTGGTATGCGTCGTCGCATCGACTGCGATGTCGTAGGCCGGAAGTTCGGCGACGGTCGAGTTGCTCAGCAATTTAGATAGATCGGAATATATCATCAGGTCGCCACGACGACAGTTCTCGGTTTGGGAAACGAATGGTTTGCCCTAGTCCTAGGTAGCTTCCGGTCGAACCTTGGCGAACCTTATGGTCTTCGCTGCCACATCGAATTCGAATTCATCCATGAAAGCCTGCATCAAAACCAACCCACGATTGCCGATGCGATCCAACGCATTGGCCGCATTGGGATCAGGAATCGTAGCCGGATCGATACCCGGTCCATCGAAGGCAATTTCAAATTGTGCTCGGTTCGAGGACATCTTCGCGGCGACACGAACCGTTCTTTCCTTGTAAGGTTCGCTCATCCGACGCGCTTCAACCAAAGCCAAGGCCTCAGGCTTTCCTAGTTGAAGTTGATCGATCTCATCGAGGGTTAATTCCAGATTGCCGCGGTAACAAGCACTGAACAGAGCCCCTTCGAGTGCCATCCCTAACCGAACCTGGCCGCTGTCTTCACAGACCCCCAGGCTTCCACAAATCTGCTGAAGCATTTCCACCAGGCGTTCAAACAGCGCGGGTTCGTTTTGCAATTCGAAGGTGAACTCGGCCGTCCGCATGCAGTCTGTTAGACGCTCGTAGTTCTTTTCGGCAACGCCCAAAGCACGAACCTGCTGAACGGTGGGTACCAGCCGTTCAGCAATTAATGCTTTTGGAACGTAGCAAGCTGCTCCCTGCTCCAAGGCCTGAACGGCAAGCTGTTCGCTACCGTGAGCGGTTGTCAGGATCACGGGGATTTCTGGATAGATGGTCTGCATCCGCATTACCAACTCCAGGCCATTCATCTCTGGCATGTTCAAGTCTGTGACAACCAGATCGACTTCTTCACCGTTGGCATGCAGCTTCTCCAGCGCTTCCATGCCATTTGCTGCCTTGGCGATTGAGTCGTTTGCAGGATCCTTCTTCAGAATGGCCTCGATAAGATGCAAATCGACCGGCGTATCATCGACGATCAGGATGGTGGGCATACAGAACTCTCCTACGATCCCGAAAATGAGAAAGTAAACTATCGCGGCATGTCGACTTCGCTTCGCCCTGAGACATACCAGCGGGCGAGGACACACCTTTGAACTACTATGGCTTCGGGTTTCGTTTCGCGATCAATTCAGGCCAACTCAGACTCAACCAATTTGGCAGTCCACTCACTGGCTGATCCCTTAACGATACCGTCGAATCGTTAGCATAGCGTTTACCTAACGTTCGAATTACAGGTATACCCGCCCTGGATAAGCTCATAGCCTGACATCGTTTCAAATTCACGAAACTTTCACGATATGACTTACGCCTTTGGGCTGTCCATTCGACCTGCATACCAAGGTGCCGATTAGGCTACGCGATTTGGTCGTGACATTAGCTCCAAACATTCCACCATGACTTGGATGCTGATTTGTTCTTTTTTGCCGTGGCGCCACTTCCCACGCGGACATCCATCTCGGAGCCTTCTAACACCGTCCCGCGCAGGATCGCATTAAAAAACTTGGCTCCTGTCAGCTTGGCCCCTTCCAAGTTTGCGTCGGTAAGATCTGCCCCAATGAAGATCGCCCCTTCCAGGCAAGCCTTCTTAAGGGATGCGCGGCGCAAGTTGGCTCCCTTGAGGTCCGAGGCCCGCAGGTCTGAGCGGTTCAAGTTAGCGAGTGAGAAGTTGCCGCGGAGTTTGGCCATGCTTAAGTCGCAATCCGAAAGCTTCGCCCCTTCGCAGTGCGTGCCGTTCATGTCGGCGTAGCGAAAACTACACCCACTAAAATTCCCCTCCGAAAGCGTTGCCGCTCGAAGCTTCGCGTTGGAAAAGTCGGCCCCTGCAGCGACGACATGGCCCAGATTCGCATCGGCCAAGCAGGCATCCTGAAAGCTTGCTTTTTCCAGAATCGCACGGCTCAAGTCGGCTTCGCGCAGATCCGCAATGTCTAGAATCGCTTCGATCAAGTTTTGCTCAACCAGCCACGCGCCGCAAAGCGGCAAACTAGAAAGCTTCGCCCCTGCCAAAGTCTCAAGCTTGATTTGGCGAAGCACCTCTCCGGATGACTTGTGGCGTATTTCGATCATGCCCACGACGATCAGTGAAGGTAACTATCGCCAGAAAAGCACCAAACTCTTGCGTCGGCTGCTTCGACGATAGAATGGGGTTTGCTTTGATCGAAATTGAACGTACCGGTCGTGCTAAAAGCTGTAAATCAAATTATCACGGTTGCAGAAAAGAATTGACGAACCTTAACAAACGCATAAAATACCGGGCGATTCACTAGTCTTTACCTGCTCCCAAGACTTCCTTGGGGGTAAGCACCCCATCGCCGTTGAGATCGTATTCATTGAATTCACTCACCTTCGAAGAGCTCCAGGAAGTGGTGAATTCGTGCATCATGATTTGCCCATCGGCATCTAAATCGTTGCGTAGAAACCAGTCGGGCAGTCCTTTGGGTAGACGCTCGGTTGCCGTGAGAAAGCGGTACGTCTCCTGCTTCGGCTTGTCGCTCGAATCGCTGCGTGAGGAACGACCTCGCCCAAAGCTCTCGGACCTCATCGCCAACTCTTCGACGGTAATTTTCCCGTCATTATTTTTGTCGTAGTCGGCGGGATTGCCTCGCAGTCGCGACCATTCATCCTTTTCCAAAACACCATTCTTATTGCGATCATTCTGACGCAGTAAGCTTTCGGCGTACTGCCGGAAGCGGTCGTCCCCTCCGCTCTCGCGTTTTTCCGAACTACTATCCCCCCGATCGCTACTTCGGCCCCCGTTGCTACGAACGACCCGCTCGCAAAGTTCCTCGATCGAAAGGCGACCATCCTTGTTCTTGTCATCTTGAGTCGGATCGTCTCGCCAGCGAACTTCCGACCACTCGGGGCCATCCAGGTAATGATTTTTGTTCTTGTCGTATCGCGACATGATCCCCATCACCTGGTCGACGATCGTCTTTCCGTAACGCTCTTCGAGCGACTTACCATTGACCGGCGGAGGCGCGTCGAAACCGGCCGCAGGTTTCGCATCGGATGGGGCACCAAAGCTCATATTTGCTGATTCCACTCCGGCCTCGCGTTGTTCGCGTACCTTCTGGATTGCCTTAGAGGCATCATCGATGTTGACGCTCTTGCTGTTTTCCATGCCAGTGCCATTGAGAATGCGTCGGACGAATTCTCCGCCGCGTCCTTCCAACTCATCGCCTTCGATCTTGCCGTTACGGTCTCGATCCATCCGGCGCAGCATCTCGGCCGGGTCCCATCCTCCACGATCTCGGTCGCCGCGGTCTCGGTCGCTACCTCGGTCACGGTCTCGATCACCATCGTCTCCACCACGATCGCGTCGAAAATCACCGCTAGGACCGCCTGGTCCCCCGGGTCCGCCAGGGGGACGGCCACCGAAACCACCACGAGGTGGACCTTGCGCGAACAGGGCATCGGTCGCCAAAACAACCAAAACAAGCGAAGCGACAGATAAGCCAAGACGGAATGCAGACTTAGCGATCATGAGCATGATCCAGAGTTAGGCACCAAAAGTGGATTCGAATGGGTCTGACTTACAGTGTAATCACCATCACGTCCTATCGTTAAACCCCACTTGGCAGTCGAGGGTTGTGCCGCGGACAGTCAATCCGGCCAAAAATATGGAATTTAAGAGGGAATTTCGAAATAGACCGAAACCTTGATACCTGGCGATGGTTGACCTTTTCTATGCAGATTCCCCCTGTCGGCACCATGCAATCGCACAGCGCCGCAGACCCAATACAACTTTCCCCACCTTGGGGGCAGAGATCCACTTCTATTCTGAAAGGTGCTTCGATGAGATTCTTAGTGGCTTTGGTTTGTGCTGCCGCTGTTGTTTTCGCTACCAATTCGGCCATGGCTCAAGGTCCCGGTGGACGTGGTCCAGGCGGCGCCTTCGGTGGCCCAGGCGGTGGTGGCGACCTGTTCGGACTTCTGAACAACGAATCAGTTCAAAAGGAACTTGAGGTCGTTCCTTCCCAACTGGATGATATCCGCGAACTGGGCCAGGAAATGCGTGAGAGCATGCGAGACATGTTCCAAGGTATGCGTAACGCCAGCGAAGACGAACGCCGCGAAATGTTCGACAAGCTGCGTACCGCTCGCGAAGACATGGAAAAAGACCTCGAAAAGGTCCTCATGCCTGCCCAACTAGAACGCTTGAAGCAGATCCAGGTCCAGCAGCAATCGCGGGGTCGCGGTGGCATGTCGTTCTCCAATCCTCGTATCGTCGAAGCTTTAGGGCTCTCCGAAGCTCAGCTGGAAGATATGCGTGCGAAGGCTGAAGAACTGCAAACCGAAATGCGGGAGAAAATCGAAGAACTTCGCAAGCAGGCTGACGCCGAGCTGCTTCAGATGCTGACCCCAGAACAGCAGAAGAAGTGGAAGGAAATGATTGGCGACCCGTTTGAGATGGAACAGCAGCGTGGTGGGTTCCAAGGTGGCGGCCAACGTGGTCAACGCGGTCAGCGTGGCCCAGGTGGTCCCGCAGGTAACGATGACGGCGAGATCTAACTCGTTACTGCATAGACTCTTACAAAAGAGATCGATCTACAAAAACAAACCCCTCGCCAGAACTACTGGTGAGGGGTTAACCGTTAAGATCCGAATCCCTGAACATTGAATCGGGATTTCGCGAAACAATTGGTGGTTGAAAAACGTTTAATACTTAGCAAGCTAAAGCCTATTCCCCCATTCTCCTCGAATGGTCCGCCCCTAATTTGGTGGCTGGCAATCGGTCAGGCGCGGTAACCTGATTTCCATCCTCTCCCCTTCTTTCTGTGCGACAAGTCTTCATGGTCGATGCTGGTGAAATTCTGTTGAGTTGCGGATTATTGACGCCTGAACAGGCCGATATCGTACGTAACGAACAAGAATCGAGCGCGGACTTCATCCCCAAAGCCGTCCAACTTTCCTTTGTTGAAGAGGACGAGGCCCTCAAGGCATTAGCAACCGCAGTGGGCCTCGACTATATCGACCTCAACCATACCGAGGTCGACACGGCCCTCATTAAATCGATTCCTCAGCGGCTCATATATCGCCAATCGCTGCTGCCGGTACGACGTGAGAATGGCAGTATTGTCGTTGCCACCAGCGACCCGTTCGATCTCTATCCGTTAGACGAAGTTGCTTCGGCAACTGGCCTCAGTGTTGTCCCGGTCCTGGCAGGGCGAACCGAGATTGCCAAGCTAATCAAAGCCAACCTGGGTGTCGGTGGTGAGACCGTCGAAGGGATGTTGGCTCGGAAAGAGGAAGAAGAAGCCGGCGTCGAGCTGCTGCAAGACCTCGACGACGAAGGGGGCGAACTGGCCGAGATCGAACAGGAAGCTTCGGTCATTCGCCTGGTGAACGAAATCTTGCTCGAAGCGATCGAATCGCGAGCCAGTGACGTTCACATTGAATCCCAATCCAATAACACCGTCGTCATCCGTTACCGCATCGACGGCATGCTCCACTCGCAGCCGGTGCCGCCGGAAATCAACTACTTCCAGGCCGCCATTATCAGCCGCTTGAAAATCATGTCGCGGCTGAACATTGCCGAAAAGCGACTACCGCAAGACGGTCGTATGAAGTTGAAAGTTCGCGGTCGAGAAATCGATGTGCGTGTGTCGGTGATCCCCATGATCCATGGCGAGAGTATCGTCATGCGTATTCTGGACAAAGGATCGCTCACCTTCGACCTGCAAAAGCTGGGGATGGACCGTGACGTCTACGCCCAGTTCCAAAAGATCATTCGTCAGCCGCACGGTATCATTCTCGTCACGGGGCCAACGGGCTCTGGTAAAACGACGACGCTATATAGTTCCTTGCTGGAAATCAAAGACGAAGCAACCAAGATCATCACCACCGAAGACCCGGTGGAATACCAGCTGGATGGAATCAACCAGATTCAGGTCCACTCGAAGATTGGCCTGACGTTCAGTGCTTCGCTGCGAAGCATCTTGCGTCATGACCCGGACGTCGTGCTGGTGGGTGAAATTCGTGACCTGGAAACCGCCGAAAACGCGATTCAAGCGTCCCTCACTGGTCACTTAGTGTTCAGCACGCTGCACACCAACGATGCTGCGGGTGCGTTTGCCCGTATGGTGGACATGGGCGTGGAACCCTTCCTGATCGCTTCGACCGTTGAAGGGGTCATGGCTCAGCGTCTGGTGCGTCGGTTGTGTCCTGAGTGCAAACAGCCGCACGAAGTACATCGAGTCGATCTACCGGATGACTTTCCGTGGGATGACCTGCAAGAGCAGGACGAAAAGCGACTCTTTCACCCGGTGGGTTGCCGCAAGTGCCGTGGCGTCGGTTACACCGGGCGTATGGGTATCTACGAGTTGCTGACTTCGACCGAAGACCTGCGGCAGATGGTTCACGACAACGTGAGCACCTGGGAAATCAAGCAAGCGGCCATGAAACAAGGAATGTCGACCTTGCGGCAATACGGTTGGCGAAAGGTCCTCAGCGGACAAACATCGGTTGAGGAAATTCTTCGTGTCACCAAGAGTGATAATCTTCGCGGACATTAGTACAATACGGTTCCTTCCTCACCCCGAGCCTCCCCAAAATCATGCCAGACTTCGCTTATGTCGCACGTAACCTGCAAGGCCAAAAGGTCTCTGGCAAGTTGTCTGCGCAGTCGGAAGGAGAAGTGATCAATTCGCTGAATGCGAAGAGTCTCTTCCCGATTGAAGTTAAGCAGGAGAAACAAGGGGCCCGTTTCCGCATCGGTGGCAAGCGAGTCAGTCCGCAGCAAGCGGCCACCTTCTATGCTCAATTAGCCTCACTGGTTCGCAGCGGTGTCCCGCTGATGCGATCGCTGAATGTGCTCAACGATCAGGCCTCGAATCCGGCACTCAAAGCAGTGCTGGAAGACGTTCGCGGCCGAGTCGAGGAAGGGGAACCTCTCGACGCCGCGATGGCACGACATCCGCGTGCTTTCAGCGACATGGCCATCAACATGGTTCGTGCCGGTGCCGAAGGTGGCTTCCTGGAAGACGCCCTGGAGCGTGTTGCTGCGTTTACGGAAGAGCAAGAAGATCTTAAAGGCCGAACACTCAGCGCCTTGGCTTACCCGATCTTCTTAGCTGTCGTGGGCTCGGCCATTTTGACATTCCTGATCGTGTTCTTCGTACCGAGCTTTGAAGAGATGTTCGCTCGCCTGCGAGAACGCGGTCAATTGCCGGCAATCACTGACTGGCTGCTCTGGTTCAGCGGAACGTTGAACAGCTATGGGCTGTTTATCTTGATAGGGATCATTGGCTTGTTCGTTTATTTCCGAACGGCCTTGAAATCGGAAACCGGTAAACGCCGACTCGACTATTTCAAAATCAAAGTCCCCCTGCTCGGCTCGATCATGCTGGATTTGTCTGTCGCGCGGTTCTGCCGCGTGCTGGGTACCATGCTGAAGAACGGGGTTCCCATTCTTCGCGCCTTGGAGATCAGCCGCGAAGCAGCCGGCAATCGGATCCTGGCCTCAGCCATTGAAGAGGCTTCCGAGAACATTTCGTCCGGGGAATCGCTCGCCTCGCCGCTGAGCAGTTCAGGCTACTTCCCCAAGACCGTCGTCGAAATGATCAGTGTCGCGGAAGAATCCAATTCGCTCGATCGCGTTTTGGTCGAAATCGCCGACGGCTTAGAACGAAGAACGACGCGCCGGCTCGACCTGGCCGTTCGCTTGTTAGAACCAATCATGTTGTTGGTCATGGCGTTCATCGTGTTGATCGTTGTGATCGCATTGCTGCTGCCTGTCTTCCGGATGAGCAGTGCGTTGTAGCACAAACAGTTAATCGCGCTTTCGTAAGCAAACACACCCAATTTGTTAAGGAGTAAACATTCATGACCCTTTCTCGACGTCGCCGCCGTGCGGCAGCCGGTTTTACGCTCATTGAAGTTCTGTTGGTGCTCGTGATCCTGGTGATTCTCGGTTCGATCGTGGGTGTCTCGGTTTTTGGTGTCCAGAAGCAAGCCCTCGAAAAGGCAGCCAAAACTCAGGTCGAAAGCATCGAGAGCGCTATCAAGTTCTACAAGCTGAACATGAACAAGGCCCCTGAATCGCTCGACAACCTGATCACTCAGCCTTCGGACGACAAGGGCAACAAGTGGAAAGGTCCTTACTGGGAAGAGGACACCATTCCGCTCGACCCATGGGAAAATGAATACCAGTACGAAGTCAACGGTGCAGACTACAAGGTCTGGTCGATGGGCCCTGACGGAGCCAGCGGCACCGAAGACGACATCAACGGCTAACATCCCAATTGATTGAGAGCCAAGGTGGGTGCCATGCCCACGTCCGCGTGAGCATGCCACGCCGATGTGGACATGGCACCTGCCGTATAACAAACCAGGCAATTCCCGTTGAACGCACTCGCAGCAACCCGAAACCTTCGCCACGTGCCGCAGCTCGCCGCTGCCGGTAAGCGAGAAGCGTTTACCTTGCTGGAATTGCTTTTGGTGTTGGCCATTCTGGTTGTCTTGGTGGGACTTGGCACGCCGGCGGTCTATAACTCGCTGCAAGGACATCGCCTGACCGTCTCGGCCGAACAGGTTCAAACAGAATTCATGCGTGCCCGCGTCGATGCGATGGAATCTGGTCGCATCCGCATGTTTCGCTTCCAGCAAGAGACCGGCAATTTCGCCGTCGCTCCCTTCGTTCGCAGCAGCGACGAACTGGAAAACAGCTTGGCCGGAACAAGCCAAGGGATCGGTATTTCAAGCGTTGTCCTCGATTCGGTCGAAGCAGAGACCATCAACGGTATGCTGGAAGAAGGAGTCGTCTTCGCCGGAGACAATATCGAAGCCGACATTCGCAGCTACACCTTGGAACAAGAACAAGGGGGCGACATGGACATCAGCGGATGGTCCCGTCCGATCTTGTTCTATCCCGACGGGACTGCCTCGGATGCCACGGTATTTTTACGTGGCGATGGGGGAACGATCACCTCGATCAAGTTACGCGGACTAACCGGCATCGCGCGGATTCAAGACCCTGATCTCGATGATGGGGGTGTTGATTAAATGCACGTAACGAAGCGTTATCGCAAACAAGGCTTCACCCTGATTGAGGTCATCCTGGCCCTCACCATTCTGGCCGTATCCCTGGCACTTCTGGGGCAGCTGGTTGGTCTCGGTTTTCAGAATGCCCAGCAAGCCCAAGGCCTTACCGAGGCACAAATGATCGCCGAGACGATCATGGAAGAGATTGCATTGGGCCTGCTTCCACCAGATCCAGTGACAGACATAAACGTCACCATGACGAGCGACCTTTCTACGCTCACCGTCGAACAAGACACACCCTGGGTGTACAGCATCAACTGGGAACCAGCCCCGGTCGATGGGCTGATCATGGTTGCCATTCAAGTCCGTCGCGCCGGTGCGCAGTCCGCAGCCGAGAACGACTCGTTTCAAATCGTGCGTTGGATGCGCGACCCGGAACTAGCCTTGGAAGAAATTCCTGAATCCAGCGATGGTGCTCCTCTCGAAATCGGAGGGGGTATCTAATGAAACGACAGTCACAACACGGCTTTACGCTGCTGGAAGTGCTCCTCGCTTCATCGCTGTCTGTGCTGATCCTATTGGCACTGGGCGGCGCCATTCAGTTTTATCTCTTTCAGGTAACTGAGAGCCAAACAAGTATCGAGCAAGCCCAACTGGCCCGGGCTGTCATGCGTCGCATGGAAACGGACCTGCGTAGTGCCATCTGGAAAAATGAAATCGATTTCACGTCAGTCGAAGCTCTCGCGGCAGATTCGATTGCCAGCGGAGCCGGCGATTTGGCCGCAAGTGCCGGCCTCGATCCAACCTTGGCCGAGGATGCTTTAGCAGGCTCAAACACTCAGGAACTTGCGACATCCAGCGTTCTTCCAACCACGATCGGCCTTTACGGAAACGCCTACGAACTGCAGATCGACATCAGTCGCATTCCACGAATCGACGAGTACGATCCTCAGTACACCAGTTTCCGCTCGCGCGAAATTGGGGACATCCCCAGCGACATCAAGACCGTCACCTACTTCCTCATGCAACCGGGCGTCTCCTCTTTAGGACATGGAACTGTTGGGGATGCAGGCATAACGGAAACTCAATTCGGACTCGTACGACGTGAACTTGATCGAGCAGTCACTCAATACGCCCTGAATAACGGCGATTCGACCGGTCTCGACGCATCTGCCGAGATTCTCGCGCCTGAAGTATCACTCCTCCAGTTCCGTTACTTCGACGGCTACGAGTGGATCGAAGAGTGGGACTCGGAAGCGATGGGGGGGCTCCCTATGGCAGTCGACGTGATCATCGCTATTCGTGACCATGACATGACCCAGGCACTGTTAGCCGATGGTGCGATTGAGGTTCCGGTGGCCGATACCACCAATCCCGTTGGGCAGGTTTTCCGTCGTCTGATCCGTATACCGACCGCAAAACCATACGAACCAGAGGAAGAAATCGACTCAACCGACACGCTTAGTGAGGATGCCGCGCTATGAGCTCCTCGAAGCGAAACCTCCGATCGAAGCGTGGCGCGGTATTGTTTGTCGTGCTGGTGGTCGTGATGATGATCACCCTCTCGGCGTACGCCTACACCGAACTGATGTTCATCGAGAACAAAGCCACTCACCTGACCGGTCGGCAGATTCAAGCCCGCAACGTCGCCGAGAGCGGCATCGCCATGCTGAGTGTTTTTCTGGAACAAGAGCAGGAACTCATCGACGAGCAAGGCGGTATCTACGACAACCTGGACATCATGCGAGGCATTCTCGTCTATCCGGATGACACGGCCGAATCCCGCGGACGCTTTTCGGTCCTCGCTCCGGCACTCAACGCAGACGGTTCCATCGAAGGCATTCGCTTCGGGCTGGAAGACGAATCAAGCCGCGTCAACTTGAACGCGCTGCTGATGCTTGAAGGACAAACCGAAGGATCAGGACGTGCCCTGCTTATGGCATTGCCCGGCATGAATGAAGAGATTGCCGATTGCATTCTCGACTACATCGATGAAGATGACGAACCGCGAGAACTCGGCGCCGAATTCGATTACTACAACACGCTCGATCCTCCCTACAACCCTAAGAACGCCCCGCTGGAAACGGTGGAAGAACTTCTCTTGGTGCGAGGAGTGACGCCGGAACTATTGTTCGGCCGCGACACCAACCGCAACGGCTTGGTCGATGACCACGAGTGGGCACCACCACCTGATGGCGACCAACAAGCCATGGAGATGCTCGAACTGGTACCCGACCTTGGCTGGTCCTCCTATCTGACGTTAGTGAGCATGGAGAAAAACTATTCCGATTCTGGACAGCCGAAGATCTACCTGAACGAAGACGATCTGCAAACCCTGCACGATAACATCGCGGCCATCTTCCCGGTCGAATATGCTGACTTCATCTGTGCTTATCGCCTTTATGGTGGCAGTGGAGGCCAGAGCGGCGGTGGCAATAGTGGCAGCGGCAGCGGTAGCAGCGGAGGAGATAACGGCGGGGGGTCGCTGAGCCTCGACCTGTCGCAGGAAGGCCAAACGAAGATCAACAACGTACTGGAGTTGATCGGAGCTTCCGTTCAAGTGCAGCAAGGCAATCGCACGGTGACCATGCAGTCGCCGTTCGAGGACGGAATTGTGGCGATGAATGTCTATCTGCCCAGCATGATAGACAACATGACCATTAATCCATCCCCAATAATTCCTGGCCGAATCAACATCAACCAGGCACCCTACGAGGTGCTTTTGGGTATCCCCGGTATGGACGAAGAAATCGCCGGGCAAATTCTCGAGCAACGTCTACCGGTCCCTGATCCGGAAGATCCCGTAACGCGTCACGAGACTTGGATTCTACTGCGCGGCATTGTCACCACCGAGCAGATGATTTCGCTCTCGCCCTTTGTTTGTGGCGGCGGCGATGTCTATCGAGCACAAGTGGTCGGCTACTTTGAAGACGGGAGTGCCTTTAGCCGCCAGGAAGTCGTGATCGACGCTACGCAGCCCCAACCCAAGGTCATGTTGTGGCGTGATATTTCGGAACTTGGCCGAGGACATCCGCTGGAAGTTCTCGGTGTGGAACTGGGGCTCGACGACGGACAAATCAACTGATTTCTAGGGCCTGCCGAGCATTTTTCGGCACGCTCCGATAAGCCTGCGAAATACAATAGAACTATGGCTAAGAAACTCGCAATAGAATGGGACTCGCGTTCTCTCCGCATGGTGGTTGCCCGCCAGCGCGGATCGAGCATTGTTGTCGATCAGGCACTGCACTTCCCTCTGCCTGTTCCTCCCGAGGGAACGGAGCCAACCTCCGTCGAAAGCCGTGTCACACGGCTTCTTACCGACCAGGTCGCGGCCCATGGGCTGAGCAAGCTACCAGCGATCGTGGCAGTCAACCGGTCGTCCATCGAACTTCAGGTCGTGACCGTTCCGCCGGTTCCCGAAGATGAACTCCCCGACATCGTTCGTTATCAGGCAATTCGCGAGTGCACCAGCCTGGGTGACGATGGCGTCGTCGACTTCGTGAAGATGCCGCCCACCGAGGATGGAAAGTCACGCGTACAAGCGGCGGCAATCTCCGCCAAGAACCTGAAAAGCTGCCTGAAGATCTGTGATCAGGCTCAGATCCAACCACAAAGTTTCTACGTTCGCTCGTTCGGTGCAGCCCACCTCGTAGCAAGTCAGTCTCGGCTGGTCGGGCAAACGTTCCTACTCGTGGAAACGCTCGAAGACCGCGTCGAGCTCACGGTGGTCAGCCAGGGTGAAGTCATCCTGACACGTTCGACCCGGCTACCAGGCGAACCCGACACGCAGCATTACCTCCAAGCACTGCAGGGCGAAATTCGCCGAACGATGCTCGCCGCTCAGTCGAAGAGCATTTCCGAGTCGATCAGCCAGATCGTGATACTCGGCCATACTACTTCGCCCGAAGCATGGCGTACGCTCGGCACCGAGCTGAAAGCGACGGTCGATTTCCTCGACCCACTCTCGGCCGAACATGTCTCGAGCAGCGTCGAAGTTTCGCCAGATGTCGCCAGCCATTTTGGCGCACTGATCGGGACATTGCTGGCCGATGGATCGACAAATCATGCCACGATCGACTTTCTTAATCCCCGGCGAAAACCGGATCCGCCTGATCGTAAGCGGATCTTTGTCCTGGCAGGCCTTGCCGCGGCTTCCGTCGTGCTGATGGTGACCTACCTGATGTACAGCGGAATTTCCTCGCGGGACGCCAGGATTGCCGAACTCAAGGAAGATATCGCCAAGCTGCAGAAGTCGAATAAGCCGCTGGTGGTCTTGGAAGAAGAGGTCATCGAGATCGACAACTGGGTTTCTGCTGATGTGCAGTGGCTGAACGAACTATACCGCATGTCGAAGAATCTCCCTTCCGCCGACGAAATGATCACGACACGTATCCACATGCAGCCGGCCAATAATGAAGGCGGAACCACTGCATTGGAAGGATACGTTGCCGACCAGGCTGTGATTCGCAAGATCGAAACGAGCTTGATGGACGATCATCACGCCGTTCTAGGAAAAGGCTCTCAAGAACGCGTCTACGGCGACAATTACACGATCAGCTTCCAGGAATACGTCACGATCACTCCGGACGGCACCGACCGCTTTGCCCCTCGCGACGAAGCGAACGACACGGAATCGGTGGAGGAAGATGCAAACGAATCGGCCGAAGTTTCGACGGACGCTCCTGAGGAAGAAGCCGAACCGGCCGAACCAACTACCGATACCGTGAACACCACAGGAGACCAGTCATGACCCAGCGCGAACGTGTCTTGGCCATCCTGGTGGGCGTCTGCTTGCTGATTGTCGGTGGCTACTACTTTATGAACCAATATTCCTCGGCGCTCGGTAGTCGCGATCGACAGATCGAGACCCTCGAGAAACGTTTGAGCGACGAAAAGTTCGTCGAGGCAAAGGCCGAGATGGCCATGGACCGTCTGATTACTTACCGCAAGCACGCGCTGCCGGAAAGCATTCGTGCCAGCCAATCCTTCTACCAGGAACGACTTCGAGAAACGCTGGAATCGACAGGCTTTGACGATGTGGTCATCAAGCCGCTCAATGGTCGCCGCGGTGGAAATCACTACCAGCACATGTTTACCATCAATGGCCAGGCTACGATGGAGCAGTTCGTGCAGTTCACCTATGAATTCTACTCGTTCAATATCTTGCACAAGTTCTCCAAGCTGACATTGATTCCGGTAAAGGATTCCGAACTTCTCGACATCTCGATGAACGTTTCAGTCCTCAGTGTGGACGGAACTGACGAGGTTCCTCAGCCCGATGACATTCGTCTTCCACAACTGGCCCACGGCAACTTGAAGGACTACACCGACGTCATCCTTCAGCGAAATCTGTTCGCCCCAGCCAACAAGCCTCCTTTGTTTACGTCGAAGACCGAGGTTGAAGCCGAACTGGAACGTCCCCTACGGTTTCGCTTGAGTGCCAGCGATCCCGATCGCAAAGACCGCGTGACGTTCTACCTCGGCAAAGACCCACCAGCCGGCGTCGAACTCTCCGAGAGCGGTTCGCTGCAATGGACTCCCAATGCCTTGGGGGAATACAAGATTACGGTCGAAGCCCGCGACAATCGCCTGCCTCCCAAGAGTTCCACCCAAGAGCTTTTGGTCAAGGTCGTAGAGCCGAAACCAGTACCGATGCCCGATCCGACGCCCAAGCGTCCCGAGTTTGACGAAGCGAAGTTCACCTTCTTGACCGGCACCGTTGCGGTTGGCGGTCAGCCCAAGGCATGGCTCAACAACCGCCCCAAGAATCAGCAGTTGCGTTTAGGGCCAGGCGATACGTTCTCGGTCGGCACCCTGAAGGGGAAAGTGGTCGACGTGAAAGATCGAGAGGTCGTTCTGGAAATCGAAGGGGACCTGCGTGTCCTCACGATTGGACAACCCCTGGCCGAAGCTACCACGATGGGGCCCGCCGGCGAACTTTAACCGATTCTCAAGCACGCCCTAAGAAATCAAGACAAACACTCAATGCCGTCAGCTAGCTGGCGGCATTTTTCTTTTACCGAGGGTTCACCAGCCGTCAAAGTCTAACACCGCGCGAATATTTATCGCTTGTAACGGTTGAAATCGGTGTAGGGGTAATTCCTGTACTACCGAATATTCCATGTAGTGCGAGGTGCGCGGTAATCCAGCTATTTAGCTGCGCAAATGCAAGTGAGGACAACGGATGGTCAGCCCCTTCGATCGATTCAAAATGACACGTTTACTGATTGGCATGCTCGCCATCGCTGTTAGCGGTGTGCTGTCTTACCCTGCCACTGCGCAGGAATTGAAGCCTGCCGGCAATGTGGAAACCTATCAAATCAACCCGGAAAAGCTGGACGGCCTTACAAACGTTCTCCAGCAACTCTTTTCTGGCAAACCAGACGTGATCATCCACGGAGATAAGTCCTCGGGCAAGCTCGTCATCAACGCACCAGAAGCCGTTCAATCGCAGATTGCGGATTTCGTGAGGCAGTCAGGCTATCAGACTGGCAAACCCGGACCGGTCGAGCTGAATGCTTCCGAGCTTAGGGTGCGTACTACTGAACCTAAGCCAACCGTCACCCCCGCGGAACCACTGTTTCAACGCAGTAAGGATCTGGGCGATGGTTTGGTTGAGCTTGAGATCAAACTAAACAACCTCCAAGGCGAGAACCTGGAGTCGAGCATCGCGAAGCTCATTGGCAAGCGTATTCCCGTCACCATCTCTGCCGAAGGTGCCATGGTGATGATGACCTTGCCTACCAACACCGATAAGAAGGTCAGCCTGCAGGTTTATCGCAACGAAGGAGCAGCCATCCTCCGCGGTCAGGCGGACTCGGCTCGCAGCTGGGGCGAAGTTATTCGTGCTCTAGACACGCCTTCCCACAGTGACGCTTACCGTACGACGCTCGTTTCGCTCGTCAACGCATCGCGTGACAACGTCGAAAAGGCACTCGATCCGCTACGAGATGCCGAGAATAGCCTGGCCAAGAAACACGTTTTCGAGGCTCTCAAAGACGTTGCTGGCAAGAAGAAGCTCCGCTGGAGTGGTGACCTGGCAGCGATGATCTTCCAGCCGGAACCAGAACAACCTGCTGAAGACAATGCCAACGAAGACGACAATGCTGCCCAAATCATCGGTCAACCGCAAGACGGACAACCGATCGAGATTCCCGATCAACCAAACCCAAACAACCCTCAGTTCACCATCAGCCCGGAAGAAGATGGCGGACTAATCGGCCCGGTTCAGATCGAATTCCTGGAAGGGCTGGACGTGATTGTCGTGCGTGGCCATCGCCGCGACGTCGAGCGCATCACCAATATCATCAACGACATCGAACGCCTCAGCGTCGAGACGCAACCGGTCATCGAGGTACGTGAGCTGCTGCACGCCAATAGCGAAGCGGTCGCAACGATGGTCAACGAACTGTACGAAAACCTCCTGAACGCTCGATACGGGCAGGTCAGCATTACCGCCCTGAACAAGCCGAATGCTATTCTGGTTATCGGTCGTGCCCAAAGCGTGGAAGGTATCTTGGAACTGATCGACAAGCTTGATCAGCCGGTCGGCCCTGCCAGTACCCTGAAGGTGTTCCCGCTGCAAAATCTGGCCGCCGCGGAAGCACAAACCAAGCTTTCCGAGTTCTACACGGAGCCAACCGCACTTGGTACTCGCATTCGTGTTACTTCCGATGTTCGCAGCAACTCGCTGATTGTCGCAGCCAGCCCACGCGACATGGTGGAAATCGAATACCTGCTCAAGCAAATCGACGTGCCGACCAGCGAATCGACGTTGAAGCTGGAGATCGTTCAGCTCCGCAACTCGGTCGCGGAAGACCTTGCTCCTATTCTGCAGGAAGCGATTACTGGTACTCCGGCAACCGGAGGAAATCAGCAGCAAGCCCAGTCGACGGCGCAGGTTCGTGCTGCCATGCTTTCGTTCATGACCTTGGATACCGAAGGCAAGCAGATTCTGCGATCCGGTATCCTGAACGAGGTTACGGTGACCGCCGATACTCGCTCCAACGCCCTCATTGTCAAGGCTCCCGAACACAGCATGGAATTGGTGCTGGCCCTGATCAAGCATCTCGATTCCCAGCCTTCGGCCGAGTCGCAAATCAAAGTCTTCACCATCGTTAACGGCGATGCGACGCAGCTGTCAAACATGTTGAACGAACTGTTTCAGACCGTTCAGTCAGCCAACAGCCAGGCACGTCAAACCAACGCCTTCTTCACACCTCAGGCTACCAGCTCCGGCGAATCGAGCCTGATTCCCTTGAACTTCACGGTCGACACCCGAACCAACAGCATCATCGCTTCGGGCTCCGCCAGCGACCTGACCGTTGTGGAAGCTATTTTGCTTCGTTTAGACCAAGACGAGGTCACCGAGCGTAAAAGCACGGTTGTAAAACTGCGAAACGCCCGTGCCGACTTGGTCGCGGAATCGTTGACGGCCTTGCTTGCCGAAGAAAGTCAACTTCAAACGCTCGATCCTTCAGTCGTCAGTCCCTTCCAGCAGTTGGTTCGCGAAGTGATTGTGGTGCCTGAACTGTTCAGCAACAGCCTGATCATCAGTGCGACGCCGCGTTACTTCGACCAGGTTCTGGAAATCGTACGAGAACTGGACGAGCGACCTCCGATGGTCATGCTACAAGTCCTGATCGCGGACGTTCGCTTGAACGACCTGGAAGAACTTGGATTCGAGTTGGGTCTACAAGATTCGGTTCTCTTCGACCGAAGCGTGGTGTCCTCGGGAACGCTCGACCCTGGGTATAACTGGAACAACCAGGCGCTCGGTAATAGCTCCAGCGCCGCCAGCCTCGCCACAGCCGCTGCGGTTGGTACTCAGGGCCTGACGAATTTCGCCCTGGGGCGCGTGAATAATGACCTGGGATATGGCGGCTTTGTCTTTTCGGCGGCCAGCGAATCGGTCAATATTCTCGTTCGGGCTTTGGAACGAGAGAGCCGACTCGAAGTGCTCGCTCGACCACAAATCATGACCATGGACAACCAGCCTGGCTTTATCCAGGTGGGTGAACGCGTACCGTACATTACGTCGACGCAACAGACCGTCAATGGAACGATTAACACGACAGAATTGATCAACACCGGGATCATCCTCAGCGTAACCCCACGTATCAGTCCTGATGGAGTTGTCGTGATGGCCCTTCAGGCTGAACGCTCTGCCGTTGGGTCGGAAGCCAATGGTATTCCCATCTCGATCAATCAGAACGGTGATGTGATTCGTTCGCCACGCATCGATACGCAAACCGCGACGGCCGTAGTCAGTGCACGTTCGGGTCAAACGATCGTCTTCGGCGGTTTGATCTCGAACTCAAACGAGGTAATTAATCGCCAGGTTCCAATTCTAGGCGATGTCCCGCTGCTTGGTCGATTCTTCCGCTACGACAGCTACAACGCCCAGCGTAGCGAATTGCTGATTATCATTACGCCAATCGTCGTGCGTTCCGATGCGGATGCAGCTTACCTGAAAGAACAGGAAATGTGCCGCATGAGCTGGTGCCTGGCAGATGTCGCGAAGGTATACGGCCCGGAAGCACTCTACGGAATCGATCCTTCGATGCCAATGGACGATGGCATCATCGCCATTCATCCCGATGAAAACCCGGCCGGTGTCCCGGAAGTGATACCGCATGGATATAACGCTCCGATCGCAGCCCCACCACGAGGCCCACTGCCACCACCTAGTCAGCAGTTGCCGCAGATGGGCCCACCGGGCTTCACGCCGCCACCAAGTGGTGAGCCAATGCCGTCGGTACTGCAGCCAGTTGAAGTTCGTCCCGTGAACTTCCAGCAGAGTTACCAGGCAATGCCACCGCAAATGCAGCCAGGGCAAGGCTACCCTCAACAACCGCCAGCCCAACAGCCTCAACAGCCGCCGCAAGGGCCGGTCACGCAGTACTCGCAGTACTCTCAACAACCGATGCCGCAACAGCCGGTTCGCTAATCGCTCGCACAGAACAACAAGGAATGTCAACCATGCAACGTACTGCATTCGCGCTGAGTTTGGTTTGCCTGACGGTTCTCGCAGCGAGTGGCTGCTCTTCGTTGGGCAAGATGCCATCGATGCCCTGGGAAGATGAAGAACCAGAATACAAAGTCCCCCTGAAGATGGTCGTCACGTGGAAAGACGCCGTTCGCTATAACCCGAACGACCCCCCCACACGCGGCTTTGGTGGTCGTATACATTTCTATGACGAAACACAGAAGCCTGTGCGAGTTCAGGGTAGCCTGACCATTTATGGCTATGACGACGCACGCCACGGCGATATCGATACCGAACGACCGGACCGCAAGTTTGTTTTCGATGCTGAGAAGATGCAATCCCACTACAGCATGTCGAAGCTGGGTCATTCGTACAGCTTCTGGATCCCATGGGACCGGGCCGGGGGCGAGCAGAAGGAAATCACCCTTGCTCCGTTCTTCCGCACAGAGATGGGCCAAGTCATCATGAGCGAGCAAAGCAAACACTTGCTGATGGGCGTTGCCAAAAAGGAGGAGAACCAAGCTCCCCAACCTCAATACCAACCAAGCCCGAGCGATCAAGTCATGCCGGAAGTAGCGCAAGTCAACTTCCAGCGAAACGTTGCTCCGGCACCGACTCAAGTTCAGCAGACGCAGATGCCTCAGCAGCAGACATCACAGCTTAACACGACGACGATTCAGCTACCGTCGACCATGAAAGAACGATTGCGTTACGTCGTTCCGAACCATTCGCCGACGTCTCCACAAACGATGATGCCTTCGCAATATCCACAGCAGCCGGTTATGTCTCAATTTCCGGCGATGCAACAGCAACCTTCTCAGCCGCTAATGGATCAGGCATCGGCTCAATACCAAGGGGGGCCGTATCAGAGTCGGGCCCCGCAATCCCTGCAATTGAAGCCGGGCGTCAATCTTCAGACGTTTCGGCCAGACTTTGCAGACTCGAAGGCTTACAGCAACTACCTGGCAAGCGGCCAGCAGATTACTGGTCAGCCGGTGATGGCTCCTGCAATTCAAGCTGGTTCACCACCGATGACACCCCAACTTCCAGGGACACAAACCGTTCGACCAACCGCAAATCATCTTCAGACTCCACAATCCCCGACACTGTGGCCACCCGGTCTTCCACAGACACGATAACGCCTGGGAAGCGGCCGATCTTGCGAATCCGGTGTGTGATGTCGGAACTGACCAAATCGGTTGGGATTGTGGGATGATTAAACTTCACGGTTAATTTCGTCGGCAGGCGCGGTGTATCATTCTGACCGAAGCCATTCTGGAATGCCTGATTGTTGAACAGGTTTCCAAAGGCGCCGAACCGACCAAAGCTGCTATTCCGGCCCGAATTGAGACCACCTGAGCCAAGCTGTCCCGTTCCGGTAGTACCACCACCAAATGGATTAAGCTGGTTCTGTTGCATCAGCGAAGAAGCCGCGCTGGCATCTCCCGTCCCGCCCAGACCACTGGTCCCGGTTGAACCTGATGTCCCCGATGAGGAATCGTTCGAGAACGAAGGGGCGGGCAGCGGCGTCGAGAACATATTCGTTCCAGGGCTACTGATCGACCCACCGGTATTCGAGTTCAAGCTAGAACCGAAGTTGCTACTCGGCTGCTGCAACGTGTCTGAATTGATGGATTGCCCCTGGGCATTGGCAAATGTCAGACCGCAGGTCAGCGCACCACAGATTGCCAGGCAAATAGTATCAATTCGGCTAAATCGCATGATCTCTCTCATCCTTGGCGAACATTTGGTCAATGGAAACCGCGCCAGATAACATGAATCCCCATTATCGCGAAAAGGTTCCGTGAAACCAAGTGATTTTGGTTTTTCCGCGCAGGGACGCTTACATCTAGTATCGACGCCCCCCACTCCCTAGAGCTTGAAACACCGGTCTTGGCCGTACAATGCGTGCCGCCGCCAGGAGTCATCCATGCGGAACGGATTTCCCAGCAGAAGATTCCCGAACAATCTTGAAACTTTGCCTGACCGGAATGGGTATTTCAGATGAGTTCCCAGGGACACAAACGGTTAACTCCTCACCACTTAAGGTGCCTCAATGAAATTCCGCCTCACCCCACTTCTAGGCCTTCTGCTATCGGCAATGCTCGTATCGAGCGGCTGGGCCGAACGCCCCAATGCGGCCCGAATTGTCTCGGATCAGACGTTCGCTTTCCTGCGGGTCGCTAACACGCCAGATTTTATTGCGAAAATGGAGCAGACGGCCATTGGAAAAGCTGCCAATGACCCTCAGATGCAGCCGTTCGTCAGTGGAATCTGGCAGACCCTGAAGCAGTCAGCGGCCAATGCTGAAGAACGCAGTGGTATCAAGCTTGAGGAACTTCTGAGCATTCCCCAGGGAGAATTGGCAGCCGGTATGGTTGCCATGCAGGAAGGCAACCCAGGCGTCGTCATCTTTTGCGACCTTGGTGAGGACACCCGAGTGATAGAGCGGGTCGTCAGCTTGCTGGAAACGGTTGCCGGCAACGACGGTGCCCTGATCGAGCGGAGCGAGTTTAAAGATGCAGAGATCACCTTGATTCGCGGCAACAACGGCCCCCTGGCCATTTGCATCCATGAAAACGTACTGCTTCTTTCCAATCGTATTGAAGTCGTCGAAGACACCTTGGAACATTGGTCGGGCGACCGGGAAGACAGCCTGGCATCGGACGATCGTTTCAGCACCATCGTTTCTTCGTCCCGTGGCACGAAGGATGAGCCTGCCCAGTTGATCTGGTACATCAATCCGATCGACGGTCTGCGAACCATTACGAAGAACCAATCTGGTGGCAGCTACGTCATGGGCTTCCTGCCGGTCCTGGGACTGGATGGGGTGAAAGCCATCGGCGGAAGTTACATCGCCGCAACGGAAGACTTCGATACGATCGGTCACCTGCATATCATGCTGGAACGTCCGCGGACAGGCGTGATCGAAATGATCGCCCTGAAAAACGCCTCGACTGAACCCGAAGGCTGGGTCCCTGAAGACGTCACCAACTACATGACCAGCAACTGGGACGTTGAGAAGAGCTACGGTGCCCTGGAAAACCTCTACGACAGCATCTTCGGTGACGGCAAACTAGCCGAGGACATCGATCGCCGCATCAACCAGCGAACCGGCATCGATTTCAAAACCGAAATCATCGACAACCTCGAAGGCAAGTTCACACTGGTGCAGTGGTACGAGCCGCCAGCACGTATCAACAGCCAGGCCACCTTCGTTGCGGCCAAGATCAAAGACCGAGCCATGATGCAGAAGACCCTTGATCGGATTGTCGAGTCGTTGCCTCGGCTCAACGATGTGGTTGAGAAGCGCAACTTCGGGGATGCGACCTTTTATCAGGCCAACGTTGCCGATGCCCCGATTCCTGAAGACGTACCGGAAGATCGACGTCGCCGGATGGAGAACCGCCGGGCACTACGTCCCACACCTTGCTTTGGTCTGATTGGCGACTACCTCTTCTTCGCCGATCGCCCTGGTATCGTCGAGCATGTCACCATGACCTACGGCGGCGATGCCCCGCGACTGGCCGAGGACCTAAGCTTCAAGCTCGTCCTGAATAAGCTGCAAGATCACGCAGGTGAACGGAAAGTCGCCATGGTCAGCTTTGCTCGACCGGAAGAGAGCTTGCGTATGGTCTACGAGTTAGTCCAAGCCGAGTCGACAAAGAACTTTATCGGCCAGCGTGCCGAGCGGAACGACTTCTTCAAGAACCTGCAAGGCAACCTCGATGCCAACCCTCTGCCTGACTTCAACGTCATCAGCCAGTACCTGGCTCCCAGCGGAGCGATTATGGTCGACGACGAAACCGGGCTCCACTGGATCGGCTTTTCGCTCAAACGCGACACCGAGTAGTCACCGCGATTCAACTCAGCCAAGCGTTAACGCCCCTGATGACCTCAGGGGCGTTTTTTATGGTGTGCTGCCGAGCGGCAACCACCTTGTGAACCACTTCACCGATTCGTCGAGTCTTTGCCTGCAAAATCGTTCGGATGGTTGAGAGACTCCTCGCCCCACGGTTATCCTGAGGACAATTATCTGCGAATCACTCTCTTGGATCCTCTTTCATGACCGCGTTTGGCATCACTCCGAAATCGTTCAAACTTCTCGACCAGTTGGCGGCAAACAACAATCGCGAATGGTACCACGAGCACAAAGAAGAGCTTCGCGAGCAACTACTCGATCCGTTTGCCGAGATTTTGGAAGCTACATCCGCGAAGTTGAAAAATGCGAAGCGTCCATTCTCGGGTAGTAAGCAGACGATGTTCCGTCTGTACCGTGACACCCGCTTTTCCAAAGACAAGCGTCCCTACAAAGAACATGTTGGCGGTCTGCTCACACCTTCCGGCAATAAGAAGGAAGACACGGCACTGATGTATGCCCACCTGGGATCAGACGGAGGATTCATTGCCTCAGGCTTTTACCGTCTGGAAACGAAAGACCTCAACAAGATCCGCGATCGGATGATCGAAGACGCCAAGACTTTTCGCACGATTACCCGCAAGATTGGCAAGGACGGCTACGAATTCTCGGAGATCGAACCGCTCAAATCGATGCCGCGCGGATACGCTCAGCACGCCGACCACGAACACGCCGGCTTCCTGAAGATGAAGTCCCTGATCGTCTCGCAGAATCAAACGAAGAAGGCATGGATCGACGGTACCGTGGTGAAGGAATTGGTAAAACTCCACAAGGCAACCGTCGACCTGATGCTCTTTGGGCTGGAAGCGATTGGTAAGCGAACTTGAGCGTTACTTCGACTTCATCCCAACGGTATTTTCGGCAATGATTTCGTACTTGTACGACTTGCCTGCTTCCGCCGTCTTATCGACATACTTCATCTCAAACAGCGGCTGATTCGGCGTATCGCTGTATTGCAGTCCCTGGAAAATTGACCGACCAAAGGGATTGCGAGACTTCTCTGGCAGGGTAGCAATTGGCTTTCCATCACGCAGGATCGTGAAACTTGCCACACCGCTCTCGAGGTCAGCCTCGGCGTCCCAGGTAATCACGTTACCCTCGATTTGCACATCAGTCGGGGCTGGCGGCGGGGTCTTATCGGTGACTTGTGTGTCGTGCATGTACTGCACCCAGGCCTGGGCAATCGCGTTACTTGGAAACCAGATCGACTTCTCCTTCGTGCCGGCAAACGTCTTCGCAGGCACCGGGGGATCAATTTCGTTGCCGGGCATGGGCAGGGAAACAAGCATCCCTTCCGATTCATCCAACTGTTTTAGCGGCTGACCATCTTGCTTGGGCAGGCGAAGCGTCAGGCAGGCATCCAACCAGGGGATGGCCAGGTAGCGTTGATTCCCGCATTGATGACTCGTGAGCGGATCGACCGATACGGACACGAGCCCGCCTTCTTCACGCATTTTGCCGAAGAACTTCTGTACGCCAGGCCATACTCCCGAGAAGCGGCCTTCAGTAACCGAGTAGCCTTCCTGGGTCCCCAGATTGCACATGACCGGCACGCCTAACGCCGCAGTTGGAACACTCGCGTAAGGAACAATGTTGCGACCTTCTTTCTCCTCAAACAGCGGCACACCACTACGCAGCCAGGCTGCAGCTACACGCTCGGGATGCAGCAGCACCATGCCCCCGCACCAGTGCCCACCACCGCTATGTCCCCAAATAGCCCAAGGAACGGTCGCCAGTTCGGAGTGCCCGGTCTGCTTGGCGAAATCAGCAAGCCCTTTTTGAAACGCATCGGATGAACCGTTACGTGGGTCACACCATAGCTGACAGTTCGCCGATTCAGGCTGTTCGTAAACAGGCGACAACAAAGCGCAATCGTGCTTCTTCGCTAAGGCCTGCCAATGGAGATCGAATGCCCCAGTCTGCCCGGATCGGCATGAGCCGATGCCGCAACCATGTTGATGAACCACGACGCCCCGCAGCGTTTCAACCCCTTCAGGCAGCCACAGCGTGTAGTTGACCGGGAATTGGAGTTCCCCCTCTTTCGTCGAAGCCTCGTAACGAACGCGGTAGTAAGGGGGCTCGACGGGCACTGGGTCGTTGTAGGGATTCTCTTTTTCCTGGGCGATGGCAGTCGTGGACAGCAAGAGAAGCAGCAACAGGCAGCGCATGGGGCTTTCCTAAGTAAAAGGGAGGGTAACTTGAGGTGGGGAGATTTAGTTTGACTTATCGGCCAAGCGATTTCCAGTCGCCGGCGACGCATAATTGCAATCGTTCTGAAATTGATTACCTTAAATCTGCTTCCTCCTTTCCCGCCCCTCACACTGAGGCCTAATCATGCCGAAACCGAATCTCTTCCTTCTGCTTCTCGCCGTCGCAGTACTGCCTGTCGCACTTCGCGCGGACGACTTCCAGCCCAATCAAAGCGAGATGCAGTTGCCACCTCCGGAAGGCGCGATCGTTTTACTGGATAGTGATACCAGCGAGTTCCTTAGTAAGACGGGCGATGAAATCAATTGGCCGCTGGAAGAAGGCGTACTGACTTCGACACGTGGGGAAGGACGGTCAAATCACATCGTATCCAAGCTGCACTTCCGCGACGCCGACATCCACGTTGAGTTTAATTTGCCCAAAAAAGGCAGCGGCAATAGCGGCATCTATATTCACGGCAACTACGAGCTTCAGATCATCAATTCCACCGGTAAAGAAAAACTCGACCAAGGCGACATTGGTGCGGTGTACGGCTTTGCCGCTGCCAAGGTGAATGCCGGCAAGGCCCCCGGCGAGTGGCAGGTTTACGATATCCGATACCGAGCCCCACGCCGCGATGAATCGGGCAAGATCGTCGAAGAAGGCACGATTACCGCTTGGCTCAATGGTCAAAAAGTGCAAGAGGGGACCAAGCTGGGAGATCCCCGGTCGAAGTACCATCCGTACCGTTACAATACGACCGACTACCTAAAAACGATCTGGGAAAAACAAAAGCAGACCAGCGTGGGCCCGGTTTTTCTCCAAGACCACGACAACGCAGTGCGGTTCCGCAATGTTTGGGTGAAACCACTGGACGAAGAAGCGTTCGTCTACCAGTCAGACAAGTAACATCCGGTTTGCCCCGGCCAAAGTTATATTCGCCTAGCTCCCATCGACGCGTCTAATGAGAATCGTCCAGAAAGCCATAAAACGACCGATGGAAACTCTTCGCCCCCTTCTATCTAGGTAGGTCGTACCTATTAGGAAAGCCTTGTCGTGGTAAAAGGTGGCTCCTAAATCGCCTGCCTACCGTTGCGATTTGGTGCTAAATCGAGTAGTTGTATTAAATTACCGATGAACGAATTACCCCCTTCGATAACTCTCCATTCACAAAGCAGCCGCCCGCATGAGCGAACAGGAAGCCAAGAAGGCCGAGGATAAGACCATCCTGCTGGTGGACGACGATACCGAAATCGTGGAAACCATGCGTTTTGCCCTCGAAGCGAAAGGGTATCGCGTGCTGGTTGCTCGAGACGGCAATCAAGGTCTGGCATTGGCCGAACGCGACGATCCCGATTTGATCGTGCTGGACATGATGATGCCCAAACGCAGCGGTTTTTTGGTTCTGGAAAAATTGCGTCAAACGCACAAGATCCCGACCAAAGTCATCATGGTTACGGGCAACGAAGGGAATCGCCACAAGGCCTACGCTGAGATGCTGGGTGTGGACGATTACATCCGCAAACCATTCGCGATGGATCGATTGCTTGGGGCGGTTGCTAAGCTGATTGGTTAATATTCTCAAAGCAGCCTGCGCGTCCCTTCCAATCTACGGACGCATGCGTCCCACGATTCGGGAAGCGTGCGGGTCGATTCGATATCTGAATGAGATGGAAGGTACGTCTCCTACTAGAAGTTGCCTTTCCGAAAAGGGTCTCCTTTGGATTCACGGTCCCCAACCGTAACGCAAAATGCCAGCGCATCTCACGAGATTCGCGCCGTCTAGCAAACGTAGTGAGCCCAGGCAATTTCTGGCTATTTGCTGCTCACTAGCACCCTTTCTAGTGCATAACGATCTGTCGATCTTATCCATTTTAAAAAAATTACGGGTGACCGTTCCGTAGTAATCGACAGTACCGAACTTCAATTAATTTGGGACTTTAGAATTCGTACTATTTTTCACAAGTGTTAATCTCGCCGAAAACGCCGTAATCTTTCTATTGCTTATATCCAAACTTCGGTCGATACTTCAATGAAGGGAAGGCAAAGTGATCTTGTAGCCGATCCGACTCGCATTCTTCCCATTTGTTCTTTCTTCGCGACGTTCTTTCTCAATCGCGCTCGGCGTTTGGCAGACTTTTTTTCCGAGAAGTGTGTGCGCCTGCGCGGACCGACAGAATAAGCAGGAAAGATACGACTTGGCAAGAATCGCAGAATTCGTCATACAAGACGCCATCGCCCCATCCCCAAACGTTTCGTAGCCGAAGATTGGCTTGCGATCTGGGCTGCGGACTGTGTCCACCACAGGTTCACCGAGTGGGACTCGGTTCCTAATCGCAGGAGGGATCAACATATGGCCGGCGGTCGTCAAATCGTTTCTTTTCTGGCAGAGCGCCAGAACCTGGAACAGTTCCGAAAGAAGAACTGGCAAGGAACCTTCGAGCAGTACCTCGATCTGGTCGCCCAGAATCCTTCGGTCACACGGAACGCTTTCCAGCGCTGCTACGACATGATTCTTTCGTATGGGGTGGATACCTACGAAGTTTCACGTGAGAAGAAAGTCCACTACCGCTTCTTCGACGATCCCCTGGACCATGGCAAAGACGCGATCTTTGGGTTGGAAGACTCTCAGGTTCAACTAGTCAACGCACTGAAAAGTGCCGCCCACGGATATGGCATCGAGAAACGTGTTCTCCTACTACATGGCCCAGTGGGTAGTAGCAAAAGCACCATGGCTCGGTTGCTAAAGAAGGGCATCGAACGCTATTCGTCCAAAGACGAAGGTGCGTTGTACTCGTTAGGTTGGGTTGATCACGACAACCCGAGCGACACGTCGGCTATTCACTGGTGCCCGATGAACGAAGAACCGTTGCACCTCATTCCAGAAGACTTCCGCCGTGAGGTGGTGGCCCAGTTCCAAGAGGCCAGCGCGCTTGCCGACTACCCGATCGCCATCAGTGGCGAGCTTTGCCCCTTCTGCCGCTTCCACTACATGGACAGCCTGGGACGCCACGGTGGCGATTGGACGAAGGTCATCGAGGACATTCAAGTTCGCCGGATCATCCTCAGCGAAAAGGATCGAATCGGGATTGGGACGTTCCAGCCCAAGGATGAAAAGAACCAAGATTCGACCGAACTGACCGGCGATATCAACTATCGCAAAATTGCCGAGTACGGTACCGACAGCGATCCGCGTGCGTTCAACTTTGACGGCGAATTCAACGTGGCAAACCGCGGCATTATCGAGTTTGTCGAAGTGTTGAAACTCGACGTGGCGTTCCTTTACGACCTTTTAGGTGCCAGCCAGGAACACAAGGTCAAACCGAAGAAGTTCGCCCAGACCGATATCGACGAAGTGATCCTCGGTCACACGAACGAACCGGAATATCGCCGCCTGCAGAACAACGAATTCATGGAAGCTCTGCGTGACCGTACCGTCAAGATCGACGTTCCCTACGTCACTCGACTTTCCAATGAAGTGAAGATCTACGAGAAGGATTACAACAACGACAAGGTCAAAGGCAAGCACATCGCCCCGCACACGATCGAGATGGCGGCTATGTGGGCGGTTCTGACTCGGTTGGAAGAACCGAAGAACGCCAGCTTGACGCTCTTGCAGAAGCTCAAGCTGTACGACGGCAAATCGCTTCCTGGCTTTACCGAAGAAAACATCAAAGAGCTCAAGTCACAAGCCAAGCGAGAGGGGATGCTCGGCATCTCGCCTCGTTACGTGCAAGACAAGATTTCCAACGCATTAGTCGCACATCCCGACGCGACTTCGATCAACCCATTTATGGTGTTGAACGAGCTCGAGTCGGGTCTCGGCAACCATTCCTTGATCACCAGCGAAGAGCAGCGCGACCACTATCGGCAGCTTCTCGAAGTGGTCAAGGAAGAGTACGAGAACATCGTTAAGAACGAAGTTCAGCGTGCGATTGCCGCCGACGAAGATGCGATGGCTCGCCTGTGTGCCAACTACATCGACAACGTCAAGGCATACACCCAAAGGGAACGCGTCAAGAACAAGTTCACCGGTCAGTACGAAGAACCGGACGACCGCCTGATGCGATCGATCGAAGAAAAGATCGATATCCCAGACAGTCGCAAAGACGATTTCCGCCGCGAGATCATGAACTACATCGGTGCCTTGTCGATCGACGGTAAGAAATTCGATTACAAGACGAACGAACGTCTCTACAAAGCACTCCAACTGAAGTTGTTTGAAGATCAGAAAGACTCGATCAAGTTGACCAGTCTCGTTTCCAGCGTCATCGACCAAGAGACGCAGGAAAAGATTGACGTCGTCAAACAACGACTCATCCGCGATCACGGCTACGACGACGAAAGCGCCACGGACGTGCTCAGCTTCGTTGCCAGCATCTTCGCTCGCGGAGATGTAACCGAATAAGCAAACTTAGCAGCGAGACAACGTGGTGTGGATTACCCAGCCTGGTCCTTTCTCTCCCTTGGGGGCGAGGGGATCAGGCTGGGGATCCCGCCCGTTATCGGCCACGGGAATGAACCCAAGTGGCACACCACTTTCCACAACTTCACCCACCGGCGTGAGCAAGGAGAAATACCATGGGGCTGAAGATTGATCGCGACGTACACCGCTTCCGCGAGATTGTCCGCGGCCGGATTCGTGATAATCTTCGGAAGTACATCACCCACGGCGAGATGATCGGCCGGAAGGGGAAGGACTTGGTTAGCATTCCGGTCCCCAGCCTGGATGTCCCTCATTTCAAATATGGCAAAAACAAAGGGGGCGTCGGCCAAGGAGAAGGCGAGGTCGGCGATCCCGTCGGTAAAGGAGATGACGGCGACGGAGGTGGCCAGGCTGGAAAAGACGCAGGCCAGCATATCCTCGAAGTCGATGTCCCGCTCGACGAACTCGCGGCGATGCTTGGTGACGAACTCGAGCTTCCCAAGATCGAACCGAAAGGCGACGCCAACATCTCCCAATACAAAAATCGGTACGACAGCATCCGCTCGACCGGCCCGGAATCGCTTCGCCATTTCCGCCGCACTTACGTAAAAGCCTTACGGCGGCAGATTGCCTCCGGGGTTTATAACCCGAAAAACCCGATCATTATTCCGGTACGCGAAGACACGCGATACCGCAGCTGGACTAGTATTCCGCAGCCGGAAGCGAACGCGGCGATCATCTACATCATGGATGTCTCCGGTTCGATGACCGACGATCAGAAGGAGATCGTCCGTACCGAGGCATTCTGGATCGATACCTGGCTGCGTAGCCAATACAAAGGGGTCGAACGACGCTATGTCATCCACGACGCGGGCGCGAAAGAGGTCGACGAGCACACCTTTTATCACACCCGGGAAAGTGGCGGCACGCGAATCAGTTCGGCCTACAAGGTCGCCCAACAGATCCTGGAAAAGGAATTCCCCATTTCAGAATGGAACATTTACTGCTTCCAATTTTCCGATGGCGATAACTGGGGCGAAGATAACCGCGCCTGCATGAAGATGCTCCAGAGCACGCTGATTCCGGCGTGCAACTTGTTCTGTTATGGCCAGGTCGAAAGCCCCTATGGCAGCGGCGAATACATGAAGTCGCTTGTCAACCAATTCGGCAAGAACCACGAAACCCTGATCTTGTCTCACATTGAAGACAAAGATGCGATATACGACTCCATCAAGCAATTCCTAGGTAAAGGTAAGTGAGGTTTTTCCCTGAGGTAGTTTTTATGTCGACAGCAGATTTGAATCCCGAAACGCCGCATACGTACCTCGTACGTGTGGGACACAACCAGATCACGGTCGTTTGCCAGACCGCAGCCGAAGCAATCGAACGCGCCAAGAAGCAGCTGCGCCGCGATTTTCCCCGTATGTGGGACGTGATCAGTTCCCTATCGGAAAGCAAGTTCGAGGTTAAGGAACTCGACTGATTGTCGAGCCCAAGGAGGATATCCAATGCCCATCACGCATCGCAGCTTCGCCAATTTGCCGGAAGAACTGGCCGAAGTGCAGGTCGAAATCGAGCAACATGCGCTCGACTACGGCTTGGACTTCTTCCCCACGATCTTCGAGTTGGTCGATGTCGAGCAACTCAATGCGATTGCCGCGATGGGTGGTTTTCCGACACGCTATCCGCACTGGCGTTTCGGCATGGAGTTCGAGCGGTTATCTAAGGGATACCATTACGGACTGCAGAAAATCTACGAACTGGTCATCAACAACAACCCGTGCTACGCGTACCTGCTGGCCAGCAATCACTACGCCGATCACAAGCTGGTGATGGCCCACGTCTACGGGCACTGCGATTTCTTCAAATGCAATCAATGGTTCAGCAAGACCGATCGCAAGATGATCGATCAGATGGCTAACCATGGCAACCGCATTCGCCGCTACATGAATCGTTTTGGTGTTAGCGAAGTCGAGAACTTTATTGATGCCTGCCTGAGCATTGAAGATCTGATCGACATTCATTCCCCCTTCATCCAGCGATCCCGCGGAGAGGACCGGTACAAGTTCCATTACAACACCGAAGGGGATGATTCGGGGCAGCCGGCTCGCGACTACAAACTGCCGGCCAAAGGGTATATGGACAACTTTATCAATCCGAAAAAAAAACCATCGGACGATGAAGAAGCACCACGTCCCGCCGTTGCGATTCCCGTTCCGGACGAACCCACCAAGGACGTGATGCTGTTCCTCTTGCAGTACGCTCCGCTGCGTCCCTGGCAGTTGGATGTCCTTTCGATGATTCGGGACGAAGCGTACTACTTCGCTCCCCAGGGGCAGACAAAAATCATGAACGAAGGTTGGGCCACCTACTGGCACTCGACCATCATGACTCGCCACGGCTTGCATGCATCGGAAGTGATCAACTACGCCGATCATACGTCCGGCACCCTGGCCAGCAGCCCGACGCGACTGAACCCATACAAGCTGGGCCTGGAACTACTGAGAGACATCGAAGACCGCTGGAATCGCGGCTGCTACGGACAAGATTACGACGACTGCGATGACTTCATCGAGCGACAAAACTGGAATACCGAAGTGGGCCTGGGACGCGAAAAGATCTTCGAGGTTCGTCGCATCCACAACGACCTGACGTTCATCGACGAGTTCTTCACGCTCGATTTCTGCCGACGCTACAAGATGTTCCAGTTCGGCTACAACGAGTCGACCGAATATTACGAAATTGAGAGTCGCGAGTTCCCCAAGGTCAAGCAGCAACTGCTATTCAGCTTGACCAACATGGGGCGTCCCGAAATCTTCGTGACCGACGGCAACTACAAAAACCGCGGCGAGCTGTTGCTCTCGCACCGGCATCACGGAATTGAACTCAAGATGGACTATGCCCGTGATACGCTAACCAACTTGTATTCACTTTGGAAACGTCCCGTGCATATTCAGTCGATCCTGGACGACCAGGAAGTACTGCTCAGCTGGGACGGAACGCATCATGAATGCGTGAAACTGGAATCCAATTAACCATAGCCGATCCCCTTGCAGAGAAAGGCAAACATTAGAGGAGGGCACAATCATGTCTCAAGATATAAGACAACGCCTGGATAGCCACGTGGCGCCGAACAGGAAGTTCGAAACGGCGCTAAACCAGGGAAAGGTCACGGCCACCGACCTGACGGTCGAAAAAGTCGGCGTATCAACACGCCAAATCGATTACCGATTCAACGAGGCCAAAAGTCATGAAGGGGCAAGTGACGTTGCGGAAAACCTGGTTCGCCGTGTCGACTACCTGTTGGAACCGTTGGCGATCATTGAACGCGACCCAAGTGAAAGCAAAATTCAAATCCGCTCGCAGAAACCATCCTCCGATGGGCAAGCGAGGCGTTACTACGAGGTAAATATCGACAGCCAAGGCGTTTCAATCGAACGCTATCAGGCCTCGGGGAAATCTCGGGAGAACGACGACATCAACCTCACGCGGGAATCATTCGAGCGATTGTGCCGCGATCTGGACGAAGCCGCTGTGCCGAAAGATCGGAAATAAGCGGCATCCCAGAGGCATCGCAAAAACAAAGATGGGGTACCCTCTGGGAGTGCAGGTGGCAAAGCTCTTATTACTCGCCACTACTTCGATGGGACGAAGGGATTTGATAGACTGATCGCTTGGTTAGCCACAACTGGTCCCTTGCGAGAAGTCCGATTTATGAGCCACGGCCGTCCCGGTTCCGCCCCGCTTCCTGATCCTTCGATCATTCCAACCGAAGGCTGGCACTGCAGCCACTTTTATTACACCTTCGACCGAGCCCTGCTGACTGGGTACTCGCCCGAGGAACTCGCGGCGGGCTCGAAAGAGTTGATCGATATCTTGAATCCAGAATCGGAAGCCAGCCCCAAGCGGCTTCAGGTCTCGATCGTCAGTGGTCACAAGGCCGACTTTGCTCTCATGCTGATGGACCCCGATCCGCTGGTGATCGACTCGGTACACCAGCGTTTGATGGCCAGTTCCCTGGGAGCTGCTCTACAGCCAACTTATTCGTTCGTCTCGGTGACCGAAATCTCGGAATACGTTCCTTCCATCGAACAATATGCCGAACGTCTGATTCGGGAAGGGGAAGAAAAGGACTCGCCGTCGTACGAAGCCAAAGTCAACGCCTACGCCAAGCGTCTGCCGATGATGAACAACCAACGGCTAACACCTGACTTCCCCCCCTACCCCGCCACATGCTTCTATCCGATGAACAAGAAGCGAAAAGTGGGTGAGAACTGGTTCCTGTTGCCCTTCTCGGCCCGGAATGCACTGATGGCCGAGCATGCTCAAAGCGGGATGCAGTTCGCCGGCAAGGTTTCGCAACTGATCACGGTCAGCGTGGGGCTGGACGACTGGGAATGGGGGGTCACCTTGTGGGCACGCAACCCAGAGTACTTGAAAGACATCGTCTACAAGATGCGCTTCGACGAAGCGAGTGCTCGTTATGCCGAGTTCGGTCCCTTCTACACCAGCTACATCAGCACGGCCGAAGAGATGCTGAAGCATTGCCGGATCGGAAACGCAGACTAAACCTAAGGTTCGCCGCATGTCCCCCAACCGCCCTCTCAAGCTCGACGACGTCAAAAAGCCGGAACTGACTGAGGGGGCGCATCCGTTTGCGGAAGAAAAGCCGGAAGGCAAAGAGGCGGACGCCCAGGCACCGGTCGATTACCGGGGAGCCTACGTAAACGCCGGTAAGTCGAACGGCGTACTGCTGCTCTCGATGACACTTACAGGGTTCGTAGCCAGCGCGTTGCCACTTTCCAGGTACATCTGGCCGGAAACCGGTTGGCAGTTGGCCCTGTTCGGCTGGCTTGTCTCGTGGATCATTGCCCTGCCGGCCCTGGTTTTCGCGGTGAACGACCTGAAGGCCATTCGCTTGGGCCGCTATACGGACCAAGGAAAATGGATGGTCACGCTGGCCTTCTGGTTGACGCTTCTCACGGTCGTAAATTCGATTACGACCGCTGCCGTGGTGCTATTCTTCGACGCCGGGTGAGAAGTCAGGCAGTTCCAACATAGGGTCGCCCAGGTCGATCGGCTTGTCCTCTTTTTCTCCCTCGGCTTCCGATTTCTGCTCGGCCTCTTTCTTTTCATCGGCCTTTTCCGGAATCAGAAAGAGTCGCACCTTGGTTCCTTCAGCGGGAATGTTTTCCGTGAATGCTTCAAACCAAAGGTCGTTATTGGCGTCGGTGCTGGGAACCGGCAAATCCATCATGGACGACTTAAAGTTGCTCACGCAGATCAACTCACCACCTTCGGCGGCATAGACCATCTTGCCTGGTAGCTTATCAGGATCTTCGCCAGCTTCCTTCGCCTTCTGTACTTCTTCGATCGGCACGTCTTTCCAGAAGTAGCTGCCAGGAAAGACCCAATCGTAGGTCATGACCTTTTTATTCCGCGCATCGCGCACCCAGTCTTGGGCCCTGCGCGTTTGCACCTTGCCGTCCGCGTCTTTCCATTGAACGAGGACTTCAATCTTCTGCCCCGATGGCGGTTGGTACTCTGGGTCGAACTCAACGGGCTTCCCCTGCTCGGCACCAATCGCCAACAGCCCCGCGTGGACGACATAGGCATCCGTCGCGACCGCGACGACCGACTCATGCTCTTTGGTCCCTCGCAAACAAGCGAACATCTCCAGCGAGCCTTTCCTCAGGCAAACCTCCCCATCCATAATGACCATCTTCCGCTTGGTATCGATCCATACCGGCATGTTGGGCATCAGTTTGCGGATCGCCGGTTTGGCGGGCTTCTTTTCCTCGGCTGGCTTTGCATCTTCCTTTTCAGTCTCAGCTGGCTGGGCAGTTTCCTCCGGAGGAGCATCGTCTTGCGCCCACATTTTCGAAGTCGGGATCAGCCCTAAGATCAGAACAGGCAGAATGGCCCAGGTTACGTTGCATTGGTTGCGGGAGGTCGTACCCATGGCAAAACTCGGCGGAAAAGGGGTTCAGGGGGGCGTCAAACTTCGCCCACATTGCTAAGATGGTCTATCCCACGTGGAAGTCAAAGCCGCGTGAAATCGTCGGTTAAAAATATTCTAACAAACTCTCGCTTGATGGAAGCCATGGCCACGGACATTAGCCCCCGCAGCAAGGACGACCAAGCTACGACACCTACCCCCATTCCCGCCTGGGCCAAGCTCGTAAAAGGCGCGGCATCGGGAGCCGAGCTAAAGGACTGGGATTCGTGGAAAAACTATCTGAAGAAGCGAGATACCGTTCCGCCGCTCCAATCGCTGGTCTCAGGCAAGAAGACGTCGCCGTTGGCTTGGGCTCTGTTTGCCGACGAGACGCTCGATTCGCGAACACTGCCCCTGCTGGAAACATTAGGTGAGATTGCCTCAGGTCGGACGCGTCCGACTGCGGATACAATCCAGCAGTTGGAAAGCTGGCTGAACGATCTGGAACGCCGCATCGCCGAGCGCAATCTGGTTTTAGAACTGCTGGCCGTCACCCATGCGCTGCCGAACCTGGCTTTAGTTACCAGTGCCGAGCTTTGGTGGAATCTGCTGGAAAAGATTGTCAGCCACACCAACGATGCTGTCGCTACCAATTTTGAAAACAAAGTCTTTGAACAAGGGCTAGCCGGAGAACTTCCGCTAACCCTGGCATACGTTTTCCCTGAATTGAAGGCCTGTCGCCAATTGGGCAAGCCAGCCGTACGTGTGCTCGATGAAGGCATGCAGGCCCTGACCGATGGCGAAGGAATGCCCAAGGTCGATCAGCTTCTACACCTTCGAGCGATCCTTGCGTGCTGGACACGTTCGATCGCCATGATCAAAGCGGCTGACGGCCTGCGTCTCTCGAAAGATTCATTCACGCAGTATCAATGGCTCGTACGTCACGCGCTGCGCCTGACACGTTCCGATGGCACGCAAACGTTGTCCCACGGCATCTCCAGTGCCTACAACCGCCACCTTATGCAGTCGGCATTGGACCTGGGCGATGACGAAGATGACCATGAGATCGCCAAGTTCACGCTTCCCAAAATGAAAGGCAAGGGACACACGCTCCATTTGCCGACGCCCAGCTACGAATCGGCCTGGAGCCAGTTCGCCTACCTGCGTTGCGACTGGACTCGCACCAGTCCGCGTTTGGCCGTCCGTCATGACTTGGAACCGCTGATCGTCGAATTGGAATCTCGCGAAGAGATCGTCATGAGCGGCACTTGGGATACGACTATTCTGATCGACAGTACTGCGATCGCTCCGAGTGGAAATTGGGAACAGGTTGGTTGGCAGTCCGACGACGACGGCGACTACCTGGAACTCGAACAAGAGTGGACCGACGGCGTTAAACTGCAGCGACTTATTTTCCTGGCTCGCGAGGACAAGTTCCTGTGGGTGATGGATACCGTGCTGCTCGACAGCCCGGCCGACAAAATTCAGTACCAATCGCAACCCCCGATCGTCTCGCACGCCAAGTTGGGCACGGCAGCAGAAACCAACGAAGTATTCATAGAACTACCCGGCTCGAAGGTCACACTGCTCCCGGTAGGAATCAACGAATGGCAAAGTGAAACTTCGCTCGGAAAAATCGGCGTGGTCGACGAGAAACTTTCCCTGCAACAAACCAGTAGCGGCCGTGGATTGGTTGTTCCGATGTTCTTTGACCTGACCAAAAAGGGACAGGGAAAGCCCCTTACCTGGCGACAGCTGACCGTCGCAGAAAAGCTGGTCATCCAGCCTCGAGATCGAGCGGTCGCTTATCGCGTTCAAACTGGAACCGGTCACTGGGCTTTTTACCGCTCGCTAACTGAAAAAGCGAGTCGAACGTTCCTGGGCGTCAACTTGATTGCGGAAACATTGGTCGCACGATTTGACGAAAACGGCGATATCGAGAAACTTCTGGAAGTAGAAGCTTCCTAACTCTTTCGTACGTACCCTCATGCACACGCAACTTCGCGAAAACCTGGACCGCGTTCGTGAAAAGATCGCCGAGGCGGCCAAGGCATCTGGCCGAGTTGCCGCTGATGTCTGCTTGATCGGTGTTACCAAGTACGTCGACGTCGAGACTACTCGGGCCATTTACGAGCTAGGCTGCCATGACCTGGGCGAGAGTCGCCCGCAACAACTGTGGAGCAAGTCGGAAGCCATGGCCGATATGTCGCCGCGTTGGCACATGATCGGACACCTGCAACGCAACAAGACCAAGCGTACCATTCCCCTCCTTTCGGTCCTTCACTCCGGTGACAGCCTTCGCCTATTGAAAGCTGCCAACGATGACTGGCCGCATGCGGAACCACTGCCGGCCTTGATCGAAGTGAACATCTCAGGCGAGGCGGCTAAGCATGGTTTTCCTCCCGCTGAGATTGCGCCCGCCCTGCGACAAATTGCCGCGTTGAGTCACCTGAAGATTGTTGGTTTGATGGGAATGGCTTCACTCGAGGGAGGTCGCGATCAAGCCCAGAAGGATTTCGCAGCGTTACGCCAGTTGCGCGACCAACTGCGAACCGATTGTCCTGACGAGATTTCGCTGGACGAGCTATCGATGGGCATGAGCCACGACTTCGATTTAGCAATTCGAGAAGGAGCCACGATGGTTCGCGTGGGTTCGACCTTGTTCGAGGGAATCGACGGTGGGCGTTAATGTCACCCCTCATCCCGAAGGTTGCCTTCTCGACCTGAAAGCTCAGCCGGGTGCCCGGAAAGCCGAAATTCGGGGCGTTCACGACGGAGCTTTGAAAGTCTGCGTGACCGAGGTGGCTGAGAAGGGTAAAGCCAACAAAGCGATCTTATCTCTGCTCCGCAAAACGTGGGGCCTGAAGGGCTCGCAGTTGGAAATCATTTCCGGGCAAACCGCTTCACACAAACGACTTTTGATCCGCGATCTTTCTCCGCAAAATATGTTGCAACTCTTGAAAGATTGCGGCTTAAAGGACGAATAGTGGACATTCCGTCCATTTCGTCTTGATGGCGATATGGCGATGAAATAGCATCTAGTTAGCATGCTAAATTCCATGAAACTCAAGGCTTGATTGGGCAGTAAGCCTGCGAGTTGATCCCTTTTCCTAGTTTTGTCTTTTCGCGGAAGTCTCATGAAACGGCGGGTCGGAAAACTTATCGGACTATTCGTCGTGACCCTCTTTGCACTCGCGGTCATGTACGTCAGTGGCGGGCGGAACGATTACGGTGCCCAGCAGAAGGAAACCGATCCCGGCAACACCGTCGTGGAAACGCTTGCTCCAGTTACGGTAATGCCGCTGAAGAAGCAACACATCGAGATCCTCGATAGCTATGCCGGCACAATCCAGCCGCTGGAAAGTTTCTCGCTGGCCTTTCAATTGGCAGGCCAAGTTGAATCGCTCGGCACCAACGAGCAAGGACGCCCGCTGGATATTGGTGATCGAGTCAAAACCGGACAGATCTTGGCGACTCTTGATACTCGCATCTTGATTGCACGTCGTGAAGAAGCGAACGCGAATCTGGAAAACGCCCAGACCGAATTCCAACGGCTGGTGAATCTGCGAGAGCGGAGCCCCGGTGCGGTTACGCAGACGGCCTTCCAGCAAGCAACACAGGCATTAGCTGTCGCGAGGGCGATGAAAGACATCGCGGAAAAGAACCTCGAAAATGCCCAGCTGATTGCTCCTGCTGATGGGGTGATCTCAGCTCGCATGATCAATCCCGGAGAAACCATTAATCTCCATCAACCGGTCTTCGAGTTGGTTCAGGTTGATAAGGTGTTGATGACCGTTGGTGTACCTGAGTCGCGCATCGTCGCGATGCAGAAACAATTCAACGCGACCCGGCGCACCGCAAGTTCCAACTCGGAATCAGGTACCCCAGACCCAACATCCGATTTCAAGGTTTACATTCGCAGATTTGACACTTCGTCCAATTTAGAGAAGGACACGATCCTGGAAGGGACCGTCTATCGAATTGCCGAAACGGTTGATAACCGAAACGGCTTATTTGAAGTTGAAGTCCTCTTGGATAACGCGAACCGACTTCTCAAGCCGGGCATCGTCGCGAAAGCGGACTTCGTGATTCGAGAGATCGATGGCTATAAAGTCCCAGTCGAAAGCGTCGTCTTCAATGATCGCGTCGCGAGCTTGTTCTTCGCCCAACCGGCTACGGAACACGCAACCTCGACGGTCGATTTCGTCGGCATGGATGTCGCGGAAGTCCCAAATTTTGTGGCTCATCGCATCGAAATCCCAAGCTACATCGAGCAGGGCCGGAACTTCATACTTTCTGACCTTCCCGGCAAACATGACCTGCTGATCGTCCAAGGGCAGCATCGGCTGGTCGAAGGCCGCCCGCTGGAGATCATGAGCGGCACCATGAAAGCAGGCACAACGGACTCGTCACCTCTTTCCGAAATTCCCCCAATGGCAGAAGTCTCACGCCTTGGTGGTAAGCCGTCAGGTAAATAGGCAGAGAGAACGCACACGATGAAAATCAGCGCCGGCGCGATCGATCAGCCCCGATTTGTGATTGTCTGTACGATGATCCTGATGGTGGCCGTTGTGATGGTAGCCCTCAACATTCCTGTACAACGCACGCCTGCAATCTCTAAGGCGGTTGTCCTGGTGGCCGTTCCCTACCCTGGTGCTCAGCCGGTGGAAGTGGAAGAACAGATCACCAGCAAGATCGAAGACGCCCTGCAAAAGTTGAAGAACGTTGACTTCATCGCTTCGACCAGCATGCGAGGTTCAAGCGTCACCCAGATCATCTTCCTCGATGGGGTCGATCCCGACCAGGCACGCGGCGAAGTGAAGGACCTGGTCGACGAGATCCGGCGTGACTTGCCGGTCGCTCGTGAAGTCCAACCTTCGGTTACAGACATCGACTTTGAAAACACACCGCTGATGCTGGTCAACATGACCGCCCCCAAGGGCTTCGATGAAGCGGCGTTAAAGACACTGGCGGAAGAGGTTCAGGAAGAACTCGAAACCATCCAGGGTATTTCCAATACGCAGTTATTCGGTGGTCGCGAACGTGAACTGCACGTCAACGTTAATGTCGATCTTGCAGCCGAGTATGGCTTAACTCTGGGTGACTTTCGCCGTGCTTTGGCCAATTTCCACGCCGAGATGCCTGCCGGTGAACTCGACACGGGCACATTCGATTTCCGTGTCCGTAACGAAACTCAGTTCCGTGGCGTTGACGACATCCGCAATGCAATCATCAGTCAGGTGGATGGCAAGGTCATCAAGATCGGCGACGTCGCCACCGTTGAAGACACCTACCGCCGGCTTAAGAATGTCGCCCTGCTCAATGGCGAGTCTTGCGCGACGATCATCGTCAACAAAGAGGCTGACATCAACACGCTCGCGGCAGCGATGTCCGTGAAGGAGAAAATCAACGAACTCCGTCCGCAGTACCCCAATATCAAGTTCCGCATTACCCGCGACACGTCGGCTGAAATCTCAATCATGTTCCGCGTGCTGGGTTCAAGCTTCATCTTCGGCGCCATGCTCGTGTTGGTGATCCTGGCCTGGACGATGGGGCTGCGGATATCCTTCCTCGTGCTGACAGCCATTCCGCTTAGTTCGGCGGTTGGCTTGATCGCTCTGTACGCGTTGGGCATTCCGATCTCTAACATGGTGATCTTTGCCTTCATTCTTGTGCTGGGCATGGTGGTGGATGGAGCGATTATCGTTGCCGAAAACATCCACCGTCATATCGAACGCGGTGAAGATCCCGTCGACGCCGCCAAGATCGGCATCGAAGAAGTTGGCACGCCTGTGATCATGGCTGACCTGACGACTGTGGCGGCGTTTTTGCCGATGCTGCTGGTCCCCGGCATTATGGGCGACTTCATGCGAGTGATGCCGGAAGTGGTCAGCGTGTCTCTTCTAGGCAGTGTACTGGTCGATCACTTCTTTATTCCTGTGGTTGCTGCCCGCTGGTATGGTCGCCGCAAGGCCAGCGAAGTGGTACCAGACAAGACTGTCCACGAGGCGATCGCAAGGGATGAAGACGAAGCGGAGATTCGCATTCGCCCGAACTTGGGCCTGTTCACCAAGTTCTACATCTACATCCTTCGCTGGGCTCTGCAAAATCGCTGGGCGGTCAGCACCTGTACGGTCCTCGCGCTGGTCTGGGCTGGCTTCATGATGGTCCATGTCGAGAAAGAGTTCTTCCCACCTAGCGACCGCGGACAATTCGAGGTGAAGTACGAACTGCCGCTGGGTAGCAGCATCCATCAGACGATCGCTGCGGCAGAAGCCATTCAGCAACCTTTACGTGAACTCGGTGCACGTCCCAATAGTGAGTTAGTCAACTTCGTTTCGGCTCTAGGGTCATCCGAAGGACTTGCGAGTCGTTTGGAGAATGACCCTGCGGTCGGACCAGAGTTTGGCACCGTGATGGTCGAACTGCTCTCGCCGTTAGATCGCGAGCGGCACGAGCGTGTCATCTTGGCCGAACTTCGCGAACAGTTTGATCAAACAGTCAAACAGTTTCCTGGCATGACCTACACCATTCAGGAAGTGGAAGAAGGCCCGCCTGGCGGTGCGAAGGTAGCTGTACGTTTCACCGGCGATGACTTGGAACAACTGGGCTACGTTGCTGAAGTCACGACCGATGGGATGCGTCAGATCGATGGTGCCGTCGACGTGAAGACCGACTATCGAAACTTGAACCCGGAAATCGTCGTCGAGCCCTTTCCCGAAGTCGTCGGCATGTACGGCATGTCCGAGATGCAGGTCGCCCAGGCGATTCAAACCGCCATCAATGGTGACACCACAATCGAACTCAACCTTGGCGATGAAGATGTCACGCTACGTCTGCAGGCCATGAGTGATTATCGGGCCTCGAAGGAACAGCTCGAACGAATCATGCTCACCAGTCCCACCGGGAAAAAGGCCCCCATCGGCCAGATGGCCAGACTGGATCGCGCGACAAGCCTATTCGCCGTGAATCGCTACGACCGCAAGCGTGCGGTTACTGCCAAGTGTGACGTCATCGAGAATCCTGATACCGACAAAATCTTTTCCCGACTACGAGAAGATATTCTCCCGTCACTGGGTTTCCGCCCGGCGAATGAAACGGCCGTGAGCTTTATGGACATGGCATTCATCGGAACAGTCGGGACACCGTCCGAGGGCCTGCGAGCCGAATTCACGGGTGAGAGCGAAGAGACCGCCAAGAATATGAACTATTTGAGCGCGTCGATGATCATCGCAGTGATTCTCATCTTTGCGATCCTGGTATATCAGTTCGCTAGTTTCCGCCAGGCATGCATCGTGATGCTGACGGTACCTCTCAGCTTTGTCGGCGTGGTTGCCGGCATGTTCATCAGCGATTTCCCGTTCAGCCTGGCGACATTCATTGGGCTGGTCAGCCTGACCGGTATCGTGGTGAATGATGCGATCGTGGTGGTCGACTTTATTAACCAAGGCCGCAAGCGAGGACTAAAGGTTCGCGATGCGATCATCGAAGCAGGCATCAACCGACTTCGCCCGGTGATGCTGACTACCGCCACGACGATTGGCGGTTTGCTGCCGCTGTTTTTGAATCTCAGCGGCGGGGCCGAATTCTGGCAACCGCTAACGGGTGCGGTAATCTTCGGCCTGGCCTTTGCGACGATCCTGACCCTGCTGGTCATTCCCGTCGCATATAGCCTGGCCTATTTCAATGCCGATAAGAAAGCGGCTGCTACGGCGTAACCAAGCAACCGCCTAGCTGCCGGTTTCCTGCAGTTGTGGCTCTGTAGGAATTTCGATCGGGGTGTTGGGAATCTCGATCTCAACATCTTCCGGACTGAGCAAAGCCTTATCGACCGCCTTCTTCAGTTCAGCTGCGAGGTCGATCTCGAAGTTCTCGTCGGCGACCCCCTTCTCGTCGGCCAAAGCCTTGGCAGCGGCGATCAGGTCGCGAAGATCTTCATCCGGAACTTCGTCGCGGAACTGAAGGTTGCCATCAGGCTGCTCATCGGCGATACGTCCGTCGAGCAAGGCCGTCAGCTCGTCTTCGTTGATCTTCTTCTCAAACGCCCCCTGAGCAATCCGCTGAAGCTGTTTCTTAGCGTCCGCTTTCTCTTCGTCACTTAAGCCAGATGGCTCGATGTACTTCGAGCGGGCAATCTCTACGGGAACGGCAGTGAACGCAGGCGATTCTAGGATGTTTTCGGCTACACTTCCAATCTGCTCCATCGAAATATCGCCGTCACGAAATCCTTGAGCGACGCGTGATATCTGCTCTTTCATACCGGTCTTTTGCTCGTCGGGAAGATCGAACTCGTCGATGGCGGCATTCAGCTGTGACTCGGCCACGTTCGCAGCCATCACGCCGATATTAATGTAGACGTAATAACCGACCCCACAGGCAACACCAGCGAGAACCAGGCACACGACCAGACAGCCAATGATCGCGGTGGTACAACCGCCGCCAGATTTCTTCGGTTCTTCCACGGTAAATTGATCGTTGGACATCGGTGCAAACTCCTTTTGTGTTTCGCTTCAACGGTGCGATCGGCCAGTGCGATTCGTTGAATAATCCCCTGATTTCGGTTGATTATCGCCGATTCTCCTGGGCGGGCAATAACAGCAATTCGCGGAACGCGGCAAAAGCTTGCTCAATTTTTTCTGCACTTGGGACACCTGAATGAACAAAGAGGCCGTATCGTAGCGTGATGGACTCGCCCTGCTTTAGATGCACAGGCTTCTGATACGACATCGTTGCCCCCATCCAGCCATCGTTGCGAACGTGAAAAGCACTCGGGAATGTCGGATTGTCGGGATGGTTCATCAGGGTGATCCCTTCATGGGCATCGTTCGTGATCGGCCCTGAATAGTCGACCCAGCGTGCCGGCTGACGAAACACTTCTTTCTCGTCGACTTGCCCTTCACTGTTGCGAATTGTTCCGCCGCCATCATGTACACCAATGGTCTTTGCCATTCGGACGCCCAGTGGCCCAAACGGAGTATCACCAAAGGTGACCGATCCGTTCTTAGCAGTCAGCACCAGATCGATCACCAGCAGCCATTGATCATCTTCCAGCGGGACGACCGTCATCGTTCGAGTTTCGTCGAGCAGTTTCTTTTCGCTGTCGGTATCGATCCAAATGTTGTGCATGCGAATGACGGCCTGGTCGTCGCCGTCGACGAACTGCCCCACGCGAACGTGCCGGATTTTGCCAGGCGAACGATCGGCCCAGAAGTCGACTCCATTCACGTCATGATGGGTCACCCACACAGAATTATGGTGGCTGTGCCCGTTCGGATCGTGCGGGTGTCCCATTCGCGTGAGACTTCGACCCGATGGCCCGATGATCGGATAAAGAAATGGCCGCTCTAAATCTGGTGCAAAGTGATAGCGAGTCAGCTCCTTACCGTCGCGGGTGACCGAAACCTGATCGTGCGGCAGAGGCAATACCTGCATGCGTGGGACAGGCTTGGCGTCCGGAAGCTTTTCGTCGGCAGTTCCAACGTTTGTTGTGAACAGCAGTAGCAACAAGACAAGCAGGCGGCGGGCCATCACAAAGACTCCGATCGAGGTAGGACGTTTACGGAAGGTCCCTACAGCCTATCTGCCTGACCGAAGCAGCTCAAATAAAAACGGCCTCTCCGATAAGAGAGGCCGCTTGAATTTCGTATTCGCGCTGAAATCGAGAATTATTCTTCGTCGAACTTGTATTCGATCTTCAGCACTTCCAGTTGGTACGATCCCTTGGGTGCAGGGATATCGACCACGTCGCCGACCTTCTTGCCAATCAGTTGTTGAGCCATCGGGCTGTCGATGAGAATCTTGTTGTTCATGAAGTCTTCTTCGCCAGCACCGACGAGCGAGTACACTTCTTCCTCGTCCATATCGACGTCGCGGACGGTAACCGTAGCAAAGAAGCCTACCTTGGAAGTATCGATCGACGAAGGGTCGATGATGTGTGCTTTGCCCAACTTCGACTTCAAGAGATTGATCTTGGCTTGGATCATCCCCTGCGTCTCGCGCGAGCCGTGGTACTCGGCATTTTCCTTAAGGTCCCCTTCAGCGCGAGCGTTAGCAACCTTTTCGGTGATGGCAGGCATTTCTACCTCTTCCAAATGGTGCAATTCGGCTCGCAGCTTTTCGTAACCCTTCCGGGACATGGGCATTCGATCGGCCATGCTCGACATGTCAGGAACTCCCTCAATGGAAAAAAAAACGCGACCTGGGTCAGGCCGCATGACGTTCTGAGTTGGTTTGTTACTTTTATTGTTATTGAAAGATGAGGGGTTTGTAAAGCCAGCTTCTTTAGGGAGCTAGCTGTTTCACCAAAACCGTGAAAAAAGTCACAAGATCACTCGGTTCCAGGGATATAGAGAAACGCCCCACACGACGAACAAAACACGGGTTTACCCAGCTTCAAGTCGCTGACCGTTTGAATTCGCAGCTGGACATTGCACTGGGTACAGTAGTTATTGACCACCGCCGCCAACGCTTCTTCGCCCCGGGTTTTAACGACCCGTTTGTAGTCGTCTCGAACTTCTGGCGGGATGTCTTTCTCGACCCCTTCAAGAAGTTCCAGCACGCGTGCAATTTCCGACTCCAGCCCAGTTCGTTCTTGCTCAACTTCGGCTTCGATCTTCGCCTGATCTGCTTGGGCTGATTCGACTCCCTTGCCCGCTTCGGCCAGTTTGACTTCCAACTGATCGACTTTTTCCAAAGCTTCGAGGATCTCGTCGGACATGACACTATTGGCCATCTGAGCCGCCGCGATCTGTTCTTTGAAAATCTGGAACTCGTCGTTCGTCTTGGCCGCGTTTAGCTTACCCTCGATCGCCTCGATCTTGCTTTCGCTTTCACGCAATTGAAGCTGCTTGCGATCTGCCGTCATTTTGGTGCTTTGAATCGACTCTTTGACCTCGGCGACGGTCTGCTCAGCAGCCGCGACGCGATTACGAGCAGCATTCACGCGAATCGGACATCGAGCCAGACGACTCCTCAGGTCGCTCAATTGGCGATGGATTCGGTGAAGTTCCTGCAGAACTTCGCTGTACGGTCGCTCGGACATAAGTTATCCACTCGGCAGTGATGGGTTTTCAATAATCCAAATAATGTAGCAGTAGCGTCGGTTTTAGCACACGCCACCACTTCATTTTACCCCACTAGGCAAACAAAAAAGCCCGGGCCTGAGGACAGGCTCCGGGCTTTCCAGGTTCACACTTTCCACAATGAATTCAATTAAGCCGCATCGGCCGTATGCAGGAAGCCGGCCAATTGCTGGCTGCGAACTGGATGTTGCAGCTTACGAACCGCCTTGGCTTCAATCTGACGGACACGCTCGCGGGTGACCTTGAAAATACGCCCGACTTCTTCCAGCGTGTAGGTGTAACCGTCCTGCAAGCCATATCGCAACTTGATGATTTCGCGTTCGCGATAGGTCAACGTCTTCAGCAGACCGCCAATCTTATCTCGCAAGATTTCGTTGGAAGCCTTGCGGATGGGGGTCTCTTCGTGACCATCTTCGATGAACTCGCCGAACGAGCTGTCTTCGCTTTCACCGATTGGACGATCCAGGCTGACCGGATGACGGCCGATGTCCATCACGCGGCGAACTTCTTCGACCGGGATTTCGCTGCGACGCGAAATTTCTTCCATGGTCGGTTCTCGGCGTAGTTCCTGAAGCAGACGTTTCTGCACGTTACGAAGCTTCGATAGCACGTCGATCATGTGTACCGGGATACGAATCGTACGAGCCTGATCGGCGATCGCACGGGTGATGGCCTGACGAATCCACCAGGTGGCGTACGTCGAGAACTTAAAGCCGCGGCGGTACTCGTACTTATCTACAGCACGCATCAGGCCGGTGTTGCCTTCTTGAATTAAATCCAGAAAGCTCAAACCACGGTTGCGATACTTCTTAGCAATCGAAACGACCAGCCGCAGGTTACCGCTGGACAGTTCGCGCTTGACGCCTTCGTATTGATCGAATTGCTTACGAAACTTGTCGCAACGGGTCCGCAGGCTGCGTGGGCTTTCCAGCGTCAGCAGCATCAGGTCGCGAAGTTCTTTTCGCAGATTTGCTCGCTCGTCCTTGGCTGCCGGCATGTCGCGGATGAGTTCCAGACGTGCGCGAATTTCTTCCATACGATCGGCGAAGTCTTCCAGCTGGCTCATCACGGGAATCACCCGGCGTGTTCGCAGCGAAAGCTCTTCGACCAGTTGCAGACACTTTTGACGGCGACGAATGAATCGCTTGCGAGCAGCCAGGCGTTCGTCACGTGGCGTGCTCTTGCGAAGCAGACGTTGGAAGTCGCGGCGATTTTCTTCCAACATCACCCGCAGCGTCTTCAGGTTATGCGGCATGCGTCCCTGAATTTGTTCCTTGGTCAGGTTTTCCGTCAGCGAAACCTTGATGGTGCGATCGAACGGCAGCTCACCACGGTGCACCTTTTCCAGGATTTCCACCGTGTGACGCAAAGCAAAGTCGCAACCCAGCACCAGGCGGCGGAACTGCTTACGGGTTATTTCGATCTTCTTGGCCAGGGCGATTTCTTCGGTGCGAGAAAGCAGCGGAATCGAAGCCATTTGCGACAGGTACATCCGAATCGGATCGTCGCTGCTCTTAGTGATTTCTTCGGAAGCGAAGGTTTCGGAGCCGCCATCTTCGTCCAGGGCTTCTGCAAATTCGCGAGCAGAGGGGGCCTTGGTTGCCGGGGCGTCGTCAAAATCGTCTTCCGGAGGATCGGTAACCAACTCGATGCCGCGGTTTTCGAGCTCGGTCAGCAGAGAGTCTAGCTTTTCGCTTCCGCTGGCTTCATCCGGGAGATAGTTGTTGACTTCATCGTACGTCAACCAACCTTGCGACTTGCCTTTTTCCAGAAGTACGGCCAATTCTTGATCGGCAAATTCCATAGTGAAGACCTCCTTGCCTTCCCATAAAATTCTCTTTGGTCATTTTCGCCTGCGATCGGAATGCGGGTCATACCAATCGGGGCGACGTCAAGTGGTATCCTCTACCCATCCGTGGGAAAGGAAATACCCTGGCGATTTCTTTTTTGCTCGACGATCTGTTTCAGGAGGTCGAGCTCCTCCTCAGGGGAAACCTGTTTCTGTTGCATCGAGGCGACCTGTTGTCCTTCGAAGCGATCTTCATGACGCGTTCGATAGGCAGCGACGATGCGTTTGAGTTCTTCGTCGGGCTCGCCAAATCCTCGCGACGCGGCCGACTCATCGAGTTCGATCAATAAGAACCGTAATGATTCATTCTCGATCGAATCTAAAATCCCGGGGAAGCCACAATCCTCGTGGGCATCGTTACGGGACTTAATGACTTGGTAAATGGCTTTCGCCCCTTCGCTGATCAGCTCGTCTGGGCCGATCTCGTCGAGACACCACTCAATCGTTTCCGGCAGAGCCAACATCAACTCGAGCAGCGTGCGATCCCAGTTGTCGAGATCACCAATGCGATACATCTTCTGTGTCACAACCGGCACTTCATCATACGAAACTGGTCGCTGCTGCTTGGTGCTTGAGGCCTTTCGCAGGGACGACAACCGTGTACGAAGTTCCGACTCGGCCACTTGAAATTGACGGGCAATTCGGGCCAGGAACTGATGCTCGCGAAGTCGTACTTCCGACGACGTTTCCGCGGCCAGGTTCGGCGCCTTTGCCAGCGTATTGAGTACGTCTTCCAGGGCATCGTTGGCCCCGTGAAGATCGTTGGCCAGATCGATCCCGGCCGTGGAAATGCGAATCTTATGTTCCAAGGCGTCGAGCGATTTGGCCAAATGAGCACGAAACGCTTCGGCACCCTGCTGCTGGACGAAGTCACACGGATCGAGCTTTTCAGGCAGCGTGCAAATACGCAGGTCGACCTGCTGAGCAATGAACAATTCCAGAACTTCGCTGGTTCGTTTCTGGCCAGCATCGTCGCCGTCGAGCACGAGGTAAACCGTGTCGGCATAGCGACGCAACAGCTGAATATGGCGCGGACCAAGTGCAGTCCCCAGCACGGCCACCGCGTTCTTTACGCCAGCTTCGTGCAAGGCAATCACATCGGTGTATCCTTCGACGACGATCACCTTCTTGCTGTTGGTGATGTGGTCGCGAGCCATGTCCAATGCGTAGACGTTGTCGCTCTTGGAGAAGAGTCTTGTTTCGGGTGAATTGACGTACTTGGCCGACTTCTCATCGGCATAGGCCGGCAAAATTCGTCCACCAAACGCGATCGGGCGGCTTTGAACGTCGCGGATCGGGAAGATCACGCGGCCCTTGAAGCGATCGTACATACGACCGCCTTGCGACTGACCAATCAGCCCGACCTTTTCCAGCACGGCCTGGGTGTATTCGCTTTGATTCGACTTGTTGCAGAGCCACTGCCAATCGTTGGGCGAGAAACCGATATGAAAGCGGTGAATGGCTTCCTTGGTCATTCCGCGATCGTGCAGATAACGGCGTGCTTCGTCGGCGATCGGATCGTTCAACAGCAGTTCGTGGAACAACCGTTCTGCCCAGGCCAACGCATTGTATTGGTACTTTTTGTCGTCCGGACTGCCAGCCGGGGCGACCGGTCCATGAGAAGGCAGGGCGATATTGGCTCGTTCAGCTAATAGTTCAAGAGCTTCTCGAAACTCGATCGACTCGCGACGCATGACGAAGCTAAAGACGTCGCCACCGATACCGCAAACCCAGCATCGCCACGATTGGCGCTGCGGATTGACCTGAAAGCTTGGGCGACTGTCGTCGTGCCAGGGGCACAAAGCGACGTAGCCACGCCCTTGCCGTCTCAGATTCAGGTATCCACCCAAGACATCTACGATGTCCGAGGCGGCTCGCACCTGTTCTTTTACGTCATTGTCTGGGGGAAAAGCCAACCTTTGGACTTCCTTCCAGGGTTTTGCGGGAACCCTATGCCCGAGAAATGTCGGCGTGATTGCGTCTTCCTTGCGATCACCACTCAGCCCGAGTTCGACATTCTGGGCCGTGCCTTCCGTAGCACGTGGAAGCAATTTAGTCCATTTCCCAATTTTAGGTCAAGTTCGCATTGACGCCTGCCGACAACCTTTTGGTTTCACGCTAGCAGATATCTTTTACAATATCGATTTTGGGACTTTTTGCGTAGTAGTTTCGCCGAATTGAAAAGACACAATCTGCGATCTTTTCCCCGTTAAAACGAGGGAAACCGAGTTATTATCAAGTGCGAAGTCCAAAGTTTTTTCGAGAGGACACCATTCTCTCTCGCGAAGAAATCTGAATACTTCAACCGGAAATCTCTCTCGAAAAAATCGTAAACAGAATTCAGAGCTGCAACTTGGCTTCCCGCTTTTTTCCTCCTGCCGAACAAGCCGATGAAAACGACCTGGTCATGGTGGGTGGTCGCCTCTCCTCGGAATGGCTTTTAGACGCCTATCGTCACGGGATATTCCCCTGGCCAATGTGGGGCGATTGGATGCCGATGACATGGTTCTCGCTAGATCCGCGAGCCATTATGCCGTTGGATGGACTCTATGTGAGCAAGCGACTGAAGCGAACCATCCGTAGCGGAAAGTTTCAGGTGACCTGCGACACGGCCTTTCGCGATGTTATGGAAGGATGCTCGAAACCACGGCATAAGAAAGATGGCACGTGGATCACGTCTGCCATGCTGAAGGCCTACTGCAAACTGCACGAGGAAGGCCATGCCCACAGTGTTGAGGTGTGGCACGAAGGGGAATTGGCCGGCGGTATCTACGGCGTTGCGATTGGAGGGCTATTCGCCGGAGAGTCGATGTTTCACACTGTCCGAGATGCGTCGAAGATCGCCTTGGCGGCGCTCGTTTCCCACTTGAATCAACGCGGATACAAGCTATTCGATATTCAACAGTGGACCGAACATACCGGCAGCATGGGGGCGATCGAAATCTCGCGGAGCGATTACCTAACGCTTCTTGAGAACGTGGTCGATCTTCCTGTGACCTTTGGCGATCAGCTCTGCGAAATCAAGTATTTCGGTTCGTCCCTAGCCGACTAACTTCTTTCGCAGCAGATCCAGGCCTTGCTTGGCCATCCGCGGCCCCCAGATTTCTGGATGCCCCGCCAGGCCGCTGCTGATCGACTCGACGCCATCTTTCGTGGCCAAGGCAACATAGTACTGGTCGGCCGAGTCGGCTTTGACCAGCGTTCCCAATGCCAAGCCATAGGTGGCATTGCCGACACTGCGTGCTTGAACCGCCGCTTTCTCGACGCTCTCTTTGCTGACCAATTCAACCGGCATCTCGATTGTGCCACCAAGATAAGCCTTGCGATCGGTGTCGACGGCCCCAAGCCAGAACGCCAAGAGCCCAGACGTCGAGGATTCGACGGTTGCCAGTGTCTCGCCGCGAGCTAACAAGTCGCGAATCACGACGTCCTGTAGCTCTTGCTCCCCTTCACCAAATACCAGCTCGCCAACAGCCTCATGGACCTGCTTAACCGTGTCCGCGATCGCCTCTTCACATTGCTGGGACGTTTGCCCCGAGGCCGTAATTCGCAGCGAAATCGTGGCCTGATGCACAGTGATGCCGACGCGTGGCTCTCTTCCTCGCTTGATCAGGTCGGGTAGCAAGGCTTCCATGTGGCTTTCGCCAACGCCAAAGCATTTCACGACATGGTGTCGGATGATTTTCTTAGCGGCTCCCTTGCCGGAAAGCGACGGGACCACGGTTTCGGCCCACATTTCCTTCATCTCGGCTGGCACGCCCGGCAACGCGATAAAGCGAGAATGATGCAGCCCTACGCTGTAATCGAGATCAATCCCGGGTGCTGTTCCGTTAGGATTGTGGATGATTCGACTGCCTGCTGGGAACATGGCCTGAATCTGGTTTTTTGGCGGCATCTCACGTCCTCGCATGCTGAACCGCCGCTGAATATGTTCCAGGCTCTGGTTATCGAGTTCCAGCTTGGTACTGGTCGCATTGGCGAGTGCCTGACGGGTCAGGTCATCATCAGTGGGCCCCAAGCCTCCAGTCGAGATCACCAGGTTTGCCCGGGCCAAGGCGTTCTTAATGACCTGAATGTTGGCCTCTAGATCATCTCCAACCGTCGTGTGAAACAGGACTTCAATTCCGAGTGCCTCCAGTTGCTGACTGAGCCACTGGGTATTGGTATCTAAACGCTGACCACTGGTTAATTCATCTCCGATAGCCACTATCTCTGCGATCATTCCGCGTCTTTTCCTTCTAAGGTGCACTCGCGATATGGAGCTTTCTCTGCTTCTTACGATAACGGAAGCTTGCCACTTCGACACGACCCCGAAACTTTACCAAGCCGCCAAGGTACTTCTATTCCTCATGACTTGATGTGTGAAACCGCGAATCCATTCAACGGCTTAACCCATATACGAATATCGCAAACCTGGCCTGCCGATCTCACCTAGGGGGGATGACCCCACACCGACTCTCCCCACGCCCTACTTGTCGCCGACTCCGGTAAATTTCGGATTAGGAATGCCTTCGAACGCCCCATCACCTTCGACTACCGCCATCTTTCGCGAAGCTTCTCAGGAAGCGCGAAACTTGGTGAACCAGCTCGTTGCTCAATGCGGCGAAAGCCTGGATTGGGTGGATGACTTACGTCAACTGCAGCTTGGGTATCTCGACAAAAGTTCCCAGAAAGGGGAGAGAGAATGTCAGGCAGGTTGCTCGGGGTGCTGCTTGTCGGCTCAAGTCGACGTCACAGGTATTGAGGCGATCGCTGTCAGCGACTACTTGCGCACATGTGTCGATCGGCCAACCCTCAGCCAAATCCAATCTCGCTTGGAACGTAGCACGCAGCGTCGAATTGATCAGATGCGGGGGACCGCCCGGCAACTGCCGCTGGCCTGTTCGATGCTGGGAAATGACGGTCGCTGTACGGTTTATCCCGTTCGGCCAATTATTTGTTCTGGTGTCTTTTCCACCGACCGCGACGCCTGTCTCGATGCCGAACAGACGGCCAAAGTGGGAGATTTTTCCAGCACCATCCCTTTGGACAATGACGCAATCCAGGCCACAGGTGGGATTTCGGGGACGCTACAGCGAATCCTCGTCGAACACGGTTTGGACGGCAATTTGTACGAATTCAACTCAGCCGTCCTCGCTGCCATTACAGAAAAAAACAGTCTGAATCGATTCCTGGCCGGTGAAGATCTGTTTCGAGACGCAATCTGCACCGACCCGCACTCTCCCCCCAGAAAACAGGCCGTTGGTCGACCTCACTTTCTTAAGTCGCGAGCTGCCAAACGAGCATGATCGGCTCGGTTTAACCCCTTATCCCAGGTTGCCAAAGGGAAATCGTTGCTGGTACCGTAGGGGAATCGTCGCGACGTTGTTTGCGCGCAAGGAGCGATCCACTGCTGCTGGGCGACAACGGAGCATTTTCGGGGCAACCTACTTGGGAACGATCGATCTATGGAATTCACCGCTGGCTTTGAGCACTTCGTTCGCACGGATGAGGCGTTAGCTCCCTACACTTGGCTGAAACTGGGTGGCAGCGCCGAATATTTCGCAGAACCCACGACCCTTGACGAGTTGGCTGCCCTTGTTAAACGTTGTCGCGAGAGCGAGATTCCCGCACGGGTCCTGGGCGGCGGAGCGAACCTGTTGGTCCACGATGAAGGGGTGCCTGGTCTGGTGATTCTGCTCAGCCACCCAACTTTCAGCGGAATCACGATTGACGGCAATCGCATGACGGCCGGCGGTGGTACCAAACTATCGCATGCCGTAAGTACCGCTGTGGGCGGGGGATTGGCAGGCCTGGAAGCCCTGGCCGGAATCCCTGGCACCATCGGCGGGGCGCTGCATGGCAATGCCGGCGCGAACGGCGTGGATGTCGGGCAATGCGTCGTGGAAGCCACCGTCATGACGAGATCGGGCGAAGTTCAGACGCGAACCGCCCAGGATCTGCAATTCACTTACCGACAAAGCAGCCTCGATGAACTTGTCATCCTGAGTGCCGTTTTCGAGTTGGAACCGGCTGACTCGCAAGAGCTGACGCGCCGGATGCAAAAATTCTGGATCGTCCAGAAGGCAACCCAGCCAGGTGGCGCGGATAACGTCGGATACTTGTTTTTTGACCCGCCAGGCCTTTCGGCAAGTTCGTTGATTGAGCAATCAGGCCTCAAAGGCACAAAAGTTGGTGGAGCCGAGATTTGCGCAGAACACGCCAACTTCGTCATTGCAGGTGAAGACGCAACCACCAACGATGTCATTCGACTGGCCGAATTGGTACAAAGCCGAGTGAAAGAGGTTACTGGCATGGATCTTAAGTGCCAGCTGACCATTTGGTAGCACGAAACTGCCAGCACTCCAAAGTGCCCTCACAGGGGCTACTTTGGAGGCGTTTCTTCCTTAGATCAAGATTCCCGAATCGCTGGTCAAGTTGCCTGACTTGACCAGCCGATCTGATTTAAATGGGCAAGTCTTGAAATCCATAAAAGCGTGTGGAAACGCGTTTATTGGAATCGAAAGATTCATTATGCTCTTCGAGTCGTAGCGGCGGATCTCGCCGTCAGCCAAGGATTGGCCAACTTTCACAAGGATGCTTCCATTGGGTCGCAGCACTCAAACCCCGTCGGGTTTGCTGGGCTTGGGTACACCAGCCGGGCGACAGCTATTGCTGTGCGTCGTCATCGTTGCAGCATTCTTGCTGTTGATGATCGCCGGATGGAATCATTACGCGGAACAGTTCGCCGCTCGCGAGGAATTCCTGCTTTCACCGCGCGAGATCGTTATCAGCCCGCCGCCAGGGTGGATTCAATCGGACGTCTTGATCGATTCGGTGGAACAGGCCGATCTTCCTGATCAACTCGATCTACGCGACCGGGAACTGACCAATAAGGTCGCAGCAGCAATCTCAGCACACGCCTGGGTTCGCAGCGTCCACAAAGTCGTGAAGCAATACCCGGCGAAAGTCCTTGTCGAAGTCGAATACCGCCGACCGGTTGCGATGGTCGAAGTAGAATTCGTTGATGAAGGTGCCGTTCGCCGGGGACTGATTCCGGTCGACGTTGAAGGAACGGTCCTTCCGCCCGGCGACTTCTCACGAATCCAAGCCAACGATCGCTATCCACGAATTCAGATTGATCTCAAGCGACCGATGGTCGAGGCCGGCATGAAGTGGGACAACCCACGCGTTGCCGAAGCGGCACTGATTGCGGCCGAACTGCTCCCGCACTGGAGCGACCTCAAGCTGAATCGAATCATCTTAAAGGAAGATTCAGGACAGCACTACGAACTGGAACTTACAGATCAAACACGGATCATCTGGGGAAGTCCGCCTGGCAAAGAGTTGCCACAAGAGACGATCGCCAAACACAAAGTCCAGGTCATGCTACAGAAAGCGGCGGAATCGGCTCTTTCAAGTCACGAAGCACAGCCATCGCTCGACCTGCGAACTGCCGGCCGAGCGGTAACCGGGCTGAATCCGTTGCACCGATAGTTAATCGACTACACGGTTCTCCCTGTATCTGACGAATTGAACATTTCGGTGTCCGATGTCGGCATCATAGGGGGAGTTGGCCAACGCTGATCCAGCGTGATTTCTGAGCGACGTATTGAAACACAATCCGGTGCTTCAATCCCGATTCTTACTGTCTTACCGGTGACTCTTAGCACGGTCACGGTGATTCCGTTGCCGATTTCGATCTTCTCACCGACTCGGCGGCTTAGAACTAACATAGCGTCCTTGCCTCATACTGAGTGTTGCTGCGAAGCTACGCGCCTACTTAAGGTGCCATTGCCTCATTTCGCCGGTTCCGTGCAGCGAAGTAGTCTTGTAGCGGAGGATAAAAGAAGAGGAGGTGAAGCGTAGAAGCTTCATCACTGAGTATAGGAATCTAGCTACAGATCGCGGGCAAGAAAATTAGGGAAATCCGCAATTTCGTTACAAATAGTCAATGTTTTTGCGGTGGGGCTATTGACATAAGCAGCCATAAATAATTAGCCGCCAGGTATCTGATTTAGCGTGTAATAAAGCACGTCGTGCCACAGTGGTTCGCCATTTTTCTCACGAATGCCTGGGAAATGGATCTCGTGAATATGCCCTTCGTTCAACTCGTCGAGCGTGATCGTTACGGACAAGTTGTCCGGTGCCACTTCCACCTTCTTGATCGCTGGCTTGGCATGATCCACTTCGGGGCTGCCATAGCTCGACTGATATATATAGGTGTAGGTATCGACATTAATCGCGTCGGCTTTCTTCGCCGATTCAGGATCGATCGGCTTTGTGAAATGGATGGTAAAACCATCCGGAGTGGCTTTCACATCGAGAAGGTCAAACGGCGTCACGCCAGTCCAGTTGATACGTTCCAATGAGAAGGGCTTGTTACCCCGCGAGCCCCAGCCTCGGTTCGTTCCGCCAACAAACAGATTCCCGTCTTCGGTCATCCAAAGGGGCAACGTACCGGAACCAATACCTTCCAGGAAAGGAATGCAGGCCCCCTGGTATCGGCCATTCACTTCCTCGAGGACCACACGCATGACCGTGCTGAAGGATTGATCGCCTACGAGCATTTGTCCAGCGAAAGGTCCGAACTTGCCTTCGGATCGATCATAGTCGACGCCACTGGCCGATTTACCCATCTTGTTGTAGGGAAACAGCACGGCTGCCGGCATGTACTCAGGGATCTTCTTGGCTTCGATATGGAAGCGGCTGTTGCTTTCTGGATCTGGCGGACGCTTGCCCATGTTAGGCGCCAACTTGTACCAATCGTTGCCGCCTGGATGACCGACGAAGTGGCCAGGAACCAGATGCTTCAATCCGCTCGTACCATTCCAGGGGCCCTGGTTGTCGGTGTAGAAGACATCGCCGGCAGCGTTCATGCCGATTCCGCCAGGGCTACGAACACCACTGACCGTGGGCGTCGTCGTTCCGTCTTCGTTCACTCGCAAGCACCATCCGCGGAAGGGAACCTGGCTCGAAAACGAACCGGTCAGGCAAAGCGTTACCCAAATATTCCCTTCCTTATCAAACCGCGAACCGAATGCGTATTCGTGGTAGTCGCCGGAGACACCCCAACCATCGGATACAACTTCAAACTCGTCCGCTTCCCCATCGCCGTCGGTGTCTCGAATACGTGATACATCGCACCGCTGCGTGACGTAAAGCCAGCCGTCGCGGTAAGCGAGCCCGAGCACTTCGTGCAGCCCATGTGCATATCGCTTGAAGCTCGTGTCTGTTTCCGGCGAACTCGCCTTAGGATTCGAGACCATGTAGATTTCGCCACGGCGCGTGGCAACGGCCAGTTTGCCATCGGGCATCATCTCCATCGCGCCGACTTCCAACACAACGCCTTCGGGGATGGGCAACGGCGTAATCTGGTAATACTTCTCTTGCTCGTTCTCCTGAGCACTCGCCGCAACGGCTGAGAAGAGCGTGATTAAAAGCGTGGTGGTATATCGAAACATCGGCTAATGCCTTCTATGCGTACGAATGAACGATTATGAATCTACGGGAAGGGCTTACCAAACGTACTTCAGTTGGAAGGTCGCCGGTTGAGCACCGCTGGGAACCTCGACCAGCAGGTCATTCTGCTCTGGTCGAACGGTCGCTTTGGCTCCGATAACTTGGAGCTTGAGACCTTCCCCAATCTGATACCAGCCATCTTCCAGTGCATGAATTCCGCCGCCAGCTAAGGCTCGCAGTACCAATGGCTTTTCGGTGGATGGTCCTTCAACCGTGATCTCACGAACCAGGGATGGGAACTCATTCACCTTTTCGGCTTTGATCGCGTCCGAAATGGTTTGTTCCCCGAAACGATAGCGGAATGTCGGATTGTTAACTTCATCAAGCCGGTAACCCAGGAACTGATAACCCGCTTCTTTTCCGCTTTCACCCGGCCATTTGGCGGACGGGTCGTCCAGGATGGCGAACGGAGCTCCGCCTGGAAGCTGAACGACGTTATCGCCGAGTGGACCCTGGAACCCTTGACCGCGACCAGTCCAATGACGCGATGCGTCCATGAACGCACCCTGCCAGATGAGGGCCAAGTTCAAATCATTAGCATCAAACGCAATGTTAGCCTTCTCGGGGAAACCAATGCCAATTGCCCGGCTGCCGGCACCCTGAATGAAATTGCGATAGATGACGGCCTTTCGCCAAGCCACCAATTCGATCGGCTGCTCGCCAACACCAAATGGCTTGGACGCTTTTTCCTGATCACTCAGATAAATCCAGATCGCCTCGATCTGTTGATCGGCGTCACCACTGAGGATACTTCGCATGACCGATTTACCATTGGGCCACGCGGTCGGCATGCGGGTTCCTTTGCGGAATCGCGGTGGATCTTTCACATAGGCTAAGAACCAGTCGTGATTCAGCCGCCGCGTCATGAGGGTCATATCGATCCCTTGAACGCCCGAGGCCTTCTCGCCGGCGAAGGTATGGCATTTGATGCAACCGAACACCTTGTCGCCTACCATGTGCCGACCGGTCGCCTTGATACGTCCTTCGGTCTCTGGAATTTCAATTGGCGGATGCTCTGGGAGCGTATCTTGGCTTGCAAAGAGGTCTTTCAACTGCTCTACGTTTTGACCACCGAAGTTCGGCATCACGGTCTTCATGTAAGGACGATCCTTGGCCCCTTCGCGCAATACCTTGGCCATCCAGTTCTCGGTGAGTTTCGCCCCGACACCATCAAGCGTAGGCGGAATGCGTCCCTCGTCTCCCATCTCGGCCTGAGTCGTATGAAAGTACGAATTCAGATCGGCATTAACACCGCCAATTGCATCTCGCTGGTGACAGGCATAGCAGTTGAAGGTCGCCAGGTGACGACGAACACGCTGCTCTGGCTCCCAGGCAGCAACATTCGGCTCTTGGCGACGCTTGATAGCCGAAGCCAGGCTTTGGCGTTGCCCTTCGGTTAGCTTGTAGTCAGGAGCTTTTCCAGGCGATGCGGACAAGCAACCTTGGGTCGTATCAAGATCGGCCAAGCTAGGCCCACGTAATGCCGAGCCGTCTGGCTTAATATCACCGGCGCTATGGCAATTAGCACATCCAAGTGAGGCAAACTGAACTCGCCCCTTCTCGACTTTCTGTGGATCAACCTGAAACTGGTCCGACTCATCTTCCGACGTCGACTTCTTATCACTGATAAAAACAAAATCCGAAACGTACGCGTTGCGCATTCCGTTGGGGCCGTCCATCAACACATCGAATTCGGCCTGACCACCTCCCTCGAAGTATTCAACACGCAATTCGTGCATACCTGGCTCAAGCTTGATTTTGCCCGAGCGGCGGGTCTTGGGATGAATACCATCGTTGATGACGACCTGCTTGCCGTCGATTTCCAAACGACTTCCATCGTCAGAAGCAAGATGGAACGTGTAGTCCCCCTTCTGTGCAATATTCAGGAATCCTTCAAACACGAAAGCAAAATTGTCCGCTTGCTTCGCCAGGCCAATATCGAACGACATGGCCTCGCCGGTCTCTTTCGGCTTTAGTTTGGAAAAGTCCGGCAGCTTGCTGAAATTTCCTTCGTAGTACGTGTACTGCAAGTTCGCAGGGACGTCGACGTCCAAATCCTGTAGCAGGTACTGCGCGAGCTTCGTTGCCTGATCCATGTCGAGACGAAGCGCCGGCATGCGGCCCGAGGCACGAACCTTGAGTGGGTCCTGCAGAAATGCTGCCAGCGACGGAACCGAGTACTTGGCTTCCAAAGTACCAAGCGGCTTCAAGTGAGCCGCCTCAGAGGGGCTTCCTTCACGAGGGCCATGACAGGCAACACAGCCGATTTCGTGGTACAGCTTCTTGCCTTCATTGATCTCGCGGGAACGCTTTCGCGACTCCTGTAATCTTCCTGTGGAAGCCAGGAAATGAGCCAGGTTTTCAATTGCGTCGGTTCGCTCTGCCTGAGGAAGACTTCCCAGCACGTCTGGCATCGTCGCACCTTGTTTAAGCTGGTGCGGATCTTTCAGGTACTCAAGCAAATACTCGGGACGCACTCGGTTGCCGACCAGCGATAGATCGGGAGCGGCCTTGGCAGTGAGGTTGCCGAGCTTCGCATCCGACTGCTGGTGACAAGCGACGCAATTCAGTTCACTCCACAGAATCTCGCCACCGGCAGCATCGGCCGATTGGCTATGAAACTGCTGATATCCAGGAATGATGGGACCCGACTGCGCCCAAAGAGGACCGACACTGACGACCGCGAACATCCATGCGGCCATGCTAGTCCAGCGAAACAAGCTCATCATGCGTGTTGCCAATTGTGGAAAAATATGGAAGGCGAGTATCTGTCGTGCATGGGAAGGAGAATAAGGCACCACAGAAAGAAAGGTTACGGGCCTATTTCATCGCGAGCCAACTCACGTGTCAACTAAGCCGTTGTATTTTTTTGCGTCGGCTACCAAAGATTACAATGCGGTTGAACCATTTTTCGTCGCATTTAACCAATAAGTGGAGAGACGAAACTTAGTGAGTTGTCTTTTTCTGAGCGCGATCTGCCAACGCGTCGAGTTCCTCGCGAAGCGACTCTAAAGTTGCTGGCAGCGATGGGTCTGTAAGGTCGACCTGATCGTCATCTAACTCGCGTAGCGTTTTGACGGCAGAGGTCACTCCAAAATTGGCGGCCATGCCCAAAAGCTTGTGGGCCGCAAAGGCAAACTGCTTAGGATCGCCCGACTCTTTCGCAGCAATCAGTTCGGCAAATTGCTGCTGGTAGTGCTCGCAGTAGACGAGCATCAATTTCGTGCGAAGCTCCTCGGGATAAGAAGCGAGAGGATCGTGGTCCACTACTTCCTCTGGCCGCGGTTCAACCGTCGTGCTGACTTCCGGGTCTTCTTCAGGTACGTCGCCCGGCATCACTAACTGCAGAACGGATCGAAGCCCCTCCAGCGTTACCGGCTTGGTCAGGAAACCGTCCATGCCAGCGGCTTCTGTTTTCTCACGAAATTCGTCCGTCGCATGGGCCGTCAAAGCAATCACGGTGGGGCGAGGCCGATCCGATGCGAGGCATCGTTCGATCAACTTTTGGAAGAAGTCGAAACCACTGCCATCGGGCAATTCCAGGTCGAGCAAAATGATCTCAGGCCACTTCTCGTCGAGCTTATCAAACCCATCGGCAATCGAAACGGCAAATCGATGGGGTACCGCCAGCTCGTCGAGCATGGATCCCACGACAAGGCGGTTCGCCTCAACGTCTTCGACTACCAACACGTTGGCTTTCGAGAGCGACAACATGACTTCCGCCGGGGCAGACTTATCATGACGCCACTGATCGGTCATTTCGATTTCGTTGAATGACTTCTGGAATGGTACTTCCAGGATGAACGTCGTGCCGGAACCAAGTTGGCTAACCACTCGCATCCGACCGTTCATCGCTTCTACCAGGCGGTAGGCGATGCTCAGCCCAAGACCGGCTCCGCCGTGCTTATCACGATCACGTTCGGCTTGCTTAAATGGTTCAAAGATCGATTTCTGATCTTCAAGCGAGATGCCCGGACCGGTGTCGGTCACCGTAAGATTCACCAATACTTCGTGTGCATGGTGTCGCTGCACATCGGCCTCGACAAGCACTTTGCCTTCGGTCGTGAACTTCAAAGCATTCTGAATTAGATTCACCAGCACCTGCCGCAGGCGGTTTTCGTCTCCCAACACCCACAAGTCCAGGTCATCGGATACCGTCAGTCGCAATTCCAGACCTCGCTGCTTGGCCTGGTGCGTGAACATCTCCACGACCTTTGCCAAAGTCTGCTTGGGATTTAGCGGATCTTGCCTAAGCTTGAAGTCTGAATTGACCTCCAACTTCGACATGTCCAAAAGATCGGTCAGTAACCCCATCAGTGACTGAGCGGAATCATGAATGGTGTTGAGGAGATTTTTCTGGTTGTCGACCAGACGTCCGCGAAGCAGCACTTCCGACAACCCCAGGATGGCATTCATCGGAGTCCGCAGTTCGTGACTCATCTTCGCCAAGAAGCGCGTCTTTTCCTGATTGGCTGCCTCCGCAGAATCCCTGGCAGTTTCCAGAGCGTGGGCATTCTCACGCAGGCTCGTAACCATCCGCTGAATCTGGCTGACGGCTGGTCGAAAGATAAAGAGTCCTTCGAACAAGAGCACGATCAGGGTTATCAGTAACAGTCCTCGTTCTACCTGCTTCAAACTTGCGACGCGACTCTCGGCCTCTTGATCGTACGAGTAGACGATCTGATCCATTCCCGCCAGAAAGTCTTTCTCGTTGGCCAGAATGATATCGAGCGAAGGGGTAATGTCCTGATCGTCTTGTTCCTCGGCTTTGGCAGAAAGAATGGTTGCCGCTGCCTGACGAATCGCTTGAAAACTTGGTTCTAACTCGGCGTATAACTCGGTAACCGTATCGCTGTTTTTGCCTGGCAACCCGAGTTCTTCGTTGCCCCTCTGAAGCCCTTGGTGGCAGGTCTCCCACAGCTCAAGAGACTCACGAAGATCTTTTCGGGCCTCCGCTTTTTGGTAAGGGTTGTCGCTGGTGTGAATTTGCAACGCCAGCTTGGTTATCTTTTGGCTCAACATACGCTGACGGCCAGCGATGTTGATCACGGTCGAGTCACTGAGTTGCTGTTCTAAGCTTCGCTGAACGAGAAACTGTCCCCAGATTGTAAGCAGGGCCACAGCACTCAGCGCGAGCACATACAGAATGGTCAACCGATTGGCAGAGGACCTTGCGGTGGGAATGCCTGTTCCCGGATCGGTCATGAAATTAAACCGTGCTCACGAACTCTTCGATCGCCAGCCCAAGATAGTGAATCTTCTTACGGAGACTTGTACGCGTAATCCCAAGCATACGGGCCGCCTTCGCCTGATTACCAGACGTCTTCCGAAGAATAATCGTCAGAACGTGACGTTCCATCTCCATAACCGAATCGGCGTAGAGATCGTTGGAGCCCGCCTCCATCTTCTCCATGATGAAATCCTCCCAGTCGCAGACATGCGAGGAAAGCACCTTTGTTTCTAAACTGTCGTTGTTGCGAGGCATGTCCCGCAAGGCATTTCGCAGATAATCACCCGCGATGACGGTCCCGCGCGATTCAATGAGTGCTCGGCGAAGCACGCTTCGCAGTTCGGCAACATTACCCGGCCAAGGGTAGTCGGACAAAAGCCGTAACGCTTCTGGCGACGTGCGGACCGCCCCCGATTGGGCAATGCGTTCCACTCGGCAGAACTGCCCGACGAAGTGGTCCACCAACTTCGGTAGGTCAGCACCACGTTCTCGCAGGGGAGGAATGCGGATCATGAACGCGTTCAGCAGATAGAACAGGTCATGCCGAATCACCCCTTCGGCAGTCAGCCGTTCAGCGTTCCTGCTGGAGGTAAAAATAAGCGTTGTATTGACCTGAACCGGCTCGTGCCCACCGACCCGTTCGAAGGTTTTGTCCTGGATAAAGCGAACCAACTTGCTCTGTAAAAGTTGGGGAATCGCCGAAATCTCTTCCAGCAAAATCGTGCCGCCGTGGCATTGCTCGATCTTGCCGATACGTCGATCGCCAACCCCAGCCAGACCACTGGGCTCGTGCCCGAAGAGTTCACTTTCCAGCCACTCAGCATTAAAGTCGCTGCAGACAACCTTCATGAAGGGGCGATCTTTACGACGCCCATGTTGGTAAATCGCTCGGGCGACCAACTCTTTCCCTGTGCCAATCTCTCCTTCGATCAGTACTGGGACATCGTGTGCGGCAGCACGTCCAATCGATTTGTAAACTTCCTGCATCTCCAGACATTGGCCAATCAGGTGATCGGCACCGTCAATCATAGGATCGACCTGCGAAGGCAATTGAACCGGCATCAGCATGAGCCGGCGGCTTTCGAGCGCCTGTTGCGTCTTTTCGGCAACCTTCTCCAACTGGAGAGGCTTGGCAAGGAAATCGAACGCCCCTTGCTTCATGGCTTCAATAGCCAAGTCGCTTGAACTTCGTGAAGTCACAAAGAGAACCGGCAATCGGGCATCGATTCGGTTGATACGCCCCAAAATCTGCAGACCTTCCCCGTCGGGAAGGAGATGATCGAGAATAAGCACGTCGGGACGAAATTGCACCAGTTGTTGAAGACCGGTCGTTCCCGTCTCCGCGTGCTGGACGCGAATATCTTCCTGGCTTAATGCGGTGCTAACCACGGTCGCCACGCTGGGATCGTCATCAATCACCAAGACACGGCGTTCACGTTTCGTCCCGAGATAGTTATGCGTTGTCAATTTGTTGCAGCATCAAATGTAAATAGAGAGGTTCCGCCCATCCAACTCAGCAGCTACCTCAGTTGCATGCAACTCATGTACCAGCGGCATTAGTGATCACCACAGGCACATCTCATCTACTTTCTGACAAACAACTTACGAAACGCACATTTGTGCCGCCAATGTATAATTTCCCGCAGTGCCCAATTTCTTACGCGATGCGTGCGACCTTTTTAAGCACGAAAAAAGGGATGGCGAACTGATCGCCATCCCTTTCAAGAGTCATCTCTAAATTTATTCCGAATTCTTAGAATCGCAGGGTGTACTGCGTCCAGAAGAAGTCAGCATCTCCATCGAACACGCCTGGGTTCAGAGCGTTCTGATCTTGGAAGTACGTTCCGGTGAAGAAGTGCGAGTAACCAAAGATAATGTCCGAACGTGGAGTCAGTTGGCACTTGGCGAGGAAGTCGATTTCCTGACCCAAGTAACGCGAACCGGCTGCCGTGGTGCCCGGATATGGATTGTTGGTCACCGTGTACGGCACGTCATTCGTATCTTGGCGATTGAACAAGTGGTACCAGGCGATCAGGGTCCACGAATCGCAAGGCTTGGCCGTCACCTGGACGTTGAAGTCCTCGATGTTGTTACGAGCAAACAAGTCCATCCAACCCAGGTAAGCATGTCCCAGTGGGAACAGTTGGTTGAAACCGTTGCGAGGAATTGCGTCGCCAGAAGCCCAGTCGTAGTAGACCATGACTTTTGGGCTCCAGCACACTTCTTTGAACTGGTGACCGAAACCAAGCGTGAAGAATCCAGCGTTGTGATCGTTGTTCTGGAATTCGCCAAACTGATAAGCACCTTCCAGATCATAGATGATCGAGTGCTTTTCACCATTCACGCGACTCCCAACGGTTTGGTAACGGAAAGGTCCGGCGGCGTTATTGGTGTTGTTTTCGTAACCCAACCAGTACAGGTCGATATTGCCGAGTTCGCTCTTTTTGTAGGTCATCCAGAGGCCGTAGAACGATTGGTCTTGGTTTTCCGAATCCCAATCGTACAGGCTCTTTTTCAGAGGACGCGTCAGGAAAGCATCGATATCCCACGCATCACCGCGATAATAAGCCTTGAGACCGTCGAAGCGACGACGAATGTTCGACCAGTCCAGAGGTGAAACGAGTCGCTGGCTGCCGTAAAGCAGTTCCTGACGACCAACGCGCCCGTACCAGGCACCATTGCAGGTTTCCAACAACTTCCCATCGATGAAGAAGTTGTTCATTTCCCAGTAGTTTTCGTCGATCGGTCGAGGCGGAGCGGTTTCAAATTCGCTCACAGCGTGCAGCATTTCTGCGTAAACGCGAACGTTTTCGTTGACTTCGTAGTTGGCGAAAACGCGCAGACGGTGCAGCAGGAAGTCATCGTCGACGCCATTGAGAAATGGCTTCATATTCTGTTCGTGATGATATCGAGCACGATATTCACCACCGATGTCCAAAGCACCGCAATCGCCAACACATAGCCGCTTCAGGCCTTCGCCCAACAAGCAACCGTCGTAGCACGGATCGCATAGATAGGTGAAGTCGTTGTCGAAGTAGAGCGGCTTGTAGGCTCCGGCCGCCTTCTTGTTCAGCTCGGCGACCTTCTTCTTGTCGCAGCAAGGGGCACCAGACATTTCCATCGTCGTCGCTTCCGAATATTCGACGTTGGAAGAACTGGTCGCAATCGGTACCGCCGGAATCGTCATGTCGGAAGGCGAAATCGCCTCGTCCGAGACACGCGTTACCGGTGCATTCTCAAGAAGTGCCGATTGAGGCGGCACCAGGTCTTGAGCCTGTAGTACGAGTGGTGTGGCCCCACCAAAGCAAACTGCAAACGCAGTGAGCCATGAGGTCATTGAATGGGTCATGGGTCGTTGTTCCTTCAACGAGGGTTCAATCCGCAGGTCAGTCCGTTTCGTGGGGTATTGCACATGTTCGTCCTCTTTATTCGCGGTTCTTCAGGGGATTTGGGCAGGATGATGGAAATACGTTCCTTTGGTGGTGGGGTTGAGCATCCTGTGTCCGCAGGTGGCACCAGAATGACCGCGCGCCAGATGTGTCCGCGCAATTAATGCGCTCCATGGATGCTGCACCTGCTAACTGGGTTTGCAGGGTTGCGCGGTCATTTTATTCCCTGCAGCCAAACACCTGAAACACATAACTCTTGTCATATCAGCATGTTACGAAGTGGCCATTTTATTTTGGCACACCCATTGCGTTTCTACACGGTGCCGCGTCAGCCAGGGTGCCGTGCGCATCAATGCCGCTCATTGCACCATTGTTAAAATCCTCGCCCCCTCCTTTACTCCGAAACACTTGTAGGAATCGAGCATGAACTGGACCGGACTTTGGAATCGCAACGCACTCGCAGCCGGACTGCTCGCAGTCGCTTTATTGGTAGGCTGCTCCGAATCGAAACCGACTGGCCCTAGCCTGGACGAATTAGATCTCAGTGCCCTCGCGGCCACCGTCGAACCCGAGGCTGGCACGTCGGAAGATGCCCCCAAAACGACTGAACCTGAAATGGTGGCCACGGTTGCCGCCCCAGAAAAGAACAACCTGAAGCTGGGCTTTATCAAGTTAACCGACTGTGCCCCGCTGGTAATCGCGAAAGAGAAAGGTTTCTTCGCCGATGAAGGCCTGCAAGTTGATGTGGAAGCCCAGCCAAACTGGAAGACGCTGCTGGACCGCGTGATCAACGGTGAATTGGACGGAGCTCACATGCTGTCGGGCCAGCCAATCGCTGCCACCATCGGCATCGGAACCGAGGCCCACATCATTACTGCGTTCACCATGGACTTGAATGGAAACGGCATCACCGTATCGAACAACATCTGGCAAAAGATGCAGGAGAACGATGCGAAGCTGAAGAGCCCGACCCCACCTCACCCGATTTCGGCCGATTCGCTTCGCCCCGTGGTCGACGAATACAAAGCCAGCGGCACGCCGCTGAAGATGGGTATGGTCTTCCCCGTTTCGACGCATAACTACGAACTGCGTTACTGGCTCGCCGCCTCTGGCATCCACCCTGGCATGTACACCGAAACCGACACGGTTGGCGAAACGAATGCTGACGTTCTGCTTTCGGTCACGCCGCCACCGATGATGCCTACCGTCTTGGAAGCCGGCAACATCCAAGGCTACTGCGTCGGTGAACCTTGGAACCAGCAAGCAGTCGCCAAGGGGATCGGTGTTCCGGTTACTACCAACTACGACGTCTGGAAGAACAACCCAGAAAAGGTGTTTGGCGTTACCAAGCGTTGGAACGACGAAAACCCCAACACCCACATCGCCGTGGTCAAAGCTTTGATCCGTGCCGGCAAGTGGTTGGATGAAACAGACGAGAGTGGCAAGCTGGTCAATCGCGAGGAGGCCTGCCGCATCCTGGCCAAGCCAAATTACGTGGGTGCTGACTACGACGTCATCAAAAATTCGATGACCGGCTTCTTCTACTTCCAGAAGTCGGACAAGCGTCCGATGCCCGACTTCAATGTCTTCTTTAAGTACCACTGCACGTATCCGTGGTACAGCGACGGCGTCTGGTTCCTGACGCAAATGCGACGCTGGGGACAGATTACCGAACCGAAGTCGGCCGAGTGGTACGACGAAACGGCCAAGAAGATCTATCGTCCTGACATCTATCGCAAAGCTGCGGCAACCTTAGTGGCTGCGGGTCAGATGACCGAAGACGAAATCCCGGCCAAAGACACCGACGGCTACAAGCCGCCGACGGAAAAGGGTGACTTCATCGACGGGGTCGTTTACGACGGCCACGATCCGATTGGTTATCTCAATTCCCACTCTATTGGTAACAAAGATAACTAACCGCGTAGTGGGGTGGCCGGGGGAGGCGCAGGCGGAAGCCACCTCCGGCCCGTTACCACTATGCCAGCAATACCCACTACACCGAACAAACCGTACGAAAGATTCGCATGAAGTACAAAATCATCCGCATTCTGGACGTCGCCGGGCTTCGAGTATTCGAGCCGGTCGTGCTGCTGTGCTACGGCGAAGACCCGAAGCAGCAGTTGAAACAGATTGGCCTCTACATTGCCATTCCTATTTTAGTAATGGTTGCCTGTGTGGTTGCTTGGGACCAAATTGGCCCTCGCATTAAGACGCGTGCCGGCGAGGTCCCCACGCCTGGCCAGGTGGTCAAGGCGTACGACGGCATCGCTGATTTCCACAATCGCGAATACACCAAGGTCAGCGACTACAACGAATCGGGTGAAGGTCGAGAGAAAGCCCTCGCCGCCACTCAGGAGGAAATCAAGTCGCTGGACTCTGACTGGGAAGCCATCAGTCAGCAAAGCGAAGAGCTTCTCAACAAGCTGCTAACAATGATTCCAGCCGAAGCCACCGCCGAGAAGGCGAAGATCGAAGGCGACTGGAAGAAGCTTAACGACGAACTGGCAGCTTCCGAGGCGTCGGCAACCGACGCCGCTCGCCGAAAGTTCGCTTTCGTCGAAGGCGTTTCGGCCGAGTTTGTCTCGGCCAGCCTGTCCAAGCTGTCGGTTGCCGTAACCCAGCAGGAACAGACCTACAAGCAAGACCAGCAAACGCGTGCCAAGGCATTGGTAGCCATGGCCGATAAGATTTCAGCCGACGACTACAAGCAAAAGATCGATTACGTTTCCCTGGTCAACCAGCACATGGAAAAGACCGGCGAAGAGAACGAACATCTCAAGTCACTGCGATCGGAACTTTCCGAGCGACGCGGCAAATCGCTGCCGGAGGTGGAATCGCTGAGACAGCAGATCAGTGCCACTGGGCAGAAGGCCGAGTTCCTGAAGACTCGCGTTAATTTGCTGACCGAGGGCAACCGCGAGCAGAAGGTCGCCAAGGCATCGTCCGACATGGAAGACCTGAAACGCAAGTACGCCACGGCCAGCGGACCTGAAATGTTCACATTGGCTCAGCAACTGATTCAGCGTGAAGAACGCATCAAGACAATCGCCGGTTCCGAGTTCGCCAAGCCGCCGACCTTCTTCGATCAGATCTGGACGAGCCTCAAGTGTGTGTTCACCGGTTTCTTCATCGCCACGGCCATCGCCATCCCGATCGGCGTTTTCTGTGGTATGAGCCGTGTGTTCATGGCATCGATGACTCCGCTGATCTCGCTTTTCAAACCAGTATCACCGATTGTCTGGCTGCCAATTGTGTTCTTCATCGTGGGGGCTTTCATTACCCGCCCCGACGAAGCATGGATTCAACCGTCTTTCCTCAGTTCGGCGATCACCGTGGCACTTTGCTCGCTGTGGCCCACGCTGGTGAATACGGCATTGGGTGTCTCGGCAATCGACCAGGATCACCTGAATGTGGCGCGGGTTTTGCGTCTCGGCCTATGGGATCGCTTGACCAAGATCATTATCCCTTCCGCCCTGCCCCTTATTTTTACGGGCCTGCGAATCTCGCTCGGGGTGGGCTGGATGGTGCTGATCGCCGCGGAACTTCTTTCCAGTAGCCCTGGGCTCGGGAAGTTTGTGTGGGACATGTTTAACAACGGTTCGTCGGCCACGTTCGCCCAGATGTTCGTTGCCTGTGGTTTTGTGGGTGTAATTGGGCTATTGCTTGATCGAATCATGATCGTCTTCCAACGGATGGTCAGCTTCGATGGTGCCCCAACCGCCCTGTAATCCATGATTGCCAACGTCACACCTAAAGGAAAACGCCACATGGCAATCCTCGAACTAGATAACGCAACCGTCGGGTTTGGTGAATCACACCGCCGATACACGGTGCTTGAAGAAGCCAACCTGACGGTTAACGAAAATGAATTCGTCGCGATCATTGGATTCTCTGGCAGCGGGAAGTCGACTTTGATTTCCCTGCTGGCAGGGCTCCTTATGCCTGATGAAGGGGCAGCCCGCTTCAAAGGTAAGCAAATGAAGGGGCCGGGTCCTGATCGTGGAATCGTTTTCCAGAATTATTCACTGCTTCCCTGGCTGACCGTTCATGGCAACATCGAACTGGCCGTGAAGCAAGTTTTCCCCAAGTTGAAACGGGGCGAGCGACGTGACTATGTCCAGCACTACATCGACATGGTCAGCCTGACCGGAAGTGAAGGCAAGCGTCCTTCGGAACTGTCTGGCGGGATGCGACAGCGATTGTCGTTAGCACGAACGCTGTCGATGCAGCCAGAAGTGCTTCTGCTGGACGAGCCGTTGAGCGCCTTGGATGCTCTCACGCGAAGCGTTCTGCAAGACGAAATCATCCGCCTGTGGGAAGAAGACCGCCGCACGGTGGTGATGGTCACCAACGACGTGGACGAAGCCGTGCTGATGGCCGACCGCATCGTTCCGCTGACACCTGGACCTTCGGCCAAGTTGGGTCGTGAGTTTCCGGTCACCCTCGACCGACCTCGCGATCGAGCGACTCTGAACTTCAATCCAGAGTTCAAGAAGCTCCGCAATGAGATCACACGCTACATGATGGGCATCAACGAAGAGGCAAAGCAGCTTCGTGTCGCTTCGGATGTGGTCCTTCCCGATGTCGAGCCTATTCGTATCGGCGTCGCTTAACGTTCACCTAAGGAAACGTCATGTCACAAGAGAACCGCTTCGTCGAAATGTACCGCCTCGTCAAGGCGTACCCCAATCCGTTCGGCGACGATGTGAAAGTGGTCGACGGCTTCAACCTGATCCTGAAAAAGGGTGAAGTTGTCAGCCTGATCGGTCACTCTGGCTGCGGGAAGTCGACCGTATTGACGATGGTGTCGGGCCTCAACCCGATCACTTCCGGTAGCGTGGTCGTGGCCGGCAAGGAAATCTCGGGACCTGGTCCGGATCGAAGCGTGGTGTTCCAGGCTCCGTGCTTGCTTCCCTGGATGACGGCCATGCAAAACGTGCGAATGGGGGTCGATCGTGTCTACCCGCACGCAAGCCGCGCTGAGCGTCGTCAGATCTGCGAATACTATTTGAGCGTTGTTGGTCTGGCCGACTCGATGGATAAGTACCCACGAGAAATGTCCGGTGGTATGCAGCAGCGTGTTGGTATCGCCCGAGCGATTGCCCTCAAGCCCAATATGTTGCTCCTGGACGAACCCTTTGGCCGACTCGATTCGCTGACACGAATGGAACTGCAGGACGTTATCCTGGGCATCCTCGATAAAGAAAAGATCACGACGATGCTCGTCACACACGACGTCGACGAAGCAATCTACATGGCCGACCGCATCTGCATGATGACCAACGGTCCCAATGCCAAGGTTGGCCAGGTTCTGGAACTTCCTTTGCCGCGTCCGCGCAATCGCGCTGAAACCCTTGAGCATCCGCTCTACTACGAACTGCGTGGTTCTCTTGTCTCCTTCCTGGAAGAACAAGAACGTCACAAGCACCACAAGCCAAAGTCTGAGGAGCCTGAAGAGCCAGCACCGCAACTTACGGTAACTCTGACGGACGACGAAAACTCACCGGCATCCGAAAAGGTTACGGCCAACGCTTAACTTTCAACGAGGCACAAAAAGGACATGACGACAACGATCGCACCCTCGGTGTTGACCAGCGTTTCGGTTTGGATTCATAACGAAAATGCCGGACAACTAGCACCTGCTTGCGGCTACCCAGCTGCTCCGGAAGGTCCGCCAACCCATGATTTGATTCAGGTATCGATCAACGAGCGACGTTCGGCCATTCGTAGCGTCGACGACAGCACAATTGAAATCGCCTTGCCGATTTTGATCACCAACGAAGTCGTTGCTGCGATCCTGTTTACTGTTCATGCATCGGACGATTGCAAAATTGGCTTGGAACGCTGGTCGCGAACTGAACGCGATGAACTGGGACTCGCGGACTCGGCTTACCGTGGTCTCGCTCACTTCGAGACGATCAGCCCTTACGTTAAGTTCCCACGTGGGTCTGGCCTGCCTGGCGAGACCTGGGACGATCGCAAGTCGCGTATCATTGCTCGCATTGATCAAGCAAAGGCATTCATGCGAGCCGCCGGTGCTCGCAAGGAAGGCTTACGCTACGGCCTGGGCATTCCCATCATGGCCACTGAGCACGAACTGGAATGCGTGCTGGTGATCCTGAGTACGGCTGACTTCCCGTTTCAACAGGCCATGGAAACATGGCTGCCGAGCGAAGACCAAACCGAACTCAGTCTTGTGCAATCCAGCTATGCCGTTGGTATTTCCTCGCCACAGCGGGCGACCGTCAGCTACGGCGAAGGCATCGTTGGCCAATGCTATGCGTCACGGATTCCCGTTATGATGCATAGCGCCGAGGATGACGCATCGCTGGTACCGCTATTCGATCAGGGTGCCCGCTTTGCCTTGGCACTGCCAATATTCAACGGCGATCGATTGGTCCAAGTTCTCACACTCTTTGGCTAAGTCAACGGAATTCGCATGGCCATCGGCGAACAAAACTCGGAGTTACAATCGGCACCGGAATTCAATCTGGTCGAAATGTTGTTGTCCGAACAACGCGACTTGTCAGCGGTCGAGCGATTCTCGCAGCGGCACGATCAGCATGCCGATCCCTTGTTGGCCCCGACCTATCGCGAATTGATCCCGCTCACTGAGCCCGGTCCCGGCGAGCAGTACGCATTTGAGGTCGATCTCGATGCCTGCTCCGGCTGCAAGGCATGTGTGGTCGCCTGCCATAATATGAACGGGCTCGAAGAATCCGAAACCTGGCGACGTGTCGGTACGCTGCAAAGCTCGATCCCATCCAAGCCGGTCGTGCAGCACGTGACGACCGCATGCCATCACTGTGTCGACCCAGGCTGTCTGTCGGGGTGCCCCGTTCAAGCCTATGAGAAAGACCCCAAGCTGGGCATCGTCGTCCATCTCGACGATCAATGCATCGGCTGCAAGTACTGCACGCTGATGTGTCCCTACGACGTCCCCAAGTTCAGCGAGGCCAAAGGGATCGTTCGCAAGTGCGACATGTGCCGCCATCGTCTGGCCGAAGGGGAAGCACCAGCGTGCGTTCAGTCCTGTCCTAACAGCGCCATCAAGATCACCGTGGTTGACCAGGAAGGCATCCGCAGCGAAGCGCAAGAAGGACACTTCCTGCGTGGGGCTGCGAATCCCAGAATCACCAATCCCACGACGCGTTATGTAGGCAAGTATCGCCTGGATGCCGAGATGGTATCGGCCGGGGCCCAAGAAGTCGTTCCCAACCATGCCCATCTACCGCTGGTCGGTTTACTCACACTTACCCAGGCCGCACTCGGCATGCTAATCGCCAGTGCTGCTTGCCAGTGGTTGGGAATGGGCGGCATGGTCAGTGCCGTGCTCGCAACAATGGCCGCCATGGCAGGTCTCGCTGCCTCCGGTGCTCACCTCGGACGCCCCATGTATGGATTCCGAGTCTTTCTCGGCTTGCGGACTTCATGGCTCAGCCGCGAAGCGGTCCTGATGCCAGCCTTCGCGGGCCCACTTGTAGGCTATACCGCTTCCTACTTCATTCCATTCCTGGAACCATTTCGCGGGATGATGGCATTAGCGGCGATCGGTGGTGGAGCAATCACGATCTTCTGTTCCGCAATGATTTATATCGTCACGAAGCGTCCGTTCTGGCAGTCTTCCCTTACCTTTAGCAAGTTCGGCACTACGATTGTTCTATCGGGGCTGGCCGTTTGGAATTTGGAGACGGCACTCGCCGGTCAATCGCCGTCGATTATCAGCTTGGCTCTTATCGTCGCCGCAACCATCGCACGCTTGGCATTGGAATATCAAGTCCTTTCGCAAGCATCGCGACCGACGACCGATCCAATCGCCCGCTCGGCGCGCTTGTTGCTCGGACCGCTCAAAACGTGGCACCTGGCACGCGTCGGCCTGTGGATCCTCGGTGGAATCGTCTTACCGGCATTAACCATGGCCCTCGCAAGCCCCACTTCCGTCGTTTGTGCCGGGATAGCATTGGCCAGCCTGGCTGCCGCCGAACTGATTGACCGCGGGCTTTACTTTGCCGCTGAATCCACCCCGGCCATGCCGAATTTACCCAAGTAACAGGAGGCCGACATGTCGACCGCAACGCGGACTAACCCGCTGCAACAGTTGATGTATGCCAAGGATGGAAGCCTCACACGCGACTTGCTGCTGTATCCCGGAGAGTATGGCCTCGGCAAAGTTCCCGCCGGCTCGAAACCCAACGCCACGACCACCTCGGTCTGTGGCTTCTGCTCGACCGGCTGCGGCCTGGAACTGCACCTGAAGGATGGCCAGGCGGTCAATCTTAGTCCAGCGGTCGACTGGCCTGTGAACCTCGGCATGGCGTGCCCTAAAGGCTGGGAGTCGCTCACGATCCTCAAAGCCGATGATCGTGCCACGCAACCATTGCTGAAAGGGCCTGACGGCAAGCTGGCTCCCGTCTCGTGGGACGAGGCGATGAAGACGTTCTGCTCGCGTTTCAAAGACATTCAAGCCAAGCATGGCAACGACTCGGTCGCCTTCCTCAGCACCGGACAGATCGCGACGGAAGAAATGTTCTTCCTTGGTTCGCTCGCCAAGTTCGGCATGGGAATGCTGCACGGCGACGGCAACACGCGACAATGCATGGCAACCGCGGTCGTTTCCTACAAGGAATCTTTCGGCTTCGATGCACCTCCGTTTACCTATGCGGACTTTGAAGAGTCCGATGTGCTCGTTTTCGTCGGATCCAATCTCTGCATCGCGCATCCGATCATGTGGGAACGGGTCCTTCGCAATCCGCACGATCCGAAGATCATCGTGATCGATCCTCGCCGCACGGAAACGGCCGTTGCGGCAACGCACCATTTGCCACTGCGTCCCAAAACCGACATGGCATTGCTGTATACGATCGCCAACGTGCTGATCGAGAAAGGCTGGATCGAGGAATCCTACATCGCCAATTACACCAACGGTTTCGATCAGTTCAAAGAACATGTCGCAGGTTACAAGCTGGAAGACAGCCTGACCAACTGCGGGCTCGAACCCTCCGCCGTCATGGAAGTCATCCAGGCGATTCATGATGGCAAGCGGGTTTCTTTCTGGTGGACCATGGGGGTCAACCAAAGCCACCAAGGGGTCCGCACCGCTCAGGCCATCATCAACCTGGCCTTGATGACCGGCAACATCGGCCGCCCAGGGACCGGTGCCAACAGCATTACGGGACAATGTAACGCGATGGGTTCGCGTCTGTTCAGTAACACGACCAACCTGATCGGTGGCCACGACTTCACCAAGCCGGAACACCGACAGAAGATTGCCGACATCCTTGATATACCCGTGGTCAATATCCCGACCGAAAACAGTTGGTCGTACGACGCCATCATGGAAGGCATCCGTCGCGGCGAAATCCGCGGTCTGTGGGTGATTGCGACCAATCCGGCTCACTCTTGGATTCATCAAAAGGAAGCGAAAGAAACCCTCGACAAGCTCGACTTCCTGGTCGTTCAAGATATGTACCACTCGACCGAAACAGCCGTCCTTGCCGATCTCCTTTTGCCAGCGGCCGGCTGGGGCGAGAAGGAAGGAACGTTTATTAACTCGGAGCGACGCTACGGACTGCACAAAAAAGTAGTGCCTGCTCCTGGTGAAGCGTTGGCCGACTTCCAGATCTTCCGCCTGGTGTCTCACTACTGGGGCTGCGATTCGATGTTTGCCGATTGGAAAACGCCGGAAGACGTGTTTCAGGTAATGAAGAAGTGCTCAGCGGGACAGCCGTGCGATATTACCGGAATTCGTGACTATCGGATGCTGGACGACGCCCGCGGCATTCAGTGGCCAACCAAGCAAGAAGAAAGCAGCGGTGACGATTGGATGCCGGCGCCGCAGCGGCGCCTGTTTGAAGATGGCCGATACTTTCACGAGGACGGCAAAGCACGCTTCATCTTCGAACAGCCAGAAGTTCCTGGCGAAGTGCCCAACGAGGAATTCCCGTTGCGTTTGCTGACCGGCCGCGGAACAGCAGCGCAGTGGCATACCCAAACCAAGACGTCGAAGTCAGCCGTACTGAGAACGCTGTATTCAACGACCCTGCTCGTAGATATCCACCCAGAAGATGCAGAGGCGTTGATGATTGAACCGCACGACTGGGTCACGGTGCAGTCGGCGCGCGGTGAAATTCGTGCCCGCGCCAATGTTACCTCGAGCGTCCAACCGGGACACGTCTTTCTACCGATGCACAATGAGGTAACGAATCAGTTGACTTACCCGCAATTCGATACGTATTCGCGTCAGCCTTCTTACAAGAACGCGGCCGTTCGCGTCGTGAAAACCGTTTAAGAATTAGGCATTCTGCCAATTGCAGAGGCAGACTTTTGCCTCTGCAATACGCACTGAACACAAAATGTTCACCTCAAATTGGAGCCCATCAAAATAAAACAGGACCATGTGGTCCTATTTGAAAGGCAAATCGACTTGTTTTCAGTTTTGCTGCGGACCAAGTGGCACATCCTTTGCATTTCGGCTTAATCACTTCATCGCTGCGAATGCCGCAAGGAAAGATTCCCCGTGCACAGGTTACAGACACAAAGCGAAAACCCTAGGTCGGTCTCTACCGAGGCCGCTCGGATGGTAGTCGTGGGTAACGGCATGGTAGGGCACGCATTCTGTCAGTCGCTCGTGCGTCGCGGCGCGATGCAGGAATGGCAGGTCGATATCTTCGGCGAGGAACCATACGCTGCCTACGATCGTGTTCGCTTGACTCAGCTATTCAGCGATACAGAATCCTCCCTCACCCTTTCGCCCAAGACCTGGTACGAGCAGGTCGGCCTGAACCTGGTGACCTCGCAGAAAGTCAACGCGATAGACCGCATCAATCGCGAGGTCGTTTGCCAAGACGGAAAGCGTTACCCGTACGATCGTCTCGTTCTGGCAACCGGTAGTCGCCCTTTTGTTCCGCCGATTGAAGGCGCGGAGCTACCGGGCGTCTTCCTCTATCGCACCCTCGATGATCTGCAAAAGATCCGCACATATGCCGAGAACTGCCGATCGGCCGCAATCATGGGTGGTGGTCTGCTGGGGCTGGAAGCCGGTAAGGCGGCTCTCGATCTAGGCCTCGAAGCCCACGTCCTGGAAGTCGCTCCGAGCCTGATGCCTCGTCAACTCGATACCGCTGGCGGAGCGCTACTGAAATCGCGAGTCGAATCACTCGGCGTGCATGTGCATGTCTTATGTCGTTGTGAACGAATCGAGCGTTTCGGCGAGGGTCTCCGGTTGCACTTCACCAATAGCGAGACGCTCCGCGTCGATATGCTCATCATTTCGGCGGGCATCGTTCCTCGGGATGAACTGGCCCGCGACGCGGAACTTGAGATTGCCCATCGCGGTGGTGTCGTCGTCAATGACCAACTTCGCACGTCCGATCCCCATATTTACGCGATCGGCGAATGTGCCGTACATCGAGAAAAGCATTACGGACTGGTCGGCCCTGGTATCCAAATGGCCGACGTGCTGGCCGCCAATTGCTGCGGCGAAAAGCAGGAGTTCCTGTACGGTGATCAATCGGCCAAGCTGAAGTTAATGGGCGTGGATGTCGCGGCCCTCGGCGATGCTTTGGGCGAAACACCCAACTCCCGCATCGTTGCCAGTAGCACAGAACATTCGTACCGCAAACTCATTTTCGAGGGTAACTGCGTCGTCGGTGCGACCGCGGTCGGCGAGTGGGACGAGATCGATCGCGTTCGCGATTTGATTACGCACGCGCGACGTCTGTGGCCGTGGCAAATTTCTCGCTTCCGCCGCACCGGCCGACTCTGGCCGGAAGACACGCTGAATAGTCCCTGGGACTGGCCCGACAACGCCGTAATTTGCAGCTGCGTTGGTGTCACCAAAGGACAGATTTGCGAGGCCACTCGCGACGGCGCAGCGGATGCTGCCGCGGTGACCACGCTAACCAGGGCCTCCAGTGTGTGTGGAACGTGCCGTCCGCTTGTACGGCAACTTTGCGGTGAGCGTCATCTTCCTCCGAAGACCGCTTCGTGGCAGATTCTACTTGCCAGCAGCGTAGCGACTTTGATGATCATTGTCGCAATGCTCGCGATCGGCCCCCTCCCCTTCGCCGATTCGGTTCAGTCGACCTGGCATACCGTTGATGCCCTGTGGCGAAGTGAAACTCCCAAACAAATCACCGGCTATACGATCTTTGGATTGACCGCTCTAGGCTTGGCTTTTTCGCTACGGAAACGCATCTCGCGGATTACCTGGGGGGACTTTGCCTGGTGGCGGGTAGCCCATGCCGTCCTGGCAACACTTGCGGTCGTGGGTCTCGTGCTGCACACCGGGTTTCATTTTGGTTCCAACTTGAACTTTGCGTTGGCGCTAACGTTTGTTGTCGTCAACTTCACTGGAAGTCTCACCGGGATGCTTGTCTCACTCGAGAACCGCATTACCGGAGCACTTGGCATCTGGATTCGACGCTGGCGTCCGCGTCTGGTTTGGCTGCACTTGATACTGTCGTGGCCGCTGCCGGTATTGCTTCTGTTTCACATCATTACGGTCTACTACTTCTAAATTCATGGCTTCCTGGATTTATGCCCTCGTTTGGTTGGCTCTGTCGCTACTGGTTGGAAGTAGCCTGGGGGTTGTTCTGTTGTCTGACGACAGCAAACTGAAGCAGACGTACCTGCCTGGCAAGACAACGCACGGTCATTACCAGATCGAAATGAAGTGTTCTGCCTGTCACGACCCTGAACTCGGCGTCACCAGTAAATCATGTCTCGAATGTCACGAGAACGAACTGAAGGAAGCCCTGGATACGCATCCGGCCAGCAAGTTCAACGACCCGACCAACGCCCCGCGACTTGCGATTCTGGACGCCCAGAACTGCCTCGCTTGTCACAAAGAGCACGTCCCGCACGAAACACATCCGATGGGTGTCACGTTGCCTCAGGACTTCTGTTTCCATTGCCATCAAGAGATCGCTGAGGAGCGTCCCAGCCACAAGAATCTAGAATTCAACACCTGTCAAACCAGTGGCTGCCATAACTACCACGACAATCGCACGCTCAACGAGAACTTCCTCGGCAAGAACCTCGATCAGCCGGACCACTTGGCCGAGCAGGTCGTACCAGAACGTAATGCTCTGGCCCGGTACCTGGCCAGCCAGGAAGAGCCCATTGAGCCGCTCAAGGCCAAAGATGCCAAGTTTCATTCGAGCGTCGAACGAGACGAGCAGTTAATTCGTGAGTGGGCAGGCTCAGTTCATGCGCAAGTCGGTGTGAATTGCACTGACTGTCACACCCAAGATCAGAACCTGGAAACGTGGCAAAACGTCGTGTCGCATGAAACGTGTCAGCAATGCCATGAAGATGAAGCGAGCGGCTTCCTTGCCGGCATGCATGGGATGCGACTTGCCCAGGGACTTTCACCGATGTCGCCTGGTAGCGCACGTTTGCCCATGAAGCATTCTTCACTGCATGCCGAACTGACGTGCAGTTCGTGTCATTCACCGCACGATGCGGATGTGCGTGTTGCGGCAGTCGACTCTTGCATCAAGTGTCATAACGACGAACACACGCTGGCCTACCAGCAGTCCCCTCATGCTCAGCTATGGCGGGACGAGCTTGCCGGCGACCTCCCGCCGGGCAGCGGCGTGTCGTGTGCGACTTGTCACATGCCGCGTGAAGTGCATGGCAGTAGCAAGGCCCCGAAGGTCAAAGTCCAGCACAACCAAAACGACAATCTACAACCTAACGAGAAAATGGTCCGTAGCGTCTGCATGCAATGCCACGGGCTTCAATACAGTCTCGATGCGATGCACGACCCGCACCAGATCGAAAGCAACTTCAGCTCGGCTCCGCAGCAGCAGTCGGTCGAAAGCCCGGAGATGGTTCGCAAATGGTTCGAGGAGCGGAAATCGCGACGTCCATGATTCATCCATACCCGTCATGACCTGTTATTCGCCTGTTGCCACGCAACTATTGAAATTGGGAGTCTACCTATGAACAAGTTTATCGCTTTGGCCTGTGGATTGATTGTGATTGGTGGTACCGTAGCAGCACTAACGGGCTGCGGAAACAGCACGCCGGCACCTGTAGAAGCTGCGGGTGGAATCACGCCCAAGCAATTTGCCAACGCCGTGCACGCGGTGATGATGGCCGACCGTACGGTTTATGCCAAGCACATCGTGACCCGCCTTAAAGAACAAGGCGCCGATGTCAGCGCGAGCGAATATTGGCAAGACGAAGAAGGGACGATTCCGCTTCCAGCACAGATGTTTCGAATGGGCGCCGAGATCGTCGATGGGAACGAGGAAGCGGGCTTCTCTTATGCCTTGAAGTCGCTCTGGCCATTGAACCCACAGAACGAACCAAAGTCTCCGCAGGAAATCGAAGGCCTCAAGTACATCGTTGATCATCCCGACGAAAACTTCTACGGCGAAGAAAAGCTAGGCGACAAGACCTACTTCACCGCCGTATATGCCGATAAGGCCGTCGCCAAAGCTTGCTGGGATTGCCACAACAATCACTCCGATCGTGGCGACGATTACCCGGAATTCAAAGAAGGGGACGTCATGGGCGGCGTTGTTGTCCGGATTCCATTGGACTAAAACGCACCATCATAATCGTTACGATCCGCTCGAATCGATTCGCTACACGAGAGGTTGCTGTAGCGAAGGCCATACGGACGGCTTATTGCTGGCATATAGACCGGCACGTCGTAAGCTTCCCAAGGACCTTACTGGCACCTTGGGAGCTAACGAATGTCGAAGCAAGTAAAGCAACAACGCCGCCGATTGTTTTGGGTAGATCCGATCCTGCAAGGACGTCTCGTCCTGCGCGCGATAATGCACTGGGCTGCTTACCTTTTGAGTGTCGGTGTGGTTCTACTTTTAGGTGCAGCGCTTAGCGATCTGAATGCTCCTGTCGCGGCCATATCACAAATGCTGTGGAACTACTTCGTTCCAGCCGTTTTGGTAAGCCTATTGGTGCTGCCGATCATCCTGGTAGACACCATACGGCATAGCAATCAATTGGTCGGAGCAGTCGTACGCTTCCGTCGTGCGATGCAACAACTTGCCGACGGAGAAAAAACCGGTCCACTGATCCTACGCGATGGGGATAGCTGGCAGGACATGGCAGACCAATTCAATCGCATCGCCCTGCGTATGGAAGAGCTGGAAGAAACCGCGTCAAAAACGACGCCCGAGACAACCTCTTCCTGCCATCAGGAAGAGGCCATTTCTACTTAGCTTAGACTTCGCAGACCGGCTCAGCGTCGATCACGTCCGCCACCGCCGCTGCCTCCTCGGCGACGACGACCGCCACTGTTACGACCACCCCGTTCATGTGGGCGGGATGGTGGGGCATTCTCGTGACGCTCGATGTTCTTATCAACCATTGCAGTCACGGCATCGGTCCACGAAGGAATCTTCTTGTGCTTGTCCTTCGGCTTATCCTCCTCGTCGGAATCGCTACGACGGCGACGTGAGGGTCGACGACGACCACGCGGGGCATCTTCGCGATCATCCTCGTTGTCGACATCGATATCCGAGTCATCGTCGTCATCATCGTCGTAGTCTTCATCTTCCGAGCGACTCGAGCGGCGACTACGCGGGGCTTCTTCCTGCGTCGACTCCGAGTCGGATGCCTTACGTGAACGACGACGGCGGCGGCGGCGGCGTGTTGGTCGTTGCTCTTCGTCGCCCTCGTCCTGGTCGGAACGAGAATCGCGGCTCTCAACTTCGTCTTCCAGGTCTTCGTCGCGATCTTCGTCTTCGGGAGTAGCTTCGCGAACCTTTACATCTTCATCGCTGCGAGAGCGTCGTCCGCGTCGGCGACCACGTGTTCGTCCGCGACGCTCTTTTCGCGGAGCGCGTTCCTCTTCTTCGTCCTGATCGTCTTCGCCGACATCAGCGTCCATGGCATCCGTTTCGCGAGTTCCTTCGTCCAGAAAGATACCGTCGAAACCTTCGAAGTCGTCATCACTTGTCGGACGAGACTTAGCAGCAGGACTGCCGATGATCTCGGATGCCCGGGCCTCTTCGGGCGAACGCTCTAGCGGTTTCTTGAAAGCAGCCAGATGAGGGCTTTCCTCTTTGCCTTCGTCCTTCTTGGCAACAGGCTGTTCCTCTTTGACCGTTACCTTGATCTCTTCTTCAGCCTGTGCTTCTTCCTCGTCCTCCTCTTCATCCTCCTCCTCTTCTTCTTCAGGAGAGGCAAGGCCGAGCATCGAGGACAGAGACGCCCAGTGGCTGCGTTTCTTCGCTTTCTTCTTTTTCGGCTTCGGAGGCTCTTCCGCGACGACTTCCTCGGTTGCCGCTACGATCTCTTCGTGTGGCGGCTCGACAATCTCTTCATTATCGACGGGGCCGTCGGAAACCTGCGAAAGCTCGTCCTCTGGCTCCACAGCATCTTGAAACGCGTCTTCCGCCGCTTCAATATCGGAGGCCGCTTCCTCTGCTGATGGTTCTGCAGATTCTTCAGCGACTTCTACTTCGGCCGCTTCTTCCTCGGCCGCTGCTTTCTCGGCAGCTTCTTTTGCTGCTGCTTCTTCCGCGGCTTTTTGCTCAGCCTCTTTCGCAGCGGCTTCCGCTGCTTCGGCCTTTTCGAGTTCGTCTTGCGAGATGGCGCCAATTTCGGCGGCGAGAGATCGCCAGTGCCCAGCTTTGTTCGAATTGCTCATGTATTAAATCAACGATTGCCCGGTTAACGGGCCATGCCTTCCTGCATAAAGGGGACCCCCCGGCCTGGGTAATTGCGGGCCTTTAGACGGCTCTTCGCGGCGACCTCACGCTACCTACGACAATTTCAGTGGTCGCCAACCCTCATGGCGGGGATGCTTGCATATTCTCGCCTATCATACCGCGGCGGCAGAATCTTGGGAAGGTGATTCGCTGTTTGAAGATACGGCAAACACCAGGCAACCGAAAAAGGCTTCGCAATCCCCCAAGAACGACAGCAAGCCGAGTCCCCTCGCAAAGGACTCGGCCTGCTAAATCCCCCAACGGATTGTCGATTACTCGGTTGGATACATCGAGAACGTACCGTTATGTGCCACGTTAAACAGTGGACGGTAGTAGTTCTTGCCCGCACTCGCGGAACTGCATGCACGAGGGTACCAAACCAGGTTGATTCCAATATTCCAGGATTCACTTAGGCTTTCATCCAAGTTGCCGTCGTTGTCGTTGCGAGGAATCAGGTAGAGGAAGTTCGTTTCCAGGGACAGACACTTGGTGATCGGCACGTTCGCGTCGGCACCAATCAAACCGAGTTCGTTGTCGGTCCAGCCGCCGGAGAAACGCATTTCACCACCACATACTTCGAGCGGCGTTCGGTAGAAGAACGCAAACATGTTGTGTGGCTGGTACGAGCCATTGACGAAGGTTGGAGCCGTATCACCAGGCAGAATGATCTGTTCGTCAATGTCGCTTGTTTCATCCGATGCGGTGAACCAGAAGCCAAACTCACCTTTACACTGGAATTTCCAGCTGAGTTCGCCGCGAATCTGGCTGGCATCGACGTCGTAGTACCAGTGATCGCTCATGTGGTCGTAAACCAGACCACCTTGCCAGCCCCAGTCGACGCGACGGAAGAAACCGGTCGTCAGGAAGAACTGGTCACGATGATCGTCGGTGAAACTAGCACCATGCAAGTTAGCGTTGGTCCCATTCACACCCAGCTGAAAGCCGAAACCGTGATCACGCGAGAACAGTGGAACACCCCAGTTCACGCCGTACAGAAAGCCAAAGCTACCATCCATGCCTAGATTCATAGGCCCTTTGAAGCCCTGAACGCCGGCCCGGACCGAGAGGTTTTCCAGGTTCAAACGGAAACAGAGGGGAAAGCAAATCGAATCGCATGGACCACACACACCGCACGAATCACACGAGCCGCCACAGTTGCTACCACCCTGGCATGACGTGCAGCCTGGGCCGCCGTGGTAGGTCATTGGATCATGCATGCCGGCCACAGCGTGGCCTTCCATCACGATCTCGCCTTCCATAGGCATCGTACCGGACGTTTCGCTCAAGACAGAGTAGTCCACTTGTTCGATGTCGCCGGCTTGCACCTTCGATGCGACATAACTTGCCCGCGCAACACGTTGCCGGGCTGCGAAGACACGATCTTGATCGGTCGAGAAGAGACTCCGAATCGCCTTGGCAGGCGACGGTGGACGATTGTAATCATCGGAAACCACGTGCTGCAGCTTGGCAGGTTCACGAGGTTCTGCTGCGGTCGCGAGATCCGCAATAACACTTCCGCACGCTGCGGTGAGCAAAGTCAGAATCCAGGGGAAGACTCGCATGGCCTTTCCTTCCTTCGACAATTGAAATACCGGGGGGGAGACGGTTAACGGCGGCGCAAGACTGCGCTGTCCATATCTGCGTATCGTCACCGGCAAAGTCCCCACTTTCAGAAAAGTCGAGATAATCCGCAAAGTTTTCCCAGCCCTCCGCCTGCGAGCCGCGACAGCAGCTATGCACTCGACGTACTTCTCCCAAACAACCATCTTCTGGGGCACTAGGCAAGATACAAGAGGATTGCCGGTTGATCGGGTTATTCTGTTTTTTTGCTTAGTAGCGGCTCGATAAACAGTTCCGTCAACGAAAACTTTGCCTCCGGCATGCCGCGTCACCCTGACGCTTTAATTTTCGAGAAGGATCTCAACCGATGAAAACGCAACTTCTGGCTGCCGCTGTCGTGCTGGCTACCAGCATCCAGGCCTACGGACAATCGTGTGGCTGTGAAAGCAATCATGTTGTCACCCACTCCGTTGCTAGCTGTGGGTGTGATCACTGCTGCACTCCATGCTTCAATCCACTGGGCGAACTGGTACAAGGGGTTGGCTTCACCCTGACGCACGGTGCATGTGCCGTCAAACGCACGGTTCATAGCCTGTTCCACCCGATCCGCTTCAATGGATGCGGATGCGATACGACTCCTTCGTGTGGATGTGATACCTGTGGCTGCAGCTCGAACTGGGATGGCTATGAGTCGCATCACCCCGGCGTCGAATACATTGAGCAAGGTCCTCCATCCGTGCCGACCATCCCCGGCCCGCCGATGACCCCAACCAACGAACACGCCCCAATGCGTGAACCAGGCAAATGGCAGCCCGTTGGCACCGAGTCCAAGCGAGCAAGCAACCAGGTTCCCCACTACTCGAAGCGAGTCGCAGCGAAACCGACGACGCGACAAGCTACCTACTACGCTCCCACGCCAGCCAAGTAATCGCCCCTACATGGTTAGCGAATAGGCGTCCTGCCAAACTAAAAGAAGGGGAGTCCACTTGGACTCCCCTTTTTTGCTTGCGCTGATGCGATCTATTTCGTAGGACGAAGATCTAAATCTGATCGAGTACCTGGCTCAGGTCCGCAATCAGATCTTCCGCTGCTTCCAGCCCGACTGAAATCCGGATCAGTTCGTCTTTGATCCCATGGGCCAGGCGGTCGGCTTTGTCATAGCTAGCGTGCGACATCGAGGCCGGTTGCTCGATCAATGATTCAACCGCCCCCAAGCTCACGGCGAGTTGGAACAGTTTTGTGTCGTCGCATACCTTCTTCGCGGCCGCGAACCCACCTTCGACTTCGAAGCTTATCATGGCCCCGAATCCGCCATCCATTTGCTTCGCAGCAATCTCGTGCCCGGGGTGCGTCTTCAAACCGGGATAAAGAACGCGGGTAACCTTGGGATGCTCGTTCAAGTACTCGGCGATATTCTGGGCCGTGCGGCACTGTTCGTGAACCCGTAGCTCAAGCGTCTTAATCCCGCGAGATGCCAGGAACGAGCCAAACGGGTCGAGTACGGCACCGGTTGCGTTCTGAATGAAGTAGAGCCGATCGTACAATTCCTTATCTTTCACCACCAATGCCCCGCCCAGTACATCGCTGTGACCAGCCAGGTACTTGGTGACCGAGTGCTGCACGATATCGATGCCCAGTTCCAACGGCCGAGTCAACACAGGCGTCGCGAACGTGCTGTCGACTCCGAGCAAAACGCCATGTTCTTTCGCCACCTTGGCACACGCGGCCAAATCGGTAATCGACATCAGCGGGTTGCCGGGACTCTCGACCCACATCATCTTCGTATTAGGTTGAATCGCGGCAGCGAGATTTTCGGGATTGGTCGCATCGACCAGCGTAATCCCGATGTTGCTCTTCTGCGTGATCTTGTGCAGCAAACGGTAGGTGCCGCCATAGATATCGGTGCCGGCGACGATATGATCGCCGGCTTCCAACAGCATCGTCGCACAGTGCGTCGCAGCCATTCCAGAGGCAAACGCGAGAGCTCCACAGCCCCCTTCCAACTCAGCGAGGGTGGTCTCTAAATTCTTGCGAGTCGGATTCCCGCTGCGTGAGTAGTCAAACTCGCCCCACTCCCCTGCTCCAGGCTGCACGAACGTGGAAGCGACGTGAATCGGCGGAACAACGGCCCCGGTCTGCGGATCCTTCTTGTTGCCAACATGGATGGCCTTGGTGCGAAACTGCATGGGGGATTCCCTTCTACGCGTTGTCCAACGCTTGCTTCAGGTCTGCGATCAAATCATCCGTGTCTTCAATACCACAGGCGATGCGGATCATGTTGTCGTAGATACCGAACTTGGCTCGGTTCTCGGGCGTTTGCTGGTAGTAGCTCATCACCAGCGGCTGCTCGATCAACGATTCAACACCACCCAGGCTCGGCGCGATCTTGAAAATCTTCGCGTTGTCGACAACGTTAGCGGTCTTCCGCCAGTCAGCTTCCTTCACATTAAATGTCACCAGCCCGCCGTAGCCGCGCATCGTGGCCTTGGCGATTTCGTGATACGGGTGCGAGGGAAGCCCGGGATAATAAACCTTCTCGACCATTGGGTGATCTTCGAGAAATTGGGCGACCGCCATTCCGTTCGCATTGTGACGTTCCATTCGCAGCGAGAACGTCTTCAGCCCGCGAAGCAAAAGGTAACAATTGTGTGGAGCATTGATGCCCCCCATGACGCCACGCAGCTGACGCACATCGGCTAGTTTTTCTTCGCTGCCGATGATCGCACCAGCCAGAAGATCGTTGTGACCAGCGAGATACTTGGTAGCCGAATGCAGGACGTAGTCGACGCCATATTCCAGCGGTCGCAGGTTGTATGGAGTCGCCAGCGTGGCATCGATCAGCGTTTCAACGCCGTGCTTCTTGCCGATCTCGGTGAACTTTTCCAGATCGACACAGCTCAGGTGCGGATTGGTCGGCGACTCGCTGATGAGCATCTTGGTATTGGCATCGATTGCCTTTTCCATTGCTTCATAGTCACCGGTCTTGACGGTCTTGGTTTCGACACCGAACCGGGCCAGGTGCTTGCCGCAGAATTCGCGACTACGGTGGTAACACTCGTCGAAGAAGACGACGTTGTCGCCCGAGCTGACTTTCGCCATCAACAGCCCAACGAACGCAGCCATGCCGCACGAGTAAAGTACAGCCGATTCGCCTCCTTCGATGGCGGCCAGCTTGGCTTCGGCCGTCTTCTCACCGGGGTTGCCGTAGCGGCCGTACTCTTCGCGTACCTGATTCTCTTCGATATAGCGAATAATCGAATCGGTGTTGTCGAAGGTGTAGGTCGACGCACAGAAGATGGCATCGGTGATCGCGTTGCCCGGCTTCATGCGGGCCTCGCCACCTTGCACGGCGGTGGTGGAGGTACCTTGGTTTGCTTTTTGTTCTGGAGCCACTGACATGACGGGTGTTCTCGCAAGCGATGCGGGAATGTGGCAGATCGAAGGCAGTAAGCCTTGCAAGAACGCCACGGTTCCCAAATGTTCGATAGGGCCGCAGCATGTGATCTGTTCTAAGAAAAATTGCCGCTGGGAGGAGCGACAACGGCACTTTAGCAGATAGGCTGCAAGCGGCCACAAATCCCTATTAAACCAGCTTTGAGTGTAACCGAGCGCAATCTGGCCCGCAACGGGCTGCTTTCTCTATTTTCTCACAGCGCAACCTATCTCAACTTGGGCCGATAAGTCTCCATTATTGCGAGGGGATCGCTGGTTAACGGTCAGGGAGTGTCAGTATGAAAGTTTACGTAATCGTTAAATCCAACCACTTGCGATCGACCTGGAATGCCTTTAAAACCGGTGATTCGTTTACCGTCCCAGACACGGAGTTCGGATGGTAAGACCCGCTTCATATCCCGCCCACGGAGGTTGTTCTCCCCCATGACCCGTTTGTCCCTAGCCCTTTTGTTGACGCTGTCTTTGTCCACGTCGCTCGTTGCCGCACCAACCACGACCGATTCCCAGGCCGACGAGAAGAAGGAAGTAGAAACCAAGAAAGCGGACGCCAAAGTGCCCGGCGACGACTTTCTCCACAAGCACCCGACCCTGGTGAAAATGTGGCATCACTCGAATGAAGTTCGCGGTCGGTATCAACTGCCGGCTCAGCGAATTAGCCCGGAACTGACCAAAGCCGCCCAGGACCATGCCTGGTACATGGCCCGTACTGGCCAATTCAGCCACTCGGTCAACGGTGGATTCGTTTCGCGTGCTCGACGTCACCAATACCCAGGCTCTCCCTACGGTGAGATCATCCTGTACGGTTCGCCGAGCATTCCAGAATGCTTTAACGGTTGGCTCAACAGCCCAGGGCACCGAGCCATCCTGCTGAGCGGTGCTCGCGAAGTTGGCTACGGCTACGCGATCGGCCGCAATGGTACTGCCTATTGGGTCGGCGTGTTCGGTAACTAGAACGTCTGACTGATTGACAGATCTAAATGAAAGCGGCCCCGAAGCCGATGTTTCGGGGCCGCTTTTTTATTCGATGAGAAGCGAGCGATGCGTGCTAATCGACTAGGTCGATCACACCGACATCGTTGTCCGTTTCTTCGACCGTGATTTCGATGCCAGACTTCTTAAAATCGGCATACTTCTTCGGCACCAGATTCTTTTCACGCAGGCCGCCAGGTTCGCGGATCTCGGTCACGACGTTTCCACTTGCGTCGACCAGCTGCACCTTGTGGACCGCCACCCGATGCGTTCCTGGCGTGAGGCCGTCTCCTGGGTCGAACGTTTGTGCTTCGAAGTAACCCTGGTCATCCGTGATCGCCGAGCCACCACGGCCTGCTTCGTCCACCGGCTGAAACGTCACCACGGCATCGGCAACGGGCTTGCCTTGATAAGTAACCTGGCCGGTGACCTCATAGACAGGCGGTCTCCCGCGCGTCCACTTGTCTTCACGTTTTCCGCTGCATCCGACCAGTATCACAGTGCCAACAGCAGCGATGACGACGAACTTAATGGATTCTGGAATGCGGTTCATGGCACGTCCTCCTGTTTGGATCCAACGGGTTACAGCGAGGCGTTCGTTTCGCCACCAGCCTTCGATCCAATTGCCCCCCAAACACCGAACGGACTGATGCCGGATGAGACCGGGGACGTCGACAAGTTGCCGGTGTCGATCGTTTCAGGCACAAACCGCACCGAACCGTCCGCAAACATCGACAATACCCCGCCAGGGTGCCGGCTCGATGCCGAGTAAATGCCGGCACCAGCTTGCGAACTGCACGTCGCACTGTTGGGCGGCAAAACCGTAGTGATCGCGCAATACCCTGGACGACCGTCCTGCCAACGCTGACCATGGCAACGGTACTGAGCGATCAGCGCACCGGACGTGTAATTGTTGCCGGTTAGATACGCACGGCAGGCCAATGGGTTGTTGGTCGAAGCACCCACCGCTCGGCCCAATTGAGAGCCTGGAGGAGCAATGATGGTTTCCGACATGGCCATCGTGTTGCTTAGCCCGTCGGTAATATCACGGAAGCGTGTGTAGATGAGATACCCAAAGATGCCACGCACATTCGTTTCAGGATCGGTCGCAGTGGAAGATCCTCCAAAGCTGAAGTTGTCTCCCATGCAAAGGCCATAGTTCAGCGGCGAATACTCGGCGCTTCGATCTGCTCCGGATGGCGAGAACAGGCCATCCGATGGGCAAATGAACGCATCGATCTCACCCACATAGCCTGAGGTCGCACTGCCGCTCCAGGCGATCTGCGTGTTGGCAACAATCTGATCGTAGCGTGCGTTGGCCTCGATAAATGGCAACAAACTGACGAAGGCACTGTGTCGCGTGGCCGGGGCAGCAGTTACTGTCGTCCAATCAGGGCCGCCTTGTCGCGGAGGCAGGGCGAGAAACGTGTCGTGATAGTTATGCAGTGCAATCCCGAGTTGCTTCAGGTTATTCGAGCAACTCATCCGACGGGCAGCCTCACGGGCCTGCTGAACAGCGGGAAGCAACAAGGCAATCAGAACGCCAATAATGGCAATGACGACCAACAATTCGACCAGGGTGAAGCCCAAATGACCTCGACGAGCGCGGAACATCTATAGCGACTTTCAATAGGAGATGATGGCGAGAAATGATGAAGGCAGGCAGTCTGAGCCGTGCAGAAATCAGTACTTCTTGGTAGATCTGACATACACTACAAGGCTATAAAGGCATTGTTTCATCTGCCATCTACTTTTGACAATAGAAAACATCACTATTTCGCTGATTTTCCTTGGCAATCGACTCGCCTCAGAAAGCTCATCGAATCAGCGAAATGAGAAATCGATCCTGGCGGGTCCAGTAAGCGTTCTCTGCTAGTTAACGCCCTGCTCCGGCCCCCGACAATGCCGCGCGAAGCGGGCAATTGCGTGGGATTTCTCTTCCCATTCGATATTGATGCAGCACTTCTTTCGAACGTTGGGCTAACATCCGGCGGACCTCGCGTCGTTTTCCTTTGACCCGCGGAATCTTCATCGTGTCGTAAGCGGTAGTCTGGTGCCGCATCCAGGCAATCACCGCTGACTCGGCTCGTCGCTCGATAGGAATTCGCTGGGTACGCGCTACCGTGCCGCTTCCCACTGGCGTCGCATGCGAAGTCACGGCCTTCGCCAGATGATTCGCCATGTCAGCGTAGTCAGGGTGAAAGTCGAGATAAGCCACAACGGCTCCGAAGAAGTCTTCAACGTATTCGGCTTGTTGCTTGTCGCGACGTGCGGCGGCCGCTTTCTGTTTCTTGGCGTACGCGTCGGTCGATCGTTCGGCTTCGAGCTCGCTCTTGATCTTGCCAATGGTAGCCGTCGGCGCCCAAACGCCTCGCGAGAACATCCGACGTCCCTTCTTCTCCTGCACGGCCCAGAATTGGCCGGCAGCTTTGACTCGCCGCGTCAGGCCGGCATCGCCCGGTGGCAGAAGCGACCATTCGGCCGGCACCTTAAGGACATTACCCTGAGCATCACGGACAGTACGTTGACTTGGGCCAGGAGAATAAGCTGGCTGGGGCATCGATTTCCTTTCGACGACAAGCGGATCCTTCAAATTAACAATGATCACTTACACATGATGCAAGTGATCGTCTTCTTCCGGCAAGACACCTGCCATGAGAAAACCGATGGGTTCGGTGGTTTTAAATCGCATCAGCACGATCCGCACGATGGCAGTAATGGGGGCGGCCAACAACATACCGACCGGTCCCCACAGCATGCCGAAGAATGCCAGGGCCAAAAGAATGGTCGCCGGATGCAACTGGAGTCCATCGCCCATGATCTTGGGCTCTATCACGTTACCCATCGTCATCTGCACGGCACCGGGAAGCACGATCGCCAGGGTAATCATCAGGGCGGAATCAAACTGGACGATGGCAATCGGAATGGGCAGCAGTGTCGCAATGATCGAACCGATCGACGGGATAAAGTTCAGACAGAATGCAATCAAGCCAAACATCGAAGCGAACTGCATCCCAATCATCGCCAGGCATCCCCAAACCAAAAGCCCGGTAATCGCTGAGATAAAGAACTTCGTCGCGATGTACTTGCGGACGTTGCGGTCGATCTCGGCGTAGATCCCTTTCGAGACCTTGTACGGATCGCGACCGGCGAGCATGAAGCCGACGAAAATCGACGTCAGAACCGTGCTGCTGATCAAGTTCAAGAGAGTCGCCCCAGCTTGTGTTGCCAATTGAGGTGCCTCTTGGCGAATCTGAGCGACGAGGGTACGCAGTAGTTGCTGCGTACGATTGATATCTTGGCGAGGCGAAATGGGGATGGCTACCGAACCGGCCTCATTTTCCACCACATCGTCCGACAACTCTTCCGCTGGCTGATCGGCTTCCACTTCTTGCTCGACGATAGGCTTCTCATCCGTTGCCAGTGGCTGACTGGCATCATCCGGCGTTTCCATAGGGTCGCCGGTGCCCACGTCTTCCGGTGGCAGCTGTTCCGTCTCGTCTGGGACAATCTCTGGCGATCCCACAAACGGCGGCTTCTCGCCTTCTTCCCAACCACTGATGCGGTCCATCAGTTTCGAGGCGGCCTCAAGCGGGCCTTCCAGCCGCTGCTCGAACTTCGTCATGAAGGTCTTATCGTTGGCAACCGTTGTGACGTTCTGGATGACGGTCGTTACCAGAAAGCTCATCAGCACCAGAACGAGCACGACGAGAAGAAGCGTCAGCGAGACGGAGATAAACTTGCTGAACTTGAGCCGGATCATCTGAAAGTCGACGATCGGGGCGACCAGATAGTTCAGGAATAATGCCAACGTGAACGGCACGAGCACCGCTCGGGCATACATCAGCCCGAACGAAAACGCGATGAAAGCCAACACGAGAAGTGCGCCTGTCTGAAGCCACGATTGTTCTTCGGTGAGCTTCTTGACCGACAGTCCTTCTTGATTCATCAATTCTCCCCTGTTCCCAAAACTCGCCGGTGTCGCGGTTCATTATCCCCGCGATCTACCCCGGCGTGCAATGGGATGGAGTTCGATGAATTACTGACTCAGCTTTTTCTTTAAGTCCTGCAAGAGCCGCGGAACATAGCCGCCGGTGCGAGGAGGAGCTTGTTTTGCCCCATCAGGAAGCTTTGCCAGCACCGATGCCAGCGGCTTGGCCTTTTCGTCCATGGCATCGATCGAATTGAGCGCCAGCATCGAAACATAGACGCCGTTCTCGGTCGGATCAGCCAATTTGCCGAGCGTATCTAGCGCCAGCTTCACATCCTCTTGGCTGCCGTAGCGGCCCAAGGCCTCGGCGGCGATACACCGAACGCTGGGGGAGTCGTCCTGAAGCGCGGCTTGCAGCTGCTCGTGAGCCGCTTTGACGCCAGACTCGCTCTGCATGAGCACACCCATTGCTGCCCAGTAACGCACCGCAGCATCACTTGAAGCAAACTCACTCTTGATCTTGGGCAGGGCCTTCGGATCGAGCGAGGAAGCCAACAAGGCCGCGTTCATGACGCCATCCAAGTCGTAAAGCGAAGCATCGTGTCCCATTTCATAAGGAGACTTTTTGCCGCTGCGCGAGTGGATTTGGTTTTCCGGAAGGAAACCAATATCGTGAATCTCCTTCTGCCAATTCAAAACAGCCGTTCGCAGTTCCTTTAGCTTTTCGGCATACCGGGAATCGCCGGCGAGGTTGTTCACTTCGTCAGGATCAGTCGTCAGGTCATACAGCTCCTGCGAAGGCTTCACTTGCCAGAAGTGACTTTGGGCTTCGTTCAGCTTGCCTTCATCGTACATCTTCTTCCAAACCTGGGTGGTCGGCGTCTGGAACATGTAATCGATATGCTGGCCGTAGATCTTATGCGGCATGTAGTTCTTAACGTAGACAAATTGGCCGTCCGTACATGTGCGAAGCATGTCGTACCGTTCATCCATACGGCCACGGAAACCAAACATGTACTTTGGTGGCTTCGTCTGGTATTGCCCCATGAATGCGTCACCCTGCATCCACTCTTTCGGCTCAATACCAGCCAGGCTCAGCACGGTCGGAGCGAGATCGATGAAGCCGACCAGTCGTTCGGACGTTCCGCCGACTTCGTACTCTTTCGGGGCCAGTTTCTTATACTTTTCAGGCACGTGAACAATCATCGGCACGTGCAAGCCCGAGTCATACGGCCAGCGTTTGCTGCGCGGCATACCGCTGCCGTGGTCACCGTAGTAGAAGATGATCGTGTCTTCATCCAGGCCGTCCTGTTTCAGCTGGGCCAATACGTTGCCGACCTGCTTGTCCATCTCGGTGATCTTGTCGTAGTACTGTGCCCAGTCGCGACGCACTTCCGGAGTGTCAGGATGATACGCTGGCACGCGGACGCCAGCCGGATCATGCACTGGCGTATGAGGCCGCTTGCGCAGTTGGCTCTCGTGGCTGACCGTGAAGTTAAAGACCGCGAAGAATGGCTGTCCGTCTTTGCGACCTCGCCAATGGGCTTTCCGGCTCGACTCATCCCACACGTAGCCATGCTTGGCGAGGTTGTAGTCTTCCTTCGAGTTGTTCGTGCAGTAGTAACCCGCCTCGTGCAGGTAGTATGGGAACATGTGGAAGCCCTCAGGAAGTTCCGTCTGGCTACGCATGTGCTCGGCACCCAGTGCTGGCGGATAGATGCCGGAAATGATCGTCGTTCGGGCAGGAGCACAAACAGGAGCATTCGACCAGGCTCGCTTGTACTTCATCCCTTTGGCAGCGATCGAATCGATATTCGGAGAGTCCGCGTACGTGTCGCCGTAGCACCCCAGTTCGGGGCCGTTGTCTTCACTTGTGATCCACAGAATATTGGGTAAATCCGCAGCATTGAGCGTGCTGCCGTAGGCCAAGATGCTGGTGAACGTAATCAGCAATAGATATCGCATCATGAGGGAAAGCTCTTAACGAAGTAGGTTGGGGGCTGGGATGGAATGGACAAGATTCTCAATTGAGACTCTCTATATTACCTCTTCCCCAAGCGTTTGTCATTTTTCACGAATCACGAAATTTCCTTGTTGATTCCGCTGGATTTCACCAAAATAGGGCTCAATTCCAGCCTTCCAACCTCGTGCCCCCTCTTCGTCATGCCTGAAACGCCCTACCCGATCATCGATACGCACCAGCACCTTTGGGATCCGAAGCGCCTGAATCTGCCATGGCTCGCCGGTGCCGGTCCCCATTTGAATCGCAAGAACACCATTGAGGAATACAATGCGGCGGTCGAAGGCCTGCCGATTGCTGCGGCGATCTATATGGAAGTGAATGCGGCTCCCGATCAAAAGCTGCAGGAGGCAGAGTTGGTCCGCCAGTTGATCGATTCCGGCACGTACGTCACGTCGGCGGCGATCCTCTCGGTTGACCCCGGCAAGGATAACTTCCGTGAGTTCGCCGACCGGTTTGAATCTCAGACCTGGGTGAAAGGATATCGCCAGGTGCTGCATGGGGGCGACACTCCACCTGGCTACTGCTTAAAGGCCAGGTTCATCAACAACTGTCGTCATCTCGGTGCAACGGGAAAGACGTTCGATCTGTGCATGCGACCAGCCGAACTGAAGGATGCCGCTCGCCTGGCGGACGCTTGTCCTGATACGCGTTTCGTACTGGATCATTGCGGCAATGTCGATCCGAAGGCATTCTTCGCCAAAGATGACCCACGCGAAGGATCGGCTCCGGAGAATGCTGCCCGCTGGCAAGAGGACATGTATCAGTTGGCCAAGCTTCCTAACGTCTTCTGCAAAGTCTCCGGCATCATCGCACGCGTGCCGAAAGAGTGGACGCCGGATGACCTTCGTCCGGTTGTCGAGCACTGTCGCGAAGCGTTCGGTGAGAAGCGCCTGGTCTTCGGCACCGACTGGCCAGTCTGTAATGCCGGCGGTACTGCCCGGCAGTGGATCGAAGCGATGCAGCAGATCACGTCTGATTGGTCTCCGGATAAACAGCAGAGTCTGTGGAGCGAAAACGCCAAGACGGTCTATCAGCTCACTTAGCCCGGCACCATTTTCGAAATGAAGCAAGGGCACTCCGTTTACGAAGTGCCCTTGCGGTACCGGTTAACTAGTCACCGCTGACAAGCAATGCCGTCGGAACGTCGACTACGCCATGTGACAAGGATTGAAGAGGTCGTCGACTTCGTCGTCATCCTCGGCGATCAGGTCGATACCTTCACCTTCTGGCTGACCGTCTACACCGCTGACCGCTGCGGCAGAAACCGCGATCAGGATGCTATCGGCGTCGGCCTTCGCACCACCGAAGCCGGTGTTGCCCAGGTCGTCGGTCACGATCGTCAAAGTCGCACTACCCTCGAAGGCCGAATCTGGCGTGTAAACCAGGCCGGTCAGCAGCGAGTTGATTTGATCGATCGAGCCGAGTAGCTTGTGACGGTCACTCTCGAAACCGTTGGAAAGCGTCAGCACACCACTATCGACGCTGATGGTCACCTGGACCATGGCATCAGCCGCATCCGGATCGGAAACCGAGATAGCGTTACCGTTGGCTTCGTCGAAGACGATCGGCGTGGCCGAGTCAGTCGACTGCTCGCCTGGCACCGAATTGATCGGTGCCGCATTCTCGTTTTCCACACCACTTGGAGCAGAAATGGTGATGGTCACGGTCGCATCCGCCGTCAAACCCAGAGCATCGGAAACAGTGTAGCCGAACTGAATCGTGGCTGGTTCAGCCAGGTCTTCAAACTCACCATTGGGGTCGAAGGTCATGCTTCCATCGGCGTTAAGCGTCAACATGCCGCCACCATCCAGTGCGACTGGCTGACCGACGTTTGCCGCTTCACCATTGACCGCCGAAACGGTCATCGTATCGCCGTTGTCGACGTCGCTGTCGTTCATCAGAACACCAGCCACGGTCAACGTCAGTGCGGTATCCGATTCGGTCGCGAAGGCATCGTCTTCCGCTACCGGTGCATCATTCACACCATTAACGGTGATCTCGATGTCTGCGGAAGCCATCGCCGCAACCGAATCCGAGGTAGTGTACGAGACGGTTTCCGTTGCCGATTCACCTTCGGCCAAACCATCGTACTTGCCAACCGGATCGAAGCTCAGGCTACCGTCGGCGTTGATAACAATCGTCGCACCGGAAGCCAGTTCGATAGCCGCACCGACGTTGGCTGCATCGCTGTTGACCTCGGAGACAACCAGAGCATCACCCAGGTCATTCGCCAGGACACCAGCGGCTTCGATCGCCATTGGCGTGTTGGCGTCGGTAGCGAAGCTATCCGCTTCAGCCGTTGGACCGGCAACTACTTCGTTCACCGTCAGCAGAAACGATTCGGTCGTCGTTTCTTCACCGTCAGTCACACTGATGGTGATGTTGGCCGAACCGGTCGCACCAGACAGCGGCGTGACAATCAAAGTCTTGTCGGCACCGTCACCGGCCACGATGATACCTGCGGCATCCACCAGTGCTGGGTTGTCCGATTCAACACTGACAACGAGATCTTCCGCGGCCGACTCAGCATCGGAAACGGAAAACTCGAGCGGGGCAGTCGCCGAATCCTGGTCGATCACCTGGTCCTCGACCGCGCTGATCGTCGGGGCAGTATTCTCCCCCACCAGTTCGGTTACCGTCAGCACGAAAGACTCGGTTGCAGTGTCCTCGCCGTCGCTCACGCTGATGGTAATGTTGGCTGTGCCAAAAGCACCTGCCAGCGGAGTGACAATCAACGTCTTATCGGCACCGTCACCGGCGACGATGATACCAGCGGCATCGACCAACGCAGGGTTGTCCGACTCCACGCTGACCGCCAGATCTTCAACGGCCGTTTCAGCATCACCGATCGCGAAGGCCAGTGGCACGGTTGCCGAGTCTTGATCGATCGTCTGATCTTCAACCGCAGTCACCGTGGGAACCGAGTTACCAGCAATCACTTCGTTGACAGTCAGAACGAACGACTCGGTGGTCGTCAGCTCACCATCGGAAACGCTAATGGTGATGGTAGCCGAACCGGTCGCACCAGACAGCGGCGTGATGACCAAGGACTTATCGGCACCGTCACCGGCAACGAGAATACCAGCCGCATCGACCAACGCCGGGTTGTCCGATTCCACGCTGACGACCAGGTCTTCGACTGCCGTTTCCGCGTCACTCACGGTGAAGGTCAACGGATCGGTAGCTGAATCTTCGTCAATCGCCATGTCCTCAACCGGCGAAACGGTTGGAGCCGAATTCTCAGCGACCACTTCATTGACGGTCAGCAGAAACGATTCGGTCGTCGTCATTTCCCCATCGCTCACGCTGATGGTGATGTTGGCCGAACCAGTCATACCGGCCAGCGGCGTGATGACCAACTCCTGATCGGCACCGGTACCTGTCATGACGATCGCGGCAGCATCCACCAACGCTTCGTTGTCCGACTCGACCGATACCATCAGGTCTTCTGGAGCCATTTCGGCATCACCGATGGTGAAGGCCAATGGCTCGGTCGCGGTGTCTTGATCAATACTTTGATCTTCAACCGGGCTGATCGTAGGCGCAGTGTTGGCGGCTTCCGAAACGCTTAGGGTGAAGTACTGAGCATCAGCCAGTCCATACTGATCGACCGCGAGAATACGGATGGTGTATTCACCAGGTTCGACACCATCGCCAGGAGCGATCGAAAGCGTCGCTTCCCGCGAACCCGCTTCCTGAGTCAGGGTTACGTATTCCGGCGTTTCCACATCGAGCAACATGTAGATTTCGTCGCTCTCGTTCTTGTCGGTGGCCGAGATCACAAACTCTTCAGTTTGACCAATCTCAACCGTCTGACCCGCGATCGGCAGCAAGTCTGGTGCGTGGTTAACAGCAATGGTGCTGGTAGCCACTTCACTCTCGTATTCGCCGTCGCTCACGGTGATTTCAACTAACCGAGAGGTCGGGTCAGCATCTTCGCTGGTATTGTTGTACGTCAGTGTCTTCAGCACGTTGGCATAGTTCTCGGCGGTATCTTCACCCGACAAGATGATCGAGCCATCGGCATATTCCACACTGATATTGGTCCCTTCCACGTCGATGGAGAGGGACTCCTCGGCGCCATCCATCGGGTTGGTCAGGGTGACCTTCGCCGATTGCAGCATGTCGTCGTTTTCGTCCGAGACTGTCAAGTCGCTATCCACGACACTGACTGCCCCGTGACCTACTTGAAAGACGGCATCGTAATCGATGCCTTCCTGGTCTTCACCGTTGAGGTCGACAACCGGGCGACCGACACGAACGTCGATCATCAGTTCTTCGACATCAGCGCTAGAAGGCACGCCGTTCTCGACGGCAATGATCTTCACGCTATAAAGACCTTCTTGTTCGGCAGTGGGGGTCCACTGGAAATCGCCAGAGAATGTCATCGACATTCCCTCTGGTCGCTCGTCGCCATCGGGGTCGAGCTGATACATGACCGTCCTTGGCCCATCTTCCCCTTCGCTGACGGTAGCGCCAAGTTCACCGAGGTTAAAGCTCAGTGTCTCGCCGGCGAACACCGTCTGCGCGGGAACCGCTGACAAATCCAAGTCCAGCGGAGTTCCACTCAACATACTGCGATCTTCCAGTTGTTCCCCGAGAGAAGCTTGAAACTTGGGGCGTTTGAACCGCATTGAGAATCTCCGTTTTTAGATGGGCAATCATTTCGACCACGCTCCCATGCGTGGCCGCTTCGAGTGGCATTGTGCGTCCGACTTGAGAAAGTTCCACGGTCGCAAACGTTTTTCGGAAACTTTCGCCACCGATGGCGCCCGCAATGCTGTGGCAAAAATTGCCGAGCGATCGTTGTGCCTGGATGCGTTCAGGGGTAACGCATCAGCCGAAGCTTTTTGTTCGTGCTACCGGCAAAGAATTCCGATGTGACGTAAGTCCAACGGCGAGACAACTCTTGAATACTTATCGTGCAGTTTATCAACACGTTGATATCTATTGCTTATCAACATGATGGCACGCGTCGATGCATTCAGGTAGCATGAAGAAAATCTTGGCAATTCGACTCAAGTTTTATTTCTCGAGTCCAACTGTCTAGTGATAGCAGGGCCGCCGGCGGTTAAGCAGAAGTAACCAAGCGAGTGGAAACGGTTAAAGATGGGGAATTCGCGGCAGCCGCTTGAAGCTTAAAGTGTTCAGTTTTCAGTGACTTATCGCGTGTAGCACATTAAGAATCGTGCTTGAGAACGCCAGCGATGATGTCTTTGTCGAAGTAGTTGATGCTCATCCCGGCGTCCACGGCTATGTTCTGGGCCTGGATACCGCTCGAGCGAGGACTCAACAGGAAGACGGCAACGTCAGCTGCTTCCTGCGTCGTGACAGCACTCTTGCGGGGAATGACCTTCTCAGCAAAGAGATACGCGTCGACATAGCCAGGGATACCCGCTGAAGCCGAAGTCTTGAGCAAACTAGGCCCCACGGCGTTGAACCGGACACGGGAGAAACTGCTGAAGCTTTTGGTCAAAAACGCCAGGGACGAATCGAGAGCCGCTTTGATCGGGGCCATGAAGCCGTAGTTCTCGCTGGCCATGGTAGTTGTCGAAATCGAAACAGTCACGACTGATGCGTCTTCGTCGAACAAGTCTTTGAGCGCGTTCGATAGCTTTACCAGCGAGAAGCAGGAAATGTCGACGGCTTGCAGGAACTGAGCCTTGGTCGTTTCGTGAAACGGCTTCATCCCTTCCGAATAATCGGCGAAGGCCATCGAGTGGACCAGGCCATGGATCGTCAGTCCCTGATCGGTCAGGTCATCGCGGAGCTTATCGATCTGCTCCTGGTATTCAACATCGCAGACCAGCACCTGACGATCTGCTAGCAGCTTCGCCGTCGACTCCTTACGGGCCTCGCTGCGGACCACGTAAATGACCGTGGCCCCAGCTTCTTCCAGGGTCTTGGCGATATGCCAGGCAACGCTTTTGCGATTGGCGACCCCAGTGACGACGATGTTCTTGCCGGTAAGTTTGAGAAAGTCGGTCACGGTTACGCGTTTTCCATCTTCGCTACAGTACAGGCAAAGTTGAACCGCATGGCCAGCTTGCCATCAACGGTTACCTTTCCGGTCATAAAGAACGCGTCTGCCATGCGTTCGTTCAGCTTCACGTTCATTTCGATCGTGTCGCCAGGGCGTACCATCTTCTTGAACTTCACATCGTTCAGTCGCGTGGCAACCGGCACTCCGTCCCCGTCTTGCACAAACTTCGAGAGCAAGATGGCCCCGGCCTGCATGGTCGCTTCGCACAAGATCACCCCAGGAACCAGTGGGTAGTCGGGATAGTGACCTTGAAAGAAGTATTCGTCCGGTGTGAACGTCTTGCGGCAGAGGATGTGATCTTCCGACTGCTCGGCAACTTCGTCGACCAGCAGCATAGGGCCGCGATGCGGAATGGCGTCTTCGATGGCGGTCTTCGTCATGGTGTGTCCTGCGTTACTTAGTGCTATCGGCCAACTGCGATCCGGCGGAAGACTTCATGAGGTACGAGTCGACATCGTTCGAGACGATCACCCCGTAGTTAATCGCGCCAAGCCAACCTGACATGATGATGCCCACGCTACCGGCGTGATACAAACCAGGCACTTGCTCAGGAATAGCCCGGCTCACAGCCAGACCTTCAAACTTCGTACCGAAGCTTGAGCCCAGGGCATGCTTGGTGTACCGCTGGAAGGTTTTGGGGGTCGAGACCTCGACGTGGTCGATACGCTCGCGAACGTTGGGAACGTACTTTTCAAGCGCATCAAGCGTGGTCTCGGCGAGATCGTCCTTACTGGCTTTGTACTCGTCTTCCGACAGATTCGCCCAATCTTCAAACCGAGCATTCGTACTGGAAACAACCAGCGATCGCGGACGCCCTTCGGGCCGCGTGTGCGGATAATAGAACGAGTACGTGCGACTGGTAATGTCGCGGCTAAGCAGCAGGTCGGTACGGAACGCCGGAGCCGTACTGCTGAAGAGCAGGTCGCCGGTTTCCTCGGGAATCTGCTCATCCGGTTTCATAGCGATGTAGACCTGGGTGCTGGAGTTATTCAGCCGCACCTCTTTGGCATCTTCGATAAACTTCTTATCGAAGTGCTGCTCGCCAACCAAATCAAAGATGGTCAGCTTCAGGTTCGAGTTCGAGACAATCGACTTACACTTGATCGTCTTGCCGTTGGCAACAATGCTCTGAACTCGGCCGTTCTCGAGATTGATCTTCTCGACATCGACATTAATCCGCACGTCGACGCCTGACTTCTTCAGGTCTTCGTGCATCAATTGAATGAGCCGATCGGTCCCGCCTTGGAAGGTGAAGACGCCTTTGCTCATGAAGTTCGAGAAGACGATGCCGTAGCTGATCGCCGGATCTTCCAGGGTCGAACCGTTGGCATACGTGATGGGCTCCATCAGCAACCGCACGACATCTTCGCGTCCGGGGAAGAACTTGTCGAACAGTTCTTTCGTTGTCATCCCCTGATCGTCGTAGAAGTTCATGCTGCGAGCCGTGTCGAAGAACTCCTTTACAGTCGCTTCGGGCACGTTGAACTCTTGGATCAACAACTGCGTGAAGTCTTCGCGGTTGAAGGTCGTCGACAGCGAGAACATCGGGTTATCGAAGCGGATGTTCTTCAACTGCACGATCGAGTCGGCGATTTCGCGAGTCCAATAACGCTTGCAGCTTTTGATCATCCCGATCGGGAAGCCGTGTAGCGAGATATCGAAGATGTGACCGCCTGGCCGCTTGAACCAGGTTGCCATCCCGCCCAGCTTGTAGTGCTGCTCGCAAAGCAGAACGCTACGACCTTGACGAGCCAGCGTGTTGGCGGCGGTCAGCCCGGCCAGGCCGCTGCCGATCACTACAACGTCGTACTCGTCCTGCGTGTCTTTCAGAAAGTCTTTCGGCATAGTTCTTATTCCTGTCCCCTCGCAGGCGAGGAGACTGCGCCAGGGCAGTTGCCCCAGCCGTGCAAAGGGTTGAGCATGAGGTTTAGCCAGCGTCTTGCAGGCAGTAACGGTTGGCGACCGATACGCCACTCATGATGGAACCAATGATCCCGACGTAGCCTTGATCGGTTCCGCAAATGTACAGGTTATCGAGGTGCGTGGTGCCGTCGAGGTGCTTCTCAGGGGCGCCATACACGGCACCATTCTTGTGCCAAGTGTATCGATGAATGGTCTTGGGCGTGAACATATCGACCGCAACCACATGCCGGCGAAATTCGGGAATGAACCGCACGACGCTGTCGCTGATCAGGTCGTACCAGCGATTCTTCTCGAAGCGGTACTGCTGTTCTGGCAGATTCACCCAGCGGTCGTAGTTCGCCAGGGCCGTAACACGGAGGTAGCCTTCGTCCAGGTTCGCTCCGTCCTGATAGTCAAAATTGTTCGGCGAGCAAATAACGCCGGTACGGACATCGCACAGTTCGTCTTCCGGCTTGACCCAATGAAACTTGTTCGAGTCGTTGAAGAAGACAATCGTAGAGTCGTATCCGACCTCAACCGGTTGCTTCTTGATGACCGAGATCGTTTCGACGAAGCTCAATCGGCCTGGCTGACCGACAGGAGGCTTGATGCCTTCCTCGCACATCCGCATCGTTTCCCACCAACCGGCGGATGAAACAACTTTGCGGCCCATCAATTCGGTACCGTCGTCGAGTGTCACCCCAACGCACTGCCCTTCTTCGATCTTCAGCGAAGAAACGCCTGTCCGTAATTTGAGTTCGCCACCCAGCTCGCGGAATTTCTTGACCAGGTTCTTCAGCAGCAGCCGCACCCCTTTGAGCGGACGGGCGAAGCCTTCCATATAGATGCTGCGGAACATGATGCAGAACTGGCCCCAGTCCATGTCCTGCTCACGGGCATTGCCGTACCACATCAGTGGGCACAGAAGCATCTCGACCAACAATGGATCGGTGATGATCTCGGACAAGCGAGTGCGAGCCGAGCCTGCGTAGTTGTTCGGCGTGATGTCGTCGTAGTCCATGATCTGCCCACGCAGGCGATCGAAATTATCGGCCTGCTTCGGAAATCGCTGGGCGATCTCGCTGCGTAGAAGTTCAATGTCGTTATCGAACTTCAACTCAACGCCCGGAAACATCACCTTCGAGCCCAACTGGGGGCATAAGGCGAACTCATCCCATTTGAATCGCAACTGCCGCAGAAGCCGACCGAGCGGTCCCTTCTTTTCACCCTTCTTGGTGAAGTTGGTCACCGCGTGCAGGCCGACATCGAAATCACGGCCGGCCATGCGATAGAAGGAATTCAGCCCACCAATCGTGTTGTGACGCTCGAGAATGCAGACATTCTGACCGAAGTAGGCCAAGCGAATCCCGGCCGCCAGCCCGGACATGCCTGCGCCGATAATGATCGTGTCGTACATCGTGACAAGAAAGTCCTTGTGGCGTCCGAATCGAATTCTCTCGTCCGCGAAGGGAGAGAGGGATTGGGTGAGGGGTTTTATCTAGTGCGTGACGAGATCAATCGACCGATGATTGGGTTCGCCCCTCATCCGCCCTTCGGGCACCTTCTCCCTGATGAGGGAGAAGGAACGGTGGTCGAACTTACAGATCTTTCATCTTTGGTTCGAGGTAAGCAACCGTGCTGCTCATCGATGCCAGTTCCGGGTATTCTTCTTCCGGAATTTGAACTCGGTGACGCTTACGGAGTTCCATGACGATGTCCAGGAAGTCCATGCTGTCGAGTTCTAGCTGGTCGCGAAAGGGCTTATCGTCGTCGATATCCGTGATGTCGTCATCCGGAGCGATGTCCCGCAAAATGTCCAAAATTTCTTCACGGATTTCCGCTGGCGTCATCCCGATCTGGCTCCTTCAACCGTGTGCTTTACAGCTTCTTGATGATTACTACTGAGTTAATGCCCAGCATTCCGAACGAGTTATTCAGAATGACCTGAGCTTTTCCGAGTTCGCGCGGCTGATTTAAAACCAAACCGTCGATGGCACATTCAGGATCCAACTCGTCGACGTTGATCGTGGCGTGACAAACGCCATCTTCAAACGCAGGCAAGTTGCCGGCTAGTTCCAAAGCCCCAGCCGCTCCCATCGCGTGCCCGATAAAACTTTTTGTATTGTTGACGAACGTTGTTTCGCTTTTTCCGAAGACATCGCGAATCGCCGTGCATTCCTGTTGATCGCCGAGCGTCGTGCCGGTGGCATGCGTACTGACGATATCAATGTCCGTGACATTCATCCCAGCTCGCTTTAAAGCCAGGTTAATGCACTGTACTTGTCGCTCGGGGTTGGGCAGCACGAAGTCGGTCGCGTCGGTGTTCATCGCGTACCCGGCGAGTTCGCCGTAGATCTTCGCACCGCGTTTTTTCGCATCCGATAACCGCTCAAGCGTATAAATACAGCCACCTTCGGAAACGACGATGCCGTTTCGCTGGGTGTCAAAAGGGCGCGAGGCCTTGGTAGGGTCTTCGTGATGGGCCAAGGCTCCTTGGCTCTTGAAACCTGCGAAGATCCCAAATGTTTGGATACTTTCCGACACGCCACCGGCCAATGCCAAGTCGCATTCCCCCAGACGCAGCATCTGGGCACCCTGGATCAGCCCCGCATTCCCCGCGGCACAAGCAGCACCAATCGTGTAGTGCGGGCCGACAATACCCATCGTCAGGCAAATTTCGCCAGCTGGGTTATTGGCAACCGTGCGGGGGTTGTGGTGGTGCGACCAGAACGAGGTGTCGTAGTCGTAGCCTTTGATGTTGTAGACTTCGTTTTCTGTTTCGACGTTGCCGTGCTCGGTGACGCCGATGTAGACGCCGACCATGCTTTTGTCGGTGTTTTCCCAGTCGACACCACTATCGGCAATCGCTTCGCCGGCACAGTAAATCCCGATGCTGCCGGCACGCGTTCCGCGGCGGATCTCCCGTTTCTTCTGGTAACGGGTTGCTTCGTAGTCGCAGATACCAGCCAGGGTCTCGCCGACGTAGCGGATCTCGTAATTCTGCACACCGCTCTTTCCCTCGAGCAGGGCAGCTCGGTACTCGGCATACGAATTGCCATTAGGCGCGGTCAGACCGATGCCCGTAATGACAATGCGCTGCGAATCGGGAAGTTGTTCGGCGGTGGCAATCATTTGCCCATCCTCGGCAATTTAACGGAAACCGTTCAAGCTACCGATTCCCTGGAACCTTGACAAGTCACCTGCGGGAAGCCAAATCGTCGCACAGACGCTTCATCCCCTCTTCGGTAGAGACTTTCGGCGAGTAGCCCAAGTCGTGTCGAGCAGCGGAGATATCGAAATAATGATGGGTGGCAAGTTGCCTGGCAAGGAACCGAGTCATGCGTGGTTCTTCGTGCATTCGACCGATCATTTTATAGGTCGTTTCCATGGCTGCACCGGCATAATAGGCAACGTTTGCCGAAACACGTTTCCGAATCGGGGGAATGCCTTCCATCGCCAGAATCTCGTTTATCCAGTCCCACAGACGAACCGGAGCCCCTTGAGTAATGAAATAGGCCTTACCGCCGACCTTCTCGGGCGTGTTCGCGAGCGCCCCCGCAGCTTGGATATGGGCAGATGCGGCGTTTTCGACAAAAACCATGTCGACCAGGTTCTTTCCGTCCCCAACGATCCGCAACTTTCCCGATTTTGCCCGCTGAATAAGCCGCGGAATCAAGTGACCATCGCGTGGTCCCCAGATGAGATGAGGACGCAAAGCACAGGTCACCAGGGCTCCAGGCCGATTCGCTTGAAGCACTGCCTGTTCCGCGATCGCCTTGGAATGGGGATAGTGGGCCAGCCATTTTTCGGGATATGGGGCCGATTCATCTACCCCCTTCTGGTCGGTTCCATTGAAGGTCACGCTGGGACTGCTGCAGTAGACCAGACGCTCAACATTCCAAGCCAGGCAGGCATCGATAATGTTCTGGGTGCCTTCGACATTGATGCCGTAGTAGTCTTCCCAGCGTCCCCAGATGCCGGCCAACGCGGCCACATGGTAGACGACTTCGCAACCCTTCACGGCCCCTTCGACAGCAGCCCGATCGCGAAGATCCCCCTGAATGCACTCGACGCGGAGTGCTTCGAGTTCCGGGTATCGCTGCCGCGAGAGGACTCGCACGGTTTCCCCGTGCATGAGTAGCTGCTCGACGATATATCGGCCGAGGAATCCGCCTCCGCCGGTAACCAGCACGCTCAAGTGTTGCTCCGGATGCCTATCTTGTCGTCGCTTGGGGCGTTTAGAGGCCCTGAATCATGGACTTGGGAATCTTGAACCGGTACGAACCACTTCGGCCAATCGCCTCGCCTGGCAGATCGAGGTACAGATTCTCGACCTTGCTTGGGTCGAAGTCTTCTGGCACGTCGAAGACGATCGCATCGGTCCCTTCTTCCGCAGGCTTGAACGTCTTGCTGGGGGTCCACCATTTCAGGTCGGCAAGATCATCAAACTTGAGGGGATAGTACATGTTCTTGTCGTCGTCGGAAAGCTGGGCCGTACGAATTGCCCCATTTTCCGCAGTAAATTGATTCCCATACCAGCTCTTGAAGTCAAACGTCTTGTCCGATCGATTTGACAGCTCTAGATAGACGTTCATGTAAGGCCGACCATTGGAGGTGACTAGTTCGCCTCCCTCGTCGCGACCGCGGACCTCGCCCCAGTCGATGTGGTTGATCTTTACCTTGAAGCCTTCCATGGTGGCCGAATTCTTGGCCGGGACCCAATTGATGTAGATATCACCCTTTTCGGCGGCTTCCATGACCTCTTGAATCTGGTTGCCACTGTTGGCCACGCCGTCATTCACGTAAGGGGACTCATCGACGACATCATCGCCTGAGCCGATTTCCAGAATGCCCATCGCCACCAATCCGAAGAACAGCACCACGGCCAGGAACATCGGCAGCACAACGATTTTGGCGATCTTCAGAATCAGATCGACCGGGATTCCACCCGATTCGAGTTCTTCTTCCCCTTCGGCGTCCTCTGCCCCTTCTTCCTGCTGAGTCTTGGGCTGGGCCTTCTTTCGTAGCGGTTTACTGCCGGGCTCCCTCGGTGTGATCACCGGTGCGCTGACTTGGGGTGTCGCCTGGGGAACAACAAACAGGCCCTGGCAAGTAGGACATTGGACCTGAGTCCCACCGGGACTAGTTACATTGAGAACGGTCGAACAGTGAGGGCACTTGAGATGCATAGGTTGGAAAAGCCTTCGATCGACAGACAAGGGGTCAGCAGTAGTTTAATGCGGCAGGACCGATTCGAGCCGCTCCTCAGCCCAAACCTTCAATTTTTCGCGGAAAATCTTCGAATTGTGCCGTACATCTACCGGAAAATTGGGATGCAGCAGGAAATGTTCTATTCGCTCGGTCAATGCGTTTTTATTGCCGATTTCCCGTAGTTGGTCCATCAGTTGGTCAATCTCTTGCGGCGTATCGGGGTACATCCCAGGCCACGGCTGAACGATGACAACAGGGATTTGCTCCCCAGGCTCACCCATCCCAACCAACGCACTACGAAAGATTTTTTCGTGTGTATTGAAGATCGATTCGACCGGAATTGTGAACATCGAGCCTTCGGCCGTTTCCAGGCGATGCGACTTACGGCCACAAAACCAGAAACGGTCCTGCGTATCGAGATAGCCGACGTCTCCCATCCGATGCCACACGGCGTCCCCATCGTAGATCTTGGAAAGACGCGTCGCCTCGTCACTGGTCGCGTATCGCCGCGTAATCACAGGACCGCGGACAATCAGCTCGCCAATTTCCCCGCGTGGAAGCGGATTGACCTGTTCGACCGTTTCGATGGCTTCGTCTGAAATAGCGATCACCTGCCAATCGATCCCCTCGAAACGCGACCCAACGCAAGTACCGCCCCCTTCATTGGAACGCTCGATCGTTTCGCCCAATACCTCGCTGGCCGAGATCGAAGCCACAGGTAGTGCTTCAGTTGCTCCGTACGGCGTGTACATCTCAGCATTCGGAGCTGCCTTCTTCATACGCCGCAGCACATGCGGAGGAACCGGAGCCCCAGCCGAAAGCACGCGTTTGAGAGACGGCATCCAGAGGTTCTCTCGTTCGCAGAACTGGCCGACGGCATTCCATACCGCTGGCGATGCGAAGGACTGGGTCGCTTCCCAATCGGCGACCGCTTCCAGGATGTTTCGCGGATCGACCGTCGCAGGGCGGCTGAAATCCATATCGGGGATGACCGAGGTCACCCCCATCGCGCTGTTGAACAAACCAAACAGCGGAAAGCCTGGCACATCGATGTCGCCTGGTTGAATGTCATATCGTTCTTGAATGAACTGCACTTGGCGGCGAAATCCTTCATGCCGGAACTCAACACCCTTGGGAGGCCCCGTACTTCCGGACGTGAAGATGATGGCCGCTTTATCATCCGCAGTCGCGGCGAACGGCTGAAAGTCCCCGACATCGGTTTGGCGAAGCTGCTCAAGCGTCGCACCTCCCCAGAACCATGTGCGACCGACCGTCACGTTCAGCTTGGCGTCGCGGTAACGCCGTCCGCACAGCTTGCGAACGGCATGGACAATCGGAATGCCCACAAACCCTTCTGGCTTGACCTGATCGAGACAGGACAGGACATTCTTCTTCCCCATGCCGGGGTCGATCAAGATGCTGACGGCCCCGACCTTGAACAGTGCAAATACGAGCGAAACAAAATCGATTCCGGGGCGGACCATCAGTGCCAGTCGCGTGCCAGGGACGACTCCCATCTGCGACAATCCCGCCGCGATGATCGTGCTGTCCTCTGCGAGCTTGGCGAACGTGATCGAATCGTACTGCCGATTTCCCTGGCCATCTCGCTTTCCAGCAACGGCAATCGCGGTTGCGTCGGGCCTGGTCGTCGCCACTTCATCCAGTAGCAATCCCACATTGAAAACGGTCGATATCATCGTGGCATCCGCCATTTAGCTTCTCTCTGGTCCAATGGTCCCTGACGGGAGAGGGTTCGAGGGACGTTTTGCGGCAATTTTGGCCACCACGTAATCCACGAGCTTCGCCGCGACATCCACGTCGCATGCCGCCGAAAGCCCTTTCCATCCTGGGACAGCGTTGGCTTCCAGTAAATACCAGCCCCCTTCGCCGTCCGGCAAAAAGTCAAGCCCAGCGATGTCCAGATCGAGCGTCTTTACCGCCTGAAGTGCCACCTGTGCGACCTCATCGGGAATCGACTCTGGGGTGGCGCTGGCACCTCGACTGAGGTTCGTCCGCCAACTGTCGGCCGAGGTCCGCCGCATGCCCCACATAGTATCGCCCAGCACCAACACGCGAAGATCATAGCCAGGGTGAGGAACAAACCTTTGTAGGTAAATAATCTGCCCCATCTGCTGCAGGGTCTTAAAGACGCGATGCGCAAGATCGGCATCCTCGACCCGCATGATACCCCGCCCTTCTCCGCCGAAGATCGGCTTCACCACCACCGAGGGTCCCATCGCTTCAAAAGCGACCATCGCATCTTGCCAGGTCTGACAGACATGCGTCTCGGGGACTCGATAGCCTGCGGCCGATAGTTTGGAAAGAGAGAGGTACTTATCGATCGCCAATTCCATCGACTTCGGCGGGTTGATGATCAGCACGCCTTGCCGCTCGAGCCCAGCCAAGGCGTCCATCCGAAACACGACCTGTTCCAGCGAACCCGGCGGCATCGAGCGAACAATTACCGCGTCGAAGTTTTCCGACAACATCGTATCGGCCGAGATCGACTCGCCACCGCCAATACGGGACTGCAGAGCCGAGAATTCCAGACGCTCGACATTGGCTTTGCCCGTCGCCGCTCGCTGCAGGTCCTGGAAATACCAGCTATCTTCGTTGGCCAACACGCCGATGCGTGGTAGTCGTGCAATTCGATCCATCGCCGCGATTAACCTTGCCCAAACGACTTGGCGAGCACTTCCAGGTTCCGCTGGCCAAAGATCGTTGATTTGCCATCTTGCAGACTCACCAGGCAAACTTCCGCCGGGCTGAACAGCAGCGGGTCGATTTGGTAGAAGTCGAACTTGGCGTCACGCAGAATCTTTTCAAACGGCTGCCCGTACATCGAAGACGTTCCGCTGGGCAATTTCTCGCCGAACTCGCGTAGTCGCCCCGAGATTTCGTTTACCCACAACGTCACCATGCCACCGTATAAGATGGCATCGTTCGTACGGCCGATACCCACCACATCGTCGGCGGCAATCGGCGGCAGCGGGGCAGCCCCGAAGCCACTGGCGATCTTCGAGAGATCGAACTTCAGCTCGTGCAACTTGTGGAGACACGTTTCCACGCTCCGGGCAACCACTTGGACGTGGCCTGCGATGCTGGCTGTTCGAGCCACCAGCAGGACTAGGTTCTTCGGGTCCACATGGCAGTCGGCGGCGATTTTCTGACAAACTTCATCTCCCGGAAGCTGAGACGTCTCCAGAATGCCGATCGCAACGGGGTAATCATCGGTCAGGTTCAGCTCTTGAATGACGGGCTCTTTGGCGGCTTTTACCCGCATCGGCCCCGATCCCATTCCGAAGAAATTCTCGGTTTTGATCTGCCAGCCGGCGTACTGCGAAGCAATACAGGCCATTTCGGGGCGATCGGTGCATACGTTGACAAACGTCCGCGTGCCCGGGGCATCCCCCAACGAGAACGACACTTCCCCCAGCCCAGCCAGGCAGATCTCAGCCATCTGACGGCCTGCTTCCAATCCCCCTCGACCTGCAGTCACCCCCAAATCCAGGACTTTGGCCCCGCATTCAAGCTGAACCAGTTCCGCTCCGATTTCTCGTGGGGTTTCAATAATCGGCTGTACCAGGGCATGTGCCCGCTGGTTTAATTCCAAGATCTTCTCCTCAACGATAGTTCTTGTCCCCTCGCCCCTGAGGGGAGAGGGTTAGGGTGAGGGGTTTTGACTGGACCATGGTCGCAACACAACTACCACAGGCGTCGGTTATGAGCAAAAGCGAAGCCCCTCCATCATCCCTGTCTTTCCTAAATGCTGCAATGACGTCCCGTGCGGTGTGACGGCAGTGCTATTGACGCTTTTTGCCGCATTCTCCTATACTCAGTCGCTTGTTTGTAAGCATTTTATATGAAACGCTTTAGTAGCAATCACGCTGCGACGGCGTTTCCCGCAGGCCCCACTCTTAAAGCGTTAAATCAGCGATGAAGTCGGAACGTCGGCACGAAATTCAAGAGAATTCCCTGGCTCACTTTCTCGAAGGTATTCTGGAACAAGCCAAACCCCACGCGACGATGATCGGCGGGGTCGCGTTAGCGATTTTGCTGGCGTTCGTTGGTTATGTCATCCTGAATACCGATAGCGGCGTCGTAAAGAACGAAGAGTGGAGTGCCGTTTATTCGACACTCGACCAGTCGTTCCGCGTCGGCGAAGACGATGTCAAACGCCAGGAAGTTGCTCAGGAATTCGCTACGCTCTCGACCGATTTCGGTACTTCGCGTCCTGCATTGTGGGCCGAGTACTTCTACGGTCAACAAAACCTGACACAAGCCAGCGACTTGGCGTTCAGTGATCCTCAATCGGCTGCTGCCGATATCGAGCGAGCTTTGAAGTCGTTCCAGAAGGTTTACGACTCGGCTGACCTGCCGGTTCTCAAGGTGAAAGCCCTATGGGGTATGGCCGAAGCTTACGAACTGCAAGCTACCAAGGAATCCCTGGGTAAGGCCAAAACCAACTACGAAGAAATCCTGGTTATCTGGCCAGACACCAACACCTCAATGCTGGCGGAAGAACGCATCAAGCGTCTCAACAATCAAGGGGTTGACGGTTTCTACGCCTGGTACCGCGATCAAGACTTTGCTGCTCGGGCCGCGGAAGTCGAACGCGAGAACCGGGCTCCGCTGGAAGGCGGACTGCCAGGCATGGACATGAACCTGGAAGCCCCAGGCGGCGGCCTGTTCGATACACCAGGCGCTTCTAAGCCAGGCGCAGGCAGCGATCCCCTCTTCACACCCAGCATGGACCTGAAGGGCGCTGACGGCGAAGGTCCTGCTCCGAAGCCATCTTCCTTCACCGAAAAGGAAAAGGAAGCTGCCGAAAAGCCTGCTGAGCCGATGGGCGAAGAAGACAAGCCCGCGGCGACGACTGAAGAAGCCGCTAAGCCAATGGCCGAATCCGCGGAAGAAGCTCCTGCGGAAGAAAAGCCTGCTGAAGAGGAACCAGCCAAGGAAGAAGCCGCGGAAGAGAACGCCGAATAAGAGCTCCTCCCCTTCGGCAGTCCACGCGATAAAATATCTGCATGGCCACTTTCCGGTGGCCATGCTTTCTTTCTTGAGTGTCATTTCATGCGATACACGGTCGACAAAACAGACGCCGGTCAGCGGCTCGATCAATTCGTAACCCGCCGCATTAAAAAGGCGAGCCGAGCCCAGGTACGCGAAGCGATCGACGAAGGCCAGGTCACCATCAACGATCAGGCCATGAAGCCATCGTACAAGCTGCGCATCGGCGATGTCGTCGAGTACCCCGAGATCAATGCCCGGCAGGAAGAACAAACGCCGGAGAATGTCGACCTGGACATTCTGTATCAGGACGAGCACCTGGCGGCTATCAACAAGCCCCCAGGCATGGTCACGCACCCGGCCAAGGGCCACTGGGACGGTACGTTGACCGCGGCACTGATCGCGAAGTTCAGCCAACTGAGCGACATCGGCGGGGCGTCACGCCCAGGCATCGTCCATCGGCTCGACCGCGATACGAGCGGCGTGCTGGTGATCGCCAAGAACAACGAAGCCCACGAGGCCCTCACGCAGCAGTTTGCCGACCGGATCACCGAGAAAGAATACTTCGCCATCGTCGCTAACTGCCCTGACCGCGACCGAGACGTGATCAACGAACCAATCGGGCCGCATCCTCGTTTTCGTGAGCGGATGTCAATCGTGCGGGACGATCCGGAAGCGAAAGAGGCGAAGACATTCTATGAAGTCGCCGAGCGATTTGACGGCTTCGCGGCGTTCAAAGTCTTCCCCAAGACCGGCCGCACCCACCAGATCCGTGTGCACCTGGCCCATATCAAGCATCCGGTGCTGTGCGATCGCGCGTATGGAAACCAAGCCCGCATCACGCTTGGGGAAATTGCACGAACGGATGACGAGCAGATAGTTCTTTCGCGAACCGCCCTGCATGCTCACCGCCTGAAGATTAATCATCCCGTGACCGGCGAACCGCTCGAATTCAAGGCGCCGATCCCTGAAGACCTTCACTCGACGCTGGTTGTGTTGCGTAAGTACCGCTCGGTATAGACCCGATCGCCAGGGTACAACAGCTGCATCATGTCTGGCGTCCCGATGGCCCGCGTCGTATAGAACAGCTCGCCGGCCCCGTAACCAGCCGTGGCCCCCAGGTAGACCGCAGCCCCCTTCACGCGTTCAAAGACGTACGCCTTCTCTTCGGGAAACTGTGTCTGGTAGCAGCGAATGCTTTCCAGCTTCCGCTCCAGGCAATCGGTAATGTCGTGCACAAAGCTGCCGGGAGCATCCAGCTTGTTGATCGGCTCGAAAGCGATCTTATAGTACAACTGCCGGCCAATCGTATGCACCGGCAAGTGATCGAACTTGTCGTCCCACTTCGTCAGCCGCGAATAGAAGACCGCCGCATCGGTGATCTGCATGGCCTGCCAATGATCTGGCGAAGCCATCGGCGTACGATCCCCAAACCCGATCACGACCTTGGGACGGTACTTGCGAAACTCTTTCGCCAGGGCAACGCGTGCTTCAAAGCTGTCGAACAGCTTCCGATTGGGTAGATCGAGCGTGATTCGCTTCTGCACACCCAGCACCTTGGCGGCTTCGGCAGCTTCGGCCAAGCGTGTTTCCGGGTCAGGCGAACGAGGCGTGGGTTCGCCATCGGTCAGATCGATGATCCCCACTGAATGCCCCAGATCGGCCAGCTTAGCAAGCGTTCCGCCACAGGCAATTTCGACGTCGTCGGGATGGGCACCCACAGCCAGGATTTCGATCTGGGGATATTCTTTTTCTACGTCAACAGTCAACGGATTCTCTCTTCTCCGCTACCTCTCCCACTAAGGGGAGAGGCAACAAGAGGTTATTAGCTCTTCTTCAGCGGCTTCTTAGCACTCACCAAAAACGTTGGGTTCGAGGCCTCGAAGCGGTGGCGTTCCAGTTGGTAGGTCGCGTGCGAGATGTTCACCATCGTGACCTTGGCCGATTCCATCTCGTTGTCGAACAGTTGGTGGACTTCGGCCAGGTTTTCGATGCTGCTGAGGTTACAAACGATTCGCCCGCCCGGCTTAATTCGGGTCATGGCCTGTTCACAGATACCGCGAACCTGGCGACCGGTTCCGCCAATGAAGACACAATCGGGATCGGGCAGATCGGCCCAGGCATCGGGAGCTTTCCCGAGCACGGCCTGGACGTTCTTCACGCCGAAGGCCTCGATGTTGGCGCGAATCAGGCCATGGTCTTCGGCATCCATTTCGATCGCATAGATCGAACCGTTTTCCGCGATCATGCCTGCTTCGATCGAGACACTTCCGCTACCAGCACCCACGTCCCACACGACACTCGTGTCGCCCAGGTCCATCAGGGAAAGCGCAATGCAGCGAACTTCCATCGGCGTCAGCAGACCACGCTTGGGCTTGGCCTGACGGAAGACGTCGTCCGGGTTACCGAACTTACGCTTGCCCACCAACGACATTGGTCGATCCGGCACGTCTGGCTTGCGAACGAGGATCATCACGTTGAGCGGGCCAAACGTTTGCTCGCTGATTTCTTTCAGATCACCTTGCGTGACGCATTCGTTGGGCGAACCGAGGTTTTCGCAAACATAGGCATGGAAGTAGTCGAGATCGTGCCCCAGCAGCGTCTTGGCAACTTCCCGCGGTGGGATCTCTTCGGTCGTGAACAGACCGATCGCTTCGGAAATCCGAGCAGCAGCCACGACTGATTCGAGTGGCTGGTTCGCCAGGTTGGCCAGATGGGCATCGTCCCAGCTTTCTTTAATTCGCGCAAAAGCCAACTGCATACTGCTGACGTGCGGAATGACATGGAAGCGGTCTTTGCCTAGCTTGTCGCACAGGTACCGCGACACGCCGTAGAACAAGGGATCGCCGCTGGTTAACAGAACGACATCTTTGTCGCTGTGCTTTTCCAACGCTTCCACGATTTCAGTCAGGTCGCCACTTACAGGGACCTTTTCGGCGGCAAGCTTCTCGACGTGGACCAGGACCTGAGGGTTTCCGATAATGACTTGAGCATCGCCCAAGATCCTCATCGATTGGCTCGTCAGCCCGTCGAGACCATCGTCGCCAATACCTACGATAAATATTCTGGGAGTTTTACTCACCGATTGTTCCAATTCCAAGCATCTGAAGTAGAAAAGACTTGCGTCGATTTTACGAGATGCGACGATCTCTGGAAAGTTCACCCACCCAGTCCCCGACGCCCCAATCTTTTCCAGGAGGACGCATCATGCCTACCGTAGCGGTTACCGGTGATCACTTTCACTTCCCCAAGCAGGAGTATCACGGCCTGTTAACCAAGGCCGGATACGAGGTTCGCTTTGTCGACCCCGTAAAACACGATCTCAACCGGTCCGACGTCCTGCTCGAGCAACTTGCCGGCTGCGATGCGGTAATGTGCAGCACCGAGCCCTATCCGGCAAATCTGCTCGACAAGTGCTCGGTCCGAGTCCTATCTCGTCTAGGCGTGGGCTTCGATTCAATCGATCTGGAAGCGGCTACCGCCAACAACATCGTCGTGTGCCGTACACCAGGCATTCTGCACGAGTCAGCAGCCGAGCAAACGCTGGCCTTCCTATTTGCGATCTTTCGGAATGTCATCGAACGTGACCGCCAGGTCCGCGAAGGGCATTGGAAACGAACCTGCTGGCCACGACTGGCAGGACAAACGCTAGGCCTTCTAGGACTAGGCCTGATCGGTCGCTGCGTTGCCGAAAAAGCCCTCGGCCTCGGTATGAAGGTCATTGCCTACGACCCTGTCGCGGCCCCACACGATGAAATTGAACTGGTGACACTCGATCGACTTTGGAGCCAGTCTGACATCGTCAGTCTGCACGCCCCGTGCACTCCAGAAACCGCGAATATCATCAATCACGTAACGCTTGAGCGAATGAAACGTGGTATGGTTCTCATCAACACGTCCCGCGGAGGGTTGGTCGACGAAGCGGCTTTGGCCGAAGCCCTTCAGTCGGGGCAGGTCCTTGCCGCGGGGTTGGATGTCTTTCACGACGAGCCACCACGACCGGACAATCCACTTTTGAAACTCGACAACGTCATCCTCGCCCCACATATGGCCGGGATGGATTTAGAATCGGAACGAGCCATGGCTACGATGGCTGCCGAGAACATCATGGCCCTGCATAACGGCCAGTGGCCGGCGGCAAACATTGTGAATCCCGAAGTCCAGCCGAACTGGAAGTGGTAATTGCGGCCGGACGCAGTCAAGAAATGAAAAACGCCCTCGCATTGGCCAGGGCGTTTCATGTGCTTTATCGCTCGATCGAGGCTTAGGCCTGGAACGACGAGCCGCAACCGCAGCTACGCGTGGCGTTCGGGTTGTTGAACGCGAAACCACGACGATCGATGCCGTCGTAGAAGTCGACCGTGGTACCGTCGAGGTAGAGTGCGTGCTTCTTATCGACAACGACTTCAACGCCGTGATAGTCGTACTTGGAATCCTTTTCTTCGTCGAATTCCTTCTCCAGCGTCAGGCTGTACGAGAAACCGCTGCAACCACCAGCGGTGATGCCAATACGCAGCTTGGTGCCTTCTTCGTACTTCTGATCTTCCAGGATTCGCTTGACTTCGCCGGCCGCTTTTTCGGTGATGACGACTGCCATGTTTTGTTCACTCCAGACGTTAATTAACGCAAACTTGTATGTGTTTATTATTACCGATGCCCCGAAACGGGGAAAGGGTGCAAATTTTCCTCGGGATTTCTCCAACGGCCTATTATTACCAACTCTACCCCAAAAATCGAGGGTGCGGGCTCCCGAAACCCTTGCTAGGCAATCAGCTTCCGCAGTTTATCCACCGCCCTGGCCACAACGTCAACGGCAAATTCCACGTCCTGGGCCGTATTGAACCGGCCGATCCCAAATCGCAGGCTGCTTCGCGTCAGATCCTCGGATAGTCCGATGGCTCGCAGCACGTGGCTAGGCTGGGGATTAGCCGAAGTGCAGGCCGACCCGCTCGAAACGGCGATCTCGCGGACGTTCATCATCAACGCCTCGCCATCGACCTTCTCGACCGCAAAGTTCAAATTACCCGCCAGACGGGCGTTTTCGGCCTCCAGAACGGGCCCATTCAAGTGCAAGCCACTGATCCGCTCGTTGAGCCCCGACCACAACTGCTCTCGCAAGTGGGCCAACCGCTGCGACTCCTGGTCTATCTCGGCCAGGCTCAAGCGGACAGCTTCCGCCAAGCCGACAATGCCCGGGACGTTCAGCGTTCCGCTACGCATTCCCCGCTGTTGGCCGCCGCCGAAGATAGCCGGCTGGAGACGAACCCGCGGATTTCGCTTCCGCACGTAAAGCCCACCGATCCCTTTGGGCCCGTACATTTTATGCCCGGAGAAGCTCATCAGGTCGATGCCCAAATGCTCGACATCAACGGGAATCTTCCCCACGGCCTGGGTCGCATCGCAGTGCAGCAGCACGCCTTGCTCTTTGCAGATCTGACCGATCTCGGCGATCGGATGGATCACGCCAATCTCGTTATTGGCAAGCATCACAGATACGAGCGCCGTGTCAGGGCGAATGGCGTCGCGCACCTGATCCGTATCGAGCATTCCGGCCAGCGAGTCCCCGGCCTGACGCGGCGAAAGCCGTGTGACCTCGAAGTCTTGGTGCTCCCACTGCTCGAGCGGATCGAGCACCGCTTTGTGTTCGGTCGTGACCGTCACCACATGATTGCCGCGTCGCCGACGCTGCGTCAGCACGCCACTGATGGCCAGATTGTTGCTTTCAGTGGCCCCACTGGTGAAGACAATCTCGCTGGTCTCGGCGCCAATTGCCGCGGCAATCGATTGCTGTGATGTTTCGACAAGCTGCTTGGCTTCTTCCCCGAACAGATGCCCGACGCTCGACGGATTGCCGTAGGTCTGAGTAAAGGTCGGTAGAATCGCCTCGACGACGCGAGGGTCGACCTGGGTAGTAGCGTGATTGTCGAAGTAGATGGGCACGATGGGAGCCAAAATGGTGAACCGGACATCAACGGTCACCATTGTACTTCATTGCTTCACCAGAAAACCCTCTTCCCAATCGAAGAGGGAACGCCGTGCCGATTAGCCGTAGATCGCTTTCAGGCAGATGCTCGACCAGGTCTCGAATTCTTCGAGCTTGGCCAGAAGATCGCCGACCGGACGGAATCCGGCGTCGAGGATGTCTTCTTCGTTGGGCATGACTTCCGGTCGTTCGATCTTGCAGAGATAAACGACGCCCAGGTGCACGCGACCAACTTCCGATTCATCGTCGTTGATCAAGCCGGCACAGACCATCTCGTGCGGGGCCTTGAAGCTGACTTCTTCTTCCAGTTCGCGACGCATCCCTTGCTGGAACGGGTCCTGGTCGCTGTTAGGGGCATCTTCGGAGGAGACATGTCCGCCGATCCCTACGCTGCGCTTGCTGTGCAGGCGGGACTCGCCCTGTCCCTTACCACGGACGTACTGGAAGACGTGCTTGGTGCCTTGGTCGTCTTTGTACTCAAAGATGACGTAAGGGATGAGCTGCTTGAACTCAGGCGACTTTTCCATGATGTCGCGCGGACGGAAGCTCATCTGCTCTGGCGTCAGCAGTTGATCCAGGTAGGTTTCCACATCGTCGTGAAATCCCTGGAATTGCCCGATCTCGTGGAATTTCTCAGTGGGAACCACTAAGACCTGTTCGACTTCCGCAATGCTCATCTACATTCTCCCTTCCATGTGGGGGCTTACTATGGGACGTTCCACGGGGGCTATCGTACCCAATTGCTATCAAGCTATCGACTACCCTCTCGCCTGCCCCGCTACGAGACAAGGGAATGTTTTCGCATCAGGCGAGAAGATTTACTTGGATTCATCTCAGAATAACCGTTTTCCGCGATAATTACCCGCGAAATCATCAGAATTCTGAGAAAAGTTTTTTAAAGAGCTGGAAAGCACCACTAACGGCCACGCTACAAAATCAGCATCGCATCGCCGTAGCTGTAGAAGCGGTATTCTTCGTTGATCGCTTCTCGATATGCCTGACGCAAAAGTTCGTCTCCACCGAACGTCCGCACCAGAATCAGAAGCGTCGATTTGGGCAGGTGGAAGTTGGTCAGCAAGACATCAACGGCCTTGAACTGATACGGAGGGCGAATAAACAGATTCGTTTTGCCCATCCAGGGCTCAAGCGTGCCACTTGCCGCAGCCGTTTCCAAGACTCGCGTGGCGGTCGTTCCCACGGAAACCACCCGGCCGCCGTTGGCTTTGACCTCTTTCAGGCGATCTACGGTGGCCTGATTGATTTCGCCGTACTCGAAGTGCATTTCATGCTCGTTGATGTTGTCGACACCAATCGGGCGAAACGTCCCCATGCCGACATGCAGGGTGACAAACTGCCGATCGACTCCTTGGGCACTGATCTTATTCAGGAGTTCGTGCGTGAAATGCAGCCCAGCCGTCGGAGCCGCCACGGCCCCTGGGTTTTCGGCAAAGACCGTTTGGTAGTCTTTCCAGTCCTCAGGCATCATTTCGCCGCCGCGAATGTAGTGCGGAAGTGGAACTCGCCCCACGCGTTCGAGCACTTCAAACGGGGACTCCTCGGTCAGCGGCTTCACGGCCCACTGCCCACCACCCAGGTTGGCCAGCAGTTCCAGTTCGGTATCTTCGCGTGCTTCGCGATTCTCGAGAATGACCTTCTCGCCTGGCTGGATCTTGCCGCGCGTCTTAGCCAGGACCAGCCAGTTTCCTTGCGGGTCGGTTTCGACAAACAGCCCTTGCCAGCGACCGCCGGTGTTGGCTCGCCTTCCCATCAATCGGGCCGGTACGACTTTCGTGTTGTTCAGTACCAGGCAGTCGCCAGAATTTAGAAACTCCGGCAGGTCCCGCACATGCTGGTGCAAGATTTCCTGTGTCTGACGATTAACGACCAACAGCCGCGCGTCGGTCCTTTTCTCCAAAGGTTGCTGCGCAATCAAATCGGAAGGAAGATGGTAGTCGTACTGGTCGATATTGGTCATAGAACTCGCAAAACATCAGTGAGAAACCGCTGGTCGACGTCCATCCATTGTGTCGTCCATGGTCGAGTATACGCCGCCGACCGGGAATTCGACTAGGCCCGCACGTACCGTCATTGGTTGCCAACACCATGTCTGAAGCCCCCAAACGCATTTTGATTGTCACCACGGAACTGGGCATGGGGGGTGCCGAACGATGTGTGGCCAACGTGGCCTGCCGTCTCGATCCGGCCAGGTACGAGGTGCACGTCGTGGCGCTCGCACCACCGCCAGAGCCACCCAAAGACGCGTTGGTTCGGCAGCTTGAAGCGGCTGAGATACCGCTCAACTTTCTGGGTTGTCGCACCAAGTGGCAGCTCCTTTCTGCCATCGATCGGTTGAAACGCATCATCTGCAAGACCAAGCCGGACGTCGTTTGGAGCTTTCTTTTCCACGCCAATATCGTCGCCGCGATGGCGACTCGTGCAGTGGACATCCATCGGCTGCAATCGCTGCGGGTCATCGAACAAGGGAGCTGGCGACGTCGGTTTCAATCGTGGGCGGCCCAGCGTGCTGATCGCGTGCTGTGCGTCAGCGAAGGTGTTCGTCAGTTCGCAGCCGAGACACTTCGTGTGCCTGAGTCGAAGTTGCTGGTCATACCCAACGGCATCGATATCGACGTGATCCAGCCAACGACCTACGCCGAGCCGGTCGACCGCAAGCACCGGATCATCGCCGTGGGGCGTCTCGATGAGCAAAAGGGATTCGATTGGTTGATCTTTCGACTTGCTGAGCTGCTGCGTGAGAAGCCTGATTGGGAACTCGTGATCGTCGGAGACGGTCAGCAGCTTCCAGAATTGTTGATGCAAGTCGAATCGGAGGGGCTGAATGAATCGGTTCGGCTTGTTGGATGGCAGGACGACCTCCCGAGTTGGTTTCGCGAGAGTGAGATCTATGCTCTCAGTTCCCGCTGGGAGGGGATGCCCAATGCATTGATCGAAGCCATGGCACACGGCTTACCGGTGATCGCTACGGACGTGGAAGGCGTTGGTGAACTCCTTTCCGGCGATCTCGCTCAGCAAAGGGTCACCCACGAGGAGATGCCCGAGGCCGAAACGCTACTTCGCCGAATGATGGAAGACGCAGCACTCCGCCAGCAGCTAGGGCAAGCCAATCGCCAACAGGTCGAAGCACACTTCTCCCTTCACCAAATGATCCAGTCTTACGAAACCATGCTGGACGACGTAATTTCCACCTCGCCCACGCAACGCTAGCAGCGAGATTCTGTAAGCTGCAAAACTTTTTCTACCGGGGGGCTTAATCGCAACTCTCGCGACGGCCAACCCTTAAATCCGCTAGCGTCATTTGCTAGCAAAATTTTAAAGCCGCTTTCTGGATTGACGAAAAATGCGGACCGAATATCCTCAATCAGATGCTCATCAAGCGACATCGATTGTTGATGTTTTGATTAATAACACTTTATCAACTAACGAATAACTTCTTACGTCCGAAGCTTGCTCCGCACGACGATGCCGCCCCGATTAGGCCACTATCGGGAGAACGTGTACCGTCACGGAATCAAAGATTGACGCCGGGTCGGGCAAGCCCTGTGAAGTCGCTAGTGCAGCGGTGACTCCACAAGATCCGTCGTTTTGGGGCACGGATGCGCCACGACGGATTTTTTCTCTCCCGCCCTGCCCCGCGATCGGTTGCTCCGGTAAGCTGAACGTTTTGCCCGAGTTTTCCCAGCCGATCCTATGGCCGCACCTACCGTTCACATTCCTGTTCTACCGGCAGAAGTCCTCGAGTGGCTTGACCCGCAGCCTGGGAAAATCCTGGTCGATGGCACCCTCGGCGGCGGTGGGCACACACGGATGATGGCCGAAAGACTCGGCGACAAGGGCTTTGTCGTTTCGGTTGATCGCGACGTTATCGCGTTGCAGCGGGCAGAAGAAACCCTGGTCGGACTTCCCGTAAAGATCGCACACGCCAACTTCGTCGAGATCCCCAAGATTCTCGATTCGCTCGATATCGACCTGGTCGACGGCATTCTGCTCGACCTGGGGCTATCGAGCGATCAACTGGCCGATCGTGAACGCGGCTTCAGCTTCGAGTCGGACGGGCCTCTCGATCTACGGTTCGATCTGCGTGACAAGAAAACGGCGGCGGACCTGGTCAATCATCTGAAAGAGAAGGACCTGGCCGACCTGATCTACCAGAATGGCGAAGAACGCCTAAGCCGGCGAATTGCCAAGAAGATTTGCCACATTCGCAAAGAAACACCGTTTATCACCGCCAAGCAGTTGGCGGACGTGGTCGTCAGTTGTTACCCACCCGTGGCTGGAAGTGGCCGCGGCAGAATCCACCCCGCCACGCGGACGTTTCAGGCCCTGCGGATCGCCGTGAACCGCGAGCTCTCGTCGCTGGAGACTGCGTTGGAAACGCTGCCGGATCGCTTGAAACCGGGTGGTCGCCTGGCCATCATCAGCTTCCACTCGCTGGAAGACCGACCAGTGAAGCAAGCGTTTCTCGATGACCCACGCCTCAAGCGGCTCACGAAGAAGCCCATCACGGCCAGCGATGAAGAGATTCGCCAAAACCCCCGTAGCCGAACCGCCAAACTGCGTGTGGCAGAACGCGTGTAGCGGAACGTATACCTCAAGAAACGAAAGATGCCCCGTCACGTGCGGGGCATCTTCGTACTCTGGTGAGATTTATCGCATTAAGGTTGGTATCCATCTTCCAGCGTATGCAGGAAGAGGACAATCTTCGCTTCTTGTTCGTCCGTTAGTCCCATGTTCACGGGCGGCGCGAACGGAGGAATTCTCGTCTGCGGCACTTCAGCCACTGAAGCCGGGAACAATTGATCCCGCTTGTTGTAGAACTCGACGACTTCTTCCATCGATTTGAAGATGCCATTGTGCATATACGACTTCACGAACTCTGGATAGGGACGTCGCGTAACATTTCGTAGCGTTGGCGTCTTAAACTTGCCTTCCTCATCGGCAATGATGTCTTCCGGCACGTCGCCAGGCAACAGCAGCGGGACGAGTTTGCCATCGGCGTGCAGGTCCTCCAACGTCTTGGCGAGACCACGATCAATGAAGTCAGCTCCATCTGGATTGATCTTCTTGGGCATGGAGTAGAACGGATTGTCCGGGTTCTTCGGCAAGCCAAGGTTGTGGTAGGCAAAGTCCGTGAAAAGAGGAGGGTTGTTTGGATCTCGTCCACTAAGGTGGCAACCAGCACACGCGCCTTGCCCTTCGAACAATGCGAGTCCTTCCAACTCGTCAGCGGTTAATGTCGCTTGACCCTTGAGCCAATAATCAAACTTGGAGGTGAAGGGGTTGACGCCGTCCGAACGTTCAAACGCAGCGATCGCAATCACGAGCTTATCGTAGGACTTCTCGACCACTTCAGGATCTTTGTAATCAAGCGAGTCTTCGCCCCAAACCTTTTTGAAGAGGTCGGCGTATTCACCTCTGGCAACTGCCTTGATGACTTTTTGCTTGTCCTGAACGTTCTGTTCCACTTCACTCAGAAATGGAGCCAACGCTTGTTCAGCCAAGATATCTTTGTTCGATAGACCAAGGATGGCGACACTCGGATCCAATTCCTTATGCCCGGTAGCACGGCCATCCCAAAACGTCCCGCCTTCCCACTCGATGAAGACAAAAGGTGCCGGGGGAACACGACGTAGCGGTCCAGCCTGGCCAGCATAAGCTGCCGATGGCGGCTTACGCGCACCGAACCGTGGTTTAATTGCCCCTGGGTGAATTCCGAATATCTCGTTGGCATCGGAATCGGAACTTGTAAAGCCTGTGTCAGGGCTATGACACGTTACACAGGCTTGCTTTTTCGGAATCGACAAGTTCTCGTCGAAGAAGAGCTCTAGACCTAAGTCTTCCACATCTTCAATCGTCGGAGGAGCTTGTGCCAGCCCCTCACTTGTCATCGAGAGTGCTGCCAGAAACCCGGTCAGCACAAATAGCATCGCAAAACGCCGTAACATCATTTCTCTCCCGTTTCGTCATCTGTTAGTTAAAACCAATGCGAGAAATGGCGGTCGTCGCGGAAGAGACTTCACCAGTGCACGTGCTAAGAGAAGCGAAACATGCAAAGAGTTCAGGTGTTAACAACCGTGTGCCTATTTCGGTAAGCACAGTATGCGATTTTAATTCGAGCGATCCTGCTCGTACCTTGGTTGGTCTTCCCCCAATAAGAATTCAATCCCACTTGCATGAGCGTGTTCACAAAACTCGTTCGTGCGAAAACCGGCCGGTAAGTATTCTGGTTGGCGCTAGAGCTTACTGGCCTCTTTTTTTTTGCGCTCGTCGTGGTGTCTTGTAAGCGTGGGTCAAATCCGCCTCTTAACGTTTCATCTTGAACGACATGCTGGCTTAATATCCCCCGATAACTGGCCGTCGTTTTCTGAGAGCCGTGGAGAACTTCACTAAGTCTCATCACCTTCAGATTGAAATGGTACTTATCAGTCTGACGTCGATTAGAATCGCGTACTCCCGAAATCAAACTGATGATGATTGAGGAGTCTCGTTGTGCCCTCAGAGACAATTGAGGGTTCCAGCGTCGTAGGAAAACTGCCCAGAAGTCATCTTTCAAACCATCCTTTTTCAGGCGGATCAACTTGCCAGGAGCATATCCCAGGAATGCCATGACCTTGATGCATTTTGCCTCATCGGATCATTTCTCCTGGACCTACTAATTAACCAGAGCCTTCAAACTTCTTTCTACACCTATGGATAAACATGTCAATGAATTTCGATGGGTTAAATAAAATTTTCGAGAGGATGATACTGCATCTCAGGTCGAGCAAATTGACACCCATTCACTTCGGACTTACTGCCGCGGACGATATTCAGACACAAAAGATGTTTCAGCCAAGTTGATCGCCGTCTGTGTGGGTGTACAAAAGAAGACGCCCTCGCAAATACGAGGGCGTCCTTATTAGTTATCTCAAGTAGTTTCCTCCATTATGGGAAAGGAAACTGAAAGATCGGTGGTAGCTGTGGCAACTGAGGACGCGAACTAGGCGGACGATACCCATCCGACAGTGTCGCCATGAAGGCTACGATTGCCGCTTCTTCTTCCTCAGTCATTCCCAAGTCGCCGACGATACCGCCGGTGATGTTACCGAAGTCGACCTCCGGTGGTCCCCATCCTTCTTCCGGCACGTCACGCGTGTTGTAGAAGTGGACGACTTCATCCATCGACTTTAGCCCGCCGTGGTGCATATAAGCTTTGACGAATCCTGGGAAAGGACGTTTGTTGACGTTCCGCAGGGTCGGCGTCTTGTGCCGGCCTTCGGCGTTGTCGATTTCCTCCTGCCAGGTAGTAATGTCGCCCGACGGTGTCCAGTTGGCGGGTTGGCCAAGGGTCTCTAGGGTGGGAGCCAAACCGCGATCGATGAAATCGCGACCATCAGGATTAAACCGGCGCGGCATGAAGTAGAACGGATTGTTCAGGTTCTTCGGCAGTCCCAAGTTGTGGTAAGCGAAGTCGGTGAACAAGGGTGGCTCGTCGTTGGGACCAGGTTGTTCGGAGTGGCAAATACCACAGCGTCCCTTGCCCTGATTTCCACGCGGGAACGGAGTCCTCTCTTCGTTAGGCTCTAGCAACGATCGACCATCAAATGGATTCTCGAACAGCCATAGACCAAGCTTTTCCTGCTCGGTAAGTTCGGCCTCGCCTGCAAGCCAGGCATCGAACTTCGAGCTGTATGGATTCACCTCGCTCGATCGTTCAAACGCGGCGATCGACGTGACAATCCGATCGTAGGCCCGTGAAACCACTTCCTTGTCCTGGAAGTCAAGTGAACCTTCACCCCAAACCTGCAGGAACAGGCGGCGATAGCGCGAGAAGGCTACCTTGCGAACAACGATCTTTTCGTTGGCAATGTTCTGCTCGACAGGATTCAAGAAGGGAAACAACGCTTGTTCGGCAAGTGGATCGTACTCAGGGCTATCGTCCGACTCGGGATACAGTGGCAACTGGCCAGCAGCGCGACCATCCCAGAAAACGCCCCCTTCCCAGTTCACGGCGAACGCCGGATCAGCGACGAATCGCAAGTCAGGAGAGTCACCCGCATAGGCGGCCGACGGCGGCTTACGAGGACCGAAACGATGAGGTATCGCGCCGAAGTGGGGACCAAAAAACTGATTCACAAAGAAGTTCGGGCTGACAAACCCAACTTCAGGCGCATGGCAAGTAACGCAGCCTTGTCCAGCTGGCGTCGAGAGATTGGTGTCGTTGAACAACTCGCGACCGAGTTGTTCCATAGGATCGAGTGTTTCCTGCTCAGGACCTAGCGGAAAGCCCAAGAGCCCTTGGGCCATGGCTACCTGGGTACCAGCCAAGAGTGCGAAAACACTCAGCAAGTACGTAAGTGGCTTAAATGGAAGTGGCATTTCTAAATTCCCCCGGGAAATATTCATCTCGCATATTTAGTCAAATCAAAGGTGTGGAATTGCGAGTCAGGGGGGTGGGCGGGCGATCTGCCTCCGAAGAAAAGAGAGTAGCGTCACGATACGAAGGGGCCCGAGAAGCGATGCCGATGCATTCGCTTCGGGAAGATCGAATAAGGGGTTTCGATCTTTACTATCCATGCCCCTGCGCTACAATCAAAATTACGTGTCATGAGCGCATACCAATGGCGTTCTTCGATACATCGGTCAGTAAGCCATCCGGTTGGCGCTGGGACTTACTGGCCATTTTTGTGCGCGTCCAATGCTGGACCCGCTTAGGATTCAATGGTTTGGCGATTTACTTCACGTCGCGAGGCATTCGTTCCTGCATCCAACGAGCAATTGCAGTTCACCAAACTGGCATACAGCGGTTGCTATTTGCTACTGATCTCATAAGCACTTCGCAGAGACCCAATCGCAACGTCGTAAAGACCTCGCTTTTCAACCAGCGAGCGACGTTACCTTCGCGAGAGAATACGTGGACCTGAGATTCCTCGAAATGCGATCGTGCGATGTGGAATTCATGAATCCGACAAGACACAACAGCCCAACAAACTGGGCAAACACCGATTTCTTAGAGGAAGCCCGCGCTGCCCTCTACAGGTCTGTGCAAACTGCACAATCGTTATAGGTTGACACTGAACACGGATACGTTTGTACCCGGTATCACACTCGAGTCAACGAACTTCGATGAATAAATCACCAACTAAGTGGGAGATTGAACACACCTTCCAGAGGGGACGTATAGAAACACGCAGAAAAGGCCAAGAAATGAAAAAAGCCGCCTCGCACATGGCGAAGCGGCTGCTCAAGTGAGACCGCTGGGGCTCGAACCCAGGACCTACGGATTAAAAGTCCGTTGCTCTACCGACTGAGCTACGGTCTCGCTTGGGAAGGGACCCAGTTTCCGCCGGATAGGGAGGATTGTCAAGGGGCGGTTAAGCCTGTCCTCGTCGTAACTGGTGACCGGTGGACGTGTTGCTGCAAAACGATCCTCGCTGGCTTCTTTCCAGTAGACCGCATTGCCACTGAGATGTTCACCCTTGCGGTGGGAAATTCTCCAACAGAGTTAGACGAGAATATCGTGCAGCACGTGGCCGTGGACATCGGTCAGACGCATATCCCGGCCGCTGAAGCGGAAGGTCAGGCGGCGGTGGTCGACCCCGAGCAGATGCAGCATGGTGGCGTGGAGATCGTGCATTTCGACGCGATTCTCGACGACCTTGTAGCCAAACTCATCGGTGCTGCCGTAAACCGTGCCACCTTTGACACCACCGCCGGCCATCCACATGGTGAAACCGAACGGATTGTGATCGCGGCCATTCTTGCCTTGGGCAAACGGAGTTCGGCCAAACTCGCCTCCCCACACGACCAAAGTCGAGTCGAGCATGCCGCGCCGCTTCAGGTCGGCCAACAATGCGGCAATCGGCTGGTCGACTGCCAGGCAGTTCTTCTCGTGTCCATCCTTCAGATTACTATGCTGATCCCAGCGATCGTGACCGACGTTGGGTACCGTCAATTCAACAAAGCGAACGCCCCGTTCGACCAATCGCCGTGAAAGCAGGCACAGCCGACCGAAGGTCTTCGTGGGATTGAACGAGTGATTCAAGCCGTATTCTTCCAGCGTCTGCGGGGTCTCGTAGGCGAGATCCATCAGATCCGGCACAGCCGATTGCATGCGATAGGCAAGTTCGTAGTTGGCGATCGCCGATTCCATCTGATCGTTGGTGCCCACCTTATCGAGCGTCAGTTGGTCAAGCTTGCTGAGCAAGTCCAACTTACTGCGTTGGGCAGCGGGGCTCTTGTCACGCGAGCGGATGTTGGCCACCGGTGGATCACTGGCGGCAAAGATCGAACCCTGAAATGCCGCCGGCAGGAAACCACTGTTGAAGTTATCGAGCCCGCCAGGCGGAACCAGACCACCATTAAGCACCACGAACCCAGGCAGGTTGTCGTTCTCGCTGCCTAAGCCGTAGGTTGTCCAAGCACCCATACTGGGTCGCCCCTGCAGTCCGCTGCCGGTGTGCAGGAAGTAATTGGCGTTGGTGTGTTCCGAGAAGTTGGACGTCATCGAACGAATAACGGCCAGATCATCCACGTGCTGGGCGACATTGGGAAAGAGTTCGCTGACCTCGATTCCACTCTGACCGTACTTCTGAAACTTCCAAGGACTGGCCAGCGTCCCGCCCAGGTTGTTGAACTGCGTGGGCTCTGTCTCGGCCGGGAACGGCTTCCCGTCGTACTTCTTCAAAAGAGGCTTCGGGTCAAACGTATCGACCTGGGAAGGTCCTCCGTCCATGTACAGGAAGATTACGCTACGGACCTTCGGCGATGCGTGAGGAGCCCCTAACAGGCCCAGGCCATCTGCCGCGGCCTCTCGCTGCAGCATCCAGTTGAGCGCAACCGCACCAAAGCCGCAAGCGGCTTGGCCTAACCATTGTCGGCGGCTCTGCATTCCCGAAGGTCGAGGACAACAATCCACGCGGCAACTCCCAAGTTAACGAACAAAAATAAACGGTTTCGCATTCACCAGCACGTGGGCCAAGTCACGCCACAAATCGACCGACGAAGCCATTTGCTGTGGATCGATCGATAACGTCTGGCGATGGCTTTCCAGAAACTGATTGGCAAGCGTAAGCTCCTCAGCGGTCGGTTTGCGTGAGAAGGCCTGCTCGACCATGCGCTGGATACGCAGCTGCATATCCTCTGGCGTCTGAGCGATGGCCTGCTTGGCCCAATTCTCGCACTGTTGGATCACGAACGGATCATTGAGCAGAATCAGCGATTGGGCAGGCACGTTCGATTGATTCCGTCGACCGATAGTCGTAATCGGTTGCGGCGTATCGAAGGCCAACATCATCGGCGAAAGGAAATTACGCCGGACCTCAAGGTACACGCTTCGCCGCCCTGCCCCATCGACGGGACCATTTTGACCAGGACGACCGCGACCTTGCATGAAGGAAGTCAGATGCACCTTCACACTTGGACCGTACATCGTTTCATTCAGGCTTCCACTGACCATCAACAGGCTGTCGCGGATCGCCTCGCCGGAAAGGCGTTTCACTTCGGCGCGATGAAACAGGTCGTTCTTCGGGTCGGCTTGTTCGGCTGAGCCTGCCTGAACCGATGACATCTGGTAGGTCTGCGAAAGAACGACTCGTCGGATCATTCGCTTGAGCGACCAGCCATCGGCGACGAACTCCGATGCCATGTAGTCCAGCAGTTGCGGGTGCGTTGGCAGCTCTCCGAGGACACCAAAATTGTCGACCGAACGGACAATACCTCGTCCCATCAGGTAATGCCAAATACGATTCACCGCGACGCGCGAAGCGAATGGGTTGTCGGCATCCATCACCTGACGGGCCAATTGCAGTCGTCCGCTGCCGTTAGGATCGAAGGAATCACCGCTGCCGTTAATCGCGGTGAGCAACTGCCGCGCGACGGGGTCCGCGGGGTTCTTGGAATTGCCACGGATTAGCAGACGTTCTTTTTCTGCCGAGTTATCCCACATCCCTGGGGCCGTGCGTGATTCCCATTGCACGTTGGCCAACAGTGCCTGCGATTGTTCCCGGTATTGTTTCGCCAGGTCGTCAAACGGACTGGGCTCTTCTGGTGCCAGCTTCTCCCAGTTGCGAACCAACCAGTCGGCCAGGGGTGCGTCTTCGGGAGTATCAATCGCATTCTTCAGTGTCTGCAGAAAACGCTGGGCATTCACATCACCGCTAGACGCAACCTGATCAAATGCAATCGCCGCTCTGGTTGTGTCCCGGGCAGTGGGAGGCATCTGTTCGCCGTCAACCACCATCAAGACTTCCAGCGGCTTGTCATCCATCGGCGTGAACTCGAGATGAATCGAGTGCCCGAGATAATCTCGCAGGTCGTGCCGGATCCATTGGACCTGATTCGGGTCCTTCGACTCCCAGCGGTTGCCCGACTTCCCATGCAGTGGTCCTTGAACCATCCGATGTGAATCGATCACCGCAAACGCATAGCCACTCCCTTTCACCAGGTAGTGAACGCGTCCATCCTTCAGCGTAAAAGTGTCGGTCTTAAGCGTACGCCCGGCACGATTCCAGCCGCGTGTCTTGCCGAAGTCATCCTGAACGCCTGGCTTCAGTTTCAATCCGCTCCACCGCGTGTCGTAGACCGCCGCACCATCGGTTCGAACACCGGCAACCTTAGGCTCAGCCGTCGTACTCCACAGAAACGCTCCGGTCGCTTGCGGGCCGCTTCCAAAAGCAACTCCATCGGTTCGCCACTGCGCCTCAGGCAAGTTCGCGTAATCATGAATCACAAGTCCTGCGTAATCCGCAGCCGCAGAACGTTGCTGCTCGGAAACCTTGTGAGCGTCATCCAGCACCTGGGGGCGCTGTTCTTCGGCGACGCTCAAAAACTTCGCCCAGTAGTGCAGCGGATGCTTGGCATCTTTGGCTGCTTCAGCCAAAGCCTGATTCCACGGCGAACCAGGCGTCAGCAGTTCCTTTTCCCAGCGGTCGTTCGCCTGATCGATGCCGCCTTGGTAGGCTGCTTTGGCTTTGGTTTGAAACTCTTCATTCAGTTTTTCCAGCGAGTCGGCAATCTGCTGATTGTGCTCGGCGGTTTCAAAACGAACCTGGCGATAGGCGGAGCTTTGCAGGAAGCCCATCTGGGCGTAGTAGTCGGCCTGCGAGATCGCATCGAACTTGTGGTCGTGGCATCGAGCACAAGTCACCGTCAGCCCAAGGAAAGCCTTGTTCATGACGTCGAGCATGTTGTCGAAGCGATCGGTCTCGTCCTTGCGAATGTCGACCGGCGAGTGCACCCAATCGCCCAGATGCCAGAAGCCGGTGCCCAGAACCGACTCGTTACTGCCGGTCTCCGGATTCTTTCGCGGCTGCTCGAGCAAGTCGCCGGCGATGTGTTCAACAACCAACTCGTTGTAGGGCAGATCCTGATTGAGTGCTCGAATCACGTAGTCGCGATACTCGTACGCGTTGGGAATATCGTAGTCGAATTCGTGACCTCGCGATTCAGCGTAGCGTACCAGGTCCAGCCAATGCCGCCCCCAGTGTTCCCCAAAGCGAGGCGAAGCGAGTAGCTCGTCGACCACCTTTTCAATCGCCTCCGGTGAAGGATCAGCCAGAAACGCTTCGACCTGCTGCGGCGTGGGAGGCAAGCCGGTCAGATCGAAGTAGAGTCTTCGTAGCAAAATGGCTGGCTCGGCCGGGCCATTGGGTGCGAGGTTCGCCTCTTCCAGCTTGGCCAAGATAAAACGATCGACTGGGTCTTTGATCCATGCCTCGTTCTTAACCGACGGCAACTCCGGCTTCACGACCGGTTGCCAGGCCCAATGCTCGCTCTTGCGCTGCTCGAGATCGAAGACCTCTTTACGCGGTGTGTTCTTTTCGTCACTGATCGGCCACGCTGCTCCGCTGGTGACCCACTTTTCTAGCTTGGCGATCTCTTCTTCCGGCATCCGCGACTTGGGTGGCATCTGGTAGATGCCGTCGTAATGGATTGCTTCGATCAGCAGACTTTCGTCGGGCTTGCCTGCGACGATCGACGGGCCGCTGTCGCCCCCTTCAAGCAACGCACCACGTGAAGTGAGAAAAAGGCCACCCCCAGGAGTTTCGGAATCAGGCCCGTGGCACTCGTAGCACCGCTTTGACAAAATGGGACGGATCTCCTTCTCGAAGAATTCGAGTTGGGCGGCATCAAACTGCGGTGTATCGACTTCGGCAGCAACCGCGCTAAGCGTTGTTACCGTGATCAACAAATACGCAGCCAAGCTGGACCGTATCAAGAGTGGCACCATCGTTTCCATTCAGGCAGGAGTATTTGGAGGCGGGAAGGCAGGATGGAACACCCTTACCTTAGCAATTCGGGCCTTGAATTGCCATATTTCCTCACTCTATTTTACCTCCTGAATCAACTTAGTGCTCAATTAGTCAACCTTATTAGCGAGTGAGACCAAAGGTATGGCCTGCCAACTTGCCCTGAAAGAGTGGAATGTCGTCTGCGAAGCGGTCGCACGAGGCCAACAGATTGTCCTGGCCCGCAAAGGTGGCATTGCCGAGCCAGAGGGGGAATTCGAGCTGCCCAAGAACCGCTTCTGGCTTTATCCCACGCATTTCCATGAAGCGGAGTCGAAGCTCAACGGCCTGGGTAAGAAGCTGCTGCAAGAACATCCGGAATTCGTCCAGGTACCGACGTCGCCGGAAGTGACGATGCACCTGGTGTGCGAAGTGGCCGAGGCGATTTACTTGGAAGACGAAGCCAAGCTCGATGCCTCGCTGTTCGAGCAAATCCTCAACCGCGAAGCGCTGCACATGCGTTACCACTATCGGGCCCCCGGGATCCACATATTGGTTGTGCGTGCCTACGAGGTAAGCCAGCCAACCACCCTCACACCGACCGAAGCCATGTCGGGTTGTAAGAGTTGGGTCGAGTTGCCGGAAGCCCTGGAAACGGGCGATTTACATCCGGTTCTTGCCCACGCCGATTTTGAAGTGCGCAAGAATTTACTACTTTCCGCGCTAAGGGCGTGAACCTACAATTCATTGCCCTGTCCTAAGGGGGCGTTCGCGGAGAACCGAGTTTTTGAAAATGCTCTTGTCATTTGAGAACACTTGGTTCAAAGTGAGTCTTACCTAGGGTCGCGTTAACGCAGCGCGACGTTACTGAAGACCTGCGGTCGGCTCTACACGGCGTTCTGTCCGACCAAGGGTAAGCTTTAGTAGAAAGGAGGTGTTCCAGTGGAATATGTCTGTACCAGCCGTAGAGGTGGCTCTGCCTAACGGCTACCGGCGGGTTGCCGGTAGGCAACCACATTCCTATCGGAACCTCTTCTGTTGAGAATCCGATCAGGCTACCAATGAGGCTCCGCAAGTCCCCCGTGGACTTGCGGAGTTCTCTTTTTCTTGGCGCCTAAAGTCACCGTTGGACATTACTGAGATACCTCAGTCTTGACCAACAGCGCATAAAAAAACGCCGAACAGGCAGTCCGGCGTTTTCATGGTTTAGTCTTCTTACTTCTCAAGGTCGAACGTATAGGTGTTTTCAGCCTTGTTCTCCACGGTTGCCGTGAGTGTGGTGGCCGTGTTGTACTTCTTGGGAATGTAAGGAATGTAGTTCGGCAGGCCATCTGGGGCGGGCTTGTCGCCGACCTTGTTCGCCGTGATTTCTACCTTCTTGGCTCCGGGCGTAGCAACGAACGAGAACTCACCGTTGGTGATAGGACCGGCTCCTACCGGGCCCTCGCCATCGGCGGGAATAAACAAGATTTCCCCGGTCTCGACCGGTTCCCCCTCGAAGGTCACAGTTCCCTTCACCACAATTTCGGTCGGACCACCGCAGCCGAGCAGTGGCACCATGAGGCCCAGCACAACGAGCAGGGCCATCGATTTCCACGCGTATCGCATCGTCTACCTTTCTGGAAACGAGTCTTTCAAATTCAGAACGGTCCGTTGAAGCCCGACGATTAATAGTCGCCAGGAACTTCGCCACCAGCTCGCGTTCCCAGATCTTGCCAGGTTTGCGTGTTGATCGTTTCCGAAACGAACTGCACGCTGGCGTCCATCAAGGTCACCATCACGCCGCCAGGATGCTGACTACGGGAATAAATGACCTGGGTGTTGGTGTCCTGCGCGCATGGAGCGTACGACGGGTTCGTCGGCGAACCTTCACACGTTCGCATCTTGTCCGATGCGGTGGTGTTGGGCGTAAGCCGCGTGCTGACAATACTGCTGAGATGGTCAGCTCGGTAGTAACGACCACGCCAGTCACGTTTGCCAGAAACGTTCGATTTCACCAACAAGATTTCGGCGGCCATCACCGTGTTAGCGGTACCGTCGGTGCACGACGAGAAGTCGGTTTTCGACAGGTAGTAGAACATACCGTTGGCATCGTTGTCGGTCGTCGTGGTGATCTCTTGGTTACCGTGACACAGCAAGTAGTTGCCGTGGAAGCCGTCGTCATAATCCGGCGGTGGATCCTGATTGCTGGGGTTATGCACTTCGCCCGTCTGGCCTCGGTTGGGATCCGAAGGACACATGAGCGTTTCGATCTTGGTGTTCATCAGCGCGGTCGGAAACGACGAGGAGGCTCGCGATTCCATATACGGCTTGAGCTGATCGAACAAAGGACCTTGCTCCAGGAATGGGAGCAGAGTCGGCATCCAAGACATGTTGTTCGGATTGGTGGGCATCCCTGCATTCAAACCATTAGCAAACACGCCCGGCGGGAACACCCGATGCGTGTCGTGATAGTTGTGCATCGCTAAGCCCAACTGTTTTTGATGGTTCGAGCATGTCATGCGCCGGGCCGCTTCTCGAGCTTGCTGCACAGCTGGCAGTAAAAGCGCAATGAGCACCCCGATGATCGCAATGACAACCAATAATTCGACGAGGGTGAACCCCGCCCGCCTGAGCGTCATGGCATAGTCCTTTAGATGGAAACAGAATAGATAAAGGAAAAGTCTCCTACGCACTCATTCTATAAAGTTACCGTATTCCACATCAATATATTTTCCACCACACGAATATTAATTTTGCAACACCCTCCACCCGTTAGGACGAGATTTCCGCGCGATATCGCATGCCGTTCGGATCCCAAGCAGGCACAAAAAAACGCCGGAGTGATCACTCCGGCGTTTTCTCGATTTCAACGGACTTGAAAGCAGGGGAAGCTTACGGACGCGAGAGCGTCAGCTCGGCATCCAAAACCTTCTCGATACGACGCGTCGTTTCCAACAAGTGGGCACGCGTGTAGGCATCGAGTTCCAGTTCCTTTTCTTCCAGGTCCCGCAGCTTTTCGTGCAGGTCGATCAACTGAGCGTAGGCGATCGTCTGGCAATCGGCCGGGGCAAACGAGTTGCCCATGGCCAAGGTCGACAGACGTTGCAGGTAGTCTCGCTGCAAGTTGCGACGAAGGCTGCTGATCGCTGGCTCGCGAACTGAGTATTTTCCGTCTTCCAGCGAATCGAGTTCACTGAAGATGGCATCGGTCAGGCTCTCGAACATTTCAGCCGTCGTGTACGCATCTTGATCGGCTGGGACCTTCAACTCGGCGTCGTGCATCCGCTCCAGGGTGATCGACGAGAACAGTCGCGATAGGATCATCGACTGCCAACGCGAGATCGTTTCGTGGATCGGATAGTCACCGCGAATGTCGAAGCTGGTTCCCCAGTGATTCCAGTGCGAGGGAGCCAACTTGTTGTACAACTCGGCGTCGAACTGGAATGGCTCGTCACTGAAGACCTGCTCGTTGATCAGCTCCATGACTTCTCGCTGCTTGTCCGCATCCACCACGACAAACGGTGCCGGAGCGTCCTTCTGACCCTTGTGCGAGCGATTGACATGCACACCACCGACGTAGCGGGATGCGAAGTACATCGCTTGACCATGGGTGTGCAGCAGCGTGTTAAAGGCCTGACGAACACGGGAGTAGTCTTCGCCATCTTCCACAACGCGATCGGCCAGGCCATCCATCGCCGCTTTGACGACTTCGGCTTGGTTCTTGGCAAACTCGAGTGGATCCTTGCCGAAGTCGAAGCGATTCGAATCCGGATCAGGCGAAATGCTCGTCGTGTCTTCGTCGGTCAGGAAGGCCAGACCAGGCTCGGTGCTCTTCGAGGCCAACTTGTTCAGTTCGCCCTTCTCACCGTCGGTTCCACCACTGAGTGGCTTATAACCGTATTCAATCGCCCAGACGTCGTAGACACCGATCGACTGCGGGAAGAACTGGCCCTGCTTCTCGCCAGGAGGGGCGATATGCGGAGGCACGTAGTCCATCACGCTGGAAACGGTCGCTTCGTCTTCGTCTAACTCGGCGATCTCGGACAGGCTACGGTACTTACTGGCGACAAAGTTGTGACGCAGGCCCAACGTGTGACCCACTTCGTGCATCGCCACTTCCTTCAGGCCTTCCATGATCATGCGTTCGAGCAAGGCTTCTCGCTCTTTCTTGATCTCTTCGGCCGAAGGCTTCTTCTCTTCTTCGGTGGCTTCTTCTTCCTTCTTTTCTTCCTTCTTTTCTTCCTTCTTTTCTTCCTTCTTTTCTTCCTTCTTTTCTTCGGAAGCTTCTTCCTTTTCGCCCTTTTCCTCGGACTTCTCGCCTTCTTTCATTTCTTCGTCGGACTTGGCTTCTTCCTTGTCCTTCTTCTTTTTCTTCTTCTTAGCAGTCTTTGCTTTCTCAGTATCGGCCAAGACTGCGGCGGCTCCGAAAGCGAATTGCTGCGACATACCGCCCGAGAGCATGCACTGATGACGTGGCGAGATGGAACCGACACGCTTCAGGAATTCTTCCTGGCTGTGGACGTCCAGCGGACCACCAATCAAGGCTTCGGTCGACTGCGGATTGTAGTTCTCGAAGGCCTGCTTCCAGTAGTTCAGGAAGTCGGCGTCGAAGATGATGTCGGCGTCCAGGATTTGGCCCGTGTAAGGATTCACACGGCTTGGACCCATCGCGAAACCGGCGTCCGAAGTGATCCAACGGAACGTGTTATAGCGAACGTCTTCCGGATCCCAATCGGCGTCGTCTTCTTGCTGACGAACGTGAATTGCATCGATGAAACCGGCCTTTTCGAAGGCCTTGTTCCATTCCAGAATCCCGTCGCGAATCGGCTTGCGATACTTATACGGAATCGTGTTTTCCATGTAGAAGATGATCGGTTCTTTGGGTTCCGACATCTTGGCCGATGGATCCGCTTTTTCCAGCTTCCAGCGGTTCACGTATCGCACAAACTGGTTGTCGTCCGACTTCGAGTAGTTCTTCACCGCGGTCAGGAAGTAACCAACACGATCATCGGCAACACGCGGCGTGTAGCCACCGGTTGGGATCTTGCTGATCGAGTAGTGAACGTCGATCGTCAAACCACGCGAGTCGGGCACCGAATCGATGTTGGAACGGCCGCTCGACTGATAGGTTGCTTCGACCTGAAGTTCCAGGTTCTTCTCGAAGCCCTTCACTTCGCCGAAGATCGATTTGCTGGCCGAGAAGCCGAAGCCTGGCAGCACATCGCCGATCATCGGCAGGTCGCTCATGAAGACAGGGGTCACTTCCACGAGGTCGCCACCACCGGGCCCCTTGGTTGCGATCGGAATGCTGAACAGCACGCTGTCGTTGTAGGCATGCTTCACGGCGCGGGATTCTGGCTTACCGTCCTGGGCCTTGAAACGCACGTTCTTACGAACGATGTGAATGCGATCATCCACTTTGCGGAAGGTCCAAACCCAGTCATCGCCGAAGCCCCACGACATACCGCCGTACAGCGGCTCGACCCCGGCACCGCGGGCAATCGAGATCAGCACGATGAACTCGCCGTTGTAGTGCGAGCTGTTCAATTCAAAGAACATCCGATTCCCCTTGTGATACGTGGGAATCAGCCCGTCTTGTTTCTTGAAGTCCTTCAAGATCGCAGCGTGAGCAGGCGAAGCAGAACCGCTGGAACTGCCACCGCCGGAGCTGGAAGAACTCGATCCGCCTGTCGTCGCGGCGACTTCGGATGGGACAGCCGCTTCGGCCATGTCTCCGTCCGCCTTCGTTTCGTCCGCCATGGCCAAGCTGATTGCGGCCAAGGCGAGCATCGCCGTCGCACAACAAGCCGTCGACCAACGCAACAATGTAAACACCTTCATACGGTCAACTCTCGTACAAAAAATAAGGGAGGGAGATTGCGATAAGCTATCCGAATATCGTTCTCATTGGTTTGCCTGTGACGAGGACTGCACACCGCGACGGCAGTCTTCGCCCCTCAGGTAGAGGTTTCTCACCGCGAAATCTTGCGAGATTTAGACAACGAAATTCGGAAAACTTCCCAATACGGCTATTATTAGATCGCTGGGAAAATATACCCCACTCTAAGCGACTGCCGTATTTGTTCTATTCTGCGCATGGGATTTTGGGAAAGAAAAGCCGGTTATACCAATAAAAACGATTAGAGTCACCGATTCGCCCCGTAAGCTTGCTGGTAACTCCGTCTGAAAAGTTGCTGGAAAACGCCAAAAAAATGCCTGACTACGATCCAACACTGACCCAGGTTCTCGCTGCCTTTCAGCTTCAGCCGGCTGCGATTCGCAGTATCGTCGCGTGTGAAGGAGGACTCAGCGGAAGCGAGGTATGGAAGGTCGAGGTGGCTCTGGCAAGTTACTGTTTGAAGCTTATGCCGGCCGACTTTTCGGTCAATCGTTTGCTGGCCGCCCATCATGCGGCCCATCAGCGTCGTGAACACGGCATGACCTACCTGGCCGATTACCTCCCGGCATCTACTGGACAAACCTATGCCCAGGCGGACGGTCGGTTGTGGGAACTTCAGACCTGGATGGATGGCTCGCCGCCGGTAGTTCCCTACTCGGTCCCGCAAAAGCAGGCCATGTTCGAGGCGATCGCCGAGTTTCATGCCAAACACGAATCACCCCCGCGCGAGACGGAAGTTTCGCCGGGCATCAAGACACGAATCGAGCTCTGCGAGAAATGGCGACTGAAGCACGTACGCGATCAGCTTCCATCGCTGCACAGCTTCGGGCATCCGCAATGGAAACCAGCACTCGAAGAATTCCTAGACAGTTTTGTGCACTACCACGCTCGCCTGGGATCGCTGTTGTTGTCGTTGGAACATGAGACCTACTTACTGGAAGACTGCATCGCGGATCCCCGACCTGAGAACTTTCGTTTCGACGGAGACTACCTTACCGGGCTGTTCGATTTGGGATCGATGCGATGGGACAACATCGCGTTGGACTTGTCGCGATTGGCCAGCGAAGTGTCCCATAATGGGGAAGTTGACTGGAATTTTGCCTTCCAAGCCGTTCAATTGATTCGCCCGCTTACCCCTTCGGAAGAGCGGTTAGCAATCGTTTTCGATGCTGCCAACGTGCTTCTGACGGGATTAAACTGGGTACAGTGGCTGGTGATCGATGGGTCCAGCTTCGCCAACTGTGACCATGTCAGTGCCCGGCTATCTCATCTTACTGCTCGTTTAGAGAAAATAGAGAAGCATCCGGCTTGGTAATCGGGGCGGATGCTTGTGAAACCAACGGACGTATCCGACATCACAGACTGTGGCCAGGGCGCGGTGAACAATACCCTGGCTGCCGCGGATTTCCGATTGCTTGAATTGAAGATTCCGCATTTACGAACCCACCATTTTTTCCGAAGATGGTTGAAGACCGCTATTTAGGTGATCACCAGCTTTATCCTCGCTATAGAACATTCTCATGAAGCGTTTTGCCCCCATCGCTCTCACGTTGCTTCTTTGTCTCGTGCCGACCACGATCATGGCCCAAGGATTGGGTGGAGATCTGTTCCAAGGCATTGAAGGCTTCGACGATTTCGGCGGGGGCGGCCAAAGTGATCCCAATCTGAAGGTCACCGCCAAGTACGTCGTCGATCCCTCGGGCACACATGGGCGAGTCGACATCACGGCCACTGTTGGCAGCGGCTGGTGCGTTTACTCGACCACGCAGCCCAAAGGCGGGCCGATGCCGACCAAACTGAAGGTCGAAGAAAGCCCAGGCGTAACAGCCGTTGGCGAGTTCACTGCCGACCATAAGCCCAAGATCGTTCCGCCTGACAAGATCATTCGCGTCGCCCAAGAGAAGTTCTACGAGAAGGTCACCTGGAGTGCCCCGATTCTATTTGCCCCTGGCACCAAGCCGGACGCACTGAAGCTCGAGGTCAAGCTGAACGGGCAAAGCTGCCATGACAAGGGAACATGCTTCCCGGTCTCAGGCGAAGCCGTTGCCATGTTCGACGGCATGCAGGAAGTTCCCAAGCCAGAAAATCTACTGCCTGAGAAAGCAACCACCCCAGGCGGAGCCATTCCTCCAGCCGATTACAAGATTCAAGGCGCCATGGGAGACTACTCGACCGAAGGTGGTCATGGCGTCCTGAGTGGCAAGTTCGAGCCAGCGACGGTTGAGCCAGGCGATGAAGTTACCGTGACGCTGAGCTTCAAGCCCAAAGGTGAATACCACGTCTACGCTTACTCGCCAACCGACTCGACGATCGGTTACAAGTCGACGCAAGTTGCCCTGGCGGAAGTGACTCCATGGTTGGCTACGCAAGCCAAGACCCAGAACCCGATCATCGAGAAAGCCTTGATCGAAGGCTTTCCTCCTGTGCTTTACCACGAAGGAGAAACGACCTGGAAGTTCACCGTCCAGGTTCCCATCGATGCCGTTCCCGGCAAGTACCCGCTAGTCGGCTATGTCGGCTACCAAACGTGTACCGACACAACTTGTGATCGCCCTTCCGGAGCAATGTTTGAAGGCATCGTTCAAGTCGGCGAGAAAACCAAAGAGGAGTCCGTTCCGTTCGCGTTCTCTGCGGCCAAGTACACCAAAGCCGCTGAACGAGCCAAGATCACCCACGCAGAAGTTCAAGACGCAACCGGCGACAAAACCAGCCAGTTGACCAAGCCACCGACGCGTGGGATGCCCGAAGAACACAACGCGATGGCCCCTCCGGTTCCCTTGGATGACAACATCCAGTGGAAAGTGCTCAACCCGCCTGAATCGGCCAGCCTGGGCTGGATCATCGTGCTGAGCTTTATCGGCGGAGCGATCCTCAACCTGATGCCGTGCGTGCTGCCGGTGGTCGGCTTGAAGATCCTTTCGTTTGTGAATCAGGCCGGCAAACACCGCGGCCAGGTCTTCATGCTGAACTTGATCTACTCGTTGGGTGTGATTTTCGTCTTCATGATTCTGGCGGTCGTTTCGTCGTCGCTGAATCTGATCGTCGGATCGTTCAGCTCGGGCGAGGCAGCCGCTGGCGGTGCTGACGGGCTCGCTTGGGGCCAATGGAGCGGCGACTGGCGATACATCCTGGCAATGATCATCCTCGTTTACACGATGGGCCTGAGCATGCTGGGCGTGTGGGAACTGACAATGCCCAGCTTCCTAGGTAGTGGCAGCGTGGCCAGTGCCTCGAACAAGTCAGGCTACGGCGGCGCGTTCTTCAAGGGGATCGTCACCACGCTGCTGTCGACTCCTTGTAGCGGCCCGTTCTTAGGTCCCGTGTTCGGCTATACGATCGCGGAACCACCCATCACGACGTTTATCGTCTTCGGCTCGATCGGTCTAGGGATGGCTTCGCCCTACTTGATCATCGGTATGAACCCACGTCTGATCTCCTTCCTGCCCAAGCCGGGTAACTGGATGGTGGCTTTCAAGCAGCTGATGGGCTTCGTCATGATGCTGACGGTCGTCTACCTGATGTACACCATGCCGGATGAATACGTCGTTCCAACGCTGACGCTGCTTGTCGGCTTAGGAGCCGGCTGCTGGATGCTGGGTCAGGTACACACGCTGGAGCACAAGAGCTCGAAGATCGCCACCACGATTGGTGCGTTCGTCGTCGCGATCGGCATCGGGTACTTCTCGTACACCAACCTGATCGAAGGAGACACCCACGACGGCAGCATTGCCTGGGACACGTACGCCGAAGAACGCTGGCCCGCACTGGAGAATGACATCTACGCTCGGCAGCAAGCCGGCGAGACGGTCATGGTCGACTTCACTGCCGACTGGTGCCCGACCTGCAAGGTGAACTACTACACGGCGATCAACACCGATGGCGTGGGTGAAGTCGTGAACCAACACGGGATTGTGCCTATGCTGGTCGACTGGACCAACACCACGCACGACAACAGTCCCCAGGTTCAGAAGTTCATCAACAAACTGGGCTCCAACAGCATCCCACTGCTGGCCATCTTCCCCGGTGGGAAAGCAGGCGAGGTGTACGTCTTGAGCGACCTGCTGACCGAATCGAAGGTCATCGAAAGCCTGAACGCCGCCCAGCAGGAATCAAGCAGCCTGCCCAAGCAAACGGCGATGCAGGAATAGAGCCACCGCCCAACTCTTAAGCTACCTAGCAAATCTTAGTCCCCTCTCCCCTGAGGGGAGACGAGACGAGATTTGTTAAACAACGCTTGCCGGTGCAGCCAATCCTAGACTTTACAGCCGGCAGTTGGCGATGTTCGTCTGCAGGATCGCCGACGCACCGAGTTGTTCGAGCTTCTCCATCACGTCGATGACTTCTTTGCGCTTGACCATGGCCCGCACGGCGCACCAGGCGTCGTCTTCCAGCGGGTTGATCGTGGGCGAATTGAAACCAGGCGTGATCTTTTCGGCTTCGGCCAGTTTCTCGCGGGGAATGTTGTACTCCAGCAGCGAGTAGTCGCGGGCGATCACGACCCCTTCCAACCGGCGAACAATCCGATCGGCAAGCTCTGGCTGACGCTTCTGCTTGTTCTGGATGAGTACCGTTTGGTAGCTGCCGATCTCGGCGAAGATCTTCAAACGATTCGCCGCCAACGTGCTGCCCGTTTCGACCAGGTCGACGATCGCATCGGCAATACCCAGCGAGATCATCACTTCCACCGAGCCTGACAGGTTCACCAGGTGCGGCTTTGCTCCGTTGGCTTCCAGATAGTTCTTGGTCACATTGGGGAAGCTGGTCGCGACGCGGCATGTCTTCATGTCCTCGACGCTCTTCCAGTCGGTGTCTTCCGGCACGCACAACGCCAAGCGGCATTTGCCGACGCCCAGTTCCATGCGGGTATCGACTTCGACTTCCGCTTCCTCGACGAGGTCACTTCCGGTGATCCCCATATCGATGGCACCTTCGGCACAAAGCACCGGGATGTCGTCGGTTCGCAGGAAGGTGATGTCGATCGGCATATCGCGAACCCGCGCAAACAGGCTGCGATCTTGGCGACGGAATTTCAGGCCGGCGTCGCCGAGAAGTTCGGTGGCGACTTCCGCGAGTCGCCCTTTGCTGGGAATGCCAATCCGGAAGTTTTCCATGATGGTTCGCTTGGGGTTGGATGGTAGTTGCAGAATTACTTCGGGTCGCGGGCCGCTTTTTCGTCGATACCAGAAACGCCAAACCGGCGTCCCAGTTCGCTCTCGACCTCAGCCAGGGAGATCTCGCGATGCCCCAGCATGACCATCAAGTGATAGATCAGGTCGCCAGCTTCGTAGATCAGATGCTGACGCCCTTCTTCTCCCTCTTCGCCGGCCGCTTCAACGACTTCGGCTGCTTCTTCCATGATCTTTTCACCGATCTTCGGCACGCCACCTTTAAACAACTTGGTGGTGTACGACTTCTCTGGCGGGTTGGCGCGGCGATCTTCAATCACGGCCATCAGCGCTGCCAGAACGTTCACGGAAGAATCTGCTTTCGGTTCGCCGGACAAAGCACGGCCCCCTTATTCAGGTAATGCAGTTGAGGAAGTTCATTTCGGTCACGTACCCAACCCCCTTCGTCGAGTGGCCGGGAATCTAGTATTGTAGTCAGCTAGGGGTAAACTGAAAATTGCACCCCCATCGAACCTTAACATCCGCAGAAACTAGGGTTTTTCCCTAGAATCGACCGCCGCAAGCATGACGAATCCCACGACTGACAAAGACTTTACCTTCCTTGACTGCTGGTTTCTTTCGGGGGCGACCGCCAGCGGAAAGACGCGCGTTGGCCTTTGCCTGGCAGATAAAATTAACGCGGAAATCATCGCCCTCGACTCGATGTCCCTCTATCGCGCGATGGATATCGGCACCGCCAAGCCGACCCCGGACGAGCAAGCGGTCATACCGCACCACCTGATCGATGTGCTCGATCCGAACGAAAACTCGAGTATTTTGCAGTACCTGGAGATGGCCGAAGCGACCGTGAAGGAGATCCGCAGCCGCGGCAAAGAGGTCCTCTTCGTAGGTGGAACACCGCTTTATCTGAAGGCCCTGCTGCGAGGCATGTCGGAAGGCCCTGCCCCCGATCCCGAGCTTCGGAAGGCCTTGGAAGAAGAAGCCGCCAAGGTCGGTAACGCCGCGCTGCATGCTCGGCTGAAGATGGTCGATCCCCTTGCCGCGGCCCGCATCCATGAAAACGATACCCGCCGCATGATCCGAGCCCTCGAAGTGCACCAGGCCACCGGCAAACCGATGAGCCACTACCAGTTCGAGTTTGAAGACCACGCGCGTCCCGAAGACTGCAAAGCGTTCTGGCTCTCATGGGAACGCAGCGTCCTGCACCAGCGGATCAACGAGCGCGTCGATGCGATGTTCGATGCCGGCCTGATCGAGGAAGTCCAGCATCTGCTCGATACGTATTCGCCACTCAGCACAACCGCCATGCAGGCCGTTGGCTACCAGGAAGTGATCGACTACCTTGCCGGCAATCAAGAGTTGGAGTCGGCCAAAGATCGCGTCAAAGCCCGCACGCGGCAGTTCGCCAAGCGTCAATGCACGTGGTTCCGCAGCTTACCGGAGTGCCGCGAAGTGCCCCTCACCGGCGAGTTCGACGCCGCAGCGGTCGCCCAGCAGATTTATGAAATGGGGACCGCGTCGTAAGCGCGATCGATCGCTATTCCCACCAGTTCACGTAGTAGGCCGAAAGACCCATCGTCAGCCGCAGCAACAGCGTGATCAGGATGTAGAGCGAGAAGTGCAGGAAGCCTGACAGGGGCTGGATATCGAACGAGCCTGCCGCGGCAAAGCCTCCGCCGATCAGGCAAACGACGGCCGTGATCACGTAATATGGAAGGTACTCGTTCAGGTTGGGGCTTAATTCCCAGTAGCCGACCAGAAACGCATAGATTCCCCAAATGATCGCATAGGCGGCCGAGCAGACAGCGACGCGGACCCACAGTTCCTGACCGGAATAGGGCTCGTACTCATCATCTCGCAGAAACCAGTAGCCGCTCCAACAAAGCGGCACTGCCACCAGGAACGAGCCTGCCGCGATGATCGTCGTTAGGCTGCTCTTATCTTCGGTCGAATGTCCGATGAAAAATGCGGCGGCGAAGGCCACAATCGTCGCCGTCAGCACCACCGCCAAGGCAGTCACCGAGAACTTCGCGTCCTCGCGGGCGACTGGCTTGAAGACCAGCTTCCCTTCGGCCGATTTGACGCCGCCAAACTGTTCCTTCTCGCGGAGGACAACCGTTTCGCTCAGTTCCGGAATCTTGATCGGCTTCTTACAGCTTGGGCAAGGGCCTTCACGTCCGGCAAACTTGGCACTGACTTCAAAGCGTTTGAAGCAACTGGGACATGTTACGCGTATTTTTTCTTGCTGTTCGGCCATGTTGTTCCGCGATAAGGATCGAAAGCAGGGCTGTCAGGGCGACATGAAGATAAGCTGAGCCGCGCCTTTAACTTGCCCGGGGCCCACATTTTAGTCAACTGCTGTGCGATTGATAATGTGCCTTCTCATGAAGCGACAAGTTGATATCAGGGTGAAACTTCGGCGAAAGTCCCCCTTTTTAACGGATAGACGGCCCTGAATTCATCATTTGTTCAAATCCAACCCTTATCTTGACCGGGTGAGTATGGGCTAGAAGAGCCTTCGAATGCGCAGATCTCTGCCAAATTTCTGAATTAGGAGCGAAGGTGAACAGCAGGTCCGACACCATCATGTTCCTGTGTCCCAACGGACACCGGTTGAACGCTCCTCAGCGTTTGCAGGGGCAGCCGGGAAAATGTCCCCACTGCAACGTCCGTTTTCGCGTGCCTGCCGTTACATCGGAATCTGGCCATAATACGCCCGACTTGGCGACCGCCTCGTCGGCGTCCTCTCTGCGAGATCTGGGCGAATTCAGCACCTCGGACGATCTAGCAGACCTGGGCTTGCGAGACGATGCCGAAACATCGGACGTCCTGCATTCTTCCATCGGACCTAAGCAGGCAGGTGCCCCGGTCGTCGCGGGACACAGCCGCATGTTTGTCGAATTCACGCATCTGTGGAAGACGCGCGGCGAACAGGTCTCGTTTGAAATCCACCTACCCGAGGGAGAAGTCTTCGTCCCTCATCATTACTCGCCGGAAAAATCTTCGCCGGAACTCGGTTATTTCGCACGTAAGGCGGATTCTGGCAAATTCCAGATCCATTTGATCCCCTGGAAAGCCGTTTGCCGGCTCGTGGTCAACGGGCTGGCCGACCTTCCCTTCGACGCCTAATCCGCGTACGCTAGTAGATTGATCCCTTAATCCGCATCCCAAGACGGTTTATGGGGTTACGCCGCCTGAGGATGGGCGGTTCACTTACTAGTGAGTTTATGCACTTCGTTACCAATCAACGTGCAAGATAACGCCGTGAACGCCGTCGAAATGAAGGCCCGTGTAGGGGCCGTTCGTTACTTGAACACCAAGCCCTTGGTTCACGGCCTGGGTCAGGCAGATACTCCCTTCACGCTTTCCTTCGATTACCCCAGCCACCTGGCCGATCAGCTCTCGCTGGGCCTGTTGGACGTGGCGCTCATCCCTTCGGTCGAATACTTCCTGGGAGACGGCTACCGGATCATTACCGATGCGTGCATTGGCTGCCTGGGCCCCGTATGGAGCGTGAAGATCTTCTTCCGCGTTCCCCCGCAGCAGGTTCAAACGCTGGCCCTCGACGAAGGCTCCCGCACCAGTGCGGCCCTGGCCAAGATCCTCCTGGCCGAGCGGCTCGGCGTTCGACCGCGTCTGCAAGCGTTGCCGCTGGGCAGCGACATGCGGGACTGCGAAGCGGATGCGATCCTGCTGATCGGCGACCGAGCGATCCACCCACCCGCGATCGATGCGGTCGAAGTGTGGGACCTGGGCGAAACGTGGGTCGACTGGACGGGCCTGCCGTTCGTGTTCGCCATGTGGGTTGCCCGACCTGGCGTCCCGACCGAAGCAATCGCTCAGCGACTGATGCAGGCACGCAACAGCGGCCTGGAAAACCTCCAGGAAATCGCCGAGCGGGAAGCAGCCAATTATCAGCTGACGACCAGTGAGTGCTTCCAATACTTTCACGATAATTTACATTTCACGTTGGGCCCGCAAGAGAAAGCGGCCCTGACGCGTTTTTACGACTATGCAGTTGGATTAGATCTAGCACCCAGCGGCAGGACACCGATTTACGATGATTGCGAAATTGCTCGATAAAGCAGTCGCCGGCGAGCGACTGACCCCGGAAGAAGGCCTCCAGCTTCTCGAGTCGAACGACCTGCTGGCGCTCGGACGCGCCGCCGACGCGGTCACGCGGCGTCTGCACCCCGAGAACTATCGCACGTACAACATCGACCGCAACATCAACTACACGAACGTCTGCACGGCCGTTTGCCACTTCTGCGCGTTCTACCGCAGCCCCAAAAGCGAAGAAGGCTACGTCCTTCCACGTGAAGAGATCCTCAAGAAGGTCGAAGAGACCGTGGCTCTCGGTGGCGATCAAATCCTGATGCAAGGTGGCCTGCACCCCGAGTACAAGCTCGACTGGTACGAAGAACTGCTGGGCGACATCAAGAAAGCGTTCCCACAGGTTAACCTGCACGCGTTCAGCCCACCTGAGATCCACCACTTCACCAAGGTCAACAAGATTCCCCTCAAGGACGTGCTGCAGCGGCTGAAAGACGCCGGCCTGGGCAGCCTGCCGGGCGGTGGTGCCGAGATCCTGAACGATCGCGTTCGCCGTGAACTGACGCGTGGTAAGGTCATGACCGACGACTGGCTGAACGTGATGCGTGTCTGGCACGAGATCGGCGGCCGTAGTTCGGCTACGATGATGTTTGGGCACGTTGAAACCCTGGCCGAGCGGATCGAGCACTTCGAACGCGTTCGTCAGTTGCAGGACGAAACGGGCGGCTTCACGGCGTTCATCAGCTGGACCTTCCAGCCCGATCACACCGACATGAGCCACATCCCGCCCAAGGGAACGTTCGAGTACCTGAAGACCCAGGCCGTCTCGCGGCTCTACCTCGATAACATCCACAACATTCAATCGAGCTGGGTTACCCAAGGCCTGAAGATCGGTCAGTTGGCGCTGCTATACGGTGCGAACGACATGGGCAGCCTGATGATCGAAGAGAACGTCGTCGCCGAAGCCGGCACGGTTCACTTCCTGACGCTTCAAGAGATCCGCGACGCGATCACCGAGCTAGGCTACGAGCCCCGCCAACGGAACGTCCACTACGAACTGTTCCCCAAAGAACACGAAATGAAAGCCGTTCAGGCCAACGCCCTGCGAAACAAGGAACTGGTGACGTTGTCGTAAACAAATCTTGTCCCCTCTCGCAGACCCTGACAAGTTGAGGCTGAGCAACTCGCGAGCTCCTGACATCTTAAGGGCCGGAGGCCCGGCCGAACATAGCCAGGGGCGCGAGCCCCTGGTACTGGGTCTAAAAAGAAGAAGCCCTGGAAGGGCGACCGAGAACTCGATGGTTTGTTTCGGTCGCCCTTCCAGGGCTTATTGCTTTGTATTTATCCACAACCAGGGGCTTTCGCCCCTGGCTATGTTCGATCGGCCTTCCAGGCCTTAGGAGATCTCTCTCCTACTTCTGCTTCACTTGCCAGCTCTCATCAAAGAAGTCGGCATCCACGATCTTCCCAGGCCACAGAGCATCAGGCTCGGTCGTCACGTCCACAACCGCCCAATCGGGCAGCTTGGGCACCTGGCGGGCATTGTTCAGGTACGCGTACTCGCGGTAGGTAAACCCGCTGTTGATCACCACGTACTTGGCCGGGTTCAGGGGGTTGGGGTAGATCAATACTGGGGCGTTCTCGGTTGCCTTGTAGGTCTTGCCGCCCACGGTCACTTCGTTCTGGCTCCACTGGATCGGCAACTTGTCGGCGATCTTGGCGAGCACCGCGTTGCTGCCGGGGTCACCAAACAAAACAAGGTTGCTATTGGCGATGTCGGCTTCGGTTACCTTATCGTCCGACTTGACGACCGCATCACCGCGGAACTGTTGGCGCCACTGGTCAACGAAGTGATTCATCTCGCCAACGGCCCACGTGTTGGCGGCTTCGTTCCACGGCTCGCCGGTGGGGCTTACCACGACGAAGCTATCGAGAAACGCGTCGTCGATTGGCCCTTGCATCCCCGGCACTTTCGCCAGACCGGTCGGTGCACTGTAGCCCAGCTTCCAACCGTCAGTAGTGAACTCTAACTGAGCCGACCACGATCGATCGGTTTCCGGCTGCAAGGCCACCAGATCATCGATCTCCCCTTCACTGCCTGACTCGGAGGAAGCAATCCGAATCTTCACCGGCTGATCGACCGAGAGCAGCTGTTGTCCGGCCGGAAATTTCAGTTCAAGACGGCTGACATTCTTCGTTGCGAGGGAGATCGTATTGCTGCTGGAATCGACCTTCGCGTGCACGCGGGCCTGCTTCCAATGCTCCTGCAATCCGGCGACGGAAACCCAGTGCATCCGCGGATAACGCAGGGTATAGGTCGCAAAACGGATCTCGCTAGGCGTGGTAATGCGGCCCACTTCGGCCAATGCGTCCAGCTTGGCGGAGATGATCTTTTTGGAATCGGCGTGAATCGAGTGCTTCGTTTCGGGGCCGATGATGTGCGTCAGACGCATCCCTTCGGCAGCAATTGCTTCCTCCATGACGTCGGCGGCTTGCTTCTGGATGTCGAGCTCGCCACTGTAGGCGACCGTCGGCAGGTTGAAGACATTCGCGGCGTAGCCAGGACAGTCGTACCACTGCCAAAGCTTCTTTTCGTACCAGGTCGGCTCAAGCGTTTCCTTCTGGAACACGTCTAAGAACATCGGCGTTTCCGAGAAGCCTGCTCCGGGGTTAGCGGCGAAGAACAAGTCGGGGTAGTGCACGGCCATCTGCCAGCACCCTGCCCCGCCCATCGAAAACCCGCGGATGGCCACGCGGTTGTCGTCGATGCGGTAACTCTGCTTAACGTGCTCCATCGCTTCCAGAATGTCGATCTCGCCCGCAAACTTGAACGCATTGCAGTACCGTCCAAACGGATGCAGCACGATCGTCCCGGCAGGTTGATACTGCCCTGGTCGCTTCATACGCTCGGCGATGAAGTTGGCCTCAGTGTTGCGTTCGCCGCGGCCATGCAGCCAGATGTCGAGCCGAAACTTGTCGACCGAATCGAAATTGTTATAGTTCGCCGGAATCTCCAGACCATACGGCTGCACCGTCTGATCGATCTTCGAGCGATAACCGCGAACCACCAGGCCGGTCTGATAGAGCCAAGGCGTATTGCCTTCCATCAGGGCTTCGGCCCGCTTCAAACCTTCGGTCAGGGTCTGCTTGGCGGCGGTGATATCGGCCGGCTTGAAGAACTCGCGATGCTGCAGGGCCTGACGTATGGCCCGGGAAAAGATCTCGACGTCCGGCAGCAGTTGTGGCGTTCGCGCGTCGCGACGCATCTTCAGCTGCTTGATCAAATCGTCCAGCCGTTCGAGCCCCTGCGACAGCTCCGCGGCGTCTTCCGCGGGAACCTCAATCCCTTCAGGAGGAATCGGACGGACTTTGGCCGGAATGTTATCGGCTGGGCCATCGGCCCAAAGGGGACTCGCAGACAAACAGAACAACGCAGTAAGCAGCAGGCAGTTTCGCATGAGGTCAATCCAGGCAGGGGGCGTGAGGCCGACGCAGACGGTTGTCGGCCAGGCTGGATTGATTTTAACTGCTGCTCAAGCAGGAGGAAACAATGCCCTAGGAAGCCTCGTCCTCGTCGATGATTTCTTCGCGAATGGTCACTTCGTCGTGATCCTTGCGAGGATCCTTGGTTTCGTACCAGCGACGTGGCGAGTCCCAACCGAATTCGTCGTGGTTCGTGTAGACGTAGCGAATTCGCATCTTCTTCTTGGGTGGCTTAGGGACCGGTTCTGGCTCCGGCTCGGGTTCCGGTTCCCACTTCGGCTCCGGCTGAAGGATGGCATCGGCCACGGGGGATTCTTCCTCGTGCGGTTCCTCTTCGACCGGTTCTTCGTCTAGCAGGGCGTCCCAGTCGATCTGGGCCGTGCGATTACCATCGGCATCCTTCAACCGATAGTTCACGTTACCGCTGACGTCGACACCAAAGTCGGAAAGCGACAGGTAGTACTTATCGGTGACGTCGCTCCCTTTCAGGCGGTAGCTAACATCTTCCTGCAAGATGTCGCAGCGAAGTCGTACGGGCTCTTCTTTAGGCAGTTCGACGACTGGCAGCGGAGCAGGTTCCGGCTCGACGTGCTTGACCACTTCGTACTCGATCGGCACGTACTCAGGCAGCACAACTTCCGTGTACTTCGTCGATGGCGGCGGGACCGGTTCTGGCTTCGGGTTTTCGATCTGAACGGTAACCTTCGGCTCGGGCAGCGGGATCTGCTTGACCTGCGGCTTCGGAGCCGGCTTGGGTTCCGGTTTTGGTTCTGGCTTAGGCTCAGGCTTGGGCGGTGCCAGTTCCATCTTGGGAAGCGGCTCTTCGATTTCGATCAAACCAGGACGGCAGATACCGGTGAACTTGGGCAGTGCCCGGACGTCGGCGTCCATTTCCTGGAACATCGCGGCGATGTGCTCGTGACAGGTGAAGATCAGCAGCTGATGCCCTTCGGCGGCGAACTCTTTGAAGACCTCGGCCGTGGCCTTCGATCGCTTCGAGTCGAAATTCACCAGCACGTCGTCCAGGATCACCGGCAGCACCCGGCCTTGGCGGGCAAACAAGTGAATCAATGCCAGGCGAACGCTGAGGAAAACCTGCTCGCGGGTACCTTCGCTGAGGTGAGCCAGGCTCTTCGAATCAGCACCGGCTTCTTCGACGAACAAGGTGTTCTCGTGCAGCGGCGTCCAGATGCGGATGTACCGGCCATCGGTCAGCTTCTTCATGTACGACGAAGCCAATCGCAGCGTTTCTGGCTGGCGATCGTTTTCATAAACGCGACGGATCTGCTCGAGCAGGCACGACGTGGTGGCCAGCGTCTGCCACTTCTCGATGGCCTTTTCCAGCTGAGCTTCGACTTCCGAAAGCTCCAGCTGAGCATGCATCAACCGGTCGTTCTTTTCGAGCGATTCCAGCTGAACCTTCAATTCGCCGCGACGCTCAAAGCATTCCTGCATCCGCTTTTCAGAGTGCTGGTGGTCGGCCAGCAACTTGGCCAGCTGTTCGTCGGCGTCTTTGCTGATGGTCGTTTCCAACCACGCTTCGATTTCCTCGACCGTGCTTTCGCCATCGATCTTTTCGTCGATCTTCTCGATCAAGTCTTCCAGCGTGGCTTGCAGCTCTTCGACTTCTTCCGTCTTGACGATCCAGGTCAGGTATTCTTCTTCGTCGGCGCTGTTGGCTTCTTCCAGAATCTGCTCGCGTTCGGCGATCAATTCCTTCGCTTCCTCGGCCACTCGGCGGAAGTCGCCGCGAACCTTCTGGCCTTGCTCGAACAGACCGCTTCGCTGCTTGTGCTTCCCTTCCTGACGCAGCAGGTCGTCTTCCAGTTGGCCCAGCAGCAAGAGGGCGTCGTTGGTCTTCGGCTGCACACCGACGTCCTTGGCCAGGTGCGAGATGCGACCGAGCAAGGATTCGCGTTCGCGTTCCGCGATTTCGTTTTCGCTGCGAATGGCCTTCAAGCGTTTGCGATGCTGATGGATCTGAGCCAGGAAGCGGCCCAGCGACTTCACGCGATCCGGATTGATATCGTCCGGCAGGTCGAGAACTCGCAGGGCGTCTTTCCAGTTCTTCTTGGCCCGCACGACCGCGGTTTCCATGTCGCTGATCTCGCGGGTGCTCGACTCTTGCTTCTCGCGAACTTCGCCCAGCTTGTGTCCCAGCGGAATCAGTTCTTCCAGACGAGTCAGGTGGTCTTCAGCACTCTTGAGCCGAGCCATCAGTGCCCCGTTACCGCGTGGCAACGAGATGTCGAGCTCTTTCTGTTCGGCAACGGCTTTGTCGAGCTGTTGATCCAGCAGCATCAGCTGACGCTTGGCCGAATCGAAATGCTGAGCCGTTTCGTTGTCCATCTTCCGCTTCAGGCTGTACGACGCAACCATCGCCATCGAGCCGAAGATCCAGCCGAAGTGCCCCAGGCCAGAGCCAATCAAGAGGGCATTGCCGAAGATCGACATCAGCGTCATCGAGCCGCCGGCGATGAACAGTGCCCCCAGGAAAACCATCTCTGGCTTGGGCATCATCTGATGTTCCAGCAGATCGTGCGTTTCCGCTTCCGACTCGCGGTACTGGACGCGGATTTGGTCGATCTTGTCTTCGACCTGAATGCGACGACGCAAGAGGTTCACCAGGTCGCCGGCCTTGGTGAGGGCCTTGTTCAGGTCTTCTTCGCCCAGCGAGGTGAGCGACTCTTCGACTTCGCTTTCGACGCCCAGCAGTTCTTCTTCGTGGGTCGACGTGTGACGCTTGGCTTCTTCCAGCTCTTGCGTGGCGTTCTCAAGGGTACGCAGAGGATCACGCAGCGACCGCAGTTGCTTGCGCGAAAGGTCCGGACGTTTGCCGCTGCGCGTTTTGACGCCCGTTTGTTCCCATAGATCGTCGATCTCGGAATTGATTTGGGCGGCTTCTTCTTCGTTGCGTTCCAGCTGCTGCGTGAGGGACAAGATCCATTGGCGTTGTTCCCCCAACGCATCGACTCGGGCAGCCTGACGGGCGAGTTCCTGATTCACCGGAATCGAGCTGTGCTTCTCACGCAGCTCGGTGTAGTGGGCTCGCAGATCACGGCACTTGGTCCGCTTCTTGGCGATCTGATCCTGCAGCGAATGCAGATGCCGTAGCGTCTCGCGCGACACTTCCGGCAGTTCGCCGTACGAATCGATCTTCTCCATTAGCTTATTGCGGCGATTGATCTCGGGCCGCAAAGCCTGACACATTTCGACGAACTGGGCGACCTTTTCCAGGTCGGCCACTTTGAACTGGAACTGATTGATCTGCGTTTCCAGGGCCCGGCGCTGATTCAAAAGGTTCGACCATTCCTGCGTACCGCCCCGCAGCTGATCGATTTCCTTCTTGAGCACCTGGTGACGTTCGAGTAGCTGGTCGACCAGGGCTTCCTCTTCACCGCCGGAAATCAGCCGGCAGCGCGAGGTCTCCAGTTCGCGCATCACCTCGGCCAGCGAAATACGATCGAGACCGCTGGTTAGTTCGTAGATCTTTTGGGCAGCGACGCTGTCGTCGAGCGTGGCCAGAAGCTGCATCTCGCGGAGGCCGACCGCGAAGATATTGCTGTACGTGAGGCGATCGACCCCTTCCAGCAGCGCATCCAGCTGCGCGCGGCTTTGCTTGGTGCCATCCTTCGCTTCGATCCAAACCTGTTCTTCGGTGCCGTCGTGATTGAAACGACGAACCACCTTGAAGCGGCCCATCGAACCGTTGACGCGCAGCGCGCCCCCGGGTTCGCCGCCATGCACAGGCGGCAGGTACCGGCGTTCGGCGTCAGGCTCTTGGCCATACAGCATCGTTCGCAGGAAGTGCAGCAGCGTGCTCTTGCCTGCCTCGTTGTGGCCAAACAGAACGGTGATGGTCGGCGAAAGCTGCTCGACACTCAGGTCGTGCCAGACACCGAAACCGTCGATTTGAATTTGATTGAGTTGCATCCCTTCACTCCTGAAGATGGCCCATCACTGGCAGCCGGCGGTTATGTTGGTCACTCGGCTCGCAGTAATCGGACGCCAAGGCGGCGTGCATCTTGCAGCACACGGCGGCGATTTTCTCTCGATTCAATAGAGACTGCTTCGGCTAACTGGCTTTCCTCGTGCCCCTCGGAAAGAAACTGCGTTAGCTCGATCGGCAGACTAGGATCCGCAGCCAGCTCCCGCGTCAAACGCAGGTAGTCGCCGCAAATCGATTGTTCCTGATACCACGCTTCGGGAATCACCGAGGCCGTTTCGACCGTCAGTTCGTAGGTCCACGAACCCATCGGTTCTTCGCCGAACTGCTTGTTCAGCTCGTCGGTGATCTCCTGCCAGGTTTCTTCCTTCAGCAGGTCGCGGGTCGCTTCGTTGGCGACGATCACCCGCCAGTCGATCATCAACTGGCGATTTCCCTTGGTGGTGTTGAGCGTGTTGAGCCGGTTCTTGATGATCTGCGTCAGGTCGCTCACCTTCTTGCAGTTTTCCAGCTCGATGATTTCACTTTGCCAGCGGCAGACGTCCGTTGGAATCGCTTCCATCGTGACGTCCCCTTCTTCGTCGACTTCTACCAGCGTGCAGCTGCGTTGACCGTTGTGCGTAATCAACCGTCCCTGGGGAGAGCCAGCGTAGACGGCGATTGCCGGCGAGCAGTTCAGCTTGTCACGAAGGTCTTTGCCACCCAGCGCCCAATAAGGAATGCCGCTGCGGGCAATCGCGTCGGACTCGAAGTCGCCGTTGAGAGCCCCAATGGTGAACAGGCCGGCGGCGTCGGGGCGGAACTGGCTCCAACCAGGCTCACGACCGGTATAACCTTGGGCCATGATCGTGCAGATCGCGACGTCGCCGCGCTGATGCAAGATTTCGACCGGCTTGCCGGGGCCAACCGTGTGGACGTTCGACGGCAGATGAATCGAAGCAGGCCAGCGAGCGGGCGGATCGCTCTCGCCGCCGAGCCAATAGACTTTGATGCCTGCGTCGCTGAGTGTTTCCAGCTGATCCAGCAGAAACCCGACAATGACCGGGCTGCTTTGACGCACATCTAATACGTTTCCGGTGATCAGGACGAAGTCGACTTCGTGCAGAAGCGCGTTCTCGACCACTTGCTGCATGGCCTGACGCGGCGCACTAAGGAAGATCTCGCGCAGATGCTTGGGGACTTCAGCGAGCCCGCCGAGCGGCTGATTGAGATGAATATCACCGGTTTGAATGAACCTGAACGGGGAACCAGGCGTCACGGCCTCTCTCCATGGCTGACGACCTTCAAAATATCATGCGATAGCATCATGCATGCTTGCACACTGGGAGTAGTTTAACGAAACGTCAAAGTTTCGCCTATCCAGATTTATTAAAGTAGCAAAGCTGCGTTGCCGACGAGCCCACACCACCCACCTGGGCTGCATGCTGGCAAGCCAGGAAGGATAGGCAAGGCCAGGCCGGCCGCGGATAAGAAGTAGGGCCCGCGTGTCGCGGGTCGGCACCCTGGTACCCGCTTCGTGACTACAGAAATCTTCCAGGCGCACTATCCTACTGATGTGCCCTGCCTGTAAATTACACGTACATCCATCGAAGCACTCTCGCTTCCCCTGTTGCCAATCCCAACCTCAATGTGCCGCTGGCCTCTGGCCAGTGCTCTTACAGCCAATGGGAATGGCTCACCATGTTCTCACTTCGCACTGCCGAGGGCGGCAGTGGCACACGATTCATCAACACACAGAAGCATCATGTCCCATCACCACGCATCCCAACCGGAAACACACGGAGCTGGCTCGAAAGGCCACGCTCCGCAGGTTGCCGTGCGCGATGGCAACCGACTGCTGTGCCCCTGCTGCGGGGAAGTGTTGATGGTCCTGCCGGAGAAACCTGCTTCCTACGGTGCCAGCTGCCAGGCCGTCGCCATCGATCCGGAGATCGCGGCACACGAGTTCCCCGCCGACCCGCCTCCGCCAATGCCGACCCGGCGAACCACCAGGCTTCGGCCTGCGTCACTAGACCAGCGCGAACCGCGCGAGCGCGACGAAGCCACGCGGGCTCGTGAACGCGAGCTCTATCGGCTCAGACGGCCGCTTCGAGAGCCGCTCACCTACGAGGCTGCCCGACTGTTCGCGTACACGTTCTATCGCCTGCAGGCCCTCGATCGGCAACTGCACCGAGAGATCTGCGAGAAGCAGGAAGAGATCGACCAGTTGCAGCGGGAACTGGATGGCCTGAAGGAAACGTCTTCGCGCGGAGCACGTCCACAACGTACGAAGCAGGTAAAGGTTCGTCTCTATGGCGAGTCCAAGAAGATGATCACACCGGCGCGACGGGAACGCGTTCGCCACGCGCTTCAAAGACACGCCCAAGCAGACTTGGGCGTGGCACCCGGACGAGTTCACGAAGCGAGCATGAGCATCGCGGTCGAGAAGACAAAGGAAACGAGTGAAGCCCATGAACGCGGGCCGCCTTAAAGAATCCTGTCCCCTCTCCCTCGCAGGGAGAGGGCTAGGGTGAGGGTTTCCTGAGCGACCTTGACCTCACAACGCCAGACCGACGTTCCGATCAATCTCGGAACACCGCTCGCGCATGCGCCTCCAACAAGCGAACTGCCCCTCACCCTAACCCTCTCCCCGTAGGGGCGAGGGAACAGGAGCGCGGGTGCGCGGTCATGCGCCGGCGGAAACCTCGAACATCACCAAATGATCGTCGACAGATTGGTCATCAGATTCATATATGGAATTGCCAGGCTGATGCCTGTGATCAACAGCAGCAGGATCGCCAACAGCAGGTAACCCCAGAACCAAAGTCGAGTCACCCACTGCAGCCGCCGGGGCAAGAACGAAACGGCGATTGCGATCGAGGTATCGATGAAGAGGAATGCGAACACGAACAGGAACCAAAATTTGACCGACCCGCGGGACAAGGTCACCACGGCCACGGTCATGGCCGGCAGGTCGACTCCGAATTCTTCAAAGAGATGCAAAAACCTGGGGACCACCAAGACAAACACCAGCAGCAGCACCATAGTCACGACGCCATGAATGAACCAATAGAACGCCGACACCAGTAACCGCTCGAGCGTTCCTCCCTCGGATTGATGCGAGGGCGTGGCCGCCGGTTGTTCGCTTTTTGGTGCGTCGTAGGGTTCCATAGCGGCCTCGATAAGATGTGGGCGAACTACCTTCGACGGGCCCCGGCCGATGGTCGTTTCGGTCCCGACTTGGGTGCCGCTGGCTTGCGGGCTTCCGGGGCGACGGCGTTGGGGTTGTCGGCCTGGCCTGTGAGTTCATACAGAAATCGGCTCGTTTCGGTGGGGCGAGGTTTACCCCATTTCTTGCGAGCCAGAGCGAACGAAAAGGTCAGGCGTTCCTGGGCACGAGTAATGCCAACATAACACAGCCGGCGTTCCTCCTCGATCGCCTCGTCCCCGTCCTTCAAGCTGCGGCTGTGAGGCAGGATGCCTTCCTCCATGCCGACCATGTAGACATAAGGAAACTCAAGCCCCTTGGCCGCGTGCAGCGTCATCAGGATGACACCGTTCTTCTTGAGCTGCTTTTCTTTCTCGTTATCGAAGCCGTCACCGGCCAGGGCCGTGTCGTCGAGGAAGCCAGCCAGGGTCGCTTTGCTTTTCTTCTTATCCTCGTAGGCACTCACGGCATTGACGACCTGCTCGATCGCCGCTTCGCGTGACTCGCGATCGTTCGGGTCGGGGTACAGCCTCGCAAGTTCCTGCTGATAGCCGATCGCCCCGATCAAGTCGCGGACGATATCGGTCAAAGTATCCTTACCCAAGCGAGCGGAATAATGCTTGATCAAGCGGACGAACTTGCTGATCGCCTCGGTCGTCGTGGTCGAAGAACCACCTCGCAGGGCGGCTGCCTGGGGCAGGACTTCCCACAGCGGTTTGCCTTCGTTGGTGGCGTGATCCAGCAGATCCTTCACCGTCTTCTGACCAATGCCCCGCGGAGGCGTGTTGATGATCCGCAGCAGGGCCACTTCGTCCTGGTGCGAGTTGATCAGTTTCAAGTACGAGAGAATGTCGCGGACTTCCTTGCGATCGAAGAACGACATCCCGCCGATCAGCGTGTACGGGATGTTCATCGCGCGGAACTGCTGCTCGAACGCGCGAGGCTGCTCGTTGGTGCGGAACAAAATCGCAAAGTCACGCGGCTCAACGGCTGGGTCTTGGATACGCCGGGCAATGTCGCCGACGACTTCCTCGGCCTCTTTTTCTTCGTCTTTGAAGTAGAGGACCTTGGGCTGGTCGCCACCATGCCGGGCCGCGTTGAGGACCTTGTCGTAGCGAGTGCTGTTAAACGCGACCAGGCGGTTGGCCACGGTCAGAATGGCGTTGGTGCAGCGGTAGTTGTCGGCCAGCAGCACGACCTTGGCTTCGGGCCAGTCCTCTTTAAAGCGGAGAATGTGCTTTACCTCGGCACCCCGCCACGAGTAAATCGACTGATCGTCGTCCCCCACCACGCACAAGTTGCGGTGCCCTTCGGTCAGCCCGCGGACGATGCGGTACTGCGAAGCGTTGGTGTCCTGGTATTCGTCGATCATCACGTGATCGAAGAGGGCCGCTTCCTGCTCGCGGACTTTGGGGAAGTTGGTGAACAGCTCTTCGGTGCACAGCAAAAGGTCGTCGAAGTCGAGCGCCCCGCACGACTTGAGAGCGTTCTGATAGCGGCGAAACGCGACGGCGGCGAGGTGAGCCTTGTCGGTGTCGGCGTGGGCAAAGGCCTCTTTCGGGCGAATGCCGGCCGACTTCCAACGACTGATGAAGTTGAGCAAATCGCCAGGGCGGAGGGTCTCGTTAGGGACGCGGATCTCACGCAGCACGCCGCGAGCCACCATTTCCTGGTCGCTACGATCGTAAATAGTGTACGAGTTGGGGTAGCCCAAATGGTTAATATGTCGCCGCAGAACACGAACACAATGAGAGTGGAACGTCGAAACGACCGGCTCGTCCTCGGACTGAGTGTTTTTACCCAGCAGTTTGAGGGCCCGTTCCTTCATTTCCGCGGCGGCCTTGTTGGTGAACGTCACCGCCAGGATGCGCTGCGGTTTGATCCCATGTTTAATGAGATTCGCGATGCGGAACGTCACCACCCGGGTCTTGCCCGAGCCAGCCCCGGCCAGCACCAACATGGGCCCCGACAAGGTATTTACCGCTTCCAATTGTGGCGGATTGAGTCCGTTCACCCGATTCTCGTCCGTTCGCTGTCGAAAATTTCGCTGCCCTGTCGCGAGCTTGGTCTCGCGTTGAGGACGAAGGCTAAATGGCCTCCAGAGCCCCTTGATGGTACGAAGTTGCCCTGCCGATTTTCAATGGGGTCTTGCCTAACTTTCCAAGGTTGCGGCATTTCGCGAACTACGATCAAGCGTAACCCCTGCTAGAATGGCGGTTTGAATGCACACAGAAGCGCCTAAGGTTTTGGATCCTTCGACCGCCATGTTTTCTAAGTGGAAAAAATTTTTCTCGCAAATTGTGACGCGATGGGTCGCCAACGACCATTCCACGTCAGCGGCGGCGATTGCCTTTTACGTTTTGTTCTCGCTGGCACCGATTGTCGTGTTCTCGGTCGCCATCGCGGGGCGAATCCTCGAAAACGACGCCGATGCCCGAGCCGCCGCGATTAATTTCCTGAACAGCACCATGGGCGAGCCGTACGGCACCGATATTGTCGAACAGGTCAAGCTTTCGGCCTTTAAACAGTCGACCCTGCTACCGACGATTATCCTCACATTGATCGTGATCTGGAGTGCCTCGAACACGTTCATGCAGCTTCGCAAGGCGCTTAATCGCATCAATGGGTTCGCCGCCGAGAACCTACGCGGTAGCCTGATTGCCGTAGTGCTGGGGCGGCTGCGGGCGACGTTGTTTTCGATCGCGGTCGGTTTGCTGTTGGCCTTGGCTTCGCTGCTGAGTACCTGGTCGCACATGTTGTGGGCGGAGACAAACTGGTTTCACTTTATTTCCGCCGACAACCAGGACTGGATCACCATGCAGTTCATCTCCTGGTTCACGGTACTGGTCGCGTTTTACGGCATGCTTAGGTTCCTTCCCATGCGGCGGCCGCCGTGGCGGGAAGTCCTTTCCGGAGCGGTGATCGGCACGGTCCTGTTTCAAGTCGCCAAATACGGCATCATCACCATCGCCTCGGCGAACGTCGTCGCCAAGGCGTACGCCACCAGCAGCGTGTTGGTGATCACCGTGATGTGGATTTTTATGTCCGCGCACGTGCTGCTGTTCGCGGCCGAGGTCGGACATATGCTCTTCTCGCCGGCCACGTCGCCGTTTGAGAAGTATCGAGCGAAGTCGGCAGACTAGCTATTTTCCGTTGCGGATGTACTGCCCCATGCGTTCGACCTGGCGATGCAAAAACGGCGACCAGGGGAAGCCCGTGTTAATGCGAATGAAGTTTTTGAACGCACCGCTAGGCGAAAAGATCGGCCCCGGGGCGAACTGAATCCCTTCCTCGCTCAGCGTGTGGTACATCTTCATCGCGTCGACATGCCGCGGCATTTCAATCCACAGGACGTGCCCGCCAGAAGGACGCGAAGCCCGGACACCTTCGGGAAAACAATTCCGCACGGCACGCAAAGCGTCGTCCATTTGCTCCGCAAACTGGGCACGGACTTTCCGCAAGTGGCGATCGTAGGCACCCGTCTCGAGGATCTCGGCGGCGACCAACTGTGGCGCGACCGACGTGCACTGGTTGACCACCAGCTTCATCAATTGAAACTGCTGCAGATACCGCCCCGGAATGCACCACCCCAGCCGCAGCCCAGGCGAAAGCGTTTTGCTGAAGCTGCCGCAATAAAGGATGCGTCCTTCGGTGTCGTACGCTTTGACGGCTCGCGGGCGAGGCGACCGGAACGAAAGGTCCCCGTAGACGTCGTCTTCCACCAACGGAACCTGGTAACGGTTCAGAATGTCGACCAGACGTTTCTTATTCTCTTCCGGCATCAAGCTGCCGGTGGGGTTTGAGAAATTGGAAACGATCGTACAGGCCGAAATGTCGTACTTGCCCAGCACATGGTCGAGGTGATCGAGCTGAATACCGGTCTCAGGGTCGCAGGCCACCTCCACCGCTTTCAGCCCCAGCGATTGCAGCACCTCCAACAACGCGTAGTACGCCGGCGACTCGATCGCCACGATGCTGCCAGGAGGGGCCACGCATTTGATCGAGAGATAGACGGCTTCCTTCGCCCCGCTGGTAATGACGATGTCATCCGGGCTGACGACGTAGCCAGCTTCGGTGCCACGCTTGGCGATCGACTTGCGCAGGGTCTCGTGCCCCGGCACGCCGTCGTATCCGAAGCACGCATCCGGCAAGTCGCGCATCACCTTTTGATACGACTTGTTGAGTACGGTCAGCGGCATCAACTGTGTCGACTGAACGGCCGCCCCCAGCGTTGGCTCGGCACCCGAGCCGATCGCGGCGTTCATCCGCGTGGGGATGTTCGTTTGAATAACGCACGCTTCGCCGTTGGGCTGCGTCGACGAAAGCTTCGGCAGCTGCTCTGGAGGGCGGCGGACATAGTGGCCTGACTGAGGACGGACCTCGATCGTTCGCCAGTCCTCGAGCAAGGCCAACGCGCTTTTGGCGGTATTCAAGCTCACGCGATGCTCTTCGCTCAGTCGACGGATCGACGGCAACTTCTCGCCTGGCTCAAACGCCCCGGACTGGATCAGCCGACGAAGCTTGTCCGCCAATTGATAGTAGAGCGTGTTCTCGTCTTCGCCGGTCGAAACGTCTGATTTGGAGGCCGACTTCATCTGTCACCCATGTTCCCTTGGAAATCTGATCGGACCTGACGCCAAGCCCGATCTGTAACCAAAGACAAAACCCGAATCCAAAACTGTATCCACCACCATCGTAGCGATAAACTGCTTCGACTCGCAAGTGTTATCACATTTTACCCACGATAAAGGACTGTAACCCCATGGCGATTGCAACAAATCTTGGTTTTCCGCGGATCGGAGCCAAACGAGAGCTGAAGTGGCTGTTAGAAAAGTACTGGAAAGGGACCATCGGTGCCGATGACCTGCTGACCGGGGCCGACGAAATCCGTCAGACCAATTGGAAAAGCCAACTCGAAGCCGGCATCGAACAGCTGCCGGTCGGCGACTTCTCGCTCTACGATCACGTACTCGACTGGTCTCTTCGTGTCGGCGCGGTGCCGGCGGCCTATCAAACGCCGCAGTTGGTCAGTGAGCTGGATCGCTACTTTGCGATGGCCCGCGGGACGCAAAAGGGAGCCGACCTGCCAGCCCTGGAGATGACCAAGTGGTTCAATACCAACTACCACTACATCGTGCCGGAATGGTCTGCCGATCAGGCCTTCGAGCTCAACGCCGATGCTTTCCTGGCTGAGATTGCCGCCGCTCAAAAGATTGCCCAGGACGTCCGCCCTGTGGTGCTGGGACCGGTCAGCTTGCTGCTACTAGGTAAGCTCAAGCGAAGCGATGCTTCGCCGCTGGTCCTGCTCGATAAGCTCCTGCCCGTTTACAGCCAGCTGCTCGAGAAGCTCAGCGAAGCTGGCGTGAAGTGGGTTCAGTGGGACGAACCGATCCTGGCACTCGACCTGAGCGACGAAGCCCAAGCGGCCTTGAAACACAGCCTGGCGTCCCTTTCCGAGTCACGCGGCGAGGTGAAACTCGTTCTGACCAGTTACTTCGAGTCGCTACGTGAAAACCTTCCGCTGGCGTTCTCGCTGCCGGTCGATGCAGTGCATCTCGACCTGGTCTATGGACCGGAGCAACTACCGGCCGCGCTAAAGAACATTCGCCCCGAGCAGTTTCTGTCGCTCGGACTGGTCGACGGACGCAATGTTTGGAGAACCGATCTAGCCAAGGCCCTCGAAACAGCTCAGCAGGCCGCCGCCGCGATTGGCAAGGACAGGCTACTGATCGCGGGCAGCTGCTCGCTACTGCACAGCCCGGTCGATCTCGAGCACGAGACGGCGATCGACGCCGAGGTGAAATCATGGTTGGCCTTCGCGCGGCAGAAGCTGGATGAGATCGCGATCCTCACCCAGGCTATCAACGAAGGTCCCGAGTCGGTCGCCCGGCAGCTAAAGGAAAACGCCGCGGCCATCGAAGCTCGTCGAACGTCGCGCCGCACGCATAATCCGCTAGTACGCGATCGACAGAAAGCGATTTCACCGGAAAGCTTACGCCGCCAAGCCGACTACGCCGCGCGCAAGGCGCAGCAGCAAGATCGCCTGAAGCTCCCCCTTTTGCCCACGACCACGATCGGTTCGTTTCCGCAGACCAGCGAAGTCCGCCAGGCTCGGGCCGCGTTTCGTAAAGGCGAACTTCAAGCCGACGCCTATCAAGAGTTCCTGCAAACCGAGACCGAGAAGTGCATTGCCCGGCAAGAGTCGTTGGGGATCGATGTGCTGGTGCACGGTGAGTTCGAGCGGAATGACATGGTGGAATACTTCGGCGAACAGCTCGAAGGGTTCGTCGTCTCGAAGAATGGCTGGGTGCAAAGCTACGGTTCGCGCTGCGTGAAGCCGCCGATCATCTTTGGGGATGTGATTCGCCCGACTGCAATGACGGTCGAAATGACCAAGTACGCCCAGTCGCTGACCGAGCGGCCGGTGAAAGGGATGCTTACTGGTCCGGTGACGATTTTGTTCTGGTCGTTCATTCGCGACGACCAGCCGCGGCAAGAGACCTGCGAGCAGATTGCCTTGGCAATTCGCGACGAAGCGACCGACCTTGAGTCGGCAGGCATCGGCGTCATCCAGATCGACGAACCGGCGCTGCGAGAAGGCTTGCCCCTTCGCCAGGCCGATCAGCCGGCGTACCTTCGCTGGGCGGTCGATGCGTTTCGCCTGGCTTCAAGCGGGGTTGCCAACCAGACGCAGGTCCACACGCACATGTGCTACTGCGAGTTCAACGAGATTCTTCCTTCGATCGCGGCGCTGGACGCAGACGTGATCTCGATCGAGACGAGCCGCTCGAAGATGGAACTTTTGGACGGGTTCGGCAACTTCCAATACCCCAACGAAATTGGCCCTGGCGTCTACGACATTCACTCGCCAAGAGTCCCGGCAACCAGCGAAATGGTCGGCCTTTTAAAGAAAGCGGTCGATGTGATTCCAGCCCAGCGACTGTGGGTGAATCCTGACTGCGGCTTGAAGACCCGCGGCTGGGTGGAAGTCGAAGCGGCGCTGCAATCCATGGTGGAAGCCGCCCACCAAGTACGATCGTTACTTGCCTAATTAAAGCTTTTTGCTTGACTTTTCGCACGCCGCGGCGGGAAAAATTCTCGCCGCGGCGTGCATTAATTATTGGAGAAAGCCGTTGAAAAACGGACGCTTTCGTGTCAAATTAGAGGTCTGCCCGCCAGCTATTTTTCCCACCTGCTACCTGAATCCGAGAAGGTCCCGCCTCCTATGAAGTTTCCCGGTATGGAACTGCGTTCATTTTCGCGCCGCTCTTTGTCTCTCTGTTTTGCCCTCCTTGTTGTGGGCGTGTTTTCGATGTCTGCGATGGTTCAAGCTGAAGATAAAGCCGCCGGTGATTCGGCCCGCAAGCTACGTCACGTCGTAATCTTCAAGTTCAAAGAGTCGGCCAAGGCCGAGGATATCGAGAAGGTGGAAAAGGCGTTCGCCGCTCTGCCCAAGAAGATTCCCGTGATCCAGGATTACGAATGGGGCACCAACAACAGCCCTGAAATGCTCGACAAAGGCTTCACCCACTGCTTCCTGGTAACGTTTGCCAGCGAAGACGACCGTGCGGAATACCTGCCGCACCCAGAGCATCAGAAGTTTGTGTCGATCCTGCGACCGCATCTGGAAGAAGCGTTCGTCATCGACTACTGGGCCCAGTAAGGCCTGCTGGCAGCTTCCTGCCACCAAAACCTGATCAACAAAGGGGACTGTCCAGGCAGGTCCCCTTTCTTATTTTTGGGCCGTTAAGGTTGCCGAAACCCGCCTTAACCTCCTCGCACGTTTAAATCTGCAAGAAGTGTTACATTCTGGGTTGGACGACAGCACGTAGATTACCTATCCTTTTTTAGGGACAATAACTCCGTGTTCCACGGAATTGTTGCCGATATGAACGGTGAGCAACTCCCTTACGTAAGTGGGAAAGATGCTCACTGATTTCCTCTAGGCGGCCTGCATGAAACCTCGTTGGCTATATCTTCTGTTGATTCTCGCTCTGCTGTTGCCGGCTACGCGCCCGCGGCTGACAGGTGCGATGATTGCTGGAAGCGCGCCAATTTCCGGGTCTTCGCAAGGCAACACGACTGAGACCGAGGAAGAGGAAGTTCACGAACGAACGGCCGCCTCGCGTCAAACCCACCGCATTGCTCGTGGCTCTAGCCGCTGCGTGGGACCATTCTCGATTCCGCAACGAAGTCGATTCACCTCTGCCGACCGTGGCGCTTCGTCGGTCATATTGGCTACTCACAACGGTTTCGGCGGACACATCACCTGTTAGCTCTGAGCAGGCTGCTATGCGCTTTGATGGTTCCCTTTAGCTGAATCCCGATGCGCAAATTCTTTCAGCAGCCGCTACCTCTTGGTCTCAGATACGTGAACCCTGGCGGTTCTTCGCATCTGAAATCGTGATTCCCTAGCGCCGCTTTTTCCTTGGTGTTTCTCAGCGCGGCTGCTCGGGTCTCTTCCCCTGGTGACTTTCTACTTAACAAAGAAGATCGGTTCCATGCGCGATTTGTTAGCAGGTGTGACGCAGTTCCAGAAAGATACCTTCCCCCAAAAGAAAAGCCGTTTCGCAGAACTGGCCGGGGGACAAAGTCCAGAAGCCCTGTTCATTACTTGTAGTGATTCTCGGGTGAATCCTGAGCTGTTTACCAATAGCGAACCAGGCGAAATCTTCGTCATTCGCAACGCCGGAAACATTGTCGGCCGTAAGGGTGAAGCCGACTTGGGGATGGCGGCCACGATCGAGTATGCCGTCAAGGCATTGAAGGTTCCTCAGATTATCGTCTGCGGTCACGCCAAGTGCGGGGCCATGCAGGGACTGATGAGTCCTGAAGCACTCACCACCTTGCCGGAAGTCGGCAAGTGGGTCTCGCTCTCGAAGTCGGCGCTTGAAGATGCGTCAGGCGATCCGAATAACGATCGCCTGACCCAGTTGATCGAAGCGAACATTCGGCTGCAACTTCGCAACCTGATGACCTTCCCCGCAGTCGCCGAAGCGGTCGGAGCCGGCAAGCTTCGACTTCACGGGTGGCTTTACGATTTCGAGACCGGCGAGGTGACCGTCGTTGCTCCCGATACTTTTCAGTTCACCGAACCCAACGTTCGGATTGCCTGAACGACCTCCTCTTCACGGAAGCAGATCCATGGCTAAGCAAGACACAACCCCCAACCCGTCCGGCGGCTACTTCGCGGGAACGTTCAGGAAAGACTTCATTTCGTCGATTGTCGTCTTCCTGGTCGCGCTTCCCCTGTGTATCGGTATCGCCGTTGCCGTGGGGGTTAATCCGGCACGGGCTCTGATCACCGGCATCATTGGCGGCCTGATCGTGGGTATCTTTAGCGGCTCACCACTGCAAGTCAGTGGCCCGGCGGCAGGGCTATTCGTCATCGTGGCGGACATCATTGCTCAGCAGAAGACCAAGTTTTTGGGCTTCTTCTCTGGGCCAGAAGATGGTGCCGACGGGGCAGCGATGACGTACGCCTTGTCCGCTTTGGGTCTTTCGGTGCTTGTCGCTGGGGTGATTCAGATCGCGGCGGGGAAACTGGGGATCGGGCGTTGGTTCCAAGCCGTTTCGCCCGCGGTGATCAACGGCATGCTGGCCGGGATTGGTGTTCTGATTATCGTCAGCCAGTTTCATGTGATGCTCGACCACCAGGCGATGTGGCACGGTCATAAGGCCCACGGCGGCCTTCAGTACATGGCGACGATTCCGGAAGCCTTCTGGAAATGCTTCGACCTGTCCGACGGCACGCCGCACCATCACCTGGCGGCCGCAATCGGGCTTGTCACGATCATCACGATGATCCTCTGGCAATCGTTCGCTCCGAAGAAACTCAAGCTGATTCCGGCGGCCTTGCTGGGAATCAGCCTGGCTACGGTGGTTGCCCTGGCCCTTGGTTTCGAGATTCAAAACCTGGTGATCCCCGAGAGCCTGTTTGACGAAGTCTCGTTCCTGAACACGACGCCTGAGTGGATGAACATCATCGTCGATCCTGCGGTCTACATCTCGGCCCTGGTGATTGCGTTGGTGGCCAGTGCCGAAACGCTGCTTTGTGCCACGGCCGTCGACAAGATGAAGCCCGGCCACAAGACAAATCATGATAAGGAACTGACCGCCCAAGGTATCGGTAACGTAGCCTGCGGCCTGGTTGGTGCTTTGCCGATGACTGGCGTGATCGTGCGAAGCTCGGCCAATGTCAACGCCGGGGGACAAACCCGCGGGGCAACCATCATGCATGGTGCCTGGCTGCTGTTGTTCATCGTGTTCTTGCCTCAGATTCTGACCCTGGTGCCACGTGCCGCCCTAGGTGCCTTGTTGGTTTATACAGGCTTCAAACTGTTGAACATCAAACAAATCAAGGAACTCTATAAGACCAGTTGGTCAGAGTTCGCCATTTACGCGACGACGGTCGTGTTGATTGTCAGCTTCGACCTTTTGGTTGGTGTGATTGCCGGTATCGTTCTCTCGGCGGTGAAACTGCTGGTCACGTTCACGCGGTTCGAGGCCGACCTGTACATCAACGAAGAAGAGAAGAAGGCCTCGCTCAGCCTCCACGGAGCGGCCACCTTCCTGCGGCTTCCGATTCTGGCTCAGCGTCTGGAAGAGATTCCCGACGATGTCGAACTGCATGTCGACTTGAGCAACCTGACGTATGTGGATCATGCCTGCTTCGAGTCGCTGATGGACTGGGCCAAACAGCACGAGAAGACCGGTGGCCGCCTGGTTGTCGACTGGAGCCAGCTTCACGGCAAGTTCCAGAAGGAAGTCGACATCCGACCCAATGGCAACGGCAGTGGCGAAGTTCAACGCAACGGGAAAGCCAAAATGCAGCCCAGCCCGGTTGGGGGAGGCATGGCCGGAGAGTGGACGTCATAACCGGCACAAATCAGACGTCCGTTGCTCAATAAATATGAAGACTATGTAAAGATGTTGGTAGACTGCCCTTTACCAACGAGAGCTCGGTACACTCCATCCGGTGTATCGAGTTCTTTTTTTGTCAGTTCGTGAGGTCTATTCCGCCCGCGCCAATCATTTCCTCTACGCCGCTAGCACCACTGGTGACAGTCGTACCGATTGTGCGTTCGGAATTTGCGCAATGTGCGGCCTGTTCCGAAAGCTCCTGCGGCAACTTCTCTAACACTTCTTACTGCCGATTCGGTTCTTCCGCGCTACCTGAAATCGATCTGCCTGTATTAAGGCGCGTTCCGATTATCGCATCTAACGGCATTGGTCACCTTCCGTTCAGGATGAACGTAATTCGTGAAGTATGGAAACCCGCACGATGAAAATTAGCTGGACTTGCCGCGCCCTAGGGATTTGTTTGGGCGCTTTGGCACCTGCACTTGGCTACGGCCAAGACTCCATCTACAGCGCACCTCAAGCAGACTACTCGCAAGGCGCGCCGAACTATCAATACAACTACGAGCAGCAGCCACAGCAGTTCTACGCTGCTCCAGAAGCTCCTCAAGCTCTGCCGCAGGTCGATACGGTTTCTGCCGCGTCGTACTACAACCTGCTCGAACGCGTCGAAGCGCTGGAAGCAGAAGCTGCCGAAGAGGCCTGCAAAGAAGTCGATCTGATCGCGAAGCCCACGCAAAAGTGGTCGGGCCGTGTTCACTTCGACTACTGGAACTTCCCCGATAATTCGGCCCTTCCTAACTACCTGGAATCGGGCGACGCCAACGATGGTGGCGACGACTTCATCGGCTTCCGTCGTCTGCGATTCGGCGTGAAGGGTGATGTTTGGGAAAACATGGAATACAAGATTGAAATGGAGTTTGCCAACCCGAGCAAGCTTGCTTTCAAAGATGCTTACCTGGGCTGGAGCCAACTGCCGTTTCTGAACACGGTGCTCTTGGGTAACCAGAAGCGTCCATACGGTTTGGATCACTTGAACTCCAGCCGCTACAACGTCTTCCTGGAACGTCCGTTCGTGGTCGAAGCATTCAACCAGGACGCTCGACGTATGGGTATCCAATCGTACGGTGTTTCGGACAATGAAGCCTGGAACTGGCGATTCGGTTACTTCCTGATGGACGACCTGGCACAAACCGGTGGTCAGTACGACGACAACTACCAGTCAGAAATCGCTGGTCGTCTGGCCAACACCATCTGGTACGACGAAACGTCCGGTGGTCGTGGCTACGCTCACTGGGCCGTTTCCGGTTCGGCTGCTTTCCCTGGCAGTGGCGGCGACGATCGCTTCACCACCCGCCCTGAAGCACGAACTGCCAACAAGTGGATCGACACGGGCGTTCTGGATGCTTCCAACTACCAATTGCTCGGCCTGGAAGGTGTGCTGAACATCGGTTCCTTCTCGCTGGTCGGTGAATACATGACGGCTCATGCTGATCGCGCCGGTGCCCAGCCCAACGTGAACTTCGGTGGTGGTTATGTCTACGCCGCTTACTGGTTGACTGGCGAATACACGCCTTGGGAACGCGACTCCGGTACGCTCGGACGCACCAAGCCGCTGGAAAACTTCTGGATTGTCAACCGTTGCGATGGTTGCCGCAGCTATGGCTGGGGTGCTTGGCAAGTGGCTGCCCGTTACTCGTACGGTGACTTCAGCGACGAAGATGTCTTCGGTGGTGTCGGCGAAAGTGCCACCTTCGGCGTCAACTGGTGGTGGAACCCGAACGCTCGTGTTCAGTTCAACTACATCAACGGCCGCATCTCCGAACGCGTTGTCGCCGGTGGACCTTCCGATTCCGGTTGGTACGACATGTTCGGCATGCGATTCATGGTCGACTTCTAAACCGCCCTGCGGATGAAACCCTTTGTCTGGCCCTTACCAGGGGCCAGGCAGCCAACGGAAAACAACTAAGCAAAACATTCAATACGGAGCGATCTCCATGAACCGTTACCTCGCCATTGTTGGCCTCGGACTGCTGTTTTTCGGCAGCGGGTGCTGTGCGACGAAATGCTGCACGCCAACGTGCTGCTCGTCCTACGGCAAGACTTGCTCGCCGGAAGTGAAACAAACTGAAGTCGCACACAACTGCTACGCGGACAAATGCAAAGATATCTGCATCCCGGCAGTTCGCTTCCCGTGGGAAGATTGCTGCTCGCCACTGCGTTGCGGCAAGGTGCGCTCGGTCAAGCAATTGACCAAGTGGGAATACAAGTGCCCCGACTGTGAAGTCGAATGGAACGTCATCAACAACGGTTGCTGCGGCTACGGCAATGGTTGCGGTTGTGGTAACAACTGCGGCGGAGCCTGCGGAACGGGTTGTGGCGATCCAGCTTGCGGCTACAGCGTCGATGCCATGCCGAGCGAAGCACCTCAACCGATGCCAGCGGTCATCACTCCGGAACATTCCCCTTCGGAAGTTCCGCCAATGCCGCCGGTTGTGATCGAACAAACCACCTTCTTCGCTCCAACCCGCTAACGAGTCACTCTCCCCACGACTCAGAGGAATTCCGACGCAGCCCTTGGAGGTTTCCCACCTCCAAGGGCTTTTTTCGTTCGAAGGCCAATCGGATCACCCACTAGGGAAACGGCTTTCGATCGGTAGAATAGCCCTCTATGACGCCCAACATCATTCATATCAGTTCGCCTGACGATCCGCAGCTCGTGCGTTACCAACGCGAGTTCGAGCGGAAAAGTCACATGCGAGACGGCTACTTCGTCGCCGAAAGCCAGTTTCTCGTACAGCGGCTGCTCGACAGTCCCTTTCATGTCGATTCGATTCTGGTCGATGGTGAATCCAAGATCCCCCAGTTGCCTCCGCACCGGGTCGGTCAGTTCCCGATCTACGTGCTGACGCGTAGCGATATCAAGGAGTTGGCCGGGTACAATTTTCACCGCGGGATCATGGCCTGCGGGCAGCGTCCCGAACGGAGCAATATCGATTCCATCTTCCCCGGTGAAGTGCCAGCCACGTCAACCATTCTCGCCGCCTCGAAGATCGGAGACTTCGAGAACATGGGGGCGATCATCCGTGCGGCCTGTGCGTTTGGGGCGGATGCCATCTTACTCGACGACGGCTGTGCCGACCCATTCGCCAAGCGTTCGCTGCGTGTTTCCACTGGACACGCATTCAAGATCCCGATCGTCGAAAGCGAAGATTTCACGGCCGATCTGAAGAAGCTCGTCGGACTGGGTTTCGAGAACTTCGCGACCGTGCTTTCCGATACCGCGACCCCGCTCTCCGAAGTCCGCCGCGCGCCTCGCAGCGTGCTATTGGTGGGCAACGAAGGATATGGCCTGGAAGAAGAGACGCTTGCCCACTGCACGCACGAAATCACGATCCCGATGCAGCGCGGCAGCGACTCACTGAACGTGGCGATGGCGACCGGTATCTTCCTTTACCACTTCTGCCACATGCAGACCACGTCACCAGCGGATGATCTCGCCTGAGACAATTTGCTTTTGCCCGGCGGAAGTCTGCACCAGCAGTGCACCCGTTTCGTCGATGCCGCAGCACTGGCCCGCGATGACCTGATCGGCCTGGCTCGTTTCCACAGGACGCCCCGTCAGCAGACAATGGTTCCGCCAGTAAGGAAGCAGGTCGGCCAGCGAATCGACATTCTGCCTGCACAGCTCTCGAAAGCGGGCCAAGAACCCCAGCAAGATCTCCGGCAGAAAATGCTGCTGCGTTGTGACATCGGTCAGCGCGATCGCTTTCTGCTGAACGTCCGCCGGAGCATGCTCCAAAGAGTTATTCACGTTCACACCAATCCCCACGCACAGGACAGGCTCGGCAGCATCGCGTTTCTCGACCAGGATGCCGCATACCTTTCGACCCGAGAGGTAAACATCGTTGGGCCACTTCAGCTGGAAGGCGTCCGAGCCGCTAAGCGCCTCCAGCGTCTGGCACATGGCAACCCCAGCAATGAGCGAACACCGCGGCCAGTTGTGGGGCTCGATGGGGATATCTTTTCTGCCCAGCATCGCCGTGAACGTCAGTGCCCCTTCGCCGGCAAACCAGCTGCGCGATCCCCTGCCCCGCCCTTTGGTCTGCTTACGAGCCACGACCAGCGCCGGCAGACGCTGGCTATACTCCGTCAGATTGGCCAGCGCATGATCGCTGGTCGATGACAACTCGTCGAAGACATCGACTAGGGCAAACCCAGCTTGACGCTCGATCTCGTGCTGGGCAAGTTCGGGAAACCAATCGTTCATGGCCTATGACAGTCGAATCATAAGATCGCCGGTCTCGACCTGGCTGCCCGGTTTGACGAGCACTTCTTCGACCTTCCCAGCCACTTCGGCATAGACGGTGGTTTCCATCTTCATCGCTTCCAGCGAGAGCAGTTTTTGCCCCTTGGCCACCTTCTCGCCGGGCTCGACCGCAATGGTAACGACCATGCCAGGCATCGACGAACCGATCTGCTTCGGATCGGCCGAATCAGCCTTTTGACTTTTAGGAACGTCCGATTCGAGCGAGTGATCGAGGATGCTGACTTCCCGCGGTTGGCCGTTCAGTTCGAAGAAGACCACCCGCGTTCCATCGGGGTGCGGATCGCTCACCGTCAGGAACTTCACGATCAGCGTCTTGCCCGTTTCGATATCGATCACCAACTCTTCTCCAGGCTCTTGGCCGTAGAAGAAGACCGGCGTGGGCAGGTTGCTGATGTCGCCGTATTCGACAAAGTGCTTGGCGAAGTCTTCGTAGACCTTCGGGTACAGCAAGTAAGAAACAACTTCGTTTCGCTTTGGCTTGCGGCCGAGGATCTTCTCGACCTTGTCCGAAGCGTCGTCGAAGTCGGCTGGCTCGAAGCTTTCGCCGGGGCGCGTGGTCAGGATCGCTTCGTCGCGCATCACGCGTTTCTGCAGGCCTTCGGGGAAACCGCCGGGCGGCTGTCCCATGCGACCACCCAATAGGTCTTTGACCGAGGCCGGGAAGGCCAGTTCCCGTTCGGGATTCAGCACGTCTGCTGGCGTCAGTTCGTTCGCGACCATGAACAAGGCCATGTCACCGACTGCCTTCGACGTCGGAGTCACCTTGACGATATCACCCAGCATTTCGTTCACCTGGGCGTAGATCTCGCAGATCTCGGCCCACTGATCGGAAAGCCCCAACGCGTGGGCTTGCTGGAACAAGTTCGTGTACTGACCGCCAGGCATTTCGTGGCGATACAGGTCGGCTGTCGCTGGCAGCACCGTGCTTTCAAACGGCGTGTAGAACTCGCGAACCGATCGCCAGTACTCGGCGATTTCGTCGATCTGCTTGGTGCCCAGCTTGCTTTCCTGTGGGGTGCCACGCAGCATCTCGACAACTGTATTCAGGTTCGGCTGCGAAGTGCCACCAGAAAGTGGTGCCATCGCGGCGTCGGCGATGTCGAGCCCGACTTGGGCTCCTTCCAGGATCGAAGCGGCCTGAATGCCAGCGGTATCGTGCGTGTGGAAGTGGATCGGCAGGCCAATCTCTTCGCGGAGCGTCTTGATCAGCTTGCGAGCAGCCGTCGGCTTGCAGAGCCCGGCCATGTCTTTGATGGCCAGGAAGTGAGCCCCCATCGATTCCAACTGCTTGGCCAGATCGACGTAATACTGCAACGTGTACTTATCACGTTTCGGATTGCTGATGTCGCCGGTGTAGCAGATCGAAGCTTCGCAGATGGCGCCCGACTCAATGACGGCATCCATCGCGACCTTCATGTTCGGCACCCAGTTGAGTGCGTCGAACACGCGGAACACGTCCAGCCCTGCCTGAGCGGCTTCCTGAACGAATGCCGTCACGACGTTGTCGGGGTAGTTCGTATAACCGACCGCGTTGGACGCCCGCAGTAGCATCTGGAACAAGACATTGGGGATGTGTTCCCGCATGTCGGCCAGTCGCTGCCACGGCGATTCCTTCAAGAATCGCATCGTGGTATCGAAGGTCGCCCCGCCCCACATCTCGATCGAAAACAGGTCGGCACAATTGTGAGCATACGCCGGCGAGATGTTCAGCAGGTCATTGGTACGCACCCGCGTCGCGAGCAAGCTTTGGTGGGCATCGCGGAACGTGGTATCGGTGAACAACAGCTGGTCCTGGTCGCGAACCCACTGAGCGAACTTCTCGCTTCCCAATTCCTTGAAGCGATCACGTGAACCCTTGGGCAGTGGTGCGTCGACATCGATCGCAGGCGTCGGTGCCGGGTCGCGTCTCTTGGATACCGCACGATCCTTAACCAGCGGATTCCCATTAACGGCAATATCGCCAAGGAACCTAAGCAGCTTCGTCGCGCGATCTTTACGCGGGGTGAACTGCATCAGTTCCGGTGTTTCGTCGATGAAACGCGTGGTGCACAGGCCCTCGACAAAGGTGGGATGCTTCATCAACCGGCTGAGGAACGGGATGTTAGTCTTCACCCCTCGCACGCGGAACTCGGCCAGGACGCGTTCCATGCGGCGGGCAGCATCGACGAAGCGGCGACCCCGCGCGGTGACCTTCACCAGCAGCGAATCGTAATAAGGATGCACCACGGCACCGCTGAAAGCACTACCGGCATCCAATCGCACGCCCATCCCCGCACCGCTGCGGTAATGCGTGACACGGCCATAGTCTGGCATGAACTTGTTCGAGGCGTCTTCGGTCGTCACGCGGCACTGCAAGGCAAAGCCAAACGGCACGATCGATTCTTGCGTGGGAATGCCGATCTCAGGATGATCGAGCGGTTCACCTTGGGCGACGAGGATCTGCGACTTCACCAGGTCGACGCCAGTGATTTCTTCGGTGACGGTATGCTCGACCTGAATACGCGGGTTCACTTCAATAAAGTAAAACTCACCCGTCTGAGCATCGACGAGGAACTCGACCGTGCCGGCGGCGTAGTAACCGACGGCCTTACCAATGGCGACGGCCGCATCGCACAGGCCTTGCCGCGTTTTGGGATCGAGCTTCGGAGCGGGGGCGATTTCGACCACCTTCTGATGGCGTCGCTGCACGCTACAGTCGCGTTCGTAGAGGTGGACCAGGTTGCCTTGCTTGTCGCCCAGCAGCTGCACTTCGATGTGGCGTGCCTGCTGGATGAACTTTTCGATGAAGATATCGGGGCTGCCGAACGCGTTGAGGGACTCGCGCTGGGCTTCCTTGAACGAGGCCTCGAACTCTTCGGCCGATTTGACGACACGCATCCCGCGTCCACCGCCCCCTTTGGCGGCTTTCAGGATAATGGGGAAGCCCATCTTCTCGGCCAGTTCGCGACCGGCAGCAACATCTTCAATCGCCGCGTCACTACCACCGAGAATCGGCACACCGGCCTGCTTGGCCACGTTGCGAGCAGCCGTCTTATCACCGAGCATCTCCAGGCAATGTTTCGAAGGACCGACAAAGACAATGCCGTTCTTCTCGCAGGCATCGGCCAGGTCGGGGTTCTCGGACATGAAGCCGTAACCCGGATGGATAGCATCGATGTCGTGCGTCTTGCACAGACGAATCACGCCGGGAATATCGAGATAAGCCCGAACAGGCTCGCCTTCCTGACCAATCAGATAAGCTTCGTCCGCTTTAAAACGATGCAGAGCGAAACGATCTTCATAGGAATACATACCGACCGTCCGAATCCCCAGTTCATGGGCACTACGGAAGATACGGATGGCGATTTCGCTGCGATTGGCTGCCAGAAGCTTGGTGATTTTTTTCATAGTCGGCCGTATTCAACAACCGGCTGCCCGCGAGTGGGGAGCCAGACGGGAGAGATGTTGTGGGGTGAAGCCAGCCAGTATACCAGAATGTAGGTGGAAGAAACGAGCGCAAGTCGGTCATCAATTTGATCAAATCGGACACGCTCCCTGACAGCATGAACCGATTATGCCGACGATTCGCCATGACTGGGCGATCGTTTCCAACGGGAAATTCCCAAGTCCGTCGTACTAGACAAGCAGTTGGAGTATTCGACCAGTATTGTGGAGAATCGTACAGCGACTCTCCAGGCGCATTGCGATAGGATGAATTCTAATTCGATCAACACCCCAATTGAGTCAGGAGAACATCATGGGACGCATGCCAGACGAACGGTTGGAAAAGGCGTTTGAGCAACTCAAGACCATTTCAGAAGAAGATCATGCCAAGGTCAAAGGATTGGCAGAGATCGTGAGGCCGCTGCGCAGCTTTATCCACAAGACGCCTGACGATTATGGCATGACTGGCTGGTCGGATGTCATCATTCCTTCTGAGGACGGCACTCCGCTGGAAGGTTGGTACATTCCCGCGAAGGGAGGCGAGAGCAATAAGTTGGTCATCTTCAATCACGCACTACCCATGTGCCGGTCCGGGTTTCCTGGGCACTTCGGACCACCATGGAGCAACTTCGATGCGGTCGAGATCGACTTTGTGATTCAGTACAAGCATCTGACCGATGCGGGCTACAACGTGCTGACCTATGACATCCGTAACCATGGCAACAGTAGTGCCGCCAACGGCGGACTGAGTGGTATCGGCTGCTGGGAATGGCGAGACTGTGTAGGCGTGAAACGCTACGTTGATGCACACCCGAGCTTGTCGAAAATGACCGTCGGACTCTACAGCCAATGCATGGGTGGCAATTCGCAGTACCACGCGATCCATCGGCACCCAGAGCTATTTGCGAACGTGAAGTGCATGGTCAGCCCCATGGTCGTCTCAATGACCGCGATCTACGACGCCTTCTCCGATTTGCAGGGCATCCGGCAATACCAGGAACTGATCGACCTGGAACTGTTAAAAATGGGAGCGTTCGTCGCGGCGGATATGACTCCGCATCACTGGGCGGCCAGCGTCACCATGCCGGTGCTGATGGTCCAGGTCCTGGAGGACGAATGGACTCGCAATCCGGAAGACGCGCAAAAGACATTCGATCTCCTGGGCAGCCAAGAGAAAGAACTGTTCTGGATCGAGAATACCAAGAAACGCTTCAAGGATGGATATAACTACTTTGGTCGCCACCCTGAAAAAGTTCTGGGCTTCTTAGAGAAGCACATGACGTCATAACGACTCGCCGTGCGTCGTTATAACTGGGCGGTCATTCTCGTCACGGAATCAAATCGGCAAGGCTTCCCGGAAGAGGCGGCAGATCGCCAGCGGGAAAGTTACCTGCGTCGTATTCTTTCCAGAGCGCATTTAACCATGGGTCGCTGACATCGAGCATCAGCGACGAAGAGATCAGCCCGAAGTCGTCCGAAACGTACCCGGCCAACTCCGGCGACTGGGTCAACTGCATTGTTTTCAGAAATGCTGCCTTGCGAATCTCTTGGTGAAGTCCTTTCAGATCCTCGGGAATATCGGCGTCGGGAAGCTTCTTGTAGGCAGCCATCCAAGCGGTTTCAAATGGCGGCGCGTCTCGTAAATCTAACGCAGCGTCCAGGTCGACTTCGAACATGGCCTCAGTCAACAGTTGATCGGAATGAATCCGATCGATGATCGCTTGAACTTCTTTCACGTCGCAAGTTCTCCGAAGAATGTGACCGCGCATAAAAAAGAGAACGAGCTGCGTCACTCGTTCTCTCGATAGTTGTAGCTACCCAAGCTGGGTTCGTCTAGCGAACTAGGCTCGCGAGCTGCTGGCTTGCTCGGCGAATTCTTCGTCGGTGTCAGCATCGCTGCTGGGGCCGGCACCTGGATCGCGGAAGCGGTAGCCGACGCCGCGGACCGTTTCGATCAGGTCGGCAAACTCGGCCATCTTACGACGAAGGGCTCGCACGTGGACGTCGATCGTTCGTTCCATCACGACGGTGTCTTCACCCAAAGCGGCGTCGATCAGTTCCGAGCGGTCAAACACACGGCCAGGCTGACGCGTGAGCGTTTCCAGCAAGCGAAATTCACTGCGGGTCAGTTGCAGCGGCTTGCCATGCACGGTGGCACGGTGACGGCGACGGTCGATCGTCACGCCTTGGCTGGCCACTACGTCGGTCGTGGTGGCTTCGGTACCGCGGCGACGACGTTCGAGAGCCTTGATGCGTTCCAGCAAGACCTTCACGCTGAACGGCTTGGTGACGTAGTCGTCTGCCCCGAGCGAGAACCCGATCAGCTGATCCGACTCTTCGGCTTTGGCAGTCAGCATCAGGACCATGATGTCTTTGGTCGCTGGGTCTGCTCGCAGCCGGCGGCACACTTCCAAGCCATCGACGACCGGCAGCATCAGGTCCAGAATTACCATGTCCGGCGTCTTCACTTGCGCCTGGGTCAAACCATCCTGACCATCGTAGGCGGAGAGCACCTCGTAGCCGGCCTGACGAACGTTGTAAGCCAACACGTCAGCCAAAGCTCGATCGTCTTCGACAATCAGAATCTTCATTCGGGCCATGTCTAGGTCCAATTTACAAAAACAAAAAAGGGGTATTATTCACGTGTCAGAGAGTTTCCTTCGGAATCACCGGAAAAGCGGTGCCGTACGATCTCTCCCTCTACCATGTAGATCACGTCGTCGGAAATATTGACGGCGTGATCCGAAATTCGTTCGATGTGTCGACTCGCCGAAAAGCAATGCAGAGCCGGAACCACCTGGTCAGGTCGTTCACGCATAACCTTTTGCAGCTCTTCGATAATCTCGCAGTTCATCCGATCGACCTGGGTATCCATCGCACCAACACGAGCCGCGGCAGCGCTGTCCATGTTGACGAAGGAATCGAGCACGTCCGAAACCATTCCCTTGGTCATCTCGACCATGCGGGCCAGACGCGGCGGAATGGTGAACGTGGGGAATTCAATCACGCTCTTGGCTCGCTCGGCCAAGTTCACCGTGAGATCCGCCATCCGTTCCAAGTCGTTGTTCACTTTGAGAACCGTCGCGATGCGTCGCAGATCGACGGCGACCGGTTGATGCAATGCCAAGGCTTTGAGGCACTCTTCTTCGATCTGCACCTCGCGTTCGTCGACGATGATGTCGATATCGATGACTTCGTTGGCGATGTGCGCGTTGCGTTCAAAGAGTGCCCGAGTGGCTTTCTCGAGCATTTCCTCGACGACTCCCGATAGCGACAGCACCTCGTGATGGAGGTGATCCAGATCGCGTTGAAGATGGAGAGGCATTGTGTCTTGTCGAGGAAATCGTAGGGCTACGGTCAGCACGGCTCCGCCGGCATCGGATCGAAAGCGAAGACCTCATTGCCGTATGGCGCTGAAACCAAGTGCTTTCGATGAACCTTATGTTAACCCTGGATTATTAAGACAATGTAAACACAATTGTTAATTTGTAAGAACACGGCTTCTTTTTAGGCGAACCGTAAACACGGACCCCTCATCAGGGGCGCTTACAAGCTCGACGCTACCCCCAAAAGAACCAGCCAAGTGCTTCACGATCGAAAGCCCAAGCCCGGTACCGCCCATTTCTCGGGAGCGTGCCTTATCGACGCGGAAGAACCGCTCGAAGATCCGATCCTGGGCTTCCTGGGGAATCCCGATGCCGTGATCCTGCACCGAGATGGCGACCTGGTCCCCTTCGGTCTTCCAGCGGACCAACACGTCGCCCGGCTTGCCTGAGTATTTCACGGCATTATCGACCAGGTTGCCGACGATCGTTCGCAGCCCTTCCTCGTCGGCTCGCACGTACACCTCGTCATCCTCGGCCGTTTCGACGACGAGACGAATGTCTTTGGCGGCTGCCTTGTCGCGCAAGGAATCGACGCTCCACTGGGCGATGTCCGCGACGTTCACGTCGGTGATATCGAAGACCTCCTGCCCTGCTTCCACACGGGCAAGCTGCAGCATGTCCATGATCAGGTCGTGCAGACGATCGCTTTGATCGGTGATCTGCCCCAGGAAATAGTCGCGGTTCTCAGCATCGTTCACCGCTCCCATGTGCAGTGTTTCGGCGTACGCACGAATCGCGGCCAAGGGTGTTTTGAGTTCATGCGAAACGTTGGCGACAAACTCGCGCCGCAGATTTTCCAGCCGGCGGAGTTCGGTCATATCGTGCAGCACCAACACCACACCGGGACAGGGATCGCCCGGCAAGCAGTTGGCTTGAATATTGATGACCCGGCGAAACGGCGACGAAACCTCAAACTCGGTCGAACATGCCTCGCCGGTGGACATCGCTTGCTGCACCGATTGATCGAGGGCACGGATCCGCGTGACTTCGATCAACGGTCGACCTTCGACCCGGTCGACTCGAATCCCCAGCAGCCGCCGCACGGCCTGGTTTGCCAGCAGCACGACCCGGTCGGAGTTCACCGCGAGAACCCCTTCGACCATGCTCCCCAGTACCGTTTCAATCCGGTTAGCTTGATCACGCAAGGCTGTCTCGCGCTGCGTTACCGCCAGTGCCATCGCTTGGAAGTGCCGCACCAATTGCCCCAACTCATCGCGAGACGAATTCCACAGATGCTGCATCTCGCCGTTTTCAGCCAACGCATCGCAGGCATCGGTCAGATCGATGACCGGATCTACCGCTCTTGTTTCGACCATGCGGGTAAGAAAGACGCCGGCGATGATCGTCCCGATCGCAATGAAGCCGACAACCATCGCAATTGCTCCGGACGAGCTGTCGAGATTTGTTTTCGGAGTCCCGGCACGTACGAACGCGATCGTATTCCCCTCGTAAACAACCCGCTGCGCGACCATCAGCATATTGACGTCTTGATCGGCGAGCAGTCTTTCGGAGTAGCCAAAGTTGCCGGAATCGGCGTCGCGGAACTCGCTCAGTTGTCGCAGGTTTTCCATTCGCCGAGGAGGATACAGCGAATCGGCCAGCACGCGGCCGCCATCGCTGATGATGGTGAGATACAGACCAGACTCGGCGGAGTAACGTCTCACATGGCGCTGGAGTTGATCTTCGTCGAGCCGCGCGGGGTCTTCCTGATTAAGGACACTGGCCCGCATCAACTGGACGACCGTTTCCAGATTTCGGATTCTTTCCTGACGAATGGCTGACTTACGTTCCTGGCCGGCAGCCCATGTCATTGCTACCAGGGTCACGAAGCTTAACGCGACCACCAAAAGTAAGATGTATGTTCCTATGCGTGAGCGTACCATCGCAACTCGTCAGTATTCGTCCCTGCGAAGAAATTGCCATCCTGTATCATAAAAGGGACACGCCATTTAAGCAGGGTGCAATCAGGGCTGTTTTCATGAAGTTCCATTCATAATTCGCTTCGACCACGAAAAAAGGGCGAGCCGAACCGGCCCGCCCCCTCTTGGGTTTCTTTCGATAATTCAAACACCAACGCTTAGATGGTGATCGATTCGCCTGGCATCGGAACGACGTAAGGCGATTGCTCTGCCTGCTTCTGGGCAGCTTCTGGATTTGGCTTGACCGGAGCTTCGTCGTCCATGCTGGTCAACTTGTCGAAGTCAGCCAGGGCGATTTCCGAGTTCAAGGCGTCTTCGTACTTCAGAACCTTGCCACCCTTGCCGCTGTGACCACCGGAGTAGGTAGCCATACGACCGAAGATCGCGGTCATGGTGCTGTGGGCACCGTAATCGCCTTCGTTCGGACGTTCGCCGTTACGCAGCGAAGCGAACAGGTCGTGGTGTTCTTCCTGGTGACCACCGCGGCCGCCTTGGCCGTAGCTCCAAGCCAGGTCGCCCTTGGCGTCGTAGATCTTACCGCCACTGATGTCGGCGTAACCCTTCGAGCCATGAGCGTGTTCCGAAACGCTGTTCCAGCAGCCAGGGATATGGCGGCACGAGCTCAGCATTTTCACGCCGTTGGGGTAGGTGAATTCGATCATGTGGTGATCGTAGATTTCACCGTGATCGGCACCCTTACGAACCTGACGACCACCTTGGCCTTCAGCCGTTTCTGGTGGACCATCCATTAACCAGTTGATGACGTCGAGGTTGTGGATGTGCTGTTCAACGATATGGTCGCCGCACAGCCAGTTGAAGTAGTACCAGTTACGCATTTGGTATTCGAGTTCGGTCTGCGAAGCAGAACGGTTACGAGTCCAAACACCGCCCGAGTTCCAGTAGGCTCGGCAGAAGATGATGTCGCCGATCGCGCCATCCTTCAGACGGTTGATCGTTTCGACGTAGGCCTTTTCATGGTGACGCTGCAGACCAACGGCGACGGCCAGGTTCTTTTCCTTGGCGATCTTGTTGGCTTCCAGAACGCGGCGAATACCTGGGGCGTCGGTTCCGACAGGCTTTTCCATGAAGATGTGCTTGCCAGCGTTCACTGCGGTTTCAAAGTGCAGCGGACGGAAGCCAGGCGAGGTAGCCAAGATCACCAAGTCGCAATCGGAATCGATCACTTTCTTGTAAGCGTCGAAACCAACGTATTGACGATCTTCCGGCACTTCGACTTGCTTGGCGTGACGGCTGGAAAGCGAACGAAGGCTCTGCTTCAGACGATCTTCAAAGACATCGCCCATGGCGACGAGCTTGGTATCGCCCTTGGTGTTCATCGCTTGATCAGCAGCACCGGTACCACGACCACCACAGCCGACCAAACCAATCTTGATTTGATCGCTACCAAAAGCATGAGCGCTTTGGGCAATGCTCAGCGACCCAGCGATGGCACCACCGGCGACGAGCATGGACGAACCAGTCTTGATGAAATCGCGCCGCGAAGTCTGGGCAGCGTCTGTCTTATTCTTCGAATCTTTCTTAGCCATAGATGGAGACTCTCCGTTAAGCATAAATATTAGATAGGGGCGAGGTGGGAAAATTTAGACGTGCGTCGTACCATGAGGGTAAGCTTTAAGCATACTGGATTCTACGTACCGATTCAATTATTTACTGGCGAGATAAGGGCTTGCGTGAATTTATTTGCCCCCGCCGCGCGCGATTTTTCGGAGCGATCATGACGTCACCATTCTCAAACGCGACCGTCACATGGGGGGCCTTTTTGGTCACTTTCGGCATGGCCGTCAGTCACTTGTGCGCGGGCGAGAATTCCCTTCTTACGGTCAGCCAGCCACACATGGGAACAATCGTCCGCATAGTGGCCGATTGTGACGATGCCGAGCTTTTCAAAAAAGCGACAGATGATGCCTTTGCTCGGTTCCACGAGATCGAGCAGATTTGTAGCGATTATCAGAGTGATTCCGAAGTCCTTCAGCTTTCCGCGAAATCTCCTACGCCTGAGCCAATTTCTGTGAGCGACGACCTTTGGAACGTCCTCTACAGGGCTCACCAGGTCAATCGAGCTTCACAAGGAGCCTTCGACGTCACGGTCGGACCACTGACCAAAGAGTGGCGCCGGTTCCGCCGCCGCGGCAAGTTAGACCCTACGCGAATCGAAGAAGTACGAACGTCGGTGGGCGCTATGCACATGACGCTCGACGAAAAACAGCACGCCGTCAGTCTTGCCGTCAGCGACATGCGGATCGACCTGGGAGGCATCGCTAAAGGGTATGCGATCGACGCGGCCCTTGAGGTCCTATCCAAGCATGGCATCACACGAGCCTTGGTCGATGCTGGCGGTGACATTGCCGCGACAGGCGCACCGCGCGGCGAGCCTGGCTGGCGGGTAGGCATTGCCGGACTCAACCCGAAGCAGCCGCCGATTCTCGTTGCCCACATCTCACAGTGTGCGGTCGCGACTTCTGGGGATGCTTTTCAGTTTCTCGAACACGACGGCAAACGCTACTCGCACATCCTCGATCCCCGCACAGGCTACGGCGTTGATCACCGGGCAACGGTGACCGTCTTTGCCAAAACCGCAACTGAGGCAGATGCCTGGGCCTCGGCGATCTGCGTGCTTGGCCCCGAAGAAACCCCGAAGGCCCTGAGGGAACAGCCCGGCATCGCGACCTGGATGGAAGTCCTGGTGGACGAGAAGCCAATCACCTGGGCCAGTCCGAACCTGGGTAGCTGGCTGAGCGAGCACAGTCAGACGAAATAGATTCGGAATCAACGGATCGGATCGAAGACGGGGTCTTCCAGTGCCTGCTTCCAATAGGCGAGCGTCCGTTCGGTCGCACACTGCGACTCGATGGCCGATTGGCTTACGGCCTCGAAGAATGTCTTGGCTTCCTTCTCAAACCCAAACAACCGCATACTGCGAATGACCCGCGTGATTCGCAAATGATTGTGGTTCATCGGGGAATGCCAGTTCTCGCGATTGCTGGTCAGGCTGGGGTCGGGGACGAACTCCCCATCTTCGTTGAGTTCAAACCCGAGGAAACGTCCAAACCGCGTGATCATTTCGTGCATTCGCTGACGAGCGTCGATATTCTCGCGCAAAACTTGGGCGGAGTGCTCGTCGACCAGCGGACAGTCGGGATTCACGCTGGAAGTCTCGTGCAGCGGAAACATCCATTGAATGATATCGTGATGCGATTCCAACTCGCGGTCGGTCATCGCGATCATATCGAGAACCGTCCGGCCGTGGCTGTCGGTTCCCTCGTGGCCATAGAAATCGACAACGCGTGACGTCATGCTGACTCTCCTTAAAGCGAGGCGATCACCCAACTATCACGATAGGCGATTCCTGACCGCTTGGCGAGAGAATTTGGCTGGCCTGTTGCCTTTCCCGCCCCGGCTGCGGTTCGTCCCGTTGGCACCTAGACCACCAGGAAGACTTCATGCGACATCTGCTGCTCATACTCGGCGACCAACTCGATCGAAACTCAGCCCTATTTGATGGCTACGATCCCGACAAAGATCAGCTTTGGATGGCCGAGAACGACCACGAGATTACCTACGTCCCCAGCCACAAGCAGCGGATCGTCTTGTTCCTATCCGCCATGCGCCACTTTCGTGATGAGCTGAACGATGCAGGCCGCCCGGTTCAATACCACCAGCTTTACGCGGACAAGCGGAAGGACTCTGGCAAGTCGTTTGGTGAGTTGCTTTCTCAGACGATCAAAAAGGAGAAACCGGAAGCGATTCGTGTCGTCCTGCCTGGCGACTATCGCGTGAAGCAACTTCTGGAAGAGACCGCCGCGAAGCACGATGTGCCGATCGACTTTCTACCGGACGTCCACTTCTACTGCACGGTGAACGAGTTCCACAAGTTCGCCAAAGGCCGCAAGTCGCTGCTGATGGAAACGTTCTACCGCCAGATGCGCAAGAAGCACGACATCCTGATGCGGGAGGGCAAGCCGGTCGGGGGCACTTGGAACTACGACCACGACAATCGTGAGTCATTCTCGAAAGAAGGCCCCGGCGATATCGGCCGACCGACGTCGTTCTCGCACGATGCCCTGACCCAAGAAGTCATTCAACTGGTTGAAGAACGATTCGCCGATCACCCAGGCGAAGTCGATTCGTTCAATTTGCCGGTGACGCCGGGCCAGGCTCGGCGGATGCTCTCCGGCTTCATCAAGTACCACCTGACAGGCTTCGGCAAGTACGAAGATGCGATGTGGACGGACGAGCCGTTTCTGCACCACTCGCGACTATCGACCAGCATGAACCTCAAGCTACTGGATCCGCGGGAATGTGTGAGCGCTGCGATTGAAGCTTACCAGGAAGGCACCGCCCCGCTGGCCAGCGTGGAAGGTTTCGTGCGGCAGATCATTGGCTGGCGGGAATTTATCCGCGGGGTCTATTGGACCCAGATGCCGGAATACGCTCAGAAGAATCACTTCGACCACCAGGCCGAGTTGCCGTCGTTCTTCTGGGACGGCAAAACGGACATGCAGTGCATCCGCCAGTCTATGTCACACGTTCTGAAGTATGGCTATGCGCACCACATTCAACGTTTGATGGTGCTGGGCAATTTTTCACTGACGTATGGTGTGCATCCCTATAAGTTTCACGCGTGGCACATGGCCATGTACCTGGATGCGGTCGACTGGGTGTCGTTGCCGAACACCCTGGGCATGAGCCAGCATGGGGATGGCGGTATCGTGGGCACCAAGCCGTACTGCTCGACCGGCAACTACGTCGACAAGATGAGCAACTTCTGCAAAGGATGCGTCTACAACCACAAGAAGGCCGTGGGGGCAGAGGCATGCCCGCTCACGACCTTCTATTGGGACTTTCTCGATCGACATTTTGACGAGCTTCAAAGCAATTCACGAATGAAGTTGCAGATGAAGCATGTCGAGCGAAAGAGAAACTCAGGTGAGATTGAAGACATTCGCAGTCAGGCAAACAAGCTTCGCCAAGACTGGAGCATCGATTAAAGATCGAAGTCAAATTGGTTGGCGGAACTTTGAACCTCGATGGTGTCTGGCCAGTCGACACTTTGCGGTGGCAGGACCCGCTTGGGCTTGGCATTGCGACTGGCTTCGCCCGGCGGCTGTGGGCCGCCGTAGCTGATGTTCACTTTGTGCGTTCCGACCATCGCGCCATCGACGCTTTCGGTGAATATCAGTTCGTAGCGTCCGTCGGCGTCGGTCGTCCCGAACGAAGGTCGACCGCCGATGGGATAGAACGTGACGGTCGCATCCGGCAACGGCTGACCACCTTTGGTGACCACTCCGGTCACTTTTCCAACAGGCACACCGGATCCACCGAAGCAGCCCACAACGGCTGTTAGAAGGACTGCAAGCGCGCAGCAAGTTCCAGCTTTCTTTGAAATGTTCATGGCAACTGATTGTTATGGGAGGTTAGAAATGGATGGATTTTTAGATAACCAGGAGGCCAACTCCTACGAGGAGTCAGCCCCCTGGTTCATCCCCTAATACTCACCGACCGGGACACCGTCTGCCCGGTCCATCAATGCCGTATAGGTTGCGAAGTCGACCGTTTCCGCGATGAACTTGACGGAACCGTCACCCAAGGCGAACTGAGCACCGCCTGGGTGTGCCGAACGGAAAGCGGTTTCGTTGTAGGTCACATTCTCGTTGCGAGAGGTCCCCATCCAGCCGACGCTAACCGCGTTGATCGGATACGACGTACAGACGTAGTTGGCCATGTCCTGGCCTTCGGCCGCACACGAACCACCGTTCCACCAGCCACCACGGACATAGCTTGCGCGAACGTCCTTATCTTGCTGATAGAAGTTGCCTTGCTCGCCGATCGCAATCGTATTGCTCGAACCATCGGTCACGGCAGCGAAGTCGACCTTTGATCCATACCAAGGAGGCTGGGTACCGATATACTTGCTGGCCAGATACGTGGGTACGAAGCCGTTGTCTGCCAGGCGGCCGCCCCAACCCCAGAACTGGGTTGAATGACCCGTGTTGTTGGTACCACCACGGAAAGCACATCCCGCGTTGGCAGCGTAGTCCGATATCTGAACTTCGATCTCGGCTGGTGCCCCCGCATCTTGCGATGGCTGCGAGGTTGGCTGGGTGTAGGTGCGAGGCAGAGGACTCGATGGGCAAGCGTAGATGTCGACCCGAGCTTCGTTCATGGCCTGCCAGGCAAGATTCGGAGCGGCCCAACTTGCCGAATGGTTGTCGAGCGAACCGGCTGGCTGGTTGGCCTGATCATAGGCGGCCTTCTGTTCGATATAGGGCAGGATGCGAACCATCCACGAGCCACGACGAGCGAACTTACCGTTCACATATTCTTCCGGTACATGCCCAGGCGGGAACTGGGAATGCGTATCGTGGTAGTTATGCATCGCCAACGCCATCTGCTTGAGGTTGTTGGTACACTGCATCCGGCGAGCCGCTTCACGGGCCTGCTGAACGGCCGGCAGAAGCAGGGCAATCAGAACCCCGATGATCGCAATCACGACCAACAATTCCACAAGGGTAAACCCTCGCTTCAGGTGACTCATTCGAGCTAACATAAAAGACATCTCCAGAATTCATTCATGCAATAAAAAATGAAATATGATTTGCTCAGCGAGGTGGTGGGGAATCTCGTTGAGTGGCATGATGGAGAGGCAAGGCGTCGCTTAGGAGTTTATTTCCCAACGACGTGACTTATTTTCATTGAACCCACCGATTTTGTCTTTGACCGAATCGACTTACAGCATGCCGAATAAATACAAAAACGAATGGGAAGAGCACCTCGACTATCTTTTTGCACAGGCTCCAACCCTGGCATTGGTCGAGGAATTGTTCGCCCGACTCGACGATGTCAACCTGTGCATCAAAGACCTGGAAGGCCGCTACCTAAGCGTAAATAGTGCATTCTTGCGCAGCGTTCCCAAGCTTCGGCGCGAAGACGTCATCGGGAAGACGGCCTTCGATATCTATCCCCCTGCGTTGGCCACCGGCTATCAACAGCAAGACAAGCAACTGCTCAGCCGCGGACAAAATCTGCATGATCAGCTGGAGATGATCACGAACCCCGACGGCTCGCTGGGCTGGTATATCACCAGCAAGGTTCTGGCTAAGAATGTGGAACAGCAGGTGATCGCGATCATTGGTATGTCGCGTGACCTGCATGCCCCGACCGAACGAGACGATCGCTACAACAAGCTTTCGGTCGCCCTGCGTCGCATGCAAACCGACTTCGCCAAGCCACTCCGAATTCAACAATTGGCCGAAGAATCGGGGCTTTCTGTCAGTCAATTCGAACGACTGATGCGAAGCATGATTCAGATCACCCCTTCGCAGTACTTAATTCGACAGAGGGTCGAGGCCGCGGCCGTGATGCTGCGAGATAGTGGCAAAAACATCGCAGCGGTTGCCATGGATTGCGGATTCAGCGATCAGCCTTCGTTCTGCAAACAGTTCAAACGAATCACCGGCTTATCGCCACTGAAGTACCGGAAGATGACGCAGGACGGGAAGTAGCGTTCTACCCGTCCTGCGGCCACCTTTCCAGCACTTTGACTAAGCGTCGATGGTCTCGACGACGACTTGCGTGGTCATGGCAATCAATCCCGATTGTTAGATTTCACTTGGTAGGTCAGTCGCAAACTCTCGTTATCCAGTGGCAAGCCGAAACCGTTGCGTGATACACAACCGGCCGCCTGGACAAATCTGCGAACTGCAATTTCAGTGAATCAGGATATTGCCAAACGAGGTCATCGTCTTGGCATTTATCGATACGCCAAGTGTCGAGAATCGCCAAAAACAGATTTTGTCTCGGAATGTTTGCTAGAAAACCAACATATTAGGGCTGCACTTCCGAGTCCTTGGCTTCTTCCGGAGCGATGAGAAGCGGCCGGATCGTCTTCAGTGGCAATTCAATTTGCAGCATGTGCCCGTCTCGATCGACCAAAAGCGTGGTCGGATCTTGATATCGGGTCACCAGGTCTTTGAATTGATTGCTGCTTTCCACGGGGATTCCATTCACCTCGTAAACACGATCGAGCGGCTGCAGGCCGGCCAAGGCGGCCACAGAACCAGTCGTCACGTTGGTCAGCATGATCGAGCCAGGCTCAGCTGGATCATTCGTCCACGAGATGCCCACCGGTGCTGGATTCAGATTGAGCGTTACTTCCAGCGGCAACGGCTCCTCTTCCCCTTCTCGCTGAACCTTCAGCACCACTTCCGCCGGCGCGGCTTGAACTTGGGCCAGAAAGTCATCCGTGCTGGTAAACGGGATACCGGCAAACTCAATCAAGCGATCCCCTGGCAGCACGCCGCCATTGCTGGCCGGACCACCAGCAGTCGCCGCTGCAATCAAAAGGCCTTCGCCCGGCTCTTGCTGTTCGGAGTTCCAGCGAATACCCAGTCGCGATCGATTGACCGATCGAGCGACCTCGAATCGCTGCCGTTCCGATTCCGATTCCAGGCGAGATCGCGTCCGGAACGAAGGGAAGGCGTCGCGATTGGCTTCCGCCCAAACCACTTCCGCCGTGAGGCGAGCCACGGCCTGAACGCCGTCGTGATTAATCAAGTGGGCGTCATCCTGCGGACGGTGGTATTCGCTATGAAGTCCCGTATGGAACATGAGCGTCGGGATCGAACGCGAATAGAACGTGTAGTGATCGCTGTTGTCAGTCATTTCCCAGCGGAAGTCGAGCTTCAAATCGCTGGCCATGTTGGCTCGAGAAATCTTTTGGCGAAGCCCCGGCAAGGTTCGCGTTCCGTAAACCTCGACCCCTTGGGGACGCAAACGTCCGACCATATCGAGATTGATATACAGACGAATCCGATCCCATTTGACGGTCGGGTGCTCGACCCAATACTTCGACCCCAAAAGCCCCTTCTCTTCTCCGTCCCACAGGACGAAAAGGATGGAGCGTTTCGGCTTGGCCTTCATCTCGGTGAGAGCCTGAACCACTTCCAGTAGTGCTGCGGTACCACTCGCGTTGTCGTCGGCTCCGTTATGGACATAACCAAACGGACCGAAGCTGTTTGACCGGTTTCCATACCCAACGTGATCGTAATGAGCCCCGACAACAATCAAGTCGCCCTGGTCGGCCCCCTTCTCGCCAGGCAAGATCCCCAGAATGTTTCGCGATCCGCCATGGAACAGTTGAAAGAACGTACCACCATCGCCGGCAGGCTTCAGACCGTACTTGGAAAACAACCCTTGCAGGTAATTCCCAGCCGCGCGCCCTCCCCGGCTCCCGGCCTCGCGTCCCTCGAAGCTATCGTCGGCCAAGACATCGACATGCCGCTTCACGTCTTCTTTCAGGATGGTATCCAGAGCCGCGGAATGCGAAAGCTCGCCAGCGAAACTAGCCTGAAATCCCACGAACCCAACGAGTGCGGCGATTGTCCCAAGACGTAAAATCATGCTGTTTTCCCTATGAATCCCTGAGAAGCACCTGCGTTCACCATAGTGATAAGCGGCACACTTTGAGTAAATGGGGTCATGGTTATTACAAATTTGGCGGTTGGTGGGGCCTAAGGCCCATTTTGAACAGCCTATTTCACCGTAACCATAGGCCATATTAGGAAAAAGCGAAGGAGGTCCCGTTGAGGACGAAGAGAAAAGGGTGTAGACTTTCGCTTTCCCACAGGAGAGATGGCAGAGTGGTCGAATGCGCCGGTTTGCTAAACCGGTGAACGGTGTAAAGCTGTTCCACGGGTTCGAATCCCGTTCTCTCCGCTTCCCCTTTTTCGGGGCATTGCAAGTCGTTATCTGACAATGACTTACTGAAGTGTGTCAATGAATGCCACATCAACTGTGGCATTCATTGTGTCATTCAGGGCTCTATCTGAAGAAGCGATCGCACAAGTAAAGGCTGACTCGCTTCCCGTAGCTCATACGGCACTTCCCTCTCTCTCACCTCCACGACGCGGTCATGGACAAGGTCAAATTAACTGACCGAGGACACACTGTCTTCGGCCATAAACGATAGTGAATTCATACGCTGCTGCGCTTGGTCATCTCGAAGGTGACGGTAGTGTTCGACCATCTTGCTATCCGCATGACCAAGCCAGTCCTGGACTTCGCCGACACTTGCTCCACCACCCAATGCGTGGGAACAAAAGGCATGTCGGAACGAGTGCAGACGTCCGTTATGGAATCCGATTTCGTTTTCAGGCGTGGGAAACGTGCTTGAGAGGGGCTTGATGACTTCTCGAATGAAAACTTCGAGGACCACGCGTGGGCGCAACTGCCCCCCCTTTTGTGCCTTGAACACGTATCCACCAGCTTGCTCCTGGAGTGGTCGAAGGACCTCTTTCAGCTCCGGGTGCATGGGAATAACCCGGGATCGCTTTCCCTTGGTCGTCCGCACAGGCCCAGTGGTCTTTTTTCGACTTCGCGATCGTTCATCGACGACATGAATATGATTCGAGTCAAAGTCGATGTCCGACCACCGCAGGGATGCCAACTCACTAATTCGCATTCCGGTATAGGTCAGTCCAAGGATCACCAATCGCAACCATTCTAATTCTTGTGCAGCTTCACACTGACGCACCATGGCGGAAATCTCTTGCTGACGATAGCAATAAGTGCTGGTTCCCTTGGGCTTCGGCAACTTAACACGAAGTCGCAACTGCTCTGGCAACATTTCCTCGTGAACCAGCCACAGGTTGACACTTTTAACCAAGTTCAATTCGAAGAACACAGTTCGAGGCTCGGCAACCTTCTCCCGTTCCTTCCCAAAGGCCACAAACTCTTGCTTGCCGAACTGCTGCCACTCGGTGATGCCCTTCTTCTTCGCGAACGCTTCGTGGTGAGCCCGCACGGCTCGGTATCGCTTCAAAGTTGTCGGCGAGACGCCACCCTGAACTTGCCCGCGATCACGATCATCGAGAAAGGCCTGCCATCCGTCTTCAATGGTCACTTCCCCTGAACGATGACGCTCCTCGAACTTCGGGGCGAGTCCATGCTCTTCGGCCTCGTGCCGATCCAGTTCCGTCAGGTCCTCCAGCGCCTTGTCCCAGTCCTTGGTCCCCAGCGATCGCCGAATTCGGCCAACTCCTGCGACATACGTCGTTGCTTGGAGACAGCCGTCGTTCCGTTCATTGATACTCCACTCGAAGAAGTCCTTCTTGATCTTCGGATTCTTCGTCGGTTTCGGCATTCGCACCTACCTCTCTTAAAATGTTATTTCTTTCGCTTAAACCCAGCCTTAGGGCCAGGCCGCACCGCTGTCACCGACTTTTCACTGCTTGCCGATGCTGGTGCTATGTACTCCAAAGCGTCGTACTTAAATAGGACGCGGGATCCTGGCCCCCCTGGCTGGATGAAGGCGATCTTGCCTTCACCTTTGAGTCGCCAGACCGTGGCCACCGAAATGCCAGTGAATTTGGCAAGTTCTTTCGCAGTGAGATACTTATTGGGTTCCATGAAATCTCTCTTTGAAATGCGTCGTGCGAATCACCTGTTGTCATCCGACATCACAAGCATTTACAAAAAGAAGGTGATTTAATAGGTCAGCGAGCTTGGAAGCCAACTGGCCACTTTCGAGAAAAACCACCTTTGCCATCCGTCGCGTGCCAGCCTCAGGTGTGCATTCCGAGGATCAACATGGCTTCGAAGAAGACATCCGCCCGCGCAAACAAGTCGCCAATTCTAAGTCAGGACAACGAATTGACCTGGCGACACGAACTGCCCGATAGGGCCATGTCCGATACAGTTGACTCGATCCAAGTTATTCCAGAGGCACCCAGGGCGTGGACGGTGCCATCAACGGAAGACAACCTGAACGACTTCGAGCATGAGTTAGTCAGAAGTCGCTACTTCTACCCGCTACCAATTTGGCTTTGCGAAAGCCTAGACGGCGAAGAGTTCAAGAGCAAAGTCGACCCGAAGTTAATCGACTTGGAAATGAAACTCACAGAATGGGCAGCCGAGAACAACTATGTCGCCGTCCATAACGGTCACCCGTACTACGATCCATACCGCGAGATCGATCTACCACAGATCTACCGCAGTGCGAAACGTGCCCCCAACAACCAACTAGACCAGACAAATGTAAACGCCGCCCAACTCGACAACGTAGCCCGCATTAGAAATAGAATGGTCAAACTTCCCTTCGTGAAGGCTCTGCGTGGGTATCAAGGTTGGCTTATGACCAACTTTGATTTTCTTGAAGAGCTAGATAAGCTATTGCTCAACCACGGCCCTGAACTCGAATTGAATCACTTTGATGCCACCCTATGGCATACCCAACTTCATATTGAAGGTATGCAAAACAATCACACCGATTCCCTCGAACTTCCCCAACCCTTAATTGAACTCCAAGCGTTTCTGGCTAGATGGCGGCTTTCAAGACTAGCTGGCCCTTACTACCCAATTCCCCAAGGGCCGCTCGCCAGTGGTGTCATCCCCCAAATCATGTTCGACCAACTTCAGTCATCAGGTGGTTTCTTCTACCTGCCAGACACGATTCCTATCCCCTCGCGGGATGAACTCCGGGATTTAATCACAGGTGCCCTCACGGCCGATGCTGAAGTTGACCATCTTGCTGAATGGAAAGTCCAGATCAGCTCAAGTAATCCCAGTAAGGCCCCTATTCACCGATATGCTCGACAATTCCAAATACAACATTGCTGGCGTCTTTTGCACGACAGGCACAGTAACATTATGAAACGTAATAAGACACGCCTCAAAAAACTCTTGGGCGATAGCCTCGGGGCAAGTGACTCGTCGATCAAAGCAGATTTCAAATTAATCGAAAAACGTCTTGGAAAAGATTGGGGCCACCGTGGATTTCAACTACCCGTTGCGAGATAGAAAATTCTGGTGCACACATTTGAAGACGGCATGGATAGCTAGTTGATCCCTCAAGTCTTTATGCCACAAATTGGTTCAAAATTTAGGTGCCTTCGCAGTAAGTTGAACCTTGGAAGCCCTGTGTTGATGCTGAAATCCCGAAGCCTCGAAGCTAACTCAATTCCCTTACATGTTATGACACAAATCGCCCGCTTTTTTAGCTCAACTTCATCCGGATAGCTAACATTCCGCTTCGCTTTCAGATTCTCGCCTGTTTTTTCTTTTATGCCACGCTTTGAGCTTTATTTTAGCGTCCGTTCGCACTGTCAGTTGGGTGCGGGCAGTAAGACACTGGAGATCGTCACCTAGGCACTCTTCCCCGTTTTTAATTACTGACGAACACCTGCGATGTGGCTTGATCGTCAACGCACTTTCGGGATGTGTGTTATCTAGAAAGCGCTAAAACTTCCCGAAGAAAGTCATCTACGGGAACTCGGCTAAACTGCAACTCCCTCCCTGGCTTCCAGTTGAATTCCTCGCCTAGCGCCCTGCGAGTCGCTGCCAGATCGCGCGACGTGCCACGAGGCACATCTTGCAGCATATGGCGACATAAGTGAGCGGTGCACCTCTGACAGGCAGCTTTGGGCAGAACTCACCGAACGTTTTGATCAGCTTCAGTCACTTATTCTGGTGATCAGCCGGTCGAATCTAGCATGAAAGCAACGCCACCGGTTTTGAATCGTTTTACCGTCCCAACAAGCCAACCTCCATCTTCAAAGTTTTTTCAATAATTTTCGGTAAACCCCCAAGCTTCACGTACAACACCTTACTAAGAACAAAGGTCAATACAAAAAGTATTTACTCATCACTACATTCTGCTTTTGCCTGAAGGTAATTCGCACCTGACAAAGCCCATTTCACGGGGAAACAAACCATGAAGAAGAACGCGTTTACGTTGGTCGAATTACTGGTTGTTATCGCGATCATTGGTGTTTTGATTGCGTTGCTGTTGCCTGCGGTTCAACAAGCTCGCGAGGCAGCTCGACGCATCCAGTGCAACAACAATTTGAAGCAGATTGCTTTGTCGTTGCACAACTATCACGATACGTTTCAAGGAATGCCGCCGGTCTATATCTATTTAGGCGACGACGATCCGGTTTGGGCCTGGTCCGCTTTGCTTTTGCCGTTCGCGGAACAAGAGAATATCTTCAACGCGTTGACTCCTGGACAAGTCACCCTGAAGCAGGCAATCAACGATCCGGCCAAGCTACCCGTGTTGCAGCAGACGGTTGACTTCTATCGCTGTCCTTCCGATCCCGCTCCAGAGCTCTCAACGAAAGGGACCGCAGGCGAGTTTTTGGCACGCTCGAACTATCCCGGCGTGAACTACACAGGGCCCCGCTCGCGCATGACGATTGGGAACGGCATCTTTGGTGTCCGAAATCTAAGCACTCGCTTTCGCGATATTACCGATGGCACGAGCAATACGCTGATGGTCGGAGAACGCGCTGGCACGCTGTATGGAAGTGATCCTGATTCTTACACCCATTGGGCCGGTTTTGGGAATGGAGACACCGACAACAGCAGCTTCAAAGGGGTCTTTGAAGTCGCCGGATCGACGGGGTTTCCGATCAACGAGCCAAGCACAACCGACTGGCAGTACCGTTCGTGGTTCAGCAGCCATCACCCAGGTGGTGCCCAGTTCGCGATGGGAGATGGTTCGGTTCAATTCCTGCCCGAAACGATCGACATCAACATCTACAAGAACCTCTCCAATATGAAAGACGGCAATGTGATCAGAGAGTACTAAAGGAAGCGAGCACCTAGAGCTTCGTTTGATCTGTTGTGGTTGATGGGAAGCCCCTGACCCCGACGAGGTATTTGCATATCCAATTGGCTCAATACCCTTTGTCGCCAGCGAAAAAGACGAACACTGATCTCGCCCGACTCTTTTCACTACACTTCGCAACCTGCAAGATTTCTGGACTCGACTTGATGTAAACATGACATGCAACGGTTGGCCCTACACGATAGCCCTGATCGAGAACCCCAACACGCCAGAGAAGTAAGTACGCAAGTTGCAACTTAGGGGATTAACCAGATTGATGAAATCGAATGCTTTAGTGGTTAGAACCTCTTCGAGCATTTGATTTTGCCGCCCGTTAATGCTCTGGAAAGATGAATTCACCCAAACAATTCACCCAAACAATTCACGCGAATGCAGATTACTCGCATGCCATCGATCAGTCTGAGCTCTTTCGCAAAGCCACCCTTCACATCAAAAGATCTATTCCATAGCAGCAAATCCATATTTGCGAGCAGAAACCCCATCAAAATGTACGTTTTTCCGTTACCGACAACTGTTTTCTGTTATTTCCTACAAGAGGTTCGTTATTTCCCCTGTTTAGTTGGCGAATTATCCAATACCTCACAAATCGAGGCCGTAACCAAGATGTTCACAAACTAAGCATCCTCAGCCATACGAATCGCGATTGGCAATCGATTGATCTAACGCAAAAAACACACTACTTGGGGCGCAACAACAGAGTTTTCCACTCTATGCGTAAAAGCATGCGCACCCATGTTGAATGAATATAGCAGGGCCAATGAATGAATCCGGAAAATTCATCCAACTATTAACTACTTACCAAAGTCGTCTCTATGCATACATTTTATCACTAGTATCCGACAGAAACGAATCAGACGATATCCTACAACAAACGAATGTCGTGTTATGGCAAAATGCCGATCGATATGAACCGGGAACAAATTTCGCCGCATGGTCTTTCCGCATTGCTTACTTCCAAGTTCTTGCATATCGAACACGTTCGCAGCGTGAATACCTCGTTTTTGACAACGAGGCATTGGATAAGATATCCCGACTGGCCTGTGAAAGCGACGAAACGTTCGTAGAAAGGCAGCGACACTTGGAACAATGTATTCAGAAATTAAGCACGAATCAGCGAAATGCTATTGAAAAACGATACCGTAGCGGAGCGACCTTGCAAGCAATTGCAACGGAAACGGCAAAAAGTGTAAATGCTGTCAAACAATTGCTCTTTCGAGCGCGTGAAAATCTTGCACTATGCGTCAAGAAGAACTTGGCGGAGAACATGTAGCTATGTCCTCTGAAGCAGAGAAAGAATTCGCCAGTCTTATCAGTGCCTTCCTGGACGACAAGTTGTCTATCCACGAACGCAAAACACTTGCGGATCTGGTGTCAAAAGATACAGAGCTCCAACGACGCTATGTCGAGTCTTGCCAGACGCATGCCATGATGTCCTGGGAGTACGGTGTCATCCCCGAAACCCTGCTTCACGGAACTGAATACACCGGGCATGACGTGTGCATTAAAACCAAACCTCCAACAGCAATTTGGTGTTGGCAATTATGCACGATGGCATCCTGGATTCTACTACTTGCATGTGGTGCATGGATTATTTCTCAACCCCCAAGCGTGACATTTGTTCCTATCGAACAGGGAAAACATGCACACGATGAGGCACAAATCCCCTGGGACAAACGAGAGGTCCATGCATTCTTGACTCGCACGCGCGGAGACGCCTTGCTAACTGTCCCGAGCTTTGACATAGAGATCAAGGAAGGCGAATCACTAAGAAGAGGTCGCTATTACTTTTCCGATGGGCTAGTCGAAATAACGTTCAATAGCAATGTGGAAGTTATTATTGAATCTCCCGCGGAATTCGAAATCATTAGCGACCAGAAACTGTTGTTGCATCTTGGACGTGCATCAGCGACCGTTCCACTTGAAGGAATTGGATTCATGGTGGAAACACCTTCCATCGCGCTAGTTGATTACGGAACAGAATTTTCAGTCGATGTCTCCCCAGACCGTGCAAGCGAAGTACATGTCTTCAGTGGCGAAGTGGGAGTAACACCGAAACTCGCCCCCGAAGGACATAAGGGCCTAAGGCTAATCACAAACCAGGCGACTCGCGTAGGCCCCCGTAGCGGCATTGCTGAAGGCATTGATATCGACCGCGATAGGTTTGTCCGAAATCTTGCTGATTCCCAATCTAGTATGAGTCGCTACGAGGAGTACATGAGCCAAATGCGGCCCGTACACTTTTTCAAGATGGAGCCCTCAGCCAACGGCATGACCCTACCTGACTACGGCTCACGCCAGTCGGAAGCTGTACTTCTGGTCGACCAGATGGAGTTCCTACCCTACAAGCCAGGGCGAGTTGGCAACTCACTTTACCTGCGTGGGCCAACATCTCACGCGTACGCTAAAGTCCCAGAGTTCTTGCCGATTTCCACAGGCCAAATGACCGTATGTGCATGGGTCAAGGCTGATAGCCGACCGCACTGGGCGGCCATCGCTAAGCACTGGGCAATTGAGCTTGACGAAAACAATCAGCCTTACGGAATGGGCGGACAATTCCATTTTGGCCTTCACAATCATCACGGGGACCTTGAAGTACAAGTTCGTGACAAATCCAAATCATTAATCAAAGTGCGTGAGCATGAGCCGCTTCCACTTGGCACCTGGCAGCATGTCGCCTTTGTTGTCAATGGCGAAGCCCTAACACTCTATCGAAATGGCAAGGAAGTTGGATCTTCGAAGTGTGACGGCCTTGCAGTTGATGGTCCTGTCTCTCTAGGGATCGGAGCAAAACTTACCCCAGACTGCACTCAACCTGACGAAAGAAACCCTGGCTTTTGGCACGGAAGAATCGATGAGTTGACAATATTCGATCGAGCTTTGTCTGCAGAGAGCATCACCCAAGTCTACGAAGCGGCCCTGCTCGAATTAGATGAATAGCCAAACAAAGAGTCATCAGAGAAACATCCCCAGGATATTTCACACCGAGATACAGAGTGCCCCTTAGGACGACCAACTATTGGGCGTTATGGCTTCCCAATTTGGCCGCCAGAAGACAGTAACGTGAATGACAACAACATCGAGACCCCCGATTTTCTCCTCGAGGAGGATATAGAGAACCCACAATTTGTCACGTGCTTTTCTCGCGACCACCGTAGAATTTTCGCCTTTATCTTTACCCTGCTTCCCAACCGGACTGACGCTGAAGACGTGTTCCAAAAGACGAGTCTAATTTTGTGGCAGAAGTTTGATGAATTCGAACAAGATCGTGACTTTTGTGCGTGGGCATGCGGAATTGCCCAGTTTACGGTCCGCAACTACCTCCGTGTATCAGGAAGACATCGACTGTGCTTTAGCAACGACCTGATTTCTAGCATTGCCGATGAGCGAGTGAAACGTCAACGCCGAAGCGACGAACGGACCGAGGCACTTGAACGGTGCATGGGCAAACTCAACCTGGAAGACCAAGACCTGGTTCGTATGGCCTACAGTGAAGACCATTCGATTAAAGATATCGCAGAACAGATGGAACGGGCAGTTCAAACGCTTTACAACCGCTTGAACAAAATCCGTCGCAGACTAGTTGAATGCATCGACAGCACGCTCGACCTGGCAAAAGAAAATGAGTGATGTGCTTCTTTACCCTAACCGCCTTCCCTAGATCGCAACTAGCCCCCCCAAGGAATTTTGAAAGCCGATCCCACGCAACGACGATGTTAGATTGTTTGGCACTTCGGCGACAAGATGGAAGGACATTTCGATACAAGCAATTTCTAACCTCGTGTCATATTTAGTAATCAACAGGATTTCCAGGTATTAAAACGACAAATCCAGGTAAGACATAGGTCCATTTGTACAACACTAAAACAGATATCCGAATATTCATTTCAACGGATGTCTCTAACACCATTTACACATCCCCACTCTTGAGAGGAGCCGAGTAGGTGGAGAAGAATAACCTCGTTGAACAGTTCGCGGACTGCTCGTTGAAGCGGACCACAATATCAACTGCCTAGCATTCAACCGACTTTCACTGCAGGACGGGGGCAATATGGCCAGCTTCTGGCAGACAGAAAGCCCCTGTATTTCTGACGCTCAACACCAACCTGCACATTGAGTACACAGAAACCTACTTCACCCAAGCACAGCACAATTTGGGCCATACAGTCCACTTCAAAACCTGTCTAATCTTTTTCTCGTCATGCTTTTTGTAAGGAGTTTTTGAATGACTATTCGACATCATCGAGGCTTTACTCTGGTAGAGCTACTCGTAGTCATTGCAATCATTGGCGTTTTAATTGCGCTTCTACTACCTGCTGTCCAGCAGGCGCGCGAGGCAGCACGTCGAATGAGCTGCCAGAACAACCTAAAACAACTAGGCCTAGCGCTTCATAACTACCACGATGTTATGGGGCGGTTTCCGATGAATAACTTGCTAAGCAACGTTAACACGGCAAATGGAAATAACATGTCCGTCATGATTGGGCTGCTTCCGTTCATCGAACAGTCTGCATTGTTCGATGGAATCGACATGAGCTCTAATATCACCCTGTACCCCGTTAATGGAAAGCGTGTATGCGACCATGTCATCGAAGCTTACCAATGCCCAAGTGATCCAAGCGTAAGCACACGCAATCCATCAACTGGCGCGGCACGAGGCAGCTATGCCCCAAGCATTGGTTCGCAAAAAATGGAGTCCGCTGCTGGCTGCAACCTCCTGGCAACTGTCGGAGCGTATCCGACTGGCCTAGGTCTCGACACCGACGGAGATGGCGAAGATCCTTTTAATCGCGGTAACGCCAGATCAGATTATGGGGACCAAGCAATCTCAGGCCCATTTGGTCGAGGCAATATCTCTCCATACTCGGCTAGATTCGCTGATATTACTGACGGGACGGCAAACACGATCCTGATGGGTGAAATGAGAATGGCATGCCAAACTTTTGCCCCCTGGGGATGGGCTTGGTCGGAAGGGCTCTGGTATGCGACTACCGCCCCCATCAATTTTCCGACTTGCCCAGGTGATGCAGGTTACGGATCAAATACCTGCTTCTCCAATGCCAGCAACAATTGGAACGCCATATTTGGATTCAAATCTGCTCACCCTGGTGGCTGCCAGTTTGTGCTAGGAGATGGGTCAGTTCACTTCCTTCCGGAAACAATTGACCGATTGACCTATGCCCGCTTAGGTGACAAGTCGGACGGCGGCGTTATTGGCGAATTCTGATTCACTTCAAATTTGAACTGGCTAGGCTGCAACACCATGCCCCCTAGCCAGTTCACTCGCTGCGAAACACTGAGAAAAATCCCCTGCGCAAGGAACTGATAGCATGCACCTCTCAACCGCTCTGCCTGTATTTACTATGCCTTTCCTCTTGCTGGCAGGCTGCTCAAAAGCCAGCCTGACCGAGTCATATCCAGTCACCGGAGAGGTAATCTACAACGGCAACCCTGTAGAAGGGGCCACAGTGGCACTTATCCCTTCAGGTTCGATCGGACGCTCAGGAAGTGGGACCTCTGACGCCAGTGGGCAATTTTCGATAACCACCTATGTTAGCCCCCAGCATCAGGCCAAGGGGGCGATTCCAGGTGATTATTTCGTTACCGTTAGCAAGCTTGAAGTGCGAAGCATTGACGAAACAGGGCTTGATCCGCAGGAAGCGGAAGCGGCTTTCTCAAAGCTAGGCCCTCCCAAGAATTTGCTCCCCAAGAAGTACGCGAACCCCAATCGATCAGGGATAAAAGTGAAAGTGACAGACAATCCTCCCGAACACCTCAGAATCGAGCTTAAAGACTAGCGTCTTCAGTCGTGCCTAAGGCTTGAGATAAAGCTGATACCAACTTGAGCCTCAGGCAAGACCAGCTGGCTTACAAAACAGTGAATGTCGAACCTCATCGAATAGCCCTATGGCCCCTTCGCTTCCAGCTATCCCTAAGCCCACTATCAATGCCCCCGAGATTCTATCGCCGTGTCGCTTGGGGCACTAGATGCGGCGGCGATCACTCAGAAGTTCTAAGATGCTGAGTCCAAGGCATTCATTTAGCCCCGTCATGCCGAGCCAAGCGTTTGGACTCTCATTCGATGCGATAGGCATGCAGGTCAAGTGATCGCCTGCCAACAACCGCCTTGCTCCATTCGACTCGAAACCTTTCTATATTTGCCAGCGAGATTAATCAGCAAAAGAACAGGCAAGCAATGAGATTCGCCACACCTGCGCCAAAACATTTCTCATAACGGGTTGACTCCTTCTCGGAAAATCCATTAACGCGGTATATCAAGGACATTTTTCACCAACAACCATTGACTTGCATGTCGGGCCAACTTACCTTACAGGAGCTTCCTCCAGGCATCTTCTCATCGTGTATTTACCAAGGAGCGTTTGAATGAAGACTCGGCATCTACGCGGGTTCACGCTGGTTGAACTTCTCGTCGTCATCGCAATTATTGGCATCTTGATCGCACTTCTCCTACCCGCAGTCCAGCAGGCGCGAGAGGCAGCACGGCGAATGAGTTGCCAGAACAACCTTAAGCAACTTGGCCTGGGGCTACATAATTACCACGATACAATAGGGCGACTTCCAATAAACTGGTACGGCACAACTCCTGGAAATAATATGTGCGTGCTTATTGGGTTACTCCCTTTCGTTGAACAAACAGCTCTCTATGACGGGATCGATCTGAAAAACAACAACCTGACGCTTTACCAAGTCAATGGAAAATCAGTTGGCGAGTACACGATCGTAACTTACCAATGCCCGAGCGACCCAGGTGTTAGCAACCCCACATCGCAGGGAATGGCTCGTGCCAGTTATGCGCCAAGTATTGGTGCACAGAAAATGGAGTCGGCAGCAGGCTGCAATCTTATAGCTATTGCAGGAGCCTACCCTTCTGGACTTGGCCTCGATACAGACAACGATGGCGAAGACCCGTTTAATCGCGGAAATGTACGATCAGACTACGGCGATCAATCTGTGTCAGGACCTTTTGGGCGTGGTCGATTTGTACCTTATTCGGCGAATTTCCGTGATCTCACTGACGGACTGACAAATACTATCCTCATGGGAGAAATTCGGATGACTTGCCAGACATTCGCACCCTGGGGATGGGCCTGGCCAGACTCACTTTGGTATGCCACGACTGCTCCAATCAACTTCCCGACATGCCCCAGCGATCCTCGTTATGGCTCCCACACCTGCTTCTCCAACAATAGTAGTAACTGGAACGCTACATTCGGGTTTAAGTCAGCACATCCAGGCGGCTGCCAATTTGCGATGGGGGATGGGTCGGTCCACTTTCTAAGCGAGACGCTAGACCGCTTGACCTATGCTCGCCTCGGCGACAAATCAGACGGTGGCGTCATCGGCGAATACTAACGACAAAGACATTCTGCAGATTGCAGTTGGCAAAGAGGTAGCAAGCAGAGCATGATCTGGCCAGCTCAATCAATACTCGATCTATCTAATCTCCTGCAGAAGGAGCACATGACAAATGTGCCATCGAACTTTGCTTGTCATAATTGTATTTTCATTATTGTTCCTATCAGGATGCTCAGAACACGGCCTCCCAAAGACGTATCCGGTTTCAGGCGAGGTGATCTACAACGGGAAGCCGGTTGAAGATGCCTTAGTGGTGCTAATTCCATCCAGCGCAGACGGACGTTCCGGTAGTGGACTAACAGACGCTGAAGGACAATTCACGATTTTCACGTACCTTAGTCCACAACATCAAGTTCAAGGGGCGTTGCCTGGAAACTACACCGTCACTGTTAGCAAATTGGAAGTCCGGAAAGTTGCCGAGAAAGAGCTTACGCCACACGAGATGCAAGCAGCCTACTCGAAACTTGGGGCACCCAAGAATCTGCTTCCTAAGAAATACGCGGACCCCAATCTTTCTGGCATCAGAACAGATATAACTGACAGCCCTCCATCTCATATGACCATTAACATTACCGACTAGTGATAACAATATCTGCTTACTATTCCATGAACCACTTTCATGTGCATACCGTCACCATTTTCCAACGGCATGACTAACTCACGAAGCCCCCCTGCCCCCAACGATAATCGAAATCAGGAAACTTTGTGCGGTAATATGGTCCCTGGGGCATCGGCAAACTAGCAGAACGATGCCCCAGGGCTGTTTCACAGCATTATCGTTTTTGTTGGTGCACATGTACAACATGTGCATGTTTGGCGCCTGACCGACGTGGCTAGCCACCGCATCGAATGCTCAGAGTCAAATATCCTAAACAGGCAAAGGCATCTGCTTGTTGATTTTCGGATTGAGAATTGTCCGCTTACATGCCCGCGTTGCATTCTGAATCGCCTCCTAGCCTCCTCAAAGTAGTCAAGAACATATATGGCCACACACCCACTCCATGTACGCCTCACAATTGCTCTAATCTTGCTGATAGCCCAGGCAAGTATCGCAGACGAAATCGATTTCAATCGTGATATCCGCCCTATCCTCAGTGACCGCTGCCTCGCCTGTCACGGCCCGGATGCCAATCATCGTGAAGGTGGATTCCGACTTGACCAAAGAGAGAGTGCAGTTGGTGTCGCAGATTCAGGTGAGCGTCCAATCGTTGCCGGAGATCCGGATTCTAGCGAACTGATGCGCAGAATAACAACCAGCGATGAATCCTCCATCATGCCGCCGCTCGACTCGGGAAAGACACTTTCGAATGACGAAATCTCGCTCTTGCGTCAATGGATCAAGTCTGGAGCAACATGGCAAGAACACTGGGCCTATGTCCCTCCGACGAAACAAACGCCCCCAGAAAGCACCAATCCGAAATGGATTCGTAACGAGATCGACCACTTCGTCCTCGATAAACTCGAAGCTGCGGGATTACAACCATCGCAAGAAGCGTCACGAGAAACATTGATCCGTCGGCTTTCGTTTGACCTGATCGGATTGCCACCCAGCCTGTCAGAAATTGATGAGTTTGTTAACGACACATCAGATAATGCTTACGAAAAGCTCGTAGATCGGTTGCTGCAATCACCGCACTACGGAGAACGAATGGCAGTAACCTGGCTTGACGGTGCGCGGTACGCGGACACGAATGGCTATCAAAATGACTTCTATCGCATCATGTGGCCATGGCGCGATTGGGTAATCGATTCGTTCAACAGCAACAAGCCGTATGATCAATTCATTATCGAGCAAATCGCAGGCGATCTATTGCCTAATGCTTCGCAGTCTCAACGCATAGCAACCGGGTTCTGCCGTAATAATCGCACCGTTACAGAGGCGGGCTCAATTGCTGAGGAGTGGCATGTCGAAAATGTCATCGACCGTGTTGAGACTGCCTCTGTCGTCTTTTTGGGCCTGACGATGGGGTGCGCGCGGTGCCACGACCACAAATACGATCCAATCACTCAGAAAGAGTTCTATGAGTTCTATGCCTTTTTCAATAGCACAGCAGATGAAGGCTTCTATAGCGAGAAGAGGGGAAACGCCGGCCCACAAGTGGAGACAGCACGGCCTGAACTGACCGAGTTCGATGCCAGAATTTCAGAAGCACGCCTCCGCCTGAAAAACATGGAGGAAAACCAATCTTCCAAGGACTTCATTTTATGGCTAGAAAGCCTTCAAGATCCACCGAAAAACGACTTCGCAATAGCCTCTGTACTTGAAATGCCATTGAATGGCAGTTTGGAAGTGAGGGCGGAAGGGAAGGACGCCGCTTTTCATGCGAGGATGAGCACCGAGCCGTCAAAATGGACGCCCGGTTTACTTTGGAATGCTCTCGAATTACCCGGAGATTCCAATACCTACGTCGAACTTCGCGACCTAGATGACTTTGATCGGGACTCTTCGTTTTCGATTTCTCTTTGGATTCGCCCTGAAGCACGTCTAGGAGCCCTATGGAGCAAAATGGACGATGGGGCGGCATTTCGCGGCCTAGACGCATTGATGCATGAAGATGGACGAATTTCAGTCCATCTCATCCATCAATGGGATGGAAATGCAATCAAAGTCACAACCAATCAAGCATTGCGACTTCGTGAATGGAATCATGTATGCGTTACGTATGATGGATCCAGCCAAGCGAACGGGCTAAAGATCTTTTTTGATGGCAAGGCCATTCCTGCAACTATAGACGTTGACCGACTAACCGGAAGCATCAAGACCGGACAACAATTTAGACTGGGGTCAAGGTCCAACTCAGCGTTTGTACGAGGCCACCTGAGGCAATTGCAAATCTTTGATCGGCCACTTCAAGAATCCGATGTTCGAGAAATTATCGATGCAACACTTGCTTCGAATCTTGATGCACAGGAAGAAATACCAACCAACACAAGAAAGGCTCTTCGCCACATCTTCAATGCCCGTGATAACGAGATCGGGCTGGGCCGAGAAGAGTTGGCGTCACTTATCTCGCAAAAGAAGGAATACCTAAAAGAAACGCCCATATCCACCGTTATGGTACTTGAAGAGTTACCTACGCCACGCCCGACCTATCTCCTGAAAAGAGGACAGTACGACGCCCCCGATCGCAGTTCGCCCCTAAGCCCTTCCGTACCGGCATTTCTACCACCACTTCCAGAAGATGTTGTACCGAATCGCCTGGCCCTTGCTCACTGGATTGCCGATCCAGCAAACCCTCTTACATCGAGGGTAGCCGTCAATCGAATTTGGCAGCAGTTGTTTGGAAGTGGAATTGTCCGCACCTCAGATAATTTTGGCTTCCAGGGTGCCCCGCCTACGCATCCGGAACTGCTTGATTGGCTCGCGACGGAATTCGTGCATTCGGATTGGGATGTAAAGGCAATCCAGAAAAAGATTGTCATGAGTGCAACTTATCGACAGTCTTCTAATTTATCACCAGAGTTGGCGTTACGTGATCCCGAAAACCGCCTGCTTTCGCGAGCCCCTCGTTATCGGCTTCAGGCGGAGTTCATTAGGAACAACGCCCTCGCGGTTAGTGGACTCTTATCACGTAAAATCGGCGGTGCATCCGTTAAACCGTACCAACCGGATGGCCTGTGGCAGGAGTTAGCCGGTGGGGCTAATGACGGTCCCTATGTGCAAGGTTCTGGTGACGACCTTTACCGTCGTAGCCTATACACATATCGCAAGCGTAGCGTCCCCCACGCAACAACCAGTACATTTGACGCTCCAAGCTGGGAAATATGCGTCGTGGATCGTGCTCGCACCAATACCCCACTCCAGGCTTTGGCTTTACTCAATGACACGACCTATGTGGAAGCTGCCCGTGTGCTCGCGACGAGGATGATTCGTGAGGGGGGAGATGATGTCACTGGTCAACTGCGGTTTGGTTTTCGGGCAGCAACAGGTCGAATCCCAACACAGAAAGAACTGCTACAGCTTGTGTCCGCACACGACCGCTACATTAGACTCTTCCAAGATGACCTACCTGCAGCCAAAGCTTTTATTCGTGTAGGCGCATCTAAACCCTCATCTTTAATAGATGACGTAACGCTTGCCGCCATGGCTATGTCAGCAAGTACGATTCTAAATTTGGATGAAACAATCTGCAAAGAGTGAAAACGGTTTTACAGCCTTAACACACTACCCCGAACTTCCCTCCTGGAATTATGCCGTGAATGTTATCGACCATGCCCTTCAGGCAAATCGACGAGCTTTTATTCGACAATCGGGATTAAGCTTAGGTGCTATCGCACTTCAGGCTCTCGCTCCTGGTCTGCGACAACCAACGCTTGCCGAAGACATGACTGGAGGGTTACCAAATCTCCCACATCATCAACCAACGGCAAAGCGAGTCATCTATCTATTCCAGTCGGGTGCTCCGTCGCAAATCGAATTATTCGACCACAAGCCTCGACTCCAGGAAATGAAAAAACAAGAATTGCCCGATTCCATTCGGATGGGACAACGTCTTACCGGAATGACCGCAGGCCAGAAGAAACTACCAATTGCGCCATCCATCTTCAAGTTCTCCCAGTATGGACAGAGTGGAACATGGGTGAGTGATTTGTTGCCGCACACAGCAAACGTGATTGATGACTTAACTGTCATTCGATCAATGTACACCGAGGCCATTAACCATGATCCCGCAATCACATTCTTTCAGACAGGTTCCCAGCTTGCTGGCCGCCCCAGTATCGGGGCGTGGGTTTCGTATGGCCTTGGAACGATGAATCGAGACCTCCCAACGTACATCGTACTAAACTCACGAGGAACCGGCCGTGCTGCTGGCCAACCTCTCTATGATCGACTATGGGGAAGCGGTGTGCTTCCATCGCGATACCAGGGTGTCAAACTTCGCAGTGGAAACCAGCCTGTCCTTTACCTGACGAACCCAGCTGGCTGCGGTTCGAAAGCCAGGCGTCAGATGCTCGATGACATTCGAGCTTTGAATCTGGAGAAGCATGCGGTAACTCACGATCCGGAGACTCTCACTCGTATCGAGCAGTACGAATTGGCATTTCGCATGCAAACAACCGTGCCAGAACTAACGGATATTTCAAACGAACCGAAGCACGTATTGGAAATGTATGGCCCCGATGTACATCAACCTGGAACTTATGCTCGAAATTGCCTGTTAGCGCGCCGGCTTATCGAAAAGGATGTACGGTTTATTCAGCTTTTTCACATTGGGTGGGACCAGCATGACAACTTGCCTGACCATCTTTCTAAGCAATGCCGTGATACAGATCAGGCCTCAGCCGCATTGATTCACGATCTGAAGCAGAGAGGGTTACTTGAAGACACTCTTGTGGTCTGGGGAGGAGAGTTTGGACGCACGGTATATTCACAGGGACAACTAACGGATACTAATTACGGACGAGATCACCATCCGCGTTGCTTTAGCGTTTGGCTGGCTGGCGGAGGTGTCAAACCTGGCACAGTCTACGGCCAAACAGACGATTTCAGCTATAACATCGTCGAGAACCCCGTACATGTGCATGACCTTCATGCGACCATCCTGCATTGCCTAGGTATTGATCATCGCCGCTTGTCGGTGATGTATCAGGGACTAGACCTGAAGTTGACCGGAGTAGAAGAACATCACCCTGTACATGAAGTACTGATCTAGTTAATACATGATCGACCGGGAGTCAGAAAACGACCGACTTTCAATCGCAAATACGCAAGTGCCTTTACGAGGCATTTATTCTCTAAAGTTTCGCGTTGCTCGTGACTTGTTCATGTGGCCTGCCTGATGGTCAAACTGGGACTGGCAGAGCAGGAAGTAGCTTGGCGGGCCAACATGCTCATTGGCTATTGCAAGAACACCTCAGCCGATCGATCGGCTATTGCATGATAGCTTTGTAGGTCAGGTATTCCCTAGAGCATCATGCGGGCTAGATTCACTTCATTACCCCTTTATTGATCACGTCGTACGCAATATCACGCAAGTCCCGCATGTCGAAAGTGAATTTGCACTAAGCAATTATTGTGCGATTGCCGGACTTGTTCATCCAGGACGCCGCTCTCCAGCGTATGCCGGCCCTCGGCTAGTTGCGTAGTCGGCCCCACTTCGCCGTTGACCAAACGCGTTCCACCGGTTTCGACTGAGGTCAGTAGGGCGGAAACCATTCGACCTTGGCCCATCGCGCGTTCAGTGCCTTGAGCACGCGGGCCGCTTTGCGGTGGGCCGTCAAACGGTACCAGCCCACAATCAGCGGACGCTCCGGTTCTTCGTGAAGTTAATGCAGGAACCACACAGAGTCGACCGCCGTCGCTGCCCCCTTCAACCGCGTCCATTCGGCAAATTAGTTTTTGCTGAATGCATGCTCATTTGAAGGGAGAATTCTCATGCCTCGGATACAATTCACGCCTGAACAGATCATCCAGTACCTCCGCTTCGCGGAGGTACTACTTTCTCAGGACAAGACGATTGCCCAGGCTTGCAAGGCGATCCGTATTACTGAGCAGACATACTACCACTGGACGAAAGAAGTATGGTGATATTCGTACGGATCAAGCCAAGTGGTTGCAGGACCTGGAGAAAGAGAACGCTCACTCGAAGCCGTTTGCCACCCCGTTTTCTCCTGCATCGCGACTCATCACGCCGTTGCAGGGGGCGGTCCTAAATTCTCGCACCCTGCCTTGGCAACGAGGTGATCGTTCTCGACGGTCGAACCAGAAACGCCAATAGCACCGATGATTGAGCCGTCATCTGAGTAGATGGGCAGCCCCCCGGGAAAAGTAATCAGTCCATCATTGGAGTGCTCGATGCTGAAGAGTGGTCCACCTGGTTGTGAAAGTGCCCCAATAGCGCCCGTCGGCATATCGAAGGAGTTCGCTGTTTTTGCCTTCCTTATGGCAATATCGATACTTCCCAACCAAGCTCCATCCATCCGTAGAAACGCTTTCAGGTTGTTACCGCGATCAATGACGGCGATGTTCATTTGTGTTTCAAGCTGAGCCGCTCTCTCCTTGGCCGCGACGATTATAGCTTGCGCCGCCTCTAACGAAAGACACTTAGACTGCTCTGAGGTGTTCATGCTACTCTCTTCTAACTCATCGATTGCTAAGAATATGATTCATTCACCACTCTACTATTCTGGTGAATTGCCTTGTGGGCGTCTTGGCTATTCCTAACACTTTTTTGTATAATCCTCGCATGGCGAAGCAACCACAATCCCAGCCTGTGAAGCAGGAAGCCTTCTTCGCGGCGATTAGCAACCCGATCGATTTACTGCAGCTTTTTGAGTTTCTGCCCGAGGTTTATCACTACGTGAAAGACTCGGAAGGACGCTACATGCGGGCAAACCGTGTTGTCTGTCGCGTGGTTGGCGTCGAGAGCGACAAAGAGATGATCGGCCGAACCGATTTCGACTTCTTTCCACCTGCCATCGCTGCGCAGTACATCGACGAAGATCGTCGAGTGATCGAATCCAAACGACCTCTCTCTGATCAGATATGGCTTGTGCCCAATATTAAGGGTGTTCCTGAAATCTATCTATGCAACAAGGTGCCTCTATTCGATGCGACGCGTAGGGTCATTGGAATCGCTGGAGTTAAGCGACCTTACCGTCAAAGCATCGAGTTAGGTAGTCAACATGGTCGGCTAATGAAGGTCGTCGAATTTGTCGCAATGCACTTTCAAGATCCAATTTCTGTCGCGGAACTCGCTGAGCAAGTGACCTTATCGGAAAGTCAGCTATATCGCGAATTTGCAGCTCAGTTCGGTATCACGCCCAGTTGCTACATCCGTGAGGTACGCATCGGCATATCGCGACACCTCTTAGAAACGGATGAACACTCGATGGCACAAATTGCAAGCCATTGCGGGTTCTGCGACCAGAGCCACTTTTCTCGGCAGTTCAAACAGTCAACCGGTATGACGCCGCTGCAGTACCGCAAGCGATTCAAGTCTCATTAATCATGCCAGTTTCCGCTCCACGCTGCATAAACAGTCTAGTCCTGGACGATTTGAGGCGTCTACCTTGGATTCAGGAGAAAGCACACTCGAAAGCTACGATTCACTAGAAGCTGTTTCAAAACCTACACGAACAAGTGAGCCCGCACGCTACGTGAATGAAGGCTTGGTAAATCCACGAGAGATGTTCGTACTGCACGACAAGTCGACGGAAGTTGTCAATCCATGAGATCGTTCATTCTACGATCCAGCGGTGGTGGTATCTTCGCACTTTTCGACCATCCTTCCGAGTCTTTCGTTTGCGGTTCTTGCGGTGACCTGCCCCCGCGAATGAAACCAGTCTTTAAGTGATAGTCTTCAAGGGTTCTTCCAGGGGAAGGTGCTGTAGCGTAGCGGAAGCACCTTCCCCTGGAAGAATTGCCTCCGGTGCCGGTGGGCGGTACCCCAGCGAACTGTGCGGGCGTACCGTGTTGTACTCGACTCGCCACCGTTCGATCAACACTTTTGCCTCCAGTAGCGTGTCGAAGATCTCTCGATCGAGTAGTTCATCTCGCAGCTTCCCGTTGAATGATTCGATGTAGCCATTCTCCCAGGGACTGCCTGGCTCGATGTACAAGGTGTTCACCTCGACTCGCTCTAACCAGTCACGGACCTTTGTAGCTGTGAACTCGGAGCCATTATCGCTCCGGATGAAGTCAGGCACGCCGCGTCGAACGAACAGGTCACTGAGGCGTTCCAAGACTTCCTCGCTGGTTAACTGACGGGCGACGTCGATCGCCAGGCACTCGCGTGTATATTCATCGATCAGCGTCAGCATCCGGAAGGCTCGGCCATCGTGCGTACGGTGATGTACGAAGTCATAGCTCCAGACCTCATCGCGACGACTTGGCCGCAGGCGAACACACGAACCATCGTTCAACCACAGGCGACGTCGTTTAGGCTGCCTTTGCGGTACTTTCAGCCCTTCACGACGCCATAGTCGCTCGATGCGTTTATGGTTCACCTGCCAACCTTTCCGTCGCAACATCTCGGTAATTCGCCGATAGCCGTAGCGACCGTACTGTTCGGCCAGCTCAATCATCTCCCGGACCAGGCGAGGTTCGTCATCGGGAATCCAGCGAGCACGGCGCTGCGTGGAACGCGGCTGCCCAAGCACGCGACAAGCCCGCCGTTCCGAGACTCGCGCGCGTCCCAAGGCGTCTCGCACGTGCTCGACGATTCGCCGTCGCTTGTCCGGGCTCAGAAGTTTCCCGAAGCGGCCTCCTTAAGGATCGCCTTGTCAAGCTCGGCATCCGCCAGGAGTCTCTTCAGTCGAGCGTTCTCTTTCTCCAGATCTTTTAACCGCTTGGCTTGGTCCGTACGAATGCCACCGTACTCCTTCCGCCAACGGTAGTACGTCTGCTCCGTGACGCCGATCGCCTTGCAGGCCTGGGCAATCGTCTTGTCCTGAGAAAGAAGCACCTCTGCTTCGCGGAGATGCTGGATAATCTGCTCCGGCGTGAATCGTCTTCTAGGCATTAGAAATCTCCCTTCAAATGGGCATTCACTCAGCAAATAACTAATTTACCGAATGGACGCGGTTGAAGGGGGCAGGTCACTGGACTTGGGAGAATGTCAAAGGTTCGCGACAACGCAATCAAGGCAAGACCTAAGACATCGGAAGAGGACGCGAAGCATAGCTTAATGGCATTTTTCTTGCTCAAATTGCTTTACCGTAAAGACTTGCGATTATCGATCTAGGCTCATCCAATTCTCACCCAATAGACTTTTGCCGTTGTGACCTGCCCCCTTCAACCGCGTTCATACGGCTCATGACCGGGCATCGGCCTACCTCTTCTCACAAGTTCAAGCCAACAAACCTCGGGAATTCGCTTGGATCGAATTCAGCTCTATTCTCATTGGCATTTTAGTGCTACTCCCGGCATGATCGTAGAGGTTTTTGACGATAGGGTGCATTAGATTACCCCGAAGAGTGCTTTCGCATCTTCGACAATAGCCTCTTTTGAATCACACTCCTCGCTTTGCTTTTCTCACGAATGCCCAACTCGCGTTATCTACTTGGGAATTCATCCTTGAATTATTCGTTGTCAATGAGTTTGGAGTGAGAACGGATGTGAAGTTCAAGGAACGCCGCTTCAAAAAAGGTAAGTTATGCACCTTGCCTTGAGCGAAATGAGTGTTTTCCTATTAACTTCTGGAATCTAGATCGCAAGCTCGTTGCACCTAATCTCAGCATTTTCCCGACAACGGCGAGGATTCTCAATTGGGTGTGCGAAGGAGCAGTTCGCCGTCGGCAAGTCAGTAATTCATTAAAACATCGAGTGACCAGTCCGCTCTATTTGGCGTCTCCCGATTGAGAATTCAATGGCCAACAACCTACGAAACGCATGTCAGGCTAAACAATTGTCCGAACACTACTCCGAATATGCATAGTCTTCCACGAAAGGCAGTTGTGTCATGAAAACCATTCATGTTCTGTTGTGTGCTTGCACCAGCTTGGGAATGCTTGCGCAAGCTACCCAATCGCAGGATCAGACAAGCCCGATTGCCGAACCTCAGCACCTTTCTCGGGAAACGGCGTCTCCGGAATTAGGTAATTCGTCATTAATCCGGATTCCCTCAGGCAGACTGGCAATTATTGCAGATGGCAATTCCCCGGACCCGGACGACATCGGTGCCACAGCAGTAACCATTGGCTTGTTGCACGCGTCAGGGGCCAACGACAGGCTGGTTCACCTCTCGCATTCGTGCGACCTGAAACCGACAACTCGCATTCCAGTCGCCGATGAATTGCGCCGCCAACAAGTGATGGCCCGAGTCTGTCATGAAGGGATCAACCACTTTGGTCCATTCAAGAATTTGGTCGCCTGTTTCAATTGTCGCACTGAGAGAGATGCAACTGTCACCAACCTACGTGATGCCATCAATCGCTCCTCAAAAGCCGATCCTCTGTGGATCATTGAAGCGGGAGAACCAGATATTATTGGTTTCGCGTTGCAAGCTGCCAATCCATCCAAGCGTCAATTTACTCATGTCGTCTCACATCACGCAGCGAACGACAACGCGGGCGATTTCTTCTCGTGGCAACAGATCCTCGATTTCGGTGTCGTTGAACATCAAATCGGTGACCAGAACGTTGGCCTACAATCAAAAATGCAGCCGTGGCACTGGGCCAAGACTCATAGCGACCCTCGAATACAATGGATTTGGAATCAGCTTGCCTACGCGGAACAGGACGGCGTTGTAAAATTTCAGACCGGCAAGTTTGATTGCTCAGACGCTGGAATGCTTTACTGGTGGATAACGGGTGCGAGCAATGGTGGTAACAACCAAGCGTCACCCAGTGATATCAAGGCAATGCTGAGTCGTGTCCAGCCACATGATTTGTGAGAGGTCGAGAACTTTGTCGCCCCGCTCGAGTCCCATCATCCATCGCCTGACTTTTCGGGTCGGTTACGACATATAGTCATCTGGAATACCTCTGATAATCGTTGACGCTCTTTTTCCAATTTCCTATCCGCTCACTTACTTCACAAAACGTCCAGCTTGAACAACACGAACTGATTCATAACCCACCTGACAAGAGATAATAAGATGTTCACCAAGAAGCACTTCTTCACTCTATTTTCTGTTTTCGTCATTGCATCGTTCAATACATTCTCGCTGAACCAAGCATTTTGTGCCGGCAGCGAGGAAAAAACAACGAAGCCGCTTAATGTGGTACTGCTTTACGCCGACGATTGGCGGCACGATACACTCGGAGTTGCCGGCAATCCAGTCGTACAGACCCCGAATTTGGATCAACTCGCGAACAGGGGAATGCGATTTACTCAGAATTGTGTCACAACATCCATCTGTGGCGTAAGTCGTGCGTCTCTGTTTACCGGCCAATGGATGTCGCGACACGGTAACCGGTCATTCAGTCCTTGGAAGACCGCGTGGTCGGAAACGTTCCCTGGATTGTTGCGAAGCAACGGTTATTACGTTGGTCATGTTGGAAAATGGCACAACGGAAAAATTCCCTCCGAGCGTTTCGACTTTAGCCGCTCGTACTACGGAAAGCATTGGCTCACAAGTCCAGACGGCTCAAAGACTCATGTAACCCAGAAGAACGAAAACGACGCACTCGAGTTTCTCCGAACTCGCCCAAACGACCAGCCTTTTTGCCTTACTGTTGCCTTCTTCGCGACACACGCAGAAGACTCCAACCCGCTTCAATTCTTACCTCAACCAGAAAGCATGGGTCTCTATAGGGGCGTGACGGTACCGATAGCCGAGAACGCAACGCAGGAGTCATTCGAACGCCTGCCTGACTTTGTGAGTAATGAGAAAAACGAGGGACGAAATCGCTGGCATTGGCGTTTCGATACACCCGAGAAATACCAAACGATGATGAAGAACTACTACCGCTTGGCAACCGAGGTAGATGATGCCTGCGGCCAGATCCTTGCTGAACTCAAGAAACAAGGAGTGTACGAAGAAACCGTAGTGATCTTCACGACTGACAATGGCTACTACCACGCAGAGCATGGGTTGGCCGATAAATGGTATCCCCACCAGGAAAGCATCCGTGTTCCACTCATTATCGACGATCCTCGCATGCCTCACCAAATGCGAGGCCATACGAACGATGACTTCACCCTCAACGTGGATCTCGCCCCAACCATTCTGGCTGCCGCAGGAATACCTGCCCCGGTTGCCATGCAAGGAAAAGATTTAAGTCCGTTGTACCTGTCCCAGAATAAGCCACAGTGGCGCAGTGAGTTTTTCTACGAGCATCCGATGCTTAAAAGTAACGATTTTATTCCGGCATCGGAGGCACTCGTTCGTAAGGATTGGAAGTATTTCTACTGGCCGGAATTCGATCGAGAACAGCTATTTGACCTCACAAACGATCCGATCGAAGAGAATGATCTGGCAGATGATCCTAAGCATCGGAACAAATTAGTCGAAATGCGAGAGCGGTTTGCCAAATTGAAAGCCGCTGCTAAGTAAAGACTCGAAACAACATGAACGCGAATTCCTTAGAACCTGTCTGAAAATCGCTTGCTTGGATCGGGTGACCATTGATGGATCATTCTCTTCCTAAATCATAGGATGGTTTGTCTCTCGGGGAGAATTTGGCATGGAAGCCCGATTTCCGGTCGCCAAGTCAGGCGGTCGGCCAAGTTCGACTTCGACTCACCAAGTGAACAACGCGATCTTGTTCCTCACCAAGACCGAACTTCCAAGGCGAATGCTTCCCAGGGACCTCCTATCGTGGAGGACCGTTTATTGGTATTTCTTTGAGTGGAAAAGCAACCGCTCGCTGCATCGGATTAATGGCTATGAGCGGCACTCTGGAGAGAAGCTTGGACACTTCAACCGAAAGTAAAAGCGTTTGTCCAACTGGTCAGCAAGGAGTGGCGGACGATCGGAACATTGAAGACCGACGCGAACGGCCAATGCCAGTTGTATGGCTTTCTAGAAGATTAACAAATCACAGTTCAAAGACACGGAAAGTCCCAGGCTACGAGCACCAGAATCGATCGCCAAGGCGCTTTGGTCAACCTTGAGTTCAGTTAGCCTAGCTATTTGCTTCGATAACAGGCCTTCATCACCGTTAGCGCGTTTGCAACACCACCAAATGCGGATCAATTGGAAATTCGGTTTAATCGTTTTGCAAACCCTTTGACCATTGCCGGGCACATCGTTGTTGTGCGAAACCACCATCCTATCGCGACGATAAGACGGACTCATATCGCGATGACACTGCGTCTTATCACGGCCCTCGGATCCCAAAGGGGCGAAAAGCTGTGAGCAAGTGGCCCAATTAACACCTCCCCCAATGAGATCGCGAACCTGCAAGAAGAAAATAGTCCTATTTTCACTTCGTTGCCATGGCAATGACGTCAGACGTGCCCCATTTTTATTCGCATAATTTGCCACTTTTCCTTCTAGAAAAAACAGCCGGCAGCGGCACTTTTGTCCTAGTTCGGTCAAAATAATGAAGGATCTCATTTTACCTTCTCGCTAGAATTTACCCCGAATTGAGTAAGTCGTGACACCCAATTTCACAGGCATCACTCTTCGAGAAGTGGTTGTACGGTTACCGAGCCGCACAATTGGTTATCGCAATCGCTTCTCCCTCGCAAGCATTCTTATTTTCCCTGGCTTCAATACTTCTCATTTTTCAGGAGTCCCATCAATGCATTTCTGTCCTCATGATAGTAGTTCCGCTGGTCTTCGGCGCGGATTCACACTGGTAGAGTTACTTGTCGTCATTGCTATTATTGGCGTATTGATCGCGCTACTCTTACCGGCGGTTCAGCAAGCTCGTGAAGCGGCTCGCCGTATGTCTTGTCAAAACAACATGAAGCAACTTGGCCTGGCATTGCACAACTACCACGACACGTTTGGCAGGATGCCTCCCGGAGCCATGGGATTAGACCCCGCCACTAATAAGGTGAGCTTTAAACGCGTCCCATTCGTACGCCACATGCTTCCATTCCTCGAAGAAGGAAATCGAAGTGACCTCTACGATGACAACCTCGCCTGGCACAAGCAGACCAACGCCGTGAAGGAAGCGGTAATGGCGCCCATCACGGCTTGGTCGTGTCCCAGCGATCGGAGCATCGCCCGAGAGGGAACGGATATCTATAAGGGAAACTATTGCGTCAATTGGGGGCCACGTACCTACAATGACTCCGATCCAGCCGCGTTGGATGGCACCTTTGACTTTTTCTTCGGTCCTCGTTTCGCCGACTTGACCGATGGCACATCCAACACACTAGCAATGATGGAAGTACTTCAAGCACCGGGAGTCGACAATCGAGGTCATTTCTGGAATGAAGATGCCAATTGCTCCATGGTTAGCACCATTCTCCCGCCAAATTCGACGGCGCCGGACAACATGTCAACAACATTTTGCGTCGACCAGCCGGAGTTTGGTCTACCTTGCGTTAATTCGTCGAAGGCCGCTTCACATAATGCCTCGCGAAGCCGACATCCAGGTGGAGTTCAAGTGCTTCTGTGTGACGGTTCTGTCAGCTTCGTTGCTGAAACTATCGAGCTGGGTATCTGGCGTGCTGCAAGTACTCGCTCCGGTGGCGAAACTGAATCACTCAAGTAATTGATCCGTTAACCTCTCTGCCTAAAAGGAACTTTTCGATGCGTGGTTTGACGGTTTTGATGTTTTGTTTTCTCGCATCTTCATTGGGCTGCTCAGATAGTGGTATTTCTCGGCAGGCCATCTCCGGCACAGTTGTGCTGGACGGTCAACCACTGAAGGAAGGCTCTATTTTACTAACGCCAATCACACCGAAGGGCATGACGGCTGGATGTAAAATCGAGGATGGTCGATATGAATTGAACGGTGATACTGGTCCCACACCAGGCGAGTATCGTGTTGAAATTAGTGCCTGGAAATCCTCAGATAAGCCACAACTCGATGAGGCGACCGGCCAGATGGTAGCGGACGTCGTTTCGATTATTCCAGCTCGCTATAACTCAAAATCCGAGCTGACAGCCAAAATCGAATCCGGTGCAACTGGGTCGATCGACTTCGATCTAAAAAGTGGACGTTAGACGTACACGGCCTGGCAATCAGCAGAAACTATCGGAAGCCGGACGCGCAAAGTCGTGCTCCGGCTTTTTTTATGGCCGCAGATCAACGCTTCAGCTAATCAGAACACTGATTCCCACTTTGAACTCCAGCTACTTGATGGTGTTCGTCTATTTAGGCTCGGTTCGCAACTGCAACTAGCACCGCTTACTCTCTCATATCATTGGGAGCTGCGCGTGGACGATCGGCAGGCCGCTTCTCACCGCCTAACAATACCTCGAATAGACTTACGAACACGCCTTGCCAAAGACACTCCCTCCCCAAAAGCGGCACTATCGTCCTAGTGAAGGCAACATAGTCAAGGTTTTGTTTTTTCTTCAGTCTATATTATTTCCCAATGCACATAACACTTTGCCAACCGTCTCAATCTAACATTGCCAGACTGGCGATTCCTAATAACTCATCCTGACCATCTTTTCTTTCTTTGTTCACGGAGCCCCTTCCATGCATTCTTTCGTCTTCTCCAAGAGTTCACATCCTTCTTCGCGTGGTTTCACGCTGGTCGAATTACTCGTCGTGATTGCTATTATTGGTGTCTTGATCGCGCTCTTGCTACCCGCTGTACAGCAGGCACGTGAAGCCGCCAGGCGAATGGAGTGCACTAACAACCTCAAGCAATGGTCCTTGGCAGCTCACAATTTTGCAGATGTCAACAAAGGCTACCTACCACTAGGAGCTGCCCACAAGAATGGCGCTGGCGTAGAAGTCGAGAATGGTCAGACCTACAGACGGATCACCTGGGGGGTGTTTCTTTGGCCTTACATCGAACAGCCTGCTTTGTACGACGATTACAATTTCTCGGTGGGTTTTCATCAGGGGGGCAATATCGATACGTTGCGTCAGTTCGTGTCTGGTTACAATTGCCCGTCCGATAAGACAAATGTCACTCAAGATAAATCAGACGCAAACTGGCGAGTTCTAGGGAATTACGTCGCCAACATGGGCAACACACATCTTCACCAAAATGCCGCGGACCAAGCCATTTTCAGCGGCTCGCCTTATGGTGTCAGTCACATTTATCGATTCGCCGACCTACTCGATGGTACTTCAAACACGGCGGGCTTTTCTGAGATTTTGATCGCTTCGCCCAATGAGACCGACGACAATCGCGGCGACATGTTCAATAACGAAGGTAGCCCTGGCTTCATGTCGATCAATACGCCGAACTCAACGGCCCCTGACCAGTGCCGTCGATGCAAGGATACAACGGAAGATCCAACACATAACGACTACCAAAGAATGCCTTGCACGCAAGTAAGTAACAATAATCAGTATCAGATCGCACCGCGTAGTAACCACCCAGGTGGTGTGAACGTCAGCATGATGGATGGATCGGTACGCTTTGTGCCAGAAACAGTTTCTCCGAATGTGTGGGAAGCGATGCTGTCCGGTCAAGGCGGTGAAGTCGTCGGACTGCCCTAGTCGTTAGGGACTCGCACTGAACGATGGCACCGAATTGACTGGGGTTATTCGGTGTCATGACATGAACGATTTTAAGCAGGTAAAGCCTAGATAGCGACTCTCTCGCTGTAATGGGACGTTCTCTCATCCACCAACAAGAGTATTGAACAATGACCTATCCAACAATTGTCCAGTTATCTATCGCTATCTCTTTGAGCCTGCCAATTCTTGGTTGCTCGGGTGAGCAAACAACGGCTGTTCCTATCAGCGGCACGGTGACGGTCGAAGGAGATCCCGTCGAAAAGGGCTCAATAACTTTCATTTCGGTCAGTGGGAACGTCCCTTCCGCAGGAGCAGTGATCCTAGACGGTAGATACACGGCCAAGGTCGAACCGGGTGACAAAAAGATTATGGTTTTGGGTAGCAAAGTCATCGGGCAGGAACCTGAATTCGAAGACGATCCGAATAGCTCGATGCGTGATGTCATGAAAACGACAACGCACCCCAACTACAACGCCAAACACTTAACGCCCCTAGCAACGACGATCGACAAACCTACCGACGATTTGAATTTCGTTTTGACAAGAGACGGCAAAGGGGATTAACAGAAGGTCGCAATGCGAACGGTTTGCTAGAACTTCATCAGCCATTCAAATCAAGAGGCAGAGCAAACGCGTTGAACTGGCGGGCAGTCCAGGTCTTCGCGTTTCTTTGCTCCTACTTTTGAGCCTGAGCTGGCTACTCAATCAACCCCACTCAATGCACAAGTTCTTCTCCGTCCCCCTCCCCCTGGAAAGACAACGTCCTACTCCATGACCACACCCCCACGATACTTTCCGTCCCATACCATCTTGGTAATTCTTGCCACGCTGGTATTCACATCTCCGCTCTTTGCATCTAAGCCACCTAACGTTCTCTTCATTCTTGCGGACGATCTCGGATGGAGCGATACGACCTTGTTCGGCACCACAACGTTGTATGAAACGCCCCATATCGAACGACTTGCGAAGCGCGGGATGACATTCACACGGGCATACTCTTCTAGCCCCCTCTGCTCACCAACTCGCGCCAGTATCTTGACTGGACTGACTCCCGCTCGCCATGGAATCACTTCCCCGAATTGTCATCTGCCGAAGGTGACATTGCAGGCGAGCGAGAGCCATGTGGCTTCGCCGATTCAGAAAGCAACCTCGCCCAATTCAGCCTCACGGCTCGACACCAAATATTACACTTTGGCAGAGGTACTTCGGGACAACGGGTATGCCACTGGGCATTTCGGAAAGTGGCATTTAGGAGCCGAGCCTTACTCTCCACTGGAACACGGATTTGGAGTTGACGTTCCCCACCACCCTGGCCCTGGTCCCGCTGGCAGCTATGTGGCTCCGTGGAAATTCAAAGACTTCGATCATGACCCGGAGATTACTGACGAGCACATCGAGGACCGAATGGCCAAAGAGGCCGTCGCGTTCATGGAAGCGCATCGCGACGAGCCCTTCTTTCTTAACTATTGGATGTTTAGCGTTCACGCTCCATTCGATGCTAAGACCGATCTTATTGATAAGTATCGTGAACGTATCGATCCGGGAAGTCCGCAACGTAGCCCTACCTACGCCGCGATGATCGAGAGTATGGACGATGCTGTCGGTGTGTTACTGGACACGGTCGATCGTCTCGGGATTGCGGAACGTACGATTGTCATCTTTGCTTCCGATAACGGCGGCAACATGTACAACCTTGTCGACGGCACTACAGCCACGAGCAACGCTCCTCTTCGAGGCGGCAAGGCAACTATGTATGAAGGTGGTATTCGAGGCCCTGCCATCATCGTTCAACCCGGCGCAATTCCCCCCGGTTCATCGAGCGATGAAGTCATTCAAAGCATTGACTTCTATCCCACATTGTTGGAGATGTTGTCAATCTCCCCCCCGCCACACCAAGAGTTCGATGGCGTTAGTATCGTCCCTGCCTTTAACAATCAACCAATTCCTCGCAACGAGATTTTTACCTACTTTCCGCATGCACCACGCGTACCGGACTGGTTGCCCCCAGCGGTGAGTGTCCACAGCGGCAACTGGAAGCTAATTCGCATCTTTCATGGCGGTGAAGCCAACAATCATCGCTACCAATTATTTAACCTCAAGAACGATATCGGCGAAGAGCATAACCTGGCCGGAGACCACCCAGAACTCGTCGCCTCGCTTGATGCGAAGATTGAACAGCATCTTACTGATACGCGAGCTGTCCGCCCGAGACCAAACATTAAGTTTGACCCCTCAAAATATGACGCGTCGCAAGAAGGCAAGGCTACGCTCAAGGGGGGTGGTAATTCACCCAAGCAACAATCGCCAAATCCCATTGGAAATCGCGTACTGGGCTGGCACGCCGGCGGCACTTGTAAGCTGACCAGTTCGGGTGGATTCCTAAGAGTGGACAGTTCTGGACCGGATCCGTATTTGACCCATACGTTCTCAAAACTAGTGAGTAGCGGTGAGTTTACGCTTCAAGTTACGATGAAGTCTAGTTCACAAGGAAACGGAAGAGTGTTTTGGAAGGCGGATGGACGTCCCTATTCAGCTCAATCCAGCACCGGGTTCGTCGTCGTTCATGATGGCGAATTGCGTGAATATGAGATCAAGATCTCAGCGAAAGCTCCGTTAAAAGGCCTTCGCTTAGATCCATCCAACGGCAAAGGAATCACCGATATTTCGCGAATAGAACTGCAATCCTCCGAAGGCAACACAATTCGCGAATGGGAATTCTAGCAAAGTGCCAAATGTCGGTTCCACGTGATTGTTCGTCACTCGATCTGCTCTTACTTTCCCCAGGCCTGGCCCGATGAGAAGTTACCTCCTAGTTAACAAGCATAGCCTACGCACTTTGGTGTTGGTGTTACTATTGACCGGGATCTGTGCTGCAGCGGAACCTACTACTGATTCGATCCTGACACCTAGCATTCCGCAAGATGGCGACGAAGGATTTCAGGCGATGCTTAGCCGCGGATACACACCGCTGTTTAACAGGAAAGATCTATCGGGCTGGCGTAATCCATACTCGCATGGTGAGGCCAAAGTCGTTGGCGATGAGATCCACTTGCTTTCCAACAAGAAGTTTTTTCTCGTCACCGAAAAGAAGTATTCGGACTTTCGGCTAAGTGTAGAAATCCATCTGCCGCAGGGTCCAGCCAATTCGGGAGTTATGTTTCGCTGCCATGTCGACGACGATGCGAAGGGCAAAAAGGTCTATGGCTATCAAGCGGAATGCGATGGATCGGAACGGAGATGGTCTGGAGGACTGTACGATGAAGGACGACGCGGGTGGATTTGGCCAAGCACAAAAGGTCGCTCTCAAGATCAATTTCTGAATCACGAAGATGAGTCGAAGTCAGCGTTTTCTAATCCTCTCATTGCAAACGCATTGAATCGCGACGGTTGGAATCGGTTCGAGATCGTTTGCATTGAGGATCGTATTCGAATCGAGGTAAACGGTATCCCAACGGTGACATTTCGTGACCCGTTGGATGCCTCTGGCTACATCGGCATCCAACATCATGGTGAAGACGGACAGACATACCGATTTCGCAATTTGTTCATCAAAGAACTTCCTGAGATTCCAGCGGCGAAGTCCGTGACGATTACGGAACAGCCTCCTTCTTCAGTTACCAAGTTGAGGGACGGTACGATTCTAGTGGACTTCGGAAAGGTTGCGTTTGGAAACATTGCAATGCGTGTCCCCCAAAACGGTAGAGGTGTATGCAAAATACATTTCGGCGAGAAGTTGGTAGATGGCAGAATCGATCGCAAGCCCCCGGGCACGGTTCGCTATGGTGTAAGTGAACTCCGAAAAGGGAGCGGCGAGAGGGGGACCTTCATTGTCCCAACGCCCATTGACGTACGCAACACTGAACAGGCTGGCGCTACTCGGGCTGTTCATCCGCCGGCGGTACTCACCCCAAAGACGTGGTTGCCTGTCATGCCATTCCGGTGGGTTGAGATTGAGAATTGGGAGGGAGAGTTTACGGAAGACGACATCAAACGTAGGGCAGCGTTTGCATCAAAATGGAATGATGATGCAAGCCATTTCATCTGCTCCGATGAAACGCTCAATAGGATTTGGGAGCTGTGCAAATACAGTATCAAAGCGACAACATTTGCCGGCGTTTACGTCGATGGTGACCGAGAGAGGATACCTTACGAAGCAGACGCGTACTTAAATCAGTTAAGCCACTATTACACCGATGATGATGTCGAAATGGCAGCCAGGTCGTTCGATTGGCTGATCGAGAACGGAACTTGGCCTAGCGAGTGGGCGCCGCACATGGTGTTCATGGCTCACGCTGAGTGGATGTATTCAGGCGATGTAGATTGGCTGAAACATCGCTACGAATTGCTCAAGTCGAAAACGCTGCTAAATCGAGTCGCGGAAGACGGACTCGTAAGAAGCAATCATCTAGATCAGAAACGTCATGACATTGTCGATTGGCCTCCCAAGGAACGGGACGGATTTGTCCATTCGGAAGTCAACACCGTTGTGAATGCGTTTCACCTACAAGCACTGGAGCAAATGGCCGAAATGGCCTCCGCTGTTGGCAAAAACGACGATGCACTGGCTTTTTCATCCCAGGCGACAGCCGCACGACAGGCATTTCAAGACGCTTTCTTTGATGAGAAGACTGGGATCTACCGTGATGGTGTCGGTACCGATCACAGTAGTATTCACGCGAACTTTTTCCCATTGGCGTTCGGCCTAGTACCGGACGATCATGTTGCCACAGTCACGACATGGCTGAAGAAACAGAAAATGAAGTGTAGCGTCTATGCCGCTCAGTATTTTCTCGATGGACTCTTTAGCTCAGGCTGTGACGACAAAGCGATTGCACTAATCCTTGCCGATGGTGATCGGAGTTGGAAACACATGGTAAATAGCGGGACGACAATCACATGGGAGGCCTGGGACATGAAGTACAAGCCGAACCAAGACTGGAACCATGCCTGGGGCGCAGCTCCCGCAAACCTTCTACCTCGATTTGTCTTGGGTGCTCAACCCGCCTCTCCTGGGTGGACGACTGCAAAAATTCGCCCCTGCCCAGGCCCGCTCACGTTTGCACGAGGACAAATCCCGACCCCAATAGGACCGGTACAAATTGACTGGAACAACGAGAGTGAGTTCACGCTGTCGATTGATCTTCCAAGTGACATGTTAGCGACACTTGATTTACCCGCGAATCAAGGAACTCAGAGAGTACTCATCAATGGGCAGCCGGTCGATGCGCGAAAAAGTGGAGATCGCTGGATTGTGAAAGAAGCTGTCCGCGGCGTCGTAAGAGTTTCGGTTGAATAATCCGACCGGATAAACAATTCGAATGCAAAGCGTACGCAAGTTCGTCACGCCTGCACCCGTCTAACTGAAATCACATTTTTTCCCCAAGTAACTCGAAATAGCCACAAGTCAATGTTTCGGTATCCATCATCGCTAGTACTCCTGCTGTTTCTCTCATCTTTCGCATTATCGGAAGACCGTCAAAGACAACCAGACATCGTTGTTTTTCTCGCGGATGATCTATCCTCCGCAGACCTTCCACTCTACGGCGGTACCGATATCGCGACACCATCGATCAATGGCCTAGCTGCCGACGGCGTGACTTTCAATCGTGCATTCGTGGCCAGCCCGTCATGCGCACCCAGCCGAGCAGCTTTACTAACTGGACTGATGCCGGCTCGTAACGGCGCGGAAGAGAACCATAGCTACCCGCATGATGATGTCTTGAAATTGCCACAAATCCTAAACGAACTGGGTTATCAAACAGCTGCATTTGGAAAAGTGGCACACCTACGAAGCGCATCACAATACCATTTCGATACCTATGACCTGAAGCAAGAGATTCCGGAACTTCGCACGACAGTCAAGAGCTTTTTGGAGACACGAAAAGACTCGCGTCCTCTTGCATTGTTTGTTGGTGTATCCAATCCCCACGTGCCATGGCCAAACGAATCGATGATTGATCCATCGGCCATCACTCTACCACCTCAACTTCTCGATACACCTCGTACGAGAGTCCAACGTTCGAGATATCTACAAGAGGTTATTGACCTGGACACCTATCTCGGAGAACTCCGCGAACTAACTAACAGGCATCTGTCAGAGGATCTTATTTTCGTATTTACCAGTGACCATGGAGCACAGTTCCCCTTCGGAAAATGGACGTTATACGACGAGGGCATCCACGTCCCACTGATCGTCGTTCAGCCAGGAGTCGTCAATTCTGACACGAAAACGGACGCCATGGTGAGTTGGATAGACATCCTCCCCACTCTTATTGAGTGCGGAGGAGGCACCACCCCAAGCAACCTAGACGGTCGCTCGTTCTTACCCGTCTTACAGGGCGACTCTGACACGCATCGCAAGCGAATTTTTACGACGCACAGCGGTGATCGAAAAATGAATGTTTACCTAAGTCGATCCATTCGCACCGATCGCTACAAGTTTATCTACAACCCTCATCCCGAGTTTGCGTTCACTTCGTACATCGACCTGCTACTCAGGGAAACATCGGGGGACTATTTCAATCAGTGGACTGAACTTGCCAAAACGAACACACACGCGGCGAATGTTTTAGCAAGATATCATGGACGTCCACGATTTGAATTGTTCGACCTCCAAAAAGATCCTCACGAGCAGTCCAATCTCGTAAATAATGCAGAGACAGTAAAAATTCAACAGGATTTATATTGCCAACTAAAAGAATGGATGGATGAACAAGGTGATGAACAAACAGTTTTTCACAAACCACTTCTGCTGAACGCACCCAACACATGGGTGCCACGAAAATAGTCAGTGTTTCATATTCGACAACATGGAAATAGGTATTTAGAACACTAACATGAACGCATTGCGATGGATTTACGGTTGCCTGTCAATCATCTTGTTTGTCTTCCTTGGGCATGCTACTGCGGCGGAAAATCCCAACGTTGTATTTCTGCTGAGCGACGATCAGGGATGGACTGACTATGGATTCATGGGGCATCCTCACGTACAGACCCCCAATCTGGATCGTCTTGCCTCGGCCGGCATTCTCTATGAACGTGGATACGTAACTGCGCCACTGTGCCGTCCTTCCTTGGCAAGTATCGTTACTGGACTCTATCCTCACCAAACCCAAATTCGCGGCAACGATCCGACCATGCCTGTCGGGTTTCAACGAAGAACTGAGCCCGGCAAGAAACTGTGGCAAGAACGTCGAGATCGCATGACGTCTCCGATGGCATCGCACCCATCGTTCATTAAAGCCTTGAAGCAGAATGGATACGCAACACTTCAGACAGGAAAATGGTGGGAGGGAAATCCTCTCGACCACGGCTTCACGCATGCCATGACTCATGGTGATCTTAGTCGTGGAGGTCGCCATGGCGACGAGGGATTAAAAATCGGCCGCGAGACGATGACGCCAATTTACGATTTCATCGACACGGCTCATTCGAATAATCAGCCCTTCTTTATCTGGTATGGCGTCTTCCTTCCTCACTCGCCTCACAATGCCCCAGACCGCCTTTTTAACAAATACAAAGACATCGCTCCAAATGAACCAACCGCTCGCTACTGGGCTAATGTCGAGTGGCTGGATGAAGGCTGTGGAGAACTCGTCAAGTTTCTGAAGGCCAAGGACCTGTACGACAACACAATCTTCGTCTACACGTGCGACAACGGATGGGTTCAGGACCCCGACACAAAGAATCGAAGTGTTCGCTCTAAGCGTGAACCATATGAAGCGGGAATCCGCACACCAATCTTTATCACTCACGGCGATCGCATTAAGCCGCAACGTGACTCAGAGACACTTGCGAGCAATATCGATATTGCTCCTACTATCTTGAAAGCTTGTGGTCTGGAGGCCCATTCTGAAATGTTAGGGCTAGACCTTAGAGAACCTTCACAACTGAAAACACGAAATCGCATATTTGTTGATGTTTACGACCATGATTCCGACATTGATCAACTTGACGATACCAACAACGGACTGGTAGCTCGCGTGGTCATTGATGGGTGGAACAAGCTCATCGCACGTCCAGGTCGAAGTGAATTGTACGACCTGCAAGTCGATGCAGACGATCGAAATGACTTGTCCGAAACCTATCCTGACCGTGTGCGCGAATTGGAAGACATCGTTGACAGATGGGTAAAATAGGCGGGCTGCCAAAAAGGAAGATACTTTTTTACTCGTGACCTCGCTTCATTGAATGTCAAACTGTCTTTTCAACGACCAATTATATTTTCCTGAGAAGCATACACTCCGCCTCGCGGAGACGATTGATGATCTGCTTGGGCATTGATCATTTGCAAGGCATAAGACATCTCCCTTCAAACGGGCATGCATTCGGCAAAGAACTTATCGTACGGAAGGACGTACTTCACCGTATGTCCGTGGACATTGGTAAGACGTCGTTAGATGCCATTGTGGTAGAACGTTGGCTGCTGGAGATCCAGGCTCATCAAGTGAAGCAACGTGGAATTGGAGTCGTAGGCGGACGACCTTGGGGTGACCGATTTGGAGCCGAATTGGAGCCGAATTGGTCACGCTAGCTGTAGCTGAATCGGCATGTGATACTGGTCGCCGTCAAGAAAAAGGTCAACGCATTCTGGTTGTAATCTCTCCCGGTTCTGTTGATTCGGAGAGATGGTATCCGTTCGAGTTTTGTTCCCATGGCGATAAGAGCGCTTCCAGCAATCTGATGTTCCGTACAAGTGTTCCGATAAGAAAAATGTTAAGAGAATCAGTGTCGCTGCAAGTCTTTGCGTTTTAACTAGTTGCGAAGTCCGCGTGCGACGAAATCGTCCGTTTCCATACCTCTAGACTCTTAACTGTTTAAATCACTTGTTGCTTTGCCGTCCTGACCGAGACGTAAGTCATGTGCGATCAGCGTTTAAGTATGTTTCAGAACGTGCGATTGGCTAGGCATAAGAGTCGAGAATGTTAATCGTCTCTCGAAATATTACGTGATTCGTAACTTTCAGTTCCAATTACTTACCGTCAAAATGAGGATTCAGGAGATTTCTGACATTTCAATTACGGTTGGCCCTTTGCTACCTAGTTGATGACTAAATTAATAAGGGAATGACCGAATGACCTACGGTGATGTATATGTGGGGCTCGGTTAACGCAAAATCCAGAATTTGACCAGAAATCCTTCACTCCCCACGTGAACGCGTGAGGTTTTAGAAAAACTCTTCTTTCTATAATTGAGTCCTTGTCGAATTTGAGGTGTTGTTTTATCTGCTATTTCCATTAGATAGGTCTCCCCATGTCAACCCGCCCCAAATTATCTCGTGCTGGTTTTACACTCGTTGAACTCCTGGTGGTTATCGCCATCATCGGGGTCCTGATTGCTCTGCTGCTACCGGCCGTTCAGCAGGCCCGTGAAGCAGCACGGCGAATGAGTTGTTCCAACAACATGAAGCAACTCGGAATCGCGCTGCATAATTACCACGATACGTTTGGTTCCCTGCCATCGGGTGCGATCGATGTGACAGGTCAATCGGACGGCAGTGGGTCGGCCAATGCGTTATGGGGCTGGAACGCGTTACTCTTTCCATTTGTCGAACTTGGCAATCTGCATGACAACCTCGAAGTGGGTCGTCGTAAGCTCTCAGATGCCGCGACCAATGGAACGACGATGGCAATCCTCGCAACTCCAGTAAGTGCGTTCCGATGCCCGTCAGATTCCGGCCCCGAACTTAACACCGAACAGTACAAAGGCGTTACGAACAATTCGACAGAGTCCGACACCACAGCGGGATCTGGCTGGACACCAGTAGCGACATCCAACTACATCGGCAACAACAACCCATGCCGTCAGAACTCCGGAGGCGTCGATGGCGGTGGAGCGTTCATGATTCGTCCATACAGCGCGCTGGGTACCTTCTGGATCAACTCCGACGCCCAGTTTCGAGATATTACCGACGGCACGAGCAACACGATTGTCTTCGGTGAGAGAGCATGGCAGTTGAACAACCCAATAGGCGGGAAGTTCGACGCGTTTGCAGGCAACGCATTTGGCATGGCGACCAATGCAGGCGCTTCCTGGCAGGATAAATTTCGACGTTCGGGAGCCGCGTTGATGGGCAATGGCTACGGTGGGATCAATATGCCCAATGCGACTCGATGCTTTGTCGGTTATTCCAGCCAGCACCCAGGCGGAGCTCAGTTCACCTTGGCCGATGGCTCTGTGCGTTTTATTCCTGAGACGATCGATAGTGTCCAAGCAGTCGGTGCCTTTCAGCCGTCGGTCTTCACCAATCTGCTGAATCGAGGCGATGGAAATCCCGTTGGCCAATACTAAGTTGGCTTGCCTGATGCTCTGGCTGGTGCCTCAGGCGTCTGGCCTACCGTCTACGAAACGATATGTGGCAACTTTCCTGATGAAGGCAAGGAAACTGCCGGCTTGAACGTTGTCGATCGTGACAATGTCGATCGCGGCAACCGATAAGTTTAGGCCACTGGTGTGTGTTGCCCCACCCGCGGCACTGCTAGTCGGCCGACTTACCCTTGCGAAGCCTGACTTGAGGCTATCCCGATCCTACCCCAATCGAGACGATTATCATGCAAACACCATCACTCCGTTTTGTTGTCGATACTATGAGCCGCAATGCACTTCTCACTAGAATCAAAAGCAGAGGTCTCTCGCTGCTGGGAATGCTGGCGGTTGTTCTCGTTCTGGGATGTCAGCAGAACGGGAACTTAGGTGACGTATCAGGGGTCGTATCTCTTGATGGCACCCCATTGGCGGACGTCGTCGTATCCTTCACTCCCAAGACTGGTGGCCGAGCGTCGATCGGACAAACCGACGCTGAGGGGAAGTATCGCCTTATCTTTTCAACAACTGAGCTGGGCGCGCAGCTCGGAGAGCACCGTGTCGAGATCCTGCCGGCCGATGATGAAGCTCCCAACATGCGGGTGATTCCGAAGAAGTATCAGATCAATTCTCCCTTGTCGGCCCACGTGGAATCAGGTGTTAACCAGATTGACTTTGAGCTAAAATCGAAAGAGTAGCTATCCGCAAGAGTGCGCGTTCACACGCCTCGGCTTTTCTCCGGGGGCATGCGACCGGACGCGAAGGTCGTAGACCAAGTTCTTATGGCTCGTATCACATCCATCATTGCGATTTCTATCCTCTTGCTGCTTGTGGCCGGCAGCATCGGTTGGCTTGTGTTCCATGGTTTAACAACCGCTGACTCACCGCACGCTAGCTCGCGACTCTCGGCAAGTTGGATTCGGTCCGTTAATCCACGCGTCGCTCAACTTGAGAAACGCATGGCCGCCATCAACGCCGAGCTGTCTCGTCTTGTGCCGTACACACCGAAGTTTCCTCAGCGAGGAGGCTTCCATAGTAGCGAAATCACGAACACGGATACGCCCCCTTGGGTACAAGTCGATCTGGGCGTCCGTATGCCTATCGAGTCGGTCGTGCTCGTACCGGTCTCGAGTGTGAACGAGGGGAAGGTCATTCTCGACTATGGCTTGCCGCGGCAATTCGAGGTACAAGTCAGCGACCAGAGTGACTTTTCGTCCTTCGAAATGATTCAGAGAGTGGACTACCCTAGCGTACAAACCCGCGAGGGTTTCCCAATCGTGATCGACTTGAAAGATGTTTCCGGTCGTTACGTTCGTCTGGTGGCTCTCGAGTTGTATCAGCAAGAGGGACAGAAGTTTCTGGCCTTGGACGAACTGATGGTCCTTTCAGGAGGGCGAAACGTTGCCATTCATCAAAAGGTCGCCGCTTCGAGTCAGGAAGAAATCCCACTTAAATGGTCGAACCGCTATTTGGTCGATAGCTTCTCCGTCATGCCGATTTCCTTGGGAGCCGAGGCCAGTCCTTCGACCGGTCTGGTGGTCCCGGGCGACTACACAGAGTACGAATGGGTTACCATTCGCATGCAGTTTGATCGCCCTCGCGAAATTACCGAGATTCAGCTTTATCCGTACGAACCATCCAGTACGGCATCGGCCCCAGGCTGGGGCTTTCCGCTTCGTTTCTTCATCAAGTATCGCGCTGATGTAAACGAACGGTTTCAGACACTGCTCGACTATACCGACAATGACCTTTACCACTGGAAACACGATCCCCTCGTCGTATCAGTTTCGGCACCATTGCATCGCACTCCGTTTCCTCCCGATGCGAGCGCAGACCCAGACGAAGAAGATACTTACCCTCTTGCCAACAACATCACAGCCACAGAACTCTTGATCACCTCGACCCGGCACGACAGTCGCTTTATGCCGTCGATTGTCGCCCTCTCCGAGATCCAGGTAATCACCGACCAAGGCAACATTGCTTCCGAAGCCGACATCACCGTGTCCATTGCCAAGGATCCAATTGATCCGCAGTCAATGGACCTCGATGCGCTGACCGATGGCTATAACAGTCGTCGCCGTATACTTAATTGGCCGCAGTGGTTGCCGCAAGTTCAACAGCGTGGCCTGTTGCTCAATGAACGGGATGAGCTTCTGCTTCAGCTCGACGAGGCGATGTCCAGCACGATGCAAAATACAGCGTGGGTCAGCGCCATCCTGCTGATCGTTTCGATCGCCGTGAGTTCGTTTCTGATTGCTCGCCGCGAGATCAGCTCGCGCCGCCAGCTTACCTCAGTGCGTAAGCAACTTTCCAAAGATCTGCATGACGAAATAGGGAGTAACCTGGCGACGATTGCCATGTTAACCAAAAGAATGCGTCGTACAATCGCCGGAGAGCAGCGACTGGGTGAGGTCGATCAAATCGATCTTATCGTGAACGATACAACTTCATCGATTCGCGATATGATGTACCTGCTTGAGAATGATCGATCTGACCTGTTTGAGTTCACGTTGAAGCTGCAGGAAATTGCCCGTCGTATGCTCGTCAACTACGAGCTCTCGTTCGTCATGGGAGATTACTCGCAACCGGTGCAAGTTTCCAATCTGTGGCAGAAGCACGTGCTACTGATACAGAAAGAACTCTTGACCAACATTGTTTCTCATAGCCAGGCACAAGCGGTTACCATAACAATGGCCTGCGGAAGAGAGTTTGAGCTAGTTGTGCGGGATGACGGCTGCGGTATAGCCCCCACCCGACACGACGCCAAAGAGAGTTATGACCTGCCCCCGCGAATGAAACCAGTCTTTAAGTGATAGTCTTCAAGGGTTCTTCCAGGGGAAGGTGCTGTAGCGTAGCGGAAGCACCTTCCCCTGGAAGAATTGCCTCCGGTGCCGGTGGGCGGTACCCCAGCGAACTGTGCGGGCGTACCGTGTTGTACTCGACTCGCCACCGTTCGATCAACACTTTTGCCTCCAGTAGCGTGTCGAAGATCTCTCGATCGAGTAGTTCATCTCGCAGCTTCCCGTTGAATGATTCGATGTAGCCATTCTCCCAGGGACTGCCTGGCTCGATGTACAAGGTGTTCACCTCGACTCGCTCTAACCAGTCACGGACCTTTGTAGCTGTGAACTCGGAGCCATTATCGCTCCGGATGAAGTCAGGCACGCCGCGTCGAACGAACAGGTCACTGAGGCGTTCCAAGACTTCCTCGCTGGTTAACTGACGGGCGACGTCGATCGCCAGGCACTCGCGTGTATATTCATCGATCAGCGTCAGCATCCGGAAGGCTCGGCCATCGTGCGTACGGTGATGTACGAAGTCATAGCTCCAGACCTCATCGCGACGACTTGGCCGCAGGCGAACACACGAACCATCGTTCAACCACAGGCGACGTCGTTTAGGCTGCCTTTGCGGTACTTTCAGCCCTTCACGACGCCATAGTCGCTCGATGCGTTTATGGTTCACCTGCCAACCTTTCCGTCGCAACATCTCGGTAATTCGCCGATAGCCGTAGCGACCGTACTGTTCGGCCAGCTCAATCATCTCCCGGACCAGGCGAGGTTCGTCATCGGGAATCCAGCGAGCACGGCGCTGCGTGGAACGCGGCTGCCCAAGCACGCGACAAGCCCGCCGTTCCGAGACTCGCGCGCGTCCCAAGGCGTCTCGCACGTGCTCGACGATTCGCCGTCGCTTGTCCGGGCTCAGAAGTTTCCCGAAGCGGCCTCCTTAAGGATCGCCTTGTCAAGCTCGGCATCCGCCAGGAGTCTCTTCAGTCGAGCGTTCTCTTTCTCCAGATCTTTTAACCGCTTGGCTTGGTCCGTACGAATGCCACCGTACTCCTTCCGCCAACGGTAGTACGTCTGCTCCGTGACGCCGATCGCCTTGCAGGCCTGGGCAATCGTCTTGTCCTGAGAAAGAAGCACCTCTGCTTCGCGGAGATGCTGGATAATCTGCTCCGGCGTGAATCGTCTTCTAGGCATTAGAAATCTCCCTTCAAATGGGCATTCACTCAGCAAATAACTAATTTACCGAATGGACGCGGTTGAAGGGGGCAGGTCAAGTGACCCAAAAGGGCGGCAACCCCACCACTTTCTTTAGATATCAGCCGCTTTTCTAAGTCAGCATTGTGTCATTAGTCCCAGAGAGGACAGTTAGAATAATTGCCTCTGCGTCCAAAGCACCTACAAAAGAACGCTACTCGCATTCATCTACTAGGTCAGTGAAAGAGCAGTGACACATGGCAAGACGAGAGCCATCATTTGTTGATGTTCCGTTCATGTGTGGTAATGGCTTTTCTAGGTGCCATCTCCGACCAGTTGTCGATCCCGATGACAGGCAATGCAAACTGGAACGCTTCGTTCTGTTGATCAGTTTCCGCTGCCTGGTAGACATCAAAAATTCGACGCTTTTCATGAGGCATCCCGTCTTTCTGCTTCCTGAGACCAAGGTTCAATCCACCTTCTCCGGGGTGATCGACGTGACGATGAAGGATATAAGCATCAATGCCATCCATCGCTGAAACGCGTACGTAGGAAGCCGCGAATGCGGCCGCCTGGGCAATCTCAGCGTCGTCATCGGTGCCTGCGTGAAATCCTTGCTCGGATAAGATGACTCGGCGTGGTTTTCCTTGATAGAGAAACTCCGGTCGCCTGAGATACTCCACGAGTACCTCGATGTTCCTGAAGGTAATTTTCGGTGTGTCGAAAGAGTAGGTCGCTTGAATATCATTCCAAAAACACGGATCAAACAGATTCTCTGGGTAGGGATGAAACGCTACGTGCCAAGGTATGTTGCCTTCACTTTGGATCGCCTGAGAGAAGTCGTCGAGAAACTTGCGACCTGGCATCGTCATGAGCGGGTCATTCCCTTGCTGTCCGGTCCAATGGTGATCCATTGAAATGAAGATCCTTGGGTTTCGACACTCGTTGCGTACTGCGTAATAGGTCAAGCGAACCTGATCGGCGTATTGGCGAACGACCGCCTCTGGGGTTTGCTTGCCCATGTTATGCCAGTACCAGTGAGACTGCACCTCGTTCCCGACAATGTATCCGCCAATACATCCGTATTTTCGATCGGGGCGTGAGTAGCGACGCGCCAAGAATCCGACGACAGCCCGATAGCGTCTCTGCGCCTCGGCTGACGTCGTGTTGAATGCAAACACACCCGTCGGTGAATTTACGAAGTCCGCCGACGGATGGCTCAGTTCGTCTTGTGAATGCTGACCACGGGGCATGGTCAAGAGAAGGATTGCGATGACGTTGATCCCATTGACCGTTGCCCTTTTAATCGTCGCATCGAGCCGCTCGACATGGCGAGAATCCATAAAGTACTGCTTGCCGTCTACTGAAAACTGTAGATCGATCCTTGCCTGTGCCTTCTTCGGATTCTTAGACAACAATGAGGCCAGAGAAATGTTCAAAGTCTCATGTTTCACTCCAAGATCTAACGCGTCCTGGAATTCACGAATATCTTGCAAGCCTTTCAGCGATTTTGGCCAATCGTTGGCATTTCCCTGTGGCAAGATACTCCCTAGCTGGTCTATACATCTTGCTTGCCCAATGATGTTCCCATCACCGTCTTCGATATGGAATCGATAGAACATGCGATCGCATGCGGAGTCGGAATAGCGATCCAAGGAAAGAACATGCCCGTGAGCCTCCCCTCGAAAGAGAAGTTCGACTTCTCCAATGTCGCCAGAACCGATTGGCCTGCCGACCAACGATACTTTGTCCGAGATTCGTGGCATCCCTACTCGAATCGTATCGGCGGAAGCATCGACAAATTGGATGTCGGAAGCCTGCGCAGCGTTGGACAAAACAATCGTAATGGAAAGTATGTAAATCAGTCCGATGAGTTTGTGGTATCGTTTCATGTTTGAATCTGTCATGAGGTAAATCATTTCGGCAGGTGTTTACTTGTTTCCTGTTCGGAAACGATACCAGAATGCTCCATCATTGAGCCCGACTGCCCGGGCTTTCCCCAGAGTGATCCATCCACCGTCAGAAAGAGCAAAGTAGGTAGTGTTTGGCTTCAGGGTCGGGAGATCTCTGAAAACCAGGATCTTCGTTCCTTCGGCGGGATGCCCTGGCTCGGGATCGACTTCCCATATGGCGTTTTCGACATCGCTTGCTTCGTAAAGACGTAGCGTCTTTCCACGCGAATTGTCAAAACTGATGGGTTCCGAGAAATAGAATTTCAAGTCTGTTTCGCACGGAACATTCAGGGCCGACAATGCTGGCTCGGCGCGAACATACGCTGGCATCGCCATGCGAATTCGATGAAATCCCCATCCTTCCTGGTACGTACCAAGCTTGGCTCGCCATGTCGGCGGCATGGATGTCTCATCTCTCGCAAATCGAAACCAGGAGTTACTCATCTCAGAGGTAATCGCGGGCATAGTGGATGCCAAGTCCTTCGATTCGGCGGGATCGTCGCTAATGTTGTATAGTCTCCACGGACCATCGCTGATGCTCGATATCTTCCAATCTCCTTTGACCAGGCCTTTGCCGGTCTGGTTAAAGCACCAGAACATCTCATCATGGATCGCATGATCGGGCAGCTTGCCGTCGTCGAGTAGTGGCATCATCGAATTGCCATAAAGTGGTTTCAGCGGTCTTTTATTGTTGGAAGGCGGATAGGAAACCTTGGCCAAATCAAGTAATGTCGGGTAGATATCGGTCACATGCAGACGCTGGGCACGAACTCCGCCTGACTGGCCACGTAAAGCTTGTGGCCAGCGAATGATTAAGGGAACCGAAACGCCACCTTCTTGCGCGCACGATTTATACCAGCGAAATGGCGTGTTTTTTAAATAAGACCAACCATTGGAAGTAAACGGATTGGAATTGGGCTCCCAGGGTATCTGTTCGTCGTAGGTTCGAATATCGCCGTTGCTGTAAGCCCCACCATTGTCTGCCATAAAGATGACGAATGTCTCGTCTTCGACGCCAACTTCCTTAAGGTGCTCGAGCAATTTTCCTACGTTCCAATCAAGTCGGTCAAGCATTCCGGCATAGGCTGCCATCCTGCGGCTCTCCTGCTGTTGAATCGATTCCGGCAACTCATGCCAACGCCGCACTTCGGCTTCAGGTTCGGACATCACATATCGATCATCAATCAATCCAAGCGACTTGAGTCTCTTGAACCGTTCTTCACGCAACACCTGCCAACCAGGAAGGTATCGCTCGTAGTACTTTTCCACGTTCTCCTTCGGTGCTTGTAGAGGACTGTGAGGAGCGTTGAAAGCCAGGTAAACGAAAAAAGGCTTATTCCTGGCAGCGGCCTCATCGATTCGTTCGATCGCCTCATCGGTGAATGCGTCTGAGCTATACCAACCATCCTCAACGGACTGCGGTTTACTTCGGTTACGTTGAATTGCAGGTTTGCCCCGTTCGACTCCTGTCCAGCTATCGATCGCGCCACCTAGAAAGCCATAGAACGAGTCAAAACCAGCATCAAGAGGATTTCCAGGCTGATGCCATTTGCCGGATAAAGAGGTCGCGTAGCCGGCGTCTCTCAGCATCGAAGCGATGGGTACTGACCAACGATAATTGTCCGATTGGGAATGGGTGTGACCTGTCATCAGACTCGTGCGGGTCAACACGCACATTGGATTGACATGAAACTCGCTGAAACGAAGTCCCTCGGACGCTAGTTCATCTAAGTGCGGCGTATCGATTTCGCCTCCATAGCAGCCCAAGTCGGAGTACCCAACATCATCGGCCACGATCAGAAGGATATTTGGCAGTCCTTCTGCGAAACTCTCAAATGGCCAAGAGAGTAGTACGAGAGATGCAATGAATAACAGTCGAATGGTTAAGTCAGAATTCGCCTTGAAAATATGCATTTCGAGTACCCATGCCCTTCCGGTTCCAGATTTTAGCGAGCCAGGTAGTGAGGCAGGTCGGCTGTCGTCTCACATCCAATCTGTTCCATTACCTGTTGAAGTTGACGTTTAAGGATTGCAACCGTGTGGGTTCCACCTCGACTTCCGAGAGCAGCGGTGCCATACATAAACGCACGGCCCAAGAACGTAAACTTCGCACCGGATGCGAGAGTGCGGGCAATATCTGGCCCTGAGCGAATTCCGCTGTCCATCATCACGGTAATCTTATCGCCAAATCTCGTAGCGATGGCAGAGAGCGGTTTTATTGCCGACTGTCCCGCATCCAATTGGCGGCCTCCATGATTGGAAACAATAATCCCATCGATGCCAAGATTGATTGCACGCTCCGCGTCCGATTCGCTGGCAACGCCTTTGAGGACAAGTTTTCCTGGCCACTTGTCGCGTATCTGCTTTATCTTGTCGTCGTTTAGTCTCCCTGAGAATGTTCTATCCATGAATTCACCGAGTTGCCTAAGATTCAGGCCCTTGGGCATATAGGGACGCAGTGTCTCGAACTGAGGCTGTCCGGCAAGAAGCGTTTGTAACGCCCATTGAGGCTTTCCGATGATTTGCAAGAATGTCTTAAGAGACATTTTGGGAGGAAGGGCAAGCCCGTTGCGAATATCGCGTGGTCGATAGCCAAACGTTGGCACGTCACACAGTATGACGAGCACAGGGCATCCAGACTCACGGACACGACTAATGATGCTGTCGCGGACTCGGGCTTCCGCCGGATGGTATAGTTGAAACCATGTTTGGCCTTCCGTTACTTCCGCAATCGTTTCAATACTACTCGTTGAGACGGTGCTCAAAATAAAGGGAATATTGTGTTCAAACGCAGCTCGCGCGAGGATTTCGGGCGTCTTGGGCCACATTAACCCTTGTAGCCCCACTGGCGCAATTCCAAACGGGGCGTCGTAGACGTGCCCAAATAGCTCCGTTTGCAGATGGCTTCCGTGGTGCTCAACAAGATATTGAGGTACCAGTTCAACATCACGTATTTCCGCCGTGTTGCGATAGAGATTTACATCCTCATTGCAACCGCCATCAAGGTAATCGAAGGCAAATCCCGGGATTCGCTTTCTAGCGCGTTCTCGCAAGTCACAAACGCTGGGAAATCGCTCATCAAAGTTTATTGACACTTTACTTTCGTTTACCTCAGATTAAATGCATCGCAGAGCTCGTTGATTACATCGTCAGTCATGGCTGAAACATCGCCAATTGCTCGGGCATTAACGACGGCTTCGGCGGTCGATTCAAGTACTTCCAATCGGTCAAAGGCATCCAAGACCGTTGAGCCAGTCACCAACACGCCGTCGTTCTGCAAAATCGCAGCAGGATATGACGATGAGATATAACGAGCGATACCGCCGTCGTCACGGTAATGTACGCCGTAGGGAACTCGCTTGACATCGCGTAGAAATACGTAGCTCTCTGGAATCGTACGGACATTCAATGGAACATCTGTCACGCTAAATGCTGTCGCATTTACCGGGTGAGCAAAGACGATCGCGTGAACATGCGGGTGCATGTCGTAGATAGCCTGGTGAGCAAGTGCCGCGCGGCTCGCGAGCTTGTTGTGTTCTCTTTGTTTCCCGCTCACCAAGACCAAGTCGTCTATCTCGAGCAATTCTCTATCCTGTTGAGTAGGCGTGATCAGGAAGGTGTCGTCATTGATCCTTGCCGAAAAACTACCTTCCGTGCTGATCAGTAATCGTTGGCGACAACCACGTCGAATAAAGTCACAGAGCTGTTTGCGGAGTTCTCGCTCATGGGCGACTGCTACCCCTGGCGAGTACGAGTCAAAGTCAACACTTCGGGCTGATGCTTCGTCCAACTGGGCATCACTCAAGAATCGGACTTCGCCTAGCTGCTTTGCTTTGATCAGAGTTTTTCCAGCAAACTCGAGTGCCTCAAATCGCTGAAATGCCTGGGCTAAGTCGCGTCCGCCAACGACGACCCCGTGGTTCTCGAGGATGACGCTGTCACATCCTTCTGCAAATAACTTGGCAACACTGTCGCCTAGTGCTTCGCTGCCTGGGCATGCATAAGGGGCGAAGCCAACTTTTCCACAAACACTATTGGCCTGGTAGAACAACCGAGTGTTTGGAATCTCGCGGCAAATGCTAAACGCCACTAATGCAACCGGATGAGCATGAACGACAGCTTGAATATCGGGCCGTTCCAAATAGATCGCCTTGTGAAACGGGAATTCACTAGAGGGTGGATGAAGTCCCTCGGCACGACCATCAGCATGGATACAAACAATGTCAGCCCGATTCAGCTGTCCTTTATCTACGCGGGCCGGAGAGATCCAAATGTCGCCGGTGTCTTCGCGAATAGATAGATTTCCTCCCGATGTAGTAGTCATTCGGTAACGATAGATTCGATCCATCGTCTGCATGATTTCGTCACGAGGATGAACGACTTTTCGTGGGTGACTCATTGTCAAATCCATTGCTAAACCAGTTGTCTTGTCAATGTTTCAAATCGATCTTGAGCTTCAATCCACACACTCGTGTGTTTTGGTTCGAAGTACTCTAGTGTTGAAGATCGCCGAACGACTTCTCGTATATCAGCGAGAGAATTCAAGCTCCCAGCGGATCGACATTGTACGAGCAGATTCCCGTATGCGGTCGCCTCCGACGGTCCGGCGACGACTGGGACTTGGCACGCATTGGCTACAAACTGGTTGAGTAACGCGTTTTGGCTGCCCCCACCGACGATATGCATGACGCGAACGTTCCTGCCCGTCAGTTCTTCTAGCGACTTCAGTACCGTAGCGTACTTTAGTGCGAGACTCTCCAATACACAGCGGACGGCTTGCCCTGCGGACGATGGAATCGGCTGAGATGTCGTTCGGCAAAAGTGAGTAATTGACTCGAGCATGTTGGGTGGATTCAGAAACTGTGGGCAATCAGGGTCGATCAGAGAAGTGAATGCAGGCGAGGCTTCCGCTTGTCTCGTTAAGTCCCCGTAAGACAGCTCTGTCGATGTCGATTCCAGCGAGATTCTCAACCTCTGCACGAGCCACAAGCCCATTACGTTCTTGAGCAATCGCCATGTCCCATCAACGCCTCCTTCATTGGTTACATTTAGCTTCATTGCCTTCTCAGAGAGAATTGGCGTGTTAGTTTCTACTCCAATCAGCGACCAGGTTCCGGAACTGATATAAGCCCAGTCTTGGCCATATGCTTGATCAACTGGAACTGCCGCGACGGCTGATCCGGTGTCGTGCGTCGCTGGGGCCACGACATTGATGGGCGACAGGCCTGTCTCATTGCGGACAGACTTGCAGAGCGTTCCTACCTTTGATCCGGGTTCAACGATTTCTGGAAGGATATCGACAGGTATTTCAAACGACTTCAGAAGAGGATGTGCCCAATCGCGAGTCGATGGATTCAAACATTGAGTTGTCGTCGCATTGGTAAACTCGGTTTGCGTTTGGCCACTCAGGCAATAATGAAAGTAGTCGGGAATCATCATCATTTGTTTCGCCTGATCGAGTGTTGCCCCTAATTTACGCGCAGAAATTAGCTGGTAGAGCGAATTGAACTCCAGAAATTGAATTCCGGTTTGTTGAAATAGATGTTCGCGTGGAATTCTATTCGTGGTTTCTGCAAGAAGTCCTCGCGTCCTCTCGTCGCGGTAGTGCCATGGCCATTCGAGTAATTGGCCATCGCTTCCGAGCAAAACATAGTCGACTCCCCAAGTATCGACTCCAACGCTGACAAGTTCTGCCGTTCCGCTGGAGGCAATCCGCGAGAGACCGTGTTTAATCTCACTCCAAAAACGATTCACATCCCATCGCAGTGTGCCATTCAGTTCGGTGCCTCCTGTAGCGAAGCGATGCTGCTCGCTGAGATGCATTGTCGTGCCATTAAACTCTCCGACCATGATGCGTCCACTCTCGCCCCCAAGATCGACGCCAACGTATTTCTGACTTTTCATTCTTGTGCCTAGCATTTTCGATCATTAGGAGCAGAGTCGACTTCCCACAACGCGAACGTGCCTGATTGCCAGACGCTCATCATCGTTAGCATTGACACGAGCGAAATCAGACTTGTGCAAATTTCTGCAAAAGCCCCTCACTTAATATTTGGGGTGGGAATTCAGTGACTAGGAGGCAGGGCGAACGACAGACGTGCACCGATAGTAGTCCATCAATGTTTCGATAGACAAAACGCCTCCTCCCATGCCGCTCTTGTTGATCCCGCCATACGGTATGCCCTGAGCGAATACATTGTGTGAATTGATCCAGCTATTTCCAGCGATCAACGACTCAGCGACTCGGATGGCTCGTTCACTATCTTCTGTCCAAACGCTGTTTGCCAATCCGTAGTCAGTATCGTTTGCCATTTGAACCGCTTCCTCTTCAGTAGTGAAAGAAGTCAGATAGGCAACAGGACCGAAAATTTCCTCACGTGCAGCGATATTGTCCAAGGAACCTTTAAGCAGGGTAGGTGTCACATAGTTCCCTTGGCAACCATCAACTTTCGCCACGCCTCCTCCATAGAGGCACTGAGCTCCTTCAGCCTTGCCGAGTTCTTGATAACGAAGAATGCGTTCGCACTGTTTCGGATTCACCACCGGGCCCATCTGACTACTGGGATCCAACGGATGTCCGATCTTTAGCTCCTTCATAAAGTCTCGACAGTGATCCACAAACTCATCGAATATGTTCGCGTGAACTAACCAACGAGTCGCATCACAGCACACTTGGCCAGCATGGAAAGTAATCGCTTCAACAAGTGCCTCGGCCGTATATTTGATGTTCACATCGTCAAAGACGACGGCAGCTCCTTTACCGCCCAGTTCAAGTTTTACAGGCACAAGATTTCGGCCGCATGCTTCTCCAACTAGTTGCCCCACTTGAGGTGAGCCGGTGAAGGACATCCTCTTAATAAAGCGATTATTCGCGAGTGCTGCTCCAGCCGTCGCTCCTTTGCCGGTGACGACGTTGATCACTCCATCGGGAACTCCTACTTCCTTGGCAAGTCTTGCTAGATAAATCGCGGACAGCGAAGTATCCTCGGCGGGCTTAATGACAACCGTATTCCCAGCCGCTAGAGCTGGTGATATTCCCCAACCGATCAGTAAGAACGGAAAGTTCCACGGAAAAATAAACGCGCAAGGCCCCCATGGTTTCCTTACCGTCCAGGCATCGTACCCGACCGCATTCAGTTGCGTTCGGGCCTCAACTTGTTCAGACAGTGCGACGAAATAGCGTAATGTGTCGACAAAATTCTGGACGTCGCCGACTGCCTGGGCTTCAATTTTGCCCGCGTCCAAAGCTTCTATCTGAGCGATGATCGCCTTTTGCTCTTCGACTGCGTCCGCCAACTTTAAGAGTATGCGGTTGCGTTGAGATCTACTCATTTCAGACCATGCCGGAAAAGCCTTCTTGGCAATCTCAACGGCACTATCAATTTCTGAGGGAGCAAGATCATGGATGTAGGCAATCGTCTCGCCTGAACCAGGATCGATCGTTGCGATTAGATTACCTGAGACAGCGGAGACATGGTTTCCCCCGACGAAACTGCCAAATGGAGAATGGGAAAGAAATGTTTCAACTTCCTCTCGGAGGTTGTGTCTTGTTGCAATGCTCATTGCGATACCTATACATTTCAAAAATCGTAATCGTGGAGGCTTGGGGATGAGTTTCAAGGCGAATCGCTTAGGAGCTTCGCCGAACGTGTAGGACACGTTCGTAAGCAGTTGCTTGTGTTGGCCAGCGGACGAAGAGCAACTGGAAAATAGTGACTGTTCAATTGAACCTCTAGGCGAGCGTTATTCCGCCAGATTAAAAAGCAGAAGAAGCGGTTATGACGCTACCCTGCAAAACGAAGCTTCTTAATTTTTTGCCTTTCGTTTCCGATAGAGCTTGTCATTCGGATCACCTCCTGACATCAAGTAGGCAATCAAATCGCGTAGTTCCGTTTCATTTAGATTGTCCAGCAGATTTTTGGGCATTTGGGAAATTGAAGATGGCCTTTCCTCGACAACTTCTTCCCTTGGAACAACGACGCCCTCGGATTTTGGGTCTGATGGAAAGATGCGAACGAGAGAATCACCTTCAGGTACAACGATTCCCGTCACAATTCTACCGTCATCGAGTAATACCTTAGAAGCATTGTACTGGTCAGAAATAATCCGGCTGGGATCTATGATAGATTCAAGCACGTATGATGTCGTGAACTTGTTGCGAATACTTGTCAAATCCGGCCCCACGCCGCCTCCTAATCCATCAAAGCGATGGCAGGCCCCGCATTGTGCCGAATGGAATAGGCTTCTTCCGTTGTGAAAGTCTGCTCTTGAGAGTGATGCAGATGAAGTCACTTCGGAGGCGTCTTCAATAGTCCAGGTTCGGCCAGGGCCTTTAGGGGGAAGTACTTTGAAGTCTGGAATCGGGTCAAAGTCTTCCCCCGTGATGTCTTGTAAGGCGACACGGGTTGCGTCGTTGCAATGGGTTAGTGCTTCATTTCTAATCGCTACTAAGTACCCTGGGAAACTAGCCCCACCAGAGGCTTTGCCGGCGACATTAATAAATTGAAAGAATTTACGACGAAGCTCCGCTGTCCATCCTTGATCCGCATTTCGTAAAATGAATGCGTATCGAATTGCCTGGGTTGGAGGTGGATTCTGGTTCATCCGTTTTAAGGTGTTGGCATAGCGGTTTTCGACTTGATCGACTCCTCCAAAACTTATTTCTAAGGGAGTGTTTGACTGAGCAATGAGTTTCATCCCTTTAGCTACTGCAGATGGGTCTTTCAAGTAGATCAACAGAGTCAATAACTCCGCACTCAGGTTTGGGTCTTCGCTAGGAAGCTGAACTGAGAGATAGGCAATCAGTTTTTCTCGCTCCGTGTTCGTGGGCTTGCCGAGTCTAGTAATAGTGAGTTGTATGGCACGAGCGACGCCTAATTGTTCGGGAATAGTAAGCGATTCAAAGTCGAGCGTCGTGAGAGCCTCGATTAAGCGACTGCGATGTGACTCATTTCCCTTTCGAGCTAACGCAACTGCCGATGTTATCCGTGCTTGTGGTGTGGATTCAGTGAAGACACGGTTTTCCCACTCCACAACGGGCTGCGACTCAACAGCGAGACGGGCCGCATATCGAAGGAAGCGATCCGAGCTTGATAGGTGCGGCCAAGCAGCATGAATTGCCTTAGGATTCTCTACTCCATGAAAAGCCTCGAGTCGTCGCCTTAATTCAGATTCTGGTGTCGAACGATGCGACTGGACAGGCTCCGTGGGTTGACTACCTGTATAGACCACTCGCATCAATGCTGATTCGGTGCCACGTCCGCCTGTTGTAAAATAGAGAGCCCCATCATCTCCAATCACGGCATCTGTAACTGGAAGACTTGGGCCTGAAACGAATTCTTCTACCTCCGCCGTATAGCTTGCACCTTCGGGCTTGAGGTGCACTGCTAAGATTCGTCCGTAAGTCCAGTCGAGGGCAAAAAGTGCTCGTTGATATTTCCCGGGGAAACGGGCGCCTTGTCCCGTTGTGACTCCGGTCGGAGAACCTGGGCCAATATCAACGATCGGCGGCAAAGTGTCTTCGTAGTAGGTCGGCCATTTGGCTGTTCCACTGCGCCAACCAAAGTCTGCTCCGCTAGTCACATGGCAAATTCGAGTCGGTCGATACCAAGGCAATCCTAAATCCCATTCCATATCGGAATCGAATGTAAAAAGATCACCATTGGGCGCTAATGTGACGTCGTATGCGTTTCGCATTCCGATAGCAACGAGTTCGTGATTCTCTTGTGACAAGTCGAACCGACTTATCCATCCGCCGGGTGCATAAATTCCACGCGCATGCCCGCGAGGATCCCATTGGCGTGGCAGTAACTGGTCTTCTTTCCAATTAGAGATACGGAGTCGAGGCATTGACTCGGGCTCAGGCAATGGCGTGTGGTTCCCGGCTACGGTAAATATAGAATTCTCATCATCCGAGGGAATTAGAGCATGATTACCGTGTTCTCCTCCACCAGAAACCGACGAAATGAGGCGGGGAGTATCATACTGACCGTTCCCATCGTCATCTGCAACTCGATAGATCCCTTCACCCGATTTGTAGCAGTAGAGTACGCCATCGCGAACAACCATACCTTGTGCACCGGATAGGTCGACTGGCAATCGTTCAACACGCGCAGCAGCAGTCTCGCCGTCACTATCGATTCGGATGTTGAAAAGGCCCTTGTCGCCTTGATCGCTGGCCAGAAGGTTACCGTCTTCGTCCCGCGTTAGACTGACCCATGATCCAAATTCATCTCGAGGAACGGAGTATACGAGTTCGACTTGAAAACCATCGGGTGTGCTTAGTTCCGATTGGACGGGAAATGAAGACCTCACTTTCTCATGGGGGCGTTTTTGATTCAAAGTTTCGAGCAAGTATCGAGCTTGATCCTCGTTGAGTCGACTGAGTTGCAGTTCCTTAAATTCAACCCTCATTGGCGCCCCTCTGTGCAACTGCAGCGCCAAGCTCCCTGTCTGACGAGAGCCAGGGTGATTATCGACGACATCTACGGTCGTAATTCCATTCACTTGGTGGATGAGCCGATTCCCAGCCGCAATTATTCGAATAGTGTTCCAATCCCAGTCGGTGAGATCTTCTTTCGCTGAAAAGGTCTGAGTGGCTGTCGACTTGCCAGTGGCATCAATTTGCACATACTGACCACGCTTCGCGATAATTCCGCGGCCATCGTACTTTTCGCCGTAAAGCATGCCAAAGTATTGAGGATTGGGATGCAGATCCATTTGGTATCCGCTCATCGTGAAACGGTTTGCATCTAGCATTTGGCTTCGGTACTGAACGCCGGAGTTGTTCCCTCGAAAGCGAACTTTTCCAACGAATTCAAAATCCGAGATAGGCTCGCCTTGCCAAACCAGAAAAGTATTTTCTTTAACTGGATTTTCAGCAGTACTTTCGCCCACTATCGCGCCATTTTCGACTCGCCAGAATTCGCTATTGCCGTTCCATCCTGAGAGATTTTTGGAATTGAATATCGAAGTGTTGCTGTCGTCTGCTTCGATGCATGGGACCGTTAGAAGCAGCGTTATAACGCAGAATGCAGTGCGAATGACAATGGTTGTGCGCATCATGTTGTTAACATCGTCCATCGAATAGTTGAGTTGTGAATCGGAAGTGAAACAGTCCGAAATGGTGTAGGAAGAACTTTTTCAGGTGGGTATGAATGGTAATGGTCAAGGTGCTCACGAGGAGATCTGTAGAGTAATTCCTCTTGAACGTGTCGTAAGTGTCTTCGGGATGATGTCGTTCCCGATGTTCGCGGTTAGATCTCAACCTCAGCTGCGTCCATCGGCAACTCCCGTCCCATCCAAACAGGAGTTGCGATGAACCAGCCGAGGGTCCCCAGAAATACGGTCCAACGAACGACTTCAAGGGAAGCAAACCCCGCGAAGCAGAGCGTGGTAGATGTGATCATTGCAACAAGCGCTAGACCAGATATCCATTTAGTAACAAAGAGCATTGGATTCCCCGTTATGATCTTGCGTTTGCTAAGGTATCGGGATTACGGCGTTGGGTTATTTTGCTCATCAGGAGATAGAGTATTCCGCAGATTAACCAAGCAGGAATAACCAGGTATGCGGCAAACAAGCCTTGCCAGAAAATCAAATACAGTCCTACGGACACAGGCAGGACCCAAGCAACAAAAACAGCTGCGTTGAAGGACACCCTATGGTGAATGGCGTATTCCTCCTCCATGCCTAACTTCTTCATCAGGTAGTAGTCGACGAAGATGACGGCTCCCATAGGACCAAGAATCGTTCCATACGTGCCAACAAATCCGAGCAACTGTGCGGAAAGGTTGGGAAAGGCGCCGGCGATCGTCGCTACGATTCCTGCCGCGACAGTCATCGCCATGCGGGTGCTGTTGGGAACGATACCTTGGAACGCCAACCCCGCGCGATAGATCGTGGGGTTGGCGGTAGTCCAGCCAGCGATTACCACGCACAGAATGCCTGTCCAGCCTAACACGCCCCACGCCAGGGCCCCTGGGTTGGCTGAGTGGTCTTGAGAGAGCTTTATCTGTGCCGCGAGCATCAACGCTGCAGCAATCCAAGCCATGTAATGGCCGAGAAACATACCAACTGCAGGAGCCCAACCGGACGAAGGGTATCGGGCAAATCGGAAAATCGAAAGGTCAGACATCCCAAAGTGCATCGCAGCGTTGCATAGCCAAGCGAAGATCACAATCTGCCAAAAACCAAACTGTGTTTCTCCTTCGCGTTCCTGTACGAATGCAACGGCGTCAGACCAAAAAGTGCCTTGTTGCAATGCAGAAACAGAGTTCGCATTCATTTGCACGAGAGAAATCAGGCCGCAGGCAGCGAAAACGATAATCATCCAAGGCGCCGCAAGATTCGCGAATCGAGCAACCCTTTCGTAGCCTCCAGCAGCGACCGCCGTCATGGCGACTCCCACAAAGAAAACTAAAGCTGTGAACGTGGGGGCTCCAAGGCTCAATGTGCTCTCGGGGACTTCGTAAAAGATTCCGAAAGGAATTCCTACAGCACTGGCCGAAACTGTCACCATTGCCCCTGCCAGAAAACAAAACAATACACCGTTGACAGCATTGTAAATCTTTACCAAAGAGCTGCCGGCGATGCGCTCAAGTTGGTAGTAAAGTGTGAGTCGGCGGGAAACGGCTATAGGTGTCACTAAGTATCGCCATGTGAGCACAGCCAATACGTTGCCTAGTAATAATCCAACAATCAGATCCTGAAGGCTCGCGCCAGCCGAAAGAAACAGAGGGCCGATCATGAACTCTGTACCGGCCGCATGCTCCCCGGCATACATCCCCCAGAACTTGGCTGGTCCAAGTTGTGCACTATCGGGTATCGGAGACCGATCGAACTCCTCGACATTTGCATCATCCGCACTCATCAGTATAAGATCCCCCTCGTTGTTCGCTTGGACGTGGGACTAGTAGATAGATGTAGCATCTGAACGATTCATTAGAACATCTTTTTCATACTGAAGTATGTCTCGCAGCCAAGCGTCTCGAGTTGGAACACCAGATTGCAGGCAGTAATAGTCCCAGATAGCGCCAAACGGAGCAGTCTTTTGTTCCTCGAGAAGCGCCAGACGGGTAGTGAAATCTTGGTTTGCCTCAAACTCGGCCAACCGTTTGGTCGGCTCAAGAAGAGCCATCAAGAGAGCTTTAATCATATTTCGCGTTCCAATAACCCAAGCCGCAATGCGATTTATACTGGCATCGAAGAAGTCGAGCCCAATGTGAACTCGTTCAAGATAGCCGCCTCGCACGATCTCTTGAGCGATCGCTTGCAATTCGTCCGAGAGAGTCACCACATGATCACTATCCCACCGAACGCCGCGACTGACATGCAGGACGATCTGTGGCAAATATTGCAAAACTGCTGAGATTTTGTCGGAAATCACCTCAGTCGGATGAAAGTGACCAGCGTCAAGACAAAGCAACTTGCCGCGTGAAAGTGCGTATCCAAAGTAGAATTCATGCGAGCCGACAACGTAACTCTCGGAGCCAATTCCAAACAGCTTGCATTCAACGGCGTCCAAAATATTTCGGGGGTCAAGGTCCTCGCGAAAAATCTGGTCCAAAGATTGGATGAGTCGTTCACGAGGACTCTTGCGAGAGACTGGGGTATCCTTGAAGCCATCAGGAATCCACACATTGGAAATGCATGGACTTCCTTGGGCTCGTCCAAGTTCATTTGCGATCCGCCGACAGGCTATCCCATGATCAACCCAGAATTGACGAATTCCTGAATCTGGATGTGCGAGTGTAAAACCATCCCGCGCCTTCTCATGCGCGAAAAAGGTTGGATTGAAGTCGAGCGCGATGTGATTCTCACGAGCCCAATCGATCCAACCTTGGAATTGTTCTACCGAGACCTCATTGCGATCTATATGTGAATGGAATTCACCGTAGCTAGAATGAAGATTCAGGCGATGCTTTCCTGGGATGAGGGAATAGGCCTTTTCGAGATCAGCACGCAGTTCGTGGGGAGTGCTTGCCTTGCCGCAATAGTTGCCTGTGACCGCCAACCCACCTCCAATCTCTTCATGAACGTGTTCAAATCCACCGACGTCATCGCCCTGCCAACAATGCATAGAGATGGGAATGTTTTTAAGCGTTTCCAGTGCCTCGTCGACGGATACGCCCATCTCCAAATATTGATCTCGCGCTAAGCTATAAGCATTTTCAATGCGTGTGTCGTGTGTTGTCATTTTATTTCGGAATTGATACTATTCGAGGGCAATAATCGAAATTCTCCCAGTGAGTGTATGTTGGGGCGCGACGAATCACCTTAAGGTTCGTGCCAGGAATAGCACGAAAGTGCCATTTCGTTTGTTGGTGCCAATTTGGATTTTTTGTGCGATCACTTCATCTGACAGAATTAGCGGTAACATGATTCGTACACTTCGAAGAGAAGACTGGTTCGGCCAAGACGGTTTTCCGCTTGCCGTCGAAAGACGAGATCCGCAAGAGCCTTTTGGCCTCCACAAGCATGAGTTTTCCGAGGTCGTCATCATCACGGGTGGAACCGGGTTGCACATTACCGATGAAGATTCTTGGGAGTTGCAGAAGGGAGATGCCTTCGTAATTGGAGAGGATCGGATTCACGACTATCACAATATGGCAAATCTTCGCCTGATCAATATTCTGTTTGATCAAGAGTTGTTGGCGAGAGATCCAAAAGACTTGTCACTTCTTTCCGGCTATCATGCGTTGTTTTGCTTAGAACCGAATTGGAGGCAAAGACATCAGTTCAGTTCGCATCTTACGCTGTCCCCTCGTGAGCTTACTGCTGCGGTTGAGATTGTTGACAGGCTCGACCGTGAACTCGTTAATCGGACGCCTGGATACAAATGCCTAGCAACAGCATTTTTTCAGCAACTCGTGGTACATTTGTCACGGTGTTATGGTTCATCGCAACACGAAAGCTCTCGCAGCCTACTCCGAATCGCGGAAGCAATAAGCTACATTGAACAGCACTACTCTGAGGATATTCAACTTGAAGTGTTGACAGAAATCGCGGGGATGTCGCGTCGAAGTTTCATGCGTGCCTTCGAGGAAGCTACCGGAAGTACTCCGATAGCATATCTAATACAATTGCGTCTAAGCCGAAGTGCGGAACTCTTATGGGCAACGGATAAGAGCGTTACAGAAATCGCATTCGAGGTGGGGTTCAACGACAGCAATTACTTTTCTCGACAATTTCGGAAGCGTTTTAATGTTTCTCCCAGAGAGTACCGGAACAACAGATTCTGAGATTCCTTTTTCAGGTAGTAGAATACAATAATTGAAACAGGCAGAATCGGCTTTTGGATTGAAATGAGCCATTTACCACTCAGTTCGGGCTTCAGATTTTTCTCCCTTCGGCCAGACGGACAGTGTTCAGCCGAACGGATTCAGAGGAACGAGGCGGAAAATGAATCTAATCGATCGTGTTGTGTATGAACTACCTATCTCTGACCATGAAGCAGCAATCGGCCTGTATGTGACTGGCGTCGGTCGATGTAATGCACCGTCAGGGGTAGACTATCCTCAGTTCGCAAGTCAAGAGACGCAAAAATGGAGTTGGGATAAGGGGAGAATACTCACTCAGTTCGAGTTGCATTTCATCGTTTCAGGGCAAGGTGAATTTGAATCGGCTACAATGGGGAAAACAGACCTCGGTCCGGACAGTATACTTCTTCTTTTTCCAGGCGTCTGGCACCGATTTCGCCCCAGTGATTCGACGGGCTGGAAGGAGTATTGGGTTGCGATTAGCGGTGACTTGGTTCATCGGATTGTCAGTTCTTCCGAATTCACTCCATCGGATTGCATAAGTGTGCTGAATCGTAGCAGCGGCAGGTTGTTGATTGATTCCTTTGAGCGACTTATCACTAGAGTTCAAGACGATCTCACCACGCACTCTGCGGTGCTCTCAGCTAATGTGTTAGAGCTACTGGCACTTGCATTGGATGCCGAAAAGAACGAGCAATTAGTATTCTTTAGTTCAAATGGCTTACGTACAGATCGTATCGAAGATCCGATTGTTGCGAAGACAATTGAAACGATTTGGACAAGGAGTCATCGCCCTATACCAATTGGTCAAATCGTATCAGAGATTCCAACGACACGGAGAACACTTGAGCGTAGATTCATCGACGTCGTTGGACACAGTATTCTTGAAGAAATTGTTAATTGCAGACTTATTCGTGCAAAGAAATTGCTAACGGAAACTGATCTCTCAATTAGGTCGATCGCAGTTCTGACCGGCTTTGTAAGCCAAGAGAAAATGCGGAAGGCAATGCTTTCCAGAGAAGGAGTTCCTCCAGTGGAGTACAGGGCTAAAACTCGTTCATAGCTTGAGTTTTAGGATGAAGACCGCCCAGAGACTTACTTAGCGATGTTTTGCCAAATCTAATCAGTCGACAACCCGTCAAAGGGAATATTCCGTCGTATTGCGAGAATTTTTTACGTAACTTATACCGAGATGCATCAAACTCTACTGTCCGCGAAATGAGCCTGACATCCGAACGCCGCTCGGACTTGTGGACGCCCCCCTTCTTTCAAGACGGTAGAAAGATGCCAGCAAACATCTCGCACCGTTCACTGGCAACACTGACCTGCCCACTTTAACTGCGTCAATTCTATGAATTAGTTTCCTCGATTATGACCTTTACCCCTAACTTGAACCAGTTGCGAAGTTCGTAGTATTGGGCGAAACGTCCTGGGTGAATTTGCATCGCACTTAAGTCACCATCTCTAGCAGGCTGCCAATAGCTAAGAAAATGGCCCAAGGGGGCGTCCATCTGGACGCCCCCAAGTTTGTCGCAAACACAATGAGATCAGATTCGCGTACGTGCGAAATGCAATCTTGGTCGACAGCGGCAAGTTCTAAACTCTCGCCGTCCTCGGCGCTGGCCACCTCGAATTTGACTATGATCGAGGAAGTGTCGTAACTGCTTGATCGATTCTTGAGTCTTGCGCAGCGGACGGAACCTTTCGTCCAATCCCATCTTGAAGCTGCGTGCGTGCGACTTCCACCTCATCCCAATCGACCATATTGGGGCCAAATGAAGTCTCATCATCGATCTCCGCCGGGAACTTTTCCACGAGCGAGAACCCCAATCTCTGGATGGTATGGATGCTTTCGCCGGTTGCGTGAGCGACTTTTTGGCATAGTTCAGATGCATGCATGTATGACTCCTCTATACAAGAAATAAAAATGCCCCACGGAAAGACGGTCATGCATTTCCGCGGGGCTAACTGTTCAGTTCAGAATTGATCGAAGGTCATCAGGCCTTCGCTGGTGGACAACCAATGTTCTTCCAGCCAGGCTACCTCGGCTGTCAATGCGTCTGTCCGTTTTGCGAATGGCCCCAACTTGGGTCCTCCAACGGGCGCGAGATCTGCAAACCACTGCCCAAGTCCGTCCGGTTCCACATGGGAACCACGTGCGATAGAGATTCTTCCGAGTGAATTCAGATCAATCGATTCGCCGTAAATGCAGCGGATCCCTCCCCGAGGTGCAATCACGATTTGCATGACTCACCTCACTTCGGAGAACGAATGATCCGGCGACGTGGGCGGTCGACAAGCAATTCATCGAGCAAGTTCTGGACGCTCGATAACTCCCGACTGACGGTCTGACGTAGCTGAGCACTATTGCGTAGAGACTGAGGTTGGACACCATGAACAATCTCCTGGCACTGGGCCACCAGTGCATCCAGCTGATCATTCGAGCGAATATTCAAGGACCGAAACCGATCGAAAAACTCGTTCAAATTGCTGATCGCCGTATCACGAAAGATCTTCGCGCGACCGTCCTGACTCCCCGAAAGCCGTTCCGAGAGATGGGAAACGAGCCCGGACAGCTCTTCAATGAATGCGGACTCGGCAAGCTCAACGGCCTCGTCGAAGCGTGCCTGAACGCGTTCGCACTCGGCCTGATACACGTCCGGGTTCACTAACCGAAGATAGGGTGGGACTTCAATATTTGGAAATGACCAGGAAACGTCAAACAGACCAAGGAGCGTGCGAGGATAATCGGCGCTGTTGTACAAAGCCCCAAGTCGCTCACGCGCTGCGTCTCTCAGCGAGCCATAATCCTCATCCAATTTCTGGACCGCCTCTTGTAGCTGCTGGCGTCGCTCTTCCATCCAGCCTTCGAATGTCTGCACCATGTCCTGACGAATAAGTCGAATCCCAGGTTCGGGATACGGCAAGCTCGTCATTTCCCAGATCGATCGAATTTGGTTGCGGACCGAATTCACGGCTTTGAAGCGAGGATTCTTGGTGTCGAGCAGTTTCTTCTCGGCCCGTAGGAATTCACCCTGGGCGTCGAAGGACTCAGCTGCCTGATCTTTCTGAGCACGAGTGAGAGTCTTCTGGGTTCCGAACCAGACAAAACTGACTCGGGTCGCACACATCGTGGATCGCAATCGATCCGATGCCGATGATTCGGTTCGTTGAACGGGCGGTTCTAAGGTTGTCGCCGTCATAGAGACCTCCTGGATAATGTGAAATTTGATTGGACTAGTTAGATTCTGGGTTGGGCGACAGTCGCCGACGTTGCTTGGAAGACGGCGTACTGTCTGCTCGGTAAATGCCGCCGGACTCGGCCGAAAGACAACGTCCGCTGCTCCAGTTGCGTAGCCGCTGGACCGATTCGGCGGAAGTCGCAGCAACCGGAACAACGTTCTTAGCCGCTTCCATGAGCGAAACATCGAGAAGCGCTGCCAGACGACAGCAAGCCCTAACTTCAGCCCCTGTCCAGGACTCGTCCTCCGGTAACACCTGTGACGCATCGAGTCCGAACCGCCGCACATACATCTGCCAGATCACGTCCTTCTGGGACCGTCCTGGCAAATCCAAAAAGAAAATCGCGTCAAACCGTTCGGCGCGAGTTAGCTCTGGTGGCAGTTTGGAGATATCGTTGCTGGTCGCGATCACGAAGATGTCAGATTCATGATCTGCCAGCCAAGTCAACAGAGTTCCGAGCATACGACTGCCAACACCGCTGTCCGTTTGCCCGGAACCGCTCGTCCCGCTGAGGCTCTTCTCCAACTCATCAACGAACAGCACGGCGGGGGCCATGGCGTCGATGATCTTCAATGCGCGGCGTGTTCTGCTCTCAGTTTCACCCACGATGCCGCCCATGAGCGTTCCGACATCGAGCGTCAACGTTGGCCGACCGCCTTCCGCCCCCAAAGCTTTCGCCAAAGCCGATTTGCCCGTGCCAGGCACACCGAGGAGCAAGACACCTTTTGCCTTGACGGCGTAGTTCGTGGATGAACCTGGGCGAAGTGCTCGGAGGCAAAACTCCTTCAGTGCCCCCAAGCCACCCAAATCGTCAAACGTTTCGCCACCACGATGCAGCGAGAGCAGGCCTCCTTTCAGGAGTGCCAGCGATTTGAGTTGCCAGATTGCCGACGGCTCAATGCGTCCGTGGCGAACCAAAGACAACGCGAACGCGTTTTCTGCCTCGTAGCGACTCAGCCCACACGCCGCGTCGAGAATTCGTTCCCGCTCTGCCCCTTCCGGGAATTCTTCCGCGTCTGCTGCTATCGAAGCCGCGATTTCTTCCAACTGCTGGCGAGTCGGTAGGGAATGCTCGATCACGGTAAAGACGCGTTCCAGTTCCACCGGCAATTGAACTACGGGCGACAATATGATCAGATGTCTCTGATGGACCTTACCTTGAGCCACTTGGTGGAGAAGTGCTTGGATCACTTCCGCCGATCCGAGAAACCGATGAAAATTCGCCAAAACCAAGAGCGTCGGATGACCATCACTGGGGACAGAGGCTAGTGACCGAACCGCCGATAGCGGATCGGTTACCGCGACACCTTCAGTCGATACCTGTCCGTTGAGCCCGGCGTCGATATCCCAGCTTGCCAGCTTCCAACTTTCGGTCTGACACATTTGGGCTAGTTCCGCGAGGGCATCTTCCGGCTCACAACTCTGAACCCAGAGGCCGCTGAAGCCAGCCCGTACCAGTTCCTGTATTTCGTTTGCTAAGCGCATACGGATTCCTAATGAATTGAATTAACGAGTAGAACAACGCTCGAGAGAGCGAGCGCTGAAAAGAAAGGGCTAGTTGCCCGATGGCGGTCAGCCGCGATGCGATTTCCTCATTGGTATCTCGCTGCTCACGAAGTCCCACCTTCATTTAGTCGGCGAACGCAGTGTGAACCGACGTTCAGTCGTTCTGCTCCAACTTGGTTTGGTTCTGAAGAACGGTTTGGTGAAATTCCGATGTAGCCGTGTCGGACGTTTTCTTGCCCAATGCAAGTTCCAGAAAGCGGCTGGCTTCCTGGCACTCGGCCCCTTGAAAGCCCCGGGTTTCCAGCTTGGACTCTCCTTCGGGAGAGACAATGATTTCGATCACTTTCACGGATTAACCTTCGCCTCCAACTTGAATGAGAAGTTTGATGCTGCCATCAGTTAATGGCTGCTCGGTGGTCGTGTAGCCCTGTTTTCGAGCCTGCAAGACCGCGGCCTCGACCGCGTACCTCTGGAGAAACTGGTCAAGCTCTTGCTGCCGCCCCCAACGGCCAGAATAGTTGTCATAGTCGATACGACCACTTTGCAGATTGGCGACGACCGGGTAACGCCAGTCTCGCAGTTGGATCGCCCAACCGGTTTTTCTTTCGCTAAACAGCTGGACTTCACCGAATGTGGGCTCTGGCAATTGCAGGCGCCGCGTTGCCTGGCGAATTGCTTCCAGGTCTCGAATTTCGACTTCAATGCTAACGATGTGTGACATAGAACCTCCTATTGATGCATGTGAACTAAAGATCACGGTAGTGATCTGAGAAAAGAGAATTGTGGGCAGCCATAGCCGACCCTTGAAATCGGCCAAGATGAAGGCCGCTAGAGCATGCGGAGAGATATACATCCCTCACTTAGTTATGCCACGTTTGGGCCGAAAATTTAGCAAGACAAATCAGCAAGGCGATCATGCACAATCCCGCACTCGGATTTGCCAAGTCCTACTACTGACGGTTGCTTCGCCAAGCAGGAAGAAGAAGTTTCCAGGCAAGCCAAAGAGTCACGACGGCAGCCATTCCGCCGACTAGCCATAGAATGCCAACCGCCAAAGAATCGGCGAGCTTATTGAGTGGTGCTTCTATAAGCCCTGGCCTGCGTACCACGATGGGCCTGCCGCTGTCATCGAAGTTGATTTGAGCCCCACCGAGAATTCGCTCCGAATTCGGAAGGAACGCCGCTAGGAAGGTCGTCGATCCGATCGTTTTGCCAGGATGCTCTTCAATAAACCTTCCGAGCCAGCTAAAGAAACGCTCTTTATCGCTCTGAATGACTTGTAAGAGGCCTACTTGCTGCTCTAGCGGTACGCTCTGCAAATCATCTAAGTACTTTCCCAGCGTGAGTGCGTCTTCACGACTCAGCTGACGTCCCAGCGCTACTCCACCGTCTGACCAAACGCGGACCAGTTCCATTCCAACGCCGGGATGTTTGATTTCGGCCTGAAGCACCTGGACACCGAACGTTTCGGTCGCTTCGGCCAATTGTTGACCGCGACGACCACTGGCTAGTCGGGCAGCCGCTGTCGAAACCTCCTCGGCAGGCAATTCCCTTAGTACCTGAACAATCTTGGCCGGGGCCGGAGCATTGTCGAGAGCACGAAGCACTTCGGGACCATGCTTCGCCGCCAATTCCGACGCTTCGGTGACCGCGGTTTCGCCACCGCTACGAACCAACTTGGCAGAAACTCGTTGCAGTAATTCCGGGCCAACCTCTTTGATGAGTTTCTCAGATCCTTCTTCGACGGCTTCTTTCGAGAAGAACCGCATGACCGCTTTCGAGAGTGAAGATGCGGGCGAGGCCAAAAGCCATGAAGATGCGAGAAGCAGAACGAGAAGTACCACGCCCAAAATCAAGACAGGGCGAGTTCTCACGTTTTCACCCCCAGAATCGATTGCTTGAAAATTTCCAGGTTGGCACGGTTGAGTTCATCACATGTATTTTGCAGAACATGTTTCAGGCCAGGGTAGGCGTCTATTGTGGAATTCGTACGTTCCGGGACACCATGAATCGCTGCGTCTTCGATTTGATCGATCAACGCCATGAGTTGCTGGCTGAGGTTCGCTTTCGCATGTTCCGACAGCCAATAGTCAATGATCACACCTACGATGAGCCCTCCGATCGTCCCGATACCCGTTCCTAGTGGGCCAACCGCTGATCCGCTACCACCTCCCAAGGCAACACTTCCGACAGTCGCTCCTCCGGCGGTCATTCCAATCCTGGCCAAAACGGCCATGAAGACTTGTTCCGTGGCATAACCGCCTACGCCCGAGGCCACTTCAATCACCACCGAATCCGTTACGCTATCTACTGCGGTTTCCGTGGAAAACCCGCGAACCTTCTCAGCGACCTGCTGAGAGAACTTTTGGGTGTCGAGATTCTGTATCGCAGGCAAGGAAAGCCCCGCTGTCGCCGTTTTCACCTTCCTGAGCATTACATTGCGGTTGGCTTCGATGTCTTCGCGAAGCAAGGCCAACGAAACATCGATATCGTGTTGGATCTCCTGCGCTGAGAACACATGCTTTTGCAGTTTGCCCGAGATGAATGCCTCGACTGAATTCGAACCGGTCATCCAATCACCAGGCATCCGTCGCAGCACGCCCCACTTACTTCCCAGCCCAGTCACATCTTCCGCAAAGGGTTCTACCCCTTGTCGATAGCGTTGAAATGACTCCTGGATTCGCGCGAGACAACGTTCTACGGCAGCACGGTTCGCCAAGCCTGCCTCTCGAACGGCAGGGGCAACTTGGTCGTCGAACAACTCTTGTCGCATCTCAGACTCCGATCGCTGAGACACCTCTGGTGAGGTCGACTGCGTCGATAGTTCGGGAGGATTTGGTCCCGACTTGAGCGTGAGATAGCTGATCGCCCCGAATAGACAAGCGAAAGTAAGGCCCCCTACAATTAGCAGTGTCCGTTTCCCTGATTGCATTGATTTCATACATTTCCATTCTAAAAACAAAATGAATGCATCCATGCCACACGTCCATCATCCGTGTTCCCCTCCCTTCAAACATTTAATGGAAACGAGTCCGGTTCGTCCGGCATACAGTCCATTCAAAATCTTGACAGCACAGAACATATTCGAGTCGATTACCTGCACTTTCGTCCCCGAATCGACCATCATCACCCGTCCTGAAGCGATCATCTGCTGCATGCCGATCGTATTGCCCGCGTAAGCGTATTCGGAAGCCGCGATGAGATCGTCGGGCGTACGGCGATAAATACAAAGGACCAAGGAGGGTGGGCGATGGTAACAATGGATCCCGAAGGGACGGCTAAATTGGCGATGGCCTTCGGGACACGGCTCTCATGCTCCTTCCACATAAGCTGCTGCGATCTTGCTGATATGCTGCGAGCTGTCGCCGTCGCCCTAATCGCCTCACGCACGGGAATGCAGAAAGAGATTTCGTCCTCGGACAAAGACTTAGAAACTATCACGCCAATTACCTGTCCCGCCTCCCCAAAAACAGGACCGCCCGAGTTGCCTCCATTCACCGCCGCTCCCAGTTGATAGTGCTCACGCCCCTGGAGCGGATGCGTTGTACTGAGAATACCAGTGCTTACCGCCGTCTCCAGTGTTTCGACACCATTGAACAAACCCGGGTTTCCGATAATGGTGATCGCTTCCCCTCGCTGAAACTGATAGTTCTTGGCCATCGCAACTGGGCGAAAATCGACTCGATCTAAAATCCGGAGAACGGCAAGGTCCCAATCGGGATCCTCGTACAGAAGCGACACGCGATAAGGACCGCGACGCTCTGTACTTGCCGCTGGGCTATAAGCCCGCAGATCCTTAAATTCACCAGTGGCGGGATTGAGTGCCGCGACAGCGACCACATGACTGTTGGTTACCAGCAACTGATCCCCGACAACAAAGGCGGTTCCACTTCCCACGGCGCCACGCAAAAGCAAGACCGACTGCTCATTGCCTGAACGATTTCGCGGACCGATAAAGGGGATTGGTTCGTGCCGGTTGTTGGCCGTGGAGAAATCACTGGTCGATCACGAGTCCATGATCGCTCATCGGACAATGCCGAATATCCTCCGTTTTGACTGTTTTCCGGTGTCGACGAGTTAGAGGCCGACTGGCTGGAGAAGACGACGATCATCCCAACAAGCAGGGCGGCACCTACCGGAACTCCTACAATTGCCAGCCAGGCATACGGAGAAGTACCCGACGCTCGGGAACGGCTTGCCACCGTCGACCGATGGGGTGCTGGTGGCATAGCAGGCTTTACAGGCTCAGCGACCGGAATCCGCGTTTTCAAGCCTCGAATTTTATCGGCAGCAACCCATGCGCCACCGGGGCCTTTGCGCACCTGGTAACCGGCATGCACATTGCCCTCCTCACCAAACTGCTTAAGCTGCTGCGAAGTATATGGCCCGTAAATCCCCTGCGGGGTTTTCACGTACCATTGTCTCTTCGGATCAATTTCCATTTCTCGCCCCCAAAAGAGTGCTCTAAAAGAATCGAACGTCGGAGCGTTCGCCTACCTGCTGGCCCGAATCAGAAAGCCAAGCCACACGCTAACGGTCAGGGAGTCACGTAGTAGGAATAGCGATGTTGGTAAGATGTTCCCGGGAACGAGATTTCCATCGTTGCCATGGTAGGATCTGATTCCAGCGGCTGCTTGGGGCGAAACATCTTTTTGTCGCCTCGTTTCCAATAGTCGAATTCCCACGTTTCGGTTTTTTGGAGCAGGCCCTTCCAGAAGGTCACTTTGACTTGGCAACGCGGAATACCTTCTAAGCCGTCCAGAGTGAACTCCACGCCCCGCTTCGTATCCGGCCAATAACGCTTGGTGACGTAGGGCTGATACCGTCCGGTAAATGTCAACGACTTACAGTACTTGGCGATATCGTGATCTCTGGCATCTCCTTCATACGAAAAGCTGACCGCCGTCGAAAAACGGGGAGAATAAACGGTCACCTCGACCTTCTTCACCCCGGGGACTGTGGTGTTCCCAACGGACTTCCCCAGGGCTTGGAGTCCTGTCTCATAGCGGCCATAGAGCCAGGTATTGGTGTCCCAGTTCCGGACGAAATGGACGTTCGTGCGTGTCGCTCCATCGGCGCCGGTCAGTTTCACGACGATCGTCGCGTCGCGAATTGCCGGGCCTTGGTTGTGAACGTAGAGCCAATCAAAAGGCCCCACCGGTCCCCAGGACTCATCCAAGTCAACCGTGATACGGTTGGCGGGATAGGTTAGATTCGCGGCATACTTTTTGGCAACCGGTTCCAACATCTGGTGAGTGGCATCGAGCTTCTCCATGGCCGCAAATAATGGGTAGAGCTCATTCTTGATCGCTGTCTGCATCTGCTCAGCTTCCAGCCCGCGAGAGTATCCTCCACCAGGATTCCCCATGAACCCATCGATGAATGAGTTGGCCATGAGTTCGCCCGTTCCCGGCGGCTTGGGAAGAGCATTGAGGCGCTCTACTCTCTGAAGGCATTTTGCCAGCGACGCTTCCGTCTGCCGCGTGATGTACTCAATTTGCCGATCGGAAGACTTGATGTCTTTCAGGGATAACATCGTCGTATGCCCCGATGACAGCGTCTCGGTCAGATTGCCGGGGCCCTCGAACTCATCGGGAGATGTCTTCAACGGCATGGCAAGGTGGCCTGCCAGGGTTCGGTACTCCTGGGGAAGTGCCGGTGGCGCGGCCACGACAGGCTGCGAAACCAGCAGACTGGCAATGCCCACCAGGGCCCCCAAAAGCAAAGCCGTCGATCTCGCCAGGTAAGACTCATGGCCCGCAGGCACACAATTGTTTCGCATGATCGTTCCTCAAGAAAAAGTGAGTTAGGGATCACGCAAGCGGAGGATGTTGGCTCGGCGCATAAAAAAGGGACGCCGAACCAAGTCCGCTCGTCCCGACCTCCGCCAAGAGGCACGACAAAACAGCACCCGGCCGACGTCCCCTTTCGGGGACGCGGTACAGGTTGCTGCTTTCTGTCGTTCGAGAGCCCGAGGGCTCAAGTTGGCGGTTTCGGGACGAAGCAGTTTCCTGACGCTCACGCGTCATATCGAAATGTCTGGCCGACCTTGGGTCAGCCGTTCATGAAAAATGTATTCCGTAAATGTGTTGAAATGGACGTAGCAAGATAGTTGCTCGCCATCCCCCAAGTCTACTATCTAAGATCGTTCCAGGGAAGCGATATGAATCATCTGGTAACCGGCCGCGGGAATGTCGATCATCGCGGTGAATACCACAAAACAAGTTCTGCTGTCGAATGGCGTCTTCAGCTACAATTGTTCAAATTGATCATCATCGCCAGCGACTAACTCTTCGCTTAGCTGGCGAGCTACCGTCTTAGCAATCAGTTGAATAAACTGCGACATTGCGTTCGCAATGGGTTCTGTGGCATGACTGTTGTCGGTCGAATTATTCGGCCTGTTCTCTGACATAGGTCCTCCAACTGAATTATGCGCATAAAAAAGCCCCCGGAGAAGTTCACCGTGGGCTTAGAGGAAACATCGAATTGTTTGGCAAAGAGATTAGTCCTGATTGCCAGGTTCATAGGTTTGAAACTCAAATCGCGGATGCAAGTGCCGTCGCATACGATTGAGGTTCATCGGAGCCTCGGTCACCGGGATGTATGGATCTTGCAGGCCCATTGAATCCATTTCAGCCTGCAATTTGGCTGCATTCTGCACCGCTGGCAGGGTGATCCCTAGTTCGGCGGCAATGTCGCGTTGTTTCATGCCCCCGTCTCGGAGCGCGATAACACGCTCTCGAAACGCTTCACGCTGAACTGGCTCGAACAGGTCCACCTCAAGCGACGGCGTCATGACTTCTCGCGCCAACGTAAGGTCGTTCAATCCAGGAACCAACGAACATAGATTCAGCTGAAACTTCGCGCGAATGACGATCGCCCCGCCGTCGCAGAGACGCATGGGATGAGCCTCGATACGTGGGATCAACTTGCGCATCACTCGGCTAAGTTCATATGGACACACCGAACCTTTGGCGATCGCCTCCTTGGCTAGTTCTCGTACCTGATCGGAAGTCGGAAGCACCGGCGCCACGCTAGGACGTGACTCTAGTTCTTGCAGTTCTAACTTCGCCTGCTCCAACTCGGCCTCGGTTTCAGCAATCTTCTGGGAAACAAAGTCAGAGCCCTTGCCATTCAGAATGAACTCGACCAAGCGATTCAGGTCACGTGTAAGCTTGTCGATCCGCTTTTCAATCTGGTTCCGCTCTGACTCTCGCGTGTTAGTCAGAGCTTGAAATTCATCTCGCACTTGGTTCTGAAGCGTTTCTGGGAAATTCGGCAACTTGTCGCATACTTCATAGACAGCCGTCAGAATCTTCGCAGATGCAAGAAGCCCATCGAAGGTCGCACTTTGCCAGCAATGGTAGTCACGAGCCCCCTTGCAAACCATGTGGTCCACTTGGCCATGCCCTCCCCACTGCATTGGATGACCGCAGACAGCGCAGAACACTTGCTGACCAGGAAAACGCGTGCGTTTCTTGGGAACGTTGGCTCGAGAATCGCGGCCGTTCACCTTCTTGCGCCGAAACGGTGCGTTCTTTGCGTCGAGCTTTCGGAGGAGACGGTCATATCGCTCGGCATCAATGTAAGCCAAATGCGGAACTTTTCGGACTTGAAGATTCTCTGGCGGAGCCTTTACGGAGCGTCGTTTACCAGACTTATTGTTCCGCTTGGCCATCTTACGGCCTGCTTCCCGGATACCCTTCAGAATTGGATTGTGAATCAGTCCCGAGACAGCAGCTGCAGTCCATTTTTTCGAGCGACCAAACGGACCTTTCGGGACTTGATTCTCGTTGAGAAAATCCGCCACCATCGAGTAGGACTCTCCCTTCTCAAGTCGCGAAATGATCTCCATAACGATCGGCTCTGCATCGGGATCCTTCGTCACATCCGCATCGAGAGCTTTGGGAAAAGGCTTGATATACCCCTTCGGTACCGTTTGGATCATCCCCTGAAGAAATCGGTTTCGAATACTTCGCGTAATTCGTTTAGAGGTATCCGAATTCGACTGTTCATGGTGCATCGTCGCGAAGCTGGCTTTCAGGCGCCAATCCTCGTTAACGGTGTCTAAGTTGTCGTTTAGCATTACGACCCGAGTATCGTGGTCTTCGGCCAATTCCAAGAAATCAATCGCCCGATTTCGGCGACAGATTCGAGCCAAGTCCTCCGCCATGAACAGATCAAATCGGCCTGACTCGATCGCCTCTTCGATTTCATTCAGTTCCGTGCGATCAAGCAGTTCGCCACTTCCCCGGCTTTGAATGACCTTGACTACGAATTTCTGATCAAGGTTGTCTTCACACCATTTGGAACAGATTGCGATCTGATCTTCAAGGCTACGCGTATCCTGATGGACCGTCGAGATGCGGGCCACGATCAGGACCAAGTATGTGAGGCCATTCTTTGGTGAAGGAATTCCACCGGAAAAAGAAATCATGGAGATCTCCCAAGAGATTATGTCCATGACTACCCTTCCCTTCACGCTACTTGCATCTCGCCTATGGCAGGATGATTCCCGTAGTCGTCCAGTACAGAGTGAATGGCACAGTGTGCCAAAACACGTCGCAAGAGGTGAGAGGACGGTATTCTATGCCATAAGAGCTGATAAGCCCTAAATCCTTGCAGAGGCAATGACTTCTATCTAAGTCACGTGTCTACAACGACTTGCGAGATCGGCTCTAACGAATCCCGTTCTCTCCGCTTTCGGAATAAGGCTCGCCGTAAGGTCTTTATTAAAAAGGCTTTACGGCGAGCCTTATTTTTTGTCCCAGTCGATTGGGACAAGTTCGGTCGTCGAGGACACGGAAAACCGTCCTCGTTGACTCGCTTCTGACCGAATTATGTCCCGGCTAGGCGATCACATCCTTCAAGACGTGTGCTTCTTCGACTCCGGTCAGGCGGAAGTCGAGGCCCTGGAAGCGATACGAGAATCGGTGGTGGTCGATTCCCAGCAGGTGCAAGAGTGTGGCGTGAAAGTCGCGGACGTGGACAGGATGTTCCGTTGCCGCGTAGCCAAATTCATCGGTGCCGCCAAAGGAGAAACCGTTTCGTACGGCTCCGCCGGAGAGGACCATTGAGAAGCCTTTGATATGATGATCGCGTCCTGAACCTTGTGCCATTGGTGTACGACCGAATTCGCCTCCCCACACAATCAAGGTATCGTCGTACAGGCCGCGCTGCTTCAGATCTTTGATTAGCGCTGCCGTTGCCTGGTCGACTTCTTTGGCCGTAATTTCCATCGAGCGTTTGATGTTACCGTGGTGGTCCCAAGCGCGATGGTATACCTGGACGAAACGAACGCCGCGTTCCAACAGTCGCCGGGCCAGCAGGCAATTCGACGCAAAGGTGCCATCGCCGCCGCTGGTACCATAGTCGTCCTTGGTCTGCTGCGTTTCGGTGCTGAAGTCCATCAGGCCTGGTACGCTGGTCTGCATGCGGAAGGCCATTTCGTACTGGCGAATCCGCGTGGCAATTTCAGGATCATCTACCAGGGCGTCGAAGTCCTGATTCAATTGGTTAACCGTATTGACCAGGCGCTGCTGGGAATCTTGCGAGACCCCTTCCGGACGATTCAAGTACAACACCGGGGCACCGCTCGACTGAAACTGTACTCCCTGGAATCGCGAAGGAAGAAAGCCGCTATGCCACTGCCGGGCAGCGATTGGCTGAGCCTGGCCTCCTTTTCCCACACTCGTCAACACGACGTAGCCTGGCAGGTCATCGCATTCCTGACCTAAGCCGTACAGCATCCAGGAGCCCATGCTAGGTCGTCCGGCCAGGGAAGAGCCCGTATTGAAGAGAGTATGCGCCGGATCGTGATTGATTTGATCGGTGTACATCGAACGAATGATGCAAAGATCGTCTGCGACCGATCCTATGCTGGGAAACTGCGAACAGATCCGCTGGCCACTTTCGCCATAGCTGGCGAACTCGAACTGTGGCGCGAAACAGTTGAGTGGCCTACCCTGCAATTGGGCGATCTGCTGCCCCTTGGTCAGCGATTCAGGCATGGGCTTGCCATGCATCTCACCCAGCGTCGGCTTCTCGTCGAAGGTTTCCAGGTGCGAAGGACCGCCGGCCATGCACAAGTGAACGACTCGTTTGACTCGTGGTGGATGATGGGGCGGATTGATCACTCCTTGGGACAGATCTTCGGCACGAGACTCGCCGGACAACATCGCCATCAATGCAGCGGGGCCGATTCCCAATGCGGTACGTCGCAGAAAGCTGCGACGCGTCTGAAGGTTATCGATAGTGCTCATATTTTCAACTCAGTAGCGAGTGATCGTTTCGTGGAGGTTGAGAAGCGTTCGTGCAACACCGGTCCAGGCGGCAAGCTCGGCACGGTCGACGCCTTCCGGCACCGGCGTCATGCCCACGCCGACAACCTGGTCGGCTGCCGCCGGCTCGCCGCGATAACGTGCGAGGTCGGCTTCGTACAGTTCCTTAAGCAGTTTCAACTCATCAGGGCGAGGCGCACGCATGAGCGTTTTACGAATCATCCAGGCAAGACGATCCGCGAATTCAGGCGACTCCTGGGCCAGCGTTCCGGTTGCCAACGCCCGGGCAGCTTCGACAAACGTGGGATCGTTCAACAGCACCAGCGACTGAAGCGGCGTATTGGAACGCGAGCGCTGCGCTGTACATTCTTCGCGAGCCGGGGCGTCGAACGCCAACATGCTGGGGTGCAGGAACGTTCGTTGCCAATGGGTATAGACGCCACGTCGGTATTGTTCTGGGCCTTTGTCGTGCTGATAGGTTCGCTTGGGGAAGTTCAACTGGGCCCAGTAACCAGCCGGCTGGTAAGGCTTGGCACTCGGTCCGCCAATCTCCTCATTGAGCAGGCCACTTACCGAAAGAGCGTTGTCTCGGACCATCTCCGCGTCGAGCCGCCAGCGTGATTGGCGAGCATACAGCAAGTTGTAAGGATCGCTCTTGCGAGCCTCGGCCTGCACTTGCGACGACTGGCGATAGGTCTCGGACGAGACGATCAGTCGCACCAAGTGCTTAACGTCCCAGCCACTTTCGATGAATTCGACGGCAAGCCAGTCCAGCAGTTCTGGGTGTGTTGGCGGCTGTCCCTGAGAGCCCAGGTCGTCGACCGTTCGCGCTAAGCCCTGGCCGAAGAACAACATCCAAACTCGGTTCACGAAGGTGCGCGCCACCAAAGGATTGTTCTTCGAGGTCATCCATTGAGCAAGATCAAGACGCGTCAAGCGTTCGTCCGATTGCTTTTCGACCGGCGGCAGGAAATGAGGAACAGCTGGGGCTACGACTTCTCCGGAATCGTCCATCCAGTTACCACGCGGCAGCACGCGTATGGGACGCGGATCGGTTGCGGTCGTTGCCAGGGTGGTGACGATCGACTTTTCCAGTTGTTCTTTTTCTTTGCGAAGCTTGGCCAGCTTGTCTCGTGTTTCCTTGAGCAGCGGAGTCTGTTCACGAAACGCGGCATCAATTGTGGTCTGCTGCTTTGGTGTTCTCTTCTCGGCGGAAATCGAAATCAGATCGCGAACTTCGTCCGATACATTCAACAGCGAAGCCACCGCGTCGGCATCTCGGGAAATGGACAACCGAAAACGACCGAGGTTATGCCCAGTACCATGGTTCTGACGCAGGCGAATCTCATACGTGTGTGCCGCTGCCTCACCTTCGGGGTGATCGTCGAGCACGTTGCCACCCAGGATAAGCTCTAAGGGCTTGCCGGTCTGTGGCAGAATGGCCCAGCCGTTCTTATTCCCATCGACGATGTACTGTGGCGAATGATTCGTTTGAGTATGGGAGGCGATTGCCTTGTCCCATTTCACGGGGTGACCGTCCACCAGCATCTCGACCGCATGCAACACGAGATTTCCATTGCCCGCCCGACCAGGTCCACTTTGAGGAAGCGACTTATCAGGGATCAGTTCCAGTCGCAGTGCGATCGGGCCTGGCTCGCTGGAAAGTTCCTTGGTGTCGACGGTGAGCACGTAGACGTCTTTATCGGGATTCTTACCGCTGGCCAGTACCGAGTTGTCCTCCAAGACGCTGAGCTTGGCACTACCTTCCGAGCGTGCTTCGGTCGGAGTGACGACTTGCCAGCGATTGGCGTGATCTTGGATCTTCCGTTCCCAGTCGCTTCGCGCGGCGGCAAGCTCTGGCGTTGATTGCTGAAAAACCTCTTCCGATTGCTGTATCTGTGTGCTGAGTTGCGCAAGTTGCTCGGCCTGCTCGGGCGTAGGCACTGGCAATTGGGCAACATGAACCGCACTGCGGACAATCCCCTGCTCTTTGATGTCTGCGAAGAAAGCCGCAAAGCTATAAAAGTCGTGGGCTGTGATCGGATCGAACTTATGATCATGGCACTCCGCACATCCCGTGGTGAGCCCCAGCCAGACGGCGCCGGTGGTTCGGACGCGATCGGCCGAGTACTTCGCCAGGTATTCCTTGGGCTGCACGCCCCCTTCGCCCGAAGCACGGTTCAAGCGGTTATACGTTGACGCGACCTTCTGCCAAAGCGTTGCCTCTGGCAGTAAATCGCCGGCTAACTGTTCAACCGTGAACTGGTCGAATGGCTTGTTTTCGTTAAAAGCGCGGATCACATAATCGCGATACGGCGAAACGCTGCGAGTCTGGTCGCCGTGGAAACCCAGCGAATCGGCATACCGGACCAGATCGAGCCAATAGATAGCCATCCGCTCACCATAGTGGGGCGATTGCAGAAGCTGATCGACCATTGCCTGATAGGTCTCATCAGTCGGGCTGTCCACAAACGTATCGACCATGTTACCGGTGGGCGGGAGCCCCGTGAGGTCAAACGCTAGTCGCCGGGCAAGCGTCCGCGGCTCGGCTTGGTCGGCCGGTTTCAATTCGGTCCTTTCCAGCTTGGAACGAATAAATGCGTCGATCGGATGTGCTGCGCCGGCGGGGACTTCGGGTCGCTTGAGGGACTCAAAAGACCAATGCTTTTGATACGGGGCCCCTTGATTGATCCACGCGCGTATGACGGCGACCTCCTGGGGGTTCAGCGGTTCGCCATGTTCTGGCGGTGGCATGACCTCGAATTCATCCGACGCGGTAATGCGTCGGATAAGTTCGCTTTCGTTGGCATTGCCTTCGACGATCGCTCGGTGCCCGCCGAGATCTTGGATTGCCGATTCACGGTCGTCCAGGCGCAGGTCGGCCTCGCGAGAATTCGCATCGGGGCCGTGACAGGCAAAGCATCGATCCGACAGGATCGGTCGAACGTCTCGATTGAACTGGATTGGTGAGTCAGCCCAAAGGGCCTGCGTCAGCAACAACAGCAGGCACCATGCCGTGAGGAAGCGTGTCATACGACTATCGTTCGGTAAACCGGGGAACGCGTTTAGGAGGGGAGTACAAGGAGGGCCTTCAGGCTGACGCGCCCGCCGTATGAGCAAGATCAAACGACCAAGTTGCCAGCCTGATGCTTTTCGTATTTCGGAAGTAGACCTTCCAACATCGCCCAATCTGCCAATGTATGCAACCCACAAAGCTGCTTAATGTTAGAAGGGCCAAAATGTGCAAGTAAAATATTTCATTGCTTGCAATTCTTATTTCAATGAAATAGCATAGGCCCCCGCATTCCTTGTTTCAAGTGTTTCGTGGAGATGTTGATGCCCGCGACGGTGAAAGACGTGGCCAAAGCGGCCGAAGTTTCAATCGGCACGGTTAGTCGCGTGCTGAGTGGCGAGCCCACTGTTGCAGAAGCGACGGCCCGTCGCGTCTTGGAAGCGGTCGAAAAGTTGGGCTATTCACGACTGCGAAAGAAAAGGCCAGCTGGCGTGGGGCAGCAGCTGACCAAGAAGAACATCGCCATGCTGTTGCTGGGCATGGATCGCTCGTTGGTAAACTTGCCGTCGGTTGCTTGCGGAATCCATGGGGCAGAGTCAGCACTCTCCTCCGCAGGTGCCAATGTCTTGATCTCGGACTTGCCGCATGTGAAAGACATTCCCAAGTCACTTGCGTCACCAACCTTGCACGGAGTACTGGCAAAGGCGGCACTTCAAGGGAAGTTGATCGCATCGGCCGACCAGGAGTTGATTGCCCGTCTACGTAAGATTCCGACCGTTTGGTTTCTGGGCCGACCACAAGGGGCCGACTGGGGTGATGTGGTTGAGTCGAACGATATCGAAGTGGGCCGGCTGGCAGCCGACTACTTGATCGAGATGGGACACCGGCAGATCGCGATCGTCGATCCGAAGCCCGATCATGTAACGTTCAGTCAGCGCTGTGCAAGCTTCTCATGGTTTGCCACTCAGCATGGAGCGCACGTTGAAAACATCTTTGGCGAAAGCTCGGATTGGCAGCTTCCGCTGCAACCGGTTCGCCATGTCGAACTGGTCGACGAGCTTGTCGGCAAACTGCAAAAGCTTCGCAAGAAGCCGACCGCCATCTTTTGCCCTGCGGATTGTGTAGCCGCCATGGTCTACCGGGCATGCTCGCGCCGCGGTACCAAGATCGGCAAAGAGATCAGCCTGATCTCCTGCAATAACGAACTTCCTCTTCTTACCGGACTTTATCCGGAAGTCACAACGATTGACATCTGCGCCGAGCAAATTGGTCGACAGGCAGTCGAGCAATTGATTTGGCGTTTTGACCACCCCGACTCGCCGATCGTTTCCGTGTCGGTGAAGCCTTTACTGGTCGAAGGGATGTCCGTTGCCCGCCTCACCAGGAGTAACAAATGAGAATTTGGTTTGCCCTCCTCTTCCCGTTCTTCACGATTCCCCTTGTCGCTGCTGGCAACGATGACCTACCGATTGTTCCCGAAGGATTTCAGGTGGATGTCGTCGCCCGTGAACCGATGGTGAGCAATCCCTGCGTCATGGCGTTTGATAAGCTTGGGCGAATTTGTGTTGCCCAAGGCCCGCAGTGGCGCGGCCCGACACGTCAAACGCCGGGCGACCGAGTCGATATCTTGCTGGACGATAACGCGGATGGGATTGCCGATCGTCGCCAGACATTCGCCGAGGGGTTCAATTCCATTCAAGGCATCGCTTGGTACGGCAATGATCTTTGGGTGGCCAATGCCCCGGACCTGACCGTCGTACGCGATACCGATGGCGACGACCAGGCCGATCAATACATTCGCGTATACACCGGTCTGGGAAACCTCGAACACTCACTACACGGCTTGAACTTCGGCCCCGATGGCAAGCTTTACATGTCGAAGGGGAACTCCAAAGGATATAACCGTTTGGATCAATTGGCTCCGAAGGTTTTTCGGGAAATGTGGGGACTGCCTTCCCCAGAAGGAGCTCCGGATTACACACCGCTGGAGGTCTTCACGAAAGACACCTATCAGCGAAAGTATCACACGCCGCAAGATGATTGGGGCCAGCAAGGCGGCATTCTCCGCTGTAGACCTTATGAAGACGACCAACTATTCGCCCAGGATCTTGAGATCATATCGCGCGGCTTTCGCAACCCGTGGGATATCGCTTACGACGACCACTTCAACTGGTTAGGCACCGATAACGACCAGACCCAAGGGGACAAGATCTTCGCACCCTTCTACGGAGCGCACTTTGGCTGGGGCCATCCCTGGAGCTTTCACTGGACGGGCAAAGACCACCTGCCAACCGTTCCGGCAAGTGCTCCGCTGTTCGAAGGCTCTGGTTCCGGTGTCATCCACTATCATGCCAGCCAATTTCCCGAAGCCTATCGCAACATGTTCTTCGTGGGCGACTGGATGCGGCGAGAAGTCTACGCCTTTCGACCGCAATGGGATGGCGCGTTGATGCGTTGCGAAGGGGAGTTTCCGCCTGTGTTCGCGCATGCCGATGGCGGCCGTTCGCTGCCGTCGAGCTCAGGCCGCGTGTTCGAGCCGACCGATATCGAAGTTGGGCCCGATGGAGCGTTATATGTATTGAGTTGGGGACAAGCCTACGGGGCGACGATTCAAGATGGAAAACAAGTCGACGCGGGGCGTGTCTATCGCATCCGGTATACTGGCAATCCGCTGGTCAAGTGGCACAGCGAGCACCGACAGAAGCCGATCCCGGAGTGGACCTTCGATCAACTTCTAAGCGATCTTGGCAGTGACGTACCCGGGTGGAGAGTGAATGCCCAGAACGAACTGCTTCGCCGTGGTGAGCCAGCGGAACGGCTCCTTCTCGAAGCGTGGGAGGATCAATCCCTATCGCCGTCGCAGCAAACCTGGATTCTCTGGACGATCGGGAGATTTTTGAAGTCAGATGGGACTGATGACTTTCTAGCTTCCATTGTGAGTGACGCCAACGCTTCGCGGAGTTCGCGCATTCAAGCACTTCGCATCCTGGCCTATCGTGCTGGCGAATTCACTCCAACCAAACCGCTTCCGCAAGTCGCAAAGCAACTTCTCGCTTCCCAAGATGCACGACTACGGCACGCGGCAGTCGATGCGATCTGGCAAGCCGATCAGTCCCAATGGAATGACGATCTTGTTCATCTCGCCGCCCATGAAACAGACCGAATCGTCTACTATGCAGTCTGGAATGCGCTGCGTGAACTGGCCTCACCCCAACAACGCAAAGAGTGGCTCAGCGATCCGCGGCCAGGCGTTCGCCAGGCTGTGCTACTGGGGCTGTTTCACGACGACGCAATCGACGGAGAGGAAGCTACGCCTTTTCGACAAGATCCCGACGCACAGGTTGCGTCTCTGACCAATACCTGGCTTGAAAAGACCGGCAAAGCGGAGCCACTCGTACGATTTGACCCGCCAGCAGGCGAATACGCCGGAACCATAGATGTCACCATCAGCACGCCGGTCCCAGGGGCCTTTTTGACGTACACGCTCGATGGTTCATTGCCGACGTATACCTCTTCTCGGGTCCAAGGGCCAATTCACATTGAACAAACCAGCCAACTTCGTGTGGCCATTAATCGTGGCAACGAAGGGGGCAGTCAGTTTTCCGCAGCCGACTATGACATTCGTGAGGTTGTCCATTATCGGCATCGACCATTTGTGACTTCGCCCCAGTCACGTACGGGACGCCATTATGAATTGGACTGGGAAGGGTTGTTGCCTGGCAAGCGTCACTACACGGATCGCGACTATGTGATCCGACAAGTGCCAAGCGAGCTTGCCAATCTCCCCTTTTTACGTATGGCCAACAATGATGATCGATCGAGCGGTGCGGAGTTCCTTTCGTTCGAGCTTCTCGAACCTTGTGACATCATCGTGGGAGTCGACGCACGCAACCCTGAGCCGCTTGCGTGGATGAACGTGAACCAAGCGGACGGGTTCGAGGACATGGAGTTGGAACTGGCGACGACCGATCCGATCTTTCGGCTGTACCGCAAACACTTCTCGCCAGGAACGGTTACCCTTGGAGGCAATACGAACCATCCTCAGACCGATACCGGTCGAGGGCACTACCTGGTAATTTTCGATCGACAAATCCTCCCGTCGCCTGGCCCGAAAAAGAAGGTCACGCTCGAGGATGCTCTGGCCAAGTTTGCGACGGCAGATCCCGAGCGAGGGCGAGAGCTGTTCCTGCATCCTCACGGAGCCGGCTGCTTCAAGTGTCATCGTATGGAAGGAATCGGCGATGTGCTGGCCCCCGACCTTTCTGATATTGGAAGCCGAGCGAAGACTCCCCAGGTATTGATCGAATCGATTCTGGAACCCAGCAAGGTGATTACCGAGGGCTTCGCCCAGCAACAGATCCTGACGTTTGACGGCAAGGTAGTCACCGGTGCCGTCGTCGAAGAAACCGGGCGATCGCTAAGCGTTGTCGGTTCCGATGCGGTCCTGCAGGTTATCGACAAACAGGATATTGAAGCACGAAAGGGTTCCCACGTTTCTCCCATGCCCAGCGGCTTCGGCGAGATGATGAATGCGCAGCAGATCGCGGATGTCGCGGCATGGCTAATGACACAGCAAGTGATCGGTGATCGCGATGGTTTTTCATTCAAGGAGACGCAGAACCAAGTCGACATCTATTTTGCCAATCAGCGTATCGGGACCTACCTCAAGCAGCACCCCAAGCTTACCCGCCGTGCGTTGGTCAATGTGACAACCCCCAGCGGAATCCAAGTCACTCGCAACTTTCCGCCGCGCAAACCGGAAGACATCGACCCTGGCTACTCTGCCGAAGAGGGTATCATTCACCCGGTGATGCACCCGGGAATCTGGATCGGGTTCGGTGACGTCAACGGAAACGACTATTGGCGACTGCAGTCCAAAGTCATCTTTGACAGCTGGGAGCAGCCGCTCCAAGGCGACCGAAATTCCGGTAGTTTCACCGCTCTAAACCGCTTGATGAGTCAGGATGGGAACCAGGTTGTTTGCACGGAGACAACACGCTACGAATTCCAGCGAGTCGATGAGGGAATCGTCCTGCGTCTTTCGGCAGAGTACCGTTCTGACGACCACGACTTTTACTTCGGCGACCAGGAGGAGTCTGGCCTCGCTATTCGTGTGGCGTCACCTATCCGAGTTCAAGGTGGCGGCGGAACGATTGTGAATGATCGGGGTGAAATTAACGCGGCAGCCATGTGGGGCAAACCAGCCAAGTGGTTCGACTACTTCGCCACGATCAACAAGCGTCGAGTCGGCCTCGTCGTCGTGTCGAGCAGTGAAAACACTCGGCCGTCGTGGCTGCATGCTCGCGACTACGGCGTGGTGGTTACCAACCCGTTTCCCAAGCAGCCCAAAGAGCGTCGCGAGCCGTACGTGAAGACGTGGGTCAAACGCGGGGAGCCACTTCACCTTTCCTATATGATCCTGATCTACGATATCTCTCCGGACGACCTGGCAGGCCATCAACATGTCATCGAATCGTTTTTAAGCTCGGGTAGGTGACAAGTCGAAACCACGCGACATACGGCGGTACTAGCGATTGCATCGCCGGATTGCCGGGATCGTCTTGATGAACCTCGGTGTTTGGCCCATCTCACATGGCTCTGGGGATCGTGGCAGGTGGATTCCGCTACATCACGAGTTACGAGCTAGCGAAGCAAGATTTGCTAAACGCTCTGTGAGCTGTTTATATTTCACGTAGCGCTCGTCCCATCAATCCAATGTGAGACTCCCCTCATGCGCGCTCTCGCCATTGCAATTCTGCAGCTCCTGGCAGTTTTAGTTCCCTGTGCAGCCCGGGCAGCAGACCAGAATGTCTCTCCAAATAAGCTGGGCGTCTTAATCGAAAAGTACTGCCACGATTGCCATGGCGGCGAAACGCAGGAAGGAGACCTGCGTCTCGACAACCTCTCTTTCGATATGCAAGTCAACTCCGAAAGTTGGAACTTGATTCGATATCGACTGATCACGGAAGAGATGCCGCCTGACGACAGTCCCCAGCCTTCGCACGGCGAACGTCAGCAGATGGTGCAGTGGTTGACGACCGAGTTACGGGCAGCTCGAGTCGAGCTCATGGAGCCTGAAGGATTTCATCTGCCCAAGTTTGGGAACAAGGTCGATCACGAATCGCTGTTCAACGGAACGATATCCGGTCCCGCTTTTACACGGGGTCGACTCTGGCGCATGAGTCCTCATGCGTACGATTCGCTGACCAAGGGAGAACTGGCCAAGAATGTCAAAGAGATTGCCCAACCCTTCAGCGAGATGAGCGAGCCAGGCCTTAAGGATTACGCTTCTGCATTTTCGATCGATGAGCCCACGACAGACCAATTGATTCGAAATGCACAAGCGATCGTTGCCAGTCAGACACGTGGTGAACTGGTCGATGGAAAGTGGGTCGCTAAAGGCTATCCGCAACCGGTGAAAGAGATGGTTATGCTCTTTCATGAAGAAAACCAGCCGCTCTCGGCCGAGCTCAAGACTCGAGCCATAGAGAAGCAGTTTCAATTGATCCTCAAGAGAAAGCCGACGGACGACGAACTTGAGCGCTACTTGCAGTTCCTTGACCAAAACATCGAGGCTTCCGGGCCTCAGCTGGGCGTACGGACAACGATGGTTGCCGTACTCCTTTCCCCGGAAGCCGTGTTTCGCCTGGAACTGGGAAGTGGCACGCCAGACGAGTTTGGTCGCCGCATGTTGTCCCCCCAGGAACTTGCCTACGCGCTTGCCTACGCATTAACCGATCGGCAGCCCGATGGTCAGTTATTACAGGCAGCTGCCGAGGGCCGATTGCAATCGAAAGAAGACGTTCGGCGTGAGATCGATCGCATCTTCGATTCTGAAAAGATTCAAAAGCCGAGACTAATGCGGTTCTTCCAAGAGTATTTCGGCTATCTGGCGGCGACCGATATCTTTAAAGACAAAGAGCTCAACGCTCACCATCACCCGACAACTCTCGTTCAGGATACCGAACAGCTTATCCAATGGATTCTTGATCGCGACAAGGATGTATTGTTCGAGCTATTAACAACCAACAAAGCGTTTATTAACTTCCGTCAGGATCCGAAAAGAGGAACCGTCCAACCGGCTCAGCCTAAGAATCTTATCCATACTTCGTACGGTTTACCGGTCGATTGGAAATGGACTCCGAACCAACCTGTCGAGCTTCCGCCGGAGGAGAGAGCCGGCATCTTAACGCAACCTTCGTGGTTGGTCGCCAACTCAGGCAATTTCGACAATCACCCAATCCTGCGTGGAAAATGGATTCGTGAACGACTACTGGGCGGAACGATTCCCGACTTGCCCATCACCGTCGACGCCCAACTTCCCGAAGAACCGCAAAATACCTTGAGATATCGGATGAGAGTGACTCAGGAAGAGTACTGCTGGAACTGCCATCGCCAGATGAACCCTCTCGGATTGACCTTTGAAGTGTACGACCATTTCGGACGCCATCGTACGCTGGAGCATGTGGTGGACCTGGAGGCGACGGCGAACAATTTGGACAAGAAAGGTAATCCACTTGGGAATGTCTATCGGCAGATTCCTGTCGACGCTACCGGCACGTTGGCCGGCACTGGCGATCCTCGCCTGACTGGCGACTATCGCGATGCCGTTCAGATGATTCACCAATTGGCTAAATCCGAACGAGTGCGACAAGTCTTCGTCCGTCATGTTTTCCGTTACTTCTTAGGACGCAACGAACAGCTGAGCGATAGCCCTACTCTGATCATGGCAGATAACACCTACGTGGAAAGCGAAGGGAGTTTTCGTGCGCTAGTGACTAGCCTGCTAACCAGCGATTCCTTTTTGTATCGCATCGATAGCTTCGCGGATGATGCGAATCCGCAAAAAAATGATTGATACGACGAAACCTCCGCCGAACTTAGGTCATTTGATTATGGCTTATTAGGTTTTTATGTTGCCGTACCGGCGATTGGCTACCGCTTCTCCTCTTCTGCCATTGGAGCCGAAAATGAACCTGACGCGTCGAAACATCCTGCAGGGAATTTCGCTCGGAGCCTCAGGCATCCTGCTGTCTCCGTTCGTTCGCCATCTTGCCGCCGAGGAAGCTGGTAATTTCGAGCCGAAACGAATCGTATTCGTGATGGAGGGAAACGGCTTTAACCCCAATCAGGCACAGCCGACCACGATTCCGCGTAAGAACAGCGCTCAAAGCCGCAATGATGTTAGCGAGTTACAGGATATCTCCTTGGCGGACCACGAATTGTCCGAGGCGATGCAGCCCCTCAGCCCTTTTAAGGATCGATTGGCCGTCATTCAGGGGCTCTCCAGTCGAATCTGCGGAGGTGGCCACTCGAATAACTTCGGGGCCCTAGGCGTCTATTCCAGCAAAGCTGGGGCATTTGGCGAAACCATCGACATGGCTTTGGCAAAAGCACTGCCATCGATCTTTCCGCAAGTCGGTTTGGGCATATCTGATCGACCGGAGCATTCAATTATCTACAACACTTCGGCGCTTGAACGAGGCAAGAAGGTTCCGACGCAATGCCGTCCAGACCTGGCCTATCAACAACTGTTTGGCAGCGTCGCCGATGGGGCAGCGGCGAAGACTTTTCATTCCAAGACCAACCTATTGGACTTCATGGTTGATGACGTGAAGCGATTGCAGCGTCAGCTGAACTCGACGGAGCGCGAGAAACTGGGCAGCTACCTGAGTGCGTTCGAGTCGATGCGAAACCGCCAGGGCCGATTACTTGATAATCAAGAAGCACTTCAGAACAACAAGCCCCAAACCAACGACAAGTACTTTAGCGACGTTGAAACGGACCGCTTGGAAGCGCAGTTTGATATCGGCGCCGCAGCGCTGATTAGTGGACTGACCAACGTACTTACGATCGCTTCAGGCTGTGGCGATCCTTATTTCAGCGTGAAGTTTACCGGCCTGGGAATCAACTTCGGCAAGCATAGCATCGGGCATGGTCAAAGCTATGACGGAATGACCTGGGAACAGCTATCGATAAAGATTCGCCAGTTCCACTTCCAGCTCGTGGCACACTTGGCCGACAAACTACAGCGAGTTCCCGAAGGAAACGGTACGATGCTCGACAACACAGTCATCGTCTATCTTTCCGATGCGGCTGAGGGGCATCACAGCCGCTGCTGGGAATGGCCAATCGTCGTGCTAGGCGATTTGGGAAGTCGCTTGAAAACCCGCGGGCGATATCTGTGTTACCCGCGTTACGGAGAGACAGGGCACCGCACGGTTGCCAACTTCTACACTTCTCTGCTGCACGCGGCCGGTGCTCCGCGTGATCGTCTTGGACAACCGGACCCGAAACTTGATCACCTCGACCAGGATGGTCCCCTGGATGAACTTATGACCTAGATCCGACCTCACCAAGAATTTGATGTCAGATTCAGCAACACCCCAGCCGCTATCGACCTGGAACTTCCTTGGAGTCCTTGCCGTCTGCCTGATTGGTTCCTCGACAACGTGGGCCGATGATCCCGTGCGTACGCTTTCTTCGCAGGACATCCAGGGAACCACGGCAGGCGAACGCACCATCAACAGCGTGAAAATCCCATTCTGTTGGTGCCCGCCAGGCAAATTCACCATGGGAAGCCCTGACCAGGAATCGCATCGACACGACGACGAAGGTCAAGTCGAGGTTACGTTTGAGCATGGTTTCTGGATCAGCCAACATGAAGTCACCGAAGCCGAATACAAGTTGATCACGAACCGGTCCCCCAGAAGCTCGCTGGGCGAGAACTATCCCGCAGCCGATATGCGAAGTGGTGATGCACGACGCTTTGCTGAAATGCTCACCAAGCGTGAAAAGGAGGCCGGTCAAATTCCCGATGACTGGGAGTACGCGATGCCGACGGAAGCCCAGTGGGAATACGCATGTCGAGCGGGAACCTCAACGAGCTTTTGCTTTGGTGATTCCGAGCAAATGCTTCCCGAGTTTGGCAATTTTGCGGACAAACAGCTTTTGAGTTTTGACCCTTCTGAATATCGCTATTCCGATTCTCGGCTTGACGATGGTTTTCCCACGTTGGCGCCTGTCGAGAGTTACCGTGCCAATCCATGGGGCATCTACGATATGCACGGAAATGTTTGGGAATGGTGCCTGGACGAATATAGTCCTAAGCTACCGCGTGGTAAGAATCCGCAAGGTCCCGAAAGGGGAAATGGCCAAGGCCGCGTCATTCGTGGAGGAAGCTGGCTTAGCCATTACCACTACTGCCGATCTGCCATGCGGAACGCTCATCACGATCTCAACTCGGCTCCTTATATCGGCATCAGGATCGTGCTTTGCCCCAAACTGCGGAATAGCGAACGCGAACGGCAATGATTTACCCATAAAGCCGAGCACTCTCCGCAGCGAAATGTTCCGCACAATCTGATGTGACCCCCGGAGTGGAACGTCGCCAGCATGTGGCTCTACGACATGTGACGGGAGCAAAGCTTCTTCTCCAGCTACTCGATCGTCTGGAAATCATGATGTCACGTGATTTTTGAGAAACCTGCGAGTCGGGATGGGGTTTAGAGTGTTCAATGGCCGGAAGCACCGGCGCTACAGCATCAGGGCAATCCACTAGTTGATAACTCGTAATTTACGGCGACTGGTAGGGGGGTTCACTTTTCAATGCGCAGTCTATTCCTCTTCGCACTAGCTACCTTTGCCGTGTTCCTTCCGCTTGGCGGCCTCGCTGCCGACGAGCTTTCGGATGCCGAATCGTTGCAGTTTTTCGAGAAGAAGATTCGCCCCGTATTGGTGCAGGAGTGTTATTCCTGCCACTCCGCTGAAGCGGATGAAATTGAAGGCGGCTTAGTACTGGACACGCGTTCCGGGAGCCGGCGAGGGGGTGATCGAGGCCCGGCTGTGGTGCCTGAGAGTCTGAAAGAGAGTTTACTGATCGAAGCGATCCGGCACGCTAACGATGATTTGCAAATGCCCCCCCAAAAGAAGCTATCTCCCGAGGTCATTGCCGACTTCGAGAAGTGGATCACGCTAGGCGCGTTCGATCCCCGCGAAGGGGAGTCCGTCGAAGTTCATCGATATGGTATCGACATCGAAGAAGGTCGAAAGCACTGGGCTTTCCAGCCTCCACAAGACCAAGCCATCCCTGACGTTAATCGCGGTGACTGGCCCAAGACAGAAATAGACCGGTTCGTTCTCGCCCAGCTTGAATCTCACGGCATCTCACCGGTTGATGATGCAGATAAGAGAACGCTCCTGCGTCGCCTGAGCTTTGATCTCACCGGTCTGCCTCCAACGGAGAAGGAAGTTACGGCATTCGTAACCGATGACTCCCCAGCGGCGTACGAAGCAGTGGTCGACCGACTACTGGCATCTCCACACTTCGGAGAAAAGTGGGCTCGTCATTGGCTGGACGTCTCGCGGTATGCGGAGAGCACCGGTAGCACGGTGAACTTCTTCTACCCTCATGCGTGGAGGTATCGTGATTATGTCATCGATGCCTTTAATGATGACAAACCGTACGACCAATATGTCAAAGAGCAGTTGGCCGGCGACCTAATGCCGTATGAGAACCCCCAGCAGCGGGCGGAACACATGATCGCCACCGGCTTCCTGGCTCTGGGTACCAAGACTCTTAACGAGAGAAGTGGCCTAAAGCATGAACTGGACGTAGCCGATGAGCAGATTGATGTGACAACCCAGGCATTTCTGGGCGTCACGGCTGCCTGCGCACGCTGCCACGATCACAAGTTCGATCCGATTCCTCAGGCAGACTACTATGCCTTGGCAGGCATTTTCCGCAGTACGGAAACATGCTATGGAACGATTCGTTATATCAACGCACAACGTCCTAGTAGGCTTTTGACGCTACCCGACGATGCCGATTTTGACGTAGCGGTTTCCGATCTTTCCGATCGAGAACGCACCCGCATCGAAGATCAGATCCAACAGATTCAGGAGCAGATTCGTGATCTGCGCGATCCTGTGCAACGATTCCTGACTTCCGGCAGAATCTCGCTGCTGCAAGCCCAGCTGGATCTTTACGAAAGCAGCGGCGAACCTAAGATGCTGGCGATGGGGGTACGTGACAAACGCTCCGGTCCCCAGTTTCGATCTGGCCGTCCGTTCGCATTCGGGCAAGGCGCCAACCGTTTTAGCTACGATGGCACACAAGTGATTTCGGACAGCCCCGTGTACAGTCGGGGCGAGTACGATTCGCCTGAAAAGGGATCGATACCGCGTGGCACTTTGCAGGTACTTTGCAGCACGCCGCTTGAAATCTCGCGACGCAATAGTGGTCGGCTCGAGTTGGCAGAATGGATCGTCGCTCGCGACAACCCGCTGACGGCACGCGTGATGGTCAATCGCATCTGGCTTCAACTCTTTGGCCGCGGATTAGTGCCCACCGCCGACGACTTTGGACATGCCGGCCAAGCGCCTTCCAATCCAGAACTGCTGGATCATCTCGCCATTTCCTTCATGAATGATGGTTGGAGTGTCAAGCGACTGATTCGCCGAATCATCACGAGTCGTGTATATCAGCTGAGTTCTACCAGAGAAGATCAAGCGTTCCGAATGGATCCTGACAACATCCTACTGTGGCGAATGTCACCGCGGCGTCTCGATGCCGAAAGTCTTCGTGACGCCATGTTGGCGGTCAGCGGACGCTTGGAAGCGAAACCACCGATCGGCTCTGCCGTTGCCACGCAAAGTGACGGGCCGGTCGATCGGTTTGGCTTCGTTCCTATTTCGCGATCGATCGATGATCCAGACAACGTCCATCGATCGATTTACCTGCCCGTCATTCGAGACAATCTGCCTGAGTCACTCGCTCTGTTTGATGCGGCTGACCCTTCCTTGATTACCGCCCATCGACAACAGACGACCGTTCCATCGCAAGGCCTGTACCTCCTCAATAACGACTTCGTTTTACGAGATTCGGATGCGGCAGCCCAACAGTTGTTGAAAATCTCGGATGAGAAAAAACGAATCGAAGCGGCATTTGTGCAGTTCTTCGGTCGTGAGGCGACCGCGCAGGAACGCGATCAAGCCAAGGTCTTCCTTGCTTCTTACAAGGCTGATACCCCCGTTCGCATTCGCTTCAATCGACAAAACCCTGATCAGGCTCGCTGGAGCGCCTTTTGCCAGGCGTTGTTTGCGAGTGCTGAATTCCAATATCGACGGTGAGACACAAAACATGCACTCACGCAGAAATTTCCTACAGTCATCCGCTTCCGGTTTCGGCTACCTTGCGTTTGCAGCACTTGCGCATAGCCAGGCTGCTCATGCCGAAGAGGCGATGGCCAATCCGCTTGGCTCGAAGAAGACTCACTTTGAGCCCAAGGCTAAGCGTGTCATCTTCCTATGCATGGAAGGCGGTCCCAGCCACCTGGACACTTTCGACTACAAGCCACAACTTCTTGCCGATGATGGCAAGCCAACGCCACGAAACCAAGGAGGCGGCCGAAGCGGAAAGCTGCTGGGCTCACCCTTCCAGTTCAAGCAGCACGGAGAGAGTGGGCTTTGGGTAAGCGAGTTGTTCTCGAATGTTGCGACCCACGCGGACAAGCTCTGTGTCCTCAACGGAATGCATACTAACTTGCCAGCGCATTCCCAGGCATTCCTCCAACTCCATTGCGGCATCTTTCAGTTTTCACGCCCCAGCCTAGGTGCGTGGGTCCTCTACGGGCTAGGGACAGAAAACACAGACCTGCCGGGATTCGTCTCGATCAACCCACCCCGAAACAATGGCGGAGCGGCAAACTACGGATCTTCGTTCTTGCCGGCGATGTACCAGGGAACACGGATCAGTCGAAGAGGATTCGGTTCCGGAGAGACGATCAGCAACTTGAAGAACGATCGTCGTAGTCGAGACGCCCAACGCACCCAACTCGACTTGATTCAATCCTTGAATCGCTCAACCGCCGACTCGCTTGGCGGCAGCCCAGAAATCGAAGGATTGATCTCTTCCTACGAACTCGCTTTCCGAATGCAAAGCGAGATGCCGGATGTCTTAGACATCAGCAACGAGACCGCCGCGACACTAGAGCTGTACGGAATTGAACAGCAAGCGGGACAGCAGCGTCGTCGGCCGGGCATGTTTGGTGGTGGAGGATTTGGCCGCCCCACCGGTGGAACCGACACGTTTGGGCGTCAATGCCTTTTGGCTCGGCGGCTGATCGAGTCCGGAGTCCGGTTTGTAGAATTGACGATGAGAGGCTGGGACCATCATTTCAATTTGGCGGAATCGCTTCAGGGCAGTTGCAGTTCGGTGGATAAGCCCATCGCTGGCCTGCTGGCTGATCTCGAACAGCGTGGATTACTGAAGGATACGCTTGTCCTGTGGGGTGGCGAATTCGGCCGATCACCCTACGCCCAAGGTGATGGTCGCGATCACAACAACAAAGGCTTCTCAATGTGGATGGCGGGTGGCGGCGTCAAAGGAGGCCACGTTCATGGTGCGACCGATGAATATGGTTATGAAGCCATCGATGGACGAGTCCATATCCATGACTGGCACGCCACAATCCTGCATCTTCTCGGACTCGACCACGAGCGACTCACCTACCGCTACGCCGGTCGCGACATGCGTTTGACCGACGTGAAGGGCAACGTGGTGGACGACATCATCGCGTAAATTGAACGCGATGATATCGGGGCCTCACTACCTGACTGGACTGACGGCCGGTGGCTTCCAAGATCCGTCGAGCACATCTTGCTTTGGCCAATACAATCTCAGATTCATGCTGAATCCACCTGACTCTGGCGTTGGAAGCCAGTTGTTTTCCTTATCCTTTCCGGGTGAATCTCTTTGAATGTAAAGGGTTAACGATCCATCGTCGCCAAAACTCAATGGATCGCAATCTCCAATGGCGTAACGGTTGAGCGGGTTGTCGGCGAATGCCTGTTGGTCGTTGTACATCGTCAGCGACCAAAACGCGCGAACGGGAGGAATTTCCTCTTTCGTAAAATGCAACACATACGTCTTTTCCGCGTCGAACGGCGTGTTGTCGGAATCGACGAAGGCGGTGGGATAGACCGCGTCTTCAATGACGTTGGCTCCTAGGCCTCCATAAGCGATCAATGCACGGCGATAATAGTCTGTGCCGTAGGTCCCAATGGGCGACATCAGCATCCCCCAGTTGTTGACCACAGTTCCGGCACTGGCCAATCCGCCTGTGAGGAGTTCCTGGCAGTGTGGTATTGCCTTATTGAGAGCGGCTTGAACATTGGCAGGCAACTTTGCGAAATCGAATGGCTTGCCGGGTTCCAACCCAAGGCGTTTCATGCGGGCCAGAATTGGGTAATCGTTGGGATGGGGCGGATTGTCTTTCGTCAGTTCGATAAAGCGGCCGTAGAACTGGGCAGCATCCATCCGGGCTACCTGTTCTGTTGGAGGGTCCGTGGAAACGTTGGAATCTACTTTGCCCTTGGGAGGCGTGTAGTCTTTTCCCCATGCTGAGAGCGGAACCGCCTTAAGACCTGCTTGGAACTCATGAACATTGGCGAAATCACCTTCACCATTGGTTTGCGTTCGGCCGATGATCCAGCCCATGCTCGTAGGTGCTTTAATGACTTCCATGTCGCTGGGAAGTGTGCCTTCCCAATGGGGACCAACAATTGCGAATGTCTGCTCAGCAGTTCCCGTTGTTCGCTTGCCAGGCGAAGCAAATACGTCGCTCCACAAGTCGAGCATGGGAAGCAGGTAGTAACGATCCTGAGAATCTGGAGCGTGAATAACGAGGGGCTCCTTGGTGACGTCGAACCACAGAGTCGAGTAAAGCGTATCGGCATTCGGCCGCACGACATCAGTAAAGTTCGCATCCGGAAATCTAGGCGCATTCGCGAATTGATTCACGGGAGCCTGTAGACTGGAAGGGTCAGCCACCTCACAGTTGGTACTAACCTCGCGTGTGACATCCATAATCACCAACGGATAGGCGTAGAAGTACGCTTCGTTCGCGATCTGGGCTACTTCTTCTTCGGTCAGTCCATCGTCCGCTTGAACCGAGGAACATGGAGCAATTGTCATGAGAAATCCAAGCACGGCACCTGCCGCAAAAAATAAACGCCAGTGCGTGAGGCAATCGAGATATTGCAGACGTAACATGATGTACTCCCATCTCGTTAGGGGCAGATTTCGAAAAAGACGTCACTCATGCGGAACACTCTGTTCTCAAGCAGGAGCATGTTAGCTCCACGCTCCTACTCGAAACGTTTTCTCTCAAGGTCACCTCCTATTCCGCAGGAGGCGACTCTTCCGATTCATCGAGTCTGACCAGCAACGCCTCCTGCGTTTCATCGGGTCCGAAGTGTACGAGGATATTGGCCTCGTCCTCCGAAAGGTTATAAATACCGGTTTCCATAATCACGTCCGGGTTCGTTCCGTCGGCCGCCTTCCATACGGCACGCTGCGTTTTCTCGTCGACCATGCCTTCCACGGGATGGGTCACGCCGGTCGATTCGTTATAGAACGTTCCCCCAATCAGGCCGTCTTTGCGAATCGCCAGTTGCAAATACATGCTGCTTGCGTTTACCCCTTCCTTGGTGATCGCGAAGACGCCCAGCGGCATCCAGTCGTCGGCTTGGGCTTGCTCGTCAGTCGTTTCCGGTGCAGCGGAAGCAATTTCCGAGGCTTCGTTGTAATACTGCTCGGCCGAGCCATACTCGTTGCCATTTACGTAAACGACGTTGTTTTCGTAATAGACATTTCCGCCGGAGCCGTATTGGTAATAGATCGGGTTCGTCCATTGATAGGCGACCCACCCAGTGATTGCACCGGCCGTTGCCCATTTCCACCAGTGACCATGATCGTGATAGTTTGGATGGTTGGGATACCACGGGTGATACGGAGGACGATTTACCGGGGGACGGAACCCAGGCGGCCTTGTCCCAGGAGGTCGCCCATCGGCAATCGGCGGCTTGGCTACCGGGCGGTCCCCAGTTCCAGGACGCATAGGACGATCACCTGTGCCTGGAGGCTTTGGTCGGTCGGCCGTATCAGGTATGGCCGGACGCTGACTTGCCGTCGGTGGCGTTGTACCAGGCTTGAACCAGTCGGGCATCGATGGCTGTTGTCCCGGCTTGATGTTGTTTTGGATCTTACCTCGATCTACGCTTGGACGAGTGCCGGCGCTGGGCCCAGCAGGTCGAGTGGATGGTAGTTGTCCGGTACCAGGCCGCGTGGATGGCAACTGGGAAGAGCCAGGCGTCGATGGACGAGGGCTAGGTTTTGGGCTAACACTTGGTGTCGAAGGACGCGGAGACGGCTTGGGACTGACACTAGGTGTCGACGGCCGAGGCGTCGGACGCGGTGAGACCGATGGTGTACTTGGCCGCGTTGAAGGACGTGGCGAAACGGACGGCGTACTCGGGCGTGGCGCAGGACGACTCATCGATGGCGAACGGTTCACTGATGGACGAGCACCGCCAGCACTACGTCCACCGCCTCCACCACCGCGTCGCTGCGCCTGAACATCATGAGCGACCAGGCAAATAGCGGTCACGGCTAAAGTCAGGGTTAATAGATACTTCTTCATTTCGATTCCTCCCCGCTGGTTCCGCCATCGGTCTTCTTCGTTGCATCCTGCCGAACGACGGTCACTTCAGGAATGCTTGGCTGCAATTCGCCAGCGACTTCCCGACCAATCGATTGCCAGGTCACGGTGTTTTCGTCCACGTAGGTAATGATGTTGGTCGCCGAAGCTCTTTCTCCGGATGCCAGTCGGAACGAAGTCTTAACGATCCATCGGTTGTCGTCTTGATACCAACGTCCCTCGCCGATGCCTCCTTCGGAGTCGAAGGTCCACGAACGAATACGCTGCTCGACCGGATCCCAGCCAACAAACTGATCACCATGAAGCGTGACTTCATCGTCGACCATCACACTAAACGTGCGTTTGAGGAACTTTCCACCTTCTGCCCATGAGCACTCGGTGACAATCCGCGATTCCTCCGCTTCATCAATCCAAGTTCCTACCATCCATCCCAATTCACTCAGTGGCGAATCGTCGGCAACCGCTACGGCGGAAACCGTTGTTTCTTCAACCGCTAACGGCTCGTCAGCGGTCTTGTCCTGCCCGACTACCCAGGCGGTAATCAACAAGACCATTGGGATTAACATAGCGAGCTTCTTCATGAGCGGTCTCCCATTGAGATGAATCGAGTAGATGCAACTCCGGCACCATCAAACTGCCGTCGCCAATAGAAAAAGCTCCCGAAGAACCATCGCAAGATGGCACTTGGGAGCTTCGTAGATTTAATCGTGTTCATCGTCTTCTTCCCTAAAAGGGGAAAACGAACGTTAGTAGAAAGGCATCAACTGTACCTTCTTCTTCCTTGTTACTCCTTTCACAAGGTATTCACAAGCGAAAACTGTCGATTCGCATTAAACACATTTTAAACATGATTTTATGTGATTAGTTCATCAACTTGCGCAGCGATCGGTCATGCGCAAAACGCTACATTGCGACTCAGAATCCGCGAAAGCCTGCGTGGTCACTGATGACACGCATATTCAAGATTGCCGATGCCAAATCGCCTGCGTTTTGGCACTCACAAGTCGATCATTGAAGCTTCGATGGGATTTAGAAAGCCCACTGAAATTGGGTTTGGAAACCAAGCCCTTCGTTGTCACTCAACGAGATGTAGGACGTCTCTCGCCAAGTCAATTCACAGCCGATTCGGAACGTTGCGTTAACATCCCAAATTGCGTTTGCGAATACCGTGCTGTTGCGGGTACGTCCTGCCGCAGAGATCGCTGGATCGAGATCTCGATCCAGCGGGTTGTCGACACCGTAGCCAAAATGGCTGTGAAGGCAGGGAGTCCAGTAACAATAAACCTCGCCGAAACCGCCCGATGTTCGGATGGACTGGAGGGTCGTCGCATTCAGGTTCTGCAGAATCCCACCGTTGTAAGTACCGAGTCCCTGTCCGGTATACATTTCACCCTGGAACCCCCAAAAGTCATTCACTTTCCAGCGATAATCGACCGCCACGCCCCAAACATTGGCCACTACCTGACGGACAGCAGGCTCAGTCGATCGAAGTTGTCCGACGACCCCAGAAACCCCAACTTCAAAAGGACGTTTCGCAGCCGCTCCCTGACCTTGGACTGCCCCAAGACCAAGGGCAATTCGTCCCTCGACGTTCGGCCAACCATTATCTTCCAGAAGACGAAACTTGGAATCGATGGTCGAAACAACAGGCTCGCTCAACGCAAACTGAAGCGTCCATTGCTTTTCTTCTGACGGATAGAGAAAGCGTTCAACACGCAATTGGCCACGAAATGAATTCCCTGCGTTGCCTGAAGCTGCGAGTGCGGAAAACGGCAACACCGTCGGAATGCCTGGACTAAAGACGTCGAATTGCAGACCCGCAGCAAAACGCCAATCTTGATTACGCAATTCCCCAAAGGCCTGCAATGGCAACAAGCCATATTGGTCCGCCACGACGTTGTCGTTGAAGAACATGGTAATGAGGGTTCCGCCTGATTGAAAGCCGCCGAACTGAGGTCCGGTGAATGCCGCGCCAAGCGTACTCTGACGTGCGTGAATACTGACGTAGTTATTTTCAAATCCAGGCGAGACCCCGGGAGCAAGAAAGAAAGGGGTCCCGGGAGAAATGGCCCGAGCCCCGCCAAACAGCATATCAAGTTTCAGTGCTCCGAAGACGCTCACGTTGAAATATGGACTCAGCGTAGATACGTGAGGGCATTCGATGCATGGTGCTTCCGGCAAGGGGCATAGGCACGGATAGCATTGACAGTGACAGCAGTCGCATGCAAATCCTTCCGAGGGAAGATCAAGACAGCCACACGACGTGCTTTGCCCACAGGTAAACTGGTTATTGCTAACCAGAGCAATATCGCCTTCGATGAAACTGTCCTGAGGAGTATTCTGTTGCATCTGCTGTTGGGAATCTCGTGCCCGCAGGAATGCTAATTCCTGCTCGATGGCCAGCAGCCGATCTCGCGGAACTTCGATCGTATCAACGACTTGGTGTGGGTACTCTTCCGCGAACACATTGGTCAACAGGCAAGGAGAAGACAGAACAGCAAGCGTGCCTAACACTGCCTGTAAACATGCAAATCGGCTTAGAAGTTTCGCAAACATTGCAATGTATTCCTCCCTCAGGAAGTCCATGCACGCGTTCCAGAACCCACTTCGGATGCTATCGAAGATGGAATGCTTTGCTCACCACGCATTATGGGTAGCAACCAACCGTATGATCGGAATTATCATGGCACCCAGTACAACTAGTGCTGAGATATCCGGATAATGCGTACAGTTTGACTAGCTTATCGGCTGCTCAAGCCATTGAACTCGTGTTGAGGGGGAGAAGAATGGACGACCCAATCGTCGTCGATGTGAGCATGGCCTGGACCGTGATTGTCGCGATCGTCGTCCTTTACGTTGGCCGGGCTCTTAGCAGTAGAATCCCATTCCTGAAAGCCTACAACATTCCCGAAGCCGTCAGCGGCGGATTGGTTTGTAGCTTGCTGGTCGCGGGCCTATACTTCTTCACGAATCGTCAGATCTCGTTCGATCTCGCCTTGCGGGATGTCCTTCTGCTCGCGTTCTTTAGCACGATCGGTCTCTCGGCTAAGTTTGCAACGCTGGCCGCGGGTGGCAAGTCGCTGGCGATGCTCGTTGTGTGCGCTGTCGTGATGCTATTCCTGCAAGATGTTGTTGGTATTGGCGTCTCGATGTGTTGCGGCGTCCATCCCGGCTATGGACTCTTGGCAGGCAGCATCGCGTTCGCCGGCGGGCACGGGTCTGCAATTTCGTATGGCCAATTGGCAGCCGATCAAGGGCTGCCTGGTGCGATGGAACTAGGGCTGGCCTGTGCCACATTTGGTCTTATCGCAGGTGGGCTCGTTGGCGGCCCGCTTGCTCGAAACTTGATCTCGACATTCAACCTCGAAGGGAATGCAACCGACCAGGCTTTTGTCCCAGGACCAGAAGAAACCGAGGAATCAGGTCCCGTCACGCTGAATGGCATGCTCGATTCAATATTCCTGATCACGGTCTGCATTGCGATCGGAGCGATCGTCAACCAGTGGCTCGGAGAGCGTTGGGGCGTTCCTCTTCCCGGCTTCTTAACCGCCATGTTTGTGGGGATTGTAATCACCAATTCGTTTGACCTGCTACGCATCTCACTCGACAAGCCGTCGATCAGTCTTTGCAGCGACGTGAGCTTACAACTCTTCTTAGCGATGAGCTTGATGAGCCTTCAACTATGGACACTGCAAGGAGCCGTCGGACCGCTGCTATTCATCCTGGCGATGCAGGTCACCACGATCGTTATCTTCGCACGCTTCGTCGTCTTTCCTGCGATGGGCATGGACTATGATGCTGCCGTCATTTCCGCAGGTTTAACCGGGCTGGGTCTCGGAGCGACGCCTGTCGGCATTGCCAACATGCATGCCGTGACCGAGAGATACGGAGCGTCCCAGAAAGCGTTTCTGATCGTTCCGCTGGTAGGTGCGTTCTTCCTCGATATTGCCAACGCGGCGATCATTCAAATGTTCCTGATGCTCCCGATCTTCCATTAGTCAGGCGTTTCTGTTGGCATCCAGGTACTTGTAAAACGCTACCACTTCTTCGCCGGCTCCGCGGGTTTATCGAAACTAAACTCGTTCGGAATCGGTTGACCTGCGGCCCAATAGACGCTGTTCAAGAGCAGTCGTTGAAACATGGGCTGATCGAAGTCGGTCTTGTGCCCCAATGACGTGAAGAACGACTTTCCACCGTCGGCGCGTTGGAACGTCCAGGCAACCGGCTCTTGGTCTTTGCCCTCTATCTGACCAGTCAACAGGAGCGTCGCAGAGTCGGCAACCGGGGACGTCTTATAGAGCGAACCACGCTGCGTGTAACGATCGCTCGGAACGCCGTGCAGGATCGGATGATCGGCTGAAACAGGCACGATTTCGACCACGGACGTTACCTTATTGGAATGGTGTCCGTGGTAGTTTCCGCCGAATACCTCCGGGTCAAACGCTTCCCAGGTTGCCGTTCCTTCCGGTGGCTGCTTCCCATGCAAACTAAACGCATGACAGGCAGTCCGGATTCCGATCACTGGCTTACCTGCAGCAACATACTTGCGTAGGGCTTCCATTTGCTTCACCGGCAGAGCACGACGGCGAACGCTCAACACCAACACATCGGCACTCTCCAGTGCCGCATCGAATCCAGGGATATCATCGCGGTTGGTATCGTTCTCAAAGCAATAGGTCACGCGAAAATCTTTACCAAGGTAAGCGGCCCCGAAGTCCGGTAATGTGCGATTGGTTTCGTATTCAGCCTCCGCCATAGCTATCACAACATGCGGACGGACATCGCCCTTGAAGACAAACGGCTTGCCTCCTATCAGCTGATCGCTGGTGACGGTCGGTGCGACGAACTTCTCGATGTGGGAAATAATCCGATCGGTGCCAGTAAAGTGGCTCACGAACGGCCAGGCTCCAGGGTTATACATGGTGTCGGTCATGTCGCGCATCAGTACCACGTTCTTGCCGTTCTTGGCTAACTGCCGCAAACCAAACGGTCTTCCAAGCACGCACATATTGGTATGAACACCGGTCAGGATGACATTGTCGATCCCCTTCGCGGTAAGAATACTCCAGACTTCATCCCCCTTGTCGCTGATGAAGTCCTTTTCGGCATCGATGGTTAGCAGGTCGGTCTGTTTCGACCAAGGCACTTTCGGGTTCAGCCCTCGACTCTTCAGTTCGGCCGCCCACTTGGCGTGCTGCTCAGGCTCATCATCTTCACCACCATCAGACTGATCCAACGGATAAACGCCCTTCTCTTCGGACGGGATCTGGTAGCACCACTTCGTGATTTCTTCTGGCAGTGTAGGCGCCGGGGCAACAAGCTTGGCGCGCGCTCTGGCGGGATGCTCAGCATAGTGCTCCATGCAGCCACTGGGCGCGTGAATGATGATCACGCCCTGTTCCCGTGCGTGGTTAAGAACGCGATTGAGACGCGGTGCGAACTCTTGGGCCCGCAGGACCGCATTTTGACAATGATGAAGATCCCACACATCACAGACGATGATGGCCGTCTCCGATGGCTTCCAACTTTCTTCGCGAGTCAGCTGATGGTATCGCCCACTGTCTGGGCTGGTTTCCTGTTGATAACGAAGCGTCATCTCCAGGTCGCCTGCTACGCAAGCGGTGGTGAACAGAAGAGCGAACAGGCACGAGACAATTTGCGGCTGGTACATGAACGAGTTCTCATGTAGATGCGTGGCAGGGAATCGGAGGCAGGTATCCGCAGGATAACGGCCAATCGGCTGAATCACAACTAAATCGCGCCATCTCTTCCCGATTTAGCCCAACCGAGCCTTCCCGTAGCCGGACCGCGCAGCAGAGATTTGGTCCGGCCGAAGTTTTCCGCCGATCGCTTGCCAAGCCTAAGACTCGACCATCAGCCTAGCTGATCGATGCTTGAATCTGTTTGATCGATGCGGAGATTTTCTCTTGGATCGATGCTTCTGGCTCGGAAAGCAGTGGCGAGACAGGTCCGGTCTGTGCGATTCCAGCAAGTTCGGTCGCACGATGCAAAATCGTGATTGGACCGAGCGAATCACGCAATTGTTCCAGCGGTAGGAACTTCTCACGGATGGTTTCGGCCTGGTCATAATCTCCAGCCTGAATCGCGTGCAAAAGGTCCATCGAAAGCTTCGGGAAGACGCAACCACAGCCGGTCGTGAAGCCACCCAGCTTAAAGTCTTGCATGTGCACGATCGCCGGTTGGTCACCCAGACCGCTCAAAATAAGCTTCGTGTCGATCTTGCTAGTAAGTGCACTCAGGTAGCTGTCCTGCGTGTAGTCCTGGCGAACAACAGCATACTTGATTGCAGAGATTAAACCGTCATCCACCAGCGATGTGGCATCTTCCGCAGTCATCACGCCGTCGTATTTCAGATACAGTACGATCGGCTTCCCCAACTTCTCCGAAAGATGGCGAACCCCGGTGGCAAAGCCAGACGACGTGATCACATCACGCTGCGGCAAGACCATCACCGTGGGGAAGTCGAATTCCTTCAGCACGTCGGCCTGATCCATCATCGTTCCGTACGCTGGCCCCACGGCAGGAATGACCAGTGTCTTCTCCGCAGCCAATTCGCTGACCAGTTCCAACGCCGTGCGGTACTCCCCGAGCGTCAGGTGGTAGAAGATCGCATTGCCGCCGTAAAGCAGCGTCGAGATTCCCCCCTGTTCGATGTGACGAATGATCTTCTCATTCTCCGACCGGCTCAGCGTGCCGTCGGCACTCCGAGCAAGGGAAGGAACGGCCCAAACAGAGCGAGCAATCGTTTCGGATGTTAGTGGTTGAGTATCCATGGCCTATCGCAATTCCTGATAATGGCTTCTTAATAAATTTCGGGATCGGGCGTTTCTTCCCCGTGATGCAGGAAGTCAAAGTCGCAACCGGCATCGGCTTGGGTAACATGTTTGAGGAACATGGCACCATACCCGCGTTCGTATTTTGGTTTCGGTGCCGACCAATTCTGTCGGCGTTTTGCCAATTCCTGATCGTCCACCAGCAGATCGAGCCGACGCTCTTTAATGCTGAGTTGAATCAGATCTCCGTTGCGCACCAAAGCTAACGGACCACCGACAGACGCTTCCGGAGCGACGTGAAGGACACACGTGCCGTAACTCGTTCCGCTCATGCGAGCATCTGAGATGCGTACTAAATCTCGGACTCCCTGCTTCAACAAATGATCCGGGATCGGCAGCATTCCCCACTCAGGAAAACCAGGCCCACCTTGGGGCCCTGCGTTCCGGAGAATGAGCACTGAGTCGGCGGTGATGCCAGTGTCGGGATCATTGAGTTTTGCTTTTAGATCGGCATACGTGTCAAATACAACCGCCGGTCCCGTATGCTCCAATAAGCGCGGTGACGCGGCAGTCGGCTTGATGATACAGCCTGAAGGAGCCAAGTTTCCGCGAAGCACAAAAGTGCCACCAGTCGGGGAGATTGGATCTTCGGTCGATCGGATAATATCGGGGTCGATCACTTCGGCACGTTCAATATTCTCAGCCAATGTCGAACCATTCACGGTTCGGCAGCTACCTTGAATGTGATCGCCTAGCTGTTTTAGCAGTGCTGTCAGTCCACCGGCATCGAAGAAGTCCTCCATCAGGAACTTTCCGGCGGGGCGGATGTTCGCCAAGACAGGCGTCGTTCTCGAGAGTTCATCGAATCGCTTGAGCGTCAAATCAAAACCAGCTCGGCGAGCCATCGCGATGATGTGCACAATCGCGTTGGTTGAACCGCCAATCGCCATACTGGTGACAATCGCGTTATCGAACGATTCCTTCGTCAACAGATCGGACGGGCAAAGCTTTTCCTGAGCCAACTGAACAGCTCTTCGCCCAGTGGCTACGGCCAGGCGAGCATGTTCTGAAATCACGGCAGGAACGGACGAAGCCCCCGGCAGTGTTAGCCCCATCGACTCGGCGATCGCTGCCATGGTTGATGCGGTTCCCATTGTCATGCAGGTTCCAGCCGAGCGAGCGATACAGTTCTCGATTTCACCCCAGGCTTCATCACACAAGTTGCCGGCTCGACGCTCGTCCCAATACTTCCACGCATCACTTCCACTTCCGAGCGTTTGATCTTTCCAGCGAGCTTTCAGCATGGGACCGGCCGGCAAAAAGATCGCAGGCAGGTTGGCCGAGATGGCGCCCATGATCATCGCAGGCACCGTCTTATCACAGCCCCCCATTAACACGGCCGCATCAATCGGATGGCAGCGAAGGACCTCCTCCGTTTCCATGGCCAGCAAATTGCGATAAAGCATGGTCGTGGGCTTCATCATCATTTCGCCCAGCGACATCACCGGTATTTCAACCGGGAACCCACCCATCTGCCAGATACCGCGTTTCACCTCTTGCACACGTTCGGGGAAATGGGAATGGCAGGTATTGAGGTCGCTCCAGGTATTTAGAATGGCAACGACTGGCTTGCCGCGATAATCCTCGTCGTCATACCCCATACCTTTGAGCCGCGAACGGTGCCCGAACCCACGAAGGGAGTCCGGATCAAACCAGCGGCCACTGCGAAGTTCCGATTCGTCTGACGGGTTGGATGCCATCGATCAATCAATCTGCGGGGGAGTTTTGCGAAGCTCTGTCGGCCATCGCGGTGAGTTAAACCAGTGGAAAAAGAATAGCAAAAACTAGGGTCGCCAGAAACGACACCACCCCCATGATGGTCAACAGGACGGTAAAGGTCTTCAGGGTTTCCTTCTCGCTAAACCCACTCATACGGCTGATAACCCAAAAACCGCTATCGTTCATCCAGGGAAGTGGCTTCGACCCGCAGCCAATCGCCAAGGCCAAATAGACCGGGTGAAAGGGCAGCCCAATCTGCATGGCGACCGGCACGACGATCCCGATTGCGGTAATCATAGCCACCGTTGCCGAACCTTGGATCACGCGAATGATCGCTGTAATCATGAATGCGGTGACCAACAGGCCTGTCCCGCCGACAGAACTGGGCAGCGACTCGGCAATCACCGCACCAATATTCGTCTGACGAATCATCTCGCCAAACGCGCCCCCGGCACATGTGATCAGGACCACCACGCCCCCTTCGCTCAGGGCCTTCTGGACCGACTTGCTCAGCCCGACCCAGGTCATAGCCGGCTTGCAAAACAAGGTCGCCAGGGCCAACAAGGCACCAATCGAAAGGGCAATATTCTTATCCCCGAGAAACGAGATCGCTGTATTCCAAATCTCGTTGGACGATGACGGGAAGGCCGTCTGGCTGACCGTCTTCAGCCCCAACAGGATAATTGGAATTACGATCGGAAGAATCGAAAACCCAAATCCTGGCAGGTCCTTTTCGTCGTTGGGCTCTTCGGCGATCGCTTCCTGGGCCTCAATTCTGAGCGGGATCTGCCACGTGCGATTCGCCCACAGCATGTAGAAGTAGCCAGCGATAACCCCCCAGATCCCAACACCGATACCTCCGAGAATCATGGCGCCAATACTTACGTTGAGTTCCGTGGCCACAAACAACGGGCCCGGTGTGGGTGGCACAAGGGAGTGAGCCAGCGTTCCCCCCACGACAATCGACAGGACATATTTCAAATAGTCGCGTCCGGTACGCTGTGCCATGGCCTGGGCCAGCGGCAACATGAGAAAGAACACGGTGTCAAAGAAGACGGGAATCGCCAGAACGAAGCTACTGATCACAAATGCCAGTGCCGTCCAGCGTTCCCCCATCGCGTGACGAATCCCATAAACAATTCGTTCGGCCGCACCACTGGCCAGCAGGCATTGACCAATGATCGACGCCATGGCGATTAAAATCCCAATCTTTACGAACGTCGATCCCAAGGCACTCGCCACGCGATTGATTGCACTGCTACCCGATAGTTGCTGGGCTTCTCGATACGTGTCCTGAGAAACCAAGCGGGCGTGGGTCACATCGACATCGCTCGGGATTTCCTGGGCAGCGTAGGCTTTGGTAGCTTCGCCTTCTTCCTCGAATCGGTCGACCCATATCAAACGCGGCTCTTGCTTGGCCTCGCCGCCTGGGGGATCGAAGGTGATGTAGAAGCCACCTGGCTTCTTGGTCAAACCTTCGTCGATGTCGGTGAGAGTGATCTGATTTCCCTCAATTCCTGAGATCGCGGCAGTCGAGCGATGCAGCACACTTTGCGAGACGGAAAGAGAAGTCGTTGCCGCTGCGACCGCCAATGCTCCGAAAAACAGCGCGAGAAAGGCATGCATGCGTAAGAAGAGAACGCCACAGATGACGATCAACACTCCTAGGACAATCGCGAGCATATCTTGGCTTGCCTGATCAGTTGAAAGGACGGAGCGGGAGGAGGAAATCAAGGAGGGACCACTGGCACGGCTTTCCTGCGCCGAGAATCCGGACGCCCAAAAAGCCTAACCGTCGATGCCAGAAGGTATCAGATCGCAAGGATTCGCACAATTCCTGAGAACGGTACTTTGACGCATTCCCAGCCATTGGCATTGGCTGAACGGGAGTCTCTTTAACAATAGAGCCGGCATTAGATATTGCGTGCGATCTTGTTTACCCACTCCTCTGGGAAAACCTCGCCAAATTCCTTTCGGAAGCCTTCAAATAATAACGTTTGCTTGCAATGATCATCACTAACAAACGCACGAGACACCCATTTGCACGGCATCTAAGAGTTCGCTAACCCAGTGAAACAAACGGCGTAAACGGCCCCTTGCTTACGCTGTTCCCTTTTTGGAATCGGAAAAAATGGCAGATGATGGTTCGGTGGGTCATATCCCTCCCTTTCCTGATGGATATCGCGGTTCGGGAATTTTGCTCCACGTGACCTCCTTGCCTGGTCCCTACGGGATCGGCGACTTCGGACCGGAAGCGATCCGCTGGATCGACCTCCTGCATGAAAATGGTCAGTCATGGTGGCAAGTTCTGCCGCTTGGTCCCACGGGCAAAGGCGGTTCTCCTTACCTGCCCCTTTCCTCATTCGCCATTAACGAGATCCTCGTAAGCCCCGACTGGCTAGTCGAAGACGGCTGGATCGCTGCGTCGGACGTCGAGACGCACATTCCCGAAGGCAAGGTCGATTTCGAGGGAGTCACGACCTTCAAGTACGAACTGCTTGAAAAAGCCTGGGTGAGCTTCAACGAATCGACAACGGAAGAACAGCAGGCAAGCTATCAGCAATTCTGCGAGCAGCATCAACATTGGCTGGAAGACTACGCACTCTTTCGTGCGTTGAAAGTGAAGTATGACGACGCCGATTTCCTGACTTGGCCGCACGAACTGGTCAATCGGGATCGCAGTGCCATCCAGCAGGCCCATCAAGAGCTGGCAACGCTGGTCCGCAAGTTTCGCTTCTTCCAGTTCTTAATGGCGGGTCATGCAGGACGAGTCCGCGATCATGCCAGGGCAAAGCATGTCCGCATTGTCGGGGATGTGCCAATTTATGTCTCTGCGGAATCCAGTGAGGCATGGGCAAACCCCAGCCTATTCATGCTCGACGAAGACAAACGGCCGAAGTTTGTCGCGGGGGTTCCACCAGATTACTTCAGTGCCCTCGGCCAACTTTGGGGCAATCCGGTCTACAACTGGGAAGCCCATCGCAGCAACAACTTCCGCTGGTTCATCGATCGATTGAAATCGTTGCTGGAATATGCCGATGCGATACGTCTCGATCATTTCCGAGGCTTCGCCGCCGCCTGGAATGTCCCTGCTGAGGCCACCACAGCCGTCGACGGAGCCTGGGTTCCTGGCCCAGGAGCCGACTTGTTCGAAGCAATCCAGACCGAACTGGGCTCACTGCCGTATATCGTCGAGGACTTGGGAACGATCACGAAAGACGTCTATGAACTTCGCGATCAGTTCGAGTTGCCTGGAACGCTTGTGTTGCAGTTCGCCTTCGATGGTGACCCCAACAATTTTTACTTGCCCGAGAACTACGTTCACAACGCGGTCGTATATACCGGTACACACGACAACGCAACGACCCGGCAATGGTACGAGGAACTGCCTGACTCGGCCCGAGAGGTTGTCTGGCGGATGCTTCATACCGATCCGGTCGCCCCAGAGGACGTCGCCTGGCAATTGATTCGCACAGCCTGGTCGTCGGACGCTGCTTTGGCAATCGCTCCGCTGCAGGATGTGCTCAATCTGGGCGGCGAAGCCCGAATGAACGTCCCCGGCGAGGCAGACAACAATTGGAACTGGCGATGCCCTACTGACCTGTTAGACAGCCACTATTTCGGCTGCCTGAAAAAAGTCACCGAGCAAACCAATCGTGTCGAGAAGTCGTAGTTCTCTTGATTCGATTTCATCGATGACGCCAGCCTAGACGACTCCCGCTTTAAATGGGTTTCTCCAGATCTTCATCAACCGCACTTCCAGGCAGATTGCGGTTTTGTCAAAACTCTTCATTGGTACGTGAGAATCGCTCCACTGGCAGTCGATCTCACAAAGGTTATCTTGGTAGTTAGAGGGAAGTCTTTTCTTCGACTTCTCTTAACAAATATGGTCAATTAGAAGTTATTCGCCCCGCGAAGATATCGCCCAGGCTTGAACGACAAGGAATTCATGATGGCATCGACGACGACTCCCCTTACGCAGCTCAACGCCTGGAAAAGCTTGACCGAACACTTCAAGGCAATTCAATCGACGCACCTCCGTTCACTCTTTGAAGAAGATGCTCAGCGTGGAGAGCGACTCACGGCAGAAGGAGGTGATTTGTTCTTCGACTATTCGAAGAATCGAGTCACCGACGAAACGCTTAAGCTGCTGATTCAACTCGCCGAAGAGTCTGACTTGCGAGGGCGAATCGATGCCATGTTCAGCGGCGAAAAGATCAACATCACCGAAGACCGTGCCGTCCTGCACACGGCCCTTCGCGCCCCCAAGGACAAGACCATCATCGTCGATGGCGAGAACGTCGTTCCCCATGTCCATGAAGTACTTGATCGGATGTCTGCCTTCTCGGACCGCGTTCGCAGCGGCGACTGGAAGGGACACTCCGGAAAACGTATCGCCAACGTAGTCAACATTGGCATCGGTGGCTCGGACCTTGGCCCAGTCATGGCCTTCGAAGCCCTGAAGCACTTCAGCCAGCGCGACATGGTGTTCCGCTTTGTTTCCAATGTCGACGGAACCGATTTCGCAGAAGCGGTCCAAGATCTTGATCCAACCGAAACCCTGTTCATCGTCGCGTCAAAAACGTTCACCACTTTGGAAACGATGACCAATGCCAATACGGCCCGCGACTGGCTGTTGGCTGCGTTCGACGGCGATTCGTCGGCGGTTGCCAAGCACTTCGTTGCCGTTTCGACCAATGCCGATAAGGTTTCGGCGTTTGGCATCGACACGGCCAACATGTTTGGCTTCTGGGATTGGGTCGGCGGACGTTACTCGATGGATTCCGCGATCGGCCTCTCGACGATGTTGGCCATCGGCCCTGACAACTTCAAGGCCATGCTCGATGGTTTCCATCAAATGGACGAGCACTTCCGAACAACTCCATTCGAGAAGAACATCCCTGTGTTGATGGCTTTGCTGTCGATTTGGTACAGCAACTTCTTCGGTTCGGAGTCGATTGCCGTATTGCCTTACGAACAATACTTGAAAAGATTCCCTGCCTACCTCCAACAGCTCACCATGGAGAGTAATGGCAAGTACATTACGCTGAGCGGGAACCGCGTCGACTACACGACCGGCACCATCTACTTCGGTGAGCCCGGGACCAACGGTCAGCATTCGTTCTATCAGTTGATTCACCAGGGGACAGAACTCATTCCGTGCGATTTCATCGCATTTGGCAAGTCGCTTAATCCCTTAGGACGACACCACGACATGCTGATAGCCAATGTTCTGGCCCAGTCAGAAGCGTTGGCTTTTGGCAAAACGGAACAGCAAGTGAAGGAAGAAGGCACGCCTGACTGGCTGGTCCCCCATCGTGTATTCGAGGGCAACCGTCCGTCCAATACGATCTTCGCCGATGAGCTTTCCCCGTCCGTCCTGGGGCAACTCGTTGCCCTGTATGAGCACTGTGTCTATGTCCAGGGAAGCATCTGGCAGATCAACTCGTTCGACCAATGGGGCGTTGAACTAGGCAAGCAACTCGCCCAGCAAATCATTCCCGAACTGGAAAGCGCAGAGATGCCAGATCTTCAGCACGACAGTTCGACCAACAACCTCATCCGCCGTTATCGCGCTGCAAAGGAGAAATGATGTCCATCATCAACACCACCAGCGAGGAGTTCCTGAAGTTCCAAACTACGCCTGGCTTTGTCGCCGCGCTCGATCAAAGTGGCGGCAGCACTCCCAAAGCCCTGCATCTTTATGGTATCGAAAAGGATGCGTGGTCCAACGAAGAAGAAATGTTCGAGCTGGTGCATCAGATGCGGACACGCATCATGACCAGCCCCAGTTTCAATGGCAACCGAATTCTCGCCGCGATCTTGTTCGAGAACACCATGGATCGCGAGGTCGAAGGCATGCCAACGGCCGACTATCTCTGGCATGAAAAGAAGATCGTGCCCATCCTTAAGGTCGATAAAGGCCTCGCTCCCGAGGACAAGGGTGTCCAACTGATGAAGCCCATGCCACAACTCGATGAGCTTCTGACTCGGGCCAAAGCCAAGAACATCTTCGGTACCAAGATGCGATCGGTCATCAAATTAGCCGACCCCATCGGCATCAAGGAAATTGTCGACCAGCAATTCGAAGTTGCGGAGAAGATCATCGCGGCCGGATTAGTTCCGATCATCGAGCCCGAGATCGACATTAACAGCCCTGAGAAAGCCGAAGCCGAAGCCCTACTCAAAGAGTACCTTGCCGGCCACCTGGGCGATCTTCCCGATCATAAGTACGTGATGCTGAAACTCACGTTGCCCGAGGAAGACAACTTCTATCGAGCCTTTGTCGAGCATCCTCAGATCCTGAAAGTCGTTGCCCTCTCGGGCGGTTACACGCGTGAAAAAGCAAACGAACTGCTGAGCCGTAACCAAGGGGTCGTGGCTAGTTTTTCTCGTGCACTGACCGAAGGTCTCAAGGCTCAGCAAACCGAAGAGGAATTCGATACCATGCTGGATCAGTCGATTCAGAGCATTTACGAAGCTTCCATGGCGTAACTCCATCGAAGTGGCACCAATCGGCCGATCAAAATCTGCTTGATCGGCTCCTACACTTGCGGTGCAGTTGACTTCAGAGAACCCCTTAACCTCTTCTATCACACGACTTAGAAGACGAACGTGTTTTTCGGTAGACCGCCGTTATTTTCTCGCGATAGCCTCTTGCAACGTTCGCGATGGTTGGTATCCTGGATGGGTACTGAGATTCAATATCAACAACCTTGCTGCCGCCAGCCTCTTTTGCCAGCGTCCAGGCACAACCATCAGACAATCACGTAGACCAACTGCGCGAATTGTTGTTTCTTGAGGATGCTGTGTTCCCTTTTATCGCCTTCATCGCTGGGCACGTACGACGTGCCATACGCAGTTACTTACGCGCAGCGGAGCGAACATCACCAATGAACATCCGCCAGGAATCTTCCATGAAATTCATGTTCCTCTCGCACCTAACATCTCTCCTTTGCGTGACATCAATTGCTCTGCTGCTTGCCAGTGAGTCGGTCGGCGAGGAACTTCGAGCAGCCGCTTGGCCTTCCTTTCAGAATGGGGGACATCTGTCGGTGAGCGGCGGCGCTTTGCCAACACGCTGGTCCGCGGAAGAAAACATCGCATGGAAGGCCGAACTTCCTGGCTACGGGCAATCGACTCCAATCATATCTGGAAATCAGATCGTTGTAACATCGACCAGCGGCCCCAACAAAGAGAACTATTACCTGGTCGCCTTTTCACTCGAAAACGGGGAAAAGCTGTGGCAGAAGGAGTTCTCCAATCCGAGTCCTATCGAGAACACCACATATGTCAGCCGTGCCGCACCGACTCCGATCGCCGATGATGCAGGCTACATCGCCTACTACGAAGGTGGACTGGTGGTAGCCGTTACGAATAACGGAGACATACGTTGGAAACGCGACTTGGTCGAAGCGTACGGAGCGATTGCCTCGCGGCACGGTCTTTCGTCGTCGCTAGAACAAGACAAGGACTTGGTCTTCGTGTGGGTCGAACGTTCGGAAGAGCCGTACCTGGCCGCTCTCAACAAGTCGACTGGTGAAACCGTTTGGAAAGTTGAGGGACTTGGCTCCACCTCGTGGAGTACGCCTCGCTTGGTTCCCGTGGGCAACACCTTGCACTTGGTGTGCAGCGCCAGCGGGAAGATAGCTGGATTCGATCCCAACAGCGGTCAACGGTTATGGCAGTTCGATCAGATCGCCAACAACACAACCTGTACGCCCATTCCGCTTGGCGAAGGTCGTTTTCTGATCGGCGCTTCGGAAGGTCGCGGCGAAGCAGCCGCACAAACCGACGGCTCATCTAACGGCGTGATCCAGATCACCAAGCAGGACGACGACAGCTACACGGCCGACTTTGCCTGGCAAGCTGCGAAGGCGAAGTCCAGTTTTGGCAGCCCAATCGTGGCGGATGGAACTGCCTGGTTTATCAATCGTGGTGGTGTTCTATTCGGGGTCGACGTGGAAACCGGCAAGCAAACCTCCACAGCCCGTCTGGCTACCGGCGGTGTTTGGGCGACGCCGCTTCAACAAGGCAAGCTGCTGTATATCTTCGGCTCGAAAGGGACGACGTCCATCATCGACATGCCTACCGGTGAAGCGATCGCCGAGAACTCGCTCTGGGCGACCCAAGAAGACGAAGAGGGAGAAGGATCGTCGAATGCGATCATTTACTCCGCCGTTCCGGTTTCCCCTTACTTGATCATTCGTACCGGCGACACCTTGTACGCCATTGAAGATAAATCGTCCAGCTAAAGTCGTTGCACCGACAGAGTTAATCACCGTCCCCCAAGGTAATTCCATGAAAACGTTGAAGACCCTCGTTGCTTTGTGTCTGATCGCCGCAGCGACGCCTGCCTACGCCCACTTTCCCTGGGTAACCATCAATGAAGAAGGACATGTGCAGTACTTCTTCGGCGAGAATCCAGCCGACTGTACCTACAAGCTACCAGGCTCGATCGCCAAGTCGGAAGTCGAACTGGTCACCGTTAAGGGGACGAAGGAAAAGCTGGAATTGAACTCCATAGAGACGGACGACTTTGTCGGGCGAACAACCAGCCAGGCGATCGACAAGAATTCGCTGCTGCAATCGAAGGTCACCTTCGGAATCTATCATGGCTCGCGGCTTGATTACTACACGGTTCATTACGGTGGCAAACTGCCCAATTCGCGTCAAGGCGCAGCGAAGCATTCTTCCGATCTTGAACTAAAAGCTGAACTCGTCGACACCGATCATGGCGTCGACGCTTTTATCACCTGGAAAGGCCAACCGCTGGCCGCTGCCGATGTTCGTCTGTTCTGTGAAGAAGGCCACGAAGAGGCCTCAAAGAAGACCGACGCCGAAGGCAAAGTTTCGTTCTCCGACAAAGAGGTGGAAGACGGCCTCAACGGAATTATGGTTGGGCACACCGTCAAGGACGAAAGCGGTTCGTTGAACGACAAGAAATACGAATCCGCATCCCATTACCTGACCGTGACATTTAAAGATCCGCAAGACTTCGAGAAGTAGTAATCTACGTCAACTCGTTACTCTGTGGCATTCACCTCCCGTCCCTCCCAATGAAAACTCAACCGATGCGAACCCATTTCACCTATCTGTTTATCGCCTTTGCCCTGGCGATTGCGATTCCAAGCCATGCGGTCGAAACCGAAACGCAAACGACCAGCAAGACATCGGAACCAACGGCGGCCAGCCTTCGACGGGCTGCTCACGATTCACGCGAAGTCTGGCACAACTTCCCTGGCTTCACGGCCAACATTGTGGTTTCGGAAGATTCGGAGCGGTACGAAGGAACCATTCGGGTCGGGAAAGACTTTGAATACGTTCTCGACATCGCCGACGAGGGTAAGAAGTCTTGGCTGAAGTCCAAGCTTCGCTCGGTTATCTCGCATCGCAAACCGCATGCGTCGCCTGAGCAGTACGACGTCTCGTTCCAAGAAGAAGGAATGCCGCATGTTGCCGGTCGCTTGATTGCCGAGAATGATGGTTCTGGCGTCTTCCGAATTCAGGAAGGTCAAATCAAAGAAGTGATTCGTCGCAACGAGTCTTCCTGGTTCGAGATTACCACGCTCGAAAACTTCATCACTCCGTCAGGCAAAGTACTACCGCAAACCACGTCGGTCACCTTCCGCGACCCTGACACCGGCAACATCGAGTCGAATCTCAGTAACTACTTCGCATGGAAGCAGGTCGGCGATTTTTACCTGCCCGATCATTGCTATACCGTGAAGACCGGTGAGAAAGGCGAGCGGTCGGTCCGCAAACTTGAATTCACCGCGCATCAGCTACATCTGTCTGATCCAAGCGTCGTCAAGCTGCACAAACCACTCCCAGAATCGCTGACCAGCTTTGGCGCGGCAGTGCTGGGGGACTATCTTTATGTCTTCAGCGGGCACGATGGAGATGCCCATGGCTTCGGCAAAGACGTGCTGGCCGATCACTTCCGACGTATCAAGTTCGACGATCCAAATGCCCAGTGGGAAGAGCTTGCCAAGCAGGAACCTGCGCAAAGCACGGCCCTGGTCACCGATGGCACCTACATTTACCGCATTGGCGGGCTCACCTTTTTGAACCAAGGTGACGAAGACACCAACTTCAAATCGACGACGCACTTTACGCGATACGATACCGAGAAAAACGAATGGACTGAACTGGCTCCCCTTCCGGAACCACGTTCTTCGTTAGACGCGGCCGTGTTGGGACGTCACATCTACGTGGCCGGCGGTTGGGATCTGCAAGGCGAATCCTCGAGCGACGCCCCATGGCATGACGACATCCTGCGTTTCGATCTCGACAATCCTGAGAAGGGTTGGGAATCGCTCTCCGGACCAGGTTACCTCACCCGGGCGGTCTCAGTGGCTGCCTACAATGGCAAGCTATATCTCTTTGGCGGAATTCAACAAAAGGGAATAACTCGCAAGGTATCGGTCTTCGATCCCGAGTCAGAAAGCTGGTCGGCAGGACCTGAACTGAAGGCCGACAGCAGCACAGCCGGCTTCGCAACCAGTTCGTTTGCAACTGGCGATCATCTGTATGTCACCGGCGGTTCCGGAATCCTCTATCGCCTGAGCGATGATGGAACGGACTGGGAAGTTGAAACGCGACTGATTTACCCACGCATGTTTCTGCGTCTCCTGCCCGTTGAAGCAAGTCGCCTACTCGCCGTAGGTGGAACATCCATGCTGGGAGGTCGCTTGGCGGCGATCGAATCGGTTCCGGTACAAACCAACACTTCCGGTCCGAATGTTGTTCGCTGGTCCGTTCCGTTCGACGGCAAAGCCAAGCAAAGCCAAACGCTAGTCCTGGATGGGACCAACCTCTACGCACTGGGTGGTAATGCCAGCCGCAAGCCGCATGACTTCACCAAGGAGACCATCCTCAACGAAGCATTCCTGTACGACATTGCCAACCAAACCGGCGAGCGCCTGCCAGATATGCCGCACGCCTTGCAAAGTGGTACCGCAGTACGTCATGCCCAAACGAGCGAGCACAAGCAGTTGCTTGTTTTGGGGGGACTCGGCTTACCGGATCAGAAGTTTGGTTCGCTTTCCCAGGTTCTGTCGTTCAATCCGGAGAGTAAGACCTGGACAACGGTTAACTCGACGCTGCCAACGCCGCGAGGCATGCTCGATGCCATCAGCTACGACGACGCCGTGTGGTGCTTTGGTGGTAGCGAAGCTGGCAAAGGACGCGGCCTGAACAAGCATGTCTTGCACTGGTGGGGTGACGAGACCTCGATCGCCCCCCTTCCTGAAGTCGCCCTACCCCACCCGCGTCGTTCGTTTGGTGGTGCCCGGATTGGAGACGAATACTTTTTGGTAGGCGGCCTGGGCGAAGGCGACATTGTCGAGACGGTTGACGTTTTCCACCTGAAAGACCGTACGTGGCGAACCATCGCCGCGCCGCATAAGCATCGTGTATTCCCCAGCCTGGCCAGCGATGGCAAGCAACTCTACCTGTTCGGTGGGTTCTCGAACTCCCAGGGGCATTTCTCGCCAGAATCGTCACTGGAAGTTTACGATCCGGAAGCAGACCGCTGGACGGTTCTCGCCGAGGAGTTGTCTGGAGTTGATCCTTCAATGGCAATGTTCAATTTCGGCGGGCGTCTGTTATTCTACGGAATCGACCGAGAAGTCGATGGTCAGGCAAACTTTGTCTTGTTTGATCCCAATCCTCGCGAAACTCCATCCGCTGCCGATGGTTTAAACCTCTCAGGTCGCCGTCGCGGCAGCGAAGCCGAGTCGAACGCCAAAACGATGATGCGTAAAGACACGAATAAGGACGGTAAGCTTTCCGCTGAAGAATTGGGAGATCGTCTCGGTTCCCTCATCGAGTTTGGCGATGACGACAACGACGGACTGCTGACCAAGGACGAACTGATTGCGGCCCTTAAGAAGCAGGAAGAGAAAGCAAAGTCGAAGCAGGATGAAGACGCAGCTTAAGCTTTGAAGGCGGTACACCTGGTTAGTATTTTTCGCGGTTTTACGGAATCCTTTTCAATAGTAGACGCATGACACTCCGAATTTGGAACCTGGTCGTTCTAGCGATGGCGACCGCTATCGCAACGCCCGTTATCGCGGAAGACTTTCACTTTCACCATGAACATGTGCTAGGTACTTCGTTGCATCTGGCCATTTCGTGTGAAGATGAGACGCGTGCTTCCGTTATCGAGCAAAGCGTCCTGCAGGAAATCGATCGACTCAATGCCGTGCTAAGCCGTTGGGATGATCGAAGCGAGCTGATGTTTTGGCAAGCTGGTCATACGGATTCCATTTCCGAAGATCTCGCGACTGTTCTGCGGCGTGCCGATTTTTGGCGAACTGAAACGTCTCACGCTTTCGATGTTCGCGCAGAAGCGATGTCCCAGTTGTGGAAAAGTGCTGCCAAGACCAACCGTGCTCCTAAAGACGCTGAGCGTCAACAACTGGCGGTTCAACTGCAAACCGCTCCGTACGCATTCCAACACGACGGTTCGATTCAACGCAATGACTCGCTGGCCATCAGCCTGGACGGCCTGGCCAAGGGTTACATTCTGGATCGTGTGTGCGAACTCGTGCAGCGAGAGTATCCGGACGCCAGCGATTTCCTAATCAACATCGGGGGTGACCTTCGAAAGCTGGGAGACCAACCCCTGGAGATTGCGATCGAGAATCCAAGCAGTGCGGGCGAAGGCGCTCAGCCGCTGCAAACGATTGTCGTGACTCAACCGCTGGCGATGGCTACCAGTGGCAATTACCGACGCTACCTGACCATTGGCGATCGTCAGATTTCGCATATTCTCGATCCCCGCACCTGCCTGCCCGCCGATCTAACGCGTTCGGTAACCGTCGTAAGCACGGAAGCAATCGATGCCGATGCCCTGGCAACAGCGGTGAGTGTTCTCGGTCCGGAGGATGGACTCGCTTTGATCGAATCCCTGGAAAACACCGAGTGCTGCATTGCTACAGCCTCAGGACAAGTGGTGACATCCCGAGGCTGGCCACTTGGCGGATTACAAGCGAACACGCAGCAGTTGGTCGCCAAAGAGGACGCACCCAAACCCGAGCACGGCCTTTTTGTTGACTTCACCATTCAGCGTGCCCAAGGCGGCCGATATCGACGTCCGTATGTTGCGATGTGGTTAGAAGACGCCGAAGGGTTTCCGGTCAAAACGGAAATCCTCTGGATGCAAACCGAACAGCCTGGCCCGCGATGGCATCGCGATTTGACGCGTTGGTATCGCAATGACCGGCTTCGCAGGACCGTCGAGAATGTTGATCTGATTGACACCATTTCCGGGGCAACGCGTGGCCCGGGCGAATACAAGGCCCATTTCGATGGGACCGACAATCTCGACCTGCCGCTGGCCAAGGGAAAGTACACGCTGTGCTTGGAAGTGGCTCGCGAACATGGTACTTATCAGATCATTCGCGAAACATTCGAGTGGGGCGAAAAGCCGATCGCCGAGAAGAAACTTAAAGGAAACGTGGAAGTCGGAGCCATGTCATACCGATTTGTTCCTCAGCCTGCTGCGGACAAAGAGGCCCTATGAGGTCGGACGAACAGACGCCCCGCCGTCGTAAGTCATGGTATGCCGCCAGCGCCAAACTAACGCGTTGGCTGCACACGTACCTGTCGATGATCAGCTTCGCGACACTGCTCTTCTTTGCCGCGACCGGACTCACCCTGAATCATCCCACTTGGTTTGGCGCAGACCAGGTGGTGATCCGAGATGAAGAAGGGTCTTTCCCAACTTCACAGTTGGCCGACGAGGTCGACAAGCTATCGATCGCCGAGGAGCTTCGAGCCACGCATCACCTGAAGGGGAAAGTCGCCGAGTTTGAAGTGTCGGACTTCGATTGCATGGTGACGTTTAAGAGTGCTGGCTACGTGGCAGACGTATTCATCGACCGGGAGACCGGCAAATATACGGTCAGCGAGACCGCAAGTGGCGCCATCGCGATCATGAACGACCTCCACAAGGGGCGTGACTCTGGTCCCGAGTGGTCGTGGGTGATCGATATCTCGGCGATCCTCATGGTACTGGTTTCCGTGACGGGGCTCGTTCTTCTGCTCTTCTTGAAACGACAGCGGGGAGCAGGTTTAGTCGTCACGCTTGTGGGTACTATCCTTTTGGTCGCCGCCTGGATGCTCTGGGTGCCTTAACGACCGACACGCGAAATCCAAGGCAAAAACTCGAAATAACCAATGGTGGCCCCCTGACTTACGGTTTGGGGGTCATTTCTTACCCACGGATTTTCACCAGGGAAATGGTTTGCATCGTTAGATTGGTGCAACGTAAAATCGAGAAAGCCTAATTCGTTAAGGTCTTACTAGAACGGAAGTTTCGCAAATCGCGGTAGCACGTTCCCTAACGGGTGAAACGCCTGGATGGATCGCTACGTAACCATCTGTGGTCTTTTATTGACACCTTATTGGGGGATTTTTGGCAACAGCCACGCAGCCATCCTGATAACCTCGATAGATTATCGGAAGCGCGGGATACCGGATGTGCCTGAGTTGAACCGCTGCAACGCGTCCTATGCCATTGAGCCGCTGCCTGGGCCTGATAGATTTCGGAGCCACCAGGTGTGAACTTCCCAGCGGAGGCGATGATTTGATTCGGATTGAAGTGAAGAAGGGCCCGATGCAAGGTCGGGTCTATGAATTTGAGGGACACGATATCTTCCTCTTCGGGCGTGACGAGCAGCATTGCCACGCTTCGATCCAGGAAGATCCGTTTGTCTCGCGTCATCATTTCTTGTTAGAGGTCAATCCGCCACTCTCTCGACTTCGCGATTTGGGAAGCCGCAATGGGACCTTTGTGAATGGAAAGAAACACGGTGGACGCGTGACGTTTGCCGGTCTTGAAAGCGAAGGCAAGGTCGGAGGTTCTTCGGTAGACCTGACCAACGGTGACGTCATCACGGCAGGCAAGACGGTCTTCCAGGTCTTTGTCGAAGAGAAGAAAGCGATCACCGCGACATGTGTCTTCGACAAGTTCATGGAAGAAGACGCACCGAACTCCTCTTCCGGTAGCGATATCCGCCGTACTATCACCGAGTTGCCACCTCCTAGTTCCCCTTCATCGGTAGGTCGGCAAACGATGCACGAACTACCGCCATCCATGCCGGGCAATGCAGGGCGACAGACGATTAACGAAATGCCTCCACCGCCACCTGGCTCGAATGTTGGTCGGCAGACCATCAACGAGATGCCGCCACCGGCGGACATTTCAGAGGTAGCCGGACGCGCTACGATGGTGGAGGGGGCGAACGCTCCCAACGGCGCATTTGGTAGTCGGATCGGCCAAAACGATCATGCCTACGAACCGCCAGAGCGACAGCCGGGCGAATTCCCCATCTTGGACGGCTTCGAATTCAAAGAGTTCCTCGGCGCCGGCGGCCTGGGAGAAGTTTATCTCGCGCGACGGACAATCGATGATAGTCCCGTGGCTATCAAATTCTTACGATCTCGAATCAATGTGAATCATGACGCACGCGATTCGTTCTTGAAAGAGATGCAAGTCAGTGGTCGGCTACGCCATCGTAATATCGTGCAGTCGTTTGGGGCTGGCAGCATTGGCAATGAGTTCTACGTGGTTAGCGAATTCTGCGATGGTGGCCCACTGTCCAAGCTGTTCCGCCAAAAGAAAACCAACGTTCAGCCGAAGCACATCGCGGTCTCGCTGTATTTGCTGTTAGACGGCTTGGCTTTCGCTCATGAAAAAGGGCTCGTCCATCGCGATTTGAAGCCTTCCAATTTGCTGGCCGCCAAACGCAACAAACGCTGGATCCCCAAGATTGCTGATTTCGGTCTAACGAAAGACTTTGAGAAGGCAGGCTTCTCGGGCATGACCGCAACCGGCACGTACACCGGCAGTTTCCCCTTCATGCCGCGTGAGCAACTGACAGACTACAAGTATGTGAACCCTGCCAGCGATGTCTTCAGCATGGGTGCGAGCTTTTATCGCATTATCACCGGCCGATATCCACGTGGTGACGAGAAGGGCAGTGATCCGCTGGCACTGGTTCTTAACGGCGAAGTTAAACCACTACGAAAACGCTACCCTGGTTTTCACCATGGTCTGGCCGACGTGCTCGACACGGCGCTCAAGACCGAATGCAGTGAACGTTTCCCCAATGCTCGTGAAATGCAAAACGCGCTTCGAGTGATTATGAAAAAGGAAGGATGGTTGTAGAGCGGATGGGATCGAAGAAGGTGTGGATTGTTGGTGCTCGCGATACCTGCGACATCGTCATCGATGAGCCGACGGTATCCGGCGAACATTGCCGTCTGGAATTCGACGACGGTCGTGTGTTTATCGAAGACCTGCAGTCCACCAACGGCACGTTTATCAACGGCGAGCGAATCTACAAGAAGAAACAGATTCATCCCGATGCCCTGGTGACGCTCGGGCGAAACGTCACCATGCCCATGCCATCACAGCTTTCCGGCCCGAAGTCTCCGCCGGATTTGCCCAAAGAGAGTTCAACCGCAGAGGGCGGAGAGGAAGCTCCATTTCCCGCACATTTAATGATCGCCGGTGGTGTTGGTGCCACCGTCCTTCTTTTGATCATCCTGTTTGCGATCATGGCCTGGAGCGGTGGCTCGAAGGGAGATCAACCGGTCGCCAATAATCCGGATGAGGTCGGCCTTACCGATCCCAGCCCTGGTGAAAGTACTCCACCAGAAAGCGATCCAAATACCACGACTCCGCCAAATACTCCCCCGGACCCCAAGCCTGATCCGAAACCTCAAGAGACCGTCGTACAGCACGCACCTGAAGAGGCAATCTATGTGCTGGCCGTTGCTGATGAGAATCTTGATCAGCAGTACCGCATTGGAACAGGTCTCGCGATTGGTCCTAACACGATCCTGGCAACCGGCACAGCGAAAACTATTTCGGAATTAGCCAAAGAGCGATTTCCCCAATTAATGCTGCTGGGTCCGAAGAAGCTTACCGTTACTCAGTTTGTTCCTCATCCCACTTACGTGGCAGCTATGAAGGAAGGTGATGGCGCTGAGGCCAAGTTCCATAGCATCTATTCCCAAGTCGACATGAATGACATCAGTGCCGACCTGAAGAAAACGCTCGAAGATGCCTATCGACATTTCATGGTGATCGCCGAGAAGCCGCATCACTTCGACGTGGCCATCATTCACGTGCAAGAGACACTGCCGTATTGGCTGCCGCTGGCCGAAACCGCAACGCTGCCGCCGCTTTCCAAACTTACCCTGGTAGGTCACGGTTTTGATCGCGTCGCGCCGTTTATCCCACCCAATAGTGAATTACCCATCGAGGAAAAGACGGTCCGGATTCAACGCTCGATTGGCGAAGCTGGCGTGGAAGAGAATGCTCGGCTGCTGATTGCCAAATTTGACTCGCTCACTCCAGCAGCCCATCGCGATACGAACTGGAATGGATCCGCTCTGCTGAATTCGCAAGGAGAACTCGTTGCCATCTATTCGCGTCTGACGCCAGAAATGATGCTGGGTTCGCCCCCCTCTGGTCAGACGTTCGACGCGACCGTGATATCTGACGTGATGCCGTTTATCCGTCAGTACTCGAAAAACTAAACTTGTCCAGCGCAGAGGAAATAGATCGATGTCCCAAACAACTACTCTCACCTGCTTGAGCTTGGCGTTATTGCTTGCTCCAGTTGCCGCGCAGGCACAACAAGTTGTCGTCCAAGATGACAATCGCCCCTGGTACTACTCGCGTTCACCGCACATGGAAGTCGGTCTGATCTTCGGTCAGGCCGAATTGATCCGAGCTCAAGGCGAAGCGGCGGTAGACTATCAAACCGCACGAGCGATCGCCGCCGATGCCTACGACAAGGAATTGGACAACGCGCTGAAAGCAGTCGAAATCTACTTCGAACGCCGCGCCGTCCGAGACGCCAATGTCCTGAAGAACCACTTAGACGAAGCCGATACTCGCAAAGAAAAGGCGATGCGTCGACTGGTCGATCATCCGGATCTCACCGGGGAAGGCCTCACCAACGGGGCAGCTCTGAACACCATGAAGGAAGCACTGCGGTCGAGTGTTCTGTCGTTCGATTACTTGAACGACGACATCGAAGTGGCCCAGTTAATGGCTCGCTTTCAGCTAACGCCAGACGACCTCTCCAAAATCAATTTGAAGCTAACCAATGTGCGTGGTGAAACGGGTGTCTTCCAGGCAGACACCGGTAAACTTGGCAACTTCCAATGGTGGCCGCATTTGCTGCAAAACGAAAGATTCAAGGAAGACCGAGAAAAGATCGAAAACAACCTCGAAGAAGTGCGTCAGGCTGCTTCCCAGCAAACAGAAATCGATCCGATCCTGATCGACAAACTCGAGAATTCGATTCTGCAACTGGCCAATAAGTTCCTTCAGGAAGTCGATGGCCAGGAGATGGCTCGCAAAGGCGTGGCCGAGTACTACCTCTACCGCGAGTCGGAGCAGCACCTGCAAAGTCTCTCGCATGCCGTTCGCCGCTTGAAACGAGTTGGCAAAGCTGATGGAGCGTTGGTCATCAATGGCTACAACCCATCGGTAGACGGTAAGAATCTGACTTCGCTTCTTTCGTACATGGTACGTAACGGGGTTGAGTTCGCTCCGCCTGAACCAGGCAATGAAAACACCTACCAAAAGCTGTTTGAGATGGCCAAGAGTCTCTACGTTGCGACTTCCGCTGCCGATCCCAAACAACCGTAGTTTCCGTCTTTATTCTTCTGCGTGCACGTCACCCAAGCCGGCTTCCGATGATTCGGTTGTCGGCTTGGGCTTTTTTGTGAAGCAAAGCAGAATCGCAGGCAAAATCAACAGATCGCAAAGCAGAGCCGTCAGCAGCAGGCCACACATCAGAAACGCAAATCGTGACACCGGGGTAAAGGGACTAAGAGCGAAAACCAACAACCCAAGCGAGCAAATCAACGACGTCTGAATCATTGCCAATCCGCAATGATCGTAAGCAAGCCGTGTAGCCTCGACCTTCGATTTTCCGGCACGCAGACCTTTGTTAAACCAACTTATGAAGTGCAGCGAATCGTCGACCGCAATACCAAGCGCGGCGCTTGCGGTCAGTAGCGAACCGATTTCCACTTGAACGCCGAGGTAGCCCATTGTGCCGAATGCCAACAGCGTCGGCAGCACATTGGGAATCATGCTGAAAAGCCCGGTCACGACATTCCTCAGCAGGATCATCATGATGATGGCAATCATTACGAACGCCAAGCCAAAACTCTTGATCAAGTCCCCAAGCATCTCGCTCTGAGCTTTGAAGATCAGTGGCACCGAACCTGAGTAGATGGGCTGCACACTCGGGTAATCTTTCAGTGATTGATCGACGCCTGCCCGCAGACGCTCCATCAACGCACCATAATTCAAACGATCGGCCGCCCGCACGCGAGCACTGATCCGCCAAAGTTCGTCACCATCCTCGATTCTCAAATAATTCATGTCGACATATCGAGGCAGGCGTCCTTCCAGGATTTTGCGAATCGATGCCCGACGCATCACAGCACGAAATCCTTTTTCATCCTTGGGCGGAATGACCGGGGCAAATGTCGCGGCTGACATGGTCGCCGAGATGCCATCGACTCCTTCGATGCTCTGCTGGACGTGATCGATGATACGGAACCGTTCGTCGGTTTGAATCCCTTCCGGCTGGTCGATCCTCAGCACGACTTCAATCGGAATAAGAGGCCCCACGTTTTCTTCCAACCAGTCGTAGTCCTGCAAGATAGGCGCATCAGCCCAGAACAAATCATGCAGTTGGGCCGAAGTCGAGATCTTCTGCACACCTAGCAAAGAAACAGAAAGGGCGACAAGGGAAACTCCAAAGATAGGCCACTTGGCAGAATTCATATTACGCGAGAGCATTTCCCAGATCGGTTGAAGTCGGGAAGCGGACTTACTCTTGTGATGCCAAGTCTCTGGATCGATCGGGAACTTATACATCGCCGCAGGCATCCAGATCAGCAAAACCACGGCCGCGGACAGAATGGAAACGGCTGCATAGAAACCAAAATTGGTCACCGGACGAATCTGGCTGACCGTTAAGGACATCATCCCCACGGCCGTCGTTCCGGCTGACAGCAAGCAGGGAACCAGCGCTGAACGTAAAGCCCAGCCAACGGACTCCTTCGCAGAACGCTCAGCAAGCGACTCGCGATAGTAGTTCATCAAGTGAACGCCCGAAGAGATACTCAGAACGTACGTCAAATTCGATGCAAGCGTGAGCACAGAGTCCATCTGCTGACCACTGTAATACATAATGGCCATACTGAGCTGCTCGCAGAAAATCGCCAGAACGAAGACGATGATCGTTGCCCGGGCACTGCGAAAACTGATCGCCATGATCAGAATGCACACGCCGAACGATCCAAGATTCAATGCGGCTAGTGAACCCTTGCTGGCCTTATCAATGGCCACTCCATCCAGGGTAGTGCCGGCAATAATCAGATCGTCGCGGCTTAGCCCTTCAACTCGATCGGCCGCTTCATAGGCGTATTCAATCGCCGCAGCCCGGTCTTCCTCTCCTTGCGCTGAGACAACGGCGACAACACACGTCTGGTCACCGTTTTCACCGATCAACCAATGCTCGAGTCGCTCAAGGGCCAAGTTCTTTGGCAATTCCAGCGGCTCAGAGGTGAGAGAGTTCAGTGCCTCAGGCCCAGTAACGACTTCGCCAAACCAGACCACCTCTTCGCCTTCAACTTCATCGGCTGCAGCGATCGCCTGAGCATATTGAGCAACCCGTGGGTCTTCGAGTGTACATCCTTTCCAGCTCACCATCAGCAATTCGTCAGTACCGAATCGCTCGTAGAACCAGATCAGTCGCTGGGTTTCTTCAAACGTTTCCGGCAACCAGTCTTCGACCCGATTTTTGATGCCGTCCCAAGCGCCTTTCGTCCCGATCATGACGATGGGAGTAATGGCCAAAAAGAAAACCAGGATGAACCAGCCGAAACGGTCCTGCCACGAGGATTGGGACATGAAATAAAACCAGGTTGCGAATCAATGGTCGACGACATGCTTCGAATTTCGTCGATTGAGAATAACACATGCATCCTGCTTGAAATAGGATGAAATAGAAAGCACTAGCACCGCTAACTCTGTATTTCTCGGGAACAATTCATGATTCAAGTTGGAAAATGGCGAATCGATATCGTCTCCGGCGGGCGATTCCTCCACGATGGAGGCGTGCTCTTTGGTATTGTCCCCAAGTCGATCTGGCAGACCGTCCAGCCTGCGGATGCTCAAAACCTGGTTCCCCTGGCCATGCACTGTGTCCTGGCCCGAAGCGATACACATTGCGTACTCATCGATACAGGGCACGGTTCCAAACTATCGCCGCTCGACCGAAAATCGCACGGACTTTTCCCGGGCTGGCCTCTTCTCGATGAATTGGCCAAGCTGGGTGTTTCGCCCGAGCAGGTCGACCATGTCGTCCTTAGCCACTTGCACTGGGACCATAGCGGCGGAGCGACCTCAAAGGTGAATGGCTCCGTTCAGCCAACATTCCCATCCGCAAAATACATCATCAACCGGCAAGAGTGGGCTGACGCTACCTCGGGTCAGGTGGAACGGTCTGGCGGCTACGTCTCAGCTGATTTCCTGCCGCTGGAAGAATCTGGCCAACTGCGTCTGGTCGACCACCTGGAAGAAGTCGTACCAGGTATCCAGGTCTTACAAACCGGCGGCCACACGCTCGGGCATCAAGCAGTCCTCGTCGAGTCGGATAGCCAGGGCCTGATCTACCTGGGAGATATTGGCCCAACGACGCACCACATTCGGAAGCTGTGGTGCACCTCCTACGATCTCGATCTGATCCGGACGCGAGAAGTCAAAAAGCAATTATTTGACTTCGCCGCCGAGAAATCCTACTCGGTCGTCTGGAATCACGATGCGGAAGTGCCCGTGAGCCGCATCGTCACTCATCCAAAACGCGAATACCTCGTGGATGTTTAGATTTTGCGCGGTGGCGAGCAAAATCTTTGCACTTGTCGGACAGGGCCGGTTAAGACGGCTATTTCGGCACGTATTGGCCGTATGGAACTTTACCCCCCGGTTAACGCGTTTTTGAGGAATACTACCCAACATAATGCAAGGAAGAATTCCACCAAATCTCTTTAATTTCAAACACTTGCTGAGCCTGCCCCCCATGATTTTCCATGGGAAAACCCCCGCTCTTTATTGCCTTTCTTACCCATTCTGTGTAATTATAGAACTTCGTTGATCCTGCCCAATGCGATGCAGCTAGCAAGCCCCACCCAATCGTTAACTTCTGGTTAGTTCCAACAGATTGGAATTGCGGCTAGCAGGTGTATACATGCGTTCACACATTAGGCAGTCACGACAAGGATGGACTACATCAGGGTTCCATTGCGGTATGACCGAACGAAAGGAGGTGTCCCGGTCGGCCTTCAGGATATTTAGATGTCAATCACGACCGATCGAACCGATGTTCCGGTAGCGATTGTTGGTATGGCTTGCCGGCTTCCAGGCGCGGCAAATCTCGAGCAGTACTGGCAACTTATTTCTCAGGGGAAGTCCGCCGTCGGTGAGGTACCGCCGGAGCGCTTGAATCGAGATATTTATTACCATCCCGAAAAAGGGACTCGGGGCAAGACTTACTCCACCAAGGCTGCGCTGCTTCACGACCGGACGTTCAACCGTCAGCGGTGCCCTCTTCCGCAATCGTTGATTGATTCCGTCGATAACACCCATCTATTGATGACGGAGGTCGCTGCCGAGGCATTCCGACACGCCGGCTACGATCCGTTCCAACTGCCCAATCGAAACGTCTCTGTCTTCATCGGTCATGCCCAGGGAAGTTCACGCCTGGGAGAACTAACGTTCCAGACATACCTGGATGACGCGATCGCCCTGCTTGAGCAAACGCCCGGCTTCCACGATCTCCCTGTTGAAATTCGTCAGGCCGCTGAGCAGGAACTTCTTGCGGAACTCAATCAGCAGTTGCCGCCAGGTCCCGACTCGACGCGTTTCCTGAACTGCAACATGGTTGCCGGAACCGTCGCCAAGGCTTTCGGTCTCGACGGAAGCTGGTTGGCCCTGAACTCGGCCTGTGCGTCCTCGCTTCATGCCATGCTGATGGGTGCTCGCGCCTTGCAGCGTGGGCGTGCAGACGCTGTGGTTGTGGGGGGAGCTTCCGATTGCAAATCGGACTCGCTGGTGCTGTTCTCGAATGCCCAAACGTTGACCAAGGACGATAGCCGTCCATTCGATGCCAATGCTGACGGCCTGATTATGTCCGAAGGCTACGTCGCTCTGGTCATGAAGACGCTCGATCGTGCGATTGCCGACGGCGATCCAATCCAGGCAGTCGTCCGTGGACTGGGCGTGGCCACCGATGGACGAGGGAAAAGCCTTTGGGCCCCGCGTAAAGAAGGCCAAATGCGAGCCATGCGTCGCGCTTACCGCAGCGGTGCCGATGCTTCGCGTTTGCAATATCAGGAGTGCCACGCGACCGCGACCCAGGTTGGCGATGCCACCGAACTGGAAACCCTCCGCGAAGTTCTTCAGCCCCAGTTCGCCCCAGGCAAAAAGATTCCGATCACCAGCGCCAAAGCCAATATCGGGCATTCACTCGAAGCCGCCGGTATTGCAGGGATGATCAAAACGGTGCTCTGCATGCAGCACAAGCAGTTCCCGGCCGCGATCAACATTCAAGAACTCAATCCGAAGGTGCCTTGGGACGAGTCCCCCTTCTTCGTTCCGATGCAACCAGCCGTTTGGGAAGCCCCGGAAGATGGCGGACCGCGCTGTGCCGGCGTAAATGCGTTTGGCATTGGCGGGCTGAACATGCATGTCGTGATCGATGAATACGTCGGTCAAACTCCCGAACAGATCTGTGGTCCAAGCAAACCTGCCACCGAATCGGCTGAGGATCGAGCCATCGCCGTTGTCGGCATGGGTTGTATCGTCCCAGGTGCTGACGAACTCGATCAATTCTGGAACCTCGTTCAATCGGGTACTGACCCGAAGAGCCAACCACCCGGTGACCGCTGGTCGCCCCAGTCGCGCGATCGAGCCAGCCGAGAAGGCTATGCTCCGCTGGGCGGTTTCATCGAGAAATATGAGTACGACTGGCGAAAGCACCGCGTTCCGCCTAAGCAGGTCCAGGAAGCGGATCCGCTTCAGTTTATGTTTCTGGATGCCAGCGAAAAGGCCCTCGCAGATGCAGGCTACGATCGCGATTCCATCCCGAAGGAACTTGCAGGGGTCGTCGTTTGCACCGAATTCGGTGGTGACTTCTCCGATCAGTTGGAGATGGGACTTCGCATTCCCGAGATGCAGGCAATTCTCGCTCGACGCCTGGCCGAGAAGGGATTGTCGCCTGAGCAAATCAACACCATCAACGAGAACTTCAGCAAGCATCTCTTGAAGAAGTGGCCTGCGTTGGTTGATGAAACCGGAAGCTTTACCAGCAGCACCCTTGCGTCGCGGATCAGCAAGACACTTGACCTGAAGGGTGGAGCCGTTGCGATCGACAGTGGTGCTACCAGTGGCATGTCCGGCATCGCGTTGTGCATCGACTCGTTGCTTTCCGGCGATAACGACATGATGATTTGTGCCGCCGGTCAACGCCGCATGGGACCAACCATTTACGATGGTCTGAAGGCTGCTGGACTTCTCAGTAAAGACGGCCAGGCCAAAGAACTTTGGGACGCTGAATTCAGTGGCATTGTTCCCGGCGAAGGCGTCGCCGTCGTCGTACTGAAGCGTCTTGCCGATGCTCGCCGTGACGGCGACAAGATTCGTGCCGTGATTCGGGGTCTCGGTACCGGCACGCACGATAATCCGGCAGAAGCCATGCGACTGGCTGTCGAACGCAGCTCGGCGATGGCAGGAATCGATCCGGCAGAAGTCGAATTCGTCGACCTCGAAACCGACGAGAGCCCGGAAGTCTGTTCTTCGTCTCTTTCGATGATTGCTCATTCCCACGTCGAAGGGGCACGACAACATCCGCTTAGCCTTGCATCAACAACTGCTCAGTTCGGTCAGATGGGCGGCGGTGGCCCCATGCTGGCATTGGTCAAAGCCGCACTCGAGTCACAAAACCAGGAAGTCGCTCAAGGGATTGGCGTACGTAAAGGCGCCGGCCCAAACCTGGAAACCGTGCTCCGCGGCAATACCAAGCTAAGCCAACGTGGCCTCGGTGGTGTTGCCAACTGGGCCAAGGGGCAAGCTTTCTATCTATTACTGGACAACGGTTCGCACGTCACACCGAAGCCGGAATCCGCTACTCCTGCCGTCGACCAGGCACCAGCAAACGCTGATGCGAAGCTCATCCGTCTTGGTGCTGCAAGTCACCAAGAACTGCTTGCGTGTCTTAACGACGCCGTGAATAGCGCCGAGTCGACTTGGAACGCCGCAGGCAAAAAATTCGCTCCCAGCGATGCATTTCGACTGGCGATTGTTGCGGACAGCTTGGCAAGCTTTACCAAGAAGCTGGCAATGGCATCGAGCCAATTGGGGAATGCCTCGGCTCAGCAGGTTCTGGAACAACAAGGTATCTTCTATCGTCAGCGTCCACAGTCACCACCTCGTGTTGCCTTCGTTTTCCCTGGGCAAGGTTCCCAGTACGAAGGAATGCTGAAGGAGTTGGTTGCCGTCTCACCAGAGGCCGCCAAAACAATTGCCGAGGCAGACGCGGCAATGCAGCGTCAGGGGTTCCCAACGTTTTCGCAATTGGCGTGGGAAACTCCTACGCAACTTGGCAAGGACGTGTTCCAAACACAGATCGCCATGCTACTGGCGGACCTGACCTGCCTGGCCACGCTCAAGCATCAAGGGATTACTCCGGATTTGGTCCTGGGGCATAGCTACGGAGAGTTTCCAGCGTTGTATGCTGCTGGCGTCTGGAACTTGGATGATGTCATCCGCATGACCAAAGCGCGTTGTGATGGCATTCTGGCAACTTCCAAAAACGATGCCGGACTCTTAGCAACAACGGCCGCTCCAGAAGTGATCAAGCAGTTGATCGCCGAATGTGGCTGCCAGGCTTACCTGGCCAACTTCAATGCTCCCGACCAAACGGTCATTGGTGGCAAGTTGGTCGCTCTGCAGCAGTTGGCGACGGCACTCAAAGCGAAGTCGTACCCAGCCCGGATTCTGGCTGTTCCTGCGGCGTTCCATACTCCGCTCATGGCAGGCTCCAGCCGCTTGCTGCAACAAGCATTGGAAACCGCAACGCTTGCGACTCCGTCGACCACGTTTGTCAGCACGGTCGACAATCAACAGGTTACCGATGTCCAGCGCATTAAGCGAAACCTTGGAATTCAACTGACCACCCCGGTCAAATACGTGCCCCTGATCGAACAGCTTGATCAAGAGGCTCCAACCGTGTTCGTCGAAGTCGGCCCGCAACAAACGCTGACCAAGTTGAATCGAAAAATCCTGTCAGGCACTGCAAACGTCATTGCCGTCGACAATCCTAAGCGTGGTGCCTTGGAGTCCTTACTGGGCGTTCAAGCACTGCTCGACTGCCTCGGTGTTGGTGAAGCTTCGGCTCAGTCAGTACCTCCCAAACCAAACTTTGTTCCTGAAACTTCCGCAGCACCTCAGCGTGCTGAGAAACCCGCGTTAACACCTTCCCACGAGATGAACCTGATGGACGATATTCCGCACTTTGATGCGACCGAACGTCGAAGAGCAAAGATGCGTGGAGCCTCGGACCGACCGACGGCTGCGGCACCGCAGGCACAACCTGCTCCACCGGCAGCTCCACCTCAGCCTGTTGCTCCCCCGCCAGTCAGCCCGCCCAAGGTAGCAACGCCGACTCCACCGGCCCCGAAACCGGTTCCACCGATTACACCTCCTTCGGCTCCTGTTGTACCGCAGCCAGTTGTTCCACCAGTTGCGCCGTCGATGAACGGTTCAGGAAACCACTACACCAACGGATCGACGAACGGTTCGGCCAACGGCGCTGCAACCAAGTCGGCTCCGAAGTCGAACGCAGTGGACCTTGAAAAGTTCCTGGTCAACTTCGTCGTTGAGCAGACCGGCTATCCGCCGGAAGTGGTCGACCTGGATGCGGACCTCGAAGCCGACCTCGGCATCGACAGCATCAAGAAGGCTCAGCTGTTCGGCGAATTGCAGGAATACTTCGAGATCAGCACCTCGGCGACCGAGTTGTCTCTCGACGATTTCCCAACCCTGCGTCACGTCGTCGACTTCCTCTCCGCCAATGGTGAAGCGACCAGCACACCGGCAGCTGCCGCACCAGAGCCAGTTGCCGCACCACCAGCTCCTGCTCCGCAGCCCATTGCTCCCCCGGTAGCCGCACCTGCTCCTGTAGCAGCCACTCCTGAACCAGCGGCACCGTCAGGCTCGACTAGCCCTGCCGAACTGGAAGCATTTTTGGTGAACTTTGTCGTTGAGCAGACCGGTTATCCACCTGAAGTGGTCGACCTGGATGCGGACCTCGAAGCCGACCTCGGCATCGACAGTATCAAGAAGGCTCAGCTGTTCGGCGAATTGCAGGAATACTTCGAGATCAGCACCTCGGCGACCGAGTTGTCTCTCGACGACTTCCCAACTTTGCGTCACGTCGTCGACTTCCTCTCGGCCAACGGTCAAGCGACCAGTGAAGCAGCGGCTTCCCCTGCCCCGGCCGCTGCGGTTGCACCAATCCAACCGCCACCGCCGCAGCCTTCTCCGCCTATACCGGCACCTCCAACCAACGGTGCTGCGAATGGCGTTGCCAATGGTACTGCCGTTGCGTCGTCGGAATCCCCTGCGAATCCAGCCGAGTTGGAATCGTTCCTGGTGAACTTTGTCGTTGAGCAGACCGGCTATCCGCCGGAAGTGGTCGACCTGGATGCGGACCTCGAAGCCGACCTCGGCATCGACAGCATCAAGAAGGCTCAGCTGTTCGGCGAATTGCAGGAATACTTCGAGATCAGCACCTCGGCGACCGAGTTGTCTCTCGACGACTTCCCAACTTTGCGTCACGTGCTCGACTTCCTGTCGGCCAATGGCCAACAAGTTTCTGCGACCTCGAACGCCAACGAGGCATCGTCTTTTTCCCCGGCCGCTCCGGCGCCGGCCAGGGAAACTAAAACCATCGCGCCGGCCGTAGCCTCCCCTTCCAAGGAAGTTGAGGTTGCGGACAATTCTGAGAATCAGTGGAACGAGAACGCTTCGTCCCTGCAGACACTTGCTGGTACGCCTTACGAAATGGGTTTCACCCATGGCAGCGTGTTCCGTAGCGAGATCCGCCGAACGTTACAAACATACGCTGAGTATGTCGGTGAATCGGTCGATGAGCTACCTGGATCGCAGCGCTGCCAGCGTGCCTTCGAGCTGCTTTCTCCAGACCAACTGGACGAACTGCAAGGGATCGCCGATGCGGTCGAAGCCCCTCTGACCAACCTATTAGTGCATCACTTCGTCACGGCGGAACTCCTGTCACAATCTGATCAGGTAGCCACCGAAGGCGGAATTGATGCTGGCATGAAGCACGTCGCGCGGATCACCTCGCAGGCGATGGGCCCCTTGCGCGAGACCGTTCGTCTGGCGACATTCCTAAGACAACCGTCCGAGGGAATTCCGCACGTCGGCGTCACTGCGATAGGTACAGTCTATTGCCTGGGCGGCATGAACCGCGGTGGCCTCACGGCTACAGCATCTGGCGATCCTGATTTGCTCCATATCTTGGGCACATCACCGACGCTGGAAGATGCCATCGACGCGACCTCTTCGTTTGAAAGCAGTCCGTCTGGAAGCGTAACGTTCAGCGATCGTAGTACACAGCGACTAGCGACGATGGAGCTCACCTCGCAAGGCGTTCAGATTGCCAGCGATGGCCCTGTCGCACGGCAGCGTCAACCAGAACTGGTCGCTGCCTCCGGCGTTTCAACCCTCGCGATGGCTGATTCCGATTGGAGCGAAACCGGACAAGATCCTCAGGTCGAACAAGATAATCAAGACGCATTGGTCATTACGTTTGACCATGCTGCGAACACGCTCTCGGTGAAGTGTTCTCTTGGCCAATCCGATGCAGTTACTTACGACCTTGCCCTGCTCGAGGCAACGCCTGATCCGAAATTGCGAACAGAACGCATCGTCAATCATCTCCCGCTTGCAGCGCCGAATGTGACGGCTCGCTTCGAGATGGAAATGCGTGATGCTCCGTTGTCTGCGTCAGCCGCTACGAGCATGACCTGGCAAGGGGCGGCCGTCGTGCTGGGCTCTGGCCCAACGGCAGATGCTCTCCTCGCCAAGTTGCAGGAAAATGGCGTTGTCGTTTATCACATCACAGATGCGATGGACCTGGACACGGCCGTTTCGCAAGTGGAAAACATCTGCGAAGCGGGACCAGCACCACATTTGTTCATCACAACAGGTCGCGATGGCTACCCAGCGGTCGCCATGGCGGACCCCGCGAAGTGGAGTTCGCAGCAACGAGTGAGCATGGAAACGCCCCTGTTCGTTTGCCAAAAGTGGCTATCAATTGCCGACAAACAGGGCTGGTTGCCCCAAGCTACCGTAGTCGCCACCACATCGCTTGGTGGTGACTTTGGTTTCGAGTCTGGTTCGATCGGTGCTCACAGCGGTGCGTTGACTGGTCTGATGAAGGCCATTTTCATCGAGTACACCGTGATGCGTGGAGGCCAAGGCCCTCGCGTGAAAGCGTTCGATACCAGCGAGAGTGATTGTCCTGGTCAAATCGCCGAAGACATCATCCGCGAACTGGCTTCTGGAAATCTTGATTACGAAGTCTCCTGGTCGGGCGGTTCGCGTCGTGTTCCGTTTGCTGTCGATATTCCCGCTGAACGTATTGCCGACGACGCAAGCCTTCCCCATGGAGCTTGGGTAGTAACCGGCGGTGCACGTGGCATTACGGCTGCATGTGCTTTGGAACTGGGCAAGCGATATGGGCTTCGGCTGCACCTGCTGGGAAGCAGTCCCCTACCAGAAATCGACCCAAGCTGGCGTACTCTGGACGAGGACGGACTGAAAAAGCTCAAAGCAGAGACGATGATCGCGGCACGCAAAGCGGGTCAACCGGCTCCTCAAGCATGGGAACGTGTGCAGAAGAGCCTTGAAATCGATCGTTCGCTACGAGCCTTCGAAGAGGCAGGCGTTTCGGCCACGTACCACGTATGCGATGTGTCTAGCCGCGATTCGCTGGCAAATGTGCTCGATAGCATTCGTCGCACCGATGGTCCAATCTCCGGTATCCTCCATGGTGCGGGCATTGATAAGTCGTGTCGCTTTGAAAAGAAACGGGTCGATGTCGTCAACGCCACGATCGGCATTAAGGCAGGCGGTCTGGTTCACCTGGCGGCCCTTACCCGCAAGGATCCAATTCGCCACGTGATTGGCTTCGGTTCCATCGCCGGTCGGCTAGGCAGCTTCGGTCAGGCCGACTACTGCCAGGCCAGCGACCTGCTGTGCAAGCTGATGGGTGCGTACCGTCGCCAACGTCCGTGGGTTCGTGCTGTGGGCTTCCACTGGCACGGCTGGGACGAAGTCGGCATGGCAGCTCGTCCAGAAACACAAAGCGTTCTGCAAGAGAAGAGTGAGTTGACTCTCATGCCACTGGCCGAAGGCCTGGGGCACTTCATTCGTGAAATCGAAGCAGACGCGCCGCGAAGTGAGATTCTGATCACCGAGCGTCGCCACTGGCAACGTTTCGCCGATGGCCTCGGCAAGTTGGCGGAAAGCAAAAGCGAAACTCCTTCACAGGAAACCTCGCCAGCGTCGCCGTCGACTGAGCCGCTCGGCCCGCCTGATGCATCGGTTGAACTGCGTACGCAGCGCTGTGAGCTCAAGCTGATCGAAGCTCCACTGGGTGCCGATAGCCCTGCCGTTCCGACTTTCTCGACTCCGGTCTGGATTGTGGGAGACAACGCAGATGCTATTGCTCTGGAAGCGAAGTTAGCAGGCCTCGGGGCAGAAGTGTATCGATTTGGTATTCGCGAAGACCTAGATGCCCTGCTGGCTGAACTGGATGGGCTACATCCCGATCGCCCGGCAGGTCACTTGTTCCTGCTCTCGGCTCGCGATGCGGCCCAGGCAGATATGCTATCTGCGGAAGCGATCGAGAAGCGACGACACGATGGTATCATCGCGCCGTTCTTCATCGCCCAGAGTTGGTACAAGCGCCTTATCAAATTGACCGAACATGGCCCAGGCACACTTGTCGCCGCAACGAGCCTTGGTGGTGACTTCGGCTTCGAGTCAACTGTATCACTGCCCGATGGCGGTGGCATGGCTGGCTTCGTTAAGTCACTGCATATCGAAGATTCACGTCGTGATGAGCGAGCAGCTCGATGCAAAGTGATCGACTCCCCCGCTGGCGAATCGTCGCAAGTGGTCGTTGATGCATTGCTGCGTGAAGCGGCATCGTATCGGCCTGAAGTCGAAGTGAGCTGGAACGCTGGCAAGCGATGCGTCGTACGCCCCATTCCGGTCGACCTTCCTCTTGGACCGCTCGCCAATATTCCGCAAGGCGGTGTCTGGGTAGTAACCGGCGGCGCACGCGGGATCACCGCTATCGCGGCCCGAGAACTTGCTCGACGTTATGGCTGGAAACTTCATCTCTTCGGCAAGAGCCCACCGCCGATCGTAAACGCTCCGTGGCGCAACTTCGACGAAGAGCAACTCAAGACCTACAAGACCCAGATCACCCGTCAGGCTGTCGCCGATGGGCAATCACCCGGCGCTGCTTGGGATCGAGTCTTGAAGGATTGCGAGATCTTCAACAACCTACAGAAGTTTGCCGAAGCAGGCATTCAGGCAACGTACCATCAATGCGATGTTACCAGCCGGGACGAACTTTCCGCAGCGTTGGACAAGGTCCGAGCAACCGATGGCCCCGTGACTGGCCTCATGCATGGTGCCGGGCTGATCGAGCCAGGTCGCTTCGAGCACAAGCGACGTGGATTCGTCGAGAAGCTAGTACGCACGAAGTTCGATGGACTCATGCACTTGCTTGCCCTCACCAAGAATGACCCTTTGACGCACTGCATCGGCTTCGGTTCGATTAGCGGTCGTTTCGGGGGCAACGGGCTCAGCGACTACGCCGCCGGAAACGACTCGATGTCGAAGGCCCTCGACTGGCACCGCAAGGCTAGTCCCGACTGCACGACCCTTTGCATTCACTGGGAATCCTGGGAAGGGGCTGGCATCGCTACCCTGTCCCGTTTTGCCTGGGGACCGCGCAGCGTGATGAAGATGAAATACATGCTGCCAGAGGAAGGCGTCCGCCGACTGGAAGAAGAAATGGCCGGTGGCGGAAAGAAGGCCGAAACGCTTTATACGTTCGGTGACTTCTATCCCATGTTTTACCCGGAAGAGCAGTACCCATTGGGCGAGTTCCAACCGCGTTCGGGTGAAGAGGCCAGCGATGTCCCACTCATCCAAACGACCCGCCGCGAAGGGGATGAGTTGATCGGAGACGTTCCGCTTGATCCAACCGCGGATCCGTTCCTGATCCAGCATCGCCTGCGTGGCAAACCAATCATGCCGGTTGTGGCTACCTTGGAAGCCTTGCGTGAGGCAGCAGCGATCGCAAGCGGTAAAACGGTAGTTGCTTTCCGTGATGTCGACATGGTGGATGGACTCGTCTTCCACACCGACAACCCGCAAACGGCACAGGCTCGCAGCGAATTAATTGACGATCAGCTTGTTCAATGCCGCTGGACTTGCGACTTCCGCAACCGAACCGGTGGCTTGATCCAGAAGGATCGGCTGTACCTGGAAGCGAAAGCGGTTGTTGCCGATTCGCCTGCCGCACCAACGACGACCCTGCCAACCTTCCCGAGTGAATGGCACGCCGTTGAGTACCCGGAAGACAGCGCCATTTATCACGGCCAACCCTTCCGCTGTTTGAAAGCCATTAGCTGCGAAGCATCCAATGGTTGGGGCCATATCGTGGCGCAACCCCTGGTAGATTTGACCGGCGAGTCAAAACGCGACGGATGGATTGTCCCCTCGTGCGTTCTCGATTCGGCTCTTTACGCATGCGGTTGCCACTTGTATTTGCATGGCGAAGGCGCTGTATCGCTGCCACGCAAGATCGAGTTACTTGAACTAGGACGCGTTCCGCAAGATGGCGAGAACTGCTACGTCCACTTCACCTGTCGCAACATCGCAGAGAAGTCCGCGTTGTACGACATGGTTGTTGTCGGACAGGACGGCACCGTCATTCTCAAGGCGACCGGTTACGAGAAAGTCATTCTTATGCGAGGGGAGGTGAAATGATTTCTTCCTACCCACGTACAGTTCGCTACGTCGCGAACTTCGAGAAGCTGGGTATCCCCCAGGCGTCAACTTGGTTGACCGAACTGGAGTTGTCGGAGCTTTCCTTCTGGAAAGACTCTTCACGACGTAGCCAGTGGTTGGCCGGACGTTGGATCGCTAAGCGTCTCGTTGCTCGTTCGTCGCAAGTGGACATATTGCGTGAGGTGGAAATCCTATCCCGAGGTGCAGATGGCCTCGGAAAGTCTCCCGCCGTCTCAGTCGGTGGAATGGCCAGTGCTTGTCGTCTTTCGATTTCGCATAGCAATCAGGCGATTCTGGTTGGAATTGCCAGCAGTCATGCTCGAATCGGCGTCGACGTAGCATCCTGCGTTCCCGAGACGAGAAGTTTTCGATCGCACTGGTTTAGCGATCAGGAAGTGAAGTGGATTGAAAATGATGTTTCCAACCGCTTGCCGGTTGCTTGGGCGCTGAAGGAATCGATCTTCAAGGCCTGCGGCGATGGTAGCAAGTGGGATCCTCGCTCCGTCGAGCTTGTTTCGATCGACAAGAATCAAGTCCGTAGCCGCATTCACGGGCTCGATGTTGATCCGTTGACGACTTGGGTTCGTGCCACAAACCAAGGTGCCGCGACGGCGGTATGGAGTAACACGTCAGGACAGGAGGTGTCATTGTGTTCTTAAGTACCCAGCACCATCCACAAATCCTTTCACGCGACTGCTACACGAGTAAAGAAGTTCTTCAGAAAGAGGTCGACTCACTTCTGATTCCTACTTGGCATGCGGTTGCCCTGAAGAGTGAGCTCCCCCAAAACGGAAGCTACGTAACACTTGAGATGTACGGTCGTCCGCTCATTATTTGGCGATGCGATGACCAGTTCCACTGCTTCTTGAACGTTTGTTCGCACCGTTACTCAAAACTGCGTAGTGATTCCTGCGGTACGTGTGAACGCCTTCGTTGTCAGTATCACGGCTGGCAGTTCGACGAGACCGGTAACGTACGCAAGATCCCCGACGCTAAGTCGTTTCGTCCTCTGAAGCAGGGCATGTTAGGGCTAAAAAAGTATCGCCTGGAAACCTGTGGCGAGCTGCTCTTCATTAACCTGACTGATGAAGGCCCTTCGCTTCGCGAATTCCTGGGCGAGATGTATACGACCTACCAGGAGTGGTTTTCGCCTGACATGCATACGGCGATTGTTCTCAATCGACCAATTCAAGCAAACTGGAAATGCCTCATCGAGAATGCTCTGGAAAGCTATCACACGACCGAGGTCCATCCCAAGACATTCGGCGAGTCACCTTCGGAAGAAGACTGCGAACACAAACTAGACGACTGGGGAAGTTCCCTTCGCGTTGACTTCAGCCAGGAGCAGTCCTTTCGAGCATCCCTCGACAAATTTGGGCATTGGCTCGTTGGTCGCGACCGAACCCCTGAGTATCAACACGTCGCTCACTACCCAAATGTCATGATCGCCCATCTATCGCTTTATCGCTGGGTGGAATGCGTAGTCCCTGTATCACCCAATAGTTCGATATCGATCATTCGGCTGATGTGCCACGTCGGCCAGAAGGGCAAACTGCGAAGACTCTGGAATCGTTACTTGATTAGCCGTTGGGCCAATGACTTCTTATGCCAAGTTGGCGATGAAGATGCCCAGGTCATGACACAGGTTCAACACGGTCTGAGTTCGGTCGACCAGCCCTTGGGTGGTTTGATTTCGACGCGAGAAGAACGCGTTTATCACTTTCAAAATTATATTGACCGTGCCGTGAACGATGGCAGTGGTCACACTCAACGAGACACTATTCCAATTAGCTATAAAGGTAAGACTTCATGATTGATTTGACCGGAAAAATGGCTCTCGTCACCGGTAGCTCGCGAGGCATGGGCCGTGCCTGTGCGCTTCGTCTGGCGGAAGCTGGTGCGGACGTCATCGTGAACTATGTGACCTCCCGATCCGCTGCCATGGAGACGGCCAAAGAGATCCGCGCAATGGGTCGCCGTTCTTTCGTCGTCAAGGCGGATGTCAGCCAGAAGGATGATGTCGAATCGATGATGGAGTACATCGGTGAGCACATCCAGCAGCTTGACATCATTGTCAGCAACGCAGCCACCGGCGGCTTCCGCCCGCTGCTCGCCGCAAACGAAAAGCATTTCGAGAACACTTATCACACCAACGTTCTGGCCATGCTGTACCTGGTACAAGCCGGCATGCCGCTGCTGGAAAAGAGCCAGGGTCGAGCCAAGGTCATTGGCATCAGCAGCCATGGTAGTGATACGGCGTTGCCGTGGTACGGCTTGATCGGAAGCTCGAAGGCCGCTCTGGAAAGCCTCGCACGTCACCTGACCCTCGAAGTCGGCGACAAAGGAGTCAACGTTAACATCATCAAGTCTGGCCTTGTCGAAACGGATTCAACCAAGCGTCTGCCCGGTGCAGACCAGATGTTCGCTCACCGTAAAGACAAAACAATGATGGGGGATCGTATGCTTTCCATCGAAGATATCGCCAACGCGGTGATCTTCCTCGCATCCCCTCTGTCCGATTTGGTCCAAGGAGAAACGCTGGTCGTCGATGGTGGCGCGGCGGTTCACGTTTAAGCAGGCAAAGTATAGGAAACTATGAAGTATCACCTGTTAACTGGCGGCACAGGCTTACTTGGCCGCTACCTACTTCGCGATCTGACATTGGCGGACATTCCGCTAGCGGTCATCGTGCGCCCATCGCGAATCGAATCGGCGGTGGGTCGTATCGAAACGGCCATGACCTACTGGGAGAAGGAACTGGGGCACGCACTGGTGCGTCCTATCGTTCTCGAAGGCGATATCACACAGCCAATGTGTGGACTGTCCGACGAAGATCAGCAGTGGGTCCGAGAGTACTGCGACACAGCTGTTCATTCGGCTGCTTCGTTGACCTTCTATGCGGAGGAAGAAGGCGGCGAACCATGGCGTAGCAATATCCATGGCACGCGCAACATGCTCGATCTCTGCCGCGAGGCGGGCATCCGAAAGTTCCACCACGTCTCGACCGCTTACGTATGCGGGCAGCGTCGCGAAGTCATTCGTGAGGACGAATTGGATGTCGGCCAACTTCCCAGCAACGACTACGAATCCAGCAAGATCACGGCCGAAAAGGAAGTCCGTGCTGCAGGATTCGATACGCTAACGGTTCATCGTCCGTCGATCATCGTGGGAGACTCTCAAACTGGTTTCACCACGTCGTATCACGGCTTTTACACGCCGCTCCGACTCGTTCATACGCTGGTTACAACCCTACCCTGGGATGTGATTGCCCAAGGAGACTGGCTCGGCACGTTGGCGCTCTCGGGTGACGAGCGCAAAAACCTTGTGCCAGTCGACTGGGTTTCGGCTGCTATGACCGAAGTTATCGCTCGCCAAGACCTTCATGGCGAGACCTATCACTTCACCAACCCCAAAGCGGCAACCGTTGCCGACATGTTGGCCTCCATTGGGGAAGCTGTTCTCGATTTGGCCAAGCACGAAGAAGCCGACCAGTCGAAGCTTTCGGAAGACGCGGAAAAGATGATGGACTCATTCCGCGATCAGATGAAGGTTTATCAGTCGTATTGGAGCGACGATCCGACCTTCGATAGTACTCGCACCGAAACGTGCCTACCTCACCTGCCCTGCCCTCAGGTCGATCAGTCCCTGATGGATCTGCTGGTGAAGTATGCCATCGACAAGAACTTCGGTTGGCCGAGAGAAACACCCGTCAGTCGCAAGTTCCCGATAGCCGAAGAACTCGCGCCCTGGATGAATCCCACTCGATCATCGGACGACTCCGATGACCGACGTTACGTCAGCCTCCGCATCAGCGGAAATGGCGGTGGTCAATGGCACATGATTCTGGATCACGGTCGCCTGGTGGGCATTGGATCCGGACTCAAGAACGGAGACAGCTCAACCTGCTATCTCAACTCCGATACATTCCATCGCATCACTCGCGGCCAACTCAGTTGGGAAGCCGCACTGCAATCAGGACGATTGTTCACAGCTGGGAATGCTACCAGTTCCGAAGAAATCGCCCGGTGTTTTCAAGAGTTCTCGACCGCCACCAAGGCCGAGAGTCAGTCCAGTTTCATCCAATAAGTAGCAAGACACGATCGACAACATCGTCAGCGAATCTCACAGGGGATTAATTATGTCCGGTACTGTTTCCAAATTTGAAGCCGCTAACTGCTCGGTAAGCTCGGAAGTTCTCGAACGTGCAAAGAACAGCCTGGCTGGTGGCGATAGCAGCACCATGCGGGTTCTGCCTTACCATATCCCACTGGTTGCCGATCGAGCCGAAGGCTGCCGCCTATGGGATGTTGACGGCAACGAATACATCGACCTCAACATGTCGTACGGTCCACTGCTGCTGGGGCATCGTCCCAAGGCCGTAATCGAGGCCGTCTATCGTCAAATCTCTGAGCAAGGCAGCCAGCTTGGCTTCCCAACCGAAGTCACCATGCGTGTGGCTGAAAAGATCAAGAAGCTTTTCCCAAGCATCGAGCTTCTTCGATTCGCTAACTCGGGAACCGAAGCATGTGCTTCCGCCGTCCGTCTTGCACGGACTTACACCGGCCGCAACAAGCTAATCATGTTTGAAGGCCATTACCACGGCTGGAGCGAAGCGGTGTTTACCAAGTACCATGCTCCGTTGGAAGAACTACCTGAAAAAGGCTATGGCCCGGCGATCCCCGGTACCTCGGGCATGGGCGACAGCATCAAGGACGTCATCACGGTCCAGTGGAATGACCTCGATGCTCTGGAACGAGCTCTTGCCGAACATGGCCACGAAGTCTGTGCCGTCATAATGGAACCCATTTCAGGCAACGCTGGTTTGCTGATGCCGAAGGATGGCTACCTGGCAACGGTCCGAGAAATGGCACACGACTGTGGTGCCCTCTTGATCTTTGACGAAGTGATCACCGGCATGCGAGTTTCGCCGGGTGGTGCTCAAGAGCATTACCTGGTTACCCCAGACATCACCGTGATGTCCAAGGCAATGGGCGGCGGCTATCCGGTCAGCGCATTTGGCGCCTCGGCTGAAATGATGCAGTGTATCGTGAAAGGCCCATTGTTCCATGGTGGCGTGTTCTCCGGAAATGCGATTGTGATGTCCGCTGCAGAAGCTGTCCTCGATACCGTGCTCGCAGACAAGGAAGGTATTTACGGACATTTGCACGCCGTTTCCGATCAACTTGCCAACGGCGTGAAGGACATCTATTCGCGCCTGAACATTCCGGCTCAAGTGAATCACTTGGGTCCGCTGATGGCAGCCATGATCACAAAGGAAGAAACCGACGGACTGTATAACTATCGAGACGTCCGACGACATGCCGACTTTGAACGCTACATTCAGTTCCAACACTGGATGCAACAGCGTGGTGTCTATTTCCACCCCAATGAATTTGAACCGATGTTCCTATCCATCGCTCATTCGTCGAGTGACATCGACGAAGTCTTGGAGCGTTGGGAAGAAGGTGCTCGACAATGCCTGGTACGTTAACGCCAAAATCCGTATGGAGCCCTACTCCCATACTGGAGGCGGCGGAAAGCTATCGCGGTCAGATTTTCGACTTAGATTCTGGCCGCAGTGTCTCTTCCGATCAATTTCAACGTCTGCGACAGCAGCTCGCGCAGACCCTGAAACAGAAGGGCATCGCTGCAGGCGATCGTGTTTTGGTCACGATCGCCAACGGGCCGATGTTCCCCGTGGCACTTACAGCCATTCTTGCCTGCGAAGCATCTCCGCTGTTGGTTCACGTGATGACACCACCGGCCGAGTTGGCTCGTTACGCGCAGCGATTCGGCGTGAAGTGGCTGATCTCCTCAGGCGGAGACGACCAGGCCGAGTCGGTCCTCGAACAACATGGGATGATTTTCGCTGGCGACGACTGGAGCCTGTTGCTGGGTCGTTTTCCCGAACCGACCAATATCCCAGGCCCTGAGCTTCGCGGCGTTCCCCTGCATCCAACTTCCGGTTCGACGGGACTGCCCAAAATTGCCCTGCGCCCTGGATTTCCAGCGATGGAAGAAGCTCGGCACTATACGGCAACAATGGCTATCTGCGAAGATGATTGCATGATGGCTATTCCACCGATGAGCCATGCCTACGGCTATGGCGTTACGACGATGGTTCCGCTTCTGACCGGAGCAAGTATCGTCACCACCGCAAAGTTTAGCATCAAGCAACTAGCTCGTGTCTTGCGAGATTTCCCTGTCACCGTTCTGCCGATGGTCCCTGCCCACATTGACATACTGCTCTTCGGCGGTGGCATCGATTTCGGACGATTGCGATGGCTGCTGACTGCAGGCTCTATGATGCCCAAACGGTCGGCTGATCAGTTCCGCAAAAAAACTGGTGTTACCGTTTGCCCTCTCTACGGAACGACAGAAACCGGCGGTATTTCAGTAGCAACAATCGCGGATGGTCAAGATGTTGACGGTCGTGTTGGACCACCGATGGATGGCGTCGAAGTCCGTGTTCGTCCGCCGGCCAACGCCGATGAACTAGGACTGGCACCCGGGGTCGGCAAGCTTCATGTGAAGAGTTCGTCGATGATGACCGGCTATCTATCCGATACGGGTGAAGTCCTGAAACCATGGGATTCCGAAGGTTTCTTCGAGACGGGCGATCTGTCGAAGGTTGTCGAAGATGGCGTCATCCATCTCCGCGGTCGCACGGGCGAGATGATTAACGTCCTGGGACTGAAGGTCGTACCTTGTGAAGTTGAAGAAGTCATCGCGGCGATGCCTGGCGTTCGCGAAGTGAAAGTCTATGCCGGACAACTCAAGTCTAAGGGAGAGATCGTCAAAGCGGCCGTTGCCGTCAATGACGGAATCGATGAGGACGCCCTGAAAGCTTACTGCGACGAACACCTTGTTTACTACAAGCGCCCTCGCGACTTCGCGATCGTCGAAAAGCTCCCCCGGAACCCGGCGGGCAAGATTCAAGTGAAAGAGCTTCCTTGATCACTTCGCAACCGCAGGAAATCAACATGCCACAGCTTGCCATGCAGCCGAATTCCGAAGTCAAGTCTCAGTTGGCCAAGCTGTTTCCTCTGCCTCTTTCGCCGGTCGAAGCATTTATGCTCGCCGACGGACGTTCGCAGTACCCGATGATGTGCGACATCGAAGTTCACGTCCAAGGCACCATTGAACGGGGTCCTTTCGAGGAAGCTCTCGCGTTCGCCATCCAGCGGGCTCCCTTCTTTCGAAGCATTGTCCAGAAAGACAAAAAGCTCGGTCTAGTCTGGCAGCTAACGGATCGCATGCCAGAGGTCGAATGGGATGAATATGGCGTACCTTATTCGACTGGATACGATGCATTTGTTGACCTCTCCCAAGACCTCGGCATCAAAATCTTTGTGCGACCCGGAAGCGAGCGATCCTCGTTTCTGCTTCATTTTCACCACGCCACATCGGATGGCGTTGGTTCGATCGCATTCGTCGAAGATTTGTTGACGGCCTACCACAACGCTACGCCCGGCGCGAAATTCGTTAAGCCGCGAAAGTGGGAGCCTGAACGTCTACTCAACCGCTGCAATTCTGCGCTGGAAAACCCAGGCTGGAAGCGTGGCCTTTATGACGTCTACTGTGGGATCTACGGAGCAAGTAACTTTTTCATGCAGCGTCCCCTGCCGATGACCACCAAGCTTCCTCGCTTAGACGATGACGCTACCCGGCAACAGAACGGACATATCACCAAGTCTGTTAGTGTGGACGCCACGTTGGCAATGCGCAAATGGACATCCGCCCAAAAGGTTACGGTCAATGACGTGCTGCTACGTGATCTGTTCGTAACGCTTCACGACTGGATGGGGGATCAAGGTATTGACGTCGGTTCGCGTCACTTGAGAATCCTCATGCCGCAAAGTCTAAGAGGCCGTGGCGATGCCGCGATGCCGACCACCAACGACATCGGCTTCGCCTTTATGGCACGACGTGGCAATCTGATCCGAAAGCCAGATGAACTACTCGATTCGCTCGCTCCTGAAACGGCGGCAATTCGCAAAGACAATCTCTCTCGTCATTTCATTGGAGGACTGGCCGCGGTGCAATCACTGGGACTGCTCCCATGGATGCTTAATGGTTCTTCCTGTTTCTCAACGGCCGTCCTGACCAACTTCGGTAATTCCTGGCGACGATTTCAATCGAAGCTTCCCCCTGCCGACGGTGGGCTGACCGCCGGAAATCTCGTGTATGACGGTCTCACCGGCACGCCACCTTGCCGCCCCAACACTGCCGCCGCGTTTTGCGTCTGCACTTCGGCTAACCAGATCTTCGTCAGCCTCAAGCATGATCCCTTTCACTACACGCTGGATCAGTCGCACGAACTTCTTTCGCGATACATCGACCAGATTACCCATAGTGCCGCCGGTCCTTCCGCCTAGGCATTACTTTGGCCTATCATAAGAGTTTCGGTGGAAACTTGTTGATTCTCAAAGCCAATTGCGACGGATAAATGCGACCTGAGTTCTGGATTGATGTCGGGGGAACATTCACAGATTGCCTGCTTCACCTGCCAGGTAAGTCAACCCGCCGAAAAAAGGTTCTTAGTTCTGGCACGACCCAAGGAACCGTAGGCCCGGGAAGCACTCAACAAGTAATCATCGACCCGATTCGATGCAACGACCCTCCCAACGTCTGGCAGGGCTACCAACTTGAGTTGTTCGACCACCACGGCGAGCGAATCGAGTCCCAGATGGTCACCGGCTTTGACCATGCCAGTGGTCAGCTGACGCTCGCAGCCCAGCTCGACAAGGTGCCACAATCGGGAAGCGTCTATCAGTTGACGGGACACGAAGAAGCACCTTTGCTATCGATCCGATATTTACTCGGACTCTCGCTCAGCGATCCCATTCCCTCAGTGAACGTACGCCTAGGGACAACTCGCGGAACGAATGCCTTGCTGACGCGAACCGGAGCAGACGTTGGCTTGATCATCACCGAGGGCTTCGCTGACATTCTGGAGATCGGTTCGCAAAGCCGTCCACAACTATTCAATTTGGACATCAAGAAGCCAACTTCGCTTGTATCTCAGGTTATCGAAACTCGGGAACGACTCGATGCCCACGGCAACACGCTCACGCCGCTTGATGAAGTCGATCTGAAAGACAAATTGAGCAACTTATACGCATCCGGCGTTCGTAGCGTAGCGATTTGCTTCCTGCATGCTTACCGTGAACCGAAACACGAAATCGCCGCACGAACAATTGCCAGCGAAGTCGGGTTTACCGATGTCAGTGTTTCGCACTCCGTGGCTCCGCTGATCAAAATTGTTTCCCGTGGTGACACCACCGTTGTGGACGCTTATCTCAATCCGATCCTAAGAGACTACGTCCACAAGATTCAGTCGAAGCTCGGCACCGGCAGCCAACTTCGCCTGCTCACTTCGGCTGGAAGCTTAGTGGCCGCGGAGTCGTTCTCAGGCAAAGACAGCATCCTTTCCGGGCCTGCCGGTGGCGTAGTCGGCTTTGCCGCTGCCGCGAAGTTGGCCGGATTCAACAAAGCAATCGGCTTCGACATGGGAGGCACCAGCACCGACGTCTCTCGATTCGATGGGATTTACGAACGCCAGTTTGAAACCGAAAAGGCAGGCGTACGGATCGTGGCACCGATGATGGCCATTGAAACCGTTGCCGCGGGTGGTGGCTCGATCTGCGCGTTCGATGGAGTGAAACTGGTGGTAGGCCCAGCGAGTGCCGGGGCAGATCCCGGCCCCGCTTGCTATGGCAGAGGTGGTCCCCTAACGGTTACCGATATCAACTTTGCCCTCGGAAAATTGAAAGCGGCTCGGCTTCCCTTCCCGCTCGATGCTGAAGCGGTCGATCGGCGATTATCCGAAGTCTGCGAGCAAGTCGAAGTGGCAACCGGGCAAAAGCGAACACCGTTAGAGCTAGCCGCTGGTTTCCTCCAGATTGCCAATGCCAACATCGCCGAAGCGATCCGTACGATCTCGGTCGCCAAAGGCTACGACCCGCGATCGTATTTACTCGTTCCGTTTGGCGGGGCCGCCGGCCAGCATGCATGTGCCGTCGCAGAAATCCTCGGCGCACGGCAACTCCTGTTTCATCCCAGTGCAGGCATCCTCAGCGCAGTTGGAATTGGTGCGGCTGACACATCTCGGTTTGCCACCCAGCCTTTTTACCTGGCTTTGGACGAAGCTTTACCGGAACTGCCGTCGTCGCTCGAAGCATTGAAACAAACTGCCACTGCCGAGTTGAATGAAGAAGACGTCGAGCAGAATTCGATTATCTACCAAAAGCAGATCGAACTCCGGTATCGCGGTCTCGAGGCCTCGCTAACGATCGAAGCGGAGCCCCTTGCTTCTTTGGGACAGCGTTATCACGAGGAGCATCGTCGCCGTTATGGTTACGAGCGCAAGGAACATCCGATCGAAGTTGTCGCCACTCGGGTAGAGGCCATTAGCCAAGGCACAACCGAATCTGTTCTCAGCGAATCTCAACCCCCCTACGAACCTGCGGTAGTCCAAACCGTTCCTCTCGTCTTTCAGGGCAAGCAGATCGACACCAAGGTATACGACCGCGACCAGCTAAAGCCGGGGGCAAGGATTGTTGGTCCTGCTCTCATCGCGGAGTCGCTAGCCACGACAGTCATCGACCCAGGCTGGAAAGCAGAAATTTTGAGTGGAGGTGAATTACTGGCAGGGCGGACTGCGGATCAAAGCACGCACGACCTTCAAGATTCGTTGACTTCTCTTGATAGTCCCGATCCCGTTCTGCTGGAGATCCTTAACAAACAGTTCGCGGCGATTGCCGAACAAATGGGTGTTGCCCTACAGAACACGTCGGTCAGCGTGAATGTCAAGGAACGTCTCGACTTTAGCTGTGCGTTGTTTACTTCGTCAGGCGACTTGATTGCGAATGCTCCCCATATACCAGTTCACTTAGGTGCGATGGCTGAGACCGTCAAAGCGACGATTGAACAGCACCCGAACATGAAGAGCGGAGACGTTTTCGTTACTAACGATCCGTACCATGGCGGTTCCCATTTGCCGGATGTGACCGTGATTTCTCCGATGTTCGTGCATGAATCGGATAACCAGCCAACCTTCTTCGCCGCCAGTCGGGCACACCATGCCGAGATCGGAGGCATAGCAGCTGGTTCAATGCCCTCCGGATCAAAGAACCTGGCAGAAGAAGGCGTCTTGATCGAAAACTTCCGTCTGATCGAAGCGGGCACTCCACGCTGGGAAGAATTCGAACGGATCCTCACCGAGGCACCTTTTCCCTCTCGCAAGGTTTCCGACAACCTGGCTGACATTGCCGCTCAAATCGCAGCAAATCATCACGGCATCGAAGACCTGAAGCGAATGACACAGCAGTACACCTTGGAAACAGTGGTAGCCTACGCGAAACATATTCAGGCAGCCGCATCACGAAAGACGCGTGCCGCACTCGCGAAAATTCCACCAGGGCGATACGAGTTTGCCGACCACTTGGACGATGGTTCTCCTTTGTGCGTGGCGATCGACCTGCAGGGAGAAACCGCGACCATCGACTTCACGGGCACCGGTCCCGTCCTGCCCGGTAATCTGAACGCGAACCGAGCGATTGTAACGGCAGCGGTAATGTACTGCTTGCGGTGCTTACTCAACGAAGATATCCCCCTAAACCAAGGCGTACTTGAGCCTGTAGACATCATCCTTCCTGAGTGTTTTCTCAACCCGCCCAAGAAGGAAAGTCCAGCGAAGTGTGCGGCAGTAGCAGGCGGCAACGTCGAGACATCGCAGCGTGTGGTTGATGTTCTTTTGGGTGCCCTCGGCATGGCGGCGGCCAGCCAAGGAACGATGAACAACTTGACCTTCGGCGACGCGACGTTCGGTTACTATGAGACGATCTGCGGGGGAGCCGGAGCGACGAGAAACGCCCCTGGTGCCTCTGCCGTTCATACGCATATGACCAACACTCGGCTTACAGACGCCGAAGTTTTCGAGCTTCGCTTTCCAGCGAGAATCCGACGCTTTGCCATACGGCAAGGATCAGGCGGACCGGGACACCATCGAGGTGGTGATGGAATCATTCGTGAAATTGAGTTCTTGCGACCGCTCGACGTTTCGCTTCTCACGCAGCGTCGCGGCCCCTATGCTCCCTACGGACTCAACGGTGGGCAGCCAGGGCAATGTGGCGAAAACCTGCTTCATCGCGTTAACGCCCCAGAAACACGCCTGCCTAATACGGCCAGCTTTTCGGTAGACGCGGGAGACATTCTGATCGTGAAGACACCCGGGGGCGGGGGCTTTGGAAGGCCAGATTCTTAACAACTAGTGACTGCCTACTAGTTGCCAGACTCGCGCAGACTCCTGGTCACCATCGATCCAAGATGGTCGAAGATGGACCAGCCCCGACTGTGGTCGAGTCAACAGTACGAACGACGGCGTCCGTTCGGAGCTACGATAAAACGTCGCTTAAACAATAGTGGCAAATACCGGGCCATCCGTAATTCGACTTCTTGGCCATTACTCTTGCTCTCTCCCTTGCCTTCGCTAGGCGGCCAATCTGGCATTGGTATGCAATGTGCACCCTCGTGCTTAGATTGCACTCACGTAAGGAGTTAGCCATGTCTACTTCATCTACCAACTTTGCCATTGCTGACTTACCACGTCTCGGCGAGATAACCCCGGTGATTAACCTACCGTCGGACGCCCTCGCCCAAGTGAAAGCGGAAGCTAGGTATCTCCCGCTCAAAGAGTCCGAGCATCTGGGCACGCACGCGTCTGCCGGTGAGGTGCTGATCTTCTGCGTTGCCGGAAAACTCGACGCGAAGGTTCATGAACATCACTACGTCCTTGAACCGAATCAACTATTGCATGTTCCCGCCGGTTGTCCATTTCGGCTCGAAGCCAAGTTTGATAGTGCGGTCTTGGTGACATCGTTGACTGCTAAAACCGGCCCGAATAGCGATAACACGCTTAGGAGTTCTACCCCAGCACACCGAGATAACGAGGTTCAGGAAGCCCTGGAAGAAACGTTCCCGGCGAGTGATCCCCCCAGTTACAACTCGACGATCACGTAGATTTCGTTAAGCGTGTTCCGAGGCAGATCATATCGAGTAAGGAGTATTGACGTGGCAACCGCAGAAGCAGACCCTGAAGTTCACACCAACTTGATGCAGGCTGTCGTCCTTGAGCAGTACGGCGACGAAGAGAATCTCAAGATCGAGAGTATTCCTTGGCCGAAGATTACAGCCGACCAGGTTCTCATCCGCGTGCAGGCTGCCAGCGTGAATCCGATCGACTGGAAGATTCGCCAGGGGATGCTCAAGTGGATCATCCCTGCACAACTGCCAGCGACGCTAGGCTTTGACGTTGCCGGTGAAATAGCTGAAGTCGGCTACAGTGCCAAGCAGCAGGGTTGGAACGTTGGTGATCAAGTGATGGCGTTCTCCGATCAAGCTCTCGGTGGCGGCTATGCCGAGTATATTGCCGTCGATTCGAAAGTGATCGTCGCGAAGCCTGGGGGGTGTTCGTTTGAGGAGGCCGCTGCCATCCCGCTAGCCGCAACTACGGCTTGGAAAGCATTGGTCAAGCTCGGACAACTTCACGCTGGCGACGATGTGCTCATTAATGGCGCCTCAGGCGGAGTCGGTACTTACGCCGTTCAGATCGCGAAGGCCCTCGGGGCTAACGTGACCGCTGTTTGCAGCCTGGACAACCACCAGTTGGTTCGAGAATTAGGCGCGGATGACACCATCGACTACCACGCCACTCAGTTCACTCGCGTCGGGAGGACGTTTGACATCGTGTTCGACGCGGTTAGCAAATCTTCATTCCACGAATGCCGGCGAATCTTGAAACCGCAGGGCCACTACATCGCAACGCTGCCATCGGTGGAAAGCGTGGGCATGTCAATGATTTCGAGATTTCAAAAGCAATCATGCCATGTTGTGCTGGCTCGACCTGATGGAGACATCCTAAAGTCGCTGACAGCTTTAGCTAACGAGGGTAAGTTGCGAACGGTCTTGGATACCGTCTTCCCACTCAACGAAGTCGCCGCGGCACACCGCAAGAGCGAAGGAGGGCACGTCGTAGGCAAGATTGTGTTGCATGTCTCAAATGAGATGCCGGACGAGAAGTCACAACCCGAACAGTAAACCACTCGATTCTCTCCCCCCGTAGCAGTGAAGACCTCCCCCGGGTCTTCGCTGCTTTTTTACGCGCGGAACTTTAAATCAGCGACCAGTAATCTTTGCCTCTTTTCCGAAAAATGCCGCATGCAGTGGGGAAAATTGCCCGTTTGGTGCACTCTATCCCGGTGCGAGAAGTTGCGTTTCGGGTTAACATTTGACCTTTGGAGCATCGCGGCGTTTCGTCGATGCTCCGCCGAAACTGACGATGGAGAGTGCCAGGAATGTCCCAAGCAAACCAGCCGCTGGTTGGCGTGATCATGGGCAGCAAGTCCGATTGGGAAACCATGCGGAATGCCTGTGAGATTTTGGAATCGTTTGAGGTCCCGTACGAGAAGCGGGTTGTCTCTGCGCATCGAACCCCAGCCTGGATGAATGAATATGCCACGACGGCACAAAGTCGTGGAATCAAAATCATCATTGCCGGGGCCGGCGGGGCAGCTCACCTGCCTGGCATGGTCGCCTCGCAGACGACACTTCCGGTTTTGGGCGTGCCCGTCAAAAGCCGAGCTCTCAATGGCCTCGATTCACTGCTTTCGATCGTACAGATGCCTGGCGGAATTCCTGTCGGCACGCTTGCGATCGGAGATGCAGGTGCTAAAAACGCTGGCCTCCTGGCAGTAAGAATTCTGGCAACCACCGATACCGATCTCCAAGAGCGGCTCGCCAAGTTCCAGGAAGAACAAACGCAGAAAGTTCTAGAGGATTCCCAGCTGTGACAAAGACCATTCTTCCGGGCGGAACCCTCGGAGTCCTTGGAAGTGGACAACTCGGCCGAATGTTCGCCATCGCGGCACGACGCATGGGCTATCGCGTTCATGTTCTATCACCGGAAACCGATACGCCAACTGGCCAAGTCGCCGACGTTGAGATCACCGCCAGCTATGATGACCTAGACGCTGTTGCTCGCTTCGCTGAGCAGGTTGATGTCGTCACGTTCGAGTTTGAAAACGTCCCCCTGGCAACGGTCGATGTGGTGAACCAAAAGGTGCCCGTCCGACCAGCCGGCCGCGTTCTGCATACCACGCAGCATCGCCTTCGCGAAAAGTCGTTCCTACGCGATCACGGATTCCCGGTCGCCAACTTCCACGCCATTCGCGAAGCTGCTGACCTCGAAGGTGTCCCCGATCAACTTCTGCCAGGCGTATTGAAGACGGCTGCTTGGGGCTACGACGGCAAAGGGCAAGTCAAAGTTGCCAATCGTGAGGAATTGAATACGGCCTGGAAAGACGAGCTAAAGCAAGAAGCCATTCTTGAGCAGTTGGTAAACTTCGAGAGAGAATTCTCGGTTGTCGCAGCCCGTGGCATGGACGGTCACGTCGAATGCTACACACCGATCGAGAACATCCACGTGAACCACATCTTGGATGTCTCCGTCTCGCCGGGTCGACTATCCGAGAAAGCCACGACCGAAGCGATGGAAATTGCCAAGGCCGTTTTAACCGAGCTCGATGTGGTCGGCGTGCTGTGTGTCGAGTTCTTTCTTGCTCCCGGTGACACGCTGCTCATCAACGAACTCGCTCCTCGTCCGCATAATTCGGGTCACCTGACGATCGATGCGCACGTTACCTGTCAGTTTGAGCAGCAAGTCCGCACGATCTGCGGTCTTCCATTGGGGTCTACCCGGCAACTGAGACCCGCTGCGATGATCAATCTGCTGGGGGACGTCTGGGAGCCCGGCACGCCGGATTGGGCAGCCGCTTGTTCCGACCCCGATGTCAAGTTGCATCTGTACGGCAAGCACGAGCCACGCATAGGCCGAAAGATGGGGCACATGACCGTCACGGCGGACACGGTGGATACAGCCATCGACTCTGCCTATGCGGCCAAGGGTTGCCTTCAGGGCAAGTGATAGCTTCGCCAGTTTGCGATGAACTCGCAGCTTAGCAGTTAACCGCTGCAGAGGGGATTCAAACTGAATTCATGCTGTGAAGGCGACCGAAGATGGTACGTAGATAACAACTTCGGCCCTTCGAGACTTCGTGATGCGGATCGAGACTCAACAATCTTCGACGCTGACCCGCGAGCAAAAGCAGCATGCCGCGGGCGAGCAATTACAAAACCTCTTCAATGAAATCCTGACAGCTGCCGGCCGGCCCGGTTACGCTTCCGCGGAAGCATACGCTTCAGAGAATTCGATGCCGGAAGATATCCAACAAGACTGGAATGATTGGTTCTCAGTGGCCAACACCGGGAATTACCCTGAAGAAGTCGATGCCCAGGCACTTCCCGGCGACTACGGCAACCTGCTTGTGCGCACCTATAACGAGGGTGGCTACGCCGATCCGCAGGGTTTCCTGAAGCATCTCACCGAAGACGAATTGGCCACGGTGCAGCACGTCAACCGCCTGGCAGATCCTATCGATGTGGATGAGCTGACGCCTGAGGCAGCACTGAACTTGCTGATCCCTCGGCCGGCACAAATCGATCTGAACTACGATGGTCTTACCCAGGTCGGCGAAGGCTACATGATTCGCTTCCCGGATAGCCGAACGCCTGAAGCGGTCGTCAATGCCTGGAATGAAACAACGGCCGGCATGGACCCGATGGAAAAGAGCTTTTACGAGCTGCAGATGAAACTTCCAACGCTCCTGGCCAACATTCAGGTCGACGACCAGGGACGCTATGTGAGCCATACCGAGCCAGGCGATCCCAACTGGGTAAATCTTCAGGCCGATTCCAACTACTCGTACACCGGATTTACCGAGCAAATGCTCGAGTATCTCGACTATTTCCAGCATCAGATCCCGAAAGACCAGTACGAGCAGCAGCGGTCATTCTACTGGGCACTTCAGCAAAGCCTGCGAGAGCACGGGGCTCGTTAGATCACGAGCCCAAAGTCGAATGACGAGCTTTAGACGTCGCACAAAGCGACACCATGCCGCAGCGAGGCCAGTTTGTCGTCCCAGGTCGGAATGTATTCCTGGACGACGTAGCCATCGTAATCTGACTCGGCAACGGCTTTGATGATGGCCGAGTAGTTCATCTCTTGCGTTTCATCCAGTTCACCTCGACCTGGATTACCGGCAGTGTGAATGTGTCCGATGTAGGGTAGGCTCTGACGAAAACGTCGAATCACATCGCCATTCATTACTTGGACGTGATAGAAGTCAAACAGCAATTTCATCTTGGGCGAATCGACCTGCTTAATCATATCCAGGCAATGATCGACATCGTCACCGAAGTACCCTGGATGCCCCTTCATGGGGTGTGAATCATCTCGGCTGTTGAGATGCTCAAGCACAAGCTGAACATTGTTTTCTTCCGCGTAGGGAATTACCGACTTCCAGAACTCAACGCAGTTCTTGGTACCCTGCTCGAAGCCGATTCCCTTCTCACTCATTCCCGTGAAAGTGATCACGCTGGGGCAATTCCATTTCACGGCCGTATCGATCGCTCCCTTAAGCTTCTCGGTACACATCGCGTGATTGTCAGGATTGACCGGACCATCCTTGAAGCCATGCCCCGAGCACAGCGACACCTTTAACCCGTTCTCCTTCATCAACGGGTACCATTTTTTGTCGATCCCTTCCATCGCCACGAGGCCCATGTTGGCGCAAGCCGGCACCAAGGTTTCCATGGGCATCGGATTGAAACACCAAGCCATCACCGACTGCTTGATGTTCTTGCCGGTTGCCTTGAAATCTTCCGACGGGATTTTGGTTTCCGCATTGGGGGCAGCGGCATGGACCGTTGAGGCCATCGCCAAGCCAGCCACGGAGGTACCAACGGCCGACTTGATGAGATCACGGCGAGACAGGCGGGTTTTATTTTGAGGCATGGCAGTGCTCTGGCTTGTTGATGGGGTGTGAAGCTTAGGAGTTGTCGAAGGGAAATGCCAGTTGCGATTCATCCGGCGGCTGTGCGTCAGGATTCAATTCCTTGAACAGCAAACTAGGTTGGATTCCCTGATTGTTCTGATACTTGTCGCTTACGTATTCGGTGATGTCGCCGGTGATCTCATGGTAGAAGATCTGGCAAATGGGCACGTTCGGATAGATCCGGATCGGCTGAACGGCGAACATCTCTAAGGTCCAAAACCCCTTGAACCCAACATCGCCGAAGCCAGCCGTCACATGCACGAACAAGCCAAGTCGTCCGATCGAACTGCGTCCCTCGATCATGGGCACAAACCCATGCGTCTCGGTCATCTCGTTGGTTCGTGCCAAATACAGCTGATTGGGATTCAGCACGTAGCCCTCGTCCGGAATCGTAATTCGCCGGATCCGATGGGGCTGACGCATGTCGAGGATGAGTTCCTCGTACGTCATCAATTCTTCGTTGAGGGTCAGATTGTAACTATTGGGATTTAAACGACTTTCGTCATAAGGCTCGATAAAGATCTTGCTGCCGAGATGTGTCCGAATCTCGTTACCGGAAAGAATCATGGATGGGCCTTGGGTTGTCCGCAACGGTCGTCATGAGTCGTCGCAGGCGAAAAGTCCTGGATGATGCCGAAGTGCTGATTATAGGAGGGATTTCACGAAATTAAAACGGACTAGTTTTCCTGAAGTGAATTCGCTTCTCCACTTGGCAAAGACAGGACCTCTTCCACGTAAGCATTCCGAAATACTCCATTGGGATCAAAGTCATGCACGACATTCCTGAAATCTTCGAGGCCTGAATAGAGCTCATCGACTTCGCCCCCGGACAGAGGAAACCACTTTCCCCAATGGGGGCGTGCCCCAAATAGCTTCGCCATACTGCGGGCAAGAAACTTGCCGACCCCGTAAAAAGGCTCTCTAGGCTCCACATAAGTAATCAAGCTGATCGAATAGACCCACAGCTCTTCCCCTTCCGACATCGAGATCAAGGTATCGTCCGCCAGAATCCGCCGAAAACAGATCGGGTAATGGTGACAATAGGTATTCTTCAAGGAGTCTAGATCCTCACTCATCTCTAATTCGACAAGCCTCGCCTGCCAGTGTTTATCCATCGACTCCCGCTGACCATCGGCTAATTGAAGTACCTGCTTCACGAACTGCGTGGCCTCTTTCACCTTCGACCGCCCTACAAACAATTCAATCTCAAGATGTCGAAATAGTTCGTGCTCCATGACAAGAATTCGGTCGCTTCGATCGGTCACAATCCACTTGGAAAACACCGACGCAGGCAAAACCCATCGATAAAGGGCGTGCATCATCGTCCGGCTACGCAGCCACCGTGCCGAAGTAAGAACGCCCAGATGCAACCCAACGTCCAAACTGAGGAACCAATACCAGCGATAAAGCCATGCTGTTGGCGACGACCTCGCGAGGTCCGATACTCGCCTCTCCTGAGCGACAAACCTCCAACTATGTGGCAATAGAAAGAACTGCTGAAGTGGCGATTGGTCCTCGAGTGTCAGAGCATCTTCAAGGGTCGCACACCATGTTGACTTTTCAGTGACCCAGTACTGGGGAACACAACGGAAGGTGACGGATACGATAACTCCCAGGCAACCTAAGCCACAGCGAGCAGCTTGTAACGCTTCACCGTGGTCAACCTCTCGGATCTCAGCATTGCCACTACTATCGAAACATGCGATCCGCAAAGACTCCATATAGTGCGAGAGGCTATTCTTCCCAGAGCCATGTGTCCCGGTCGAGATAGCCCCGGCGATGGTTTGCTCGGTAATCAGCCCAATCGAAGGTGTCGTCAGCCCTTCTTTGGCAAGTTCCGCGAGAACCGCTTTCATCTGTGTACCGCCGCCCACAATCGCCAGGGGCGGGTCTAATGAATCATCGACCGTCACCCCATTGAAGTTCCGCATATTAATGATCACAGCTGCGGAAACAATCGCGTCACTCCAGGCATGCTTCGATGCCACAACGCGTATCTTGCCAGAGCGATGCTGCTGTAAGATTTCGAGTAGCTCATCCTCGGTACTTGGCTCGTAATAGTGGGCCGCTTGGAAGTCGATATTTCTTCCGAAGTTGACGATCCGCTTATTCTTTTCCATGGCATGGGCTCCACAAGATGATCGACCACGGATTTTTCAGACATGGGTATCTACCTTTGTTACCAAACGCGAAAAATTGGCGCCCATGGGTCAATTTATTTTTTGCGGAATCATGCGACACCAACTTGAGGGCAGAACTTCAGAAAATGACATGATTCACACTTCGGCTTTCGGGCTGCACAGACGGCCCGGCCGTGGTGGATCAATCGATGAGAAAAGTCGATCCACTCTTTTTTTGGAACGACCTCCATCAATTCGCGTTCGATTTTGACCGCGTCGCCTTTGTCGGTCAGCCCCATCCGTTTGGTCAGCCGACCGACGTGGGTATCAACGACAATCCCAGAAGGGATTCCGTAGGCGGTCCCCAGCACGACGTTGGCCGTCTTGCGACCTACGCCTGGTAAGGCGACCAAGGTTTCTAAGTCCTTGGGGACCTCGCCATCGAAATCGTCGGCTAGGGCGCGAGATGCGGCATGAATGTTCTTGGCCTTGTTCCGAAAGAATCCGGTTGTCTTCACCAGATTCTCCAAAGTCTTCACTGGTGCCCGCGACATGGAGTCCGCGTCGGGATACTTAGCGAACAACTCCTTCGTCACGATATTAACCCGCACGTCAGTACACTGGGCGGAAAGAATCGTGGCGATCAACAGCTGAAATGGGGTTTCGTAGTTCAACGCGCACTCGGCACCGGCGTAATCCTTCTTCAACTGCCGGACGACTCGGCGGGCCTGGGCTTTCCGCTCTTTGAGGTCTTGGATCATTGGGGGAGCGTTTCAGTCTGAAGTGTTTCGTTTCCCGTGGAAGAGAGGCGGCCTAAGCTCGACCAATTCACTCTCAACCTCTCAATCGTTCCCACAGTTTTCGCAGAATTTCGAGTGTTTCCCTAGGGGCCTGACCGCTGCCGTAGGCTACCTGGCCGTACAACTCGGCCGTTGGCCGGACCGTACTCGCCAATTCGTCGTGCTCTTTTTCAAGCATGATGGCGAACTCCCCAGGCGTTTGCTCTTCGCGACGCTGACTCCCCTGCTCTGCGGCCCAGGCCTCTAACGCGGCGAAGGAATATCGAATCCACTCTTCCAGTGGCTTACCCTTCCAACTCGGGTCCTGAAATGGATTGCCAAACGCCGAGAACGCAAGACGCGGGTTCTTAACCGGCTCAGGCACGGCCACTTCCTCAGACGCGTCCTCCTTCTTCCCGCCGAAGAGGCTTGCCCAGAATTCTTTCCAAGCTTTGACGATATCGTCCCAGAACTTCCAAACAAAGAAGGCAATAACGCCAATCACCGCCGCATAGACCAGCAGTTTCAACCAATCTCCCAGTGAGGAAAGCGGGTTGGAAAAAGAGGAGCCTGACGGCTCAGGCGGCGGTTGACTTGACTGCTCTTGCGATGCTTCTTCCGATGACTTCTCTTCGGAACGCTTGTCTTCCGATTCGCTTTGCTGGGCATCACCCTGCTGTTGCTCTTGCTCTGATTGGTCCGACTTCTCAGAAGTCTGATCACCTTTTTGTTGTTCCGATTCGCCTTGCTGCGACTTCGACTGATCGGAAGACTTCTTCTGCGACTGTGACTCCTGCTTGCCGTCACTCTGGCTCTTGTCATTGGTGTCGGAGTTCTTGCTTTGCTGCTGATCCTTCTCCTTAGACTCGCCCGGCTTCTTTTTCTCGGCGTTAGGATCGTTCTGGTCGCTGGGGTCTTTTCCGTCTTCGCGTGTTTCGTTCGACTTTTGCGAGTTTTCGTCCGTTCTTTCCTGATTGTCGGTCGTCTGCGACCGGTCTTCCCGGTTGTCGTTGGTGCCGTCTTTGTTCACGGCAACCTGCGATGCCCTACGCTCTTGTTCATCCTGATAGAAAGGCAACTCAGCCAATTCGTATTCGGCATTGGGCCTCGGCAAAATGGACACCGCGATCAGCACAAGTGCCACGACACCAAACCCAACCCCAAGCCATGTGCTGGTCATGCTCAACGGCATCACCAAGCCCCGCGTCTGTAGATACCGCCGAAGCCCCAGAAAGCTTGTCGTTACTAGCAAGCACAGCGTGGCGAAGACATACGCGACCAGCAGTGTAAATAGGTACCACTTTATGTCGGCAGCCTGACTGCCGGCGAAAGCCTGCCCGAAGCCAAATACAGGAAGGGCTGCCAGCGAGAAGTAAACAACCCACGCCCCTGGAGCAAACTTTGTATTGGTGGGGTTTACCCACGCATCGAGCTTTTCCAGGAACGATTTCGGCTGCTGTGACTCTTCCTCGGATTGACCGGTAACGCCGTGCTCTTGTTCAACTGGCGGAGGATCCTGCTTGGAGGAAACTTCTTCTGGTTCTTCTCGGCGGATCCACTGCATCAACCCTTTCTTGGAGGCATCGACGGAACCTGCCATCACAGTACAGTCGTACACTAAGCGGGTACTCAACCACCACACGATTCCCAGCAGGACAGCCGTAAGAATGACCGCCTCAGGCACGAAACGCATCACCGCAGCCAGGACACAAACCCCAAGGATTCCGCCGAGCATAGTGGCCCGTACGCCACCTTCTTCGATCCCGACTCGAGCATTCGCTACGATCCCCATTACGAACATGCACATGATGAAATTGAGCCGCCAGGCGTGCGGTCCATCGTAGAAAATCCCCACCGAAAACAGCACCAAACTACCTACCAATACCATGATCAGCGCCGGGGCAACGGCGATGATGGCATAGTCGAGTTCGGTAAGTCGGGGACGCATCGTTAATTCGTTTTCAGTTTGAAATGTTCAAAACAAAGGGTAGGCCTGTTCCTGGCAAATCTGACTAATGGTTTCCAATGACTTGAGCTGTTTGGCCACCATGCGTTCGGCCAGCAGCATGCCAGCGGCTTGGGCAAATTCGTATTCATCCCAACAATTGACGATCGGCGCAACGGCGTAGCCTCCTCGAACCAGGTTCCCCAGTGCCATGGCGACCTCAGGCGTGACTTTGCTGAGGATCGGGACGACCGTCGCATCGCGCGGCAGATCGCTCTCAATTTCCAGCAGCAGCGAGGGCAAGGTCAGACCTTCGTTCTTTTCACTTCTGGCCATCATATGCCGAATCTGCTGAAACTGATGGGCTCCGCGTTTGGTTCGCACTTTTTGGGGACTCAAGCGAGGGTCGCGATCGATACGCCCTGCACTCTTCCTGGCCGCATCGCGCGTACGGGCATCGAAGTCCCAACCTTCGTATTTCATCCGCTGAGCTGCATCGACGGAATTGGTGAAGATACCGACTTGCTGATCCATAAGATGAACGGAATTAGCGATTGCCACCGCGCACTTGATAGCTAGTTCACTTCGAATTGGCTCGTCCTTCACAGGGAAGCTATCTGGGTGCAAGTCGAGAATAATGCTCACACCGGCAATACAGGTTGCTTCGTACTGTTTGCTATGCAGCTGGCCCGTTCGAGCCGTCGAGGCCCAATGAATGCGGTTGAGGGGATCTCCCAACTGGTAGCGGCGTATCCCGGCGATTCGCGAGGGATCTTCGAATAACCGCGACTGCATCTTGATCTCGCCCAGTGGACGTTTTGACACAAGATCGAAACCATCGAGCGGAATGATTGCTGGCTCGACAGTGATAAATTCCGGCTCAGCAATCATCTTGAATTGTTTGTAGAGCCCGAAAACATCCCCCGTTTCCAGCACGGCGGGACCAATCTGATAGTATCCACGCCGATTGCAGTGAATTCGGTAGGAAAGCAATTTGGTCGCTCGCGGCCACAGCATCGCCAGGAAGATCCGCTTTCCGTCCACTTCCAGTGCGGGAGGACGTGTGATCACGGCATGCCGAGGCAGTAGATCTTCAACCAGAACCCACGGCATGGGGATCGCCCCGGAATACCGAATGGTCAGGGCAACCGTGATGGTGTCTCCTTCTTCCGCATCAACGTGGCTGACATGCCGAGTCGCCGAAAGGTGACGTAGCCAATAGCGAACCAGAACTCTCGAACCGAGGATGACCGCCACCAATGCGTACATGGCATAAGTCATCAGTCCCAAGCCAAACGCAAAGGAAAGAGCAAGCAGGATCGCGGCTCCCAAGACCCAACGCATCACACGGTTGCCTCGTCGAGCATTGGAACTGGGACTTCCTGCAGGATATCGTCCAGCACATCCTGGGTGGTGACTTTGCGGAGCCGGCTTTCCGGCCGCAGGATCAGGCGATGGGCCATCACCGGCGTGAGAACCCGTTTGACGTCGTCAGGCAGGACATAGTTGCGGCCCAAGATCGCGGCCAACGACTGGCTGGTACGAAACAGAGCGAGCGATGCTCGCGGACTTGCCCCTAGCAAAAGCTGGTCATGTCGCCGTGTCGCGTGGACAAGTTCGACGATGTAACGCTGAACCTTCTCGTGCAATTTAACGCTGCGACTGGCCTTCTGGCAGGCTCGCAGCTCCTCTTTGCTGACCACCGCTTCAATGGTTTCAAGCGGATGCTGCTTGCGGGAAGCGGTGAGCATCTTGAGCTCGTCTTCGAGATTCGGATAGCCCAGACTGAACTTCATCAGAAACCGATCGAGTTGGGCCTCGGGCAGCGGGAAGGTTCCTTCGTGGTCGATTGGATTTTGTGTGGCCAAAACAAGGAACGGCGGATCGAGCGAATGCGTCTCACCATCAATGGTGACCCGCGACTCAGCCATGGCTTCCAGCAAAGCGGCCTGGGTACGGGGAGTTGTGCGGTTGATTTCGTCGGCCAAGAGGATGTTGGTAAAGACAGGGCCAGGGCGAAACTCGAATTCCGAGGTCTTCTGATTGAAGATCGACGTCCCGGTGACATCGCTGGGGAGAAGGTCCGGCGTACACTGAACCCGCTTGAGCGTGCAACCAACACTTTTCGCCAATGCCCTCGCTAGCATCGTTTTCGCGACCCCAGGGACGTCTTCCATCAAGACATGCCCTTCCGACAACCAAGCTACGAGCGAAAAGACAATTTGCTGTCGTTTCCCGAGAATGACTTTTTCAACATTCCCTAAAATTTTCTTGACCGTTGAGGCGACATCCATAGAAGTTGATTTCTGGGGCAAGTTGCGGGGGACGATTCGCGAATATCGTTATTATCTAAAGATTTGGGTGAAATGCCCGCGTTAAGATCGGAATTTTCCAATTGACGTGCAGGCACCACGAAGAATATGATCGAATACCTCTACAGAGGTGCAATGAAATCCGTTTCCCACGCAATTTCGTCATAGCTATCGGAACGATGGTATAACGAATGATATCAAGGGGGAATGTGCGCGGCATTCGCACCCTTGGCCAGCATTAACGAGACTCCTATGTTCAGGCGATCAACCGACTTCTGGCGGTCTAGCTGGGCCTTAATCACGGTCTGCGCGGGGCTATGCCTCATCTCGACCGCGTACGCGCGTACGTGGACTACGCTGGAGGGGAAAGAGGTCGAAGCCGAACTGGTCGAAGTCGTCCAGGATGGCAAAGCGGTAATTCTGGACGTTAATGGCAATCGATTTACTGTTCCTCTGGAACGACTATCTCCCAAAGATCGCGGATATATCCAGGGACTACAGGACTCGATGCCGACGCTGTCCGACGCCGAACTGCAGCGCGAGATCGACGAGGCCGTCTCAGAGGATGAGCGAGGCGCCAACGACAATGAAGCCGACCCGGTGCGTTTGAAGGCCAAACGTATTTGGCGTTCTCGGGAAGGTGTCGCGGTCGAAGCTCAGTTTGTCCGCATGGTTCAAGGCACCATCATCTTGCGTGAAGGGGCCCGCTACCATCGGATTCAGTTCTACGATCTTTCCGTGGCCGATCGGCAGTTTCTTGCTGACGCCCATCAAGCCATCGGGAAAGCCGCGTTAATCCCGCCAGTACGGGCTGACCTACTGGATGCGGAGCCTCAAACAAGCGAAGTACCACCTTATCGCGATCATCCGCCGGTTCCGTCATCTCCTATGCCTAGCCCGGTCAAGTCGCCACCAACACAAACTCAGGTGAACCTTCCAGACAACGGATTTGGCAGTGACAGCGATTCCGTGAAGCTTCCGCCAGGGGGCTTTGGTGCCACCCCAGAAACAACCAAGCTGCCTCCTGGTGGTTTTGGAAGCACCACATCAACCGATTCCGGGTCAAACGTAAAGCTGCCACCGTCCGGTTTTGGAGCGACTTCCCCTTCACCCGAAGTCGATTCTTCCTCAAACGTTAAACTCCCTTCCAGTGGCTTTGGCAGTGTAAGCCAACCGGCCGAGATCACTGAGGATCATAGCTCGTTTAGTTCGGTTCAAAGTCCGTCTTCTGGCAGTTCAGGCAAAGTGGGACTTCCCTCTTCGACGATTAGTGACAACTCGAATCCCCAACCAGACACTTCCGATCGCCCACTTTTTGATGTTGCCTCGGTCCCCAGTCGTTCCAATGGTTTCGGCTCGGCGACACCGGATGATTCCGCCACACCTCCTGGTTCCCCCCAGGCAACCAACAATATGGGCACGACGTCACCAACTTCGACGGCTGGCACTCCCCTAACCGACGACACAAAAAACTCATTGCCTAACAACGGTTCCAATCCAGCGCCGGTTTCCGACGAAGAATTCCAATCTCAGACGTACACGCCTAGTTCTGACTTCACCCCACTGCAAGTCGTTGAGGAACGTGAATTCACCACCGCTGACTGGAATCTGCAAATGTTTGGTGTCATGTTACTGGCACTTGGCAGTTTAATGATCGCAGGCGGTTACCTCTGGTTGATCGCCCTCGCTTTTCTGGAAAGCCTGGAAGTTGGCCTACGAAGCTTGATACCCGGAATGGCCATCGTCCTGGCATTTTCCGACACGGAAAAGTCGAGCGTTCCTTTGCTCGGAATGCTCCTGGGTATCTGCCTCACGTTGGGGGGCTTTGGCCTCTTAATGGGAGTAAGTTAGACTCGTCCGAACCTGTGTGAATCGCTTTTAATTTCGAAGACTTATCTTCCTGAGCTGAGATTAGAACAATTCCAAGGGGTAAGCCCGAATCGAGCCTCGCTCAACCATCCATCCAACTTGTCCATTCATCCCTGAAGCTGGGAGTCCCACCAATGTTGGCCAGCCGACATTTTTTATGCGTTCCCTTTCTGATTTGCCTATTTGCCATCGGTGTCAGCGCGCAAGAAGTTCGTGAGTGGACCGACGCCAATGGGCGAACTCTCAGTGGCAAGTTCCTGGAGTTAACGGCCGAGAACAACGTCCGGATTGAATCCAATGGCGAGATCTTCGTGATCCCTCTTAGTGCTTTCGTCGAGGGGGACCAACAATACGCCAAGCAACAGCAGGCCAACGCCAGTAAGCCAATGACTCCCCCCAAGCCTAAGGTCGACAAGAGCGATGAAACGCTTTTCGAGAACCGTGATTGGAGCGACTACAAAGACGAATCGATCAAAGCCAAATTCGTCCGCATGCACGAGGGATATGTGATCCTGTTGCAAGGCGCCAACGCACAAAAAGTATCGTTCTACATCCTGAGCAAGAAGGATCAGGATTGGCTGCGAGCTCACCTGCAAAAACGGGGAGAGGTGAACCAGATTATCTCTCGGCAAGAAATGGAGCTGGATGACCCCAACGTCCATAAGGAAATGGATCAATACATCGCTCGGCGTGCCAGTCTTCCTGGCAACACTCAACAAGGCAACAACCAGCCCGGCGGTTCACGTCCCCCAGCTTACGTTCCCCCAGCAAACCCACCTTACCAGCCACCAGCAGAAAACATGAATGCCGGCGGAGGCCCAACCAGTCCGACCTCGTCAGCCCCAGGAACCCCTGTGAATCCGAATCAAGGTGGCAACAATTCAGAAAACACCAACACGCCGGACAATGGCTTTGGTGAAGGAATGGTTGCGGCCAATTCGACCAATACTGGTGGATCCGATGCCAATCCACAAACGGGTGGCGGTGGTTCTTCCCCTGGCTTTAGCGATCGTTTTCGCAATAAGTCGAATGGGGTGAAGCCTGGCTACTGCCCAAATTGTCGCATGGAACTGCCACAAGGTGTCGGTCCTGGCGACCACTGCCCACGGTGTAACGTCTTCCTGGAAGAATGGGTGACTCCTGGCACTGGTCCACCGGTCGATCCTTGGTACGTGCGCTATCCGGTTTTTTACATCGTCGGTGGTGTCATTGTCGCGATCGGTGCTCTGAGCTTGCTCTCGAAGAAGTTTTACGGGTAGGCAGTATGCCTTGGGGCTCATCTGCTAACTTCTTTGGCAATTACTGACCGACCGCGAGTAGGCCAATTAGGTTATTGCGAAAGTTAAGATTGGCCCGTTCGTGCATGAACAATCCGCTAGTCTGGAAATTTCCACGACCAATGATCGGTCGGCTTTTTGTAGTATGACAAGAATTCCTCGGAGTCTTCCCTAAGCCGATCAACGAGCGACTGCCACGTTTCTCTGCACAGACGGGGCTTTTTGTAGTTGTTGTCGACAATGACATTCGTGTATTCGAGCAGCCAAGTTTTGGCTCGCTGTGGGATCATGGCCTGAACTGTCCCAGCCGAAGGCAGCCTCGAAACAAATCGCATGACCGGCGTCATTCTGCGAAATTTGTTCTGAATTGCCTGCGGATGCTCGATTCCAGAGTAGGCTGACAGACCTAAGAAAGCAAAACACCTATCCAAAACAGAGTTGGGGTCACGACGAAAGTCTTCATAGAAAAGCACCAAAATCTGTTCATCCTTAAAGATCTCTCGGTAATCATTTATCTGGGACCAATAGAGACTTCGATCAACAAACGCACCTTCATATTCTGGTGCCACTACGTCCGAGTTCAGGGATCTAAACTTGTTAGGATCCGTATTGGACACCATTAGCCAATTGGAAACGATTCGATCGATTGGGTGACGGACAATGTATATGAATTTCGCCTCTGGATGGTCCTCTTTGATTCGAGAGGGAATTGGATTGGAAGCACAGTTCGACCTGAACGTGTAGCATACGCTCCCCTCCCCAACTGCCGTTTCAGTTGAAGAGGCATCCAGAAAAATTCCTTCGTACCATGTTCTTTTGCTTTCACGAACATCATCCGGTAATTGATAGAACCTAGGTTCCTTGGGATCAGAGAAGAAAATGTTTGGGTGCTGTTGCAGTAGCGAACACAGCGATGTTGTTGCCGATTTAGCAGCACCAATTACGAAGAAGTTTGGTTTGGGCATGTGGCTTGAGGGGTAAACGTAGGGCAAATCAAGAGTCTTCGATCTCAGCGAATGGGGCTGGGACGATTCGGTCATTCGCGTATGTGCCGAACAACGCTGGTGCGTTTAACCAAGCCGAAACTAGCAGATGAGCAATTGAGATTAAAAGAAGCTGGTCAAATCCCAACACAGTTTGATCAAAACTTAATCGATTCCTTTAGTCATATGAACGCAAGACAACCTTCAGGAGAAAGAGGCAATCGATACTTGAGATGCGGTCTCTCGCCTAGTCGAGCAGAGTATTTCAAATACTTAAGATTCGACGTAACCTGCTTTGCTGTAAGGGTATCCCTGTGCAGAGTCGCATCTTATGAGTACCATTGAAGCGTCGTAGTGTGGCTTTGGCGTTTCCTGCCTGGCAGCCTACTTCCGTTAAAATCAAGCCTGAACCTGCAGGTCAGGTACTTTGCACGTGCCGCAATATGACGGGTCGTCTCCGACTCGCAGCCGATGGATTTAGAACGAGAACGAATTCGAGCCGATCTCCGTGGTGTCCTCGATGGTGAGATCCGCTGCGACGATACGTTCCTGGAACTCTATTCGACCGACGCCAGCCTGTTTCAAGTCAAACCGCTGGCCGTTGTGCGTCCACGCCGTACGTCCGATGTCTCGGCGACCGTCCAGTATGCTGCAGAAAACCAGATTCCCATTCATGCCCGCGGGGCCGGCACAGGCATGGCCGGTGAATCGCTCGGCTCCGGTATCGTGCTCGATTTCGCACACTCGATGCGGCGCATCCTGGAAACGGGTGACGACTGGATACGGGTGCAACCCGGCGTCGTTCTCGCCAACCTGAATCGGCATCTTGCTCAGCGTGATCGCATTTTTGGTCCCGACCCGGCGACTCGAAGTGTGACGACCATGGGAAGCGTCATCGCGCTCGACGCTTCTGGCAGTCACTGGCCGCAACATGGTTCGGCCCGCGATCACATCCTGGAACTACAGGTCGTTCTGGCGAACGGTGAAGTCGTTAACATCAAACCAACTCATCTCGATCGAGTGGCTCACCTGGAGTCGCCGGAGTTGGTACGAATCACCTCAGGCATTGCCGAGCTGATGGAATCGCATGCCGACAAAATTCAAGGCAATTTGCCGAAGACGTTCAACCAAGGAAGTGGGTATCGTCTTTCCGGCGTAGTCGAAGACGACGTTGTTGATCTGGCGAAGATCCTCGCAGGTTCCGAGGGAAGCCTGGCTTTGGTTACTCAGGCCAAGCTCCGCACATCGCCAAAATCGAAGTCGCGCGGCTTGGTGCTGCTGTTTTTTGAACGCTTGGACAATGCCGCTAAGGCCGCCGTACAACTCGGGTCTGCCGGGATAAGTGCCTGCGATTTGCTCGACCGCAGAATCCTGGCCATCGCCCGTGAAACTGATCCCCGCTATTCCAACCTGATTCCAGAAAACACCGAAGCGATGCTTCTGGTTGAATACTCTGGAGAAAGTCAGGCCGACGTTCACGCGGAACTGGAAAAGATCGCAGATCGAATTCGACGGCGTCGCAAGCTGGCTTTTCATTCGTTAATCACCACCAGCCCGAAAGAGGTCGGTACTTACTGGGAACTGGCTCGTCGGATGACGCCGATTCTCTATCGCTTGAAAGGGAATACGCGTCCGCTCCCATTCATTGAAGACATGACGGTCCCGCCGCAGCAACTACCGGACTTCCTGACCAAAGTCCAGGATGTGATGAAGCGGCACGAAACGATCGCTTCGATCTTTGCCCATGCGGCCCACGGGCACTTGCATGTTCGCCCGCTACTCAACATGGCTGATCGAAGTGACCTGGCCAAGTTGGAACGCATCGCGGACGAGACCTACGAAGAGCTATTCAAGGTGGGTGGTTCACTCAGTGGCGAGTCCGGTGACGGTATTAGCCGCACGCCCTACCTCCCCAAGCAATACGGACCGCTGTACGACCTGTTCGGACGAATCAAGCGTCTTTTCGATCCTGCGGGAATCTTGAATCCCGGCAAGAAGGTCCTCTCGTCGACATTCTCGCCCATGGAACTGGTGAGGCGGGTCGAGTTAGTACCGCAACCGGAAGCAAGCGACGGTTCCGCGAACTCGGAAAAGAAGAAAGAAAACGATCCGAGCGAATTTGAGCTTCCCATTTTGACCTGGTCGCCGCAGGAAATGGCCACCGCAGCTCGAAGTTGTCACGGCTGCGGGCGTTGCCGAACATATGGTGCGGATACGCGGATGTGTCCGATCTTTCGCTTCGACTCGCGTGAAGATGCATCGCCACGAGCCAAGGCCAATTTACTTCGCGGCGTCCTATCGGGTCAGCTCCCACCAGACAGTTTAGACTCGACGGAGACGAAGGAAATCCTTGATACGTGTTTCCACTGCCATCAGTGCCGTGTCGAATGTCCATCGAACGTCGACATTCCCAACATCGTTCTCGAGATGCGGGCCCGTAATGTTGATGCCAATGGCTTGACGCAGGACGGATCGCTGCAAGCTAAGATCCATCGCTGGGCTCTCTGGGGAAATCGTTTTCCCCGCATCGCCAACTGGGCTCTGGGCAATCGGGCGATGCGTTGGCTGATGGAACGTTTCATAGGCCTGGCCAAACAACGCAAGCTACCGCGACTGGCCAATCGAAGTTTTGTGAAACAAGCCGCGCGACGAGGTCTGACAACCGCGACGCGTCGCAGCGGCCGCAAGGTGTTGTACTTCGTCGATCTCTATGCGAATCTTTTTGATACGCAACTCGCTCAAGCGTTTGTGAACGTGTTGGATCATAATCGCATCTCGGTTTATGTCCATCCTAAGCAGCAAGTCAGCGGGATGCCTTCGATCTCGCAAGGAGCCGTCACCATGGCGGCGCGACTGGCCCACAAGAACGTAAAAGCATTGGCCGAAGCCGTTCGCCAGGGCTATACAATCGTCGCTACCGAACCATCGGCGGTGATGGCACTGAAGCACGAATATTTGAACCTGTTAGATTCGGATGACGCCAAGATCGTCGCCGAGAATACCCGCGAAGCGTGTGAATTCCTGTGGGACCTCCACCACCATGGCGAGTTAGAACTCGACTTGAAACCCATGAATCTTACGGTTGGTTTCCACGTCCCCTGTCACTTGCGAGCGATGCACGACGCCTCGTACGGTCAACGAATTCTGCAATTGATTCCCGGCCTCTCCGTACGTCCGATCGAAAAAGGTTGCTCAGGCATGGCTGGTACCTTTGGGCTGACACGCAACAATTTCCGTAGCAGTTTGAGAATCGGCTGGGATCTCATCGTTGCGATGCGCGGGAAGCAGATACAAATCGGCTCCACTGAGTGCAGCGCCTGTAAGATGCAAATCGAACAGGCCGGTAACAAGGCGGTGGTTCATCCGATCAAACTTTTGGCCAAGTCATATGGCGTTCTTGAGCCAGATACCGATCTGTTCTCTCCCTCCTCGCAAGACTTGTTTGTGACATGAGAATACGCGTCAAACTATTTGCCTTGACCCAAGATCTGGCAGGATGCGAGGAAGTATCACTTGACCTGGAAGAACCCGTCACGGTTGGTGCAATTCGCAAAAACCTGGGTGAATCGATTTCTGCCTTGGAACCAGTCCTCCCCAGCTGCGCTTTCGCGGTGAACAATGAATATGCCGGCAATGCCGTCGAGGTTCAGGAAACCGACGAAGTCGCCTGCCTGCCTCCGGTAAGTGGAGGGTAACTTTCCAAAATGGTTGAACTTACCCAGCAGTCGATTGACGCCTCGGCGGTCACCCAGACAGTGACTTCGCCCAACTCAGGTGCCGTGGTCTTGTTTCTGGGAACGACACGGCAGTTTACCGATGCCAAGGAAACGGTCACGCTGACCTACACGGCTTATGTTCCCATGGCCACCAGCGAGATGGAAAAGCTCGAGGCCGAGGCCAAAGCGCGCTGGCCCATTGACCAATGCGTCCTCATCCATCGACTCGGCGAAGTCCCCATCGGCGAAGCTAGCGTGGCGGTGGCAGTTTCGACACCCCACCGGCGAGATGCATTTGAGGCGGCAAGCTGGCTGATGGATCGCCTCAAGGAGCTCGTCCCGGTCTGGAAAAAAGAGCATTGGGCCAGCGGTTCGACCGATTGGGTTCACCCCGGATTGGTTCAGCGGTCGGACGAAAATACGTTACAATAGAAGCATGTCTATCGAACCGAACACACCGCTGATCGACCGCTTCGGGCGCGTGCATACCAGCCTGCGAATTAGCGTAACCGATCGCTGTAATATTCGCTGCTTCTACTGCATGCCGCTGGAGAATGCTCGCTTTAAGCCTCGTGACGAGTTGCTGACCTTTGAGGAAATGACGCGTGTTGTACGTGTCGCAGCAGGTCACGGAATCAGCAAGTTGCGACTGACCGGTGGAGAACCACTGGTTCGGTCGAACCTTTCGCAGCTCATCCAAATGCTCAAGGCGGTACCTGGAATCCAGGAAATTGCCCTGACAACCAATGGCATTCTTTTGCCGGATCAGGCCGCGGACCTCAAGTCAGCCGGCCTTGACCGATTGAATATCAGTCTGGATGCCCTCAGTGAGGAACTCTTCGAGCGAATCACACGCCGCCAAGGCGTGCAGAAGGTACTCGATGGAATTGCCGCCGCGAAATCGGTCGGTTTTGAAAATGTACGCTTAAACGCGGTAGCGATTCAGAATCTCACAGAGTGCGAAATTGTCCCGCTGGCCAATTTTGCGCGTGAAAACGACCTCCATTTACGCTTTATTGAATTCATGCCGTTAGATGCGGATCGAGCCTGGGACAAAAGCCAGGTCCTTTCCGGTCGACAGTTGCGTGAGATGATTGCCCAGGAAGTCGCGCCGCTGCATGATCTCGACCGTGAGGACAAAAGCCAACCGGCAGTCGACTATGAATATGCCGATGGTCGACAACGCGTGGGATTTATTAACAGCGTGACCGAACCCTTCTGCGGCACGTGCAACCGACTGCGAATCACAGCAGAAGGGCAATTGAGAAACTGCCTGTTCGGAAGCGAAGAGTGGGATGCTCGACAAGTTCTACGCACAGGGGGAACCGATGCCGACTTGTCAGCACGACTACATTCCTGTGTCCAGGCCAAGAAACCATCACACGGAATGGACTCCCCCGAGTTTGTTCCGCCAGAGCGAGCTATGTACCAAATCGGGGGATAGGAAGACACTCTCGGATTTCACGAGTCGCAATGCGGCAAATGCAGGATGCGATTTCCACGGATGACCGAGTTTTGAAAACGTCACACGGCCTCCCCAACATTGCGAAGCAATCGGGGGTTCACGGGCCAATAAGGAAATGAAAACACGGTGGCAAGAGAACGAATCTACCTTGATAACGCAGCAACAAGTTGGCCCAAGCCTGCCAGCGTTGTGGAAGCCGTACAGCATCACATGACGGAATTGGGAGCTTGTGCCGGCAGAAGCGGCTATCGTGAGGCCAATGAGGTCGAACGACTGATCGGGGATACGCGTAAACAGATCGCATACTTATTTGGAACCCATTCCCAAGAACACGTCATCTTCGGCTACAACGGCACCGACATGCTGAACCTGGCCTTGCACGGGTTCCTGAAACGCGGCGATCACGTTATCACCACCACGGTCGAACACAACTCGATCCTGCGTCCCCTTTCGACCATGCGCAAGACGCTCGAAATCGAGCTCACCCATGTCGAGGCTGGCGAAGATGGCCGCGTGTCCGTAGAAGCCATCGAAAACGCGATCCAAGGCAACACGCGTTTGATCGCCATCACGCATGTTTCCAACGTGACTGGCGCGATTCAGCCAGTCGAGGGAATCTATCACGTCGCCAAGAATCGCGGTGTACGCATGCTTGTCGATGCAGCCCAGTCGGCGGGTCATCTCGACCTGAACCTGGGAGAGACACCGATCGACATGGTGGCTTTTTCCGGGCACAAGGGACTGCTGGGTCCGCTAGGGACAGGCGCCATGATCCTCCAACCGGAAGTGGCAGAGTTGTTGCAATGCCAACGCCAAGGCGGGACTGGCACCAAAAGTGAATCGGACGAGCAGCCCAACGAACTACCTGCCAAGTTCGAAAGTGGCAATGCCAACGTCACCGGTATTCTGGGACTTCGTGCCGGGGTCGAATACATCCGCGAGCAAACGGTTACAGCCCTGCATCGCCATACGATGCAAAATGTCAGCCGCCTGATCGAAGGTCTGCAATCGATGCCCCAGGTACGCATTCTGGGGCCGCAGAACCTGGAACATCGCACGGGCGTTGTAAGCATTCAGGTCGAATCGTTTGACCCGCACGAACTCGCCACAGCACTCGATTCGGCCTTCGGCGTGCAGTGTCGAGCAGGACTACACTGTGCCCCTCTCATGCACCAGCACCTGGGCACGTTGGGCTCGGGCGGTACACTGAGATTCAGCCTGAGTATCTTCACCACGGCCGAACAAATTGATCGCACGCTGGAAGCAATGCAGGCAATCGTGCGATAGCAGTTCGGCAAAATAATGGCCGACCCAAGGTCGCATGCCGGCCAAGCCACCCACGGACGACTTTCAAAACAGCACCAATCGCCATGAGTAAGAAACCCGATCAAAGTAAACCTTGGTACCAGGATGGGCTTCAATTCGAGTGCACCCAGTGCGGTGGATGCTGCACCGGCGGCCCGGGTTATGTCTGGGTGAATGCGGCCGAAATCCAAGCCATGGCAGACTTTGCAGGCATGACCGTCGAGCAATTCGAGTCGGTTTATGTCCGAGAAGTCGGTCTACGAAAGAGTTTGAAGGAATACTCAACTGGCGACTGTGTTTTTCTCGATACCGAAAGCAAGGGCTGTACCGTTTATTCCGCACGGCCCCGACAGTGCCGTACTTGGCCATTTTGGGACTCAAATATCAAGACGCCGGAGGATTGGCAGGCTACCTGCGATTTCTGCCCCGGCAGCGGTAAGGGGCGTCTCTACAGCCTCGAAGAGATCCAGGACCGAGCGAGCGAGATCCGAATTTGAGGAATTTTCGGGTCCAACTGGCCAGTTTGGATTGAAGATTTACCGATTATTCCGTCGATAACGATTGCACGGAGACCGGTACGTTCGAACGGCAGGGGCTGAAAAGTCTTGATTTACGCTTGAAATTACGGTCTCCGAGACCTTGGATCTTTGAAAATTGGATAGTTCGGAGAAGCCTGAAAAAGGGCAGAAGTCAAGTTGCTTGCGTCGCGTTAAATCTGCGCAAGTCCAGAATGAGCTTGACTCTAGTGCTTGTGGCACTTACACTTGGAGCAATTGCTGACGGAAGTCTGGAAAACTTACGACAACTCAATTCATCCTCGTGTGGGAGTCGCCTCGTGACCAAAAAAGAGATTGTGAAGACGATTTCTGAAGAGATCGGGCTCACACAACTCAAGACGAAAGAAATCGTCCAGAAGACATTCGATGCTATCGTGACTACCCTCGTCGAGGATGGTCGCATCGAGCTACGAAACTTTGGCGTTTTCGAGGTCAAGAAGCGTGCCGCTCGCAAGGCCCGCAATCCGCGTACGGGTGCAAAGGTTGATGTCGACGAAAAGTACGTCGTCACCTTCAAGCCTGGCAAGGAGATGGAAGAACGGGTTCGACAGCTGGAAGAGAAGGACCGACAGGGCCGACTCGAAGCCGAGCAACAATCGGCACCACCCCAGCAGCAGCCCTACTCCCCTCCCCAGTCGAATGACTCGCCCGGTTACCCATCGGCTTATCCTAGCCCGCCGAACCCACCGAGCTCTGGCCCGGGTGATTACGGTAGCTAAGCTGGGTGGCCGCTACGCGAAGTTAGGCCTCTCCGAACTCTCCAAGATTCAATCCTTGGTCGATGGACAAATGAACGCAAACGGTCAGGATGACCGCTTCATAAGTTTCACGGAGGAAATGAGATGCGTAACTTCATCATCGCTTTGCTGCTTGGATTCGCCTTGATGAGCAACACTGGTTGCTTCTTGCCCATTTACTCGGCCGACCCAAGCGTTCGTACGACCGAATTGATCTACACTTCGGAAAATCTGCGACACGTTCTGGAAGAATGGCAACGCATCTGGTTCCTCGACCAGCCTAGCCACTTGGCTCCATATCGTACCCACGGCGGCATCATCTAACGCTGCCCTGCACCGAACACTCCGAAACCGTGAAACGAGACACCACCGGTCTGCCGCTGCGCAGGTTGGTGGTGTCTTTTCGTTTACGCTCTGCCGATTCGCCCTCGTTGCGAGATCCTTCCTACCCCGATACGATTGGCTTAGCTTTCCGCGGTAAAATCCGCTTTCGATTGAAATCCTTCGCCAGCGAAAACGCATGTCTGTTGATCTTGCCGTTCAGTTGGGGCGACTGACGCTCCCCAATCCTGTTTTGGTCGCCTCCGGTACATTTGGCTACGCGAAGGAAATGGCGGGCATCGTCGACTTGGCCAAGCTCGGCGGAATCTTGCCGAAAACGATCACTAGCAGCCCTCGTCCTGGCAATAAGCCCTGGCGTACGGTCGAAACCACGGGCGGGATGCTCAACAGCATCGGGCTCGATAACGACGGTATCGACTATTTCATCGCCAATCACTTGCCCTACTTAGGTTCGCTCGGCTCTCCGTTGGTCGTCAGTATCGCTGGCAAAACGAAGGAAGACTTCGTCAGTATGGCTTCCCAACTGGGGGAACACGCCCAGGTCGCCGCCATCGAATTGAACATCTCGTGCCCCAACGTCAGTGGTGGTATCGACTTTGGAACCGACCCCGCCACCTGCGAGAAACTCGTAGCGGAAGTCCGAGCAGCTTGCCCTCATCCGATCATCGCCAAGCTAACGCCCAATGTCACCAGTATCGCCGCAGTCGCCAAGGCAGCCGAAGCTGGTGGGGCCGATGCTGTTTCAGCAATCAATACCGTGCAAGGGATGGCGATCGACTGGAAACGTAAGAAGCCCATGCTGGGCAACGTGATCGGTGGCCTTTCAGGACCAGCCATCAAACCGGTCGCCCTGCGATGCGTCTTTCAGATCGCGAAAGCCACGAGTGTGCCGATCATTGGCATCGGCGGCATCAGTTCGTTGGACGATGTGATGGAATTTCTGGTTGCCGGAGCCACGGCGGTACAGATTGGTACAGCCAATTACTTCGATCCGACGCTCTGCAATCGGGTCGTGACCGAATTGCCGGGGGCACTCAGCACCCTGGGAGCATCGAGCGTGAAAGAAGTGATCGGTACGATACAACTGCCTTCGTAGCTCACACACGCATTTCTCCGGATCCGTGATAACTGCGGTCCCCTTCTCCGGCCCCCGGGGTGACACTTTCCCCATTTGTCCGTCATAATAACCCGCTGGTTTTGACTTTGTTCCTTCCAGTAATCTGACAAGATCCATGCGTGTTCTTTCCGGTATTCAGCCGACAGGACGTCCCCACTGGGGCAATTATTTTGGTGCGATTCGGCAGTATATCGAGCTGCAAGGAAACGAGCAGTCGTTCTACTTTATCGCCAACCTGCATGCCCTGACGACGGTTCGCGACCGCGAGAAGCTCGAGCAGGCCACCATCGATATGGCTCTCGATATTCTGGCTCTCGGCTTAGATCCCGATCAGGCAACGCTGTTCGTGCAGTCGGATGTGCCGGAAATCAGCGAGCTATGCTGGATCCTTATGACCGGTACCGGTATGGGCCTCTTGGAACGCTGTGTCAGCTACAAGGATAAGAAGGATAAAGGGCTCAAAGCCGACGCGGGCCTCTTCACTTACCCTGTGCTGCAAGCTGCGGACATCTTGGGCTACGACTCCGATGTCGTCCCGGTCGGGCAAGACCAGGTTCAACATATCGAGGTCACGCGAGACATCGCCCAGAGTTTCAATCATCAGTTCGGCGAAGTCTTCGTGCTACCAAAGCCACAGGTGCTGGATGCCTCGGCGAAGGTCCCTGGCACCGATGGCGAGAAAATGTCTAAGAGCTATGACAACACCATCGAGTTGTTCGAGCCGCCAAAGCAGGCCCGCAAAAAGATCATGCGGATCGTGACTGATTCGCGGCCGATGGAAGATCCGAAAGACCCTGAAACGGATCACCTGTACCAGCTGTACTCGCTGTTTGCCGAGCCAGAACCGCTGCAGGAAATGGCCGATCTCTACCGCAAGGGCGGCTTCGGCTACGGACATGTGAAGAAGGCCTTGGCGGAAGCAGCGGAAGCCTACTTTGCTGAAGCCCATGAGCGCCGCGCCGAGTTGGTTGCCAACCCAGCTCGCTTAAAGGAAATTCTCGGGGATGGTGCCCAGGTCGCACGAAAGAAAGCCCGCGAAGTACTTACCCGGGCTCAAGAGGCCTCTGGCATTTCTAGCTGGCACGCGAAACTGAAGTAGGCAGGCAACAATACCCATGGAAATCATCGGAATCGGAACCGACATCATCGAGTGCCTGCGGATCGCCCAAATGATTGAGCGTCATGGTGAGATGTTCATCAACCGGGTCTACACTCAGCATGAGATTGAATACTGTAGCGAGCGCAAGGCGGCTACCCAGCACTACGCTGGCCGCTGGGCTGCTAAGGAGGCGGTTCTCAAAGCGATTGGCACCGGCTGGATCAAAGGGATCACCTGGCGCGACGTAGAAGTTGCCAATCAGTTCGGCGGCAAGCCGATCATTCACCTGTATGGCGGAGCGTTGGATTCTGCCAAGCGACGCGGGATTGAAGAAGTTCAAATCAGCATCAGCCATTGCCGCACGCATGCGGTTGCCTATGCCCTGGCCCTGGGTGACACCTCTCAGCTGAGCAATCCGCGGCCCTAAGATTCTCAGAGACATCTGATAGAACCCGTTGCACACGACTGAGCACTTGTATGCATTACAGTCGTTTTTGGAATCTCATGACACTTCCTGAAATGACGGCCAGCCCGCAGAGGGTTAATCCCAACACGGAAGGAATCAGGTCCCAAAAATCAGCGGCCCGCAGGACGATGCCGCGAAGTATTTCTATGAAGTACGTTACGGGAATCGCGAACGTGATGATGTAGATGGGCAGCGGCATTTCACTCCGCGGAAACATGAACCCCGACAATAGAACCGAGGGTAGCATGATAATGAACGCAAACTGAACGGCTTCCAACTGCGTCGTTGCCACGGTGGAAACAAACAGCCCTAGGCCCAGCGAGCACACCATAAATAGCATCGACAATACAAGCAAAAGAATAATGCTGCCGTTCACGGGGACCCCAAACGCATAAATCATCACGGATAGCACGATCAGCAGTTCGACGAAGCCGATCATTGCATAGGGGAAGAGCTTTCCCAGCAATAGTCCCATGCGACCGACAGGCGTAACGAAGAGCTGTTCCAGTGTTCCATGCTCGCGTTCCCTTACGATCGCGAATGATGTCAAAAACAACGTCACCAATTGCAAAATGATCCCGATCAATCCCGGTACGAAAAAGTGGGCACTGTCGAGATCCGGGTTATAGAGCAGTCGCGTGCGAGTATCGATCGGCAATGCGATCTGACCGTTTTCGTCGCGAGCCGGCGCAACACTGAGGGTCTCGGCAACGTTCTTTGCCCTTCCCATGGAAAGGTTGAGCCCGAGTAGCTGAGCGGTGCTTTGGGCCGTGGTTGCGACCTGCGAATCGCTTCCGTCGATCAGGACCTGAAGTTGAACCTGCTCTCCACGCAATAATCGGTCGGAGAAGTTTGGAGGGATCTTCAACCCAACCTTCGCTCTTCCCGACGTGAGTGCTCGATGAAATGACTCGACATCGTACACCCGCCGTTCAAGTTGAAACTTGCGTGTATTTAGAAACGCCGCGACGACCTCGCGAGCTTGCTGTCGACCATCGAGATCCAGCACCACCATGGGGATGTTTTCAATTTCCGTGTCGATCGCATACCCAAAAATAATGGTCTGCATCACCGGAACAACCAACATGAAAAACAGAGTGATCGGTTGTCGGCGGATGTGAAAGAACTCTTTCATCAAGATTGCCCACAGCCCAAATAAGGTCTTCCCGGGCTTTCGTTTCACCGACGGCTTAGCTCCGGAAGAGGCTTTGACTTTGGCTTCACTTGGTTCACTTGAGAGTCCTTCTTCAATTTCTTCCTTTAACTCATCTGCCCCCTCCTTCTCCGCATTGGCTGTTAGCGTAACGAAAACATCTTCCAGTGAAGGGGGAATCGGTCGCAGTTCAACTTCCTGATCGGCTAGACCAAGATGCCCCTTGAGCTCGTCAGGCGATACACTTTCGTCGATCAACACATGTAGCGTCTCACCGAAGAGGGTTGCATCCCGAACACCTTGCTGTTGTCGTAAATTGGCCAGGTGTTCAGTTGCGCGAGGCACACGCAATTCGTACCTTTTTGTCCCCTCGGGTGTGATCTGCGGCAGTGTCTTTAACTCATCAGGCTTCCCGAGCACCAACAATCGCGAAAGGTAGAGATACCCAACCTCAGTGCAGCGTTCCGCTTCATCCATGTAGTGCGTAGTGACAACCAGCGTGACGCCACGACCCGAGAGTTCAAAGAGCAAATCCCATAGGTGCCGCCGAGCCACCGGATCGATCCCAGCGGTCGGTTCATCCAGGAACAACAGGTCAGGCTCGTGAATCAAGGAACATGCCAGCGCGAGTCGTTGTTTCCAACCACCCGAAAGCGTCCCGGCTAATTGATTCACGAAGTCGTTGATGCCGGTCAGGTCCATGACCGCCTTCTTCCGCTGTTCGAGTCGCTCGGAGCTGAGCCCATAGATACGGCCGTAGAACTCAAGATTCTCTCGAACGGTCAGGTCGGCATACAAGCTGAAATGCTGGGACATGTATCCGACCCGCGGCTTGATGCTCTCCGAATCGATGTAGGCATCTTTACCAAGGACCATCGCCCCGCCATCACTCGGCGGCAAAATCCCCAGAAGCATGCGGATAATTGTCGACTTGCCGCTTCCATTAGGGCCTAGGAGACCAAAAATGGCTCCTCGTTTGACCGCAAAACTGACATTCCGCACCGCGGTAAAATCGCCAAATCGACGTGTCAGCTCTTGGACATCGATGACCACATCCGTGTCGTTCATTGAGCATCCTCAATCGGAGCGAGCGACACATTAACGGTCATCCCAGGACGAAGTCGACCGACCTTCTCGTCCAGTTCTACCTTCGTGCGAAACACGAGTTTCGAGCGATCTTCCAGCGTTTGAACGTTGCTCGGTGTAAACTCGGCCTGACGCGAGACGAAGACAACCTCACCGAGGTACTCCTCGTCCGGCAATCCATCGACGGTCACACGCAGCTTTTCGCCAACTTCTACTGCGTGCCGGTTCTGTGGAACGTAGCAACGCACCCAGAGATTCTCTTGATCGAGGACCGAAAGCACCGGAGCGCTGGCCCCGACGAGATCGCCTGGTTGCAGATCGAGTGCTTCGACAAATCCATTGACGGAACTAACAATCTGCAATTCCTTCTTCTGCTCACGAATCACTTCGACCGATGCCTGGGCCGCGTCGCGAGCTGCCTTTGCCTCGGCAATGTCTTCCTTGCGAGAGCCATTCTTAACCAGTTCGTAGGCAGCCTTCGCTTCGGCCAGTTGCCCTTCTGCTTCGCGGATTTCTTCTTCCCGCGTTCCAGCCTCAAGCAGGTCGAGTTCTTGAGTACGAACACCAGCTTCGGCAATTGCCGCTTCCAATTCCTTGCTGGCCGAATCGAATTCCTCCCGTGAGATGGTATTCTTTTCAAACAATTCATTGCGGCGGGTAAAGTTCTGCTTCGCGAGAACCAATGCCGCATCCGCGACTTCTACGCGTCCACGAGCCGCTTTGATCTCTTGCTCTCTTGGGCCTGCTTTCAGTTTGTCGAGATATGCTTGAGATTGCTGGTATCGTGCTTCAGCCTGGGCAATTTCCTCGACGCGAAACCCAGCCTTCAAGCGTTGGTAATCGGCGTCTCGCTGAGCAAGCACATCAATCGCCTCTTGCTCTCGCTGAAGCAGATCAAACGGCTCGAGCTCGACAAGAAGCTGCCCTTTCGAGACAGGGTCTCCCTCTTCCACGAGTACCGACTTCACGCGGCCGCCGATACGAGACCCAATTCTTATCTCGTCGGCTTCTAGAAAGCCTGAGACTACGTTCGGCTCAGGCACAAACTTGCTATACGCGACCAATCCGCCCAGGACGATAATCACCAGACCAATCACCAGGAAGCGGTATATCATCGATACCCATCTTTTGTGCGTAGGAAGTTAACTCATGGAGACCACTAGGCTTTCCTACCATTCTACCGAGTCCTACGCGCCGGTCACGCGGACAGTATCGAAGCATCAAGGAACGATCTTAACTTCGCGTCCACCGACAACGACCATTGGCTCCCATTTTTTGTCGCCCGTATCCCGATGACGCAGCAGATTGCCGGAAATCAAGCAATCTTCCAGGTTCTTCAAGAAGATCCCCGCATTAGCGCAATCAAGCACTGTACAGCCCGTTACATGAAATCGCCGACATGCGTCCAGCATGATTCCGGCCTCTGCGCGAAGCGTTTGATGAACATGCAGACCGGTAACCGTACCGCCATCACAGTTGCGAAACAGAACCGCGTTATCGCACGTGTCTACATCCCGGTACGGTGGATTCCGACCCAGGACGTTGGGGCCGACCACCACATTCATGCTATCTTCCACGCGAAGATTGAACTTGTAACCGCTGGAAATCGTGTTTCCGTTGATGATAACATCACGGGCTTTCTGGATGTCGATATTCGTTTCGACATCACTCAGAATATTGTTGGCAATCGTCACCAACCCCCAGCAAGACTCGCCTTCTGGGCTGGCACCAACAAAGCGAACATTAGCGGAACCTGGTCCACCAGAATGCTGGATCGTGCAACCGGTAACCGAAACTTCGGCCGTTCCATACTTCGATCCGTCACTGTCGATCAAGACATTCTGAACGTTTGCCTCGATGTCACAGCCACTGATGTGGATATTGCGAACATTTCCACCTTTCGAGACAAACCCACCGCCATCGTTATAGCTAATGTGGCATGCCGAAAGGTTGATCTGATGAAGGTTGACGTTGTCTAGAAATACGCCCGCGCCGTGGTTTTTATAAATGTGACAGTCGGAGAGGATCACGTTTCGGTTACGGTCGACTAGATGAATCGCGTGGCGAGTTTGACGAATGACGACACGCGAAATCGTCAACTTCATCGTTCGCACGGCCTCGATTCCGTCGGCCTCATCGTGGGTGCCGATGATTTCGATCCCATCGACAAGCGGCATGCGTTGATTTTGCCACACGTTAGGCTTAACGGTCTTAGGCGATGCCGTCCCCTCATGCGTTCCCACGAACCGAATAGCCGGCCCCGGTCCGGTCATCATGATGCGTGCTGTTCCGTCACCAACAATCGAGGTCACACCTACTTTATCCAAGTCGACGATCAGCGGTTTGCTAATCCGATACGTCCCTCGCGGCAAACGAATCGCGGTCGAACCAGCGTTGATCGCATTTTGAATTGCTTCGGTGTCATCGTTCACACCATCGCCACCGGCGCCAAATGCGCGAACCGTCGTGTCGACGTCCACCGTCGTCGCCGGGATTGCCTCCGGTTCATCCGCAACGGCAAAGCTTGCATTCATCGTGCTGGCGACGAGCAGGATCAGACCGAGAGGCGAAAATGGATGGAACGAGTGCTCTCGACTCGTACGATTCCAACTGATCGTGCTCGTGCGAGACTTGGTAAGTGACATCAATCCACCCCTCTTGTGAACGGTTAAAGTAGCGCCATTTGACGCCAAAACTGTAAAAACATACCACGAGACATCATATTTCGTCATTTTTTGTTCTGCAAACGCTTTCAAAGCTAAAAGAATGTTTGCGTCATCGTCAGTGAAGTGGCATATTGACTTCGCATCCCTCCTTCCGCCGATTCGGTATCCTCGACCGGAGATCTGACTATGCGACTTCGTTGTTGTGTTGTTTTTGCGTTGCTGATCCTTCTCATGTCTCCGCTTGCGCTTCAAGCCGAACTTAAGGTAGGTGCTGCGTCAATCGACATTACGCCGCAGTCTTTTCCTGTCTTGATTAATGGTGGCTTCTATTCCCGCCAGGGGGAACCCAAGAATATTCACGCCCGAGCGATCGTGCTGGACGATGGTGAGACCCGGATCGCAATTGTTGTCACCGATAGCTGCATGCTTCCCAAGGATCTTGCTGACAGCGCCAAGCAACTAGCCGCACAACGGGCCAAGATTCGTCCTGATCATATGCTCATTTCAGCAACGCACACCCACACGGCCCCGTCGTCGATGGGTGCGTTGGGAACGGACGCTGATCCGACGTATGTCCCCTACCTGCGTATCAAGTTGGCCGAAGCAATTCTGGAAGCAGAAAAGAACTTGCGACCTGCCCAAGTGGGCTGGGGCTCGACCGATGCCAACGAGTTTACCGCCCTCCGCCGCTGGATCCTTCGCCCTGGCCAAGAACGGGAAGATCCCTTCGGAGAGTTGACCGTGCGTGCCAGCATGCACACAGCAAAGAACAATCTTGAAAACGTCACCGGCGAATCGGGTCCTGAAGACCCGGAACTCTCGATCATTTCGTTCCAATCGCTCGACGGTGAGCCAATTGCCTTGCTGGCGAATTTTTCGATGCATTACTTCAGCGGCGGCGGCGCGGCTGACTACTTTGGAGCCTATTGCGAAAAACTTGAAGAAGCGTTGGGGAAGAACGATAAGGGGGAGCCAAAGTTTGTTGCTGTGATGTCGCATGGCTGTAGCGGCGACATCTGGCGCGTCGATTACCGCACCGGGACCAACCAGACCTTCGATGGTTTCGTCGATGGAATGGTCGCCAAAACGCATCAAGCGTTGGAGGGGATCGAGTACCAACGGGAAGCGCCGTTGGCTATGGCAGAAACGCGTATGCGATTGAACTACCGAGTTCCTACTGCCGAGCGACTCACGTGGGCCCAAGAGATTGTCACTGAGATGGGAGATCGCAACCCCAAGACACCGGCCGAAGTCTATGCCCGCGAGCAGGTTATTCTCAACGAACGGCAGTCAACGGAGATCGTCCTCCAGGCACTACGGATTGGCTCAATTGCCATTGCGACTACCCCGAACGAAACCTATGCACTGACCGGCCTTAAGCTCAAACGTCGCAGTCCTCTGCCGCAGACCATGGTGATTGAGTTGGCCAACGGAGGCGATGGCTATATTCCACCACCGGAACAACATGTTCTCGGGGGGTACAACACCTGGGCAGCCCGCTCCGCAGGCCTCGAAACCACCGCAGAGCCCAAGATCGTCGAGGCGGATCTAGCGCTATTGGAAAAAGTTACCGGCCAACCTCGCCGGGAATCGCTGCCCCCTGAAAGCAAGATGGCGGCTTCGATCCATAAGCTGGGACCGATTCGCTACTTTCCCTTGCACGACATGGAAGGCCCCAATGCCCGTGACTTTTCCCCCAATGCCAAACCGGCAGCCATCGAAGACGGAGTCGTCTTCTTTCTGGAGGGCGCCGATGGACCATCTCTGGCGACAGAGACCGAGCTAAACCGGGCCGCGCACTTTGCAGACGGGCGGATCGTCGCCGACGCGCCTGAGCTTGGCGAAACATATTCGATCAGCCAATGGATCTGGAATGGTCACGATCTGAACGCACGTCCGATCGCGGGATGGTTCCTCTCCAACGGTGTGTCGCTTGGGATCGCTGGAAAGGGAGACCACGCAGGCAAGCTCGTCCTGGAAACCGCGGACGCGACACTGACGTACGGCAAGACGCCTATCGAACGTTGGGAGTGGGCCAACGTCGTGCTGGTTCACACAGACGACATGGTGCGTATCTATCTGAACGGACAACTGGAAATCGAAGCCCAGGCCGACTCCACCGCGGCAACCGACCAGGTTTACATCGGGGGACATGCCAATGACACCAGCAACTGGGAAGGACGTTTGGACGAAGTGGCGATTTTCAATCGAGCGTTATCCCTTGAAGAAATCGCCACCCTTGCTGACGACGGCCGAACGAAACCCAGCGACACAACCGCCAAGCTGAGTGAGGAAGAAAAAAACAAAGGAGGACGCCACTGGGTCAACGAGGCAACACCGCCCCCCAAGTCAGCTGCTGAGCAACTTAAGACATTTCAGGTCGAGCCAGGTTACCACTTGCAACTGGTAGCGGCGGAACCGTTGGTAATGGACCCTGTCGCCATAGCCTTCGATCCCAACGGACGCATGTTCGTTGCCGAATATGGGGATTACCCCATTGGACCGTCCGAGGAAGGAGCGGCCCCACTATCGCGCATCGTGCTTGTCGAAGATACCGATAACGACGGGCAGATGGACAAGCGAACCGTCTTCGCCGACAAGCTGAACTTCTGTCATAGCTTAATGCCGCTGAGTGGTGGAATCTTGGCATGTGCTCAAACCGAATTGATCCTGCTTAAGGATAAGAACGGCGACGATGTTGCCGACTCTCGGGAAATTCTCTTTCGCGGATTCCAGCCAGCGCATCCTCAGATGCAAATTGGTTGCCCTCGCTGGGGATTGGACAATCGCATTTACTTCAACTACGGCATCGGAAAGATTTTAGGTCCAGGCCAGAAGGAACCGACGACGATAGGGCGTACGGAATTCTGGATCGATCCACTGACCTATGAATTCGGTTCCGCCAGCGGCACAGGACAATATGGCAACACCTTCACGGCCTGGGGAGATCGACTATTCAGCACCAACCGTAATCCGATTATTGCCACGACCATGTCGACCGAAGAAGCTGCCCGCAATCGCTATGCTCCACTGCATCGCGTGCAATACGATGTCGCTCCATCTGGCGGCGACTCAAAGGTATTCCCCCTGGTAGCGATGAAAAGCAACTGGCTTTCTCACGCTGGTACGCACACATCGGCTTGTGGTACCACTGCGTACGTCGGGGCTGGTTTAGGTCCGACAATGGAAAGTAGTGTCTTCGCATGCGAACCAATTGGGCATCTGGTCACCAGGGCAATTGTGACGCGTGATGGAGCCACACTTTCATCGCAGCGTGCCCGGGAAGACGCCGACTTTATCGCTTCGACCGACACGTGGTTCCGCCCTGCGAGCCTGGCCAATGGTCCCGATGGCATGCTGTATCTGGCCGATATGTATCGACTTTGGGTCGAGCATCCCAAATTCCTTCCACCCGAGATCGCTGCCCAACTCGACTGGCGAGCCGGTGACGACCGTGGGCGAATCTGGCGAGTCGTGCCTGATCAAAGGACGACCCAACAAACATACATGCTGCCGAAAACGACCGACGGACTTGTTCAGATGTTGGAAGATGCCAACGGTTGGCGGCGTCGCACTGCCCAGCAAATTCTTGTGGAAGGTCAGAAGACCGAAGCGGCCGATGCACTAGTCGCATTGGCTACCACCTCGAAATTCCCCCTCGCACGTCTGCATGCGATTTGGACGCTGGAAGGCCTAAACCAACTTGATAATGGAACCATCGAAAAGGCTCTCGGTGATGACCATAGCGAAGTCCGTGCTGCCGCTATTCGACTTGCTTCTCGACACTGGCCCAAACAACAAAAGACACTGAAGAGCGTCTTTGGGATGACCGGCGATGCTTCTCCCTGGGTTCGCTACCAACTTGCCCTGGCGATGGGATTGACCGAGGATTCGGGCAAGGTCACCGTACTCAGTGACTTGATTTCAAGCGACGGAGATGACCCTGCGTTTGCCGATGCGATCGTGGCTGCGACCCAAGAATGTGCCGCTTCGCTTCTTGCTCAAAACAAAATCAAGAGCACGAGCGATCTCACCTATCGGCTGGCAAAAGTGGTAGGCGCCAGGTCGAACGACGAGGAACTGGGATCAACGTTCAAAAAGGCAATGGCGCAGCAAGATGCGTCTCAGCAACTGGCAATTCTCCGAGGAATAGCCGACGGGCTTGCCCAAGGGAAGCGATTCCAGGCCTTCATTTCCAAGATCCCCAATGGCAAGCAGGATCTCACTGAGAAGCTTCTTGATTTGGCAAAAGCGGAAGATGAATCTCCACAGACACGTGGCGATGCGATCGTCCTACTGCGATCGGCATCATTGGCCGAAGACGACTTCTTTGCCAGCCTATGCTCACCTCGCGAGCCTCCTTTGGTACAGCAGGCGGCCATAACCGCACTCGCCGGTTCGCTAACCGATAACCGAGAACTGCTTCTTGCCGACCTCTGGCCCGAGCTAGAGCCATCGGTACGTCAAACGGCCCTGTCACTGCTGTTGAAGAACACCCGTGGAGTCGACTTCATCCTGGGCGGCATTCAAAAAGGCACAGTAAGCGTCACCGCTTTGAGCCTTGATCAACAGACGCAACTTCGTCAGCATCGCAGTGATTCGATTCGCAAACTTGCCGAACAATTGCTCGGACGCGGAGCCAGTGCAGATCGAGCTGCTGTCCTGAAGCAATACGAAACGGCTACGCATACGATCGGCAGTCCTTTGGCTGGTCGTGCTGTTTTCTTGAAGCAGTGCGCCAAGTGCCATGTGCCTGCCGAAGCGGGACAGCCAAGCGTTGGCCCGGACTTGGCCGATTCTTCCAATCGACCGCGGGAAGCGATCCTGTTCGACATTCTCAACCCAAGCGGAAAGGTCGAACCGAAGTATGCTGCGAGCCAAATCTTGACCGTGGATGGCCAAGCCTTCAGCGGGATCGTCACGCACCAGTCGCCGCAATCCATTGTTTTGCAAATGGCCGACGGCAAAATGCAGGAGATCCCGCGAAGCGAGATTGAACTATTCCAAACGAGCGATCGGTCACTCATGCCCGATGGAATGGAAAAGGAGATTCCGCTCGACCAAATGGCTAACTTGCTCGAGTTTTTGAAATCTCCCTTGCCGAAGAAGTAACAGCTAATCCCAGTGCACGATCACCTTGAGGCTGTCCGAGTCGGCAGCTCGGGCAATGGCAGCTTGAATGTCGTCGCTGCCAAATCGTTCGGTGTCGTTGGTCATCAAATCAATCTTCGGCAGCCTTCCTTCCGAAAGAAACTCGTGTGCCAGCCGAATCCCACGCATGCTCGAACCGTGCGTGGCCTGGTAACATTGCAGGCGGTAGTGGATGTCGTTGTTTAGGTCAACTTCATGAGCCAGCCGCGGCTTGCCACTGGCTCCCTTAACACCGGCATGGGCATCCATCACCGTCCCGTAGCCCATCAGTTTTGGGGCGAGTTCGTAGGCAGCTGCGACGGGTGCGTTCACCATGACGAAGTGTGGTTCGTTGAATGGCTGACATTCCTTGTAAACGTTCTCGACGACGTTCTCGTCCCAGCGAATCCCCACAACGTTGTCATCCCCAAAATCTCGCATGACACGTTCGAGCCGTTCCTGCCCACGATTGATCATGATGATTTTGCGAGCGTTCATGGCCTGGGCACATTGCAAGGCGTACGTACTTTGCGAGCCAGCTCCGATCAGTACCACGATCCGGTTCTCGATACAGTGATTGACGCGGGTCATCCCTTCCAGGCAGCACGCCAGGGGTTCCAGCTGGCAGGCATGTGAAGGATTGAAGCCCTTGGGGAATTTGACAATTGGCCCATATTTGACAAACCAATCCGGCAACACGGCATGCGAACGAGCAAAGCCATCGAACTCGTGACCGGTCGCCCAGGTATTAGGGCAGCTGGTCCAATCGCCGGTTCCGTTTTCTCCGCAGTAGATGCACTCGGCATCACCACAGGGAATGTCGCAGCCAAGGCCGACCAGATCCCCTGGTTCAAACTGAGTGACTCCTTCACCGACTTCATCCACGACACATGCAGCCTCGTGAAGTAGAATTGCCGGCCATTTCTTAATTCGCGGCAGCCCTTGCTTATAGATCACCACGTCGGACTGACACACCGAAGTCGTTACCGTGCGAAGACGGATTTCGCCCGGGGCTGGGGATGCCATCTCTTGCGAAGTGGTAGTGAACGTCCCGCCTGGCTGATCGAGATATTGAACTTGAGCATTCATGGTATTTACGTGCTGATAGGGGCTATTTTGCTTCGGGATGAATGAGAACCTTGGTGAAGAACTCGGACTGCTGGTGCATCATTTCCAACGCGGCGATTCCTTCGACCAGAGGTACACGGTGCGTGATAAGTGGTTTGAGATTCAGGATTCCGCTGCTCATCGCTGCGAGAACCGTTCGCCAGTCGTCGTCATCGCTGTAGACACTGAAGTCGGAGTTCCAGACGCCGAGCATATCGATCTCGCGTCGCATTGCCTGGGAAATGAGTGGTGCCGGCAAGGTGACGTCGGCTGCCGGATTTCCCAGCAGAACAACCCGGCCTGATCTTCGGACGACTTCGATCGCCGCCAGCATCGTTGGCGGCACACCGGCCGCTTCGATTGCGACATGGACACCATGCCCATCGGTATGCTGCTTGACGATATCATTCACGTTACCGTCGCGGCTATCGAAGGTATGCTCGAAGCCAAGATTCCTGGCGATTTCCAGTTTTTCTGGCTGGATATCGAACAGCAGAATGGGACCTGCTCCGGATGCTTTCAACCACTGGGCAACCATTAAGCCAATTGGGCCAAGGCCAAACACGGCAACCGAGTCACCCAGACGAACGTTAGCTCGACGAACCGCATGCAGCGCCACCGCCGCTGGTTCGGTCATGGCCGCTTCTTCCAACGAAACGTTATCCGGCACTCGAATCAAGTTCCGCTCAGGAGCGATCACATATTCGGTGAAACCACCATCACTGCGCGACCCAAGGTAGTCGTACCCGTCTGACTGGGCATATTTCCCTTGTTCACAGGCAGCGTGATCGTCTTTCCACAATAGAGGAAAAACAGCCACGCGGTCCCCGGGCTGGAAGTCCTGAACACCATCGCCGCAAGCTTCCACAGTGCCGGCAAATTCGTGCCCGCAAATCGTGGGGAAGCTATACGTCCCCTTCGAGAAACAGCGAGGAATATCAGATCCGCATACGCCGCAGAAACCAATGCGTACTCGCACTTTGCCAGGCTCCACTTCGGGAACCGAGACTTGTTCGTACCGCAGGTCACCCACGGCGTGCAGAACAATGGCTTCCATCTTCTTGTCTTCAGTTGAACTCATAGCACGTCACATAGGGGCAGAATGTCTGGAAATTTCGAGAACGCTTGCGAGGCAGTAAGACTACACGGCCGCGAGTTCTGGCTTCTTGCGTGCCGCCAGACCTTCCTCGATCGCTTCAAGCATGCGCCGCTTGTTCTCTTGCATCGAACCCGATTTATGGAAGATGCTACTGGTACCAGCAACAAGATTCGTGGCCCCGGCGGCAACCATTCCAGGGATATTCTCGAAACTGACATTGCCGTCGACCTGAATCGGCAAATCGAAACCGCGAGTCGCGAGAAGCTCGTGACAATCAGCAATCTTCCGCAGTGATGCAGGCGTCATCTTTTGCCCCGCATAACCAGGATTCACGGTCATCACCAACACGTAATCAATCCGTTCGAGCACGTAATCAATCGCCGACAACGGCGTGCCCGGATTGATCGCAACGCCGGCCTTGATCCCCAGGTCACGGATGTGTGAGAGTGTTCGATCGAGATGAAGGGCCGACTCCAAATGAACAGAGATCTGACTAACCCGCAAATTGGCCAACTGCTGAACGAAGAAGTCGTTATTCGAAACCATCAGGTGCACATCGAGCGGCAACTGCGTGGCATCCTGCAGACGCTCAAGCACCGCCAATCCCATTGGCATGTTGGGGACGAAGTGCCCGTCCATGATATCCATGTGCAGCATATCAACGCCCAACGCTTCTACCTGCCGGAGAGCCGATTCGAAGTTAAGGGCATCGACGCACATCATCGATGGTGAGATCTCGACCGGGTTCTTCGCCGTCGTGGCATCGCCTGCCCCATGGACCGCATGAACCGCAGGTGCTGCTTCGGTTTCTCCCAGGAATGCATCTTTCAAATAGCGAAGCGAGCTACGTAGCTGGTCTTGCAGCTGATGGTCGCTGTAGTCGCGACCAAGCTTCGGGCCGCCAATTTCCAAGTAGCCGGTCATCTCTTGAACGGGCAACTTATCAGCATTCTTCTTCAATAGATCTCGGAAGTGAGGAACGTCGACAATTCCCTTTTCGCGTTCCTCGGGTCCGAAGCCGAACGTCGAATTGAACCGCGTATCGGTGTTCTTTAAGTGAACTTCATAGAGCCAAGGATAGGTGGCTTCAAAGAGCTGGATGTGGTCGTAGCCGACCTGGTCCTGCTGATCGATATAGCCATGAGCAATGTCCGCACAGTAGCCGATCGCAGCGGTCGAGTCGGCATGCTGACGATGGTAATCCATCAGCTCACGCCCCATATCGGCAACTTCTTCAGGCAAGGTTGGCGGCTCAGCCAGACAAGACATGGGCTCGATCGTCAGCCACGACACGCCTTTCTCGTGTGCCAGATGCATCAACTCCTTCATGTGGCGAACATAACAGTTCACTCCGTCAGTCTTGGTACCCATCTGATCCCGCAGCACGGCACCAGGGTTCGACCCGACCGACGTTGCCCCCAACAATGCCCCTACTTCGATCAGTCGCTCGAAATTCCGCCGAGCCACTTGCTCGAATCCCGCTTCACTACGGAAGAAGCCTCCCAGTTCACGATGAGCGGTGAACATGCTGTCGATTTGAATGCCGTGATCCTCTGCTTCGCGACGAAGGTTCACAAAGAACTCGTCCGGCAGCTGATATAGCTCGAACCAGGTGCCCAGCTGAACGAGCTGAATGCCTTCTTCGGCCAGTAAGCGGAATAGCCAAGGAAACGAATACCGATACTCAATCGGGTCAGTTTTAACGCCAAGATTCAGCTTGAGAGACATGTTGGGGTGCTCCGAAATACGGGCATGCAGGGGTAACGAAGCTTCTTAAAGGAACGCCTGTATCGTACCGATCAATCACAATCAATCAACTACGATCACTATCCACCACGAACCAATTCGCCTATATTGCGGAAAATTTAAAATTGTGCCGTATTTACCGATTCAACTACAATCAGAAACAACAACACGCGATGATCGTTTATGACTACAATTGATCACAAACTCTTTGACGCATGAAACCTACTCGCCAAGAACAGATTCTTCGATTGCTATCGGAGCATGGCCAATTGCATGTAGAGGAAGCCGTGACCCGTCTGGAAGCGAGCCCCGCAACCATTCGCCGGGACTTCAACCAGATGGCAGAAGCCGGGCTGGTCGAACGCATACGCGGTGGCATCAAGCTGGTGAATCAAGTCGACCTGCTTCCATTTCGTGCCCGGGAGGTGAAGCACTCCAACGAGAAATTGGAAATCGCACGACGAGCGACAGCGTTTTTAAGCGAAGGAGACGTGGTCTTCGTCGATGGAGGCACCACAACCCTTCAATTGGCCGATAGCCTCCCGCCGATCAAACTTCGCATCATTACGAATTCACTGACCCTGGCAGCCGCGATCGAACGGCGCATGATGGGGCGTGGCCCCTGGGAAGTGTTCCTGACCGGTGGCTATCTTTTTCCGGGCACAGGACTTCTCGTGGGACCTAGCGCGCAGTACTCCATTGCCCAGTACCACGCCGACTGGGCACTTCTCTCGACAGGCGGCATTACCGAGGCCGGCATTTTCAATGACAACGAGCATGTGGTTGAAAGTGAGCGGCTCATGATCAAGCACGCCGATCGCGTTGCCGTGCTGGCAGACGAATCCAAGTTCGGGCATCACGCCATGCGACATATCGCGAGCTTGGATCAGCTGGATTACCTGGTGACCAATCGACAAACTGAAGAATCTCGGCCGTTTGAGAATCGCCAAGGCACGAAACTCAAATTGATCTATACCAGCTAAGCCCTTTAGATCACGGGAAATCTACACGCGGCCTGCGGACGTGAACTATTGAACTGCGACTTTCAAGTTCGCGTTGACGCAAGTCCGGGTTTTTCAGTACAACCCCCAGCCGAAGGAGTATCCGGTATTCGCTCGGAATGATTGACCTGCCAACTCAACGCAGAAAGTCGAATAGATGCCTCGGAATCCAATTTTCTCGAAGGTCGTATGCATCAACCTGAATAGCCGACCAGATCGCTGGGACCGCTTTTCCGAGAATGTGGAAAAGATCGATTGGCCCTTTGTCCAAGTCGAGCGAGTCCGAGCCGTGGACGGCCGGGTCTGTCCTCCACCTTCCTGGGTGCGGAACCGCTATCGCGAATGCCCTGGTGCTTGGGGATGCTATCAATCGCACCTTCGTATCCTTGAGGATGCACTACTCGACCAACACGAATCGATCTTAATCCTGGAAGACGATGCCCTGCTCAATGCGAGATCACTCGAGGGAATCGTTCAATTTTTGAATCACGTGCCAGAGGACTGGGATCATCTCTACTTTGGTGGCGAGCACATGAAGTCGCCGGTTGCTATCAACGATCATGTCGTCCGTGGAACTCAAGTGCATCGCACCCATGCCCATGCCTTGCGTGGTGACTACATCCGAGAGGCCTACGATTACCTGATTTCCTATCCAACCATCGATCAATACCAGCAGAGAAACGCGAGCCCGGTTGCACGCTACGCCAAGCGAGTTCTCGCGCGTCCCAAAAGCCTGTGGTCAAAGTCGAATAGCGAACAATCAATTCACGTCGACCATCACTTCGGCGCGATCCATCGCCTGCAGCAGGCAAATGTTTATGCTCCTGCAACCTGGCTCGTTGGCCAGGCAGCTGACCATAGCGACATCATGAATGAGAGCTACGAAGAGCGGTTCTGGCATGAACTGCAAGCGGCTTGATTAAACGAGCCTTCCCAACGATTGACCTGGCCCCCCAATCCTTCCACCAGGCGGCTAAATCCATCGCATCGCAAAGCAAGTGACATTTCTAATTGGAAAAGTCAGCGTGGGCCGTTTATCGTAAAAGCTTCCTGCCCGACGCCATCCGTCCTCTTGCCATGCGAAAGCTCCTGCGATGTTTTCTCGCTTTACGATATGCGGCATCCTCTTGCTCATATGCACCACCGCCGCTGCTGCTGGCGACCGTGAAACGCTGGAATCCCTATTCTCTCAGACGCTACCTGGAGACACGGTAAAAATCGCGCCACGGCGATACTTCCTCGACGGATCGCAGGCAATTCAACTGCCATCGCAAATCCGCGTAGAAGCCTACGGCGCGGAGTTCCACTTCCCCGAAAAGATGACGACACCAAAAGCCGTGATGTTTTCTGGCGTCGACCTGTATGATTTCACTTGGAACGGAGGCAAGTTTGTTGGGCACGTCTTCGATCCGGATAAGCCCCAAAACGTCTGGCCGCCTAATACGAATTCACGCGGGATCGTCATCAGCACAAGCAGCGACGGCACATGCCGAAACCTTCGCTTTCGCGAGATCCAATCCCAAGACTTGGCCGGCGCGGCCATTACTGTTACCGGACGCCTCACCCCAGGCAGCCAGCATGATGTTGATTCCTACGTCGAAGGAGTTCGGCTCGACGAATGCCGACTGCTCCGTACCGGCAAGTTTATGTGGGACTACGGATATCTATGGCAAATCATTGTTTGGCCTGAAGAAGCAACTCCCCGCGAACGCGAACTAGCCAAGACCTATTTTCGACATGACCTCATACGCGAGGGGCTCTCTGCCAAAAAGGGAGAAACGAAAATTGACCTGGGTGGTAATACGACGTTAAAGACCACGCCACGAGATTATCGTGGCCAAGGATGTGTCTGTTTTTTCGGCCAGGGAGTTCCCAGCCCCATCTTGCGTGGCAAGAAGTACTTCGTCGTCGAAAGCGACGAGCACTCGATTGCAGTGTCTGAGACTTATCGTGGTGAACCGATCCGACTCGAGGAAGATTCCGGTCCAGACTTAAAACTGATCACCGATGTCTTTCAGGCCCACTTGGCACTTTACGCACCGACAGGCAGCGGCCCCGGCAAAGGTTCGTTTGACTTGGTTGGCTGTCAGGATGTAATCGTTCAGGGAAGCCAATTCAGCGCCCTGGGTGATACGATGCACATCCAGCGTTGCAAGAATATCACCTTTTCCAACAACCAGATTCTCGGCTCTCGGATGGGTGCGTTCTTCCTTGCCGAGTATTGCCAGAACGCCGTCATCGTCGGCAACACCGTCGACGGCAGCAACGGGTCGCGCGTGGTGAGCGTTGAAAAGTCCTGCCAAGATGTCGTTATCGTCGGCAACACGTTTCGTAATGGCGGACGGGGAAGCTGGATCAATCAGCCCAGAAACTTTGTGCTTGCCAACAACGTGTTCGTCAACAACACGACCAAGTGCGAACCCCAGCCAGGTCGTGGTCGCAAGTCCTTCGAAACAGGCGACTACGAGGATTACCCCGAACTCTACTTCACAATCCATGAACCCAACGGTCGCTATGGCAACGTGATTGTGCGGGACAATGTATTCGTCAGCGGGGAGCACGCCGCATTCGCCATCGAGTGCCAGCCAGGCGGCCAGAACATCACGATCCGAGGCAACACGTTCTCCGGCGCTGTCCAGTCGATTGAGCATCACGGATGCAAAGATTTGATCCTAGAAGACAATCAATTCACCGCATCTGAGCAGAACTAAGATCAGGTGCGACCAACAAAAAAGCCACGCAGCCGAAAAGGCGACGTGGCTTTTTGAGCGGAGGCGACAGGACTCGAACCTGCAACCGGCGTAACCGGCGACGGATTTCAAATCCGCTCCCTAACCAATTCGGCTCGCCTCCATCTATCTTCGTTAACGCTAACGAGCCTCGGGATTTATGTCAACGGGACGAAGGCCATTCTGCTCGGGTTACAACGGTTGCCCGGCCCCGCGGGGCCATTCGATACTCCGCGAATTTCGTTTTTTTGTGCGCTTCACTCAATAATCGAATTCCGCAGCACAATAACGTTATGATAGGCCAGAGGAAGACTAACCATGATGTGAAACCAAGCCAACTCGCATGACTTATCTCACGCATCGCCTGCCCACCAACTGGATTGCTTGCCTGCTACTTCTCGTAGCTGGCTGGGGCCTTTCTGACCAATTACCCAGTGCCGCTGCTCAAGACGCCTTGGCTCCTGGCGACGAAGGCTATTCGGCGCCAATCGAATCTCTGGATGAGGACTCGCGCGACAAGGTTTATACGTCTCCACAAAGCATCCTGGCCGATTTCTTCGGAAGACGTAGGGCGGGCATGCTCGTCAACGGCCTGGAAGACTTGGTGGGGATTACCGCCACAGGCCTATCACCACTGATGGTTCTTTCGATTGCGTCGCCGGTTGTTTACTTCCTAACCGAACCAGATCGGCGTGGCGAACTGATTTTCCTTTACCAGCCGTGGTTCTTTATTCCCATCATCCTGGTCACGCTGTTGATGGCATTTAAGGACACGGTTCTGACCTTTGCCAGTTACCTGAAGATGCCGTTGGACATACTAGGCATCCTGTTTCACCTGATCGGTTTTCTACTTGGCTTCCGACTCATTTATCACTTCCTAGATATCAATCTCGGAGCAGAAGGAGGCCCGCTGGGTACGGTCTTGACGGTTGCCATCATCATCCTGATGTTCGCTTTTTACACGAGTGTTTGGGTGCTGAGTAACGTCTTCGAAGTAATGATCCTGATCAACCCATTTCCGTTAGTCGACACGTTTTTGCGTGTCAGCCGGATCTGCGTCTTACTCGTCATGTACTTGGCTTGCTGGATCCACCCGGCACTTGGCGGACTCATTGCTCTTCCCATTTTGATCATATCCCTGATTACCTTTGAGCGATCGTTGAGGACCATGCTTCTCGGCTTCCGCCTGGCTGTCGATGTCATTCTCTTTCGCTCGGACAAAGTCGAAGAAGATGCAAAGCAACTCACAGCATTTGCATCCTTAGGTGGAACGCTCCCTTGGATGACCCTGGGCAAACTGATCAAGAAGGACGATACCTGGACCTTCGCCTATCGACGGTTCTCGATTGGGCCAACCCACCACATCGCAATCACACCTGGACCGTATGTCATTGCCAAGGGCTCGCTATTTCCTGGGCTTCTAACCCAAACCGAAAAGGGCGCTCAGCTAGTGGTTCGCTTCCCTGCTTCCTATCGCGGACGAGAAGAGGCCTTGGCCGCTGTATTCAAGACGAGCGAAATCCAAGACTTTCGATTGAGCACGATGGCCAAGTCTGCCTGGAACACCGTCTGGAAGAGCTTCTTTGGCCGATCACCTAAGCCAGATGATCTCGCGTCGGAATAATCCGTACATTCCGAACGCGCGGATTGCTCACGCAATTAACTTGGCCGGCACATAAGTAAAACGTAATTCTGACGCTTTTCCGATTTTCAGAATCTGCAGTAAATCAGCCAGTAAATAGCTTCACGTTGCCTCAGAAAAGCTAAGCTTTGACACCGCTTTAAATTGCCATCGTTTCTTTCGAGACGATGGCCGATCAACATTCAAATGGACGCTGTCCATTCACCTTAATCATGACTGGCAACTCCGGTTGCCTGGTCAAGGCCGTCGAGTACCTGCCCCACTTGACGGCCTTTTTTCTGCGCGCGTTCGATCGGATTGTTAAACCCCTCACATTGGCATGATGCGGTTCCCCGAATTCTACGGCAACTTGTTCCGCGTCTGCTATCAGATCGACCGATGCTCTTAAATACCGAAATGCCACGATACTAATCGTGGGCAGGAAGCCGTTGTGTATCTGGGGGCGGATCACAACGGTTTTTTTATGCGCTGACAGAGATGCATTCATTGGTGGCATCGGCGCCTTTTTGTGGCAAACTTTGCCGATTACGGCAATTCTCTCGATTATGCCGACTTTCTGGCCGATATCCGTTCTTGAGTCACGTTCCCACTCCCCCCTGCCCTGTCGTATCAGGGTGGTTCGTTTGATGTGAACCAGGAAAGTCTCGACATGATGTCACGCCACTTGATCCTCAGTCTATTCGCCGCCGCGCTGCTGGCTGCGGTTGGATGTCGAACCGTCCCCAGCTGCAACTCATGTCACATCGGACATGTTGCCCCAACTTCCGGATGCGCCTGCGACGATTGCGGTGCCACCTGCGGAGACTCGTGCGGTTGCGGCACAACATGTACAACTTGCTGCGGTCCCAGCTACCCAGTCTGTCTGCCCAAGCCACCGTTTGCAGAGATTCGCCAACACCTCCGCAACAACCTGACCTGCACGGCAGGATGTTCAGATGAAGTGTACTGGGGTGAATGGATCTCCCATCCACCGACATGCGATCCTTGCGACTGCTTCGGCAACTACGTTGGCCCTGTCGGCGGCCGCTGTCGCCCTGGCATCACTGGCATTCGTCGAGGCGATGAATGTTGCTCGAGCATGTGCGATCAAGGCATCCCATGTAACAGCTGTGCCTGCCAAGCCCAGTCACAAATGGTGAGCTACGAAGAAATGGTCCCAGGCGAATCGACGATTCTGTACGACTCGGAATCTTCGATGCAGTACAGCACGCCCACGCCGGCATCACCATCCGATCAGATGATGTACGAAATGAACTCTGGATCGATGCGAAGCTACCCCACCTCCACGACCGGACGCCATCCGCACAACCTCGGTCGCGGAAGCATGTAACCAATCTAATAGCCAGGGGGGCTTTTGAAAGAGACGCGGTCACATTGCGACCGCGTCTCTTTTTTTCTTGGCTCAGGCAATCGCGCAGTCAATGCGTTACAACGAGTTGCCTTCGACAGAGATCGGGAGAAGAGACGCCGGATGGTGGGGTCAATCACCGATGAACAACTCGCGTCTGCGGCGCCTGAGAGCGTTCTTAGAACATCTGCGTGAAGCGGTGTGCATCGTTGGTTCGATACGCCTGCTTTGCACAACAGGGCTGACCAACGTGGAGACGACCTCGCTTGAATTGGGCCGCAGCCGAGGTCAGCGGTAGTAACCAGGGGCGCTGCCGCCAAACCGGTATTCAAATCCGCCGGTGACCGAGAAGTTGCTTGCGGACATTGCATCGGTACCGCCAAGGGTCATGTTGTCGAGCAGTTCAAACCGCAGAGCGAGACGCTTGTGCACAAAGTACTTGAGCCCTAAGCCAAACGGCATAGAAACCTGAGCCTGACCTCGATCGCGGCCCAGAGCGTCTTCGTATTGGAACATGGCCGCCCCTAACCCGAGCATCGCGTAGGGTCGCCAGGCAGCGTCACCCCAAGGATAAAACTGCACGCTGTAGTCGAGAATGATCAGCTGACTCTTTCCAGAAAAATGAGCATTCGTCGGATAGTTCAAACGCCCTTCGGCAAAGCCTAATCGAACTTCAGCTCCCCAGTAGTGATCGAAGTCGTAACCCAATCGCAGTCCATCAAAGAACGAACCTTCCTGCTCGACTTCGCCAGGAATCAGATTCTGCAACATGATCGCGCCGGCAAACACGTCTGCATGAATCGGGCGATTGCGCCAGCTCATCCCTGTTAGCGGCTGACCAAACCCGATATGCCGGGAGGGATCGTCCGGATGACTATGTACCAAATCGAATCGGTGAGCGAACTGACCGTGACCATGCTTACCTCCGAACCAGTTCTCCGTTGATCCTGGCTGCTCGAAGGTTTGCTTGGAATCGACGTCGATTGTTTCCGCATCGAGAATTGATTTCGGGAGTGGCTCGATCTCTTCATACGCAGGAGCTTGAGAAGAGCTCAGGTCCTGGGCGTTTGCCATAGGCGCAACACAAGCCATAACGCCGAGCGTCAGAAGCATTGAGCAACCATGGCTGAACTTAAGACCCATCCACCATCCTTCGCGGACTTCACTGATAGCTACCCCAAATCGGGCAGCGGATTATCGAAACGTCTCCCCTTGGCGTCAATGCAGATTCTTAAGTCAAAGTTGGTGAACTTTACCGGATTTGCTAGTTTTAGGAATCCTCGCTGGTTGTTCACCCCTCAACGCATGGAACGGAATGATGCAGAACCAATTATTCATGGCAGCGATCCTGGTGCTTTTCACGACCCAACTCTCGCTAGCAGACGACAAGCAACCTACGCCCCCGGCCGAAGACAACCAGGAACACGAGGAAGCCGCCATCCCGATTCTCGAGGCGGTCGAAGAAATCCGACAGCAACTTGGGCCAGAGTTTTCGATCGAGTCCGAAGAATTCGGAATTGAGCGAGACGAAGCGATCGAGAAACCCACGGACGGCGAGTGGCATGCCACGGAAGAATGGCCCGGCACCAAGTTGTATCAAGAGGTTCGTGAGTTAGTCGGCAAGTTCCGCCAGAATGCACGTCATCTGGAAGAATTAGCCGGCCAAGCCGAGCAAATGTCAGAGTACGGCCTCGCGGATCAGCTAAGAGAAATGGCTCGCCATCAGTGGGAACATGCTCGTGAACTGTCGAAACCCCGCTCAACTCGGCCGTATTACAGCCCTTCGCCCACGAATCCGCCCCAGCCTTACGGAGCTCCGCCCGCTATGGCAACTCCACATTGGGGCACGCCATACTATCAGCCTCCGACGACCGACAGCCCGACCCAGGCCAAGCCTCCCTACGGTGCTCCCTCAGCCCCCAGCCAGCGTTTTAGTGTGCCAGACGCAACTAAGCCGAAAACACGCTGATCTCTTTCGATGATCATGAAGAATCGGGATCCACACCGCTGGCGTACTAATCTGCGCCAGCCATGCTATAGCGCCGTATCCCCCCTAGAAGAGCAGGAGCTTGACGAAGCCCCTGCGTTTTAAGGATGATGAGATTGCGTAGATAGACGTAAAATTCACGCACAAAAGGCTTAACGGCATTCTCAGCCTCATGGTAGGCTAGTAATGCACTTATCTTTTTTCTCTAGATCACGACTCCCTTTCTCTATTCCGCTCGGAGGATAGCGCTTTGGCTGGAACCCTGGGAAATTTTGCGGACATTCTGATTCGACGTGGCCTCGTCGGACCTGACCAATTGCGCGAGGCCGAAACCATGGCCGATGCCCAGGGAATCCCGGTTCCCGAGGCACTGATCCGTTCCGGCTACGTCGGAGCCAACGACGTGATGCGAGCGGTCGCGGAAGAGCACGGCCTCGAGTTCATTGATCTGGACGAAGTTCGGATCCCCATGTCGGCCGTGGAACTGGTACCGGAATCGGTCGCTCGTGAAAACGTGGTGATGCCGATGGCCGAAGATGACGGTGCTCTGAAAGTCATCATCGCCGATCCACTCGACCTGGAAACGATCGATAAACTTCGATTTATCCTCAACCGAAAGGTCGAAATCGCGTTGGCCCCACGCGAAAACATCCTCGAAGCGATCAACCGCTACTACGGGCAACAAGAAGGTGAATCCGCGGATACGATGCTGCAGGAATTCACCGATACGGCGATCGACTTCACCGACACCATGGAACAAGACACCATGACGATGGCCGGTGACGAAACCGTCGACGAGACGAGTGCCCCGGTCGTTCGCCTGGTTCAGTTGATGATCAATGAGGCGGTTCAGCTTCGGGCCTCAGATATTCACGTTGAGCCGTTTGAAGATCGCGTTCGTATTCGCTATCGCATCGACGGTCGTTTAATTGAACGTGACAGCCCCCCCAGACGTATGCTTGGGGCGATCTTGTCCCGCCTCAAGATTTTGGGGGGTATCGATATCGCCGAGCGGCGTCGTTGCCAGGACGGACGTATCAAGGCCGACGTCGGAACCAAAACCATCGACCTTCGCGTGAGCGTTATCCCCACTAATCACGGTCAATCGATCGTGATGCGGATTCTGGATAAAGACAGTATCAAGGTGGGTATTCGCCAGCTTGGCCTTTCCGACTCGAACTTCATCAAGTTCAACAATCTCATCAAACGTCCCAATGGGATCGTCCTGGTGACCGGACCCACCGGTTCGGGGAAGACGACCACCCTCTATGCGGCACTCAACGAACTGAACCGCCCAGACACCAAAATCATCACCGCCGAAGACCCGGTCGAGTACTACCTGCCTGGCATCAACCAGACCCAGGTTCGTCACAGCATTGGGCTCGATTTCGCGAAGATTATTAAGGCCATGCTGCGTCAGGCACCTAATATCATCCTCGTCGGTGAAATGCGCGATACTGAAACAGCTTCCATGGGGATCCAAGCCTCACTTACTGGACACTTGGTTTTCAGTACACTACACACGAACGATGCGCCCGGTGCCATTACACGTTTGATCGACATGGGTGTTCCCTCTTATCTCGTTTCCAGTACAATTATTGGTATTCTCGCACAGCGCTTGGTCCGGGTGATTTGCGAGAAGTGCAAGGCTCCCGTTAAGCCAACTAAGGAGTCATTGGCGGCTGCTGGCATTACGCCTGAGATGGCCGAAGGCGCGACCTTCATGAAGGGTCGCGGTTGCGGTAATTGCCAGCGTAGTGGTTACAGGGGACGTATGGGTATTTTTGAGTTAATGCCTATGAATGCACGACTTAGAGAGTTGGCATTCCAAGGGGCGGCAACTCAGGATATTCGTCGAGCCGCTGTGGCGACCGGCATGGATACCCTGTTCGATGACGGGGTGAAAAAAGCCATGCAGGGCAAGACAACCCTGGAGGAAGTCTTCCGCGTAGCCAAGGTTGTCGAGAAAGACTCCTAAGCCACCCTTGCCAGCAAAAACGACAAACCAAGATCAAACAAGCGTTTACGCGCGGCAGGCCCGTAAACGCGAAAATGACACGACTTATTTGAGTCTTCGACCGCAGACCCCAACAATTCTGCCATCGGGACAGCTTTTCAAACGCTTTTCAACCTAATTTCATCAGCAGTTCACGGTCGGGTCGGCACACTGAGCGTTTTGATGCGTGCCTTGGATGGGCAACGCCAGAACTAAGGACAACTCAGCGACCGCGATCCTTAAGAGGCTGGATCTTCTTCCTCAGCAGGGCTCATTCACAATGCCCCGCCAAGGTGGTAAATCCTTCAGCGGTAAAGGGAGCCAATGGCCACGATTCTCATTGACAAGTTGTTGCAGGCCGCTGTGAAGCAGGGCGCAAGCGATATCCATATCACGGTGGGACAACCGCCAGTGTTTCGTTTGCACGGTCGCATGCGTCAACTCGACACGAAATCGTTGGAACCCGACGATACTGTCTCGCTGATGAAAAGCATCACGCCGGAACGCTGCCAACGAGAACTTCAGGAAACGGGTGGTTCCGACTTTGGTTTTGCCTTCTCGGACTTGGCCCGTTTCCGTGTGTCGATTTTCCGACAACGTGGAAACATCTCGATGGTGTTGCGTCAGATTCCCAATGACATGCTCACCCCCGAGCAGTTGGGGCTGCCAGCCAAAGTCCTTGAGCTCTGCCATCGACCGCGTGGCTTGTTCCTAGTGACCGGGCCTACCGGTTCGGGTAAGTCCACCACGCTGGCCTCGGTGATCAACCACCTCAACGAAACCGTTGACCACCATATCATCACGATCGAAGACCCGATCGAATTTTATCACTACCACAAGAAGTCGACGGTCAATCAGCGCGAAATCGGTGTTGATGTGCCCTCCTTCTCGGAAGCCATTCGTCGTGCGTTGCGTCAGGACCCTGACGTGATCCTCGTGGGCGAAATGCGTGACTTGGAAACGATTGAAGCAGCCATTTCCGCGGCGGAAACCGGGCACGTGGTGTTCGGGACGTTGCATACCAACAGTGCCGCCAGTACCGTCGACCGTATCATCGACGTGTTCCCGGCTGGCCAGCAGGATCAGATTCGTACGCAGTTGGGTTCGGCCCTCCTGGGCGTGCTGGCCCAGACGTTGTGCCCCAAGATTGGCGGCGGACGTGTGGCAGCCTACGAGCTACTGAACGTGACCTCAGGTATTTCCAACCTGATCCGTGAAAACAAGACATTCCGTATTCCATCGATGATTCAAACCGGCTCGAAGCACGGGATGATCCTGATGGACGACTCCCTTTTCAATCACTGGCGGGCCGAACGAGTCACCATGGAAGACGCGTTGGCCAAAGCCCAAAACCCGAATGACCTGGCAAAGCGTATCGCCGACGCCCGACGTGGCAATGTCGACGATCGAGAAGGTGCCGCGTAACCACTCGCTTCTCCTCTCTCCTTTTCCTTTTCAATTCCTGACGGACAACGAGACAAATTCATGGCAGTTCGCCGACTTGGACAGATTCTGGTCGACCTTGGCTTCATCAGCGACGAACAACTCGTGCTGCTGCTAGAAGAGCAAGAAGCCCAGGCCGAACATCAGCCCCTTGGCAAGATCGCCGAGGACATGAATCTGATTACCGACGACCAGCTGGCCCAAGCTTTGGCCGAACAGCTGCACATGCAGGTGATCAGCCTCGACGATGTTTCGATTGCTCCTGACCTGCTGCGCCGCATCACCGAACCGATGGCCCAGCTGTATAAGGTCATTCCGGTTTCGTACGAGGAAGACCTCAACCGCTTGACGGTGGCAACCTGTGAACCGCAGAACCTTTCGACGCAGGACGAACTGCGGCAGTTTCTGGGTTACGAAGTCAAAACAGTTGTCTCCACCGAACGCGACATTCAGAAAACACTCGATCGTTACTATTCGGAAGACTCCGAAAGTTTCGAGGGTCTTGTCCGCGACTTAGAAGACGACAACGATCTCGCGAAAGCGGCCGCTGCCCTGGAAGGGGATGGGCCGATCGATATTACCGATGCGGAAGCTCTCGCAGATAGCGCCCCGGTTCGCAAGCTGCTGAACATGGTGCTCTTGATGGCCATTAAAGACCACGCGAGCGATATCCACTTCGAGCCCTTCGAAGAAGAGTTCCGTATCCGCATCAAAGCGGACGGCGTCCTCTTCGAGATGGTTCCCCCGCCGCGTCACTTGGCCTTCGCGATTACCACGCGTATCAAAGTGATGGCGAACCTCGACATCGCCGAACGTCGTATGCCGCAGGACGGTCGTATCGAACTGACGGTGGGTGGTCACCCGGTCGATCTTCGTGTGAGCGTGCTGCCGACCATGTTTGGCGAAAGCGTCGTTATGCGGCTTTTGGACCGCAGCGTGGTTTCGCTCAACATCGAGAAGGTGGGCATGGGGGACGAGACCCTCAAGGAATTCCGCCAGGTGATGCACAAGCCGAACGGAATTGTCTTGGTGACCGGTCCAACGGGCTCCGGCAAGACCACGACCCTCTATTCGGCACTGAGCGAACTCAACTCCATCAACGAAAAGCTGATCACGACCGAAGACCCGGTCGAGTATGATATCGATGGCATCATTCAAATCCCTATCGATTCAGACATCGGCAATACGTTCGCGAACTGCCTGCGAGCCATTTTGCGACAAGATCCTGATGTGATTCTGGTGGGTGAGATTCGTGACCTGGAGACGGGCGAAATCGCTATTCAAGCCTCTCTCACCGGGCACTTGGTATTCAGCACGCTGCACACCAACGACGCCCCATCCACCATCACGCGACTCAAGGACATGGGGATCCCCACGTTCATGATCACGGCAACCGTCGAAGCCATTTTGGCCCAGCGTTTGGTACGCCGTGTTTGTAGCCAATGCCGTCAAGAACACGAGCCCTCGAAAGACGCCATCTTCCTCTTGGAAATGAAAGAAGAAGAGTTGGCAGGCCGCAAGTTCTTTAAAGGTGCCGGCTGCGAAAACTGCAACGGAACCGGATACAAAGGCCGTATCGGCATTTTTGAATTGATGATCATGAACGACGACCTTCGTTCGATGATCATGCAAAACACCTCCACGGACGAACTGCGAGACGAAGCCAGAAAGTTTGGTATGACGCCCCTCCGCGACGCCGGACTGCAGCTCGCTTTCGACGGGCTGACTACCCTGGACGAAGTGCTTCGCGAAACGGTCGTCGACTAACAAACAATTATTGCTGGCCAGCAATCAACCTACACCCAAATTTGACCCCAAAAGCAAGAGCCGGACGTAGCCATGCCAACCTATCAATTTGAAGCGATGGACGCTCAAGGTCAGGAGATCCGCGACGTCATCGAGGCCCCGACCGAAGACGATGCACAAGCTACTATTCGGCAGATGGGCTACTTCGTTACCCGCATCAACGAAAAGAAATCGCGGGAAAAGGCCGGAGCAAAAGCCAAAGGGAAGAATCGAGGCTTCACGATCGGTGGCGTCAGTCACCGTCAGCTGACCACCTTCACGCGTCAGCTAGCCATTCTGCAAAATGCCGGTCTACCCATTTTGCGTAGCCTCAAGATTCTCGAGCAGCAGTGTAAGCCTGGTCGCCTCAAAAACAGCTTGATGGATGTCTGCGAAGACATCGAATCGGGTGCCGGCCTCTCGGAAGCGATGGCCAAGTGCCCTAAATGCTTCAACCGTTTGTACGTGAACATGATTCGCGCTGGTGAAGCGGGTGGTGCATTGGAAGTCATTTTGATGCGTCTGGCTGACTTCATGGAACGCGACGCCGACCTTCGCCGTAAGGTGCAAGGTGCGATGATCTATCCGTGTGTGGTCATCACCGTGGCCGTCGGTATCTTGACGTTCATCATGATCAAGATCGTTCCGACGTTCCGCCAGATCTTCGAGGAATTCGGGCTCGACTTGCCGCCCGTCACCGAGCTGCTCATCACCATCAGTAACGGTGTGGTCAACTACTGGTACTGCATCCCGCTGATTCCGGTGGCGGTGTTCCTGTTCGTCAAACTACTTAGAAAATTCAAACACGGCCGCATGGGTTGGGACTTGTTCTTCTTGAACATTCCGATCTTCGGCGGCCTGGTCGAAAAGAACGTCCTTGCCCGTACCACGCGTACGCTGGGCACGCTGATTTCCTCGGGTGTTCCCATTCTGGAATGCCTGAACATCGCCCGTGACACGAGCGGCAACGCCATGTTCGAGCGGATGTATCACAACGTTTCGGAATCGGTGAAAGAGGGTGAATCGATTTTTAAACCGATGGAAGAGAACTGCCGAGCACCCTTCCATCCGATCTCGCTTTTCCTGTGGATCATCTTCCCGGTGGCCCCATTTGTTTCATTCTTCTTTATTCCTGCGATGCAGCCGTTTGCCTGGCAGGCAGTCGGCGTAGTCGGTGCCCTTGGGGCAGGCTGGTACTTCCTCACACTGCGGCGACGAATGGTGGAACTGTTCGTTACCAACATGATCGACGTGGGCGAAGAAACGGGTGAACTCGACACCATGTTGTACAAGGTGGCCGATACCTACGACGAAGACGTCAAGGTCCTTACCGACTCACTCACCAAAATTATGGAACCGCTGCTGATCGTGTTCCTCGGCTTCTCAGTCGGGTTCATCGTGATCGCGTTGTTCCTTCCGCTGGTCGACTTGATTCAGAACCTGAGTTAAGAGCACCCGGCGACCATTGCGGCGTCCCGGTTTCAGGGGTTTCGGGACGCCAGAATTTGGGAAACCAAAATCTTGAAATCCAACAGCCAGACCGGTGCCTTAGCACCAGTCCATTTACCAACAAACGGGCGGAGCTTCGCTTCGCACTAGGAAAGGTCTACCATGACATCCCGTCCACGCGCATGCCATCGTGGCTTTACCCTCGTCGAATTGCTGGTGGTCATCACCATCATCGGCATCCTGGCCGGCCTCGCCCTGGTCGGTATCCGAGTCGCCATTATCGCCGCCCAAAATGCGGCTATGAAGGTCGAGATGGCTCAAATCTCTCAGGCTTTAGACCTTTATAAACAGCAATACGGTTCCTATCCGCCTGACTGCAACAGCGTTGCCTTGCCAACGGTTGCCGCTCGCGAGGCCGCGATCAATACCCACTTACGTAAAAAGTTTGGACAACGAAGTGCGACAGTCGACGTTTTCGACACCAGCAACATGGCAGCGATCAACACCTTCGCGAACGAGACCGGCATCATCCGTGCCGGGGCAACCGCCGCGAACGCTTACACGCTTGAAGCTTTGGATCCGACCGAGACCTATGTCTTGTTCCTGATGGGCTTCAGCCCTGACGTCGAAAACCCGATCACCGGTACCGGCGAACGCACCCCATTGTTTGAGTTTGACCAGAAGCGTCTGACCGACGAAGACGACGATGGCTGGTGGTCATATCACCCAACCTACACCGAAGCAGAATACGTCTACTTCAATTCCAGGACATACGCCAATAGCTCGAATGATAATGTTGCCCAGTACAATTTCACCAGCTCCCCAGGGCTGGCCGAAGGGATCGCTCGTCCGTACGGAACGATCAACGCCAACGGCGCCGCGGACTGGGCGGAACCAGGTAAGTTCCAACTGTTGTGTGCCGGGCTCGATGGTGATTTCGGCGCTGGCTTCAGTGGCGCCCCAACGCCTGCTCAAGCAGTAAAGCTCTATCCTTCCGGGGTCCAAGATACCTCCCTGGCCGCGAATAGCGTCAATTACACCTTGGAAGACAACGACAACCTCGTGAACTTCGGCGAGGCATCCACACTCGAAAGCGACCTCGATCTGTAAGAGGAATTTTCCTATGCCAATCATGGCAACACACTTCGCTCGGCGTCCGCTGCGTCCTGCTTTCACCTTGGTGGAACTGCTGGTCGTGATGGGAGTGCTCGCGATGCTCAGCAGCATGGTCCTGGTCGGCCTCTCATCCGCCGCCGAACAGGCCCGCGCCAATCGCACTCGCAGCCAGGTCCAGAAAATCCACGAGCTGCTGATGCCGCGGTGGGACGAGTACCGGTATCGCCGCGTGGAAGCAAACAAGTCTGGGGATGTCCGCGCTCGTCAGGGGGCGCGGGTTGATAAAATCCGGCAACTCATGCGAATGGAAATGCCATGCCATCGGCAAGACGTACAGTTCGGTCTTACCAATAATGCTGTTGCATTTGGAAGTGAAACGACTGAGCCCGCTCTTTGGCGTCGCTATCGACGAGCGGTCATCAATCGGGCTGGAAGTTTTGCAGCATGGTCCAGTGACAACGATGACGCCGAGTGCTTGTACATGATTCTGGAATCAATCCAGGTCGGCGAGACGAATGGGCTGGATTTCTTCAAGAAATCGGAAATTGGCGACACGGATGATGATGGTATGCCAGAAATACTGGATGGATGGGGAAATCCGATTCACTTCATCCGCTGGGCGCCTGGCTTCATTGGCCCACGCTCAAACCTCCATCACAACGACTCTCCTGACCCATTTGATCCTCTAGGCGTTCGCAATGGCCGTCTCCAGACTGCGGGGACGGGAATCTACGATCATTTCCCACTTTTCCCATTAATTGTCTCTGAGGGACCAGATGGTGCTCTCGACATTCGGGTGAAATATGGAACGGTCGCACTAACGGAAGCCACGATCAATGGCTCTCCACCGAACAATCCGTATTATGAAAACGCGGGAGCCCGACTGGGTGACGAGACAGACACGAACGGCAACTCTGTAGATGAGTTCTTCGACAATGTTTCCAACCATCAACTCGTAATCGCGGGGAATAGTCAATGAGCTTGTTCAAGCAAAACTACCGCGATGTCCGCCGCGGCATGACGATCGTCGAATTGCTGGTCGTGCTCGGGGTGCTCTCCATTCTGCTGGGTATCGCCGCCACAGCAGTTAAGACAGGCACACGTGGCAAGAAGCAGCGTGAAGCGGCCCGCCAGGTGAATGCCTATATTGCTGCTGCCCAGGCCAAGGCCGTTCAGGTCAATCGCCCCGTGGGGATCGAGATCGCTCGCAACCTGACCGATGTCGATGGGGACAATGTCTATACTTCTGGCACCGATACCGGGATCGGCAACGCTTCGCTGCTGATGTACACCATCGAAACGCCACCGCCGTATGCAGGAGATGATGTATCGGCACGGATTGGTATTTCAGTTCCCGTTGGCTATGGGCCTGGAAGCACGGTCACGTTGACCGATACGACGCCGTTCTTCTATGCAGCCGCTGCCAACTTGATGAACGCTGGCGACTTGGTCGGCGTGAAGCTGAACTATCGGGGCACGATCTACTCGGCGACCGTAATTGACAACGCTCCACTTCAAATTCAATTTCAGATTCCGGCATATGATCGAACGATTTTTGATCTCGGTACCGTTCCCTGCCAGATCTTCCTGCCGCCCGTTCGCACCAGCGCCACACCGCTTCAATTGCCGAGCGACATGTGCATTGACCTGACGTGTTCAGGGGTAGCGAATACGGGTAACGAATTCGCCAACTGGGCGGCCGGGACGAATGATCTTTCCATCCGCTTCCTGTTCAGTCCGCGCGGCAACGTGCAGAGCGTGAACTACAACGGCCTTTGGCTTGCTCCCACGGGTAATATCCACATGTTGGTCGGCAAGTACGACCAGGCCGTCGACGCCTTGGAAGTGATGGGAACCGACGGTATCAACGAAGTGGCCACGTTCCCGCCCGGCACACCGGTCAACTATGTCAACTACCTCACTCCGTCCGACCCGGATTTAGACACCAACCTTGCTGACGCCACGGCCATGTGGGTTTCGGTGAATTTCCTGACGGGGCAGATCACGACCACGCGAAACAAACTGATCCAAGATTCCTTCCTGACCGACACCGCGTTCACCGCATTGTCCCAAGCCGCAAAGAACCAAGCCATCCTGGCCGAAGCTCGCGACTTTGCCCGCCGTGTCTTGATCGTGAAGGGGCAAGGGGATAACTAACCTATGTTTTGTTTACCGCATCCCAACATGACGCGCCACCGCACCCATCTCGGCATTACGCTGATCGAGGTGATGATGTCCACCATGGTGGTCAGCCTGGGCATTTTGGGCTTGGTTGCCCTGATCCCGCTGGGGACTCACCTGACCGAGCGTGGCGTACGTGCCGACCGGATCGCGAGTGTTGGTCCACGAGCCTTCCATGAAGCGCGGGCAAGGGGAGCATTCGCTCCAGCAAATTGGGTCATACCAACAGCAGCCTTAGCCTCGACGAATTCCCCTTTCTGGCTCGCACAACCAACAGGTCTTCCCGTTCGACAGCCATACTTGATCGATCCGATGTTTTTCGGAGCCAACGGGTTTGATTCGACAAGAAGGTACTTCCCTTACCCAACACAACTCTACGGATCAGGTGCCCCCAATTATCGACAAACCACTAGCAAGGAAATGCAGATGTGGCGGGTCGGACTTCGACGTAGCGGCGGGAACGCACCTTTGTCCGCACCACAAGCGATAGCCGCATTTCGATCTGATGACGATCTAGCATTCGAGCGCCCTGATGATGGCGAACTGCCCTCATTCCAGCGTTTTTATGAGCGGAGCGCAACGCCAGTCAAACGCCAAGCTCTTGGTGAATATTCATGGATGATAATGCTGACACCTTCGGCTGTGGACCAAAGCAACTTCAGCACAACAGGACTTGCTGCAACGCCGAATGTCGAATCGGAATGGTTTCAACCACCCGTAACGATAAGTGATGTTGCCGCGGCAACTGGCGCACCAGGCAACCGCCCCGAGCGACTGCTCGCAGCGATGCAGACCGCAGCCACCGACGAATACATGGCCTCCGTTATCATCTTAAAGAATCGCCAGATTCCAGGCCTTGTCTCAACGCCATTGGCAACGCCATCTCTAACAGATGGCGATGATGAACTCGAAGTTACCAGTGAACGTGTGGTAGGCGTCGATACGACGTCATTCCTAGCTCCAGGCGGCTATTCGACTGGTGAAGTCCGGCTTATCCAATCAGGCGGTTCTCGAGAAGATGCCGAAGAACGCATCCTTAAGCTAAGCAACGGTGACTGGATATGCCTCGTCAGAAGACTTCCAGAAGATGCTGATTTTCCACTAGGCGACATCTACCAGTGGTACAAGGTCGTTATGGTGGATGACGTTGTCGACAGCACAGACTCGATAACGGGAAATTCATTGCCGTTTTCACGTCGAGTGACGATCAATGGTCCCGATTGGAATTCGAACGTACCCCCAACTCATGCCATCATCGTTGACGGCGTGGTAGGCGTGTATACGAAACGGGTCCGTTTGGAAACACAATCACCCTGGTCACCTTGATCAGGCAACTCATCAGGGCTCCTTTTCCCAATTAAAACCCAAAACTCGGCGAGCCAGGCCGAGCCTGACATAACAAGCGAACTCGGAAACTTTGCGGGGGCTGGTTTCCTTACGAGCGAGCAAGGATAGACGACTTATGAAACGCACCCAGAGCATTATGAAAACCAAGCAGCCGCGCCGCGGTGCCTTGCTACTGGTGGTTCTCAGCATTCTGGTTCTCTTCGCACTCGTCGGACTGACCTTCGTGGTGTCGGCGTTGGCCTTCAACACCGGTGCTCAGGCGAACCTGGAACGCGACCTCCAGATCGGCGAAGCCCCTGACGAAGCCGATGCAGTCGTGATGCAGCTGCTCCGCGGACCCCGAGCAGGAACGCGCAGCGTGATCCTCGGCAACGAGATCCTCCGCGACATGTGGGGCAATCAATCGGTAATCGTGAACGACGATTCCGCCGGCTCCTCGAATGCGACAACGATCTCGCGTCCGCGCGATAGCGCAAACACACCGATCAAACAGCTCTGGGAAATTGAAGTCTCGGAAAGCGTCGTCAACAGCACCGGGCTTTACCGTATCGAACAATACTACGCCGGTTCGGTCCTGACGTTCATGTCAGGCGAACTCAAAGGTCAATCGCATCGGATTCTGCAGTATCGCATGAAGTTCGTTACGACGATGAGTGGCACCGAGCAAAAAGTGGTGTTCGTGATCGACCAGGACCCGATCGTTGCCCGCTCGAATTTGGTCGACCTGGATGGAAATGGTGGGATCAATCCTGCCAACGGCGATGACTTCGTCGTGAACGACCCTCCGTTCAACGGTACCGGCTACGGATACAACCCAATACAGCCAACTGGGTCGGCCAAGCGGACGTTGAATCTACGCGACGGCGTCGGTGACCCGGTCGCACTCTTGCCGAATGTGCTCAATAGCTTTCCTACCGGCTTGGCAAGTGGTTACTCCATTGAAGCTGGTGGCGCGGACGAATCGTACGACGCCCCCGATTATCAAAACATGTACTTGAGCTTCGTCCCACCTGGCGGAACGACAACCAACGGAATCTTGCCGTCGTTCCACCGTCAGGACTTAATCCGGTACTGGGTTGAGTACCTAGAGGACGAAGATTCGGCCGGATTTGGTATGTTAACCAAAAATGACCAGATCGCTCTGTTTCGAGATCCTGACGCGCCGTCATTGCCTGATGCAGGCTCTCCGGCGACGGCCGTTCGTGACCGCGTGAAAGCGATCCGCAGAAAAATCATTCTGCGACCACTCAAGGAAACCCATCCGAACTTTACCGGCAGCAATCCGAACTTTGATATCTTCGGGACCGCAACGAATGCCCGATGGGACATCGACAACGATCTTGATGGACTGCCCGATAGTATTTGGATTGATGTCGGCCTGCCACTGAAGACCGATCGTCAGGGACGCCGCTACAAGCCACTGGCCGCAATCCTGATCAAGGACATGGACGGCTTGATCAATTTGAACGCGCATGGGTTCTATACCCAGCTCGATTCCTTCGAGAATGGCACCTTTACCACTTCAGCCACGCAGAACCCAGCCGAGACATTGCTGCTGGCATCCAACGGCATGGGTGGGCCGGCCCATAGCCAGTTTTCTCCGTCGTGGAATTCAAGTGCAACTCCTCAAAACATGGTGCTTCCGCTGGGAAGTGGCTATGGTCCGGCCGACGTGAGCTTGCTCCAGATCTTTAGTGCCCAGGAAGCGTTCGACCTAATGCACGAACGATATTACGGCCTGGTTGGCTCTCCATCGGGAACGGATCCGGCAACTCCGGGTGCCTATAACGTCGACGACTCGCGAAGCCAGATGGACACGCTGGGCTTGATCGGGACTTATGGTGCGAATGGCCTGCCCAATACCGTTACTCAGAACCTATTTGCTGTCCCCACCGATCGCATGGGCATGGGACGCATGTATTTCGACTACACCGGTCGCCCACGTTATCAGCCAGAAGTTGCAGGGACGCGTTTCGGAAAACAATCCCCTCCGGCCGTTATAACAGAGCGCAAGGACGACCCTTACGAATTTGACCTGGTTCATTCGAATCCCTTCGACTCGCCGTTCACTTATCAGGAACTCGAACGCATCGTGCGTTACGAGGAATACGACTCTGGCCAGATCAGTGCAGGTTTCAAGAATGATGCCAAGGAAGACCGCCTGTTGACCCTGGCGACTTCCGCACTCACGACCAGTGCGGACGCGGCCAAGAATCGTCGGCTGGTCACCACATCCAGTTTCCAGGTTCCAACGGCAAACCGCGTCGACATTCCGTTCGATCAACGTAGCGAGGATTCCGGCAGCGGCACACCGCTCAACATGATGATGGGCCAACGCGCTGCCACAGCCCGCCGTCCTGCTCCGACACTCGTTACGCTGCTACAGGAGCGTCTGCGAGATGCCAACGGTTGGGACCCCACGACCGTTTCCGGCAAGGTGCTTTTGCAAGAAAAGATCCATCAACTGTTGCCGCCTGAAGTCATCCGAGGCGAACCGTTCGATTTGAACCGTCTGTTGGAAGCCCCTGCCGATGGTATCGACGACGATAGCAATTCGTTTACCGACGACATTTTTGAACTTCAGCGGTACGCCAAAATCACATTGATGACGCAGTTCAACGGAACGACGTCAACGCAGACTCCCGGCTCTCAGTTCGTCAATTGGTTCCATTCTTCGACCGGCGTGGGGGCTTCGGCAAATATTCCCACACCACCGAACTGGAATAGCGCCAACTCAAATAATCCAACATCCTACAGCATGACACGCCAGCTAACGGCGCGCTACTTGTACGTCATGACGCTGTTGTTGATGGAACCTGGCTATAAGTTCCCTCGCTATGACTCCACCACGATTCCGGGCACATTCACCGGAGATGCCGACGAGGAACTAACGCGTCGCCGCATCGCCCAATGGGCAATCAACGTGGTCGACTTCCGTGATCGCGATGGTGTGATGACACCTTTCGAATACGATTACGATCCATTCACCGTCGACGTCGGCACGAACAACGACCCTTGGAACGTCGACGGCAATCTGACGACCAACACTTCCGCGCAGGAACCAACCCGCCGTGTGGTCTGGGGAGCGGAAGCTCCTGAATTGGTCATGACCGAATCGCTTGCATTCCACGATAAACGCTTGAAGGACACCACGTGGGAGTTGGCGACCAACGGCAAGAAAACGACCGACCCAATGACCACGGATTCGAACACCGATCAATACAAGATCCCACAAGGGTCGTTGTTCCTCGAGTTCTACAACCCACGTAATCTAGTGAGCAACACGGGTTTACCCGGCTTGCCTTCGGATCTTTACCTAAGCGACGGACGTCTGCACTTAAATAAGCTGACGCCTGCGGACTCTAGCGGAACCGCCGGCTCGCAGCGGCCTGTGTGGCGTGTCGTGATCACGACATCAGAATCGGCCGACGTCAACGTCTTGGACGAGGTACGAACTCGGACCGACCTGATTAACTTCCAACCACAAATTGACTCGGCAAGTGCCAGCCAGGTGGAAGGAGGAGCCGCGGGCTTTGACATGCTTGGTCAAACCGCATCGGACGAGAATTACAAGATTGAGCGGGTGATCTATTTCGCCAACTTTGAATCCTCCGGTTTCGATGCCGATACGTTCAATAAGGAATTCCGCTTCCGTGGAAGCGGAGCTATCGGTGTGTTCCCCAACCAATACCTGGTGGTGGGGCCGCGTGAGAAGACCTTTATCGGTTCTCGCCCATTCCAGGGCCAAGGCATGTTGGCTGCTGATCCGGAAATCAACCAGGATGGACGGCAGTACCTGGAGTTCACCGGACTTCAAGCCAACGGCACTTACACCGGCTTTTCCCATGTCAAGAATTTGGCCGGCGGCCCGACGGTGCTTGGGCAAACCGCCATTCAACCCATCTTGGGTCTCGCGGTTTCGGCAGATCTGCCCGACGCAACCTCCTGGACTTACCGTGGCAGCTACGCTGCTGACGGTTCAGACGATCCAGACGGTGCACCTTGGGGGATTGGTCTTAATATTACCGAACCTCTTCGGAACAATTACTACGATGAGCCGATGTTTCAAAACGCCGTAAATGGAGCGCCTGGAACTCGCTTCGAGCTCTATACCAATGCCGATTCCACGACTGGCAACCCGGTATCCACTACCGATCCGCCAGATCCGCGTACGTCGAATGCCCTCACGCCGGATGATCCGTTCGATACCGATCCATCCAACCCGCTTGGGTCGGATACCATCGGCGGTAACTCGATCTACGAAACCGACTCGTATCCGGATAAGACCTCGCAAACCACACCTAGTTTTGCCAAGGGCTATAAGACGGCGATTCTGCAGCGGGTTGCTAATCCACTCTCCCATTACGATCCCGTTCTCAATCCCTACATCACGGTCGACTCCCTGGCCATCGATGTGACGGTTTTCAATGGCGAGGACAGCAGTACCGCCAACACGCCACCTACCAACTGGGCTGACTGGACAGAATCCCAGAACCCGCTTTCGGGGACCTATCATTTCGGTAGCCGGGAACGAGGTCGACGGGCAGGTGCTGATCTGACCAACGGCGTGTCCAACGGAAATCTGGTTGGCACCGTGAAGCAAATGGAAGACTTGGCGACCGACGCCACGTTCGCCGCCAGTCTCTCCAACACTCCTCCCTTCATCGCACAGTCAAAAGACACGGACTTATCCGGGAGTGCGACGCCCACGGAGGATGATCACTTCCCATTCGTGCCTAGACATTCCCTGGGTTATGTGAATGACGCGTTCGGTCGTCCAATGAATTCCAATGCTGGCAGCACGGCGGTCGCCGATGGAACTTACCTGGGCAGCCCAGACCCGACCGAACAGCGAAACTCACAACTGTCCAACAATCCGTTCACTTGGCTTCAATGGTCGAATAGCCCATTCGTAAGCAAGTATGACTTGATGCAAGTCCCGAGCAGTTCGCCTCAGCGACTACTCTTCGAGTACTCGACGGCGTTGGCAATTTCGCAAGATGCCTTCAACTTTAATCCGTTGAATGGCGCCAACCCAGGTGCCGCTCCGGGATATACGGGTGATGCGGCTGCACTTGCCTTCTTTGGACCATTCCGCCACCAACTGAATTTCTTCCACAGCTCGAAAACGAATGGGGTGAGCTCAGCAAACTCGGCTCAGCTTGTCCGATTGTTTGATGTGGTCCATGTTCCTTCCCGATTCAACGGAACAAACAAGTGGTTCAACATTTCCGACTTCAATCCAGGCTCGACCGATCTGCGGGTAACCAGCAGTAAGATCGATGATGCCCGATTGGGATATGTGTTCCCCTTCAATCGCCGTTCCGAATTCCGCGAACCAGGGAAGATCAACCTGAACACCATCCCTTCGAGCGACGTCTATAACTCGATTTTCGTACAGGAGTTTTGGAATCGCGCGGAGACAGCAGCTGGAGCCGACATTGTCGACTTCGCTGGCTGGTCCGACTTCGATGCAAGCCGCCGTGGATATACGGGGTCCATCAACAACTCGGACTATCCATCGCGGTTCTCAAACCCGTTCCGTTCCGCAGGTGCTTCGGAAATGATGGCCGAGTTGGGACCGAGTTCCGCTACCACGTCAGAGAAGCAGAAACTACAAGTGCCGCCCATCCAGGCAACCATTCTTCGAGCAGGCGATCCCAATGCTTCGTCGAAGAGGCCATTGTTCGACCTGAAGGTTTCCGGTTCGGCCGGCGCGGGAACGATGCGGCATTTCCCTGCCGACAACAACCCGATGCTTCGTTACCAGGCTTACCAGCGTCTGGGCAACATTGCCGGTACCCAGTCGAACGTCTTTGCTACCTGGATCACCATTGGCTACTTTGAAGTGGAACCCACGACGGTGGATGCCACTCACCCGGATGGCTGGCAACTGGGACAAGAACTGGGGAACGACACTGGCGAAGTCAATCGTCACCGTGCGTTCTACATCATCGACCGCTCGATCCCCGTGGGTTATGTGCCCGGCGAGGACTTGAACGTCGAAGATACGATCATGCTGAAGCGATTCATCGAGTAAGCTTCGGGCGTTTCCCGCCCTTCCCAGGCCTTTACGGGAAGGACTAATCTGAACACCACGCGAAGGCGGCCGGTCATGACGACTAGTCGCCTTTTTCATTTCGGTTAAAATCACCGGTTTAGATCCCACGTCATGCAGGCGTATTCCCGTCGAATACGCCTCGAAAAGCGAATCTTTTGCCAAATCAAGCGAGAGTTCATGGAAGCCGGAATCGTCGGGCTGCCGAATGTCGGTAAATCGACCCTATTCAACGCGTTAACCGCTGCAGGCATCGCCAGCGAGAATTATCCTTTCTGCACGATCGAACCCAACGTGGGGATTGTGTCTGTCCCGGACCCTCGCCTGGACGTGATCCAGAGTTACATTAAGACCCAGAAGGTGATTCCTGCCATTCTGCGTCTGGTCGATATTGCCGGGATCGTGCGGGGTGCCTCGGAAGGGGAAGGCCTGGGCAACAAGTTCCTGTCGCATATCCGTGAAGTCGACGCCATTATTCACGTCGTCCGCTGCTTCCAAGAGCCCAACGTCGTACACGTGGATGGAAGTGTCGACCCGATTCGTGATATCGAAACGATCGACACCGAGTTGCTTCTGGCCGACTTGCAAACCGTGGAATCGGCTCGCGACAAGGCCGCCAGAACGGCTCGCTCCGGTGATAAGGACGCCAAGGCCCGGGTCGAGATCTTGAATCAATGCCAGACCCTCCTCGCGGAAGGCACGCCGCTGCGTTCGGCCGGTTGGCACGATCCGGAAATGTTCAATATCGTGCGGAACTACGGGCTGCTTACGGCCAAGAAGGTTCTGTACCTCGCCAATGTCGACGAAGACAACCTGAGCGGTGAAGGCGAGATCGTCGACCGTGTTCGTGCACGAGCCGCGGCAGAAGGGGGAGAGGTCGTTCCCGTTTGTGCCAAGATCGAGTCTGAACTGATCGAACTGGACGATGACGATCGCAAGGAAATGTTGGAAAGCGTTGGCCTGGAAGAACCCGCTTTGGCGGTTGTTGCTCGGGCGGCCTACAAACTGCTAGGCCTGCAAAGCTATTTCACCGCTGGCGAGAAAGAAGTTCGTGCGTGGACGATTCCAATCGGAGCAACCGCGCCTCAAGCAGCCGGCGTGATTCACTCCGACTTCGAACGGGGCTTCATTCGAGCAGAATGCTATTCACTCGAAGACCTGGAAGCGTTGAAAAGCGAAAAGGCTATTCGCGAAGCCGGTAAGCTTCGCGTCGAAGGCAAAGGCTACGTCATGAAAGATGGCGACATCGTCCACTTTCTGTTTAACGTTTAGCCTTCTGAAGAGCGAGCGTCTGCTGCTCGATCAGCAGCAGATGTTCGCTGATGGACTCTTGCTGAGCTGGTGCCAGTTCTTTGCCGCCATAGCGGATTTGATAGTACCAATCGGTCAGATCGGATAGCGGGGAAAGCATCTCACTTCCAATCCCGCGCGTCTTACAATCGGTGATGACCGACGCGATAAACTCACGTGGCGTATCTGAATCTTTACGCTGCCATCCAGCTTTGGATAGCAGTTTCTCGACTTTAAAGTAGAAGCCAGTGCGGTGTGACTTACTGGGGAACCAGCGCAAGAACATGCGTTTTATGCTGGTCCAGTAGCGTCGGATCAGGGTCCGTATCAACTCGAAGATAACGACAAGCAACAGCAAAATTAACATCGTAAAGATCGATGCGAATCCACTGAACCATTCGTCGCTCATGTGAATGCCCATCGAGGCAAGGCTATCACGGAAGAACTTCGACCACTGTTCGCGGCTCACCCAACCTTCGAACGGTTTGACCAGGTTATCGGTCAGTGGCTTGTAGATATCCTTCTCTTGGCGTTCGCTGTTCATACCCACGACGTAGTCACGCCACGCCAGCTCGACATAGTCGAACCAATCGAGGAACGTATCGAAGACCGTACCACTATCTTTCCTGTTGGGCGAAGGACGAGAAGCTGGCGTGGGGTCCAGTCGCATCCAGGCTCCGTTTGGATAATCTTCCTTGGAAACCCCAACGGGCAAATCATCCGGCCCCAGAAAACACTCGACCCAGGCATGGGCATGCTTCTGTTTGACCGCGTAATAACCACCCACCGAGTTGAACTCGCCCCCTTTGTAGCCAACGACAACCCGAGCCGGAATCTTCTGCGTACGCAGCATGATTGCCAACGCACTGGCAAAAAACTCGCAGTGGCCCGTTCGGTGATTCACCACGAAATCTTCGATCGGATCCAACCGGGTATTCTTCATATGCACGGGAACGTGCAGCGAATAGGTATAGTTGCCATCCAGCACGAAGTGGCGTTCCATCCGCTGGGCAATCGCGAATTGAGTTGGCTCTTCATTGCCGTTGCCTGGAATATCGGCGACCAACTGATCCGCAGTCTCCGTCAATCCGTTAAACAGCGTATCGGCAAACTCCTTATCGAGCGGAACCTGCGTCAAATCGGTTCGGACGTAATGATGAAACTGGCGATCACTGAGAGGATGTCGACTAGGAATCAAGTCCCCATCGGCCCCAAAGGGATTCCAAGGGACGAGCATTTCGTACTGATCGGGCTGGCGAACCTGAGCCTGCGCATCGGTCGCCATCGAGACAATCCCCAGCGTTTGGTTGTCGACAATGTCACGAGCCGTGTTCAGTGACGAGTACGCAGGATAGATGCTGAATAGCAGCACACCTTCATTGGTTCGGTCGAAGTTAATCGACTGATTCGTCGCTACCTGCTGGCGAACCAGGTTCGTTTTCAGGGGCGGTGGTTTGAGTTCGCTAACCCGATAGTTCTTCAGGTTGCCAACAATCCACGTCTTGCTGTTGGGAAAGTACGTGCTTAACGAAGTACCGCGGAAGTAAGGCTCGTACTCGGTGTCGATAACCGTTCCGGTATTCAAATCGGACAGTCGAACCCGCATCACGAATCGATCGCTTTGCAGGATATTGCCCATATCGTTTAACGAGATCTGGTCCTTGAAGCCGGTCGTCGCACCAAATTCACCACCAAGCGACTGCGACAACTGCCCCTGATCGAAACGGGGGAAGCAGTAGAACAGCACGACTGTCGCACAAAGCGTGAAGAAACCCATCTTCAACACTTGGGCAAACATCTTGCCACTGGAAAAGACCGATGCCAGGTTGCCGGGCAGTTGCCCCGATAGCGTTATCACCGGCGCCGAGACTACCGTGGAATCATTGGACTCCACCGGTTTCTTGGACAGGAACGAAAACAGCGGACGATTCTCAACGGCATCATGAGCCGCTTTCAGTTCAGGATCGACACGTAGTGTCTCGCGATAGACAAAGAACAGACAAAGAGTCGTCAGCGCCGTGAACATGTAAGGAATCAGCATCAGACCGAATGTGACCCCAAAATCAAGTGCGGCAGCTACCACCACCTGCAGCAGACTCAAGACGGCCAAATGCCAATACACGCGGGTTGTCTTCGGCTGGAAGAGCAACACGACTTGCAGATAAATGAGCAACTTGGCGATCGCAACCAGCTTAGAACTGCCATCGTCCCAGAAGTCGAAAAAGGAAAACACGACCGCAATCAGGGCCGCGAAGTTTGCCAGATTGCGATTCAGCGTAATCCATCCCTTGATATCGGTCAGGTAAACCGACAGGAACGCCCCGATGGTCGCCAAAAGGGGAAGCGCGGAATTACTGCCTTGCCCGAATGCGAGAAAGAGGGAACCAAGGGCCGCCAATAGGGCGACGCTGATTTGGAGAAGCCGCTCGACTTTCATAACAAGCTCTCCGCTTTCTTAATGCTGGGCGGCGTGGGCATGTGGAAGAACATGGCATCGTCCCCCCTCCCCGCCGAGACAGTCTTCACTCGGCCCAATTCACTACGCAGTCTTGCGTCATTCCAGACAGGAGCAAACATCTCGGTATCCGACAAATCGGCCTTACGCGTGGTAAGCAAAATCACACGCGAACCAGGTCGAGAGGTCCGTAGGCAGTTGGCCATCGTATCACCGATGTCGTGCTCGCTTGTTGGCACCAAAACAGCAAGGTCATGCATCGCTTGGGTGACAAATGCCTGGGAAACATTCCCCACGATGCTCTCGGACTCTTCACCGCAACTGATCAGTTGCAGCTGACAACCTCCGACGACCGCTAATTCGCGAACCGCCGTCGCAGCCATGCTGATGATGCGTTCTGCGCGATCGATGTCTTCTTCTGTCGGCAGATCGGGAAGCCAGGCATCGACGATCAGAACAAAGTCCTGCTGGTTCTGCTTTTCGAATTGCCGCACAACCAGCTCTCCCTGCTTGGCACTGCTCCGCCAATGGATCCACTGCTTGGGGTCACCGTTTCGCCATTCTCGCAAACCGTAGAAGTCCCCTTCCAGCAAACCATGCTGGCGGCGTGACGAAGCGAAACCCGACTTCTCTTGCTGGATCATCCTTCGCCACGCAGGCGTCATCTGTCCGAGTCGGGGCATGACGACGATGGTGGTAACCAGCGTGTCTAAACGCGTGCTACGCATCAGCCCAAGCGGAAATGCAGTCGTGGCCGAAAGCGGACCCAGGTGGTACTTACCCCGTTTGCGAATCACGGCCTTGTAGGAAATGGCCGCTTCGTCTTTATTGCCGATCTTGGCGAGGAAGACATCCACCTCCTGGGCAGGCTCCGGGTCATAGCCTTCCACTTGGATAAGCTTATCTTCGATCACGACGGCGTAGGTAGCATGTCGACTCGAATTCTTCGCCGTTAGTTCGACAAAAAAGGGTTCATCGCACGAAAGTAGCGAAGGCACCCGTCGCGAGAATTTCAGGTTACGAAGACTGCTGGTAACAACCCAAAGATTGAACAGCAGAGGCCCTAACAACATGCAGGCCAAGATCATCAGCAACTGGATGTTGCTGCGTACGATCGCCCCAGCCAGGATGAAGATGAAGACCAGAAAATAGTACGTTCCTTCCTGCGTAATAGAAACACCACGCAAGCGAAACCACGAGAACATCCTCGAACCGGCTTCCGACATAAGCCTGCTGCTTAGCCCTTTCAGTGCGGAAACGATTGGCCGCGAAAATCAACGGCCCCAACATCCCTACACAGGTATCGAAATCTCTTCCACAATTCGGCCGACCATCGATTCGACCGCTTCTCGCTGCCCGGCATGGAGGAATCCCTTCGGGATCACTCGGTGGGCAAGCACGGAGACAGCAAGATGCTTCACGTCATCAGGAACCACGTACTCACGACCTTCAAGCAGGGCTTGGCTCTGAGCAGCCCGGAACAAGCTTAGACCGGCCCGGGTACTCGCCCCGACTTCCAGATCATCGCTCGTTCGTGTGCCGTCGATGATGTCCAACAAGTACTCACTGATGGCTTCACTCACTTCGATCTTTCGCACCGTGTCTTGGAGCTGTGCGATCTGATCACACGTCACGACCGGCGACAAGTCTTCCACTGGTTCGCCAATACGGTGCGATTCGAGAATCGTGCGTTCAGCAGCTCGGTCAGGGTAGCCCATCGAAATCCGCATCAAGAAGCGGTCCAACTGGCTTTCGGGAAGCGGATAGGTTCCCTCGAACTCAAATGGGTTCTGCGTGGCGATCACCATGAACGGGCGTGGCAGGTTATGCGTATCGCCGTCGATCGAAACCTGGCGGTCACTCATGGCTTCCAGCAAAGCACTTTGCGTTCGCGGGGAAGAACGATTGATTTCGTCCGCGATCACAATGTTCGAGAAAATGGGGCCCGAGTGGAACACGAACTCGTTAGTCTTCGTGTTGAAGATGTTCGAGCCAACAATGTCACTCGGAAGAAGGTCAGGCGTGAACTGCAATCGGCAGAAATGACCAGAAAGGCTACGAGCTAACGCCTTGCCTACCAAGGTCTTGCCCACTCCGGGAACGTCCTCAAGTAGAATATGCTCGCCTGCCAGTAAAGCCACGAGACATTTCCGTACAACGTCCGGCTTTCCCACCACTACCTGATTTATATTCGCTTCCAACTCGGATACGAGGCTTAAGAGCTCGGCTGGCATTCAACATCCCTTGCGCGTGCTGATCTTCACTTGTGATTCATCGGTGTCGCTTCGTGGCAGGCAAACCCGGCGAACGCTGACGCGGCGTCGACTTGGTAAGACACGTCACCATTCGTCTGAGCTGACTCATTATAGCGAATCGATGTGGAAAAGTAGTGTTCCAAGATTCGTTTCGCCACGAGACTCAGCGAAAAGATTCTCAGGACAAATCGCAATACCGATAGCAACCCCGCAAAGTTTCAAATGTTACTATCGCACGAAATATCAGAGCCTCTTATCCTCTCACGCTTCTCTCAGGATGTTGCCGTAGCGAAACAGCGTTGCTTTTCTGAAACATTCTCCAAGCTTTTACCTTACAACGTTCCTGTCTACGTAAAGCACATGGCAACAATGGCTTAGGCCGTTTCCAGCTGACAATTCCTTGCTTCCCCCCAGGTGTGGCATCTACCTTGCAAGTTACTCCCTAGGGTCCTTGCTAATGCTTCAACCGGGGAAAGAGCCATGTCAGAAGTGATTGAAATCAACCAAATCGAAGATTTGCGGGCTTACGCTTGCTTCTGGAATCGACTGCATGCCAAGACACCCAATGCGACGTTCTTTCAAACCCTGCCTTGGCTGGAAACTTACTGGAAGTTTTTTGGCCACGGCAAGAAGTTGCGGGTACTACTAGTCCAGGTAGACTGCCAAATCCAAGGAATCCTACCGCTCGTCGAACAAACCGAACGCACCAAGGCTGGGTCGGTGCGTATCCTGACCTACCCGCTTGATGGCTGGGGGCCTTTCTATGGCCCCATTGGCAGTGATCAAACCGCCACACTCTATGCCGCCATGCAGTACTTACAAGCGACGCCACGCACTTGGGACCTGTTGGACCTCCGCTATGTCGACCCGACCGTCGACCGCGGTCGAATCTTCAATACGATGCGATGTCATGGCATGTCCCCGAGGGTATTGCCGTGGAATCCCTCTTACGCGATCGCGTTACCTGGCGACTTCGAAGAGTTTGTCTCGACGCGTAGTTCCAAGTTTCGGGCGACGATCCGAAGAACGCTTCGCAAGGCGGACGAAGCCGGAGTAACAAGTGAACGCTACCGGCCAGTTCCCTGTCCAACCGAGAATGGCGAGCCCAATTTTAGTCTGTATGACGAGTGCGTGCTCCTTGCACGACGAACATGGCAGGCGTGCAGCACTACGGGAACGACCATCTCGCACCCAGAAGCGGCCGATTACTTTCGAGAATGTTTCGTCCAAGCATCGCGGCTAGGGATGATCGACATCATGACGCTACGGCATGAAAACCGCATGATTGCGTTCAGCTACAACTTCCATCATCAGGGAAATCTTCTGGGCATGAGAATGGGCTACGAGCGAGATAGCAAGCAACTCAACCCGGGAACCGTGATGATGTCCCACCAGATTCGCGATTCGATTGCTCGCGGCGATAAGATCATCGACCTCGGTCCAGAACACTTGGAGATCAAATCACGCTGGATCAATCGAACGCTCGAAGCGGAGCGGATTTGCCACTACTCCCGGCTCTCTATCCCGGCCAACGTGCTGCGAATGGGGCACTGGTGGAAATACCATCGCAGTGCCGCTTGATGCTACGGCATCTCCCTCTTGGGATCGATGCCGGTGTCGATCAACATCATATCGGCCCAGAAGTAAGGGTGATCCAGCGTCTGCGGAATGCTTGCCCCGCTCCCCTTCAGACGCGGTTCCTTCTTAGGATCAAGCGATAACTTCCGGACATCCGCCATCGTTTCCTGCCATGCAGTGCTTGCCGGCATGTCGGCGATTCGCCTGGCAATTCCTTCTACCGTTGCCACGCTGGCTGCACCCGCCGAATGCCAGCGACTGAGCACCACCGTTTCCGAACCGGTTGCCATGAGCCCCAGTGTTGTCAAGAAGATGTCACTGCCGGTCGTGTTTCCCTTTAAAGCATCTTCCGCACCGGTGTGGAACCCAGGAAGGTAGATCACTTCCGGTCCACCCAAGGGAGATCGCAGCCACGCAGCCAATTCGCTGCCAGGCTTACTTCGATCGGCTTGTGCTGGAGACCAGTTCCAAACATCGCCCCGGTTGGCATCTTCACTGTCATCAATCACCACCAACTGATCCCAGACCTTCGCCAACAAGCTCGAAGGGCCAACCGGCGGTCGATCGATCCGATCCGGAGCGACGAAAGCGTCCTTCAACTGGTCGAATTGCTCGACGGTAATATCGGATTCGTCCGAGTTAAACAAACGCCCCACGACAATCGCCGTATTCTGTGGTCGCGGTCGGGCATCCTTTTGCGGGACGGCCAAGCTGGCCGTCGGTGCATATCGAATCGGAATCACTTCGGATACCGGTACCGTGTGCCCGGCTCCAAGACCATCGTCGGTGTGAAGTGCTTCAAATGGGACGTACCACAACACATCGTCTGGAACGATCACCAACTCGGAATACGTATTCCAGAACCCGGGCTTCAACGTGGGAATGAACCGCTTGAGCAGTTCTGCCGACGTGGTTTTCCACTCGGTTTCGGCCAAGTCCTTTGCTTGAACCGGGGCGTCTCGTTTCACCAAGCCAATCTGCTTCAGCAGATCTCCAATCTGGCCCTTGATCTCGCGTGGGTTATCGAGTGTCCAGTGCACGTAGTCCTTCTTGGTAAACAAGAACGCATGCACGGCGCGAGAGGTTGAGAAGAACGTTAGCACGAGCTGTGTGTCTTCCAACTTCTCGCGAATCTCGGCGGTCGACTTCAGCGGCGGAAAGAGAAACTGGCTAGGCGTCCGCCGGAGAGCGATCGCCCCCAACAGCACTTCGTAGCCATCGGAAACGTTCTGCAACTTCTCGACCAGATCTCGTTGCTTCACATAGGTTTCTTTTTCGTCAGGTTGCAGGTCAATTTGTAGAAGCTCTCCTTTGAGCCGCTTCGCTTCGTCCTGAAATGTTTTCAGCTCAGGATGTTTGGCTAACAAATCCTGCCGCTGCAATTTCCCTTTGGTATCGAGTGCGGCATCGGGGGATTCGAGAACCCAACGCAGCGCCAGCAAACGTCCCCCTAAAGGAAGCGTGGCGAAGAACCGCATGCGACGAACACGATCAGCCAGTTCGAGAGCCAGTTCCGGTTGCTTCCGCATGACGGCCGTGTTGAACCAATTCTCCATTGCCGTCGGATTAGGGGTCAGCAGGACAGTGAGCGTCTCGAACGGTTCAGAGATCCAGTCCGCGTCGGTTGGCTCGCGCAAGAGTTCGTCATAGAGAAGCTGAGCCGAACGCTCGGTGATCGTGTTCGACACGAACAATTGGTTCGTCATTTCGGTCTGATAGACTCGCGTCGAAGCAGACCGATTGGCTGCCACCGCCGAGACAAAGTTGCTAGTGCCAGCGGAGGCGTTACCCCCCTGAAAAGCCAACAAAGCCGACAGGTATCCATAGCGGATACCCACGCGTCCTTTGCTCATCGATCGACGGTTCATCGCCCGTCGGGCATCTTCCAACGCACCATTGGCCGCAGGAAGGTTCCCCATGTAGGCATTTGCCTCGGCGAGTGCCAGGCTCAGCTTGGCCCGTAACGCATCGAGCCTGCGAAGCTCGTTCCAGTTGCTCATCGCCAGCAGTCCCTGCGGCATTTGGCCTGCCTTGGTGATCATACTGACCTTAGTCAGACCATCGAGGGCGTCTTCAATTTGCTGATACTGCTGAAATGCTGCCGCTGAGTAGGTTGCTTCCAAAAAGTAAGTCTGCGCGGCAGGGAAGTCTTGCTGCTGGAGAGCGATTCGCCCCAGTTGCAAAAGTGCCAACGAAGTCAGGTCGTGATCGTATTGGCCAGCAGTCGTAAGACTTCGCTGAAGCGTTTGAACTGCCTCTTCGTTCTTTCCTGCGGCAGCCAAAGCCAAGCCATGCTGTACATCGACCCAGGCTCCGGTCCAATGGTTCGGTGGAGCAGGACGACGCTGCAAGATACCGACGAGTTGCCCCGTCAGGCCATCGTATCTGCTGATCGGCCCCATGATCTCTTGCCGGCGGAAAATTGCCAAGGCAATGCATCGAGCAATCTCGCTAGCCCGAACAGGCATGATCCGACCAGCCGAAAGAACACCGCCACCGCGGACAGCCGCTTGATTCTGGGCATCGGTCTGTCCCTGGAAGGTGGGAAGCGAATCGGGGTAATTGCCAATCAGCGTATTTCGACCCGACTTTCCCCAGGTGACATTAGCCCGCAAGTCATTACTGACTGGCCCAACAGGGCTCAAGCTTTCTGGGTTAATACGCAGCATCCAATTGGAATGCTGAACAAATAGAAGGAGTGCGGTGTTGTAGTTCTCGAGTGCCTGGGCATTGTTTCCCATTTGAAAATGGCATTCACCGAGCATGGTGGCGTAACAGATCGAGTCAATCCAACGCCCCTCGGTCGAACGAACGCCGGAACGGCCAGCCGCGTTAAAGACCTCCCCGGCGCCTTGGTAGTCCCCCTGATAGAAAGGGATGAACCCGGCATAGTAGGCATCGCTCGGGACGGCCGAACTGCCCCTATTTTGAGCCAAGACATCAATGGGAGTCACGAGACCAGCAATGATAGCGAAGATGATTGCGAGGAATGTGCGGCTGCTAGCCAATAGCATCGGCAAGCTCCTTGGGAATTGCGTCAACGGTGGTGTTAACGCCATTCTACCCCCCACTTGCAAACAGTTCACAGAAAAAGACACAACGTTAGGCACCTAACAATCAAAATGGTTGCATGACAGGAACCCATCCAGGGTGATCGTGCTATCACAGTGGTGTTAATTTGCACCGAATAAACTGATTTGGATGCCTGTACGGGTTTTTCCACTTTTTGATGCAAAGTTTCGCCTGCGAAGGGTCGATACCGAATGTAACGACTTTACGCATCACATGCGTTGTTCATTCACGCGACCCTTTCAGCCCGCGGCGAATATTGGATCTGGTTCAGGACGAACCTGTCGCCGACCTGGTGGAGACTTCCAAGGATGGAAACCAAACGCACCTGGATTCAGACCACGTTGTACTCCGGTCTCGGATGTCTAGCTCTGCTGGCCGGTACTGGTTGCCAAGTGGATGTCGGTGGACAGACACTTCCCAGCCCTTACTACATGAGCGACGACGTTCAGTACTATTCCGAAGGACCGGAATTCAAATTGCAACGTGAGTCGGACGCCATGGAGGCCTACAAGGCGGAACAAGCCGCTCTCGAAGGCAGCTACGACTACTAAGTCGCGTTCAGTCGACGGCAAACAACACGGAGCACCGCGTTGCATTCACCCATGCAGCGCGGTGTTTTGCTGCGCGTTCATCGCACGGAACTGCCCAGCGGTTAAATCTCTTTCCACTGTAAGTAATCGCGTGCCCGCTCCATCAAACAGTAAGCACAAACCACGTTGTCCCAGCTGTGCTCCTTCCCCAGGACGTTGGCCGCGTTGACCTGCTCGACCTTGGGTCGTTGATCGTACGCCAAACTGAAACCGATAGATCCCGCGGCCTGATCGCCTTTGCGTTGGGTTGCCATCTTATAAAAGCGCAAGATCTTGTCCGCACTATTGAACGCACTGTACATGCGATCGATCACATCGAGTGCCTGACCATTGCGTCCGGTCGGGTAAATTGCTGAATAGGTCACACCGGCTGAAAACAACGCGACGCGGTAACCATGGACATTCGTTTCATGTTCAGGCAGGGCCCGTCCACGGAGCGCACCGCCCGCCATCAAGTGACACGCCCCCAAGGCCACACGCGACCCCAGGCTGAATGCCGAGATCGATACCTGCTCTTCGGTAGGAATGGTCATCAGATACGATGCCAGGTAGAAGGCATCGTCGTCCGCTCTCACGGCATGTTGACGCACAGTTTGCAGCGGTTTGGGTTGTTCCTGAGTCGGCCACGACCACATCACGTGACGGACTTTCTGATCCATCGAAAGGTTCCGTGTCATTTCGTGGTACATCTCCCACCCGCGACGTTCGGCCCAATAGGTATCCATCCAGTTTCCATGGACGTAAACGCTAGTTAGCCCACCCGGCGATTGTGTTTGCGTAAAGGTCTCCCAGTCAATGGAAACCCAGCCTTCACCGGGCAAATACTGCGAGACCTGCACTTGCTCGACAGGCAACTCCCAACCACAACCTCCCGGCAGGCAGCGTGTAGAGACAAGAAAGATCTCATCACCGGGACGTGGCGTTTTGCATGCGTAGCCGCACGGATAGCCATTGATGGACTCACGAACCCCAGCCATTTCGGCCAAGAGGTTGGTACAGAGTGCCATCATCAACACGAGGGCGAACAAACCGAAACGAATTGGGCGGGTGGGCAAAGCGTAAGCGTTCATCAAAGTTGCTGGCTTGGGGGGAGTTTGGCGGTCACGCAATCCATCGCAGTAACTCTACCATCTAAAAAGTGCGATGTGATGATTTTTTTCAACATTCAATGTTGCAGGAAATTCTCATATGGAAGTTGCACATCGTTATTTATGGGGTAGTGTTTTGCAGCCAAACCTGTGCTTAGTTCATTTCCCCAGTCGCAACGTTCCCATGAGGAGAACTCCCATGAAGCGCTTTACGCTATTACTGACGTGCGTGGCATTACTTGCCGCGACCGCCGGTTGCCGCTGCGGGGGTAATTTTTTCGGCGGTCGATCGAGCAACGATGGTTGCTGCGGACCGGTTGAAACAGTCGGCCCTGCGGTAACCACCTACGATCCAGCCATTTCGTACGAAGGTTCGTACACTGACGGCTCATCCGTGATCGTATCGCCGGAAACCGTTTTGCCGGCCCCTGCCCGCTAAGCGAATCACCTTGAAGTAACATCAAGGGAAACACGGTCAATTAGCCGCCCTAGTTTCGAGATTTACTCGATACTGGGGCGGTTTTTTGTTGGCTAACTCTCTCTTCGGACACTCGACTGCGTCGACCCCGGCTTATCTACGCCAGTCCGCCCAACCCGCACGACTGTTAGAACAGTTGTCGTTCTTAGAACACCTCGGCAATCAGGCAACTCTCCGGAATCCCTGCCCCAGATTACCCCGCCATGCGCGCCCTGACTAAGATAGAGTAGAGAGCGGTGGGAGAAGGAATGCTTGCCTAGCGGTTCTCATGGAAGAGACGAACCCCCTTTCGATCTTCCAACCTCACCTGAATCTCATGCTTCGATCAACCTTTGCCCTGCTCATTCTATGCGTCCTTTGCCCCCAACCGGCATGGGCCCAATTCGAGAACGTCCAGCCGGACGAAGCCAAGTCGGCCACTGTGTTGGGAACTTCAAAGACAACGAAGTATCAGGTGGGCGTCAAAATCGCAGCGGTTGGTGGTCCCTGTGGCGGCCTGACGGCAACCATCCCGGTTCCAGCCGATTGGCCAGAACAAACCGTCCGCCTGGCTGATGAACAGGTTTCTCCCGAGATTGGTCGAGTCGGCTATCGCTTGGTGGAAGGAACCGTCAAGGAAATGATGATCACCGTTCCTCGTATTAATCCCGGTCAAACCGCTGTCGCGGTGATTACCGTCGAGATCGAACGACGCTCGGCCGCACCTCCCGCAGACACCTCCGGCCTGACGATTCCCAAACGGCTTCCGCTCGCCATGCGACGCTACCTGGGGTCGAGTCCTTACATCGAATCTCGCCACGGTGAGATCCGTCGCCAGGCTAACGCGATCATTGAAGACATCGACTCCGACTGGGAAAAGGTCGAAGCGATTTACGACTGGGTCCGCGAGAACATTACCTTCACCTCGATGAAACCAACCAACGCCGTCACGGCTCTGCGTGACAAGAAGGGGGACTTCGAGGACGTCACTGGATTGTTCATCGCCCTTTGCCGTGCCGCCGATATTCCGGCTCGAACGGTTTGGATCCCTAGTTCCAGCTACGCCGAGTTCTACTTAGAAGACGCGGAAGGGGAAGGCCATTGGTATCCGTGCCGTGTTGCGGGAGATCGAGCGTTTGGCGAAATGCCTGACCATCCGGTCATTCTTCAAAAGGGAGATAACTTTCGCGTTCCCGGTCGAAAAGATCCTGTTCGCTTTGTGAATGAAAAACTCAGCGGCAAAGCCATTCGCGGCGGCGGAAAACCAAAGGTCGAGTTCGTCCGAGAGGTGCTCGGTGGCTAAGTATCTCTCCTATGCGTTGATGATTGTGCTGGCCATCTGCGCCAGCGCCCAGGCTCAGTTCGGACCAGTCGAAACGCCGACCGCGCAATTGACCGATGGCGATACCTTCGAGACCGGCTTCACGCTGCAGGTCTCCGGGACAACACTGGGCGTTACGGCGACATTTCCCGTTCCTTCGAACTGGGAAGACCAACAGGCCGAGCTTGTCCATCAAGAGCTTCACCCCAACGGTGCGAACTTGCGATTCGTTGACCTGGACGGTACTCGTCAGGCACGCGTCGATATTCCGCGTCTGTCTGCGGGCGATACTGCCAAGGTACTGCTCCGGTTTCGCGTTGCCCGACAGGGCGTTACCCCTCCGAGTGACCCCCAACAACTGATACTTCCCGCGAGCAAGGATCTGGATCGGGATCAACGCAAGTATCTGCTACCTAGTCCCTTTGTCGAGAGTCGCGACGCAAAGATCACTGGCGTTGCCAATTCATTGGCCAAACCCAGCGTCACGCCCTGGGAGCAGGTGAAAGCGTACTACGACTTTGTGCACGAAAACGTGGCGTACGAGAACGGTCCGATGAAAGGAGCGGTTGCTGCTCTGGATGAAGGTCGCGGTGATTGCGAAGAAATGACGACTCTATTTGTCGCCCTCTGCCGTGCTGGTAATGTGCCCGCGAGAACGGTTTGGGTACCGGGTCACTGCTATCCCGAATTTCTGACCAAGACGGACGACGGCACCGATCGCTGGGTGGCTGTCGAGATGACGGGCAACTGGCCCTTCGGACAATCGCCTGAAAAGCGTCCGATTCTGCAAAAAGGAGACAACTTCCGCATACCAGGAAGTCGTCGACCGCAGCACTATGTCAAGCAAGAGTTAGCTATCCGCGACTACAAGGGAACCACGCCCCCAGTCGTCACTTGGCTTCCGCCACCGGGGAAAGAGCCACCCCGAGCGGCCCAATAGTATTGAGGCGCTGGAGATTCGTAACGCAGTACTTGGGCGATCAGATAGATCAGTGCTAAGGATGGCTGGTTCCGTGAAACGCTACCAGCCATCCGAAAAAGATCTCGCGGGCTACTTCTTGCCCAGTGCATGGAGGATTTCATCACCCAACGCGCGATCCGGCTTCGTGCCTTCGAGGATGGCGATAATCTTGCCTTCCTCGTCGAGGATATATGCATCGAAACCATCCGTGCTGTAGGCACCTGTCTTCTGGGCTTCCAGATCCAACGCAAACGGCATGGCCGCTTTGGTGCGTTCGCGGATCTTCTTGAGGCCATCCGAGCCGGTTGCTTCTTCTCGCCAGATGATCAGCAGTTCGGCACCGGCATCCTTGATGGCATCGTAGTTCTTCTGCAAATCAACGACTTGCTTCATGCAGAAGGGGCACCAGTTGGCGCGGTTGAACGTGATGACGAGCTTCTTACCTTTGAAGTCGACCAGGTTGATCGTGTCGGCCCCTTCTCCACTCAAGGAAAACGCAGGAGCCTTATCTCCGACTTTCAATTCGTCGGCCATGATCGGCGACGCCAAGACGGCGATAGCGAGAATACTGAGACCGGAAATCCATTTGGCGAACATGGAAGACTCTCCTGTGTTTGAGGATATGAACGGACAACTTTCATTATAGAGTGACACGCACGTCGCTTTCGAACCGTGTCGTAGCTTACGCCCCATGAAAAAAGCCTCGGATCTTCAAGATCCGAGGCTTTCGTTGATCGATTTTGGACGCGAATTAGTCGCTTAGCGGACAACCTTCAGGCTTACGTCTGCTTCAGCAGTCGCCGGAACCTGTTGTGGAGGCTGAACTTGACCGCGGTTGGCAGGAGCCGTTGCTCCAGGAACCTGCTGCATGACGCCAACGGTCGGATTGGAAAGTGATCCGACACCGCCAGCTCCCTTGTTCAGGACACTTTGCAGCAATTCTTCCAGGCGTTCACCGCGCGGGTTGATTTCCACAACCGTTCCGTCAGGTCCGACAAAGACCAGAAACGGCAGGGCCTCGACGCCACAGCGTTGGGCATTGGGGTCCATGAAGCCGACACTATTCGGGTCGGCACTGACCACCGTTGGCCACGGCAAAGCATTGCTTTGGAAGAACGCACTTCGAGCACGTGGGTCCTCATCCAGGTTGATGCTGACCACCTCGAAGCCCTTGGCGCGATACTTCTGATAGACCTGCTTGATGTTGCCCATTTCTTCGATGCAGATGGGACACCAAGTCGCCCAGAAGTCGACCAGAACCCACTTACCTTTGTACTGGCTCCAATCAAAAGGCGTACCGTTCAGGTTGTTGCCTTCAACAACGAACGGCTTGGCAATCAAGCCGGTACGTTTTTCTGCATTGGAAACCGAAACGTTGACCGACTCGACGACCTGCGGATCAGGGTGATTGCCATAGAACTCGAGCATCAGGTTGGCCAGCTTTCGAGCCAACTGCATCTTGCGATAATCTTCCATCTGCATTTCGATAGTCGAGAGCATCTGCAGAGGTTCAAGATCTTCCTTCGGCTTGGTTGCGATCCAGGCTCGAATCGCGGCAACCAGTTGATCCTCAGCAGCTTGATCGCCATTGGCGGCAGCCATCATCGTACCGAGAATCTTGTACTGCATGATCATGTCATCCAGTTCCGCCGCACGAGCAGCCAGCTTCTCGTCCTTAGTACCCGTGAAGGAGTTCTTCATCATGGTCAAGATCGAGACCGCTTCGTTGGTGTGCCCCATACGAGCAAACACGGTCGCTGCATTCTCGGCGACACCAAAGTGCATGATGTCCGCATTGGGGTCTTCGATAATGTAGCGAGAGTCTTCCAGCACAGGCTGAAACAGCGAAGGCTCGCCGGCGGCAAACTGAGCCAGCATCTGCTCGAACAGGAACAGACGAGCAAATCGCGATACTTCGGGATCTTTCGACTGAGCAATGTTCTGAGCGAACTGAATGCGTTCCTGGCGAATTTGTTCTGCTTGATTCGGAAGGATCTGAATCAGCATTTCGTAGGCATTGAATTTGAACTGAACCGCGTTGCGGCGTTCTTCGGAATTTGCTGCCTGACCAACCAGCAGCTTGTCGGCAGCCGTGATCACGTTGGAGTAAACCTTGGTCGCAAACTGTCGCAGTTCCTGAGGGGTAGCGTTGTCAGGAAAAGGAACCGCCGTCAGGTTGTTCATGTAGGTCAACAGTTCGGTGGGTGTGCCGTCGGGAACGTTGTTCAGGTCCATCTGGGCTGCCAGTTCGGCTGCCGTGAGCGGTGGTGGAAGTTCCGGCTGACCAGCGGCAGGGTTTCCGCCGGCGTTGATCTGCATATCGGCAGCACCTTGAGCCGGCATGTTTGCGGCCGGGGCGTTACCGCCGTTTGGCTGCTGCGTGGAAGTCAATTGAGCTGGAGTCGTACGCTGCGTCGGAGCGGCCGTTGCTGGATTCGCCGGAGCTTCGGCCGTGTTGGAAGCCGTCACCTCCACGGTCGGCTGCTGGACCGGAGCCGCATTGGAAGCCGGTGCCGATGCCGATGGGCTACCCGATTGTTCAATACTTACCGCTGGTGGATTCGCTTCGCCACCACCGCAACCGGCGAAAGTCAGTCCAGCTGAAGCCGCAATTACTGCGGACCAGCAACTTTTGTTCAGCAACACTCGAACTCGCATGGAACACTTCCTGATGAAATTTCTCGGATCCTTTCCGATTGCCCACGGAAAGTCGCGGCGGGATTGTAGAACAATCGCCAATCGGACACAGCGCCGATTTCAGAGGATTCTGCTGGCACCTCCCCACTGACAGAGGGAGAGGAGATGAATCGCGAGCCTAGTGGACGCTAGCGTCGTCGAATTGCCCGCTAAATACCGTACGTCCCCCATCAACCGGCAGGCAGACACCAGTCACGAAAGGACTTTCCACCAAGAATTTAACTGCCTGGGCAACATCCTCCGGCTCACCCATGCGTTTGACGAGTGTGGCATCGATGGCAGCCTGGCGTTTTATCTCGCCTGATCCTTCCGGCAACAATACCTGTCCTGGCAGCACTGCGTTGACGCGAATAGCCGGATTTTCGGCTGCCAGATCTATGGCCAAACTCTTTGAGAGCGTAACCAACGCCCCTTTGCTGGCGATGTAAGCCGAGAACCCTTTGGCTGGTCGTTCGACAGACCAATCGGCGATGTTTACGATCGCCCCGCCTGTGGCCTGCTCTTTCATCCGCTGGGCGACGAACCGGCTGCAACTGAGGACCGAGAAGGTATTCACCTGAAACAATGACTGGACATCCTCTTCCGTTAGCTCGTCGAGCGGTGTGGGAAAGAAGATGGACGCCGAGTTCACCAGCACGTCGATCCGACCGAAGTAGAAATGAACTTTATCGACCATGTCCTTGATCGAGGATTCGCACGTCACGTCTGCCTCGAAAGCACTTGCCTCGGTCCCCTGCTCTTTCAATTGTTCCGCAAAGCGTTTGGCCTCGTCCATCGACGTGTTGGCATGAATCGCGATTCGGTAGCCGCAATCGGCAAGGTGCTGAGCGATCACGCGGCCAACACGTTTCGCACTGCCAGTCACCAAGGCAACCGGGCGAACGTCGCCGAAAGTTCTTTGCTTGCCGCTGATCATGGCGCGATTACCTTGGCTTCCGGATTCGCTTCGTGGAATTTTTGAATGATCTTCCAAGCTTCGGTTGGAGAATCGGCGAAGCTAAGTAGCTCCAGATGCTCATCCCGAATAACTGCTTCGTCGGCCAGGAACTCGAAATTGATTGCCTGCTTCCAATATTCGCGGCCGTACAAAATGATGGGAATTGCCTGCATCCGGTCGGTCTGACGAAGCGTCAACGCGTCGAACAGTTCGTCGAATGTCCCAAAGCCCCCAGGAAACACGACCAAGGCCTTGGCTCGCATAAGGAAGTGCATCTTACGCATGGCGAAATAGTGGAACATAAAGCACAAGCCCGGCGTGATATACGGATTGGGGTGCTGTTCCTCCGGCAACGTAATGTTGAGCCCAATGCTGGGCGCGCCAACATCATAGGCTCCGCGATTGCCGGCCTCCATGATGCCCGGCCCACCACCGGTGACGATCACATGATCGTAGCGATCGTGGTTATAGGAATTTCGTGAAACGAGCGAGGCGAAGGCGCGTGCTTCGTCATAGTATTTCGACTTTGCCAATTGCCGCTCGGCGCGGTGGATCGCGCGCAAAAGCTCCGGGCGATCCCCTTCCTTCTCGCGCTGATGCTTCAGCTTATCGAGATGCTCTTGGGCTTTTGACTCTTCGACAATCTGCGTACCGCCGAACAGGATGATCGTTGAGTTGATCTTTTTTCGCCGTAGATACAAATCAGGCTTGGTGTACTCCAGCTGCATGCGTAGTCCCCGCATTTCCTCACTTTGGAGAAAATCGGTGTCCAGTTCCGGCAGGACGTAGCTGGGGGAATTAACAATTTGTTCGCGGTTTTCTTCTTCGTGGGGTGTCATCATGTTAGTTCCTCTAATTCGAACGATTCTCCCATCCTTGGAATGAGCGTGCGAAAGCCGAACCGCCGTCGCATCAGGCCTGATAGTACCGACGCACTTTCAGGTTCGCCATGCGTCAGAAAGACCAGTTTCGGTTTGGGGAGTCCCGAAACCCATTGCAATAGTTCGCTCTGTCCTGCATGACCACTCAGGCCTGAAATCGAAGCCAAATGAGCGTTCACCGGGACATCCTTTTTATGAATGCGGACCGTCTTCTCACCTTCCTGAATCCGACGGCCCAGCGTACCGGCCGCCATGAAGCCTCCAGCGAGCAGCGTATTCTGTGGCCAAGGCAGACGCTGTCGTAAATGAAAGAGGATCCGCCCGCCGGTCATCATGCCTGACGATGCGATAATCACGGCAGGCCCCTTCAACTTGTTCAGTTCCCGCGACTCTTTGGAACTGCGTACCATATGCACGTTCGCTCCATTCAAGACACTATCCGGGCCACTTAACCTTCCTTCAGAAAGGTCATGATCATCGGCGAAGTCACGGAAGATCTCCGTAGCGTCGACCGCCATAGGGCTATCCAGATAGATCGGAATCTTGGGGATCCGCCCGTCGTGCATCAAAACCTGCAGCAAGTAAATCAGCTGTTGGGCTCTTCCCACGGCAAACGAGGCCATCAGAATCACGCCACCGCGTTCGATCGCTTCGTTCATTGTTGTTTCCAGATCGTCAAGCACGTCCCCTTCTGGGTGATCACGATTTCCGTAAGTGCTCTCGCAGATCAGGAAATCACAGCGGGGCGGTTCATGGGGATCGTGGTAAAGCGGGGCATTGTAGCGACCTACATCGCCAGAAAACAGAAGTCGTAGTGGTGGGTCCTGATTACGGATCTCGACTTCGATCATGTTCGATCCCAATAGGTGACCGGCATCATGAAATCGAAACCAGATCGGTCCGACTGCCTTGTGCCACTCCTCTCGGGGCTTGGCCTTCAACTGCTTGATGGCTTTGCGAGCATCTTTCGGATCGTACAGCGGCAACGCTGGCTTATGCTTCGACAAGCCCTTGCGGTTGAAGTAATCGGCATCACGTTCTTGGTTTTCGGCAGAATCCAATAGCAAGAGTTCGGTCAGCCGCTTCGTTCCTGGCGTACAAAGAATGGGGCCGTGATAGCCATCCTTGACAATTCTCGGCAGGTAGCCAGTATGGTCGATGTGGGCATGCGTCAGGACGATTCGATCCAACGAGTCGGCCGCGAAAGGAAGTGGATCCCAATTGCGCAAACGTAATTCCTTCAGCCCCTGAAACAAACCACAGTCGATCAAGACCTTTGCATCGTCCGCTTCGAGCAGATACTTTGATCCCGTGACTGTTTCCGCCGCTCCGTGAAACGTCAATCGCGTCATTCAACTACCTCATGTGCCTGTGGTGCCTGACTTCCTCTTTCTCTAATCTGATCCACTCGCTCACGGTTTACAATGGGATGTACCCTAACGAGAAAGCCGCTTCATGTATCGCGACAAAGACTATCTGCTGACCCCGGATGATCTGATTTTCAATATTCTTGGGGACCAGCACGATGCGGGATTTGTAACAGCCGGATTGAAATATGCAAACGGCAAGAAGTGGGTCGAAAGCTATCATGACGCAGCCCAGTACCTGCGTGACTCTTTTCCCGCGTATGTCGACGGCAAGATACGTGTTCCCATCGACAAAATCCAACAGCACCTAAAACCGCTCGAGCGTACGCGACACTTATTGGACGAAAAGGAGCACGCATCCGAATTGCTTGCCCTGTCCGTGGATCTGATCCACATCCTGGCCGAGCACTGTGAGGTTCCGGCATCCGAGATCGGTATTACGGATTCTCTGCTGTGGGGCACCGGTAACGAAAACTCTGACATCGACCTGGTGATCTATGGCAGCGAAGTTATCGCGCGTTTCCTCACTACATCCCATGAGCTATTCGAGTTCGACGATATCGAACACATCGACGAGCAATTCATCCAGCGGCCCCCAGGCGTGGATGATCGCACCTTCGAGGTCATGCTGCAGCGCAAGGGCAACCAAGGATTCTATCGCGGGACACGTTTTAGTATTCGCGGCGTTCTGACCGACGAAGAACTGCTGTGGATCCCTGCGAGGAAGACTCCGTTTCAGGCACATGAGCCCCGGCAATGCGAGCTTGAAATCAGCGGCCGCGATGACAGCCTACTTTACCCTGTGGCGTACGAGACCACCGACGGAACGCCACTTGTGACCTATCACACTGGCTACGAAATGAGCTTTGTCCCAGGAGACAAGGTTCGCGTGACGGCGATGCACGAAACGAGCGATGCTGGCGAGCGACTACTGGTTGGCTCGGTTTCAGGTCGTGACGAAGTGATCCAGTTGATCACCGCAGACTAAGACTCCGATGTCACCTCGTTCCCTTCCTGAATCCATGCTCGCAACTGCCGATAGTTCGTCTTTCCGGTTCCGAGCACCGGAATCGCCTCGACCTTGCGAACTTCGTCCAATCGCATGATCCCATGAAAACCAGCTGCCTTTAAGCAATCGTTGGCCTCACGCACAGTGATCTCTTCGGTTGTGAACAGCACAATGCAGCGTCCATCATCCTGTTCGATTCCCTCGACTGCGACCTTGGGCCCTTCTTCGTCGGCAGGGAACTTTTCGGCCAAGGGGGCTTCTAGCGCCGGCAAGCTCACCATTTCGCCACCGATTTTCAGGAAGCGTTTCATACGCCCACGAAATTCGATGAAGCCGTCCTCATCCTTCGAAACCAGATCGCCCGAGTTGTACCACTGGTGACCATTGACCTCTAAAAATGGCTGCGGCTTGTCATGTTTGTAGTAGCCATGGAAGACCGAGTCGCCTCGTATCAACAGCAAGCCAGTCTCTCCTTGGGGAAGTGGCTCGTGTGTTTCGGGGTGAACCACGAGCGTGTCGACGCAGTTGATCGGCAGACCAATGGTGCCTGGCTTGTTGTTGCCGGGTCGGTTCCCAGAAACGACCGGGCTGCACTCAGTGATTCCGTATCCCTCCAGCAGATCGAGCTTGGGTAAGATCTTCATCGTTCGCTCGTAGAGTGCTGGCGGGCACTTCTCAGCCCCGACCAACACAAGCCGCAGCGACTCAAGCTCTCCTGGCTCACTGCTACTCACGATGTACTGCAGGAACGTCGGCGTAGCGAACATCAGCGTGGGTTTGTAAGCCGCAATAACCCGTGCCAACATCCGGGCATCGGTCGGATCGGCATGATGGACGACACGAATGCCAGCCAAGAGCGGCATCAGCGAGGTCGCCGTCAGGCCGAAGCTATGAAACGGCGGCAGAAATCCCAGCAGCGTATCGCTGCAGTGAAAGTTCATATGATCGATGCCGCCACGCATATTAGCGATCAAGTTCTTGTGCGAAAGGGGAACTGCCTTGGGAAGACTTTCGGAACCTGACGTGAACAGCACGACGGCTGGGTCATCAACGCCAGGCTGCGGCAGATTTCGCAGAAACGAACCGGGAGCGATGTAGGTGGCGACCAGGGTCTTCAGTTTCTCGAAGGTCGACATGTCCTCGCGAACGTCTTCCAAGTAGAACATCTCGACGCCATCCATCTCGACTCCCAAGCGGTCCATGAACCGACGCGAGGTGATGACGTGTTTGACTTCCAGCTTCTCGGCGGCATGCTTGAGGCCTGCCGGTCCGGTCGTCCAGTTGAGCATTACCGGCAACTTACCCGCGATGGCAGATGCCAACAGAACCGAGTCCGCTGCCACGGAAGCCGGCAACATGACGCCGACCGCTTTGCCATCAAGTTTGGCAACTCGCTTAGCCAACAGCGTCGCTCCGATCAACAGCTTGCGATAGCTCAGGCAACCGGAAAGTGGATCAGCTGTGGCTGGATTATTGGCACTCTTGATGGCCCGACGCACGAACGCCTCGGCGATCGTCTCCGCGAGAACTTCCGGATGGTCCGAGTCTGCCTTGCGAGCATCATCCCAATGCTCAGGGACATCTAATGGCTTTTCGTCACTAATTGCCTGCCCAGCAGCCAACAGGCACAATTCGCCCACGGTTGCCGGCACATGATCGCTACGAAACCCGAAGTGACGTTCGAGCTCCAATGCGAGGTCCATACGCTCTAGGCTATCCAGGCCAATTAGATCCAGCGTTGTGCCAGGATCTTTCTCGTGATCGTCAAGCTTTCGATCCAGACGATTCTCGAGCATCTCGTGAACCTCAGCAACCAAGTCGGGCGAGAGCTCGCTCACGTCGACGGCCGACTTCTTTTTGACCGCATCGAAGTCGAAATCGCGAGGGCCAAACCAGTAGTTGTATGGCACGAAGGTGGCTTCTTCGCCACCATCGGCGTTGTAGAACGCTTCCAGGTGACGATTCAGGGCCGACTTGCTCTCCATCGGCAGCGAGTCGCGATCGACGGGCACGACTTCGATCGTCACTTTGCGTTTGGGCAAGAAAAAGAATAGGCCGGCGAACACCCAAAACAGCGATGCCAACGCATTCTTGCCCAGCGTCGGAACGTCTCCTTCCTGGGCACAACCAAACCGGCTGCCCCACAAACCGCGGGTGCGGACCAGTACGACATTCACATTGTCGACACGTTCCAACAGTTCGTAGGCGATTCGCGCTCCACCAACAATTTCATATCCCTGGCGTTGCAGACGGCCGCTGGGATAGATCAGGAAGTTTTGTCCTTGCTTCAGTTCGCCAGCAACCTTCTCGATCAGTTCGGTTGTCTTGGCATGTGCGTCGCGGCTATGCGACTTCAGATTAGGAACCTCGTACGCGTCGACGATCTTCATGATGGGATAGAAGATCGGGCTGCGATACGTGTCAGTATAAACCAACGGGCGGAGCGACTTCCCAAAACGAAGATGGCTTAGCACGGTCGGCGGATCGATGTATGCCGGATGGTTCGGCCAAACCAGGATCGGGCCTTCCAGGCCTTCCAGCTTCTCAAGCCCCGTCACTTCCACTTGATAGCGGCGGTGCAGGACTATTCGCACGAGGAAATAGAGAAGCGATTGAATCCACTTTCCCATAATAGCCGAACCCTTGATTTCACAGATACTTGCTCAGTGTCTACGGTTTACGCGTGAAACGTGATGGCTTGGGGCAATCTCGCAGGAAATCGAATTGCCCTGGTAGTTAAATTACTCCGAATTGTGCATATCTACAAAGATTGATCCAGACTTATCCCGCTTCGATTTCCGCTTCCTGCGCCTTATGATATGTATGGATTCATCCCCGATCCCTTTGAATATCGCCTAATGGAAACCATGCAACATGGCCTTGCCGACAGACCGCGTTGAATTGAGCGTCATCGACTCCCATACCGGGGGGGAACCCACAAGAACCATTATCGGAGGTTCGCCCGAGCTTACCACAACCAACATTGCCGATCAGATTAAAGAGCTGAAACAGCACCACGACTGGATGCGGACCGCGTTGACTCACGAGCCTCGCGGATATGAAGCGATGGTCGGCGCGCTTCTGCTTCAGCCTCATAACCCGGAAGCGGTTGCCCGGGTCGTTTACTTCAATAATGTCGGCTATCTCGGGATGTGCGGCCACGGTACGATCGGTGTCGCCGCTACGCTTTCCTACCTGGGCAATATCTCGCCCGGCGAACACTTGCTGGAGACCATCGCAGGGGACGTGGTCTTTACGCTGCATGAAGACAATCGAGTTTCGTTCGTGAATGTTCCCAGCTATCGCTACAAAACGAACGTCCCGGTGACGACAAAGAATTTTGGAACGGTCACCGGAGACATCGCCTGGGGAGGAAACTGGTTCTATTTGTGTGCCGATCACGGCTTAGAGATCACGCTGAGTAACCTAACCGAACTCGATAAGTGTTGCCGCGAGATTCGTAACACCATTGATGCCGAGGGAATTGGCGGCGAGAACGGCGGCATCATCGATCACGTCGAACTGTTTGGCCCGCCCAGTCGAGAAGACGCCCAGGCAAAGAACTATGTCGACTGCCCTGGCGGCGAGTACGACCGATCCCCCTGCGGTACCGGAACCAGTGCAAAGCTTGCCTGTCTGGCTGCGGCCGGTAAGCTGGAACCTGGTCAGATATGGGGTCAAGAGTCGGTCACGGGTAGCCTGTTTGAAGGTTCGTATGTCTGGCAAGGTGATCAAGTTCTTCCTCGCATCATGGGCGAGGCCTTCGTCACGGCGGAAACGAAAGTCGTCATCGATCCCACCGACCCACTCACCTTCGGCTTTAGTCAGAAGCAATGCCCCTGAATCCCTGAAAGCACCCCACGTTGAGTAGCTCGACCATTGTGATTGGCGGTGGTGTCGTTGGCACAGCGACCGCCTATTACCTGGCCAAAGCCGGCCATAAAGTCACGATCGTAGATCAAGGCCGCCACGGCGGTGCCTGTTCCCATGCGAATTGTGGTTACGTCTCTCCGAGTCACGTACCACCGATTCCCAAGCCAGGCTTGATCGGACCGACGATGCTGTCGATGCTCAGCAGTGAGTCGCCGTTCTACATTCGCCCGCGGATCTCCCCTTCCCTCTGGAGTTTTCTCCTGCGGTTTTGGTGGAACTGCAACGAGAAGCAAATGAAGAAGGCCGCTCGTGGTAAGCATGCCCTGCTAAGCTCGTCACGAGAACTCTACCAGGAATTGATCGAAGGCGAGGGACTGGACTGCAACTGGGAAAAACGTGGCCTGCTTTTTGTCTTCAAAGACCAGCACCATTTCGATGAGTTTGCCGAGCTGAGTGAATGGGTCGCCGAAGAGTTCGGCGTGACGTCGACTCCGTATGCCGACGGAGAACTGCAAAAGCTTGAGCCTGCGTTGAAAGACGAGGTGTACGGAGCCTGGCATTATCCCCACGATGCCCATCTTCGCCCGGACCGGCTGCTCAGTTCCTGGAAGACCATTCTCGAGCAGTTGGGCGTGAAGGTTCTTGAAGAGCACAAGGTAACTGACTTTGTCGGTGAAGGAAGCAAGCTCAAAGCGATTCGCTGCGGCACAGAAGAACTAGCGGCAGACCGCTTCGTGGTGGCCACCGGTGCCTGGAGCCCTTTCTTCAATCGCCAACTGGGCTGCGCGCTGCGAATTCAACCGGGCAAAGGGTACTCCATTACCATGGCGAGGCCGTCGATCTGCCCCAAGATCCCGATGCTCCTGGAAGAGAGCCGCGTCGGCGTGACCCCCTTTGACGATGGCTATCGGCTTGGGTCTACGATGGAGTTTGGCGGGTACGATGCGAGCATCAATACCAAGCGTCTGGCACTGCTGAAGAAGGGTGCGTCGCATTATCTCAAAGAACCTTTTACTGACGAGACCTACGAAGAATGGTACGGCTGGCGTCCCATGACACCGGATGATCTGCCGTACATCGACTTTGCCCCCAAATTCAATAACGTGTTGATCACCGCCGGACATAGCATGCTGGGACTCTCGATGGGAGCTGGCACCGGCAAGTTGGCGTGGCAGCTTCTGGATGGATTAGCCCCACATATCGACCCACAGCCGTACCGACTGCGTTAGTTTGACGCACCCACCAACCTAAACCACAATAGGGTTCGACCCCGTCTTCCCCTTTTCCAATTACCTTCCGCGTATCGAGATACTTCCCATGCGAACGCTTGCGATCTTGCTTTCTGCTTTGGCGCTTTTGCTGGCACCCCAAACGACGTCCGCCGAAGAACGCAAACCGAACTTTGTTTTCTTCCTCGTCGATGATCTTGGCTGGACCGACTTGAGCTGCTACGGAAGTTCGTTTTACGAGACCCCTAACGTCGACAAGCTGGCCGCAAGCGGGCTGAAGTTCACCAATGCCTACGCGGCTTGCCAGGTTTGCTCGCCGACGCGTGCCAGCATCATGACTGGCCGCTACCCAACCCGAACGGGCATTACCGACTACATCGGCGCTGCTCAGCCTGAGCGTTGGAACCGCAAGACCAAGATGCTGCCGGCACCTTACGCAATGCAGCTTGCCCATGACGAAACCACGATCGCGGAACTCCTGAAACAGAACGGCTATGCGACCTTCTTCGCCGGGAAGTGGCACTTAGGTGGCGAGCAGTATTGGCCTGAACACCAAGGCTTCGACGTCAACCAAGGAGGCATCGACCGGGGCGGCCCTTACGGAGGGAAGAAGTATTTCTCTCCTTATGGCAATCCTCGTTTGAAAGACGGCCCCGCCGGTGAGCACTTGCCGGATCGCCTGGCCACTGAAACCGTCAAGTTCATGACCGAGCATCAAGACGAACCGTTTCTGGCTTACCTTTCCTTCTATTCAGTCCACACCCCGTTGATGTCTCGTGAAGACCTCAAGGAGAAGTACCAGAAGAAAAAGGAAACGCTTAAGCATGGCGAGATTTGGGGACAAGAAGGGGAACGCAAAGTCCGTCTCGTTCAGGAACACGCCGTGTACGCCGGCATGGTCGACGCCATGGATCAAGCAGTCGGCAAGGTGCTCAACGGCATCGACGAGCTAGGTCTGACGGATGAAACTGTCGTCATTTTCATGTCCGACAACGGCGGCCTGTCGACTTCGGAAGGTCACCCAACCAGTAATCTGCCGCTTCGCGGTGGCAAAGGCTGGATCTACGAAGGGGGCATTCGCGAACCAATGATCGTTCGCTGGCCCGGCACTACCAAGGCAGGCACCGAGACATCGCAATACGTCAGCAGTGTCGACTTCTTCCCCACCATGCTGCAAATCGCAGGAATCGAAGTTCCTAAGAATCTGACGGTCGATGGCATGAGCTTCGCCCCGGTTCTCGAGGGACAGGATCTCGATCGCGGTGCGATTTACTGGCACTACCCTCACTACGGCAATCAGGGCGGTTCGCCGTCAGCTGCGATTCGTGAAGGGGATTGGAAGCTGATCGAGTTCTACGAAGATGGCCATCTCGAGCTTTACAATCTGGCCGACGACATCAGCGAACAAAACGATCTCGCTGCTAAGAAGCCAGATCTCGCCGCCAAGATGCACGCAAAACTGAAAGCGTGGCGTAAGGAAACCGGGGCTAAGATGCCCACGCATCGCAAAGACGCCTAGTTCATCGGCTTCTTTAGTTCACTCTGCCACTGGATCAGCTTTTGAAAAGCATCCAGTGGCGTCATACCGCTGAGATCGGCCTGGCGAATCTCGTCGACGACCGGATGCTCACTCGGCCCAAACAGCGTCAACTGGAGATCCGTCTTGGGATGGCGATCGCGTTTCGGACGAATCTTCGACTGACCATCTGGGTCCAGGTGTTCCTGTTCGAGCTGAGTCAGGATCTGCTTGGCCCGCTCGTTGACATCGTTGGGAATACCGGCCAGGCGAGCCACGTAAATTCCGTAGCTCTTGTCGGCGGCTCCAGCGACGATCTTGTGCAGGAAGATGATCTTATCGTCCCACTCTTTCACTGCAACGTTCAGGTTGGTCACTCGATCAAGCGACTGAGACAAGTCGGCCAGTTCGTGGTAGTGCGTCGCAAACAAGGTTCGGCAGCCGATCCGATCGTGAATGTATTCGACAATCGACCAAGCCAACGAAACGCCGTCGTAGGTGCTGGTTCCTCGACCGATTTCATCCAGGATTACCAGACTGCGCTCGGTTGCCGTGTTGAGAATCCGAGCCGTCTCGGTCATCTCGACCATGAACGTACTTTGCCCCCGCGATAATTCATCGCTCGCACCGACGCGGGCGAATACACGATCGACGATGCCGACCCGGGCTTCCTTGGCCGGGACAAAGCTTCCCATCTGAGCCATGATCGCAATCAGCCCGACCTGGCGAATGTAGGTACTTTTACCTGCCATGTTGGGACCGGTGATAATGGCGATATCATCCACCTCTTCTCCGCCCAGCATCGTATCGTTGGGGATGAACGTGCCCGCTTCTTCGGTCACGTCGAGCACCGGGTGCCGTCCATCAACAATGGCTAGCTCTTTGCCATCATCCATTTTGGGACGGCAGTAATTGCGATCGCGTGCCAGGTTGCCCAGCGACACCAACGCATCGAGGTTGGCCAGAGCGGTCGCCGTACTGCGTAGTCGGTCGGCTGCTTGTTGGACCAGTTCTCGAAGTTCCGCGAACAGGTCGTATTCGAGCGTTTTCGCTTTTTCGTCGGCTGACAGAACTTTCTCTTCGTACTCTTTAAGTTCCGGCGTGATATATCGCTCGGCGTTCTTAAGGGTCTGCTTACGATGGAAATAGGTGGGAACCTTTTCTTTGTGGGTGTTCGTGATCTCGATGTAATAACCAAAGACTTTGTTGAAGCCCACCTTCATGTTGGGAATACCAGACTTCTTGCTTTCCTCGGCCTGGTAATTGGCAATCCACTGCTTGCCGCCGGCGGCAAGCCCTCGCAGTTCGTCCAGCTTGGCGTTGTAACCATCTTGAATGAACCCGCCATCGGCCGTCGTCAGGGGGCAATCGTCAATCAAGGCCGCAGTCAACGTGTCATGCACCTCGGGACACAGATCAATCTGGTGTTCAATCTCGCCCAGCAGCTTACTTTTTCGCGAAGTGACTTTCGCTTTGATCCGTGGAAGCTTAGCCAGGGTGCGTCCGACGAAGCTGAGATCACGAGGACTTGCCCGGCCGGTGGTGACTCGTGTCAGCAGCCGCTGCAAGTCGTAGACGCCCGCGAGGGCATCGCCGAGCGATTCGGACAGTGACAGATCGTTCTTGAGTTCTTCCACCGCATCATGCCGATCACAAATGGGCTGAACGGAAGCCAAGGGGCTACCGAGCCAATCCGCCATCAAGCGGCTGCCCATCGGTGTGCGGCAGCGATCGAGAATGGAGATCAGTGTTCCATCCCGCCGTTGATCGCGGATCGTGCGCGTAAGCTCCAACGAGCGTCGCGTTGCTTCATCGATCTCGACCGAGTTGGTCTGACGGTAAGGAACCAGTGTCTGCACATGCTCCAGCGAGCCACGCTGAGTCTCTTGCAGGTAATCGAGGATCGCGCCGGCCGCTCGAACCGCCAGGCGGTCACCATCTTCAAAGCCGAACCCATCCAGGCTCTTGATCTCGAAGTGCTTCGACAGTTTCTCGTCAGCCGACTTCCCGCCAAACGCCCAGGCCGGACGCTGCGTCTGCAGGAACTGCCCGTTCATGTGCTTCGGCAGTGCGTCGGTCCCTTCGGAAAGTAAACACTCCGAAGGGGCAATCCGCGCCAGTTCGTCAGCGAGCCGAGCGGCCGAAAAAACTCCCGCCAGAAACCGTCCAGTCGATAGTTCGATCCAACTAATGCCAGCGTTTTCCCCTTCGCATAAAACGGCGGCCAGGAAATTGCTTTCCTTGGGGCTCAATAGCGAGTCGTCGGTAAGCGTGCCAGGGGAAAGGATACGTGTGATTTCGCGTTTAACGATCCCCTTGGCCTGCTTGGGGTCTTCCACCTGATCGCAAATACCGACGCGGTACCCTTGCTGGATCAGCTTGGCGAGGTACGAGTCGAGTTGATGATGCGGGAAGCCAGCCATCGGGGTAGCGTTTTCCCCTTTGTCTCGGCTGGTCAGGGTCATGCCCAGAATTTTAGAAGCGGTGACTGCGTCATCGTTGAACAATTCGTAGAAGTCACCCATGCGGAACAGCAAGATCGCGTCACCACAAGCATTCTTTGCTTCGTGGTACTGCTGCATCATTGGGGTCATCGCCATCTTCACAACCTATCGTTTTCCTGCCGATTACGCTTTCCAGCGGGATCCTCCTTCCACAAGAAGGATCTCGCTTGCCGGGGGCAAAACGCCACAAAATTAAGATAACAGGCGAAGCCCTGGCGATGCAGGAGGGGCAACTGCGTGAGGGGAAATCGAAGCAAGTGTGAAGAAACAGTAATCCTTCGCCAAATTCGCTGTTTTCAGCCGAACATCACCCTAAAACGATACGTTCGACTGATGGCTCTATCTAAACTCAGGTGCTGCAAGGTGGCGGAGAAAAACGGGGCCTTTCCCAGGGAACGCGTGACTTTAACCGGGAGTGCCGGGGGTAAACGATGCCGGACGACCTGATTCGCTTTAAGTGCAAACACTGTAAAAACACGATCAAAGCCAAGCCTAAGTATGCCGGCAAGAAGATCTCGTGCCCTGGCTGCCAACACGCCATTCGTGTCCCCACTTTGGACGCTGCGGCCAATTCTGATCGGAAAAAGAAGTCGAGTGACAAGGAACGTGGCGACTCGACCGTAATCCTGCGAAACTCTCCCGTTGCCTCGGAAGCACAGAAAAGGGAGGGGAAAAAGCTCGGCATCAAGTTCAAGGAAGATATTTCCGCACGCGAACTCTCGGAATTGATCGAATGGGCAAAGAAAAACCGAGCCCAGCGCATCAAAGCGGCAAACAACAAGCTTGAGGCTATGTTGGCCGAGCTAACTCCCATCGAGTTCATGGAAGAAATGCTCGTCCGCCGGCAGACTGGCGTTATGCTCTTTGTCGACGCGGACGAATTTGGTGGAGACCTGGAGAACCTGCCCAACTGCAAAGCCCAGATCTTCTCGACCGACGATCTGCCAGAGTCCAGCTTGCCGGCGATGTTGCAGCATGCTCTTGCCCAGCTTCATGCCGGTAAAGAAATTGCTCAGACGCGGCATCAGTACAACACGGATGATGAATAAAAATAGCCACAGCACCGCTCGTTTGGATGCTGTGGCTCTCAGTGTTAGAAAAAGGTCGGCTAGTCTTTTGCCGACATGCGATTGTAGAGCTCGGCCATCAATTCGCTGACTTTGACAGCCATCTCATATGCCTCGGCATCCAGCAGAATTGCCGGGTGACTGGCGATATGCTCGCTCCAGGTAGCTTCCGTCACGTAGATACGGTCGACGGCTTCGTGATTTCCAAAGCTTTCGGGACCATATTGCTCAGTAAGATCCTCCATCGAGATGGAGTTTTCTTCACAAGCAGCTGCCAACAATTCTTCGCGTTCGTCCATGTCCGAATGTCCTTATTCACACAAACAGCGCATAGAAAGACCCATAACTCAAAGCGAGTTACGGGTGCAAAAAGTGGGCGATGAGGGGCTCGAACCCCCGACATCTTGCTTGTAAGGCAAGCGCTCTAGCCAACTGAGCTAATCGCCCGGGAATCGCACAATTTAACAATCGGACTTTCACTTCGTCAACATGACACCCGAATGGCGGGCAAGGGCCTGAATAGCCGATTAAATCAACATATTTTACCGGTGATGCTGCCGGATTGCTCCGCAGCGGGCTATTTACCGGCACGACTCCCCTCTGGGATGCAGTTTTCACGCCGGAAAACATGAAGTACAACCAACTTCCAATGCTTTCTTGTTGCGGCTTAGTCAACAATAGAGGGTAACGATCATTCGAAATGGCTGATTGGATCAGGAGTTCTCGTTGATTTACTTGCGGATAATCGCCCTGTCGATTCATCTCATTCTGATGAACGTTGCCTCGGTGGGGCCTATTTTGGCAATCTGGCTCGACGCAAGATCCCGGCGTTTGGAAAGCGAACGCATCGACGCGTTGGGACGCACGTTGGGGTGGTGGTCGGTCCTGGCCCTGTTTCTTGGGATCTTCGTGGGACTGATCCAAGGCTTTCTGATTTGGTCCGAGGGGAACGAAGTTTACTTCGAGGCCGTCAACAGCGTCTGGGAGTCGAAGATCACCTTCGGATTCTGGGAAATCGGTTTCTCTCTCGTCTGTATGATTGCTTATCTGGCTTGGTGGCGATTCGGAAAACGTCCCCGTCTCTGGCAACGTCTCCTCTCGCGTTTCCTCGCAGTTCTGGCGGCGACCAACCTGCTGTATCACTTCCCGACACTCTTCACCATCCTCGGACTGATTGCCCGAGGAGAAGTCGAAGCCGATTCGCAGATCGATTCCGGCGAGTTTCGATCGCTCCTTCTCAATGGAGAAGTCATCTGGTTTACGCTTCATTTCTGGTTGGCTTCTTTCGCTGTTAGTGGTCTGATTACAGGGCTGGCTTGCCTGAGAAAACTTACCGAAGAAGAACGGGAATCGACCGCTGGTATCGCGTTTACGATCGCGCTAGTCGCGACACTTCTGCAGATTCCGGTAGGATTTGTGTTAACAACCACCTTGAATTCCGCTCAGCAATCGCGTCTGATGGGCGGTGATACCTTGTGTACTGCCATGTTTGCTCTGAGCGTCGGTCTGGCTTTCTGGCTGATGCACCATCTCGCGGGTCTCGCCTTTTTCGATCGCAGCCGGCGCAAAGCGAACATGGCCCTCATGACACTAGGAGGAACGATTGTATTGATGACCGCGACCATGTTGTTAAGCCGCTGAGAAACGCAGCCTTGCCTGTCTGGCGGTCATCATCGTTCCCAAAGCAAAATTGAGTCACCTAACGAAGAAGTCTTTTCCATGAGTTTGGAAGTCATCGAGATTCGCGATCCGGCCACCGGCTCGTTCGCGAAGATTATCCCAGGGTTTGGATTCAATTGTTTTCAGTTTGTCGCCAAGGTGGACGAACAAGAGGTCGACGTCCTTTGGTCCACTAAAGATTTCGTCGAGGGAACGGCGCGCCCTTCGAGCAGCGGCATTCCCATCCTCTTTCCCTTCCCGGGACGCTTAAAAGGAACCAAGCTCATTTGGGAGGACCGCGAGTTCACGGTTCCCGAGGGGGACGGACGAGGAAACGCGATTCACGGATTCGTTTTTAATCGTGCCTGGCGCGTGATCGAGAAGACCGACACGAAGGTTACCGCCGAGTTCCAAGCTTCTAGGGACGATGCCGCGCTTCTGGAACAATGGCCGGCTGATTTTAAGATTCAGGCAACCTACGAAATCTCTGGGGCGACACTCTCAGGTACCTATCGTGTCGAGAACCCAGGCACCAAGCCTCTTCCGTTTGGGCTCGGCACCCATCCTTACTTCCACGTACCGATCGGGGGAGATTCCGCCGACGATTGCGAGATCGTTGTTCCGTTCACTTTCTCATGGGAGTTCAAAGACCAACTGGCCAGCGGCAACCAGTTCAATCGCGACTCCGATCCGTTTGATCCAATGCTGTTTAAGAATACTCAGTTCGACAACGGATTCGGCGGACTCGAGTGCGAGGATGGTATCTGCAGCACTTCCATTCACGACCCCGGCTCAGGCCGAACCATCGAGCAGAAGTTCGACGATCAGTTCGAGTCGGTTGTGCTGTACAACCCAGGCCATCGCGAAGCTTTTTGCATCGAACCGTATACCTGTATTCCGGATGCCTTTCAGCTGCGGCGACAAGGCTACGATGGAGGCCTGCGTGTCTTGGCAGGTGGTGATGCCTTCGAGACAACCGTCCGCATTCGCGTGAAGTAGCAAGCGATCGATCAGCGCATAAAAAAAGCCCCGTCCATTGAACGGGGCTCTCTTTTGGATTCGCAATGAATTGAAGCTTACTCGTCTTCTTCAATTTCAACGTCGGTGCCTTCAGCGGCTGGCAACTTACCAGCGGCGATCTTTTCACCGAAGGTTTCGCCCGACTTGGACTTTTCCTTAGCGACTTTGTCCAGAGCGGCGAACAGTTCTTCTTGGACCTTTTCTGGTTCAGCCTTACGACGCTTGGTGCCGTAATCATCTTTGTCCAGCAATTCACCAAGAGCGACGCCGTATTCGTTTCGGATCTTCTTGCTCTTACCACCATGGCAAAGGTTGCACTTGGCTTCCTTGACGGCAGCAGCCAATTCCTTTTCGGTATCGGTGGTAGGCTCAGCAATGTTGTACTTCTCAACAAATGCGTCTGCGAAAGCCTTAACCGCATAAGCAGGAGTAGCATAGTACGAGGAGGCAGCAACGACGGCCACCAAACACAACGCGAGTTTCTTCATTAATCGTCTCTCCAAGCAAAGTACACCCGCCGCCCAGTCCATTGGAATTCGTACCGTCGCAGGTGGGATATTCGACGGCGGGAAGATGGTAGTTTACGTAGATCTCAACCTACCCTTCTAGTTAAGCTCGACGAGATTAACGTGTCAAGCAAGCGAGAACCTGAATAGGTGAAACCGGACTATTCTGTGAATTTCTTGTCGCATTCTTCTCAAATTCACGTCGATACTTACGTCCCGAATTGGCAATTCGTTCGATTTTTTACGAGAAAATTGAACTTCTCGCTAGCGGCTGGACGTTTTAGAAGCTTCTCGTGCGTCGGCTCAAGAGCTCCCGCAGCCCGTCGCCGAACAGATTGAACCCCAGGATCGTCAGCGAAATGGCGATCCCCGGAGCAATTGCCGGCCAGATCGTCACATGCAGTTCCCCCTTCGCTTCGACGAGCATCGACCCCCACTCGGCATTCGACGGATCGCCGGCGATGCCCAGAAATGAGAGGCCAGCCACTTCCAGAATGGCATGCCCCAGCCCCAGTGTTGCCAGCACCCAGATCGTGCCACTGACCGCCGGCAGAAAAACGAACACCACCAGGTAGAACGGCGATGCTCCCGCCGCAATGGCCGCTTCGACATAGGCGGCATGCTTGAGGGAAAGCATTTCGGCACGAATCTGACGGGCAAACACAGGCACATTGATCAGCGCCACCGCTAATATCACGGCAGTCCAGCCTGGCCGCATGGCGGCAATCACGAGAAAGGCAATCAGCAAGCTGGGAAACGAAAGCCAAATATCGATCAGCCGCATCACCAGCATATCGGTTCGGCCCCCTCGATATCCGGCTAGCAATCCCAGGCCAACCCCAATCACCACCGCGCAGCTGATCGAGGTGACGCTGGCGATCAGTGAAAGACGCGAGCCGTAAATCACCCGGGTCAGAACGTCTTTTTCATTCGTATCGGTCCCCAGCCAATGCGCAGTACTGGGGGGTTGGTTCTTTCCGTCTCGTTCGTCGGGACCATACGGAGCAATCACGCCAGCGAAGATCGCACAAAACACAAACGTAAAGATCAAGCCTCCCCCGATCCACATCCCGGGGACTTGAAAAAGCCGCTTGCGAATCGATGGCGCGGTGTACGTCAGTTCATACGTGGCGGAACTCAACTTCGATTGCCCTCACGCAAACGAGGATCGAAGACGAGAAACAACACATCCAGCGTCAGGTTCAACGTGACAAAGATGCAAGCCAAAACCAACGCACATGCCTGTACGACCGAATAATCGTAATCACGAATGGCGTCGACGACATATCGGCCGAGCCCCGGCCAATTGAAGACTGTCTCGGTAAGGATCGCTCCGGAAAGAAGCATTCCCAATTGGAAGCCCACAATATTGAGCACCGAGAGCGACGCGTTAGGAAACGCATGTCGGACGATCACCCGCAATAGGCTGGCCCCTTTGGCACGAGCCGTTCGTAAATAGTCAGCATCAAAGACTTCCAGCATGCTGTTCCGCGTGACGCGAGAAACAACGGCCAAGGGAATGGTTGATAACGCGATCGCCGGCAATGCCAGGTGCCGGGCACTGATCGCCGCCAACTGAAATTGCCCCGTCAGCAGGGATTCAAAAAAGTAAAACTCGGTATGCAGATCATGAAACGTACCAGGCGGCAGCCGGTAGCCAGTGGGCATCGAAGGAAAGGCAACAATCAAACAGATTGCCAGAAAGAAGACGGGGATACTCACACCCAACAGGGCAATGGCCATCGAGATCCAATCAGGCCAGGAGTTTCGCCACAACGCGGCAACGGTTCCCACGGCAACGCCAACAGGAATCGCAATCAGCATGGCTGCGAAAGTCAGTTCCAGCGTAGCAGGAACGGCCTGGCTTAACCGGGTACTGATCTTTTCGCCGGGCCGAGCGAAGGACTCGCCCAAGTTGCCTTGAGCCATTTGGCCTACAAACGCGATCGCTTGCTGCCACAACGGCTTATTCCAGCCGCGTTCTTCCATCTCCTTCTCGATCTTCTCCGGAACGGCATGCTGACCGAACTGGGCAATGACCGGATTGGCCGGAAGAACACGGACGGCCACAAAGATAGCCAAAACCGCAATCAACATGGTGACGACGGCCTGGGCCAGTCGTCGAACAAGCATCGCCCACACAATTACTGCTCCGAGATACGAGCAGTTTTTAAGCGAACTTGCGAAGAAGGATGTAGCTTGTACCCTTCCACAAAGTCGCGTTGGGCAATCCGCACCGGCACGTGAACCAGCGGCAACACCGGTGCATCCTCAAAAATCAACTGCTGGGCCTGCTTGTAAAGCTGGGTCCGCTTTTCTTTGTCGAGTTCAAACTGGGCCGCGTCCAAGAGCTTGTCGACCTCTTCGTTTTTGTATTGGCTCAGGTTATTTCCGCCAATATCGTTGATGTTATCGGAATGCAGCAGTGTATGCAGAAAGTTATGCGGATCAGCAATATCAGCACTCCAGCCGCTGAGCCCTAGCTGATGCTCGCCGCGCGTCATACGCTGAAAGTGCTGACCAATATCGTTGGTGATGATCTCAATCCGAAAACCGACCTGCTCCAAAGCATCTTTAATGAAGATCGCCGTCTGCCGAGGCTGTTGCATGTAAGGCCGCGGCTGGTCCATGACGAACAGTTCGAGCTTCAGCGGTAAATCGAAGCCATACTTTTTCGAGGCTTCCTCTAGAAGCTGTTTCGCCTTTTCCTGATCGAACTCGCGTCCGGGGACGTCGTCGCTATGCCCCCACAGCGTTGGCGGAACCATCGTCTTCGCCTTCTGCGCGTGCCCGGCATACGCGACCTCAATCAAACGATCGCGGTCGATGGCATAACAAATGGCCTGACGCACCTCTGGCTTATCCAACGGCGGCTTCTGAGTTTGCATGGTGAGATAGCCGATATTGATCCCTGGCGTCGACTGCACGACGATCCCAGGCATTTTCTCTAATCCATCGACTTCCGAGGGAGGAAGATTGTCGGCAATGTGAATCTCCGCTCGCTTGAGCTGCGTCACGCGGATCGAGCTTTCTTCGCTCGGCAGAAAGACAACACGCTTCACGCCGGCCGGCTTTCCCCAATAGTCGTCGAAGCGTTGCAGCACGATTTCCTGCTTGGGCTTCCAGTGCACAAACTGAAACGGGCCACTGCCTACCGGGTGACGCGTGAAGTCGGCACCGTACTTCTTAACCGCCGTCGGACTGACGATCCCAGAAGGGAACATAGCGATATTGGCGAGAAACGTCGCTTGTGGTTGTTTGAGCGTGAACTTCACCTTTAGGTCGTCGACCGCTTCGACTTTCTCGATCTGTGTGTAGCTCGAGTAATACGGGATGATGTTGCTGTGCACATGCGGGTGATCGGGGTCCAGGATCCGCTCGAAGGTGAAGACGACCGCTTCGGCGTTCAAGGGAGTCCCGTCGTGGAACTTAACGTTGGGACGTAATTTGAACGTCCACTCGAGCCCGTCATCGCTCGTTTCCCAAGATTCGGCCACACCAGGAACCAGGTCGAGCGTCTCTTCGTCGTACGCGACCAGCGGCTCAAAGATATTCACAATGACTTTGACCGATTCGCCAATGTCGGTGTGCACGGGATCCAGGGCGTTCGCATCGCCACCGCGCCCATAGATGAGCGTATCGGTAACCATCGGCGAACCGCCACCGCAGGCGGTTAAAAAACTAAAACAGAAAAGAATACAGCTTGACTGAAAAGCTCTCGAAAATTCCATGCGGCCATTCACGTTGTCGGCTTCGGATGATTGAGAAAGCCCGATTCTACAATTCGAGCGTGCCAGACGGCAACCTGAACGGAACGACTCAAACGATCAATTTGTAGTCGGCGACCCGGTACTGCTCGCTCCTGCGAGGGGCGAAAGCTCCGCAAAATCGACGCCGGCGTTGCGTTCGTCCGGTCGAACAGCCGGGTTTTCGCTGAAATCGTCGAGCAGAAGGTAGTCCATCGGCATTCGTTTCGAGTACGTAGTGGCCGTCGGCAAAGGGCTCGCCCACACCGATTCGCTCGGTTCAGAAAAAAGATCGTCCCACATTGTTTTCCAGCGGGTATAGTCCACTGAAGTCTTGCCGCTCATCCCGGCGGTCGATTCGAGAAGCATCATTTCTCGCGACGCCGTCCCCATGAAGTAGACGTTGTCCTCGCATTCCAGGTCGAGAGACTTCGTCAGTTCCTCGATCGACTGTGTCGAACTTCGTTGCAAGAGGAACGGCTTCGTTTTACCCCACGTGACGATGCAGTCGTTCATCGGAACCTTGAGGGGAATCGCCCAGGTCCCTTCTCGCTGGAATACGCTTCCACCGGTGTCGATCGTGCAACTTGCCAGCTTGAACTGGACGATACCACTGACTTCATTGGTGGTTGCCGTCGAATTGGAACTCAGCAGATTCCCGGACATTGTCAGTAAGCTGTTCTCGCAACTAACTCGCAGCGGCTGCTGACCGTTGGTGCGGATCAAGCTGCCTTCGCCACGAACCATCGAATTCTTCACGCGGACGATGCTATAGCGTGACATGCTAAGCGTGGAAGGTGTCGCCGATTCTGACTGGGGCGTCAAAGCTGAAACAACCGAAGTCGCACGGCGAAGCGCCTCGGGAATCATCATTTCGTCGTCGCGTTGAACGGTTACCTGGCACCCATCCAGTTCCAACTCGGCGTACTCCAGTCGAAATAGCGACCAAGTCCGCATCGAAACCGGCGGTAAGGCAATCTTCACGTGAATTTGCTGGAGCGTCAGTTTATTCGAGTTGACCAAAATCATCCGGTCGAGCGGCTCAAACTCTTGTGGTCGAAAGACGATTACCGGCGAATAGCCTGCCGCCGCACGGATCGTGAGACTGGCGCTATCTAAAATTAATGGTCGTTCGACACCAAGTTCGCCTGAGTATCTCAGTTCAATAGTATCCAGACCAGGGTCGGCCTGGGCCTTGGCGATGGCCTCGTACAGGGTCGCCGCATCGGTCGGAACGGTAACGACATTCTTCGCCGCTGCTGGCTGTGTCGATGCCCCACCATCGGTCATAGGAGCCGTGTCGTCACTGGCAACGGCTGGAACCTTTGTCGTTGAATCTGGCGTCAGCGGCTTACTACCGCCGGTAACATCTTCAACGACCTTTGGGCTTTCTACCGGAATCGGCTTTGTATCTTCGATTGGGGTGACCGTACCGGTGCCTGTCCCGTTGCCAGACACTCTTTCCGAGTCAGGGGCGGATGGTCTCTCGGGCGGCACAATCGGCTGCATTTCCGAGGCGTTCGTAAAAATGGGCTGCTCGGAAATGAAGCTGTCATCCTGAGCTGTCCAGATCGCTTCCAACACGAAAACGACGACAACCAAAATGATCGCCGGCATCACCCACGGCAGGTGACGCTCGATCACCGTGCTACGCTGTTCGGTGGTTGGCACATAGACGGCCGAAGTCACGTGCGGTGCGGCCAGGTTCAGTTCATCGATCAGCAGCAGGGCCGCCGCAATCAATTCGCCTGGCTTTTGGAAACGATCATTCGGGTTCTTCGCCATCAAGCGGCTAAGGATATGAACGACTTCGTCCGGTACGTCGGCGCGAAACTCGCGCGGATCAGGCGGCTCTTCCCCACTGTGGCTCAAAAGCTTTTGCAGCACTGTCCCTTCCGGGAAAGGAGGCCGACCGGTGAGCATGAAGAAGAACGTACAACCCAACGAATACAGATCGCTACGGACGTCGGCACTGCGTGGATCGCGAGCTTGTTCTGGCGAAATATAGTCGAACGTACCGAGCGTCATGCCGGAAGCGGTCAGGTCGCTGTCTTGCGAGTTGACCTGATGCAAACGTGCCAGCCCCATATCGACCAGTTTGGCCCGGTGCTGAGAGTCGACCAGTATGTTCGACGGCTTGATGTCACGGTGCACCACTTCGCGGGTCGCAGCGTGGTCGAGGGCTTCGGCAACTTGAACGAGGTAACTGACGGCCAGTTCGATTTCGAGAGGACCGTTTCTCTCCACTTCATCGCGGATGTTCGTTCCGTCGATGAACTCGAAGACAATGTAGTTCCACCCTTTGTCTTCGCCGACGTAATAGACCCGGGCAATGTTCGGATGATCCAAACGTGCCGCGCTCTGGGCTTCGTTACGGAAGCGGCGGACGGTGTCTTCCTTGGTGTTATGTTCACCGGAAAGAACCTTCACCGCGACACGGCGATCGAGCTGGGTATCGTGTCCGCGAAAGACAGCCCCCATCCCGCCAGCCCCGACAAACGCATCGAGTTGGAAGTGCCCCAGCGTCTGGCCGACCAACTCCTTGCCAAGGGTGAGTTCGGCTATTGAATAGCTGCGACTGTTCGACTCTCCGACGCTTCCCTTCTTGCTCGATATGACAGTGGGAGGCTCTTCCAGAAAGTTTCGCCCGTCAGGCAGATGATCGGCCGTCGCCGAATCGCTTCCGCGCGGATCCGATACGTCCCCCGAAGACGGCGCGAATGGACCGCTGCCGCGAGCTTGCGAATCGTCGGAATCTTTCGGGGAATCGGGCATCAATCTCGTTGCCTGAAAACTGATTAGCGCTGGCGAAAAGTGGGCTTCAGCGCTCACGGCCGGGGTGATGAGGAGCCGTGCAACATCCTTTGAATATTGTATCCAAGCGGAGAATTCTCTCCATTAAAAGTTTACCAGATCGCCCAGTTGATACGGGGATCACGGTCACCTGAGCGTAAATATCGGCTTAATCGTCCCAACATCACCACCCCCAGCCTGAGGCAACTCATCCTAGTCACTTAGGCAGAATCGCCGGCGAATATCTGGCAATAGCTCTCGTAACGCCGGGTATCGAGAATTCCGTCGGCGACCGCATTCTTCACGGCGCAATCGGCCTCGTGCGTATGGGTACAGTTAGGGAACCGGCAATGATTAATAAATGGACGAATATCACGGAATAGCCCGGCCACTTCTTCGGGAATAATATCCCACAGTTGAAACTGGCGAATCCCTGGCGTATCGATCACGTGCCCTTCGGTCGCCAGCGGAATCAGCGTAGCCGTGGTGGTCGTGTGCTTTCCCTTTTCATTTTCGCGGCTCACGGCATTCACGCGAAGGTTTAGTCCCGGCTCGATGGCGTTCAAGAGCGACGACTTCCCGACCCCACTCTGCCCCGACAAAACCGTATCCTTACCGTGCAGTGCCTGGCGAAGCCGCTCGATGCCAATCTCTTCTATGGCCGAAACAAGGTGGACTTCATACCCCAGGCTACCGTAAACGCCCACAATCGTTTGCAGTTCGGCCGGATCCAAGAGATCGACCTTATTGATGCAGATGATTGGGCGAATGCCGGCGTACTCGGCGGTGATCAGATAACGATCGATCAGGTTGGGCTTGAGCCCCGGTTCGGCCGCGCTGCCGACGATGATCAACTGATCGACGTTGGCCACAATGATATGCTGACGATTGCGGCTGGTGCGACTAAGCACCCCGTAGCGAGGTTCGACGCTCTCGATGATCCCTTCGCTCTCGCCACTGGGACGAAACCAGACGTGATCGCCGGCTGCCACCACGTGCCGCGAGTCGGTTGACATCGTCTTCAATAAGCGTCGCGTGGCACACTGATAGACCGACTTATCCGGGGCTTCCACCTCGCTAATGAGCCCTTGCACTCGCAGCACACGTCCAGCCAGGCAGGTCTCTTTATCGACGTGAATCGAGAGATTGTCGCCGATTTCGCCATCTTCACCTTCCTGGGTGACGATCGTCCGCTTACGACTGAGTTCGCCCTTGCCCGAGATGCGTTCGCGACCGACCGATTTGTCGACGTCGAATTCGTCTCGGTTGAAACGCTTAGTAATGTCCCCTTGCCGTACTTTTTGGGTACGGTTCTTACGGAACTCTACGCGGCGTTTTTGCTGGCCCTTACCTTTTTTCGCCATGAAAGCTCTGGTCCTCTCTCTTGGTTTGCGTGAGAGGAAACTTAGTTGGACTCTTCTGCCTTCAGGTCATCGGTGTTGATCTCGGCAGGCGGAGCAGCGTGCCCGTTCGATGCGATTTCCATTTCGGAATTCAGCTTGCTCGCTTTCGATCGATGGACCGACGGACCGATCAACTGTTCGACTTCCTGATCAGAAAGCTCTTCATGTTCGCAAAGCGAATTGGTCAGCTTGATCAGTTTGTCTTTGTTGGTGGTCAGGACATCGATTGCCTTGTCGTGGGCTTCGTGCAGAATACGTGCGACTTCGTCGTCGATGATCTGCATCGTGTGTTCACTGAAGTGGCGATTCTCGTGAATTTCGCGGCCGAGGAACGGATCTTCGTCGGTGATCTTATAGTTGACCGGTCCCAGGCGTTCGCTCATGCCCCACTGGGTTACCATGCGACGAGCCATCTTGGTTGCCCGTTCCAGGTCGTTCTCGGCCCCGGCACTCAGTTCGTTGTAGGCAATCTTTTCGGCAGCCCGACCGCCCAGAATGAAGGCCAGTTGATCGTACAGTTCGCTTTCGCTGATGTTCATCCGGTCTTCTTCGGGCAGCGTCTGCGTCACGCCGAGTGCTCGACCGCGCGGGATCACCGTCACCTTGTGTAGGCGATCGACGCCTGGCAGCAGCCACGAAAGCAGCGCGTGGCCCGCTTCGTGGTAAGCGGTCTTTTCCTTCTCGCGAGCCACCAACGCTTCTTCACGCCGGGCACCCATCAAGATCTTGTCGCGGGCATACTCGAAGTCTTCCATCGTCACCGCATCGCGATCCTGTCGCGTCGCCCAGAGGGCCGCTTCGTTGATCAGGTTGCGAATATCGGCACCGGTCAGCCCCACGGCACCTGCGGCCAGGCGATCGATATTCACGTCGTCTGCCAACGGCACATCACGGACGTGGACCTTGAAGATCTCGACACGTCCCTTCAGGGTTGGTCGATCGACGGTGATATGCCGATCGAAACGGCCTGGGCGAAGCAATGCTGGGTCCAGCACGTCAGGGCGGTTGGTCGCGGCAATGACGATGACCGTCTCGCCTTGGACAAACCCGTCCATCTCGCTGAGGATCTGGTTGAGCGTCTGTTCCCGTTCGTCGTGACCACCACCCAGACCCGCACCGCGTTGACGACCGACCGCATCGATTTCGTCGATGAAGATGATCGAGGGGCTGTTGTCCTTGGCGGTTTTAAACAGGTCACGCACGCGGCTGGCACCCACACCGACAAACATCTGAATGAATTCCGAGCCGTTGATTGCGTAGAATGGCACGCCAGCCTCGCCGGCGATCGCCCTGGCCAACAGGGTTTTACCGGTACCTGGAGGGCCCACCAACAGCACACCCTTGGGGATCTGCCCGCCGAGACGTTCAAACTTCTCCGGAGTGCGAAGGAAATCGACGATCTCCAGCAGATCGCTCTTCACCCCTTCCAGACCGGCAACGTCCTTGAACGTGACTGCCTTGCGGGTTGCTTCGTATCGCTTGGCAGGGCTCTTGCTGAAACCAGAAAGGAAGCCGCCACCCATGATTTGATCGCGGCTGCGGCGGAAGCTGTTCCAGATGATGAAGAGAAACACCAGCGGCAGCAGCATGATGACGATCCAAATGATCGACTGCATGGCCCGGGAGGAGTTGTCGTAGTCCCAGCTCAGGCCGGGCTGCTTCTTCTTCTGGTCGACAAGCATCGTCGTGAGTGCTTGGAAGGCCGGCGAGTCCTGCGCAGCAATCCGCGTACGGAACGCCTTGGGGCGTTTCACTGGATTGCCGTCGGAATCTAGCTTGTCGACTTCCTTGCCGTCCTTGGTCTCCTTGGCGATCAGGGGGACCTTCAGTTCGCCGCGGGCTTCCATGTCTCCCAGGACGACCTTTTCGACGTTGCCCTTTTTGAGTTGCTCTTCAAACTCGGAAGTTTTCAGCGTGGTATAAGGAGAGTCAGCGGTCGAGATCAGCATCAAGACGACGGCAGCGAGCAAGATGCCCAGTGCGACGACGGTAAAATTAGGCCGCATGCCGCCTCCTCCACTGGGGCGTTCATTGGGCTGATCTTCGTTACGCGGATTTTCCGCCATGCAATTATCCTTTGCAGTCGGACAAGTTCACGGTTCTTTAACGTTTTATACGCCGCTACATTGTAGCAGTTAATAGGTTCCCGGGGCGGGGGCGGTACGAATAATCGCCCTGCCTAAGGTGAACCGCCAATAATTATTGCGAATAAACAACTTAAGTAAAAAGGGGCTACCCGACTATCATGCCTCGAAAGAGCAATGTCCCGATTCGAAAACGAGCGGTGGTGGGGGTGATTCTCCGCCATAACACGTTTCTAACGATTCGTCGCAGCCAACAGGTAGTCGCTCCGGGCAAGGTCTGCTTCCCGGGGGGCGGCATCGAGCACGGCGAATCGGAACAACAGGCTCTTGTTCGGGAAATCCGGGAAGAACTTGGAGTGGCCGCCACTGCCGGGACACGACTTTACGAAACGGTAACGGCCTGGGGAACATCGGTCGCATGGTGGCATGCGCACCTGGAAGAAAACGCCCAACTGGTGATCCACGACGCCGAAGTGGCCGAAACGCGGTGGCTGACTCCGCAGGTCCTTTTGCGGGATCCCGATTTACTTTCCAGCAATAGAGACTTCTTGGTGGCCTGGGGGCAATCGACGTTCGCTATTCCTGGAATAGCGGTTCCTCCCGATTGGGATGAAATTTCCGGTTGAAAAGCTCCGGATCGAATTCGTCGCGAACCTCAGGCTTCTCTTTCTTCGGCACGCCCTTCTGAGGCATCGATCGATAAGGACGCTCGCGGCCACCCATCATCGCATTGGCATTGCCGCCGAAAACGGGATTTGCCGGAGTCGCCGGGAGGGGTTTCGACATCGCCGGACCAGGATCGGCCAACGCCTTCGGAAGGTCCGCTGGGGCATTGAACGATGCCGGGACGATCGAATTATCGACTCGATTTCGCGATGGCTTGGCTCCCTGGGAAGCTGCGTACACCCATGCCTGGATGGCTCGTAGCTGCTGAGGCGATAGGTTCGGAGAAGTTCCATCGCCGTGACGCGTTCCACTCTGGACGAGTAGCTGACTCTTATGAGGTTGCTCGTAGTCGATGAAATTGAGCGCCGCATTCATGTTGCGGACCGTCATCCGCTGAGGAATCGAGCGAACGTTCTCGAATTCGACTAGCCGGAACGCATTCTCTGAATTCTCAGCATGACAACGGCTCGCGGCGCAACTGTTGAGCATGATTGGCTGCACCGTGCTGGTGTAGTACCGCACAATTTGCGGTGGAAGCGACGGATCAGGCTGATCGCTTTCGACCTCGTCAAGCATCTGCTGAGGTCGGGTCACTGGCAACGAGTATTGAACGGTCTTGACCTGGCCGTGGTTGTTTCGTTCGTTCAACTTCACCTGGTACAGGCGATCCAAGCGAACCACATCGGGATCGTCAGGCCCCGAACGCATCGCGATTGCATGGTGGTATGCGGCTTCTTGCCACAACTCCAGCCCCAGGCACCAGTTGGCCAATTCGACGTGATGGCTGAGTGTTGTCGTTCCGACGCGTGCCTTCTGCCGCAAATAGGCTTCTTCCAGCGAACGGCAAGCAAACGCGACCCGCTCGGCCGGCATTCGAATGACGGAGTCTTCATTGATCGCCAACGAATAGAACTCGCCTTCCTGCGTAATCCTCCCCCGCATGGCGTTCCCATTGGTAAGAACGAGAACTCCTTCGTAGGGCGCCGTAATCGGCGGTTGGCCCCAAAGAGCCGTCACGAAAGAGAAAACGAGGGCGATCGTAAGGATGGTGTTTTTCATAGTGGCGAGACGCTACCAAGGAGTTGGCGGTAACGTCAATCTCAGATTTCGGCCCCCTCGCCACCCTTTGGGACTGGTTTTCTGGGATTCCAAGCCCCACTATTCGGTGAATCCCGCACAATAGCGATGAAGAAAACTTAATAGCGCGATCCATCCAACATCTTGCCACGTATAGGGTTTCAGCACCTAGCTGATTTCCCTTGTGTGAACTAAGATGATGGCTTGCTACTGCTATCGCACGGTTCTTAAGAGGGTGGTGACATGACGGAAGAGTCAACCCGCATGCATGTGGTCGTCTCCGGACAAGTGCAAGGTGTCGGATTCCGACAATCCGCCACGCAGATTGCGAAGTCGTTTCCCGTGGTCGGCTGGGTGAAGAATCTCCCCAGCGGCAATGTGGAAATCGTCGCCGAGGGAACCAAAACAGCATGTAGCGACTTCCTGGCCTCCATTCGTGACCGGATGTTTGAATACATCAGTGACGTGGAATGCCAGTGGACGGAACCTACCAACGAATTTGAGACTTTCGAGATCCAGTACTAATCCAATCCTCGCGAAGTAGCCTTTTCCTCTGCTTCGTGGCTGACAACTCGCTATTCCTATATGATCCCGATCAACTCTTCCCTGTTTGGTTTTTTCTTCTACATCGCAGAACTCAACCGCCAACATCTGGCCACAGCTGTTTGGCTGTTCGCCGTTGGCGTGGTTCTTGGTCTTTTAGCCGTGGCCCTGCTATGGGCATTGCTGCTGGCGGTTTCGCCGAAACTCGGTGGCCGCTGCACTCAGGCACTCAAAGGCCCTGTGTTGATGCCGATCTCGGTGGTCATGGGTATCTGGGTCGTATTGGCCTTTGCCCTGGTGCCGATGGTCCCCAACTCGATGGAGATCCTCAACTCGCTGAAACAAATTCCAACCACCGGGGAATCAACGACCGAGATTGTCGTTCCCGTAGCCTCGGGCGAAGTGGATAAGTTCGGCAACGTTCCGGCCGAGTCGCTTGAGATCACCGTGCTGACCGATCAACTGCGAAAGATGACGGTCGACAGCACCGGTAAGATCGAACTCGTCGCTCGACTGCAAGACACAGACGAAGACGTGGTCGCCTTTGACGTCAGTGGTGGTGAACGCTTCGAGTGGCGACGCGGTGACCGTGGTACGCTGCTGCGAAAGATCCCGGCCGGCGAAACGATCGACCTCTACGCTCGAAACATCACGAACTCTGATATTCAAATGGATATTACGATCGTCACCGAGCCAGAGCACATCGAAGCCGAGTCGATCTTCTTCATCGCCGCGCTGGTCTTTCTGATTTACGGCAGCTACTTCGCGATGGTCTGCGTGCTGCCCAAGATGTCGGCCATTGCCGAAGCGACCGTTCGCAGCGAAATCTACCAACTCCTGTTTTTGATTTGTGCGGTCGTTGGCTGTTTGTTCATGGTGGCCTCGATCTACATTCCGTATCAAACCTTCGGCGAAGACATCAAGGTGCTCAAGCACACCTGCCTGCAGGCCATGATGGTACTTGGAATTGTCGTTGCCGTTTGGGCTGCCAGCCGAAGTGTTTCCGAAGAAATCGAAGGGCGAACCGCTCTCACGCTGCTTTCCAAGCCGGTTAGCCGTCGTCAGTTCGTACTTGGCAAGTTTGCCGGCATTGCCTGGCTGGTGAGCGTCCTGTTCATCATGATTAGTTCCGTCTTCGTGGTCGCAGTCGCTCAAAAGCCGATCTTCGACAAACGCGAAGGGGCAACGATCGAGTACGAAGGTGAAAAGGGCGTTACCTGGCAACTGCTGCACCATGAAGCCATGTCGGTCACGCCGGGCGTGCTGCTGGTCTACATGGAAACGTTGGTTCTCGCTGGCGTTTCGGTGGCCATCTCGACACGGCTTCCCATGGTCGCCAACTTCATGCTCACCTTTGGTATTTGGGCCCTGGGGCACTTAACGCCGTCTATTATGGAGGCGTCGGTCGAAGGGTTCGAACCGGTGCAGTTCGTGGCGAGTTTCGTCGCGACGATATTACCGGTGCTCAAAAACTTTGAAATCTACGGTGCCATCTCCGCCGGGCGCGAGATCCCGATGATGTACATCGCGGGTGCGGCCATGTATACGATCCTGTACGGAGCACTCACCATGCTGCTGGCCCTGATCTTGTTTGAAGATCGCGACTTGGCCTAGTCGACCAGACGCACTCGCCTTGCCGCAGGAGCAATCCCATTAGATCCAGGTCTACATAACGAGTCCTGGGTGGCCCAGAGTTTTATCTCTGGGTGGCCGTAGGTCACACGCGGCTCATGCAATAGGTGAGAACAAGATAGAACGTTTCTATCTTAAGTGAGGTCCATTCATTAGCCGCTTGTCGGCTGCGCCGACCCAGAGATAAAACTCTGGGCCACCCTGACGAGGTCTCGCCGGGCCATACAACAAAAAAACCACCGTTTTCCGACGGTGGTTTTTTTGTTTGTATCTGTTGAACGACGTTATGCGGCCTTTTTGATTGCCACAACGTGTTTTGGCTCGGGTCGCATGGTGGGACCAACCAGGTTGAAGTTGCCACCATCCCAGCGATGCTGCTGGACGGCGTCACTGATCTTCAAAGCAACCGACAGTGCTTCCCGGGCAGCCTGACCGGTAACGGTCGGCGTCAAACCACGTTGAATACAATCGGCGAATTCTCGCAGCTCGGCATCGATTGCGTTGCCAGGTGCGACTTCGATCTCTTGGCAAGGCAAAACAGTCGAGAACAAATTGTCGCGTACCCAACCCTTTCCTTCAGCGGAAAGGCCGTGCACCTGAGCGGCACCCTGCTTGACGATGTCGTCGGCCACGATCGACTTCACTTTGCGAGTCGTAAAGTCGACACCGACAAAGCCGGCATCGCTGAAGACTTCCATGTGCCGCGAAGGATTGAAGCTGGCACGAGAAGCGGTCAAGTTTGCCACACAACCGTTGGCAAAGGTCAGACGCGTCTCAACAATGTCTTCGTGCGGACCGAATACGGTGAGCCCCGTTGCCTGAACATCGACAACCGGACTGCGAACCAGCGACAAGACCAGGTCGATATCGTGGATCATCAGGTCAAGCGTGACACCGACGTCCACGGAGCGGAACGTATAGCCGCTGGTGCGTTCGCCGCGGATAAAGCGTGGCGAATCAACCTTCTTGCAAGCCTCGCGAAAAGCCGGATTGAAACGTTCGACATGGCCAACCTGTAGCACGCTGCGGTGCTGCTCGGCCAGTTCGATCAGTTCATCGGCGTCTTCGGTGGTCAGCGTGATCGGCTTCTCGATCAAGACATGCTTGCCGGCACTCAACAGCGGCGCGGCGACGTCTTTGTGATAGAGCGTGGGAGTGGCGATGACGGCGGCGTCGATCTGGGAAGCGATTTCGCTGACGTCGTCATAGCCCTTGATCTTGTGCTCTTTGCAGAAAGCATCTCGAGCTTCTTTGGCCGGATCGACCACGCCGACCAGCTTGAATGCCGAGATACCCTTGGCCAATTTGGCGTGGATTTTTCCCAGGTGGCCGGTCCCAATGACCGCGAGTCTTACCTGACGCATTGCCAACTTCCTCTGTTTAGGTCGCACGGCGTTACGAAGCGTTCAACTTAGAAAAATCAGGCGGTCCGCCGCGACAAATAGGCAACCTGATTTTCCTTCAGAAGCTGCTTAACCAGCTCTGCATTCAAACGATGACCGCTACGATTCGCGATGACCGTTCCTTGGATATCGCAACCTGCCAGGGCCAGGTCTCCGAACAGATCGAGAACTTTGTGACGAACACATTCGTCCTCGAAGCGGAGTTCGTTGTCGATCGGACCTTCCGGACCAAAGACCAACAACTCGCTAAAATCGACATGCGTTCCCAGCCCTTGCTGACGCAGCCATTCTGCTTCCTGAAGTAGCAAAAATGTGCGAGCCGGAGCTAGTTCATTTTGGAAATATTCGGGGCTGATTTTGCCTTCGAGTGTCTCTCGGCCAATCAGGCCTTCGTTGCCGAAATCCAAGCGGTATTTGAATTTCATCCGCTTCGATCCACTCGGGCGAGCTTCCACCCAGCACTCGTCATCACCAACGCGAACCACTTCGGAGATTGCCAAAACGGCACGCGGGGCGGTTTGTGTTTCAATACCGGCAGCCAGGACCTGCTCGACGTAGTCCTTGGCGGATCCGTCCATGCCGGGCATCTCGGCTGAATCGACGTGGACGTAGCAGTTGTCGACCTGTAGGCCGGCCAGTGCTGCGAGAACGTGTTCGACCATCTCGACCGTCGCGCCCTGATAAACCAGGTTCGTGCGGCGAGGAACTTCTACCCGGTAATCGACCAGGGCAGGAATTTGCGGTGCACCTTCCAAGTCTTCGCGAACGAAGACAATGCCGGTGTCTTCTGGGGCTGGCTCGAAGCGAACAGTCACTTCTTTACCGCTCCAATACCCGCGTCCCGAGACGGATGCGGAAGCTTTAAGAGTTTGTTGAAATCGTGCGATCGGTTCGCCGTGATTGGCGAGGGATGCGGAGTTCATAGAGGCAAAGTCTAGCCAAGTGCGGCGAAGAAAATCATTAAAGCGAAAAAGGCGAGACCAACCTTGCGGCCTCGCCTTTGTTCGTTGTAACCATCAAAATGCGAGTCCGACTTACTAGCGAGGCAGTGGAACCTGGCTGCCAGGGACGGCTGCATTACGTTGAACACCGTTGTTCAGGATGTTCAGAATGTCGTAGGTGATGTCGATCTGGTTTTGGTAGATCACCGGACGATTGACACCTTCCAGAACCGATTGACGGTTGGTTGGATCAATTTCGTTGCTGTTGTAACGCAGCACCAAGGTGATGTTGTGACGTTGAGCGAAGGTCGAAACCGTCTGCGTCACTTGGTTGTAGGTGTTGAAGTAGACACGGGCTTCACGTTCCATGAATTCCTTCTTCTGCAAACCAACTTTGACCTGCAGGTCGGCCTGAACTTTGGCCATACGTTCTTCCAAGGCTTTGTATTCCGGGGTACCGGCTTTGTAGCCTTGCAGCTCTTCGACCATCTTCTTCATCTGGTCGCGATCTTGAGTCAGAGCCTGCTCTGCTGCATCGACCGAGCCCTTCAATTCGTCCATTTGCTTCTTGAACAAAGCATGGTTCTTGAAGATGACCGGGATGTCGATCACGGCAATGTTACCGGCACTGGCCTGCTGGGCCGAGGCAGTGCTGACTTGACAGAAAGCGGTCAACGCGACCGCAACACAGAAACAAGAGAGAATTCGCTTCACTTTCAGCACTCCTTGCTGGACAAAACTGGTCCTCATGACCATCTCGTGGATCAGCCCATGGCGGGTGGCTGCCACGGAACAATAAAACGATTGCGAAATCGCAGTCTGAACGGGAAAGTCGCGACATTTTGCCGAAGTGCCGCGATCACGTAAAGTGCAATCTGAGTATTTTCTTGCCTCGCACTTTTCGGCCCGGATTTAGACCTTCGCGAGGTTACTACGCCCTATCGGCAAAGGTGGTTCGGCACCCGCGAGGAAAACCCCACTCACGCGGCAAAACCAGCCCGAATTGTGGGCTAGCATGGGCTCTGGCAGATACCCATGCTCGCAGGTCTTCCCAGATTAAAAGCGTGCTATCGTGGGGGTGCCAGGGTGACGGTCAGCTTCACTTCGTTTCCTTCACGCAGGACAACTACCTCGACCTTGTCGCCAGCTTTGAATTTCCGCAGTGCGGCATCAAAGTCTTCGAGTCCGCCGATTCGGTTTCCGCCCAAATCGATCAGGATGTCACCTCCCTTGATACCGGCATCCGCGGCGGGGCTACCAGGGCTGGTTCCTTGGATGCCATACCCTTTGCCGATCACCGTGAAGTCCGGAATGCTGCCGAAGTAGGGGCGAGATCCGCCTCGCATCTCGGGCTGCTTGGATTTGACGGCGACATATTGCGGCCGGTCGTTGGCCTTGTCGATCGCGATAAGAAAATCGATCCCGTAATCAATAATCCGGGCCATCCCCTCGTAGTTGATCTTGTCGGCATCGTCGCTGGGGCGGTGGTAGTCGTTATGCGTCCCAGTGAACAGGGCCAGCACAGGCAACTCCTTGGCGTAGAACGATGCATGATCGCTGGGACCGAATCCGCCTGGATCTTTGGTGAGCTCGAACTTGTGCTTCTCGTTCAAGTGATCCAACAGGGGCTCGAACATTTCTGCCGTGCCGCTTCCCATCGCGATCAGCTTGTTCTCGTTCAGGCGGCCCACCATGTCCATGTTGAACATCATGAGCGTCTTATCGAGCGGAATAACAGGCTCTTTCACATAGTGAGCACTGCCCAGTAGCCCTTCTTCCTCGCCGGTGAAAGCGATCACCAGGATTCGATGTCGCAGCTGATCTTTCTTCGTCACCAACCGACGAGCAACTTCCAGCAAGGCAGTCGTTCCCGAGGCGTTATCGTCCGCACCGTTATGAATCTCGTGGGTCAAAGGTGCCAGGCTGCCAGAGCCCCCCATGCCGAGGTGATCGTAGTGAGCCCCGATAATAATGACTTCGTCCGAGGTGGCGTTGGGGGCCTCGATCATGCCAATCACGTTATGAACAGTCGCCGTTTCACGAACGATATCGGTTTCGCCGACGGCTTTCCAACCTTCCAGGGTCCCGACGACTGGCTTCAAGGTGTGATCGATTCCCATTTCGATATCACTGAGCGATTTACCGAATTGTTTTTCGATCAGCGGCTCGAAGACACTTCGTTTGGCGAACATAACCGGGAAATTCGGGCGGGTCGATTCGGCCCCTGCCCCAGTGAGGGGAATCACCTCATCCATGCCCTCTTCGAGTGACTCACCGTACTCGGCAATCCTCTTGCTCAGCTTGGTGACGTCTCCCAAGTACGCTTTGACATCTTCCGGCGAATGCATCTCCTTGGCCGAGTACTCTTGCTGAAGCTTCACCAGATCAGCCACTGCGGTATCGAATGCGGCTTTCACGTGAGCACGAATCTGGTCGAGCCCTTGGTCATCGTTGATCAGAATAACGCCGGCGGCTCCGTTTTGATAAGCGTTAGAAATCTTGCGGCTGAACAGGGCATGCTGCGAGGCCTTGGTACCGTCGAACACGCTATGCGGATTGCCCTGCTGCGGCTCTTTCCGCAGGATCACGACCACCTTCCCCTTGACGTCGATGTCGGCGTACTCGTCGTATTCCAGCTTGGGAGCCGAAATCCCATAGCCCACAAATACCAGCGGGGCATCGAACTGGTTGCTGCCACCCACCGACAGGGGTGTGAAATCTTCACCCAGCTTTAATTCCTTAGCTTCTTCGCCCGAGACTATCTTCAGCACGTTCTTGTCCTTGGATCCCATCTCGGACGATACGTTGACCTCGAACTCCTGAAATGGCGATCCGTTCACCAAGTCGGTTTTCAGGCCGATCGCCTCAAACTGCTTGGCGACATACTGCGAGGCTTCTTCCAAACCGTCACTGCCGATACCTCGACCTTTCAACTCGTCGGAGGCCAGGTAGCCAAGGGTGTGCTTCAAAGCAGCTGTGCTCGATGCTTCGCCAGCGGCAACCGCGGCATCTTCAGCCAGCAGACCAGATGGGGTCGCCAAAAGCAGCAAAAGAAAGAAAGAACGCGAGAGCATGGTTAGGTTGGGCATGGATGCGTTTTTCCGCGAAGGAGGGATTCACCGATTTGGGGGAAGTTGGGCAACCTTCGATTCTTTTCCGTAGGCCCCACGGCGTCAACCGTTGCTATAGCGCATTGCCAGCCGATGGCCAATCGTCGTAAAATCATATCCGAGTTGAATTTCAACACGTTCTGTCCGCCGAGTCGCCCTTCCCCGAGATTTCCAGTTTGGCTTCACTATTTGTCATCCAAGGCGACGACCAGGGACGCCGATTCGAATTGGCCCGCGATATGATCTCGATTGGTCGAGATCGCGGAAACGAGATCGTTCTGCACGATACCGAGATTTCCCGTCGACATGCCGAAATCCGCATGAACGACAGCGGCTTCATGCTGGTCGACCTGCAAAGCTCCAACGGCTGCTACGTCAACCAGAAGCGGGTTACCGAATGTCAGCTGACACATGGGGATCGCTTGCAGCTGGGCCATACGCTGATGATTTTCACGCATACGGCATCTGCTCCGGCGACACGCCCCATTAGTGTGAGTCTGCAGGAAAAGCATCGCGAAGGTTCGCGGATCATTCATTCGATTCGCCACGAAGAAGGCAGCCAGATTTTTCTGCCTTCAGAACTTCGCGAGCCAGGCGAATCGCAGCATCTGCAAGACAATCTGCAGCTGATCTACGATACGGCCTTGGCGGTCAGTCGCACGCTCGATATCGATCAACTGCTCGATTACCTGTTGGGGCTAATCTTCAACTGGGTCGAGGCAGACCGTGCTTGTATCGTGCTGATCGACTCACAAACCAAGCTACCCGAAGCGAAAGCCCAGCGTGTTCGCGAAGGACGCTCGGGCGTCGACGAAGCGATCACCATCAGCCGTACAATTCTTGACTATGTGCTGACCAATCGCGAAGGGGTGCTCACCACCGATGCCCAGGACGACCAACGCTGGTCGCCGGAAGGAAGCATCATCAATAGCGGCGTGAACGAAGCGATCTGCGTTCCCATGCAAGGCCGCTACGGCATTGTCGGTGCCATTTACATCGATACGTTCATTCCGCCTGACATGACGTCGTCGACCACCCAATCACGCTTCACCGAAGAACATTTGAAGCTAATGATCGCGATCGCTCACCAGGCTGCTCTGGCGGTGGAAGACACACACTACTACTCGGCGGTGGTGCGCAGCGAACGACTGGCGGCCATGGGACAGGCCGTGGCCGCAATTTCCCACCATGTGAAGAACATCCTGCAAGGCATCCACGGCGGTAGCTACATCATCGAAGAAGGCATCAAGTCGGGAAAACTCGATGTCGTTCAGCATGGCTGGGGCATCGTTTCCCGCAACCAGGACCGTATTGCCCATTTGGTAATGGACATGCTTTCCTTCAGCAAGGAACGCGAGCCAGACCGCAGCAATGCGTCGCTCAACGACGTGGTCGAAGACGTCGTCAACTTGATGCGAACCCGAGCCAAGGAGATCGGCGTCCTGCTCGAGTTCCGCCCCGATATCGACCTGCCGATGGGACTGTTCGACGAAGAAGGGATCCATCGGGCGGCATTGAACGTGGTCAGCAACGCCATCGACGCCGTCAGCGAAGCCGAAGAGCCGCGGGTAATCGTTTCAACCGAATTCCGCGAAGCATCGCGAGAGCTCGTCTGCACGGTGGAAGATAACGGGCAAGGGATACCTGCCGAAATGCTGGAGCGGATCTTCTCCGCCTTTGAATCGACCAAGGGAAACCGCGGCACCGGGCTTGGCTTGCCAGTGACCAAAAAGATCCTGCAAGAGCACGGTGGCGACGTGCTGGTCGAAAGCGAGCCAGGGACAGGAACCAAGTTCCTCATGTATTTCCCCTGGATCGCGGTGCCGACGGAAGAAACCCGCTATTAACCGCTGGGCCTGTTATCGTTTGTACCCGGCCGGCTTTCCAACAAACGGGTTGCCTTCGATCTCATCACCGACGGACGTGGCTGGCCCGTGCCCCGGCAAAACGATCGTATCGTTGGGCAGAGTGAAGATCTCTTCTTCGATCGCTTGCTTCAAGTCGGCGAAGCTTCCGTCCGGGAAGTCGGTTCGACCGATGCTTCCCTTGAACAGAACATCCCCCCCCAACACGATGGTCCGGGCACCATCCTTCACGATAAAGATGACGTGGCCCACACTGTGCCCAGGTGTCTCGCGAACCTCAAAATCAATCTCCGCGGCGGAGTAAGTATCGCCACCCTTTACGGTCTGATCTTCTTTCGGACTGATCAATGGGAGGCCAAACTGGCCGCTTAGGTTCTTGATCGGGTCGGTCAGCTTTTCGGCATCTCCGTGCCCAATCACTAGGGGGGCATCAGGATACAGCTGCTTCATGGTGCCGTTGCCAGCGATGTGGTCGCTATGCCCGTGGGTGTTCAAAATGGCGACAACATCAAGATTCCGCTCCTTAAGCACTTGCACTATTTTTTCTGGCTCTAAACCAGGATCGACGACCACGCATGACGCAAGCCCTTCCCGATAAAGGACATACGTGTTTTCATCGAACGGCATACTGACGATGCGTAAAAAATTGATCTCAGCCATTGGCAAAAGATCGCACTCCACTTTGCGGACAAAATTAGATACAGTGATTGCGCATGATAAACCATCTGGCGAGTTCTTGGTAATCTGTAAAACTTTAACGCTCGTTTGGAAGGTATTTATCTTGCCGGCATCAACATTGCGATAAGACGCTCTAGAGCATTCTTTCGCTCATGTTGGCAGAAACAATTGCTAGCAATCGCCACCTCATCAAACTTACGGCGAAACGTACTTTTCCTCGCACGGAACGCGAGAATTATAAAGACCGGAATAATAACGGAGATTGATCATGACCAAGTCCCTCATTTCGCGTCGTACGCTACTCGCTGGCGGTACGGCTCTAGCCTGCGGGCTGACCCGGGCGACTTACGGTGAGGATCAACGTCAGGGCCTACGTGAGCCTGTTTATCGGGTTTCCAACCGTACGAACAATCCCACGCAGCAGGTCCAGCAGGTAGCCGCTCAGCATCCGCTGACCCCGGCCCTGGAACTCGCCGAACGCGGGCTGCAAAGCATTAACTCGAACATTCGTGACTACGAATGCACCCTGGTTAAACGTGAACAGATCAACGGCAAGCTCGGCGATCAAGAGTTCATGTATACCAAGATCCGCAACGAGCAGATCGACCAACGCGGTCAGGTCCTTGCACCATTCAGCGTTTACATGTACTTCCTGAAGCCTTCGAACTTGAAGGGTCGTGAAGTGCTGTACGTGAAGGGTCACAACAACGGCAACCTGATGGCTCATGAAGGAACGGCGCTACTCAAGCACGTGACCGTTTCGCTTGATCCCAACGGTACCCTGGCCATGCGTGGTCAGCGTTACCCGATCACCGACATCGGTATCAAAAACTTGATTGTCCGGCTGATCGAAGTCGCCAAGCAGGACATGCAGTACGGCGAGTGCGATGTGAAGTTCTACAACGGTGCCAAGATCAACGGTCGCGTCTGCACCGTGATCGAAGTGATTCACCCAGTGCCTCGCAAGAACTTCCGCTTCCACAAAGCTCACGTCTTCATCGACGACGAATTGCAAGTGCCGATTCGCTTCGCTTCGTGGGACTGGCCAAAGCAACAAGGCGGCGAGCCACCCATGTTGGAAGAGTACACCTACATGAATTTGAAGCTTAACAATGGCTTCACCGATGCAGACTTCGATCCGCATAACGATAAGTACGGTTTTAACGTTTAAGACGATTAGCCGACTTTGATAACGCTCAAAATCCCGGTCCTAAAGGGCCGGGATTTTTTATGCGCCGGCATCACCAATTACGATACAGGTAGCCCCCATACCCCACCCTTTTGCGGTGGTTCCCATCGAATGCCCCGGCGATTGCCTGCATGAACGTTCAACTCCGCGCTGGAAATGCCCTCACGCCAGGAGAGCTGGCTGCCTGGAAATCCATCCTGGCCAACAATCCAACGCTCGATAGTGGATACTATCGTCCCGAACTCACCCTGGCTGCGTCCCGTGTGCGAAGCGACGTGGAAGTCGCCATCGTTTCCGAGAACGGTAAGCCTCAGGCCTTCTTCCCCTTTCAGCGTGGCGACAATCAATGCGCGTCCGCGGTCACCGGTCGCCTGTCTGAATTCCACGGCATGATCGTGCCGCAGGACTTCGCGTTCGACCCACGCGAGATCGTAAAAGCTTGCGGTATTCGCTCGTGGCGATTCGATCACGCCCCGGTCTGGCGCACCGAGCTCGAGCCGTTCGCCTGGGCACGCTCCGAGTCCCCTTTCATGGACCTCTCAAGCGGCTATGACGCCTATACTGAAAAGCTCCGCGAGCGAGGCTCTTCCGCGATTAAGCAGACGCAGCGGAAACAACGCAAACTGGCTCGCGAAGTGGGACCGCTTCGCTTTGAATACAATACCGACGCCCCTGAGGTCTGGGACGCGCTGGTGAAGTGGAAGTCCGAGCAGTACGTCCGTACCAACACGCTCGATATCTTCCGCTACGACTGGGTACACGAACTGCTTCAATCGATTCGGTCTGAGAAAAGCCCGGAGTTCTCGGCACCACTGTCGGCGCTGTGGGCCGGCGACCAACTCGCCGCGGTTCACCTGGGTCTCGCCAGCAGCACGGCCATGCAGATCTGGTTTCCGGCCTATAACCGAGACCTGCAGAACTACTCGCCGGGCCTTGTGATTCTGCTGGAATTAGCTTCCGCCGCCGCGGAGCATGGCATCCAGCGGATTGACTTTGGCAAAGGGGAAGAACGCTACAAGTACGAGTTCTCGACCGACGTGTTACCGCTATTGGAAGGTGGTATCGACTTCCGCTTCGCCATGCCGACCATCCTGGCCAGTTGGAACAAACTGAACCAAGCCATTCGGCGTTCCCCATGGCGGAAACAACTCGAAGCCCCCATCCTGGCGACGCGCCGCTTCCGACAATGGATGGCGTTTCGATAGCGATTACGAGTCGATATCGACTTCTTCTTCCTGAAACGATTGCCGTACCCACCACACGCTCAGCGTCATCAGGCCAATCACGATGACGGCCGTGACCAGAAACAGGCTGAAGCCCTGGACCTCGCCGGCCTCTTCATGCTTGGGAATCAGGGCCGCGAAGTCGATCGATGCGACACGGATCAGTTCTCGCACGACCGCGCCGCAAAAGAGCATCCCGGCAAGCAGCCCCAGCCGCGGCCCAATCCAGTTGCGACTGGTGGCCATGGATTCGGAATACCAAAGCGCGATCTGCCCGGCCCACAGGACCAAGCCCAGTCCCAACCAAAGGTAACCCGCACCCTTGTTCACGGCGGCGAAACCAGGGATGGAAACTCCGATAGCGGTTAGCGAAGCCACGGCAAATAGACCTAGTCCGGCGAGGGCCAGCCAGCGTAACCAACCGACGGTCGGTAAGTCTTCGTCGGTTGCAGTTCCTTCACGAAGGTAGGCCAGTTGTGCCGTCACGACCGAAGCCATGCTCACGAATGCCACGCTCAGCCAGACCATCGAACGGGAAACAACCTGCACCGCGGCCAGCGGCAATACACCACTAGCGAAAGACTCGGGCCAGGCATCCGCCTGGCTGGAAACCAAATGATTCGCGGTCCAGCAGAACCCGATGAACACGAACAGCCCAGCATTCACCGCCGCGACCAGTGCTCGCTGCCACCAGGCTAGTCGTTCAAACCACTGACTCTTGAGCACGTACAACAGATAAAACGCGGCGATCAACGCAGGGATAACCACCATCCATCGCCAGCCCAGTAATAGGTTGGCGGTGTAGAAGTTGTACGGTTCGAGAATCTGCACGAACAGCAGCGGCGCGACCCCAAAGGTAATCGCGGCACTCAACCCAAATGGCATCCAGTCGCGCAGTACGCGGATCACGGGATTCGCCAGCAGGGCTTCTTTGTCGGTGCGATACCAAACGCTGGCACCTACGATCGTCAGACAGCCAGCCACAACGAAATGCATCGAAAGGTGATGCGTGACGAAGGTCGCCAGGTACAGCAGCATGTACGTCAGCGACGTCATGGGCAAGTCAAAGGGAAACGGCATTAGCGGCCTCCCTTCATGGCAACATCCGATCGCTGATGCAAGCCTGACGCCGGCTCGGTTCCCGCCGCGTCCAACCATTTTTGAATATTGGTCAAGGCTTCTTCTTCCAACGGTGCTTCCGCCGCGTCATCATCCCCGTGCTCAACCCACTTCAGATAACGAACCAGCGATTCGAGTTCCTCCGGCGTGCCAGCAAACGGTGGCATGAATGGCTTGGTGTGCTGCAGCTTGGCGAAATTCATTCGCATCTGATCCTCGTCCCAGGTCTTCGTCAGCTCGGTCACGCCATTGATACCGACCACCGTATGACACACGGCACACTGGCGTCGAAAAACCTTGGCTCCACGGGTTGTGATCTCGCCGGCGACTTTCGTTCCCTCGGTCAGAGGATACGGGTCGTTCGCCAGGCAGCCATCCTTTCGCATCTGGGCGACCTCATCAGGAAAGATCCCATTGGAGTACATCCAGTAGCGAATCGAATAAGGCTTTCGGGAACCTTCGCGAACGAATTCCCCACCAGCGGTCGCCCCAAAGGCGAGCATCAGCAGCAGTGTGCCCGTGGCTCCGTTGATGTACAGCTTCTGCAGAAACATGCCGATGAAAGCGTACCCACCGATCGCGACCGACGCCCCAACCGAGATATTCATGAACAAGGTCATCGCGGGGCTGCCCCCCATCACCCAGGCACGGCTGTCTTCCGGCATGGCCAGCATGAACCAGCCACCCAGGATCGGCATCAGCACCATCGGAACCAGAAGGTGGGCCGCATAGTTGATCAGGGTGCGTTTCTCTTCCTGCTGGAGCTTGGACATCGTGTTCACCACGATACACGCTACCAATCCAGAGAGCGTCAACGCCACAATCGTGCGGAAGAACAAGCTCGGCCAGAACGTCGGATTGAAGAACCCTGCGACGATCGAATGCCCTTCGATCCATCCGCCTGGCGTAAGCTGCCAGCTGATAATCCCATTGATCAAAAACAGGCTCATCCACGCCGCAAACGCGTACATGCCCAGTAACTTCAAACAGGCCGCATCGCTGATGTTTCGGTGATAGCGGTAAAAGAGATACCCGGCGAAGATTTCCAGCAGAAAGAAGAGGTACTCCGTCGCCCAGATCCAATGGAAATTACGAATCATCTCGCCGATGGTCGGGGCACTGACCTGGATGGCCGTGAACCAGATACCAACTCCGGTCACTGCCCCGGCTACGAAGCTGATCAGTACCAGCCACTTAAAGTAGCCATGCACAAACAGGCGGGCATTGGCGCAGCGGCCTGTCATCGCCAGCCACTGGAAATAACACAGCAGCATGCCCCCGCCCACCGCAAATTGGGCGAGAAAGACGTGAACGACCGCCACAATCGCCATCAAAATCCCTGGCATCAGCGGGTCGTATTGATTGACCGGATAGACTTCCATCGTCGCGAAGTTTCCTCAATGCACGTTGTCAATCGAGTGGATATCTGTCCCCCTACCTTACAAGCCGAGGGGATAGAACCCAGTGCGGCATATTGCCGCAGTACGAGAAAGCCGAAGAAATATCGAATCCTTGGTTCAATTCAGCTTCGGCAAATGCCATTCCTTCTATACGCTATAGCTTAGGCGCACAAACCACCATCGCACTACCCGGAGTTCCGCGTATGGCAGAGTTTCTTCATGTTAAGACGGACGATGGCGAAGTCTACATGGTCAATCTAGAGCATGTACATCACGTCCACGAAAACCCGAACAGCGGTCGAGTTTATGTCAGGATGACCAATCGAGCAGGCGTCGAAGATCTCACGTTCGCCATCGGAGAGACGCAACGTCGCGAGATCATCAAGTTCTTTGAGTGGAAATGTCTGAATCGCGATTTCTAGCGCGAAACGCGAGCAATCACCATTAGAAGCGTATGCACGTGCGTATCGCTGTGGCTGCGGGCCATGACGATGCTGGCCTCGTTTTCGTCGACCAGCGTGTTCGAGGTCATCTCGGTTTGTTCCCGCTCGCGGGGTGGGTGGTGACCGCTGATGATCACCGGCACTTCGCTCAGCACGGTGATCCCGAGTCCGAATCGCTCTTCGTCCAAAACCCAGGGTACGGCAGTGACTTTGGTCTGGGCCGCTTGTATCGGTGGACCGCCACGATGCGGTTCCGGCCCGCCTGCGAAATTGGTGGCGAAGTTCACGCGTTGTTCCAGATCTGGAAACGTATGCAGCGTGTAAGCATCGACAGCGGCCGCCATGGCCTCTCTTTCTTTGGGCAGCAGCCGACGGATGGCGCCGTGCAGGGTGCTCCAAGACTTGGACTCGTGCTGCTTCACCACCGTCGAAATATCGTCGATGAGACCCTCGCCGAAGCCGCCGTGGCGTGCATCGACGGCGACGGTTACCACCATCAGCTCTAAACCGATCTTTGTAGGGTTGGCCGGTTTGGCCGTTTGAGCCGAAGCAGCCCCGGTAAAAAACAATGTCAGCAGTATCACAGTCAAGCGGCAGAGCATAATGATCCTTTCGATGAGCCAAGGGAGAGGAGGTACTCATCAGCTACGACGAATACCACCACGCAATGGTTTTCTGCCGATTCAGTTCCACTGAACCAAAATGACCACTTCTTCGAATGTATCGCCACTTTGCTTGGCGATTTCCGTCAGAATACCAGCCTCACCGGCCGGCAGGACCAGTTTGCCTTGAGCCGTGATCGTAGCGATCGTCGGGGGCGGCACCGGCTCGCTCACCGGTGTGCGGGCAAAGGGCGAAGTAGATCGACTTGAACGGGGGGATATGCCTGGGGATGTGTTGGATGAACCCTCAGTTTCGGCGTCATCCCCGCCAGCGGGTTCAGTCGACTCTTCCGCTGCGTCGTCCTCATCATCTTCATCATCGTCGGCGGCGGCCTGTTCGAGGTACGACTTCTCGAATTGAACCGACAGACCTAGCTTATCGCTATCTTTGATGGTGGCTGACTCGACACGCACCATGGTGCCTACCTGCTGCATGTTGTACGAAACGGCCCTTCCTCGGCTGCCCATCGAAGTGGTGCCTGAGACATAAGGTTCGCTTCCGCCACGCTGGACGAGAATCGACTCGCCGTAGGTCGACTGAGCCTGGATCAAATCGACCAGGCTGGCACCACGACTATCGGGATCGGCCAGCCATGGAAGAATCCGAGCCGAAAGGGATGGACCAGCACCATCGAGCACACTCGACACCTCGCTGGCCAAAGTTCGACTCGGTAGCGCGTCACTGGTGCGACGCAGCATAACAATCTCGACTTTGAAGGCTTTCGCGGGGACGACTTCTGGCTTGACAACTAACTGCCTGACTGGTCTGACCGGCTGGTCGTTTGCGGCGGCTGGCTTCGCGTCGGCCTGGACAACAGGGGTATCTCGGGGGTAATACCTCGTGCGATCGGTTGGGTTGCCTGCACGAGCTGCTTCCTCGCGGTTGCGTCGGAACCGCTCGGGCGTGCCTTTCTTAAGCTCTTCGATACCATCGTTGAACTGCTCGAAGGTGATGACCACACTTTCGACTTCTCGCCCCTTAGCAAAATGGGCCTTCAGCGACGCAGGCAATCGTTGGACCTCTTCGCTGGTGAGTCGGCGATCGCCATTGGTATCAAGCGAGGAGAACATCCGTGATACAGGACTAGGGCTTCGATCACGTTCGCGAGCACTGTCCGTGGCCGACTCTGTGGCATCAGCCGCGTCAGCTTCGTCTTGAGAAAATACCTGCGATGGGGCAGCGAAAAGTGAAAAGGCAACAAGACAGAAAAGAATGCGGAGAGACATGAGGGGGCTCCTTGTTCAGGCAGAATGACTCGCGCAGGCTCGATTCTAGCCCCCTGAATGGATGCCATGCAACTAATCCGCTGGAAACGGCGCCGGATCGGCCAGGTGCACACGAACCAGAATCACCAGTTCGCGGGTCACTTCCTTGCCGTCTTGCCGCTTGACCTGCAGTAGACCTCCCAGCGAAAACGTTTCCTGCGGATCTAACTCGATGCGTGTATTGATCGACTGCCGATGCAGAACAGGCACCGCCGGTGCATCAGGCTGATCCGCGTCGATAACGTTCTTCATCGTCGCCGGCATGCGTTTGTCGAAACGGAAACGCACGTGCAGCTTTCCGCTTGGCTTCTTATCGACGCGGACGGTTGCCTCCAAGCCATCGCTAAGCAGATTCTCGCCTGGCATCATCGGGATGTCCGCGGCCTCGAACATCGCCTTGGGATCTTGAAACTTGGCCGCTAGTGAGTGCCGCGTGGCGAACTCGACTTCTTCGCCCAGCGGGACCTTCAACTGCATCAGGTCGATTTCGATCAGATCGCGATTCTGGACTCGCAGCCAATCATCCAGAAAGGGAACCAGACCTTCCTTCGCCAGTCCCGATTCGGGAAGCAGCTTCTCGAATTCCTCTTTCAGCGGCGTTTGATCCGGCGCCTGCTTAGTGCGTTCGACAAACGCCAGTTCGACCATTACCCGCGGCGACTGCCCCCAGGCAAATGCCGGCAAAAACGCCGAAAAAAGAGTAACCAGCATCAGGCAGCGTAAACAAACCATCGTTGACCTCCGCGTGCGAATCCCCACCGATTTGGGCCATATCGACCCCACGTGGTTCTCCACACTGTATAGAAACCGGTCTCAGCGATACAATAACAGGTTTGCAGCGGGCATCCCGCTGATATCCCAAACCGCCGAGCTGAGACGAAATCGATGAAGGTTACCGGTACCGAACATAAGATCTCCGACTTCTCCGGAGATGTCCTGGTTGTTGGAACGTACGAAGACGGCCTCTCGCCGCCTGCCAACCAGCTAGATACCCTCATCGGCGGAAGCATCACGCGTTTACGTGAATCGGAAGATATCACGGGCAAAGCGAACGAAGTCACCACGATCCTGGCTCCCGGCGGCTTCGCCGTCACCCGTATCTACGTGATCGGCCTCGGCAAGAAGGAAGATCTGAATCAGCAGCGAGCCTACGAAGCAGCCGCCACGGCCGCGGTGGCTCTGTCGGCCAAGAAGGTCCAGAAAGCAGCGTTCTACCTGGACGACTTCTGGCCTAGCGAACTGATGGAACAAGCGATCGCCGGGGCAGCATCGGCGGTCAACGGCCAAGACATTTACCGCAAAGAAAAGAAGCAAAACCCACCCGGCGAGATCATCTGGAACGGCGCGACTCCAGAAGTCCTGGAAAAGGGTATCGCCCTGGGCAATGCCATCAGCCTGACCCGTTCGCTGGTCAATCGCTGTGCCAACGACATCTATCCGGCCACCTTCGCGGAAGAAGCAGCCGTCGTTGCTGAGAATCACGATCTGAACATCGAGGTCTGGGACAAGGCCAAGCTGACCGAAGAGAAATGCGGTAGCCTTTTGGCCGTCGCTCGTGGCAGCGTGAAAGATCCTCGCCTGGTAATCGTTCGCTATAACGGCGGCAAGAAGGGTGATCCACCGCTGGCGTTGGTCGGCAAAGGAGTCACGTTCGATAGCGGTGGTCTCTCGCTTAAGCCATCCGACGGCATGATCACCATGAAAGCCGACATGGCCGGTGCCGCGACCGTCCTGGGTGCGATCAAAGCAATCGCAGCCCTGAAAATCCCGGTCAATGTCGTTGCGTTGTGCGGCCTGGTCGAGAACATGGTTTCTGGCGACAGCTACAAGCTGGGTGACATCCTCCACTCGCGCAGCGGCAAGACAATCGAAGTTTTGAATACCGATGCTGAAGGTCGCCTGGTTCTGGCCGACGTGCTGAATGTGGCGCTCGATGAAAAGCCGATGGCCATCGTCGACCTGGCCACGCTAACCGGTGCTTGTGTCGTTGCCCTGGGCATGGACACCGCCGGCCTGATGACCAACGAGCCAGACTGGTGCCATGAAGTGGAACAGGCAGCGCTAACCACCGGCGAAAAAATGTGGCAGTTGCCGATGTACCCAGAGTTTGGCGAACAAATGAAAAGCCAGATCGCCGACGTCAAGAATGTCGGTGACGGTCGCTGGGGCGGAGCCATCACGGCAGCGAAGTTCCTGGAAGAATTCGTTGACGAAACCCCCTGGACGCATATCGATATCGCCGGTCCTTCGTTCGCGGAAAAACCCAAACCGTACTGCGGTGGCGGAGCGACCGGATTTGCGGTTCGTACCCTGGTGGAATTGGCGCGACGCCAAGCTACCCGTTAAAACTACGTAAATATAGGTACCACGCCCGACTCCCATGTCTCGTCCCTTCGCCCCTTCGGGGAGAGGGCTAGGGTAAGGGGCGAATTGGTATCAGCACCCCAAGCTCTTCCATTTGATGAAGATGGAAGAGCTCGCTTAGGCTTCTCTCGTTTTCAACCTCAGTTTGGATTGACCCTAGCCATGCCTTGGATTTCCGAAACCGCAAAAGAAATCAAAAAGCCAGAGTTGCTTGCCATTCTCGACCGCGCGATCGAAGAAGCGCGTGAGCGGATCTGTGGCACCCCGAAGCGCGTTCTGCTGCTTCCTCCCGACATTACCCGCATGCACTCCGGGTCTGGCTGGATCACCGAGTACTTCTGGGAGAAACTGAAGGACGAAGCCGAGATCCACGTGATCCCGACCCTCGGTCAGCACGAGCCGCACACGCCAGAGCAGAACAAGCAGATGTTCGGCAACATCCCCAACGAGATCATCCACGCCCACGACTGGCGTGATGGGTGCGTGAAGGTGGGCGAGATCTCGGCCGACTTCGTCAAAGAGATCAGCGAAGGCGCTGCCGACTGGGCCATTCCGATCTGGCTCAATAAGATGCTGATGGAAGAACAATGGGACCTGATCATCAACATCGGTCACGTCGTCCCGCACGAAGTGCTCGGCTTTGCCAACCACAACAAGAACTACTTCATCGGCCTGGCCGGCAAGGACCTGATCTGCACTTCGCACATGATGGCCGCCAGCTGCGGGATCGAGAACAACCTCGGCAACCTGATCACGCCCGTGCGTGCCGTGTTCAACAAGGCCGAAGAAGAGATGCTCGGCCACCTGCCTGACTTCTACGTGCAAGTGGTTCTCGCTCGGAACGAAGAAGGCGAACTCGTTCATACCGGGATCCACATCGGCGACGACCTGGAAACCTACCTGAACGCCGCCAAACAGTCGCGGGCCGAGAACATCACCGTCTTCGACGAGCCGGTCAAGAAGATCGTCTGCGTCATGCAAGGCGACGAGTTCTTCAGCACCTGGGTTGCCAACAAGAGCGTCTACCGTACCCGCATGGCGATCGCCGACGGCGGCGAGCTGCTGGTGATCGCTCCTGGTCTGAAGCGTTTCGGCGAACAGCCTGACGTCGACGCACTGATTCGCAAGTATGGTTACCAGCCGACCGACAAGATCCTGGAACTGTACAAAGAAAACGAAGACATGCAGGACCTGGCTCACGGCACCGCTCACCTGATGCACGGCACGTCGGAAGGCCGCTTCACGATTCGCTACGCTCCAGGCCACTTGAACCAGGAAGAAGTCGAACAGGTTCACTTCGCCTACGCCGACTACGAAGAAACCTTGAAGCGTTACCCGATCGACAAGATGAAGGAAGGCTTCAACACGATGCCTGACGGCGAAGAGATCTTCTTCATCGCCACGCCATCGGCCGGTCTGTGGAGCACCAAAGAAAAGCTCTACAACCGCAAGACTGGCTTTGCTGAGGTCTAAAGAGATTTAGCCACAGAGCACACAGAGTTCACTCAGAACACGAAACGCCTGGGACCATCGTCCCAGGCGTTTTTTATTTCGAACTACATTCCAAGTGAGAAGAAAAGGGGGTGACCACGGATCGCACGGATATGCGTTGTGTTTATGTGAGGGTGGCCCAGAGATTTATCTCTGGGTAGCCACAGGCTACAAGCGGCTAATGAAGCAGGCATGAACCGGATGGAACGACTCAATCTTGTTCGTACTCCATCCATAAGCCGCTTGTCGGCGTCGCCGACCCAGAGATGAATCTCTGGGCCACCCCGGTGAGCTTTCGTTGCTCTTGGTTGGTTGCCTGCGTTAGACTTTCCACCTCCACATACGCACGGAGTTTGAAATATGGCAAATCGACGGCAGCCTCTGGAACAACTCTACATTCATTTCGTGACGTTCAGTTGTTACCATCGCCGTCGAATACTTGAATACGATCAAGCGAATCGCGTCGTATTGGGTTGCCTGAACACAAACCTCAAAGTGCATCGCGGAAGATGTGCGGGATTCGTTCTGATGCCAGATCACGTCCATGCGCTGGTTTGGTTTGACACACTAAATCAGTTGCCGTCTTTCATTCAGAAGTGGAAACACGACTCGAGCTATGCCATCAAGGAGCAATATAGGCGTTGGGCCTGGAGCTACGGTGATGCCATTGGCGACGACACTCCCATTTGGCAACGGCGCTACTACAGCTTCGAAATCTATCACCCGGCGAAGATTCAGGAGAAACTGGACTACATGCACATGAACCCGGTACGGGCTAAGTTCGCATTGCTTCCGGCTCAGTGGCGATGGAGTTCTGCTCGGTGGTACGACAAAGGAAAAAGTGTCGGCGTTCCAATTTCGATGCCCGAATTCTAGCGTCGGGTGGCCCAGAGGTTTATCTCTGGGTCGGCATCGCCGACAAGCGGCTAATGCATCTGGCGTAAATGAAAATGGAATCTCACCATCTTGATAACGCGTATTCGTTAGCCGCTTGTAGCCTGCGGCTACCCAGAGATGAATCTCTGGGCCACCCGTCAAGGTTAGCGTGTACTGTGCTCATCCGTGTAATCCGTGGTTAGATTTCTCCCTCGTATTTCCTCCTCGGTGGTCTCTGTGCCCTCTGTGGCTAAATCCCCTCCCCTACGAGGGAATTTCATTTGACGCCCTGCCCCCCATACCCCAAGATACGGGCAGAAGAGCTTCGAAGCGGATTTCCCCATTTTGTGACCAAGATTACCGCAAAATGGTCGAATACCCGGATGAAAACGCTACTTCCGTTTGCTTGTCTTTGTGAAAGGGTCGTCTGATGTCCTTGTACTGGGTGTTTCTCGGCTGTGCTGTTGTGGCTGGAACGGTATTCGTCCTCCAGTTTCTGCTGGCGGTCGTGGGCGTCGGCCTGGAAGGGACTGATTTTCCGGATGAAATCCCGGATGACATGCCTGACGATATCGGTGGGGACTCTCACGGATCGACCGCGCTGTTCGGCGTGCTTTCGTTCAAGACGATCGTCACTGCCCTGACCTTCTTTGGACTCGCTGGTTTGGCCTGTTTGTCGGCTGATTTGAACGAGCCGGTCTCGTTCACCATTGCCGTGATCTTCGGCCTGGCCGCTATGTACGGCGTGCACTGGATGATGCAACTGATGATGAAGCTGGCCCAGGATGGTACGGTCCGCATCCGCAACACCGTGGGTGAACACGGGACGGTCTACATCCCGATTCCGGCCAACAAGAGCGGTGTCGGTAAGATCACGCTTCGCGTCCAGGATCAACTGGTCGAGTTCGCTGCCCAGACGACTGCCAACGAAAAGCTAACGACCGGAACGCCGGTTGAGGTCATCGAAATCGTCAGTCCGACCATTGTGCTGGTCGTTCCGCTTTCGACTCAGTCCGATGTGCAGCCAGATTCCGCAGAACCGGAACAAACGGCACAGGCCCACTAGAAAAACGTCTCGTCTTTCACCGATTGCCCCAGGATGGGTAGATCGTGACCTACATACCCCTAGATGCCGCTGCGCGCGGATTGCGCCGGCACTGAGCTCTGACATCGAGGAACCCCGCTCATGGAATACGCCCTGTTAATCGCCCAAGACTCTGGTGGACTGCTCGACTGGTTCGGCAGTTTCTGGGGTATCGTCTCGATCATCGTTATCTTGGTCGTCATGGCTTTCTTCGGGTTTTTGATCCTGTTGCAAAGTCAGTACAAACGCTGCCCCAGTAACCGCGTGCTGGTCGTTTACGGTCGCACCGGCGGTGGCAAGTCGGCTCAAACGGTTCACGGTGGTGCCAAGTTCGTCATCCCGCTGATCCAGGACTACGCCTACTTGAGCCTGGAACCGATTCAGATTGAAATTCCGCTGCGTGGTGCTCTGTCGTCGGAAAACATCCGCGTCAACGTGCCTAGTTGCTTTACTGTCGCCATCGGCACCATGCCTGGCGTCATGGACAACGCGGCCGTTCGTTTGCTCGGCTTGACCACCAACGAGATCCGCAAGCAGGCCGAAGAATTGATTTTCGGTCAGCTGCGTCAGGTGATCGCGTCCATGCGGATTGAAGAAATCAACCGCGACCGCGATACGTTCCTCGAACACATTCAGCGTTCGCTCGAACCTGAACTCAACAAGATCGGCCTGGTGCTGATCAACGTGAACATCACCGACATCACCGACGAGTCAGGCTACATCGACGCCATCGGTCAGAAGGCTGCCTCGCTCGCCATTCAACAGGCTCGTGGTGACGTGGCCGACAACGAAAAGATGGGTGAAATTCGCGTCGCATCCGCTCAGCGTGATCGTGAAGTCGAAGTTGCCAATGCAACCAAGGCCCGAATGATCGGTACTCGCGAAGCCGAACGCGAACAGGCCATCCGTATCGCCGAACTCGAAAAAGAACAAACGGTCGGTGAACGTGCCGCCGAATTCGAGCGTGAAGCGAAGGTGAAAGATGCCGAGCGTGAAAAGCGTATTCGCATCGCCGACGCCGACGCCGAAGCAATCATCGGTGAACGCAACGCCGAGTACGACCGCGAAGCGAAGGTGAAAGACGCCGAACGCGAAAAGCGTATCCGCATCGCCGAAGCCGACGCGACCGCCATCGAAGGGGAAAACCTTTCGGAAGCCAAGGTCGCGGCCTCGAAGGCCGAGCTGGCCGTCAAACGGGCCGAAGCCTACGAACGCGGTGAAATCCGCAAGCGTGAAGCGGAAGGTGCCGTGCAAGAGGCCGAGAACCGTGCTCTTGCCAAAGCGGCCGTCGCTGAAGCCGAACGCGTGGAAGCCGAGAAGCGTGCGTTGCTCGAAGCTCCTGCCAAGGCCGAGAAAGCCAAGATCGAAGTCGATTCGGCCGCCGAAGCGGCCAAACGACGTATCCTGGCCCAAGCCGAAGCCGATGCGATCTACGCCAAACTGGAAGCCGAAGCCCGCGGTGAATACGAAAAGCTGGCCAAGAAGGGTGAAGGTTTGAAGGCGATCGTCGAAGCTTGCGGTAGCAGCAAGGAAGCCTTCCAGCTCATGCTCTTGGAACACCTCGATACGCTGGCCGAAAGCAGTGCCAAGGCGATCTCGAACATCAAGTTCGACAAGGTGGTCGTCTGGGAAGGTGGTGGTCAGAATGGTCGCTCGAACACGGCCGACTGGCTCAGCGGCATGGCCAAGACCTTGCCTCCAATGATGCAGGTCATGAAAGACATCGGCGGCATCGAACTGCCCGAAGCCCTGGTCCGCTACACGGAAGACCCCGAAGCGCTGGCCAACGGCCAAGGCAAGCCAACCGAAACCGAACCTTCGGCCAACTAACGTTTGCCTAAGTTCAACGAAAACACAGCGGCCACTTTGCGTGGCCGTTGTTCGTTTCTTGGCGGCTATCGGCGAGGATTACCCATCGGGTTATCCAGTATTTCCTGCAGTGGGTTCAGATACACGGCGAAGAACAGCTTGAAGATCACCACGATAAACAAAGCCGCAATCATCAACCAAATGAACACGCCGCCAATGACAGCCAGCGTATTGAGCGCGGCCCGGGCTTTCTCTTGATAAAGTTCGGAAAGCTTCTCCATCGACTCGGCCAGCGTCCCCGAGATTTCGCCCGTCTCAACCACGTCTAAAAAGTCAGGCGGGAAGCTACGTGTCCTTCGCAAGATATCGTGAATCTCTTCGCCGGCGATAAGTTCGCGATCGACCTGGTCGGCAAACTGTTCGTAGTACTGACTACGACTGGCTTCTAGCGACAATCGCATCGCCTTGCGGATATCCATCCCACCGCCAATCGTCAGCGACATAGCCCAGGCCACCCGCGACAGACAAAGCGTTCGGATCGGTGTCCCCAGACCAGGAATATTCATCACGATGCGGTCGAGTTGCAGAAAGCTGAATTGGCCCCGCGACCACAGGAAGTAGACGCAGTACGCCAAAAAGAAAACCGTGCCGACGATCGCAAAGTACTCGGCGGCTCCCTTGGCACCAACCAGCCCGATGCCCAGCGGATCGACTCTCGTCCCCCCCATCTCCTGCACCCAGCCCATGACATAAATCATGACGCCGATCGCCAAAATCCCCAGCACCAGCTGAATCATCGGCCAGAGGATGCCGGCCATGAACAAACGACGCAGGCTGATCTGGTGCTCGTACTGATCGGCCATTTCCAGGAAGATGCGATCCAGATGTCCGGTCGAATCCCCCAGTTCCACCATCTGCCGAAAGAGCTTCGGGAAATAATCGCCGGTGCGATTGATCGCATCGTGCATCGCCCCACCTCGGTCAATGCTCTCGGTGATCTCAAGCATCATCCGCTTCTGCGTGCCGAAAGAACGCTCGGCTTCTCGCTGCCACACACGTCGAACATCGACCCCAGCCTGCAGCTGATTGCCGACACGGCGACATAGTTGAACGAGTTGGCCGGTACGAATACGTGGCGAAAAGAGCATGAGCGGTTCCGGTTAAAGGTGGCAACTCATTTCATCATGCGAAAGGGCTACCAAAGATGCAACCAGACGGCAGAGTTGCTGCCTGGCAACGCTGGAGATCGCTCTGTGCGGCTCGTTCTGAAAATACGGACGGTGCGTTTCCTTCGGCTGTGCGCATTTATGGAATGTGGGATTCATGATCTTTTATGAAAGCTGAGTGAAACTACCCCTCGAAAGGCCGAGTTAGCCCTATGGTTACTGATGACGGACATCGCTCCTGTCGAACTTCTTTTCCAGACATCTAGGTCTACAGCATTGGTGGGAAAATTGATGAAGAACTCCAGCTTGGTATGCGCGCTCGCATTGTGTGTCACTTGTCTTCTCGTCGTCGATAGTTGGGCCGGTCCTCGTGGCGGTAGCCGCGGTGGTGCACGTCCTTCGCGAGGTACGTCGCGCCCGACGCCCCAGGTCAAACCGAGCTTGAATGAAAGTAGTTTCCGCACTCCATCCATCCCCTCAAGTCCCACGTCGCGAGATCTTTCGACGCGTTTGAATTCGACCTCGCGCAGCCTCAGCAACCTTTCCTCGCAAGATAAGCTGTCGAGTTTCCTGGAAGGCAAACCGCTCCAGCGAACCGGTGCCATCGATGCATCCCAGGCCAAGTTGCAAGACTTCCTGGGACTTTCCGACGACCGCAGTCAATCGCTTGCCGATCGCCAGGAAAGCCTGAGCAGCCAGAAGAGTGAACTACAACCCAAAGCAGAACAGGCCAAAGAAAACTTCTCGCAGCGATCTGGCGAGATCTACAACGATGTTTCCAACTACCTGGCAGGTCAGCCTGATCCGTTCACGGCCGCCTGGTATGCCGATCATCCCAACGCCTGGCAGTACACCCATCCGCATGCCGACGCCTGGGCGGCCGCCAGTTTCGCGGCGGTAACCGGCTGGGTGGCAGGCGTTTCGACGACACCGGTCAGCTACAACTACAACGAGTCGGTCGTCTATGTCGACGGAGAACCGGCGCCGACCAGCAGCGAAGAAGCGGACCAGCTTTCTCAGCCCAACACGAAACCGCAGTCCAACGAAGCCTGGATGCCGCTTGGGGTCTATGCCTTGGTGCAGGGAAACAATACCCAGCCGCAGATGCTGATGCAGCTTTCGGTCAGCAAGAGTGGCAACATCGCCGGTTCCTACTACAACATCATCTCGGACAACAGCCAGGCGATTTCCGGATCGATCGACAAGCAAACGCAACAGGTTGCCTGGTCGGTGGGTGACAGCCAGAAGGTGATCTTCGAGACCGATCTGAACAGCTTGACGCAGCCTGAGACCCCGGTTGTTCTTCGTTACGAAGACGGAGCGACGCAGCAGATGACGCTGGTTCGCCTGCCGGACAACACGTAAACGCGTCGTTCGACGAGACGTCAATTCCACAAGAGCCTGGCAGGAAACTCCCAGGCTCTTTTCATTGCCGACCGGCTCGCGAAAACTCCCTCGAGTTTTCCCCTTTGCGGACGTACTGCGGCTTAAATTTTTGCTATAATTCCAACTCGTTTTTGTCTGCCCATCCACCTTATATTGCGACAGATGCCTGAATTTCAACAAGTATCGATTCTCGGTGTAGGGCTGATTGGCGGCTCGATTGGGTTGGCTGCGCTGAAGCGAAAAATCGCCGCCAAGGTGGTGGGCATCGGTCGCAGCGAAGAAAAGCTGGCCAAGGCCAAGCGGCAAGGATGCATCTCTGAGGGAACCACCCAGTGGCAGGCCGGCATTCGCGGCGCTGACTTGATCGTCGTATGCTCGCCGGTCGAGTCGATCGTCCCGCTGGTCGAGCAGTTAGTCCCCTTCTGCCAGCCCGGCACCATCATTACCGATGCCGGCAGCACCAAGCAGAAGATTGTGGACACCCTCCATTTGAGTGAGTCGATTCGCGGTCGCAAGGATGTCTACTTCGTAGGTAGCCATCCCATGGCCGGCAGCGACAAGAGCGGCAGCGATTTCGCCACCGCCGATCTGTTCCAAAATCGCGTTACGATCGTCACCCCCGTGGCGGAAACGGAAAGAACTGCCAAAGCGACTGTCCGCAAATTTTGGGAATCGCTCGGAAGCGAAGTCCACGAGATGAGCCCTAGCGAGCACGACGCGGTCGTGGCTGCTACGAGCCATATGCCCCACGTTATCGCGGCGTTGGTGGCAGCTTCCACCCCCGAAGCGATGCTCCAGTTTACCAGTACGGGTTGGGCCGATACCACGCGTATTGCGGCCGGAGACATCGATTTGTGGCGTCAGATCCTCACCACCAATCGGGGCCACGTCTTGCAGACGCTAGCGAACTTTGAGAAATTGCTGGCTGCCTTTCGAACCTCGCTGGAAGCAGGTCAAGAAGAGCATTGGATCAAGCTCCTAAAACAGGGAAAGCACCACCGTGACATTGTGGGAAGTTGACATCTATCCCGCTTCGGGACACGTCGATCGATTGGCCGCCTCCATCGTTGCCGACGCCGAAGACCTGCAAATCGCCACCCATCTCGAAATTGCCACGGCGCACGGATTTCTCGTCCAGGCCGATTTCGACGCGGATCACATCAAGCTGCTCGCCGACCAACTGCTGGTCGACAACGTGGTGGAACGGGCTGTCGTAGCTCAGGCCGGGGAAGCCATCATGGCGGAAACGCCTTCGACGCTGTACGACCGCCTGATTTATGTCATGCCCAAGCCGGGCGTGATGGATCCCGTGGCCCAAAGTACCCAAGCGGCGATTGCCGACTTTGGCAAGCCTGCCGAGGCCGTTCGTACGTTCCGCAAATACTGGATCGGCGGACTGGACGACGCCCAAACCGAACGTCTGGTCACCAAGCTGCTGGCCAACGACTCGGTCGAACAGGTCATCTACGGTCCGATGGACCTGGAGCGTCTGTCGTTTGGCAAGTCGCAGCCATTCGAGCTGAAGACCGTCAACATCCGTTCGCTCGACGACGATCACCTGCAACTGCTCAGCAAGGAAGGTCAGCTCTACCTGACGCTGGTCGAAATGCAGACGATCCAGAAGTACTTCCAGGAATTGGGCCGCGATCCAACCGACATCGAGCTGGAAACGGTCGCTCAAACCTGGAGCGAGCACTGCAGCCACAAAACACTTGCCGGCAAGATCGCCTACAAAGACGAAAAGCAAGAGCTGCACTTCGACAACATGTTGAAGGAAACGATTTTCGCGGCGACCCAACAGATTCGTAAGAGCCTGGGAGACGACGACTGGTGCGTCAGTGTCTTCAAAGACAACGCCGGCATCGTCACCTTCAACGACGAATACAACATTTGCTTCAAGGTCGAAACGCACAATCACCCCAGTGCCCTGGAACCTTACGGTGGTGCCAACACCGGCATCGGTGGCGTGATTCGCGACCCGATGGGCACCGGCATGGGTGCCAAGCCGATCTGTAACACCGACGTTTTCTGCTTCGCTCCGCCTGAGACCGACCCCGGCAGCCTCCCGCAAGGTGTGCTGCACCCGCGTCGCGTCATGAAGGGTGTCGTCAGCGGCGTGCGAGACTACGGCAACCGGATGGGTATTCCTACGGTCAACGGTGCGGTCTACTTCGACGAACGTTACCTGGGCAATCCGCTGGTTTACTGCGGCAACGTCGGGCTGATCCCGGTCGATATGTCGTTCAAAGAAGTCAAGCCGAACGACCTGATCGTGGCCGTCGGTGGTCGCACAGGTCGCGATGGTATCCACGGTGCCACGTTCAGCTCGGCCGAACTGACCAGCGAAAGTGAATCCCTTTCCGGTGGTGCCGTACAAATCGGGAACGCGATCACCGAAAAGATGGTGCTCGACGTCCTGCTCGAGGCCCGCGATCGCAACTTGTACAACGCCGTGACCGACTGCGGTGCTGGTGGTTTCTCCAGTGCGGTCGGCGAAATGGGTGAAGAGCTCGGGGCCGAAGTCTGGCTCGAAAAGGCTCCCCTCAAGTACAAAGGTCTGACCTATACCGAAATCTGGATCAGCGAAGCCCAGGAACGTATGGTCCTGGCCGTGCCGGAAGAGAAGTGGCCTGAACTGCAAGCGTTGTTCGCCTCCGAAGGCAGCGAAGCCGTCGTGCTCGGCAAGTTCGTTCCGACCGGCAACTTGACGCTGACCTACAACGGCAACACGGTGGGCGAACTTGACATGCGGTTCCTGCATGATGGTCGCCCGCCGATCGTTCGCGATGCAGTCTTCACGCCGCCCACGACTCAGCCGCTGGCGCTCAACGGAAGCGATGGCAAGTCGCTTGGTGACGACCTTCGCAAGATCCTCAGCTCGCTCAATGTGGCCAGCAAGGAATGGATCATCCGCCAGTACGATCACGAAGTCCAAGGCGGTAGCGTGATCAAGCCCCTGGTCGGCGTGCAGAACGATGGCCCGAGCGATGCCGCCGTGGTTCGTCCTGTTCTGAACAGCCGCAAAGGCATCGTCCTTTCCTGCGGCATGAACCCGCACTTCGGCGACTTCGATCCGTACGACATGGCCGCTAGTGCCATCGACGAAGCCCTGCGAAACTGCGTTGCCGTGGGTGCCGATCCTTCCAAGATCGCGATCCTCGACAACTTCTGCTGGGGCTATACCGACCGACCGGAAACGCTTGGCACGTTGGTCCGCGCCGCCCTGGCGTGCCGTGACCTGGCCGTTGCCTTGGGGACACCGTTCATCAGCGGCAAGGACAGCCTGAACAACGAATTCAGCTACTTCGACGAGCACGGCGATAAGAAGACGATCGCCATTCCGTCGACACTGCTCATCAGTGCCATGGGGCAAGTCGACGACGTTTCGACCTGTGTGACCATGGACCTGAAACAGTCGGGCAACCGCTTGTACCTGGTCGGTCTGACCAAGGACGAAATGGGCGGTTCGCACTGGAGCGTGGTCAACGACAAGCTGGGTGGTCAGGTTCCTCAAGTCGATACCGAACTGGCCAAGAAAGTCTTCGGCGGCATTCACGCAGCCATCGGGGCCAAGACGGTTCGGGCATGTCACGACTTGTCCGAAGGTGGCCTGGCCGTGGCCGTCGCGGAAATGGCCTTCGCTGGTGGAATCGGAGCGAACATCTCGCTCGACAACATTCCGCACGAGTTGGAAAGCCCTTCGGCGGTTCAACTGCTGTACAGCGAATCGAATACACGTTTCGTCTGCGAAGTGCCGGAAGCCTCCGCAGCCGAGTTCGAGGCCGCACTTGGCGAAGCACCGTTTGCCCACATTGGTCAGGTCGCCGAGCACAAAGAATTGGTCGTCACCCACGGCGAAACCAAGCTGCTCGATGAACCGATCGAATTGTTGAAACAGGCTTGGCAAGCTCCCCTGAATTGGTAGTGACACGGAAAGATCTCGTACGATGGCTCAGCCTAAAGCCTTGTTGATTCGCTCGCCTGGTACCAACTGCGACCAGGAAACCGCTTATGCCTTTGAGCAGTCCGGTGCAACCGCCGATCGCGTGCACTTGAACCGCTTGCTGGAAAAGCCAGAGCTTTTGCACGACTATCAGATCCTCGCCCTCTCCGGCGGCTTCAGTTACGGCGACGACATTTCCGCCGGCCGGATCGTCGGCAGCTTGCTGCGTCATCACTTGATGGATGCCGTGAAGAAGTTTCACGAAGACGGCAAGCTGATCCTGGGCATCTGCAACGGCTTTCAGATCCTGATCAAAACGGGTCTGCTGCTGGCCGATGACGAACAAGGCCTGCCTTCCAGCACGCTGGCCTGGAACGACTGTCACATGTTCCAGGATCGTTGGGTCAACCTGAAGACCTCCGGCAGCAAGTGCGTCTTCCTGCAAGGCATCGACCAGATGTACCTCCCGGTCGCCCACGCCGAAGGCCGTTTCGTCGCCCGCGATGAAGCCACGCTCGACAGCCTGGAAGCCGCAGGCCAGCTCTGCTTGACCTACGCTGCCAATCGCGAAGGGGAAGACGAAGTCACTTTCCCCGACAACCCCAACGGTGCCCAGCGTCACGTCGCCGGCGTGTGCGATGCAACGGGTCGCATCTTCGGCCTGATGCCGCACCCAGAACGCTACATCGACAAAACGCACCACCCTCGCTGGACCCGCGGCGAAGGAACCGACCCTGGCGAAGGGCTGAAGGTATTCCAGAACGCTGTGGCGTTCTTTGGGTAAAAGCTTTTACCACGATTAAACGAGCGAACGAACTCCTCAGCGAGTTCGTTTTTTCGTATCGCGAGCGATCGTGTCGCGTCACCCGCTTGCCGCGCCGGCTTCCTGCTTGCGCCTGCGGGCATCGACCACGCGGCGGATGATCTCGTCGGCGATCACGCCGGCCAGGATGACAAAGCCGATGACGGTTCCTTCCAGTTCCGAAACCTGCAGCGTTTCGATTGCCTGGTACAGCTCTCGCAGAATGGCCGTGCCGAGGATCACGCCCACGATCGAACCGGTACCACCACGTAGACTACACCCGCCGAGCACGGCCGCGGCGATCGCGTACAGTTCGTAGAAGGTGCCTGCTTCGTTCGGGCCGACGCTGTTCAGGTCGATCGCAAATAAAATGGCCGAGATGCCCGCCATCAACGAACACACCATGTACGCGGCGATCGTGATCCAGTCGGTATTGATACCGCTATAGCGAGCCGCCTGTTCGTTGTTACCCAAGGCTTTCAGATATCGCCCGAAGGTGGTCTTATTCAATACCAATGCCGAGAGAACCCCCAGGATCAACAACATCCACAGGGGAAGCGGTATCCACAGGAAATCGGCCGAGGTCAAAAAGCTGATATCAGTGCCCCCATCCGGGCTGACGAAGTTCGAGATCTTATCGTCGTGCGCCAGATACCGGGCAACGCTCCGTAGAACGAGCAGTCCGCACAGCGTAACAACAAATGGCTGAAGCTTCAGCTTCGTGATCAACAGCCCATACCCGAGCCCAATCAGCATCGCGCCGACCAGGACGATAACCATCGCCACGTAAGGGTTCATTTGCTGGTCGTTGATCAGAATGCCGAACTGCACGCCAATCAGTGCGACCATCGATCCCATCGACAGATCGATCCCTCCGGCGATGATCACAAACGCGGCCCCGATCGCCATGATCCCGTACAGGCCCGTCCAGCGGGCCATGATGTCGAGGTTATAGCCGCTGGCGAACGTCGGTGCGATGAGTGAAGTCACGCCAAAGATGGCGAAGATCAACAGCAATAGAACGATATTCTTAAGCATTCAGTGCTTCTCTTATTCGACAGCCGTCAGTTGCTGACCGGTGGCAAGATGCATGACCGCCTCTTCACTGAGTTGGTCACGGGTAAGCTCCCCAGACATGGACCCTTCGTGCATCACCAGCACGCGGTCGGCCATTCCCAGGATCTCTTCCATTTCACTCGAAACAAACAGGATTGCCACCCCTTTGCGAGCCAACTCTTCCATCAGCTCGTAAATTTCATGCTTCGCCCCCACGTCGATCCCGCGGGTTGGTTCGTCCAACAACAGAATCTTGGGGTTCATGGCCAGCCACTTGGCGATGACCACCTTCTGCTGGTTGCCGCCACTTAGGTACTGGATAATTTGCCGCGTGCTGGGCGTTTTGACCCGCATGCGTTTGACCATGTCGTCGGCCAGTTGTTGCTCTTGTCGCGTATCGACCCACGAAAAGTACGACAGCCGATGCAGCCCCGGCAGCGTGGTGTTCTGTCCGACATCCATGGGAAGGACGAGCCCCTGCTGCTTGCGATCTTCCGGCACCAGGAAAATCTCGTGGGCAATCGCATCCTTGGGAGAACGGATACTGACAGGCTTTCCGGAAACTTCGATCGAGCCACCTTCTGGCGGATAAATACCGAACAGGGTCTCGAACAGTTCCGTCCGCCCTGCCCCGACCAGCCCTGCCAGGCCAACAATTTCTCCGGCCCGCAGTTCGAAGCTGATCTCATGGCCTGGATGAGCATGCGTGCGAACGTTCTTCACGCTAAGCACTACCTCACCGGGCGTCACCGGCTGGTGGGCATAGAACTGATCGAGCTCACGCCCGACCATCAACCGCACCATGTTGTCGTGCGAGATCTCTTCACGGGCCAGCTCGCCGCTGTTCTGACCGTCACGCAAAGCCACGACACGATCGCAAACCTGGTGCACTTCGCTCAGGCGATGCGAGATGTAAACGATGCTTACGCCGGAAGCTCGCAGCGAACCGATCACCTCGAACAGCCGATCGACCTCGCGGGCCGACAGACTCGAGGTAGGCTCGTCCATGATCAACAGCTTCGCGTTGCACGAAAGGGCCTTGGCAATTTCGACCAGCTGCTGCTGACCGATGGAAAGATCCGCCAGCAGCTTCCGCGGATCGATCTTCAGCCCGACCTGTTCAAGATATTTTCGCGAGAGGGCATTCACCTCGGCCTGATCGATCCACCCCAGCTTCTTCGGTTCGCGGCCCAGATAGATATTGGCACCGACCGAGAGGTTATCACACAGGTTCAATTCCTGGTGAATCAAGGCGATGCCGAGTTCCAGCGCGTCGTTCACACTGCGGATCTCGACCGGCTTTCCCTCCACCCGAATCGTGCCGGAGTCAGGCGATTGAATCCCGGCCAGGATTTTCATCAGCGTGCTTTTGCCGGCGCCGTTTTCGCCAATCACGGCAATCGACTCGCCAGCACCGACGCGCAGCGAGACTTCGGACAAAGCCTTCACGCCGGGGAATCGCTTCGAGATTCGCTCGACTTCTAACAGCGGAGGGGAGGAAGAGCTCATGGCAAGTCGCGATTAGCTCTCCGCTTCTTCCGACGCTTCTTCCTTCATCGGCGCCGGGTCGGGAGCAGGTTTTTCTTCCGCAGGAGCTTCCTCTTTTGGAGTTTCCTCTTTTGGAGCTTCTTCCTTAGGAGCTTCTTCCTTAGGAGCTTCTTCCTTAGGAGCTTCTTCCTTAGGAGCTTCTTCCTTAGGAGCTTCTTCCTTAGGAGCTTCTTCCTTAGGGGCTTCTTCCATCGGCATAGGATCGCCTTCCGGCTTCTTTTCCTCAGCCACGGGCTCTTTCGGCATGTACTTGGCGATTTCCGCAGGAATTGGCTTGTCGAGCAGTTCGTCGATCACGCCGGCACTGCGTTCCTGGGCGTTGAGCTGTTCCATCATACCGACGAAGATCATTACGTCGCCGCCGTCAGGAATGGCTTCCTTCACCAAGCGGCCCACTTCGCGACCGGCCAGGTAGTTGTGCGTTCCGATGTAGAACTTGCGTTGGCTGTTCGGGGCGTCCGAGTCATGACAGATGACGTTACCCCCAAAGGCTTCGACTGCCTTGTTAATCAAACCGGTTTGGCTTTCCGGCGAACTGGGGCTCATGGCCAAGGCCTGACAGCCGTCCCCCATCTTGCGTTCGATGAAACGCTTCTGCTCTTCCTGGGTACCGTTTGGCGGATGGTAGACTTCGCACTCGGCGTTGAAGATCGGCTCGGCGACGCGAACCCCTTCTTCGGCATAGTTCCAGAAAGGATCGACCGTGTTGGTCAGGAAAGCGATCTTCACCTTCTCGCTGGTGTCGTAGTTGGGTTGGTTGTGTGGGGGTGGCGTTCCGTTACCGGCCTTGATGCGGTTCAGCTCTGCCTGAAACTCTTGGACGTTGTCCTGGCGAATGGCCTTGAACGGAACGAACATCAAATTGCTTTCAGGAATATCGAGCGACTGGCCACGAGCCAGAGCCGAGAGGAACTCGACCGACTTGTAACCGAAGACAAACGGCTGCTGAACGACCGTGCCGTGCACTTTGCCGTCTTCAATTCCCTTGAGCGTGACCGGGTCCTCGTCGAAACCAATCACCTGGATGTCGCCTGTCTTGCCGGCCCCTTCAACCGCACTGAGGATCATCGGCGGGTTGTAGGCCCACAGACCGACCATCGCTTTCAGGTTTGGATTGTTGGCGATCGCCGACTCAGCATTCTGCTTGGCCCGGGCATGGTCGGTATTGTCGGTACGAATACCGAGAATACGATACTTGCCTGCTTCGATCGGAAACTCGTAACCGCCGCTACCGGCAGCCTGATTTTCTGTCTTGGCGCGGCAACTGACAAAGGTCGTGGCGACCAACAAAACCAACAACAAACTGGGAAGTCGATTCAAGGGAAGGATCCTTCGAGGAGTCAGTGCGAGGGGAAAACCCGAGAATTTGAAGAGAAAAACGCTATCTTAAGCCGCAAACAAGCTCAAGGCAACTATCCACGACGTTAAAGCGCATCGCCGGGCAGCTTCCTGCCCATCGTGACAGGTATAAGCCGTAGAGTTACGTGCCCGATTCTCCGGGGGCGTCTAAATTGCCGAGGGCCTGATGGATCAACTTCAGGCTATCTTGCACGACCGTCTCGCGCCACTGCGGCGATTCCGGGCAGAAAAGATTCTTCAGCCGCTGTTTGGCTTTGCGGGTCGAGGTGTCCTCTGCCCTGCCCCAGTGATGGGCCTGGTTCTCGGCACGCAGTCCGGCGAGGACCTTCACCGGCGGATACGTGCCGAACTCGGCACAGGCGAAGAGGTAGTGCTGGGCATACTTCTGGGCAACGCACCACTGCCCGAAGCCACCTCGGGCATCGTAAGCGATTTCGCTATCGTCGTTCGCCTCGAAGGACTCCGGCCCAAAGCATTGGGTAAGCGTTTCTCGTTGAAGGTCGGTCAGCTTGTAATCGATTAACAGTTTCCAAGTCGCCCAATCGCCCAGGCCGGTATGAAAGTCGAGGTGAATGACCTGCTCGCTTCCTTCCAGCCAACGGGGCATGTGCTGCTGCAGGATCGACTGCATGCGAGATGGTCCCTGGCCGCCAAAGAACAATCCTTGGGGATAGTCATACTGTCCCGTGGCAATCGCACTGCGGAGCTTCTTCATGCCATGCTGCATGATCAACCAGGCGGCCTTCACTTTGAATGGTTCAAAAGAGAACGGTGGCCGCTTAGGATTTAAAAAGCTGTCCAGTTCCGCATACCCAGGCGGCGAGCCAGAGAACGCCTCGCCAGGCAGTAGGAAATTGCGATTCGGATCAATGTTCTCTTCGTTGAATCGCCGTGACCAGGCAAAGCCATACGCATTGAGGCCGTGCAGCATCACCACCTTCGCCGACGGCATGCCCGCCTGGGTCCATTGCTCAAGCATCGCCATCTGCACGGCGGAACCAAAGTAGCCTTCCACGCCATGAACGCCGGACGATAAGACGATCACCCGGCTGGGATCACCACCGGTCGAACAAGCCACGTCGAACTCCAGGTCGTTGCCATCTGGACCTTGGACGCCGATCGAATGCGATTCGAGCGAAAAGCCAAGCTTCGTAGCCCCTTCGCGAAAACGAGACTGGGCCTCGGCGTAATCCTTTGAGAAGTAACGGGACACAGTTGCGACAACCTCAAGATTGCTAGTCGTTAAGCGAGATCTGATCGATTCAGCCTACCTGAATACTTCTCCAGATCCCAGAATGTGGCCGAAACAACGGAGGGGGAAGACGGATGCATCTCGATTTCGTCGAGGCTATAATACACCGGCATTGCCTACCCTATTCACTTATTCACCGTGAGACTCCCCGATGTCCTACCGATCGTTGTCGTTGCTTTTGCTGGCTGCTTGTGTCTTATTCCTGCCCCAGTCACCACTGACTGCTCAGGAAAAGAGTTTCGCGATTCCCGAAAGCAATGAAGGCTTGGCAGGGGATGGCCCGATTCGCCGCTATGATTGGTTCCGCAATCTGTGGCAGAACCGCCGCGCGAACTGGTCGAAGCAGATCGAGAAGGATCAAGGTGCCGTCGTCTTCCTGGGTGACTCGATCACCCAAGGCTGGGGCGACAATATGGGCGGCAGTTTTGGGGACCTGAAGGTTGCCAACCGCGGCATCAGTGGTGATACGACGCGCGGCATGTTGATTCGCTTGGAAGAAGACGTCCTGTCACTCAACCCCAAGGGCGTCGTCATGCTGATGGGGACCAACGACCTGGAAGAAAAAGCCGAGCCTGAAACGATCGCGGCGAACGCCAAGCTGATCATCGCCGAACTCAAGAAGCACGATTCCGAGATGCCGATCATCTTGTGCAAGGTGTTCCCCAGTTCGGCTAAGAAGAGCCGTTCGGCGGAGAAGATCAAAAAGATCAACGAGCTGTACGAGAAGGTCGCCCACGGCGATTCGCAAGTGATCGTGCTCGAAACGTGGCTGCCGTTCGCGAACGAAGAAGGGGATGCCAAGGCCGAAGAGTTCCCTGACCTGCTGCACCCCAACAAGCAAGGCTACGCCAAGTGGGCCGCTGCCCTGACGCCGATCTTCGCGACGCTCGGCTACGTCGAAACTGAAGCCGAACCATGGGAGCCGGAACCTGGCTTCGAGAGCCTGTACAACGGCAAGGACCTCACCGGCTGGATGTTCAAAGCCAATCCAGAACGCAAAGGGAAGAAGATCGCGATTGCCTGGCCGATCTTTGAAGAGGACATCACCTTTGACGGCAAGACCGAAAGCGTCGACGGCCGCTACCAAGCGGTCGGTGATCGCATCGTCGTGACGACGCCAGCCGAAGGCCGCCGCATTCAACAGATGTGGACGCAGCGTGAGTTCCCCAATGACTTCATCTTGAAGCTCGAGTTCCGGGCAACGCCCAACGCCGATAGCGGTGTCTTCATTCGCGCCCCGCAACTGCAATGTCGCGACTATCCACTGGCCGGCCCTTACAAGGAGTTGAAGAACTACAAGCCGCAAGACTGGAACGAGTTGGTCGTCGAGGTCACCGGCAACACGGCCCGCTGCACCTGCAATGGCGAAGTCCTGGAAGAAGCCTTCAAGCTGCCAGACACCGGCCCAATCGGTCTGGAGGGCGACCGCGGCCAGATGGAATACCGCCATATTCAAGTGAAGGAAAAGAAGTAGTCCTTCACGGAAGCATCATTTCCAAACCTGATAATCGACGTTCGACTGCGCATTAAAAAGACCGCCAGCAATTCGCTTGGCGGTCTTTCTTTTTTTGGACGTGCTTATGGGGTAAACGCCTGCCGGCACTACGCTTAGTGCGTGGTGTTGGTGGCGGTGTTGTTGCTGTTAGGGTTGCCAGTCGAAGGGCTACCCTTGGGTGCACAACCGACGATGAAAGCAGTCAGGGCTACGAGAACCAGAAAGGATCCGAGCTTCTTCATTCGAGTTTCTACCTTTGTGAAGTGTCCAAAATTTGCCTAGATGCTTAGCTATCTTACTTGAAACAGGCCAATTTTCCAAAGGGGGTGAATTGGGTTACCTAAGCTTCCCAGGCCGTAAATCCCGAATGGCCCCGATAACGGGACAACTCAGGCCACTATCAGAGTTTTCGTATCTGATGGCCGAATATTGATGATATTCACGGATTCTTACGGCCAAGGAACGGCTTGGAAAGTCACGCTTTGACGACCATCGGCAAATCACCAACGTATTCTCCGGCACGTCGCCGCTCTCCACGCTGTCTGTACGGTTCGTGGGAAGTGGGACCGCAATTGGGGGAAGGTACGTATTTTCGCGTCTTCCGAGCCCGTCCCAGCGAAGGTTCTTTTAGTGGTTGGGACTTCGCCCTGAAAACGATTCGTCCGGAATTCAAAGGGGACCGGCTGCTTGTCCAGCGTCTGTGCCGTGAAGCGGACGCCGGCAGCGAGATCACCTCGGCCCACATCGTTCCGGTCATCGACACCCGACCTGGCTCGTTCGTCGTCATGCCACGGGTCTGGGGGCAAACGCTCTCGCAAATCCTGAGCGAAGGGAAATCCTTTCCCTTGGGTAGTGCCGTGTGGACAGCGCGGCAGTTGGCCCAGGGACTTACCCACGTGCATGATGCCCGCTGGATCCATGGCGATGTGAAGCCGGACAACATCGTCCTGTCCAACACCGGGCATGCGACGCTCATCGATCTTGGCTTCGCCCAACGCGTCGATTTGAGCCTGCCGTGCACCAGCCGCAAATGCGATCGCCAAGGCACGCTTCGGTATCTACCACCCGAGATGCTGACCACCAGCGTGCCGGTATTGCCCCAGGCCGATACGTATAGCCTGGGCGTCATTCTGTTCGAGCTGATCACCGGACGTCAGCTGTACGACCAGACCTCGACCGACGCGATCGTCCAAGCTCAACTGTCGCAGCGAGCCCCAAACGTGCGTTCCCTGGTTTCGCATGTTCCGGGCTCGCTCGATAAGTTGGTTAGTCAAATGCTGGCCAAAGATCCGCTGCGCCGTCCTTCTCCAGATGCTGCCCTGGTGAAGGCGTTGGCGGCGGTGGAAATCGAATTGCTCTCGCCCGGCCCCAAGATGAAGTTCGCCGCGTAACGCAACCGCGCAGCATCAACCGCACGCCCAAGCAGACCTGGGACGTAGTAACCGGTTATCTTTTCCCCTCTCCACCGTCTTCGAGAAAGAGGGGACATGATTGTCAGGGAGGCCCGCGTTCGTTTGCGTTATCCACCATGGGTGCCACGCCCAAGTCGGCTGGGGCGTGTCTGTGACGGGCACCGCAGGCGCGACCAACCGGTTCTTCTCGAGTAATCTCTTTCGCACGCCCAGGAAGACATGGGCCTGGCACTCTCTCGCTCGATTGGTTCTTGAGCAGCTTCTTCAGCCGTCGAATTTCGCTCCCTTGCCGGTCGAGCACTTTCAGGTGAAACGAAACCCACGCCAGCGCCCGGTCGAGTTCTTTAGCCGATGGAACACGTAGCCCGTCGATCAACTCGCCCACAAGAGTTTCCCTCGCAGGCTGCTGCGGGCGGTTTGGCCGTTGTGGCCTGACCTTCTTGGGCGGTAAACGTGGTGCTGCAACTTCAACCAGAGTCTTGCTTGTCTGTGCGGGTACCTGCTCCTCAGGCTCGGTCTCTTCCTTCTCGTCTGGCGAGGAAGGTTCGACAGCCATCACCAACTGCCCGACGACATCCACCGGGATCTCCACCAATGTCCCGCAGGCCGAGCACACGTACGTCTTGCCAGCGCGCACCACCACCTGCGGAGCGTTCTCTCTGGAGAACGATCCACTGGGATCAGGTTGTGCGTGGGACGATGACGACATGGAAATACTCGTAAACGGTTAAGGGAAACTGGTTCGCCAAAAGTGCTTGGCAATGAAGACACTGGCCAGAGATCAGCGTCACACAGAAAGAAACATTGTTTTGGGGAAGAGTCCCCGTGCAAGGTTTAGTTATACCAGCCTGAGGCCACCGGAAGATAGTGCGCGCTGGTTTTGTCGGAAGGACCCGTTCATCACGGCCACCCAACTGAATGTCGGCGATTTCGTGGGAAGACTCCCGAGCGTCTCTGTTTTGAAGTAGAGTGGGGGCTTCTTCTCTTTTCTCTTCGTAGGTGGATCGATGTTGCCAGCGCGATACTGGGTCTATGTCTGGGCAGGAGCATTCATCGCGATCAACTGGCTGTCGGTCACGATCACTCCTCCCAAAGAAACGATCCTCTTGGGATATTTCCTGGGCTCGTTATCGGCAAGTGCGACGCTTGCCGCGGCTTGGAGTGCTTTGGGGCCAGGCCCGGTCATCTGGCGTTTGCCTCTTTCCATCGCATGGGTTTGTATGCTGTTGGTCGCCGTGGGAATCAATATTTCCATCAACTCAGGCCCCAGCAACGGAGTCTTTGTTGTGGGCACTTGGCTGTTTGTTCAATGGCTATTGCTGCAACTGCCACTTTGGACGCTAAACGCGGGGTTAGGATTCCATCTGCGATATCGCGAAGATGCCAATGCCGAATCCGATGCGGCTTCCGTTCGTTTCGGGCTGCGAGACCTGCTGATCACGATGGCGATCGTGGGGGTGCTGCTGGGAATCATCCGAGCGCTGGTTTCCGGCGTTCAGATGGCATCAGGATCGGAACTTCCCATTTTCATCTTCCTGGGGGTCGCCGGAATGATCATGACCTTCCCCTTGGTGGTTGCCCCGTTGATGCAGCGCATGGCTCTCCCCGGTGTGGCGTTGGCAATTCTCTTTATGTGCGCCGCGACCTACGGAGAGTTGATTTCCTTTGAGCAAATCGCGGGACCAGGCCCAAGCATCGAAGACTTTATTGCGATCAACGCCACGTCGGCCATTGTGATCTTGTTGGTCGCCGGCGTGGTACGCCTGAGCGGCTACTCGCTACGCAAGAAGTCGCAGCCAATGAACCTGTAGCCAGGATCGCTGGGTCGCGACCCAGGCTGCGTTATGAACCTGACGACATTTCAAGCCCCTTCGCCCAGGCATCAATCGCCTTCTCTAGCCGGGCAACAACATCAGGGTGCTTCTCTGCCACGTCGTGCTCTTCGTGGGGGTCGGTTTTGATATGGTAGAGGTGAACCGGGGCCGTATCCCACACATGCAGAGCTTTGTACTGCGTTGTGTCTTTGCCATCTTTACGGACGATCAGCTTCCACTCGTCTTCGACGCACCACAAGTACTGCAAGGTTTCATCCGTGTTTCCTGGGCTTATGTTGTGTGTGGAATTGGTAACGCCGAAGACTCGCTTGCGATCGCTGCGAGCTTCCTTGTCCAACAGGTTGATTCCTGGCAGGCTGGCCGGAGTGCTGATGCCGGCGGCAGACGCGACGGTCGGAAAGAAATCGATGGCGTGAGCGAAGTCTTCGCTGCGCGAAGGCTTGATGTGGCCAGGCCACGAGACCATGATCGGCGTTCGGATTCCATTCTCGTAGGGCGAACTTTTGGAACGCTGAGCGTAGCCTTTCCATAGTTTCTGATTCGGGTCATCCGCTCTCGTGCTGGGGGCGGCCCAACCGTTATCGCAGATATAGAAGACCATCGTGTTTTCGGTAAGATCTTTCTGCTCCAGATAATCAAGCAGTTGACCGCACGTTTCGTCGAACCACTCGCACATCGCGTAATAGCGAGCCACATCGGCGGCCCGGCCCTCTTGGGTGTACTTGTCCAGCAGGCGTTTGGGCGGATTGTGGGGCGTATGCGGCAAGAAGGGTGCATACCACAGAAAGAACGGCTTGTCCTCTTGGACGGCCAGATCGATGAAGTCCGTCACCGGCTGCATCCCTTTGCGGCCGATCGCCAGACCAGCGTCGCCGTGACGTCCACCCCGGGCCGGATCGCCGTGTGTCATTCCATGCGTAAAGCCGCCGTCCTGCCAAGATCCTTCCCACCACTTGCCTGACTGATGCGTCAGATAACCGCTGGCCGTCAACTGCTTAACAATGCTGGGGTGCTTATGGAAAGCCTCTCGCAGCGGTTTATCGAGCGCGGCTCGATTGTTGTGACCATCGACATCGTTTCCCGTAATGCCATGTTGTGCCGGATATAGCCCGGTGATCAGCGTCGCAAGGGATGGCCGGCAAAGGGCCGTCGCCACGTAGCCTCGTTCAAAGACGACACTCTGCTGGGCAAGTTTATCCAGATGGGGCGTCTGAATATCGGGATGCCCCATGAACCCATAGTCGGTCCACGCCTGATCATCACTGAGAAGCAACACGATATTGGGCCGCTTGTCTTCGGCATAGAGACTACAGGCCGTCAGTAAAACAATTAGCAACGCAGAGAGGGTTTTCATGAACTTCTGAGGGGGATGAGGTGCGGGGGAGTGATTTTCAGAGGCGACGTGCCAGGGGCAACGTACGCTATATTATTGTAGCACGACCGAATTGACGATGCTTTAGTTTCTCGATCACGCAAGTTCACCCCACGCCCTCCGCGCCGCAAGGCTGAGATCTTGACGCCAGAACCCGACAACCCGTTTCAATCGCCGGCGGCTAGTTCGCATGCCCTTGATGTCGAGCCGCCGCAACCGGTGGAGGAACTTGTCGTAGCAACCCTCAAGGCAGCGATCCGGTGGTCTTTGATATGCGGAATCAGCGCCATTCCAAGCTGGGTGATCGCGGCAAGCGCAACGATGGCTGCCATAAGTGGCATGACAACGGGTGTAATCATTTTCGCGATAGGCTATACATTTTTGGATGTGTGGACACGAAAACATCCGCTACGACAGAAGCCTGAAGTCAAAACGACTCTGAGGATCACTTACGGGACGAGGATTGCGATTTCGCTTCTGTTCCCCGTTGGATTCTTTGTCGACCTATGGTGCGGCATCATCGCACTGACGTTGACCAGTCTTTTCTTCAAAACGGGCGACTTCGATGTTTCCAAAATGGAATTCACTTCCACGCTCATGACAACGCTCATTCAAGGTTGCCTGCTCAACATCGTCCTGGCGGGTTTCGGTCTCGTTGTGTACGCCATTTGCAAAGCGTACTTGGCAAGCAGGTCGTACAGTCGAACCTAGAATGCATTCCGTGCATTCCCAAACCTTAGATCACGCAAGCTCAACCCAACCCTTCGGCCCCGCGAAGCTGAATGAGTCCTTCCGCCCAATCGCGAAACAGTTCTCGCCGGGCTTGCGGCTGGTCGAACAGGCGGATGTCGTTGATCGATTTGCGGAAGTCTTGCCGCACGAGCCCCAGTAGCTGGGCATGTTGCGGTGCGGGATCGGGGCCGTCGGTTTCTTCTGCATCGATCCGCACGCGGGCCTTGACCTCGAAGCGATAGATTTGCAGCCAGCCGGGACGCTGGATGGCGACGAGTCGTACGTTGGTGATCTGCGCAAGCGCCCCGTAGTAGCCTGACTGGTCGAGGTGATGGCGAATGGAGTTTTCCATCTCCTTGTCACCAACCCAGTCATTCCACCACTGGGCGATCGAATTGAGCCAGGCTCGCATAGTTTGCCTTTGCCAAGAGTTGTCGCGTTTACCACTACTATCTATCAGACCGCGATTGCTCGGCGATGGCAACGCGAAACGCGCAGCCGATGGAATTGACCACGTCCTTCCGTCAGACGTATCATGAGGCATCATTCGCCCCCACCTGCGTCGCCACTTGAAGGTCAATTCGTAATGGCCACAATTCTCTTTGTCACGCTGCTCGTTCTGGGCCTGGTTCTTGCCATCTGTTGGCCTACGAAGCCCCGACCATCGATTGAGAAATGGCCGCCGATTTCTGAAGACGAGTTCATCCGCCGGTGTTCGCCGGGGGTCGATCGCGAGCGAGCACTGAAGGTTCGGCGAATCATTTCCGAGCAGCTGGGCGTCGACTATGATCGGGTCTATCCCGAACAACGTTTTGTGGAAGACTTGGGGGCGTGATTGCCCTGTTCTGTTTCGGACTGATTCATCAATTGGCACTTGCCGAGCAAGAAGGAGCTACGCTTGTTGGACCACTCGTTGGGGGAAGCAGACTATTACGATCCACGCGACTACGCGGGCATTCTCCGTCGGCTGATGGTTTACCTGATCGACTCGGTCGTGCTCGTCGTGTTGGGCGTGCTGATGTGGATCCCCTTCATGTTCTTGATCATCGCAGGCGTCATTCGCACCGACCCCAGCTCCGTGTTCTGGACCGGTTACCTGGCGATCGTTTGGTTTTACCTGGCCCCGATCAAACGCTCTCGCTTCGGGACGCTGGGATACCGTCTGATGGGAATTAACATTGTCTCCGCCAGTGGCGGTCCGCCATCACTCTGGGTGATGACCATGCGGATGCTGATCTGGGTGTTAACCCCCTTCAACTTGTTAGTAGACCTATGTTGGATCGGGGCAGATTCCGAGCGGCAAATCTTACGGGACTGTTACCTAGGGACTTATCTGATCAAACGGAATGCTAAGGCCGTGGGACGAGGGCCGGTCAGTCTCACACGTTATTTTGCGATGAGTTTTGCGTTTGCCTACCCGCGGGTTCATCGACCGAAAGACGCTGACCAGTTATAGTAAGCAAGTCCCCACCCCAGACACGTGAACATGCAATCTGGCGTACTTGTCCCACCGAGCGCGTCCATTCCAATCAGGCCCTGTCAGTATAAATTGGCAAGTATTTGATTACATCGATCGCGTTGTTACAATGCGATCCTCATCTGTACTGATACAAGTCTTTTCTTATTAGTTCGGAATATATGATGCAGCGAAAGATCGAGTGGCTCGCCCTCTTGTCCTTGTTGTTGTTTGTGCAGTCCTCGCAGGCCCAGGAAGACGCCGTGAACGTCTTTCGGCAAGTTGGTCCCAGCGTCGTCCGGTTGCATAACGAAGCGTCGACCGGCACCGGCGTTATCTTGACCAAGGGGGGAACGATTCTGACCAATGCTCACGTGGTCAGTAACCCGCTTCCGTTCGAATGCACCGCCGAGGTCATGAAGGATGGCACGCGGCAGACGGTCGTGTTTAAGAACGTGAAGGTCACGAAGGTTCATAAGGACCTTGACCTGGCACTGGTGCAGATCGACCCGGCCGAACACAACGCGCAGTTGGGTCCATGTCGCTTGTCGAAAGAGAAGGCGATCACCGGCCAGCGTCTTTACGCGATCGGCAACCCGGCCACGGGAAGCGAGATCACGCTGAACAAAACCATCACCGAAGGCCTGCTTAGTGGTGTCGATCGAGATATCGAGGGGGCCAAGTATTACCAGATCAGTGCGGCGATTAACCCCGGCAACTCAGGCGGACCGCTGAGTGATCGGACAGGCAATGTTGTCGGGATCGTGACGCTCAAGCTGACCGATGTCGACAACGTGGGCTTCGCGATTCCGCTTTACGATATCACGATGGCCGACTTCGAGCCATATTCGCGAAAGACGATCGATGCGGCGAAAGCACTTGCCTTGCTGAAACGCGCCGAGCGACTGATTGAAGAAGTGCGTATTCAATCGAACAAGGAGAACCGCGGCGAGGCCGAGCAGTCTCTGGAGATGGCCCTGCTGCGTGCGATCCTGTTCCAGAATTGCCAAGAGGCCGCGTACTTGGACCCCAACAACGAAGAGGTGTTTAACCAGTTGGGCCTGATCTGCTTTCTCGCCCAGTCGTTTCCGGCCTGCCAAGCCTACATGCAGGAGTCGATTCGCCTCGACCCTTACGGCAAGGCAACCCCCTACGAATTGCTGTACAAGTCTCTCATCAAGCAAGGACGCGAAGACAAGAGCATGGTCGTCCGCATGGAGGCGATGGTGAAGTTCGCCCATGATCCTCTTTTCTGGAACGAGACAGGGGTCATGCTGGTCGCCAAGGGATTCATCAAGGAAGGGGTCTACTGTTTCATTCAAGGGGGTGTCGTCGCCAAGGTGAAGGGAGACCGAGTCTGGGAGCCGAAACTGCGACAGAATATGATCAAATACGCAGGCGTGTTGAGCCAGGAAGAGCGTGATTCGTTGATCGTGCCGGACGCCAAGGTCTTGGAAAACGTCAACCGAATTAAGAAGATCATGAAGGATGCCTACGACGCCAAGCAAGGGGCGACGACCGCTGCGTTTGCCCAGTTCATCGAAGAAGAGACCGGCGAGAAAATGGAATTCTCGACCAAGCGAATTCGCCTGTTCGCCCTCTTGCCGCCGGCCGAGGAAGAACTGGCCGAAGCGCGACTGGCCCAGCTAAGGGGCAGCTTCGATACGGCAATTCAACTCGCCGATAAAGCTACCGAGACGTCGAGTGATAAAAAGATCCGCCGAGGTGCCCTGTTGGTCAAAGCAGGCGCGCTCCAAGACCAAGGATTTTCCCTAGCCAAGGAGCCTGGGAAAGACGCCGAGTCGAATCAAAGTTTCTACGAATGTGCCAAGGCCTATCGCGAGTTCCGCGATCAGTACGGACCACTCAACGACCTCGAGCGGAACAAGGTATCGCTGGCCATCTACAACGAGGCCTGTACCTACGGTCTGGAGAAGAACTCGAACAAGGCCCTGGCCTCACTGCGAGAAGCCTTCCAGAACGGCTATCGCAACGTAAACGCGACCTTGAACGACGAAGACTTCGGCGACCTGCGATACACGCCTGAATTCAAGGCGCTCGTCAAGGAGTTCAGCCGGTAAGCTTGACGGGGCTGGGGTTCGCCCCAGCCTACGCTGCGGCTTCTAATGCGGCACGAATCGCTTCAAACACGATGGATGCCGCCTCCAGTACGTCATCATCCGGCGAAGTGCGAAACGAGTTGATGGCGCACGACACCGAGATGGTGGCAAGCGTTGCCTGAGATGCCGAGGAATACGGATCGCCCGTCAGTGACGAAACACAGAACTCACTTGACTCGACGGCCCACATGCCGGGATGTTTAAACCAAACCTCTTCGTATTCTTCGTGAAACCAGTAAAGCTGCTTGGTATGGTCGACGGTCTCGAAGGCGTTGTTCTTGTGCTCTTCCGTCGGCTGCTGTAGCCAACACTCGACAGCTGCCAACTGGCTGGTCGGTGGCTGCCCGTCCAGGATCGCTTCGAGCGACTCTTCTGGCGACGCGGCAAGCATGTTCTCCCAATGCACAAGAGCGGTTCGGGCGGCAGCATGAGTTGCGATGACCAGGTGACGGTGGCTACTGGCATGCAGACGCTCCATCCACGGATGAAGATTCACCAGCATCGGCCCCGGCCCGGCCCAAGAGTCATCAGGCACAGCGGTTTCTGCCAGCCATTTCAGTTCGGGAATGAGAGGAATGTCGTCGTCCATGAGTGTCTCGCATCGCGTGTTCGCACGGTTCCTAGGTTTAGCTCTGAAGCAGCTTATACATTACCAGCGCATCGACATACCCCTGCGATGGATGCTTGAACGCCTTGGGCAGTGTCCCCACGACGTCGAACCCCAGCTTCTTCCATAGCCGGATGGCGGTCTGGTTGGTGCTGACGACGAAGTTGAATTGCATCGCGCGAAAGCCGAGGCGTTTGGCTTCTGCCTGGGAGTGCAGGCACATCGTGGCCGCGATGCCTTTCCCCTGGGCACTGCTGGCGGTAACGTAGCCGCAGTTGGCCACATGAATTCCACCGCCGGCCTGATTGCGTTTGAGATAGTAGGTGCCGACGATTTCATCTTCCAGCACAGCCACGTAGATCGCCGCAGGCTGCTCGATCCACGCCTGGTGCATCTCCTGGGATGTCATGTTCGGATCAAGCGCGTAGGTCTCGCCAGCGCGGATAACGGGCTCGATAATCGCTTGAATCTGAGGCCAATCGATTTCCTCGAACTGGCGGATCTGAATCTCCGGGTTCGCCGCGATGCCGGATGAATCTTGTGCCTGCTGCTTTCGCTTTTCGATCACCTCTTGAGGAAGAGGGCGGCCGTAGAGGTCATGCTCGGTAGACGCACTACCTTCATGCGATCCTTTCGAATTACCACCGTTGATGATGCCTGGGAAATCGTAGTCGGCATAGCTTCCGTCTGGTCTACGAAGATTATTTAAGCTGATGGTGTTGGCTCGGACCATCAGCTTAAAATAGGCAACGGCGACAACGATCCCCAATAAAAAAATCAGGACACCCATATTGATATATTCTGGTGCCAGCAATTATCAGTCGCCGACATCAAAGTCTCCACCATCAAACCAGCCACCGTCGTTATCGTCACTGCCACCCCAATCACCGCCGAAGAGGAAAGGAAATTCCCAACCACTCGAGGTATCCTCACGCGACCGTCGCTTTCGGCGACTCCGGCTGGCATTAAACGTGGCGATCACCGCGGCGATCCCGACGATGACAATAAATACGAACAAAAAGATTCCGATGCCCATCAGTAGGTCCCTTACGGAAATGTGCGCCTATTGCTCGACTCGCCAGGGTATTCGCTAGGGCAAGAAACAAATTGGGGACGCGACAGGAAAATACTCCAAATCGCGTCCCCAGTCAAAACTTACGTCAATTGGCCAGGCTTAGCTGACCGTGGCGGATTCGACCGTGCTGGCCCCGGCGGTCGACCGTGTAAACGTGTACTCGGTGCCGTCGTAGCCAACCGTGATCCGGTCGCCATCCTTGAAGTCGCCTTTCAACAGTAGCGTAGCCAACTGGTTTTGCAGACGGTTCTGGATGACTCGCTTCAGAGGACGTGCCCCGTACAGCGGGTCGAAACCTTCTTCCGCCAGCGCGTCCTTGGCCGCATCGTCGACCACCAATTCCATTCCCTGTTCGGCCAGCTGATGGGCCAAGCCTTGGGTTTGGAAATCGACGATCGTACGAATCTGTTCCTTCACGAGCGGCTTGAAGACAATGATGTCATCAATCCGGTTCAGGAACTCGGGCAGGAACTTCGTTCGCAGGTTGGCCTGGGCGGCATCGCGAATCTCTTCGTCGCTTCCACCTTCCTGGGCAATCTGCTGAATCGACTGGCTACCGATGTTGCTCGTCATCACCACAATCGTGTTGGTGAAGTCGACCGTGTGACCGTGGTTGTCGGTCAAGCGGCCATCATCCAGCACTTGCAATAAGATGTTGAACACATCGTGATGGGCCTTCTCGATTTCGTCGAGCAGGATCACGCTGTAAGGACGCCGCCGCACGGCTTCGGTCAGCTTGCCTCCTTCTTCGTAGCCGACGTATCCGGGAGGTGCCCCGATTAGTCGACTCACGGCGTGACGTTCCATGTACTCGCTCATGTCGATACGGACCATCGCGTGCTCGTCATCGAACAGAGCTTCGGCCAATGCCTTGCACAGTTCGGTCTTACCGACGCCCGTTGGGCCCAGGAAGATGAACGAACCGACCGGACGATTGGCAGACTGCAAACCGCTACGGCTGCGACGCACCGCGTTGGCCACGGCCACCACGGCCTCGTCCTGACCGACGACGCGCTGATGCAGACGTTCTTCGAGCACCAACAGCTTGGCTCGTTCCGTTTCCAACATCTTGGCAATCGGAACGCCCGTCCATTGGCTGACCACTTCGGCAATTTCGTCCTCGGTGACCTGCTCGCGAAGCAAACGTCGCTCGCTCTTGGCTTCGTCCTTCTCGGCCTCGTGCTCGCTTTCGGCTTCCATCCGCTGAACGAGTGCATCGTGTTTCTTCTGCAGCTCGAACAGTTGTTGGTAATCCCTTTCAGAAACCGGTTGCCCGGCCGATTGGGTTTCCTGAATGGATGCGTGAAGCCGCGAGTACTCGAGATCGGTCGCGGCCAGTTCTTCGCGAATCTGAGCGACGTCACCCATACCGAGCTTCTCGGCTTCCCACTGCTCTCGCAGGCTGGCCAACTGCCGTTTGGCCTCTTCCATTTCGTCTTGAATCTCTTCGCGACGCTGGATGGCACCTTCTTCGGTTTCTTCGGCAAGCTGACGATCGGCCAGCTGCAACTGCGTCAAACGACGCTGCACCTGATCGATCTCGGCCGGCACGCTTTCCAATTCGATGGCCAGTCGGCTCGAAGCTTCGTCCACCAGGTCGATCGCCTTGTCAGGCAGGAATCGATCGGTGATGTAGCGATCGGAAAGCTTAGCCGCAGCAACCAGTGCCGAGTCCTTGATCTTCACGCCATGATGCGCTTCGTAACGTGGCTTCAGACCACGCAGAATCGCGATGGTGTCTTCGATCGAAGGCTCGCCGACATACACCGGCTGAAAACGACGTTCGAGGGCCGCGTCCTTTTCGATGTACTGACGATACTCGTCAAGCGTGGTTGCACCGATACATCGCAGCTCACCGCGAGCCAGGGCCGGCTTCAAGAGGTTCGCTGCATCGGCACCCCCTTCCGCTTTACCAGCTCCGACGACGGTGTGCAGTTCGTCGATGAACAGCACGACACTTCCCTGCGAGTCCTGAACTTCCTTCAGCACTGCTTTCAGGCGTTCCTCGAACTCGCCGCGGAACTTCGCACCGGCCACGAGCGCACCCATATCAAGCGCGATGACACGCTTGTTCTTGAGGCTCTGCGGCACGTCCCCCTGCACAATGCGGAGCGCCAGCCCTTCGGCGATGGCCGTCTTACCGACGCCTGGCTCTCCGATCAGCACGGGGTTGTTCTTGGTACGACGCGAGAGAACCTGAACCGTGCGGCGGATCTCTTCGTCGCGGCCGATGACCGGATCGAGCTTCCCTTTCTCAGCTCGCTCGACCAGGTCGATGCCGTACTTTTGCAGTGCCTGGAAGGTATCTTCCGGGTTCTCGGAGGTGACCCGCGAGCTCCCACGGACTTCCCGCAGCGCCGCCAGGATGTCTTTCTCGGTGACCGCGTTGACCTGTAACAGGTCCTTCGCTTTCGAGGCAACCTGCGTAAGGGCCAGCATCAGATGCTCGGTCGAGACAAACTCGTCCTTCATCGTGTCGGCTTGTTTTTGGGCTGCCTGAAAAACCTGATCAAGTTCGCTCGACAGACGCAGCTGCCCATCGCCACCGGTTACCGTCGACAGCCGTCCGATCTCGGACTTGACCATCGACTCTAACTGCCCACGATTCGCGCCCATCTTCTCCAGAAGCGGGCGAACGATACCGCCGTCCTCTTTCAAGAGCGCAGCGAGCAAGTGGAGTGGCGACAGGGCCGTGTTACGAGCCTCGGTAGCCATCTGCTGAGCCAGCTGAACGGCTTCCTGAGCTTTTATGGTGAACTTATCGAATCGTGGTGTCATGATGGTTTCCTTTTATGTTGAATCGGGTGTGTTTTTGGATTAGCACTCCGAGTTGATTGTTAAGTTAGTTGTTGTGTAATTCTTTACGTTTGCAACGGCCCAATGGCTCACCGAAAACGCTGAATATCGCCTCTGAAAAGTAAATAACTTTGCGTTTGAAATAGGCTCATGAATCCAACTTTCTGAAGCGGCATTCCCAACATGAATTCCCTTCCTCACGCTTGCCCGTCGGGGGCTAGGACTTTCGACCCGACAGGTTCGATCAGTCCATAAAAAGGGCCGGGTACCTTGCGGCCCCAGCCCTTGATTATCACAAACTGAAGTTCGCGATGCCCGGGCTTTTTCCAAGCATCGCTGGATCAGGAAGGGTTAGTCCTTCTTGACCTCGAACTCGGCATCGATCGCGTCGTCGTCGCCTCCGTCCTTGGCTTCACCGCTGGGGGCTTCCCCACCTTCGGCAGCTTCCGGATTGTTGGCAGCGGCGGCTTCGTACAGGATCTTGCTGACCGCGTGCGAAGCAGCTTCCAGTTCGCTGATGGCGGACTTGATCGCCTCGACGTCTTCTCCCTTGGCGGCTTCGCGAACCTTGTTGATCGCAGCTTCCAGGGGAGCTTTGTCGTTGTCGGAGATCTTGTCGCCGGCATCCTTGATCAGCTTCTCGAGTTGGAAGCAGTTCGATTCGGCTTCGTTGCGGGCTTCGGCCAGTTCACGCTTCCGCTTATCTTCGGCGGCGTGTTCTTCGGCGTCCTTCTGCATCCGATCGATTTCTTCCTTCGAGAGACCCGAGCTCTGCTTGATCTCGACCTTCATTTCCTTGCCGGTTCCCAGGTCCTTAGCACCCACGTTGAGGATACCGTTCTGGTCGATGTCAAACTTGACTTCGATCTGTGGCATACCACGCGGAGCAGGAGCGATACCGTCCAGGTTGAACTCGTCGAGCAAGCGGTTGTCGGCAGCCATCGGGCGTTCACCCTGGAACACGCGAACAGTCACCGCAGCCTGATTGTCTTCGGCCGTGCTGAAGGTCTGCTTCTTCTCGGTCGGAATCGTCGTGTTGCGTTCAACCAACTTGGTGAACACACCACCGAGCGTTTCGATACCGAGCGAGAGCGGAGTGACGTCCAACAGCAGCACGTCCTTACGGCCACCTTCGGCCAACACGCTACCTTGGATCGCAGCACCAGCCGCGACGACTTCGTCAGGATTCACACCCTTGTGTGGTTCCTTGGCGAAGATCTTCTTGACCATCTCCTGAACCTTCGGGATACGGGTCGAACCACCGACCAGCACGACTTCGTCGATATCGCTGGGCGAAAGGTTGGCATCCTTCAGGGCCTTTTCGACTGGAATGCGACAACGCTCGATGAGGTCGTCGGTCATCTGCTCGAACTGGCTGCGGCTGATGGTCAGCTGCAAGTGCTTCGGACCGGACGCATCCGCCGTGATGAACGGCAGGTTAATGTCGGTCGAGGCCTGGCCACTGAGTTCCTTCTTCGCCTTTTCACAGGCTTCTTGCAGACGCTGCAGGGCCATCTGATCCTTACGCAGGTCGATACCGTTGTCCTTCTCGAACTGTTCGGCCACGTAGTTGATCAGCTTCTCGTCGAAGTCGTCACCACCGAGGTGCGTATCACCGTTGGTGCTGATCACCTCAAACACGGTTCGACCGCCGTCATCGCCATCTTCTGGTGGCGAGACTTCCAGGATCGAGATGTCGAACGTACCACCACCAAGGTCGAACACGGCGATCTTCTCGGCCTTGTTCTTACCCAAGCCGTAAGCCAAAGCGGCTGCGGTTGGTTCGTTGATGATACGAGCAACTTCGAGCCCGGCGATCTGGCCGGCGTCTTTGGTTGCCTGACGCTGAGCGTCGTTAAAGTAAGCAGGCACCGTAATCACGGCCTTACTGACTTTGTGCCCCAGGTAGCTTTCGGCGGCGGCTTTCAGCTTTTGCAGAACCTTGGCCGAGACTTCCGGTGGGGTGAATTCGTTGTCGCCGATCTGAACCTTGACGTATTCGTCTGCGCTGCCGACGACCTTGTAAGGAACCATCTTCTCTTCCGAGCCGACTTCGCTGTGACGACGACCCATGAATCGTTTGATGGAGTAAACGGTTTTGGTAGGATTGGTCACCGCCTGACGACGAGCTGGTTCGCCAACAAGGACTTCTCCCTTGTCGGTGTAGCCAACGACGCTCGGCGTGAGCCGACTTCCTTCGGCGTTCGGAATCACCTTGGCTTCCGAACCTTCCATGACCGCGACCACCGAGTTGGTGGTACCGAGGTCGATCCCAATAATCACTTCGCCTTGTGCCATAGTGGTCACCTCTTTCTTTCGTAAATTTCGCGCCGGGAAGGCGTGAGACGTTTTATGTTGTGAGCCTGAGCGTGAACCCAGACCAAGCTGTTTGTGTTTCTCTCATGCCGGGACTGACCGTGGCTTGAGATTGACCAACGTAAATGCAAGAGGTATGCCAAAACTGTCCAAAAGGGCTCTCGATTTTCCGCAACCAATTGCAATACAATGACTTACATCAACGCTATTTTTTACCCTCTCCGAGCGACGCCGATTTGAACCCGGATTCTCTGCCAAAATGGCAGCGAATTGCCACAAAGTCTCGTGTGAGCTAGATTTATGGCGGAAAAAGATGAGTTATGATGCATTATCCGCTTCTCATGCACCCAGCTCGCAACCGGGAAGCGGCGACTGACAAACGACATACCCACCCTTGGTGATTCCCCAGCATCAGGCCTTCAGCGGCCAGATGCCAAGATTCTCATATTCCAGGCACAGCCCGATGGCCAAGACACCTCGCAAGACCTCTTCAACCGACCTGCAAAAGACGATCGCCAAGATGGATCAGCAGCTTTTGACGCTGCTGGCCAAACGAGTCGACACCTGCCAGAAGATGGTCCAGTCCGAGCCCGGTAAGACGATCGAACAGCAGCTGAGCAGCGAAGAGACCGAACTTCAGCAGCTGCTCAAGGCGAACAAGACCAACCTGTCGAGCGAGGCCGTCTCGCCCGTGCTGCAGGAAGTTTTAAGCCTTTGCCGGAGTGCTTCGCGGCGGCTTCGTATTGCCTACCTGGGGCCACAATACAGCTATTCGCACCAGGCAGCGGTGGAAAAGTTCGGGGCCAATGCCGATTACAGCCCGGTCGCCACGATCGCGACCGTATTCGAGGAGATTCAGCGCAACCAGGCCGATTTCGGGCTGGTTCCGGTCGAGAACTCCAACGATGGCCGCGTGACCGACACGCTCGAGATGTTTGCCAAACACCCCACCAAGATCTGCGGCGAGGTGAAGCTTCACATCCATCACCAACTGCTGGCCAAATGCAACCGAGAGGAGATCAAAGAGGTCTTCAGCAAGCCCCAGGCTCTTTCGCAGTGTCGTAATTGGCTGGCCAAGCACTTGCCAGCTGCCCGACCGATTGAAATGACCAGCACGGCGGCTGCCGCTCAGCTGGCTGCCCAGAAAGAAGGTGCCGCCGCGATCGCAAGTCGTGCCGCTGGCATCAATTACAACTTGGAAACGATCGCCTCGAACATCGAGGACAACCCGAACAACATCACCCGTTTCGCGGTAATCTCACACGAGATGGGTCCCAAGACGGGCAACGACAAGACCGCCCTGCTCTTCCAGACCGAGCACAAGCCTGGGGCCCTGGCCGACGCGATGAACATCTTCAAGAAGAACCGCCTGAATCTGACCTGGATCGAGTCGTTCCCGGTGGCAAACGCCCCTGAGGAGTACCTCTTTTTCGTCGAAATGGAGGGGCACTGCAGCGAGCTGAAACTCCGCCGGACGGTGAGCGCCCTCGAAAAGAAAACCCTGCGACTGGAAGTGCTGGGCTCGTACCAGAAGACCGAACCGGTCAACTAAGCCCACCACGCGGCGGGAAAAGAACTCAATCCCTCGGCGATTTTGCCTGTTTTCCGGTGGATCGAGCCCCTGCAAACCGTGCTTTGGGGATCGCGATTTTCTCCGCTAACTGGGGCGTAGGTGACCTCGACGACCATGCAAGCACTCTGCTATATTGTTGGGTTTCATTGTGAACCGACAACACGACTTAGAGCGTTCTGAGTCATTGCTATTTCATCGGCCAAGGCGGTCCGAAGGGAGAACGACGGGTGAGACGTCCTTTCATTGCAGGTAACTGGAAAATGAACACCACCAAGGCCGACGGGGTCGCTTTGGTGAAAGGCGTTGCTGAAGGCAACACGGCTGGCGACGCAGTTGAAGTTGCCGTTTGTGCTCCTAGCGTTTATCTCGATGCCGTCGCCACTGCCGCAGGCGGCAAAGTGGGTGTCGGTGCTCAGAACTGCTACCACGAAGCCTCCGGGGCTTTCACCGGTGAAATCTCGGCTGCCATGGCCAAGGACATCGGTTGCCAATACGTGATCCTCGGCCACAGCGAACGCCGTCACATTTTCGGCGAATCGAATGCCGACGTCTGCAAGAAGGTGCATGCTGTTCTGGCTGCTGGCCTGACGCCGATCGTCTGCGTTGGTGAACTGCTGGAAGAACGTGAATCGGGCAAGACCGCCGACGTGGTCGCCGAGCAAATGTACGGTAGCCTGGCTGGCGTTACCGCCGAGCAAATGGATTCGGTCGTCATCGCTTACGAACCTGTTTGGGCCATTGGTACCGGCAAGGTCGCTACGCCTGAGCAAGCCGAAGAAGTTCACGCCGGCATTCGTGCCCTGATGACCGCCAAGTACGGCGAAGCCGTCAGCGAGTCGGTTCGCATTCAGTACGGCGGAAGCGTGAAGCCGGACAACGCCGCTGAACTGCTTTCGCAACCGAACATTGACGGTGCCCTGGTCGGTGGTGCCTCGCTCAAAGCAGACAGCTTCCTCGGCATCATCGCCGGAGCGCAAGCTTAGTCGTTACCCCATTCCCCCGTCGGGATCTGCTACTCGTGGCCGATCCCACTTTTGAAACCAGACACGGACGTTTTCATAAGTAACCAGTCATGACCAGTCCCATCCTTTTCGGGTTCCTGCAGTACATTTTTGGCCCGCTGCTTTTGTTGACATCGGTCTTCCTGATCCTGGTCGTGCTCGTGCAGCGCGGTCGTGGTGGCGGTTTGACTGGCGCCTTGGGTGGTGCTGGTGGCCAGAGTGCCTTTGGTGCGAAAGCTGGCGACACGTTCACCAAGATTACGGTCGTCATGGCGGTCTTCTGGATCTTGCTGTGCATCTTCGCCACGATGGGCCTGCAAGATCAGGGAGCCAGCAAGCTGACCGGTTCCGGCGGTAGTGCTGCCCCGGCTGCAACCGGCCTGCCAGGCGACACGACTCCTGGTGCTGGCGGTCCCGCACTGACGCTTCCATCGGACGAAGAAGAAGGTTCGGCCCCTGCTGCTGGCGGAGCCGCTGAGGTCACGTCGGATGCCGACCTGGAGCCACCGGCGAATGGTGGTGCCGCAGCTCCTGCCGAAGGAGATGCCTCGTCAACCGAAGAGAAGCCTGCCGAGTAATTGACGCGGCATTCGCCTGATCATCTTCAGAAACTTCCCTAGGTCAGAGCCCAGGGAAGTTTTGTTCGTTACCTTCCTGACCAATTCACGTTAGCATCGCGGATTCGCGAAGAGAGAAACCATGCTGCTGAGCATGACCGGATATGGCGATGCCCACCTGCACGCGGAAGGCGTTTCCGTTTCGGTCGAAGTGCGTTCGGTGAACAATCGCTACTTCAAGCTGGCCGTGCGTGGCAACGAATTGTTCAGTGGGTTGGAATCACAGATCGAAGGGGTCACGCGGAAGTTTATCAACCGTGGCACCATCACGATCAACTTGCGAATCAAGCAGGACGTGACCGCCGACAAGTACCGCATCGATACGGCTGTGCTGGAAAGCTACATGCAGCAGATCCGGCAACTCGGCGAGAAGGTGGGGCTATCAGAAACACCCCATATCGATTCGGTACTGCAACTGCCAGGCGTGGTGCAAGAGAACACCGACACCGACGACGAGCAGTTCAACGCCTGGCCGGTAATTGAAAAGACACTGAAAGCGGCCCTCGAGAAGTTCGACACCATGCGTCGTGCCGAGGGAGAGAACACCACCAAAGATCTTCGCGAGAACCTGGCGACGATCGCCTCGCACCTGGAAACGATCGAAGCCAAGTCACCGCTGGTGGTCGACGGCTACCGTGATCGTATGACCGAGCGTGTGAACAAAGTCCTCGAGGAGTTCGACGTGACGGTCGACCCGGCGACACTCCTTCGCGAAGTGGCGATCTTCACCGATCGCGTGAACATTTCCGAAGAGATCGTCCGGCTCAAAAGCCACCTGGGTCAGTTTGAAAAGTTCCTCACGCAGGAAGAGTCCGCGGGGCGAAAGCTCGACTTCCTGACGCAGGAAATTTTTCGCGAGACCAACACGATCGGCTCGAAGGCGAACGACGCCGAGATCGCCCGAGGCGTGGTCGAAATGAAGACCGCTATCGAGAAGATCCGCGAGCAAATCCAAAACATCGAGTGATATGACAGCAAGCACACCAGGCAACTTGGTCATCTTGTCCGGGCCTTCAGGCGTTGGCAAATCGACCGTGGTGCGCAAGCTGTTGGCATTGGGTGAACCACCCATTGAACTGAGTATTTCCGCAACGACTCGCGAGCCGAGAGCCGGGGAGCAGAATGGTATCGACTACCATTTCCTTCCCAAAGAAGACTTTCAGCGGCGGATCGAGGGCGACGAATTCCTGGAGTATGTCGAGGTCTTCCGCAAAGGGCACCTATACGGAACCCTGCGTAGCGAAGTCGAAGCTCGATTAAACCAAGGCATTTCGGTCCTGTTGGAAATCGACGTCGAGGGTGCCGCCAAGGTTGCCGAGAAGTACCCAGCGGCAGTCACCATTTTCCTTAGTCCCGAGTCGGCCGAAGAATTAGAACGCCGCCTCCGCGACCGAGGCACCGAAACAGAAGAAGCCATCCAGCGGCGGCTGGAAACGGCCAAGAAAGAGATGGAAGCGTCCAAGTGGTATCGCCACCACGTGGTGAACAAACTTGGCGCTGCGGACCAAACCGCCGCACAACTTGCAGACATTATCCGTCAGGAAAAGGAGGAGCGATGCTCGAAGAACTGAAAGAAGAATTCATCATCAAGAAGGTTGGTGGTCGCTTTAAGCTGTCGACCCTGATCCAGAAGCGTCTGGTGGCCCTGAACGCCGGGAGCCGTCCGCTGGTCGAAATCAACTCCGACAACAAGATGGAAATCGTCCTCGAAGAGATCAAGCAGGACAAGATCTTCCTCGACACGACGAACGAACTTCGCACCGCTGCTGACGGCGATGTGATGATCAAGTCGTTCGATGCCATGATGAGTGACGAACTGTGAGCCAACGAAAGGTCATCATCGGCGTCACCGGCGGGATTGCCGCCTACAAGACGGCCGCTTTGGTCAGCCAGTTGGTCAAAGCGGATGTCGACGTCACCGTGGTGATGACCCACGCTTCCTATCACTTTGTCGGCGCGGCGACACTCACCGCGCTGTCGGGGAAGCGAGTGCACACAGAACTCTTTGACGATGCCATGCCGCTAGGCGCGCACATTGAACTTGCGCGCCGGGCAGATCTATTGTGCATTGTGCCTGCTTCGGCTGACTTCATGGCCAAAGCCGCCGGAGGGCTGGCCGACGACCTGCTCAGCACGCTCTACCTCGCGTTCACAGGCGACGTCATGATGTGCCCGGCAATGAACAAAGAGATGTGGGCTCATCCGGCCGTTCAGCGGAACGCAAAGCAACTGATCGAAGACGGCGTGCAGATGATTGGCCCCGATAGCGGCTGGCAAAGCTGCCGCGTCGAAGGGACCGGACGCATGACCGAGCCGGAAGAGATCTTCCAGGCGATTGAGAAGCATCTATCCGCCAGCTAGGGCGTCCCTCTGAGACGCGCTACAAATGGCAGCCTATCCATTCACCTGCGTAGACCTACGTTTGCGCAGAAAAAAAGCGGAGCAATAAGACTCCGCTTTTTTCGAGTTCGCTAGTAAGACCGAGCCAATTAGGCTTCCAGGCCCCAGCGTTGGATCAGTTCTTCAGCGGCTGGCGTCAGCTTGCGGAGCTTATGAGCCATCTTGCGCTTTTCGTCATTGGATGGATTCTGAGCAATCTTGGCCTTGAACTTAGCGTAAACCTTCTTGCGATGACGTCGACGCTTCAACTCCTGATGGCGCTCGTTAATTACCGGCACGCGACAGTTCCTTTAGTGAGATATCTTTAGGTAAATGGGAAACGACACTCTAGGCGTCGAATTTGATTGATCTGGAAACCCCACAATGTAAGGAACAAGGCCTTTTTAGTCAATCGGCCCAGCCGTTTTCGCTGCCCGATTAGCCAATTAAGTACCGAAATGCTCCCTTACTGGCCAATTACGGCTCAAGGAATTGACCTGCGCCGCTGCGTCGTAGAGACTAGACCATTCGGCAAACCGTAATCCCGCCGAGCCGACTCACCTTGAGATTCACAACAGTTCCCCCCAGGAGATAGACAATGCGTTGTTTTGCCTGTTTGATGCTTTCCCTCGTTCTGGCCGTGCCGGCCTTTGCGGAGGATACCGCGACCAAAGAGCCGATCGAAGCCTTGAAACCAGTCCCGCGTGGCGATTGGTGGGTTAAGCGTCACGAAGAAAAGCTCAAAGCGATCGAAGACGCGGAGAAGATCGACGTCGTCTTCATTGGCGATTCCATCACTCACGGCTGGGAAGGTTCCGGCAAGAAGATCTGGGACGATAACTTCAGCGCGTGGAGCCCTCTGAACCTGGGCTACGGCGGCGACCGCACCGAGCACGTTCTGTGGCGTTTCGAGCACGGCGAACTGGATGGCTATAAGCCGAAGGTTGCTGTCATCATGATCGGTACCAACAACACCGGTCACCGCAAAGAGAAGTCGGAAGACACGGCTGCCGGCGTCAATGCAATCGTTGAGAAGCTGCACGAGAAGCACCCGGAAACGAAGGTCCTGCTGCTGGCCATCTTCCCACGTGGCGCCAAGACCGAAGATCAGCTCCGCAAGCTGAACGACGGCGCGAACGCCATCATCGAGAAGTCGATGCAGGACAAGGACTACGTTACGTTCCTGAACATCAACGACGTCTTCCTGACCGAAGACGGCACGCTACCCAAGGAAATCATGCCTGACCTGCTGCACCCAAAAGAGAAGGGTTACCAGCTGTGGGCCGATGCCGTTGCCCCGAAGATCAAAGAACTTCTCGGCGAATAGTTGCCTGACATCACTCGTGACATCAGAAAAGACCAGGATTACCCAGGTAGTCCTGGTCTTTTTTCGTGGAGCTTGCCAGATTCCTTTTGACGCCGTCGCTCGAAAGGGGCATGATGAAGCTCCCACCTGACACCTTCTTTCTGGAGATCCTGCCGATGCGCTTCGCTGTTGCCGCTGCCGTTTGTCTCTTGATCACGCCGCTTGTTTCCGCCGACGAAGCATCTTTCGGCGACAAGCAGATCCGACAATATTTCCAAGCGGAAACCACACGCGTCACCAATGCTCCACTGCAAGAAATTGACTCGCTGGAAGCCTGGGAAGCCAAGAAGGATGAGTACCGAGAGAAGCTGAAAGAAATGCTCGGGCTCGAGCCTTGGCCCGAAAAGACCGACCTGAAAGCGACCACCACCGGCACGATCGAACGCGACGGAATCATTGTCGAGAAGATCCACTTCCAATCGCGCCCAGGACTGTACGTCACCGGTAACCTGTACCGCCCTGCTAAGGTCGAAGGGAAGCTGCCGGCGGTGCTTTACGTTTGCGGCCACGGTCGCGTGAAGAAGGATGGCATCAGCTACGGCAATAAGGCCCACTATCAACATCACGGGGCCTGGTTTGCCCGACATGGCTTTGTGTGCCTGACGATTGATTCGTTGGAGCTCGGTGAGATCGAAGGGAAGCACAAAGGTCTCTACAACGACGCTCACCAATGGTGGACCAACCGAGGCTACACACCGGCCGGCGTCGAAGCCTGGAACTGCGTCCGGTCGATCGATCTGCTGCAATCACGTGATGACGTTGATCCCGAGAAAATCGGCGTCACCGGGCGTAGTGGCGGTGGAGCCTACAGCTGGTACATCGCGGCGATCGATGACCGCATTAAGGTCGCCGTCCCCGTCGCCGGTATCACCGACCTGGAAGATCACGTCGTCAACGGTGTGGTCGCAGGGCACTGCGACTGCATGTACTGGGTCAACACGTACGGCTTTGATTACACGCTCTTGCCGGCGCTAATTGCCCCCCGCCCATTGATGATCGCCAACACCGACTACGACCCGATCTTCCCACTGGAAGGGGTCGAGCGGACGCACCTGGCAGCGCGCAAGATCTACCAGCTTTACGGTAAAGCTCCAAACCTGGCCCTAACGATTCTGCCTGGCGGTCATGCCGACACGCAGCCGCTTCGCATTCCGGCGTTCTATTGGCTGCGAAAACATCTCCAAGGAGATACGCCAGCAATCACGGATGTTGCGGTTCCCAAATTCGAGGTCGAAGAGCTGAAGGTCTTCGACACGCTGCCTGAGGATGAAATCAACACAAAGATCGAAGAGACGTTTGTCGCTGCTGCTGAGCCCGCCAAGGTACCCGAGTCGCCTGGCGAGTGGAACGAAATGTTCGGCGAGTGGAAGAAACTTCTGGCAACCAAGTCCTTCGCTGGTTGGCCGCAAGAGTCTCAAGCCGCCGAGATTTCGACGCAAAAGGAGTTGCAGAAAGATGGCTGGACCGTCATTCAGCACGAGCTTTCCACCGAGCCGGACGTGACACTTCCACTCTTGGAATTTGTATCCCCCAAACCCGGCAAGGCTTTATCCGGGCGACTGATCGTTGCCGACGATGCCAAGTGGCAGGAGTTCATGAACTATCTGGAAGGAGACGGCAAGTCTCCGCTAGAGGATCCTGGTCCCGGCCAGCACTTCTATGTTCTCGCCCCGCGCGGCATCGGCCCAACCCAATGGACGCAGGAAACGAAGCCGGAGATTCAAACGCGTCGTCGCTATTTATTGCTGGGACAATCGATCGATGCGATGCGAGTCTGGGACATTCGCCGTGCAGCCCAGGCAATCGTTGAGTCTACAACGCTCGACAACGTCACCGTCAAAGCAGAAGGAAACCTCGCAGCACTGGCGATCTATGCGGCAATCTTCGAGCCCGCCATCGGTAACCTGCATTTAAGGAATCCCCCCCTCGATCATCGGGAAGGCCCCTATTTCATGAACGTCCGACGATTCATGAACTTGCCGGAAGCGATGGCGATGGCATTCAATACTCCTGATGTGCCTCGGTCGGTCAGTCTTGTCTCAGAGACTCCGGAACTCTTGGAGTATGCCAACAAGGTCAAGCTAATGATCGTTTCGTCGGCGGCAAAGCAGTAAGGCTTAAGCGACTGCTTCAGGCAACTAAACGTATCCCTGCTCGCCGTCTTCCATGTACTGCACTTTGTACAAGTCCTTGCGGCGGTCGTTCCAGTTCTGGACCGAACCTTCTAACCGGTGCCGCCGAAGCAGTTCCAGGTCGACGTCGTGAATCACGATCGTTTCGACGTTCGGGTTGCACTCGGCGGCGATACCATCACGGGCAAACTCGGCGTCGCATGGGGTAAAGACGCCTGACTGGGCGTAGTGGATATCGGCGTTCTCGACAAACGGCAGGTTACCGGTACAGCCTGAGATTGCCACGTAAACCTGGTTCTCGACGCAGCGTGCCTGGGCACACGTCTTCACGCGGAGGTAGCCGTGACGCGTGTCGGTGTTGTACGGCACGAAGATCATCTCGGCCCCTTTGTTGGCTGCGATTCGCGTCAGCTCGGGGAACTCGATGTCGTAACAGATTTGAATAGCGACCTTGCCGCAGTCGGTGTCGAAGACTTCGACCTTATGCCCAGGCTCGATCCCCCACCACTTCCGCTCGCTGGGGGTGATATGAATCTTGTACTGCTTACCAATCGAGCCATCGCGACCAAACAGGTAGGCAATGTTGTACAGCGTGTCGTTCTCCAACACGAAGTGACTACCGCCGATCACGTTCACGTTGAACTTGATCGCCCGCTCCGAGAAGTACTCGAGGTAGTCGGTCGTGAACTCCGCCAGTCGACGGGCTGCCAGCCCTGGCCGGGTCGGTTCCACGCACGACAAGAGCTGCGTGGTGAACAACTCCGGAAACATGATGAAGTCTGACTTGTAGTCGGAGGCGACGTCGAGGAAGAAGTCGCACTGCTGGGCAAACTCATCGAAACTGCGAATCGCTCGCATTTCATACTGAACGACCGTGATGCGAATCGGTTCGACCAGGTGATGGAAGCGTCGCTTGGCCCCTGGTCGGTAGTCGAGGTTCAGCCACTCCAAGTAGGTGGCGTACCCGCACGAAGCCTTGTCGTTGGGCAGGTAATTGGGAATCAGCCCTTGCAGGGCGAAGCCATTGGCCGTCTGGGCGGTCAGCACGGGGTCGAACTCGGCCTTGGCGACCACCCGTTCGACATATTCGCGGGCGGTCATCTTATCGGCCACCTTGTGATAGCCGGGAATACGCCCGCCGATGATCATCCGGGCCAGGTTCATCTCGCGGCACATTTCCTTCCGGGCATCGTACATGCGGCGGGAAAGCTTGAGGCCGCGGAACTCGGGATGAACCATCATCTCGATCCCGTACAGCGTGTCCCCCTTAGGGTTGTGATTACGGATATAGCCGTTGTCGGAGACAGCCTTGAAGTTGTGCCAGGCCATGTTGGGCTCGTTTTGCACAATCAAGCAGCTGGAGGACGCCGCCAACTGACCGTCGATCTCGATAACGATTTGCCCCTGGGGGAAAATCTTCAGCTGGCTTTCGATGTGCTCTTTCGACCAGGGCGCCATGCCAGGGAAGCAGGCCCGCTGCATCTCGACCAGCGCATCGTAATCCTCGATGCGCATAGGACGAATCACCGTTTTCCACTCGTATTCCTTTAGATCGATCGGTTCCATCAAACGCACCTATCCCCTAGACTGCCATTACTGTGTGCTGACGCGCAGGGCATTATCTGCGCCGCGTGCCTTTTACACAATGATAAAAGATATCAGCCGTATCACGTTTCACATTTCCGCAGTTATCGAGGAGCCGTTTCGAGTATGGAGTCTGAGCCGCTAAAGTTTTTAGAGCGTATGTTGAACACTCCGAGCCCCTCTGGCTACGAAGCTCCGGTACAGGATATCGTGCGGGAATACTCCGCCGAATTCGCGGATAAGGTCGACACGGACTTCCACGGTAACGTCATTGCTTCGGTCAACTCAGGTGGGAACGTCCGCGTGATGATGGCGGGCCACTGCGATCAAATCGGTCTGCTGGTCACGCAAATCGACGAAATGGGATTCATCCGGTGCCAGACGATCGGCGGTTGGGATCCAGTTCAATTGGTCGGACAGAAGATGTCAATCTGGACCAAAGATGGGGATATCCCGGCGGTCATCTCCCGTAAGCCAATCCACTTGCTGACCGATGCCGAACGAAAAGCGGCCATTCAGCTCAAAGACCTGTGGCTCGACATCGGGGCCAAGGACCAGGCCGAAGCGAAGACATTGGTGCAAGTGGGCGACCCGGTCACTCTGCAACTGGGCATGCAAATGATGCAGAACGACCTGGCATTCGGCCCCAAAATGGACGATACCACCGGACTGTGGGTCGTGATCGAAGCGGCTCGACGCTACGGCAAGTTCAGCGATAAGCAGTGTGCGGCTTACGCGGTTTCCACTGTTCAGGAAGAAATCGGCCTGCGGGGTGCCAAAACAAGCGCTTATGGGATCGACCCGCACATTGGTATCGCCGTCGATGTGACCCACGCGACGGACTGCCCGACGATCGACCGGGGAGAACGTGGCGAAGTCTACCTGGGACGCGGCCCGGTCATCTATCGGGGACCGAATATGAATCCCAAGGTCGTTTCGCGGCTGATCGAAGTAGCCGAGGAAAACCAGATCCCCTATCAGATCGCGGCCCTGGGCAAAGCAGCCCCGAACGATTCCAACGCCATTCAAACCACCCGTGGCGGCGTCGCCGCTGGCCTGGTGGCCATTCCCAACCGTTACATGCACAGTGCCGTCGAAACGATCTCGCTGGAAGACATCGACCACGCTGCCACTTTGTTGGCCGAGTTTCTGCACAGTGTTCAGGACGACGACGACTTCCGCCCCGGCATGTAGTTGTAGTTGTTTCGGATGGAGGGCGCAACTTACTGATGTTGTTGGCTGTCATGACCTAGTTGCTCGAAGATTTATATTCCAAGAGATTCGAGCCTAGAGCGATTAGCCTGGCGTTGGCCCCCATCCGAAAACCCTATAGGCCAGAGAGTGGCAGAAACTATAAGCAAATTACTAAGCGTTGTTGTTGCACTTGGCTACTTGATTGCCATGGCGATTGCCAACGGTGGCGTTGGGATTGAGTTGCTCTACGCGACCGCCTTCCTGATGTTTCCGTTGTCATTAATTTGGTTTCCGGAGTTTTTTGGAAGCTTTACCGGCTATCTCGGACGTGGCGGCCATATGGACACGGAATCGCCGCCGTTTCTCGTCAGCATCTTAGGCTGGATGTTCTTACTAGCCCCTGCCATGCTCATCTACTTCTCCCAGGAATAAGATGTCACTTTTGGCGGACGAAATCTGCTAAATTAAGAGAAGCCGGGCCACACTCTTCTGAGCTTCTCTCCACTCGAACAAGGAGTGCCATCATGAACGGCAAGAAGATCCTCGTCGTCGTGACGAATACTTCGAGATACCCCGAAATGGATCGTCCCACAGGCCTTTGGCTGGGTGAGGCGGTCCATTTTGTCGATACGGTCGAAAAAGCAGGCTGCCAGGTCGATTTCGTCAGCCCACAGGGTGGCTACACACCAATTGATCCCATGAGCCTGGGAGAAATGGCCCTGCCGATCGATTGGGAATATTACGAAGACCACAAGTTCATGAATCGACTGGGAAACACCCTGCCCGCCCCAAGCGTCGATCCGGCCGACTACTCCGCCATCTACTTCGCCGGCGGACATGGAGTGATCTGGGACTTTCCCGGTAACAAATACCTGCAGGCAATCAGCCGTGAAATCTACGAGGCCGGCGGAGTCGTTTCCTCGGTCTGCCACGGAGCGGTCGGCCTTTTGAACATTCAGCTTTCCGACGGAAGCTACCTCGTGTCAGAGCGTGAGGTCACCGGATTCTCGAATGAGGAAGAGGAACTGGCCCAATTGGCCGACCACGTGCCGTACCTGACCGAAGAAGAGCTGGTTAAACGCGGGGCCAACTACCAGAAAGCCGAACAGCCATTCACCCCCTTTGCGGTCACCTCAGATCGACTCGTGACCGGGCAGAACCCTCAATCGGGCCATGCAGTGGCCGAAGGAGTCTTCGCGCTGCTGGGTCAGGCTGCCGAAGTTTGACCTCCCTGCCAATTTGGCAAGGCAGTCCTTAGCTGTGATATTTCTAAATGTCCTATGAATCGCAAGTCGTTTCTGCTGTGTGACTTGCGATCCCCTCCCCACTTCTCGGCACGGCAGTTGCATCTATAAGCCGATCTCAGAGAGAGTCTGCCAAAATCTGCACTCAGGGTGCACTTGGAGCCTCCCTCTGACGCAAACAAATCAACGGTTAATCACCAAGTTATGGAATAAACCGGCCAAGCGTGCTCGCCCAACGACATGGGAACACCCCATCAACGAGCCAGGCCGATTGAAACCAGTTCATCCCACAAGAGGAGGATTCCAGACGTGGCAAAACAGATGGTCTTTGGAGATGAAGCGCGACAGCCGCTTTTGGCCGGCGTAACAAAGCTGGCACGTGCCGTGAAGAGCACGTTGGGTCCGCGTGGTCGCAATGCCGTGCTGGACAAAGGCTGGGGTTCCCCCAAGATCACCAAGGACGGCGTGACGGTTGCCGAAGACATCGAACTGGACGATGTCTACGAAAACCTCGCCTGTCAGTTGGTTAAGGAAGCCGCCAGCAAGACGAACGATGTTGCTGGTGACGGTACCACCACCGCAACCGTTCTCGCTGAAGGTATCTTCCGCGAAGGTCTGAAGATGCTGGCCGCCGGTGCGGACGGCATGGCCCTGCAACGTGGAATTCTGAAAGCTTCCGAAGCAGTCGGCGAAGCCGTTCAGAAGTCGTCCACCAAGATCGACGAAAAGAGCAAGAAGCAGATCGAACAGATCGCTACCATCGCCGGTAACAACGATCCGACGATCGGTAAGGTGCTTGCCGAAGCCTTCCTGAAGGTTGGTAAAGACGGCGTCATCACCGTCGAAGAAGGTCGCGGAAGCGAAACGACCGTCGACTTCGTCGAAGGTATGCAGTTCGATCGCGGCTTCCTTTCGCCTCACTTCGTCACCGACGAAGACTCGCAGGCAGTTGAACTGGAAGATTGCTATATCCTGCTGTTTGAAGAAAAGATCTCGGCTGCCAAGAAGCTGGTTCCGCTTCTGGAAGCTGTCAGCAAGGCCAACAAGCCGCTGCTGATCATCGCCGAAGACGTCGAAGGCGAAGCTTTGGCAACGCTGGTCGTCAACAAGATGCGTGGCATCCTGAACGTTGCCGCCGTTAAGGCTCCTGGCTACGGCGATCGTCGTAAAGCCATGCTCGGCGACATCGCCACCCTGACCGGTGGAACCGCCATCTTCAAGGACCTGGGCATCGAACTGGAAAGTGTCAAGACTTCCAACCTGGGTCGCGCCAAGAAGGTCAAGCTGACCGCTGGCGAAACCGTCATCGTTGGTGGTGGCGGCAAGAAGGCCGATATCGAAGGTCGTGCCGCTCAGATCCGCAGCGAAATCGAAGCTACCGATAGCGAATACGATCGCGAAAAGCTGCAAGAGCGTCTGGCCAAGCTGGCCGGTGGTGTTGCCCAGATCAACTGTGGTGCCGTCACCGAAACCGAAATGAAGGAACGCAAGGACCTGTTGGTCGACGCCAAGAGTGCTACCCAAGCCGCTCTGCAAGAAGGCATCGTTCCTGGCGGTGGTATCGCCCTGCTCCGAGCTCAAAAGGCTCTGAAGAAGCTGGCCGTCGAAGGTGACGAAAAGCTGGGTGCGGACATCGTCGCCAAGGTTCTCGAATTCCCACTGCGTACGATCGCTGAAAATGCCGGTCTGGACGGTGGCGTGGTTGTGAACCGCGTTCGTCAGCAGAAGAAGGGCACCGAAGGCTTCAACGCCGATACCGGCAACTACGAAGACCTGGTCGACGCCGGCGTCATCGATCCTGCCAAGGTAGTTCGTACCGCTCTGCAGAACGCTGCCAGTGTTGCCGCGTTGCTGCTGACCACGGACTCGCTGATCACCGAAATCCCAAGCGAAGACGAAGGGGGCGATCACCACGATCACCATGACCACGGCGGCATGGGAGGAATGGGTGGCATGGGCGGCATGCCAGGAATGGGCGGCATGGGCATGCCCGGCATGATGTAATTCACGCTTAGTCCTGAATTGCACAGAACCTTTCGAATATTCGTTTCAAAACATCAAACATACCCCTGAATAAGTTTTAAGGATAAACACCCATGGCGAAGAGTCTGAAGATTCGCACTTTGGATGACCGCATTGTTGTTCAGCCGCTGGAAGCAGAAGAAACCACCGCCGGTGGTATCGTTCTGCCTGACTCGGCTCAGGAAAAGCCACAGCGTGGCACTGTCCTGGCCGTCGGTCCTGGCAAGCTGTTGGATAGCGGCAGCCGAGCAGAGCTTTCGGTGGCCATTGGCGACGAAGTCATCTACGGCAAGTACAGCGGCAGCGATATCGAAATCGATGACGTCGAGTACAAGATCCTTCGCGAGACCGAAGTCCTGGCCAAAGTCGTCAACGACTAAGCCCGGCCTTTCGATCTGTCCTAAACCGCATTCAGTTTTTATCACATAAGGATTCTTAGCGTGGCAAAACAACTGCTTTTCGAGGATCATGCCCGAGCCAAGATGCTCAAGGGCATCGACAAGCTGGCCGACGCTGTCGCCGTCACGATGGGCCCAACCGGCCGTAACGTGATCATCAACAAGTCGTACGGCGGCCCGACGGTAACCAAAGACGGCGTGACCGTTGCCAAGGAAATCGAACTCGAAGATCGCTTCGAGAACATGGGTGCTAAGCTCGTCAACGAAGTCGCGAGCAAGACTTCTGACGTGGCTGGTGACGGTACGACTACCGCCACCGTTCTGGCCCGTGCGATCTTCAAGGAAGGTCTTCGCAACATCGTAGCCGGTAGCAACCCAACCGCGATTCGTCGTGGTATTGAAAAGGCGGTTGCTGCGGCTGAAGACTTCCTGCTTTCGATGGCCAAGCCCGTCAACAGCAAGGAAGACGTCGCCAACATCGGTACCATCAGTGCCAATAACGACCGCGCTATCGGCGAACTGCTCGCAGACGCTTTGCACCGCGTCGGTCAAGACGGCGTCATCACCGTCGAAGAAGGCAAGAGCCGAGAAACGACCGTCGAATACGTCGAAGGTATGCAGTTCGACAAGGGTTACATCTCGCCTTACTTCATCAATCGTCCAGCGGAAATGGACGTGGAGATGGAAGACGCTTACATCCTGTTCCACGAAAAGAAGATCAGCAACCTGCGTGAGCTGATTCCGCTTCTGGAACAAGTTGGCAACACTGGCAAGCCGCTGTTGATCGTCGCCGAAGACATCGAAGGCGAAGCCCTGACCGCATTGGTCGTCAACCGTCTGCGTGGCGTGCTGAACATTGCCGCCGTCAAGGCTCCTGGTTTCGGCGATCGTCGTAAGGCGATGCTGGCCGACATGGGCGTTCTGACCGGTGGTACCGTGATCAGCGACGATCTGGGCATCACGCTCGATAAGGTTCAACTGAACCAATTGGGCCGTGCCAAGAAGATCAACATCACCAAGGACAAGACGACGATCGTCGAAGGTGGTGGCGACAAAAAGGAACTCGAATCGCGTATCGCTCAGCTGAAGCGTCAGATCGAAGAAACCGACAGCGAATACGATCGTGAAAAGTACCAGGAACGCCTGGCTAAGCTTTCCGGTGGTGTGGCTGTCATCTCGGTCGGTGCCGAAACCGAAGCGGAAATGAAGCAGACCAAGGCACGCGTCGAAGACGCCCTGCACGCTACCCGTGCGGCCGTCGAAGAAGGCGTTCTGCCAGGTGGTGGTGTCGCTCTGGTTCGTGCAATCGAAGCAGTCGAGAAGGCCCGTTCCTCGGCCCGCGGCGACGAAAAGATCGGCGTCGACATCATCCTCAAGGCTCTGCCGGCTCCGATGCGTCAAATCGCCGACAACTGCGGCATCGACGGCAACGTGGTTGTCGACGAAGTTCAGCAGAAGTCGACCAACTACGGCTACAACGCCTACGAAGGTGCTTACGTCGACATGGTCAAAGCTGGCGTGATCGATCCAGCCAAGGTGGTACGTACCGCTCTGAGCAACGCCGCGAGCATCTCCGGTCTGCTGCTCACGACCGAAGCGTTGGTCACCAACCTGGAAGACGATGGCAAGCGTCCGGCCGAAGGCGTTATTCGCTAAGCCGACGTTGCGTCAACCCAAAACGGCAGCAATGGGCCTTGCCCTTGCTGCCTAAGACGAAAAAATTCAACGGGCTGAATCTCTTCCGGGGACCAGCCCGTTTTGTTTCTACCGCCGCCTACGTGAGGACACGATGGCTACCAAAGTCGACTACTACGAAGTCCTGGGAATCGAACGATCCGCATCCAGCGGCGAGATTTCCAAGGCCTATCGCAAGCTGGCGATTAAATACCACCCCGACTCGAACCCGGGCGACGAGGAAGCCGTCTCTCGGTTCAAGGAAGCGGCCGAGGCGTACGAAGTTCTTAGCGATTCCGAAAAGCGGGCTCGTTACGATCAGTACGGCCATGCCGGTGTCGAAGGTGGACAGCGGGCAAACTTCCACGATGTCGAAGACATCATGGAAGCGTTTGGCGATATTTTCGGCGGAGGGATATTCAGCGACATCTTCGGCCGCGGCGGGGGTCGAGGGGGTCGTCGACGCGTTCGCAAAGGGGCCGACATCCAGGTTCGAGTCACGCTCGATCTCGAGGAAGCGGCAACCGGCGTCGATCGCGAAATCCAAGTCGATCGTCGCGTTGCCTGTGAGACATGCAGTGGCAGTGGTGCCAAGCCAGGCTCGCAGCCAGAAACATGTAGCCGCTGTGGCGGTGCTGGCCAAGTCGTGCAGCAGGCAGGCATCTTGCGTGTGCAAACGACCTGCCCTTCGTGCGGCGGCCAAGGGACCATCATCACCGATCCCTGCGGCGATTGCCGTGGGAATGGTTTTACCACCAAACGCGTCAGCATGGACGTCGCCATCCCGGCAGGTGTCGACGACGGCATGCGAGTTCGGCTGGCTGGCGAAGGGCAACCCAGCCCTGACGGAGGCCCTCCGGGCGATTGTTACTGCCACATCTCGATTCGCAAGCACAAGCTGTTCGAGCGCGAAGGGGATCACCTGATCCTGAAGATGCCGATCACGTACACCCAGGCAGTTCTGGGCAGCGAGATTGAAGTTCCGACACTCAACGGACCAGCGATGCTGAGCGTCCCGGCGGGTTCCGGTTCGTCGGAAGTTTTCAAGATGCGTGGCAAGGGGATGCCAGATCCTCATGGCCGCGGCACCGGCGACTTGTACGTGCAAACGTATATTGAAGTCCCCAAAAAGCTGGATCCGAAGCAGGAAGAACTGCTTCGCGACCTGGCCGAATACGAACACACTAACGTCAGTCCCCATCGGAAGTCGTTCCTCGAGTCGATTCGAGACTATCTGTTCGCATCGACCGACGAAAAAGAGACCAAGAAGAAGAGCTAATCAAGGAGTTTAGCGCGTGTCTGCAGAACATCCCGAAAAGGATCCCTCGCAGGACCCCAACACTGATGCCGATCAGTCGCAAGCCACCGCAGAGAATGCGTCCACCGACGAATTCTTTGGTAGTGCCGACGATCAGGTCGAGAAGCTGAAGCAAGATCTGGTTGACGCCGAGAAGCGAGTCCTTCTGGCCCAGGCAGATCTGGAAAACTACCGCAAGCGCGTACGTCGTGAACGCGATGACGAACTCAAGTTCGCCAACTCGCCACTGCTGACGGACCTGCTGCCGGTAGTCGATAACCTACAGCGAGCTTTGCAGTCGGCTGGTGGGTCGGAACAAGCGGGTGGCATCATCGACGGAATCAAGCTGGTCGAGAAGCAGCTTCTCGAAGCAATGAAGAAACGCGGCTGCGAACCGATCGAAGCCGAAGGCCAACCGTTTGACCCGAACTTCCATGAAGCGATCCTGCAGCAGCCCAGCGCCGATGTCGAGCCAGGCACCGTGCTGCAAGTGGCTCAGACGGGCTACAAGCTGTTCGACCGCTGCATCCGGGCCAGCCAGGTGATTGTGTCAAAAGCCCCTGACTAATTCGCCGAGTAGAGTACTATTAGAGTAAGCAAGTTTTCAGTTTTCGGTTTTCAGCAAGACAACGAAGTGCTCCTTCTTCCTGCTGAACACTACCCCCGGAGATTCTCTTGTAATGCCCACCTACGAATACAAGTGCGACGCTTGTGAACATGAATTCGAGGAATTCCAGTCGATCTCGGCCGATCCACTGACGAAGTGCCCCGAGTGCAAAAAGAAGAAGTTGCGCCGGCTCTTCAGCACCGGCGGTGGCTTGCTCTTCAAGGGTTCTGGGTTTTACATCACGGACTATCGCAGCGATTCGTACAAGAAGAGCGCCGAAAAGGGCTCGAAGAGCAGCGAATCGTCCAAGCCGGCCAAGAGCGAGTCGAAAGGCAAATCGTCTTCGGACTAAGCTCGTAATACGCAAGGAGGCCCTGCATGGCTTCTCTACGCTGTCCCACGTGTGGTCACCTGTTCGAGACAGACTACACTCCGGCGATGCCATTTTGCAGCGAACGATGTCGTCAGATCGATCTGGGACAATGGCTCGACGAGGAGCACGCGCTTCCCGTCGACATTGAAAAGCACATCGAAGAGCAGGCGAATCGCCAATTCGACGACGAAGATTCGCCAGAGTGACGTTTTAAAGCTTTCCTTCTCTGCCTATAATTCGGGCTCAAAATTTCCCGCAGGGTCAGAGGAGTAAAGCTGCATGTCGGAGGAGCGCGGTCTACTACGAGGCATTTCGTGGCACGAATGTTTTCCCTGGTTGATCCTCTTTCGGGCAACCCTGATCGGGTTCTATCTACGCGTTTTGCTGCTGGCCTACCTGGGTGTTTGCCTGCTGTCGCTCGGTCATTGGATCGGTTTGAATCTCTTCGGCAGTTGGGTCAACGACGGCGCCGGGCCTGTCCTGGCGGCCTCTCCCACCAACTTCCTGGAAATTGTCCAGGACGCATTGCGCGGCGGTAACCCCTTCCAGAGGATCTTTCCGGCCCCAACTTTTGGCGGCTTGCTGGTCTTCCTGTTTTATTCACTGTGGTACATCGCCACGTTCGCGATCTTCGGTGGAGCGATTTCCCGAATCGCCGCGATGGAATTCTCGGTCAACGATCGTTGTGGAATCAAAGGGGCCCTAGGGCATTCGGTTCGCAAGTTTATCAGCTACTTCCTGTCCCCCATCTTCCCGATGATCGGGGTCACCATGCTGATGGTGATCCTCCTGCTGTTTGGCCTAGTCAACTGGCTGGGACCTTGGGCCGCCGTGGTTACCGGTATCTTCGGCTTTATTGCCGTGATGGTGGCGATCGGGATCGGCATGCTCGTGGTTCCCTTGATCCTGGGCTGGCCCTTGATGTGGGGTGCCATCAGCACGGAATGCTCCGACCACTTCGACGCGTTGAGTCGCTGTTATGCCTATGTCACCCAGCGACCGTTTCACTACCTGTGGTATCTATTGGTGGCTTTACTCGGCGGCTTGGTGGGGTACTTTGCGATGAGCCTGTTGGTCGGAACCTCGCTGGCCGCCCTTTCGACAGGGCTTCAATGGGGCCAAGGCCTTGAGCAGACCGAGAAAATTCTGACCCATGATTTCGCCGGTCCGATCTGGCGATTCTGGTACAGCGTTGTCGAACACCTGGTACCGGCCTACACCTTTGGCTACTTTTTCGCCGTATTCTCAGGGATTTACCTTCTGCTTCGCCGTGATGTCGACCAGGCAGAGATGGACGAAATCGTGCTGGACGAAGACCAGCCACGCTTCGCCATGCCGGCGCTCAACAAAGATCTGGGCGGGGACGAATCCCAGCCCGATGGCGACTCGAGCGAAGATGACGCGAACTAAGCTGGCTCGGCCAGCTTAGCGAGAATCGCATCGACCTGCTGATGAAACTGGCCGTTGGTAAGTACTTCGGCCCCAGCTTCTTTTGCCTGACCCAACAGATCGACCTGAACGTGCGGTCCGTGCACCACGATCCGTAGATCTGGATGGGCCGCCCTGGCTTCCTGAATGGTACTAATCGCGTCACGTGCCGGAGGATTCAAGTCGACCAGCAGCGCCGTGGTGTCCTCGTCGATCGTTTCGAGGATTCCGCCCTTGGAAGCAATCACCCGCAGCGGAATCCCATTGGCCCGAGCAGGCCCCGAAACGCGCGAGTTCGACATCAAGTCCGCAGTGAAATAAAGAATCAATGGATTACCTGTGAGTTGGTTTAGACAGCCGACGGGCCTTTTTCCTTGCCGCCAATTTGAACGACCTGCTCGATCGGCAGGACGAGAATTTTCCCGTCGCCGATGTTACCTTCCTGGCCGGTGCGTGCGACGTTCTCGATGATGCTGAGCGTCTTGTCCAGGAAGTCGTCGTTCACGGCAATCTCCACGATCACCTTCCGCAGCAGGTTCGTCTGGTACTCAATACCACGGAAGGTCGCCGTTTGGCCACGCTGTCGACCGTACCCTTCGGCATCGAAGACCGTCAATCGCTCGACGGCCATTTCAGATAGGGCCGTGCGAACACTGTCCAGCTTGGTTGGTTGGATCACGGCGACAATCAGTTTCACGTGGGGCTCCTTCGTCGGTTATGGGTGAAGATACGTTCTACCAAATGCCCCCCAAGTGCCGCCAGATGGCGGCTACTTGCCTAGCACGTGTGCGTCGGCAAATTCCATGTATCGCTGCCAATCGATTGGCTTAACATCGTGCCCACCAGCCCGGATTACGTAGCCCAAACGGCTGAGTACAGGCTCGTCGACGGCAGGCATTTCCTCGGCGTTCAGCCCCTCGACCGCCAACAGCTCATAAACGGGACTTGCGTACTTGGCTGAAAGAAATTCGCCGTGGGGATCGGCCCAACGATCTTCTTCCGCACTGCAAACCAGGCACGGACGTGGTGCGATCAAGGCAATCAGTTCGTGCTGATCGACCGGACAAGCATCCTCATTGTGGTTGTACTTGGTGAAGTTATCGTTGAACCAATGCGGAAACGAAGTGTTGATTCGTTTGACCGACTCGCCAAATCTTCTTCGCGAAAGCGCTGCCCCGCCACAGCCCGAGTTATTCGAGATCACGGCGGCAAAGCGAGGATCGGTGGCACCGGCCCAGAGGGATGTCTTGCCGAGCCGTGAATGCCCCATCACGATCACTTTGTCCGAGGCAATCTCCGGGTTTTGTTCCAGGTAATCCATCGCTCGTCCCAGCCCCCAGGCCCAAGCGGCAACGCTCCCCCACTCATCCGGTTTGGGCTTCTTTTGCCCCTCGGCATAGAAATAGGGATGAATCCCATTCTGGAAATCGTCGTCGAAGTCAGGGTCGATATCGCCATAGTAAGCCGTTGCCAGGCCGTAACCCTTCTCCAGAATCATTTCGACCGGCCAACGCTCTTTGCTCGCACCACGTAGTTTCTCGGTCGCGTGGTGATCTTCGACTCCCTTATCCTTGTTGTTTCGCAGCCAGCTTGTGGGCAGTTGAATGGCAGGGTCGGTGTGAATCGAAGCGTTTCCGTAGAAATTCAACGTCATGAACGTCGGCACCGGCTTATCGGTCTTCGGCAGGTAAATCAGGACGTTCAAGACGGGGCCATCCGGATCGTCCGTCAGTTGGATCGCCACTTGTCGACGTCGTGCCGTCCCGTCGAGTGCTTCGTCTGACGACTCCGTCACTTTGTACTCGATCTTTTCCGGTGCGGGCGGGGCCTTGCCGTAGACTTCGCGTTCAAACAGTTCCATCAAGTAGGGTCGCTGCTGTTGATTCCATGCCTGAGCTGAATCGATCTTCGTGCCGTCTTCAGCCACCAGCGGATCCGGGAGTGTGAACTTGGGAATCTCGGCTTCGTCGTAGATGACTTTTTCTTGCTGGGCAGGCAGGGTGGAACTCATAACAAATACAAACGAAAGCGAAACGGCCAAAGAAATAGATCGTGGAAGAAAGCTCATCGGTGGGACTCGAATAGTGATGTCAGCGAAAGGAGGGTTGGCGAAGTTTTGTATTCTAGCGTGCCCCGACTGCTCCCCCCAGCAGTTTTCCGCTGAATTGTGAACCCACGACGAGGTTTTCGGTCTTAAGTAGCAAACGGAAACGTGGCAGTTTGACAAGGAAATAGAAGGCGTAACGGAAGCTTGTCCGCCGTAACCATCGACAAGTTATCGACATTTTTCCCACGAATTACGAATGCCTTCGTACCCCCTTAACACAATTTGCCTACAGTTCCGCTAGATCGGCCCAAGCGGTTGCAAAATCGGTCGCCTGAAATATTGGCGTTTTGGGCCCGAACTATGTTATGTTGAAGGTTTTACACGCTGGACCTCCAGACGCGAGCGTAAAAGGTCTAGCTTGTTTGTCCCTTCCCACCCCCAAGACGTTTAGTCGTAATATCGTTACTTCGGTAACCGTGGCTCGGTGGTACGAGGTCTTTCCGCTGCACATGCAGGAAAGAACGTTCGGTTCGATTCCGATCGGTTGCCTTTTCGACGAGGGAGAGAATTGATTCATGTCGGCCCTTTTGGAGCGGCCTACGCTGGTCCTCAACCGCAACTGGCAGCCTGTCGGTGTGGCCTCGGTGGCTCGATCGTTGACGCAGGTTTTCTGCGGAACGGCTCGCATCGTCGACCCGCATAGCTACCAGCTGTATACGTGGGAGGATTGGTCGAACCTGGCCCCAGGCAAGGACGAGCCTTTCATTTCTTCGCAGCTTTTGAAGGTGAAGATCCCGGAAGTGGTCTCGCTGGTCAACTACGATCGGATTCCGCGTAACACCGTGACGTTCAGCCGTCGCAACGTGTTCAAGCGGGACCAGTACATGTGTCAGTACTGTGGATCGCGGCCAGGCAGCGAGTACCTGACGATCGACCACGTTGTCCCGCGTAGCCAGGGAGGTGAATCCTCTTGGGAAAACTGCGTTTTGGCTTGCGTAGACTGTAACCATCGCAAGGCGAACCGGACCCCAGCTGAGGCACACATGCCGATGCGAAAGGAACCGATTCGGCCGAGGTGGACTCCGGTCTATGCGGCAAGACGCGTCCGCATTGAGTCCTGGAGTAAGTTCGTTAGCGAAGCTTACTGGGACACCGAACTCGACACCTAACAGGCCTGGATAACGATAAGTTATCGAGGCCTGTTTCTTAGGTATCACCCTTGTTGGTCGCCCCCGGAATGTGCGACCACCTGGATGGTGTCGCCACCTCGGATCATTCCGGGGCGAACCACGCTGGCAAAAAAACCAAGGTGCTCGCGCTCGTTCACGCGTGAATAGCAGGTTTCAGCATTCTTGGCATGACACGGCTTCCAGCGTTTCTCGAGCTGGATTTCAGCCTCGCCAATTAATAACCGAGTTCCGATCTCCAGATCACCTAAGTTGATGCCCCTCAAGGTGATATTCTCACCAACGCTCCCAGAGGGGAAGGCCTCGGCATCGGGCTCAAACCGATCGAGAATCTCTTGATTGAACAACGTTACTGCCCGCTGGGGGGCGTAATGCTCGTCATATCGATGACCATCATTCTCAAAGCCGCCAACGGATAATTGCGCCGATTCGACGGGATGCCGTGGAATTCCACCGGAAGAGAGACAAACGGCAACGACTTGACCTGGGGGGAAATTCATCCGTAATCACCGTAAATGCTTCAGACAACAATGTTTTCGTGTGCGAGGTGGTTGACGTAGTAGGGGTCTGGCTTTTCTAATTTCAGGATTCGGTTCCCGGTGAACGAGCTCCCTGTATCCGTGCCCGCGGCACGAAAACAAACGACCGAAGGTTTGCAATGCCTGAAGAACTCCTGGAAATGCCCCTCGTCAGCGAAAACTTCCCTAACCCATTCTCCGGCTCGATTGTAGCAACCGACGACGAGTATGAAGAAGAAATGGAAGAGGATTTCGACGAGGACGACTTCGACGATGATTTCGACGAAGACTTCGAGGAATTCGACGACGAAACTCCGGTCGATGACGAATCCTTCGACGACGACTTGATCGACGACGACGAGGATGAAGACATCGAAGAAGAGTTCTTCGAAGAGGACGAAGAAAGCGATGACGACGAGGAAGAAGAAGGGGACGAAGAAGAGGGGGATGACGACGATTAAGTCGCCGGCCTGAACCCCAAGCAAACGTTCAACGTCCTTTCTGTCGTGGGCTGAGCCATCGCCGGCCCACGAATCGCTAGACCTGAAGGATTTCTAGTGAAGGAGCACGCGGCTCTTTCACGGTGTGACCGCTCGAGGAAGATGAGATTCGATGTTTGAAAGCATCCCGCAGAATGTTTCGTTTCCCGCCATGGAAACCAAAGTCCTCGAGTATTGGCAACAAAATCAGATTTACGAAAAGTCGCTCGAAGCCCGCCAGGGCAGCGAACCGTTCGTCTTCTACGAAGGCCCACCGACGGCCAACGGCATGCCTCACCCAGGTCACTGCCTGACACGTGCAATCAAAGACGTCTTCCCGCGTTATCGCACCATGCGTGGTTACTACTGCGAGCGAAAAGCTGGCTGGGACACGCACGGCCTGCCGGTCGAAGTGGAAGTCTGCAAAGAGCTCGGCATCCACTCGAAAGAAGAAATCGAGAGCTATGGCGTCGAACCGTTCATCCACAAATGTCAGGCCAGCGTCTGGCGCTACATGCAAGAGTGGCGGCGGCTGACCGAACGACTCGGTTTCTGGGTCGATCTGGATGAAGCTTACGTCACCTACCACAAAAGCTTCGTCGAAAGTGTGTGGTGGTCGCTGAAGAATCTGTACGACCGCGGCCTGCTTTACCAAGGTCATAAAATCGTTTGGTGGTGGGCCCAAGGTGGTACCGCTCTGAGCAGCGGCGAAGTTGGCCAAGGCTACCGTGAAGTTGCCGACCCGAGCGTTTTCGTTCGTTTTCCTCTGCTAGACGAAGACGACACCGCGTTGTTGGTCTGGACGACGACTCCCTGGACACTGCCAAGCAACCAGTTCGCGGCCGTCCATCCCGAACTGGACTATGCGACCGTCGAAGACGAAGAGTCTGGCGAAAAGCTGATCGTCGCCGAAGCTCTCGTCGAAACGATCGCTGCCAAGGCGAAACGTACGTGGAAAGTCCTGAGCACCACCAAGGGTGCCGAACTGCTCGGCAAGCGTTACCATCCGCCGTTCGATTACTACTACAAAGACCTCGGCGATACGCAGGGCAAACTAAAATCGGGCGATAAGCAGCACATCGCTTGGCGTGTCGTTGCCGCCGACTTTGTCACGACCGACAGCGGTACGGGTGTCGTTCACCAGGCCCCGGCATTCGGTGAAGTCGACTACGAAGTTCTCGCCGCCGAACAGGAACGATTCGAAGACCGCGAAGGCCCAGCGTTGATCTGTGCTGTCGGTCCCGACGGCAAGTTCACGGACGAAGCCCCAGACTACAAGGGTCGCTGGGTCAAAGAAGCGGACAAGGACATCTCGCGGGAACTGAAAGAACGCGGGATCCTTTTCCTGCTGGATCAGTATCTGCACGACTACCCGTTCTGCTGGCGTGCCGAAGAAGATCCGTTGATCCAGTATCCGCGCGAAAGCTGGTTCATCCGCACGACCAAGTTCAAAGATCAGATGCTGGCCAACAACCAGCAGATCAACTGGCTGCCTGACCACATCAAGGATGGCCGCTTCGGCAACTTCCTGGAAAGCAACGTCGACTGGGCCCTCTCGCGCGAGCGATATTGGGGCACGCCGCTGCCGATCTGGGTTTGCGAAGAGACCGGCAAAGGCGAGGCCGTTTGCAGCTACGCCGAACTGCAAGAGAAGCCTGGTGCTACTGGCTTCGAGGTTTGGGAAAAAGCGAAAGCCGATAACCCAGACTTGGTCGAGGACCTCAAGATCCACAAGCCGTACATCGACGAGATCACCTACGATTCGCCGTTTGCCGAAGGCGCACGCATGAAACGCGTGCCGGAAGTGATCGACTGTTGGTACGACTCCGGTGCGATGCCATTTGCTCAGTGGGGCTACCCGCACCAGGGCGAGAAGAACTTCGAGGCGCAGTTCCCCGCCGACTTCATCAGCGAAGCGATCGACCAGACACGTGGCTGGTTCTATAGCCAGTTGGCGATCAGCACGCTGCTGTTCGGCCAGGATGAAGACGGCCAAACGAAACCGCACGAGTACCCACACCCGTTCAAGAATTGCATCGTGCTGGGGCTGATGCTGGGCGAAGACGGCCAGAAGATGTCCAAGAGCAAGCGAAACTATCGCGAGCCGAACGAGATCTTCGACAAGTATGGAGCCGACGCGCTGCGATGGTACCTGTACGCCAACCAGCCGCCATGGACCTCGATCCGTTACAACGAGCAGTCCATCAAGGATAGTATCCCTGAGTTCCTGCTGCGGCTGTGGAATGTCTTCAGCTTCTTCACCATCTATGCCAACATCGACGGCTTCGAGCCAGAAACTGCGGTCGCTGACCTGGATCAAGCCCTGGCGAAACATTTCGTCGGTGCCAAGGGTGCCCGACCTGTGGCAGAGCGAAGCGAGCTCGACCGCTGGGTGCTTAGCGAGTTGAATCGCACGATCCAGACCGTTACCGAGCGGATGGATGCGTACGACAACTACAACGCGTGTGCCGCGATCAATCAGTTTGTCGACGGGCTATCCAACTGGTACGTTCGCCGTAGCCGCGATCGTTTCTGGAGCAAGGAGAAGGAGTCGGCCGATAAGCTGGACGCCTACTGGACTTTGTACGAATGCTTGCTGACGACCTGCCAGGTCATCGCACCGTTCGTTCCGTTCCTATCGGAAACCCTGTGGCAGAACCTGGCCGGTGTCTTTGGCGACAAAGCGAAGACGAGCGTTCACCTGTGCGACTTCCCCGCTGTCGACGAGACGGCAATCGATACTCAGCTTTCGCAACGCATGGAACTGCTGCGCGAAATCGCTTCGCTCGGACGTCAGGCTCGCATGAACGAGAAGCTCAAGGTTCGCCAACCGCTGAGCAAGGTCGAAGTCGTGCTGGCCGATGACACGCATCGCGATTGGCTCAAGTCGCACAGTGCAATCTTGTGCGAAGAGCTGAACGTGAAATCGGTGGAATACACGCAGGAAGCCGACGAGTACATCAACTACCAGATCCAGCCAAATTTCAAGCGGTTGGGCCCTCGCGTCGGCAAATTGATGCCCAACGTGAAGAAGGTCCTCGGACAGACCGACGCCGCGGCACTGCTCAATGCCCTGCAGTCGGACGGAGCATTTACGTTGACGATTGAAGGCGAATCGCTCACCTTCGACAACGACGACATCCAAGTTCGTCTTTCCGCCAAAGAAGGCTGGGCCGCCGCTCAGGGCAAGCTCTGCGTGGTCGTGCTGAACACGGAACTGACACCTGAATTAATTCAGGAAGGCTACGTCAAGGATCTCGTGCGTTTGATCCAGGACAAGCGGAAAGAACTGGACCTGGAGTACACTGCCAAGATCGAAGTCGGCGTGGTTACCGATTCCGGCGACGTACACTCCGCCGTGACCACTTACTCTGACTACATCCAGGCAGAAACGCTCGCGACCGCCGTTCAGGATTCGGAAGTCGATGGTATCGATCCGATCGAAACCAAGATCGCCGACAGCGAAGTCCGCATTTACGTAAAGCAGGCATAACGCATCTGATGACGACCTGGCCTGTACATACGGTAGACAATCCACTGAAGATCGCCGTCTTGATCTCCGGTGGCGGGACGACACTACGTAACCTGCTCGAGCGAATTCGCGAAGACCAGCTTCCGCTAGAGGTCGTTCTGGTGATCTCCAGCAGCAGTAAAGCCAAGGGAATGGCCTACGCCGAAGAGGCCGACATCCCCTGCGAGATCATTACCGTCGCGCAGCACCCGGACAAAGCCGATTTCTCGCAGGCAATCTTTCAGGCCTGCCGTGAGAAAGACGTTGAGCTAGTCGTCATGGGTGGCTTCCTCAAACAGGTTGCCGTGCCGGAAGACTTCGTCAATCGTGTCGTCAACATTCACCCTTCCTTGATCCCTGCGTTCTGTGGTGCCGGGTTCTATGGCATCCGTGTTCACACGGCGGTGATCGAGCACGGGGCGAAGGTGAGCGGTTGCACGGTTCATTTTGTCGACGATCATTACGACCATGGGCCGATCATCGCCCAGAGCGTGGTCGATGTTCTTCCAAGCGATCAGCCGACAGATCTTGCGGCACGCGTCTTCGATGCCGAGTGCCACGTCTACCCAGCGACGCTTGCGGCGATCGCCGAAGGCCGCGTGACCGTGACCGGACGCCAGGTCACCGTCAAGCCGACAAGCTAGGCAAGCTCTACCATCTGCCCGATGCCGTTCCGGGACCTTTCGCTAGCACACAGAAGCCGTTAAACTTTGTGCTACTTTCCTAGTATCTCTTTCATATACGATGACGTCATTCTTTCACATCGTGATTATTTTCTTTCATTCAGGGTCGCCTGCCAGACTTTAGCCCGGAAACTCGTGTAACGATTATCCTAATCCTGGCATATATGGGGCATTTTTGCGTTTTAGGGAACGAGGCGCTGTTAGAATCTGGCCCTCAAACGTGAATTCTGAAAGAAAGATGCCACGATCTGATTGATTATTGGCAATGCGGAATGCATAATCTAGGTGTTTTAACTCGACTGAGTTAGCTATCACTCTCCCCCGACCCCATCTCCCACCACATGCAAGCGGACGCTCGACGCACGCGACTTCTCGACCTGGTTCGGTCTCGAGGCTTTGCCTCGCTGCCGGAACTTGCTCAGGAATTGGAAGTCTCGGAATCGACCGTTCGTCGCGATGTGGAACTGCTGGAAGAAGCCGGGTCGGCCCGCAGGACGCACGGGGGTGTGTTTTACACAGGTCCTTCTCCTAATCTGCCCCACTTTGAACTTCGCCACGAAATGCAGTGGAGTAAGAAGCGGCAGATCGCGAAGGCCGCGGCTCAGCTGATCGAAGAAGGCGATACCGTCATTCTCGACGGCGGAAGCACCACTTACGAACTAGCCCAGATGCTCGTCGGGCGAACCCTGCAAATCGTGACCAACTCGCTGCCGGTGGCCAACTTGTTTATGGCCAGTACCACGACCGAGTTGATCCTGTTGGGTGGCTACGTTCATAACGCGACCGGTGTTTCTTTGGGCCCTTATGCCAACGAAATGATCTCGCGACTTAGTGCTCGGCGTGCCGTGCTCAGCGTCGCGGGAATTACCCAGCAAGGGCTGTACAACAGCAACCTCCTGCTCGTCGAAACCGAGCGGGCCATGATGAAAGCTGGCGGCGAAGTGATCATCGTTGCCGACAGCACCAAGTTTGGCCGTCAGAGCCTTGCTCAAATGTGCGAGCTTTCGGAAGTCGACAAGCTCGTGGTCGATCACGAGATTTCGGAAGCCTGGCAGAAGCAAGTTCAGGACGCCGGAGTCGATTTGATCGTCGCCCCTGCCGAGATGGCGATCATCGACCGCCCCGTTTCCCACAAAGCAAGCTAACCCCAACTAGGGTTTGATACGAATGAGTTCCTCGCTGAATCTCGATCATGCCACTATCGAACGGATCGTTCGTCAGATCGTCCTTTCGCAAGGTGGTACTCCTGCCCAGGCCCCTGCCCCATCGGCTGAACCAAAGCTGGTGGTCAGCATTTCGGCTCGTCACATTCACTTGACCGATGCCCACGTCGAAACGCTGTTCGGCCCCGGTCATGTCCTGACTCCGATGAAGGACCTTTATCAAGACGGCTTCTACGCGGCGGAAGAAACCGTGATGGTCGTCGGTCCTCGTCGCCGCATGCTGGAAAAGGTTCGCGTACTGGGTCCGACGCGTGACTACAGCCAGGTTGAACTGGCCTTCACCGACGCGATCTCGCTGGGCATCGACGCCCCGGTTCGTGCTTCCGGCAAGATCGACGGCACTCCCGGCTGCGTGCTGGTCGGTCCTAAGGGTGCCGTTCAGCTCGACCAAGGTGTAATCCGAGCCGAACGCCACGTCCACATGAACAACCGCGACGCCGATTTTTACGGTGTGAAGAACGGCGATCGCATGAACCTCCGAATCACCTCGCTTGGTTGCACCACCACGTTTGAAGACTTGCTCGTCCGAGCCGACGGCGTCAGCAAACTGGAAGTCCACATCGACACCGATGAAGGCAACGCGTGTAACCTGGATGCGGCCTCCGAGATCGAGCTCTTGAAGAAAGAGCCCTGCGGCTGCAAGACGAAACACTAGAACTAACTACGCTTTCGTTGGCCTCACTGATTTGCCACTGTGAGTCCTCTCCCGAGGCCAGCGAGAGCGTTTTTATGACCCCTGTTTGTTTGAAGACATCGCATCTGACTTTCGGGTGCGAAAAGAAGTAACGGTTTCCTTTTTTTGTTCGGGAGATAAAACCCCATGGCGAAAGTAATGGAAGCGTTGGGCATGATTGAAACCAAGGGCTTTGTGACCTTGGTGGAAGCCACCGACGCAATGTTGAAGGCAGCCAACGTGACGTTCGTTGGTTGGGACAAAGTTGGCAGCGGTTTGGTTTCCGCTTTCATCACCGGCGATGTCGCCGCAGTGAAAGCCGCCACCGATGCAGGTGCTGCAGCAGCTGGCCGTCTGGGCGAAGTTGTCAGCGTTCAGGTCATTCCACGACCGCACGAAGACATCGGTATCGTCCTGCCGCCACCGGTTAAGCAGGTCATCGAGTCCGAATAGTCCCTACTCCATCTACAAAACATCCGCGAAGGAAAACTATCCATGCAAAACGCAATTGGTTTGATTGAAACCAAAGGTTTGGTTGGCTTGGTCGAAGCGACCGACGCCATGGCGAAAGCCGCCAACGTGAAGATCGTAAAGCGCGTCAACATTGGCGGTGGCCTGGTGAGCACGGTTGTCAGTGGCGACGTCGGTAGCGTTCGTGCTGCTGTCGAAGCTGGTGCCAATGCCGCTCAGCAAGTCGGCGAACTGGCTGGCAGCCATGTCCTGCCTCGCCCAGCCGAAGGCCTCAGCGACGTTTACTTCAGCTAAACCGACCTAATGTAAGCCGCTAGTCCGCGGAGCATCCCCAGCGAAAGGAGTCCCAGACAATGAAGGTCCTGGTAGCAAATCTCGGCTCGACCAGCTTCAAGTATCGTTTGTTCGATATGGACAGCGAAACGCAGTTGGCCCGTGGCGGGATCGATCGAATCGGATCTCCAGAAAGTTCCTGCAGCGTTCAGATTGGCGATTGGAAAGAAGAAGTCACGGATCACATGCCTGATCATGCCGTGGCGGTTCGCAAATGCCTTTCCCAGCTGACCGACGCAGAACACGGATGCTTGAAGGACGCCGCCGAAGTATCGGCGATCGGCTTTAAAGCGGTCCACGGTGGACGAGTATCAGGCGTACAACGAGTCAACGACGATGTCCTTTCTGCGATGGCAGAAATGAACGAAGTCGCCCCGGCTCATAACCCGCCATACATCGCCGCCATGCGATTACTTTCCGAGCAACTTCCGGAGATTCCGCTAGTTGCCGCCTTTGAGACCGGCTTCCATCAAACGATTCCCGATCGGAATCGCTACTACGGAATTCCCAAAGACTGGTCGGACGAGTTCCAGATCAAGAAGTGGGGCTTCCACGGAGCGAGCCATCGGTATATCGCGACGCGAAGTGCAGAAATTCTGGGGCGTGACGATTTGCGAGTCATCTCGTGCCACCTCGGTGGTAGCAGCAGCTTGTGTGCGATCAAAGATCGTCAAAGTGTTGCTGTGACCATGGGTATGAGCCCGCAAACCGGACTGCCGCAGAACAACCGGGTCGGGGATTTTGATCCCTATGCCCTGCCGCTGCTGATGGAAAAAACCGGCAAGAGCTTGACCGAAGTTCTCGCTTATATCGGGAACCAAGGTGGACTACTGGGACTCAGTGGTGGCCTTAGCGGCGACATGCGAGACCTGGAAGAAGCCGCGGCTAACGGCAATGCCGACGCACAACTGGCTTTGGACATGTTTACCAGTGAAGTTCGCCGATACCTCGGCGGCATGCTGGTCGAACTGGGCGGAGCCGACGCGATCGTCTTTACCGGAGGCATCGGCGAGAACGGTAAGCAGTTACGCAAGGACGTATGTGCCAACTTGCAAGAGTTGGGAATCGAATTGGACGAGGCGAAGAACGATTCCGCCAAGGGAGAGGCTTCGTTCCATTCGGCAAACAGCAAAACGCAACTGTGGGTCATTCCGACCAACGAAGAAATCATCGTTGCTCGTCAAACCCGGCAGTTGCTGGAGTCGACCTAAAATGTTTATCGCCAAAGTGACCGGATCGGTCATATCCACGCAGAAAGTCGACAACATGGTCGGCCACAAGTTGCTTGTGGTCGAGCCGTATCGACTCGAAGCGAAAGATCGCCAGTCGTTGGTAACCACCGGCCGAACGTTCGTCGCTGTCGATATGCTCGGTAGCGGTGTGGGGGACTTCGTACTGATCACGCAAGGTTCGAGTGCCCGACTGACTCCGGAAACGAAATCACTTCCGATCGATTGTGTCGTGATTGGCATCGTCGATCGTGCTCAAGTCGAAAGCTGCTGTGTTTACGACCGCAACGAGGACGAAGACGCAGACGCAAAAGAGCCGCAAGCCAAGGCCAAGCCAGCACCGGCCCCGAAGCCAAAACCCAAGTCGGAGCCGAAATCTGCGCCCAAGCCAGAGCCGAAGAAAACTAAGGACGAACCTACCGAAGAAGACTCGGAAAGCTAGTCTGCCGTAACATTCACGCGCTGACGCGAGGATATAAACATCATGCAATTTGACGAATCCATCATTCGCAACGTAGTGGCCCAGGTTTTGGCCGAAGTGGGCAATGCTCCACCGGCTACCTCCGGGTTCACCGGCCGCTACGGGATCTTTGACTGTGCCGACGAGGCCGTGCGAGCTGCACACGAAGCTTTTGAAAAGCTCTCGGAACGCACCATCGAAGATCGCAAGCGAATCATCGATCACATCCGCCGTATCTCGATCGACCAGAAGGTTGAATTGGGCACGATGGAAATGAACGAGACCAAGATTGGCCGTCTCGAACATAAGATCGAGAAGCTGGAACTGCTGGGTCGCAAAACCCCAGGCGTTGAATTCCTCCGCAGCGAGGTCTTCAGCGGCGATCATGGCCTGGCCGTGATCGAGCACGCTCCGTTCGGTGTGATTGGCTGTATCACTCCTGTCACGCACTCGCTTCCCACGATCACCGGCAACGCCGTCAACATGATCGCCGGAGGTAACACGCTGGTCGTCAACCCGCATCCATCCGGTAAGCAAGTCGCCGCCGAAGGGGTTCGTCGATTCAACAAGGCCATCTACGACGACCTGGGCATCGACAACCTGATTTGTGTGATAGCCGAACCAACTCTCGAGTCGGCTGACCTGATCTTCCATCACCGCGATGTGGCCATGATCTGCGTCACGGGTGGTCCCGCCGTTGCTCGTGCAGCACTTAATAGCGGCAAGAAGGCTGTCGTTGCCGGTCCTGGTAACCCACCAGTGGTTGTCGATGAAACCGCCGACCTGGATCGTGCAGCCCGCTGCATCATTCAAGGTGGTGCCTACGACAACAACCTGCTTTGCATCGCCGAAAAAGAAGTCTTCGTCGTGAACTCGGTCTTCGACGACCTGATGCGAGCCATGGAGCGAGCGGGAGCGGTTCGCTTGAATGGCAGCGAGATCGACCGACTCACCTCGGTTGCGATCACCGAATACGGCGATCCTGGCAAGAAGAAGAAAGTGGCCGCGAAGGAATTCATCGGCCAGGACGCCGCCGTCCTCGCACGAGCCGCCGGCAAGAACATTTCGCAAGACGTGGAACTCGTCTTTGGCGAAACGGACGAGCACAACCCGTTTGTCCCTGTCGAACAGATGATGCCGTTCATTCCTTTCGTTCGCTGCCACGACGTGGACGAAGCGATTGAGAAGGCACGGTACTACGAACACGGTTTCCGCCACACGGCCATCATTCACAGCAACAACGTCCGCAACATGACCAAGATGGGTCGCGTGATGGACACCACGTTGTTTGTGAAAAATGGTCCCTGTGCCGCGGCACTGGGGGTCGGAGGCGAAGGTTATATTTCGTTCTCCATCGCCACCCCAACCGGCGAAGGCGTCACCACTCCGCTGACCTTCACGCGGGAACGACGCTGCTCGCTGATTGACGATTTGTGCATCCTGGGACATCCGGCGAAAGGTTAGTCCTTTATGCAAACGGCACGCGTGGTCGGTACGGCCACCAGCACAGTACGACACGTCTCGATGCGAGGCTGGAAACTGTTGGTCGTGCAGCCGATGCAAGTCGACGGCACGACCCCAGATGGTCATCCGTTGGTCGCGGTCGACGCGGTCAACGCAGGGCCAGGCGAACTGGTGATGATCACCAGCGATGGCAAATCGACATCCGAACTTTTGAATTACCCCCGAACACCAGTCCGTTGGACGGTGATCGGCATTATTGACGAATAGACGTGCAGTCCAACTTTAGTAGCCAAGACATTGAACGAATCGTCCGGATGGTCGTCCAGCGACTCATGCGGGATGGTGCTGCATCGTCTCCAACGGCGACGGCATCCGTCGGCGAACTTCGCCTGGACGTGAAGTTGGTTACGGTCGAAACGCTAAAGGAAAAGCTGAACGAATCGATCACGGTGCTGTGCGTTCCAACCAAAGCGGTTGTGACTCCGGCTGTGAAAGATGAACTGAAACAACGCGGTGTCGAGCTTCGCCGAATCGACCAAAACGATTGCGGCCAGAAGCAGATGACACCAGCGGTGGTCAACGCCGCCAAGCAGTCCGTATCGGGTGCCTGGCAGTCGACGCCGCGAACCGAACAAGTTGGCAGCCTGAGCCAGGCGGTCGACCGGGCCATCGCCATGGCCAAGAGTGACCAGATGGCGGTGATCCTCTCGGAACAACCGGAGCTTGCTGTGGCAGCTGCCAATCGAACCAGTGGCATCCGAGCCATGGTCGCTTGCGGAAGTCACGACTGGCAGGCTGCGGCGAAGAGCCTGGGAGCGAACCTGGTGGTTTGCCACCCGGCGCAATGGCAGGACTCGGATGTCCCACGACTGCTGGCAACCTTGTGGAACCTTCGCGGATCCACCGGGCCCAACTGGATCAAGTAACGAGAACAACATGCGTATCGCCAAGATCATCGGAAAAGTCACGCTCAGTCGCTCGGTTCCTGAATTTCAGGGTGCCGTGCTGAAGCTGGCCGTGCCCATGATGTTGAGCGATATCGAAAACGAAGACACTCCGCTGGATGACCTGCTTGTCGTTTACGACGAACTGGGCGCCGGCCAAGACAATTACATCGCGCTAAGTGAAGGGGGAGAAGCGGCCCAACCGTTTTACCCCGACATGAAGCCAGTGGACGCCTACAACGCGGCCATTTTAGACACGGTTGATATTCGTTATCGACCTAAGAAGTAGGCATTCCTGTCCCCTCTCTCCACCGGGGCGAAGGGACAGGAATGAGAAGAACACCAAACGTACCCCTTGATTGCGAGATACGAATCGGCATGACGAACGTTCACAAAGTCAAACAAGACATGTGCGATATCGGACGGCGGATCTACAACAAAGGATTCGCTGCCGCTAACGATGGCAATATCACGGTTCGCGTCAGCGACAATGAAGTCCTTTGCACGCCGACGATGCACTGCAAAGGCTTCCTGAAGCCAGAAGACATTTCCACGATCGACATGACCGGCAAGCAGATCGCCGGTAGCAAACCGCGATCCAGCGAAGCCCTGTTGCATCTGGAAATCTACAAGCAGCGACAAGACGTCAAGAGCGTCGTGCACTGCCACCCGCCACACGCGACCGCTTTTGCGATTGCCCGCGAACCCATTCCACAGTGTGTTCTGCCGGAAGTGGAAGTCTTCCTGGGTGACGTGCCGATCACCAAGTACGAAACGCCTGGCGGTCAGTCGTTTGCCGACACGATCATTCCTTTCGTCGATCGCACCAACGTCATCCTGCTCGCCAACCATGGTACCGTCAGCTACGGCGAGAACGTCGAGCGTGCTTACTGGTGGACAGAAATCCTGGACGCCTACTGCCGCATGCTGATCCTGGCCAAGCAGCTTGGTCACGTCGAGTTCCTGAACGAGAAGAAGTCGCGTGAACTGCTCGATCTGAAGGACAAGTGGGGCTGGAAAGATCCTCGCAACACCGAAGAGTACAAAGACTGCGACATCTGTGCTAACGACATCTTCCGCGACAGCTGGGAAGACTCGCACGTCCAACGTCGTGCCTTCGGTGCCCCGGAACCGATGGGCCCCAATTCGAGTAAGCCTGCCGCTTCGTCGGGATCTTCAGATCAGGAATCCCTGATCCAAATGATCACCCAACGCGTGATGGCCGAGCTGTCGAAGCAACGTTAATCCACCCCATTGTTCGAGAGAGTAACCATGAAAGTTAGCATCATCGGTGGCGGTGGCCTGGTTGGTTCGTGTGCCGCGTTTGCCCTGCAGTGCAGCGGTATCGTCCGCGAAATCGCCTTGCTCGACGTCAACGCTGACCTCGCCGGCGGTCAAGCATTGGACCTGCTTCACGGCAGCCCAAGCACCGCGGATCAGATTATTTCCAGCGGCAGCTACGAACACATTCCCGATTCGGACATCATCTGCATCACGGCCGGTCTGCGTCGAAAGCCAGATGAAAGCCGCCTGGACCTGATCAATCGTAACGTCGACCTGTTTTTGACGATCCTCGATTCGATCAAGAAGGTTGGCTACAAGAAGGACGCGACGGTCTTTGTCGTTTCCAATCCGGTCGACATTCTGACCTACCTCGCTTCCACCCGGCTCGATCTGCCAACCAACCGCGTGATTGGTCTGGGAACCCAGCTCGATACGATTCGTTTCCGAGCACTGATCGCCGAGGCCTGCAAGCTGCCTCCGACCCAGGTCAAAGCGTTGATCCTCGGGGAACATGGCGACAGCATGGTGCCGATCTGGTCGTCTGCTTCGGTCAACGGTTTGCCCCTCGAGAAGTTCCCTGGCTGGAACCCCAACACGGCAAACGAACTGTTTACCCGTACCAAGGGCTCTGGAGCGGAAGTGATCAAGAAGAAGGGTGGCGCTGGCTTCGCAGTCGGGATCGCCATTCGCGACGTCATTGATGCGATCGCCCTGGACAGCCATCAGATCTTGCCGATCTCCAGCATTCAAAACGGATGCTACGACATCCGCGACGTGGCCTTGAGCGTGCCCACCGTCGTTGGCAAGAACGGTGTCGAATCGACCTACCAACTCGACCTGTGGCCCAAAGAAATCCAGGCCCTGCGTCGTAGCGGTACGGTGCTTCGCGAAACGCTGACGACCGTGCTGAACCGCGTCGGTCGTTCGTAAGGCCTTTGAGCCTCAACCGAGATAAACAAAAAGCCTCGCATCGACTGCGAGGCTTTTTTCATGTTCGGATCGAAACGATGCGTTTCGACTAGCCGGCTTTGCTGGAAGCCGTCTGCCGGACGGTCGGCCCGGCCACCAGTGCTCGTAACAGTTCCTCTGGTTCCGCATTGTGTGGCTCGCGTTCCTTCCAGACCTTCAGGACATCTCGCGATGTCTCTAACTCGCTCAGGGCAGCCAACGTGGTCGCATACCAACGCAGGCATAACGGTTCGCGAGATCCCTGACGATAGGCGGCTTCCAGGTAAGGACGTGCGGCAACCCAATTCTTCTGCGAAGCAAGGGCCGCTCCTCGAACCGCACTGCGTAGCGATTCGATCTTGGGGTAATCGGCGGGAAGCTTATCAAGTTCCGCGAGTGCTTCCTGACGACGACCATGCTTCACGTGGGTTTCGATCACCTGGCGACGCAAACGCACCGAGCGAGGGCAATCCGAAAGAGCTTCCAATAGGATACGTTCCGCATCTTCTTCGCGACCGACGGCGTGCGTGGTGATCGCCAGGCAGGACGCGGCGATCTCGTCGATATCGTCGATGTGCCAGGTTTCGAGGTTAATTTGGCCATGTTTGTAGGCGGTTTCAAAGGAACGTCTCGCCAAATCGAGGTGTCCCTTTGATTGCAAGTAACCACCAACCGCACACAGCAGTTGGGCATCGAGTGGGAAGATCTCTAATGCCGTCATGCAGGTTTGTATTTGGGTATCGAGACCATCAGGGCGGCCATCGAGTGCGGTAAGGATACCGTAGAATGCCTCAAGCATTTCGGCCGAGCCATGTTCCGACAAGCGGCAAGCCTGTTCGTAGAACATCAAGGCGTTGGCCTGATCATTCAGCGTCTGCACCGCTTCACCCATGCAAATCATCAGGCGAGCACTGGGACCCGTCTCTTTGATTTCACGTTCGACCAGCTTGGCATCGCGACTGGCTCGTTTGATTTTCCAGGCTGAATCGCTCTCGATCACGTTGCGCTGGACGAGAAAAGGAACGGCTTCGATCGACATGCCACATTCGGCAAGCGATTGAATTACGTTTTCTCGCACGCGGCCTTCGTAGCGAATACCAGGATGATTGGGATGCAAGCGAACCTGGCCAATCTGTTCGCTACCGATGGTTCCTGGGGCCTGAGGAGCACGCACCAAGAGCACGTAGGCCGTCATAATATCGACCTGGCTGTTCACGAACTGACGCAGCTTGGCAGCATCTTCCGTGTCGATCGTCTCGCCTGGGTCCAACCACAGGATCCATTCGCCAGTCACATGCGCCAGTGCGGCGTTGCGTGCCTCACCGAACGACTCTTGCCAGGAATGAGCGACGACTCGGGCCTGATACTCACTGGCAATGGACGATATCGCATCGGTCTTGCCGATGTTTAACAGCACGATCTCATCAACGATCTGACGCACACTATTGAGCGTCTCGCGGATCAAGTCCGTTTCTTCATTGACTACCAGGACGGTAGTCAGTTTACGGTTGCGAGCTTCCTTGGTCATTGCAGACGAATACCTCAGGGACATAGCGGTGCGTAGACGTGGCGATGCATGATGGGAATTGAAAGGCTGCGTGGGGCAACGCAGCGACTTCATACGGCCCTATTTCATGCCGTGGCGAGAGTGTAGCGAGCGCAGGATTTCGCGCAAAGACGGATTTATGCTAGCAGTGAGAAGAAAATAGCCACATGACGCATCTCGGATCAAAAAAACGCCAGGGACCGTGGTCCCAGGCGTCTTCGATTTCTCTGTGTACTCTTTGGCAAGTTTTTCTTAGGTACGATATTCCGAGTTGAACCTGACGTATTCCACGGTAAGGTCGCTGGACCAGTAGCGGAACTTGGTGTCTCCCTCGGTGAATCGCAGATTAACGTCAGTCTCGAAGCTATCCTTGATCGACTGGCTGACCGTTTTCTCGTCGAACTCAACCGGCGTACCTTCTTTGTAAAGCAGGTGCCCGTTAACGCGTAGTTCCATGCCCATAGGGTCGAACTGGACGCCCGAGTATCCTGCGGCAGACACGATACGTCCCCAGTTCGGATCGCCACCGGTAATGGCGCACTTGACCAGAGCACTGTCAGCGACTGCCTTGGCGATTCGGAACGCGTCTTCTCGGTTGGCACATCCTTCGATGTTTATCTCGATCAAATGCGTCGAGCCCTCACCATCGGCAGGGATCTGCTTGGCCAGGTCTTCGCAAAGCTGTTGCAGTTCGGCTTTGAAACCTTCCAGAGCGGCACCCGAGAGTTCGCCCGTGTTGGCCTTGCCGCTGGCCAACAGCAAAAGCGTATCATTCGTGCTGCGGTGGCCGTCGACCGTAATGCAGTTAAATGTGCTGTCGGTCACCTCGGCCAGCACTTCTTTGGCTTGCTGCGGACTGAGCTGAGCATCCGTGAGAACGACCGAAAGCATCGTGGCCATGTTCGGAGCGATCATGCCGGCGCCCTTGCACATGCCGATCAACTTGACAGGCTTTCCGTTGACTTCACACTGGCGTGAAGCCACCTTCTTGCCTTTGTCGGTCGTCATGATCCCCCGAGCTGCGGCATCGAAATGGCTTTCATCGGTCCCCAGTCTCTGGAAGACTTGATCGAGCCCAGCGCGGATCTTTTCCATCGGCAGGTGATGTCCGATGATTCCGGTCGACATGGTGAGAACCTGATCGGCTGAGACACCAAACTGCTTGGCGACAATGCCGGCCATCTCAGCATTGTCTTTATCTCCCTGCTCACCGGTGCAAGCGTTGGCATTGCCCGAGTTCGTGATGACCGCCCGGATTTTGTCGGAAGGGGTACGTTCACGATCCCAAACTACCGGGGCAGCCACGACGAGGTTCGTCGTGTAGACGCCAGCAGCGACGGTGTCTTCATCGCAAACAATGAGCGACAGGTCTTCCTTGTTGGGATTTCTCTTCAGACCGCAGTGAAAGCCACCGAGTTGAAATCCAGCGGGAATGGGCGAAGTCATCCTTAGTCTTCCTTCAATCTACCAATCAGAGCAGTGCGGTCGTTTCCGCGAAACCATACATCAAGTTGAAATTCTGAACGGCCGCACCCGACGCCCCCTTAACCAGGTTGTCGATGGCCGAAATCGTCAGCACGCGATCCTTCACGCGACGAACCGTGATGTCGCAAAAGTTCGTTCCTGAGACATGCTTGGTCGCCGGCAAATCGCTACGCACGCGGACAAAGGGTTCGCTGGCGTAGGTTTCCGCCAGTAGCGAAAGCAGTTCCTCTTCCGAGGCGCCCTTATCAGGCAACGCGTAACACGTGCTCAGAATTCCGCGATCCATGGGCACCAGATGCGGCGTAAAAATCACGCTGGCTTGTTTACCGGAATAGACCGTCAGGTTTTGTTCAATCTCTGGCATGTGGCGATGCGTACCGACACCATAGGCCGAGAAGCTTTCGTTGCATTCTGGGTACAGCGTGCCAAGCTTCGGCGTTCGCCCTGCCCCGCTCACACCACTCTTACAGTCTGCGATGATGCCATCGGGGCGGATCAAACCATTTTTCAACAGTGGTGCCAAAGCAAGCGATACGCCCGTTGGGTAGCAGCCTGGGTTGGCAACTAGATTGGCTTCGGCGATCCCTTCACGAAACAGTTCGGGAAGACCGTATACGGTTGTCTTCATCCGTTCGGCATCGGGGTGATCGCCCCCGTACCACTGAGTGTAGACAGCAGGATCATTGAGCCGGTAGTCAGCGCTCAAGTCGACCACTTTCAGTCCGGCATCCAAGAATTCGGGAATGACCGAGGCAGACGCCGCATGTGGCAAACAACCGAAGACACAATCACATCGCTCGGCAACCTCTTGTGGCCCCAAGTTTTCCAGGTGCAGATCAAGCACCTTATGAAATTGCGGGTGAATGGCACTCAAGTGCGGACGATCCTCTTGGCGAGTCGTCAGCGTGGTGACTTCCACCTCCGGATGGCGAACCAAGATTTTCAGTAATTCCAGAGCCGTGTAACCGGTGGCCCCGAGAATACCAACACGTACCGTCATGACATGCAGCCCATTGCTTGAGTCAAAAGAGAGAACCGACCGGTTAGTATAAAGGACCACCCGCCTGCGAACATAGGGAGGCCCCAACCAGTGGGCTAGATGAATCCAAAGAACCTGGTGTGCCCATCCTAACGAAGACAGGCAATTCGGCGAGCCGTTATTTGGCCGAAGTGAGGGCTTCCCCCAATTCGACCAACATACGCAGCGTCGCACCCCACACGCGATGTCCATCGACATTCAAGTGCAAGGCAGAGAATTGGACGCGGCGGCGGGTAACCTGATGCATGCCGAAATTCCTGGGATCCATTAAATGGGGGAGCGGTAAGAAGATGAGCCCTGCAACCTCGCACGGATCGGGGCTCCATACGGGCAAAGAGTGCTCAAGGGCGACAAAGGTTCGCACCTGATGATTACTTGCCCAAACATTTGTGGAGGGCAGTTCGCCGAGCACCGACTTTACGGGAACCTGGTGCCCAGTCTCCTCATGAAATTCACGTAGCGCCGTCTGTCTGGCCGACTCACCTGGCTCGCACCTGCCCCCAGGCAGAGCGATCTCGCCGGCATGAATTCCTTCCGTCTCTGCCCGAATCATGAGAGGAATCGTCCAACTTCCCCGCTCGTCGGGATAAATCAGAATCAGATTCGCGGCCTGACGAGCCCTTGGGTAGGCCGGCGCTTTGTGTCGACCATACGAGAGATTAGGAGCCGAGTGCCGAAGTTTCGGAAAGGTCATCTCGGACATGCCGAGCGTATCTTGCAGCAACCGTAGCCATGGCTGCGTTCTAGTTTTCTTCGTCGGTAATCTCATAAACTTCGTAGCTGGAATCTTGATCGGCGCTTGCAGGATAGATGCGGGGAAAGCTCCAGGAGATGGATATACCATCTTTCCGAGCCAAGGCCCGATCGACAACCACAAAACCAATTCCATACTTCTCGGCCAACTCGCGGATATTGTCCTCAGTCAGGCCGGCCAGGCTCAGCGTTTCTCGATTATGAAAGCTTCGCCAGTGGGTATCACCCCGGCGTTCTCGCCACTGGAGAAGATTGAGATCATCCTGCGGGACATCTTTGGTCGTAACCACCTCAGCACGTTGGGCATACCACTTGAACGTCGATTGCAAGCGGGGCGTCAAAAAGACAGCATCCTCCGGCGTGTTGTCGCGAATCCAGTAGCAAGTATCGGCCCAGTCCTTGGGGCTGGTCACCAGGCTGCTCAGATCAGCGGGACTCGCCGCCGCGGTCCAGCGATCGCTGATCCGAACGAACATCGCTACCAAAATCAGAAGCGATAGTCCCGCAATGCAGACGCCGGTCGCCCGCGTTGCGCGTTGGCGGTACCTATCGCACAAAACAACCACGTTGATGGCTAAGCCCACAGGCACCATCACATCGGCAATCCGATACCAATAAAGCCGCAGTAGCTTCGAGCCAGTCAGCCAATCTTGCAGAATAATAAAGTAAGCCTGATCGATAGCGATTCCAATCAACACGAGCACCACGCTGCCTGCGACAACACCGTTCAAAATACGAAGCTTGTCGTTATCGCGGAGCAGCCAAGCCGTAACTCCCCAGGCAATAGCCGCCAATAAGAAGCGAGCTTTGAACTGCCACGAAAACGTATGCATAACCAAGTGATGAGCCAGACGCTCGTAAACGTAGTAGTAGCTGGCCCACGCACTTTCAACCGGGCTGGCCTCTCCGTTGAGGAGCAACAGGGGAACCACGCCGATCAACGAAATGGCTCCACCGGCAATTAAGCCTGGCAGAATAGAAACCAAGCGGGGTCGTTGCTGCGGACAAACCAACCAGCAGAACATCAAACACACGACCATCCAGCCACCGACCAACACGTGAAACGCACTGGCAATGCCGAGTAAAATCCAGGCTCGGTTCCACCGATCGGACAAGGCATCGCCCAGCCCCCAAAAGGCAAATGCGTAGGCAAAGCATTTCGCTTCGACGCCGCCGATGAGCCATTCGCCGGCCATATGGAGATAGATGATGCCCATCGCACCGGCGGCAATCGCATAAAAACCGACCCAAGGTCGCGGGTCAATTTTCGCGATCATGCGTTGCCAACTATAGGCGATCGCTCCCCAACAGATCAGTCGACCGATCCAGGCAGCAACGGGGAAGGACACCAAAGTAGTGATCCAGCCAAAGCTCCAGTAGAAGACGCCGTGCGCGTCGCCGGAGTTGAGAAAATGGTCGCTAGGACACCACGCAGGGTTCCAGTAGTGCCGAGCTTTGGAAAGATAGTGCGGTTCGTTGACTTCCGGCGTGAGTGGACCGACCAGCAAGAAGAACAACAGTACAATCAGCCCAAATTGAATCCACCGCGGCGACATCTTTGTCTGCGGCTGATCCGCTTCCTGCGGCTCGCTGGGGTTCGATGGATTCATGGACGATTCAAATACGAAAGGACGGGTGAAGCTATTCAGCTTTCACTTTACCATATCGCACCCCTGTCGCTTGCGTTGGTCGGCGATAAATCCCACTGCCGCACGTTACATAAAGCCAATCCAACTCAGGACCGGCAAACGCAACGTTCGAGAGAAACTGATCCACCGGTTTGTGCATGACGCCACTAATGCGTGCGGTCGAATCGAACATCTGCAGTCCGACGTCCGTGGCTACATACAGACGTCCGGCCGAATCGACCGTCATGCCATCAGCACGACTCGGAGCATCTTTCTCTTTCACGCGACAGGTATAGACCGGTGCTGCGTAGCTTAGCGAGCCGTCTTCTTCAACGCGGTAGGCGATCAGGTTCTGACCCGACGAGTCGGCCACGACCAACGTTCCCTCTTTCGGCCACAGGATGATTCCGTTCGGAGTAGCGATATCCTTTGCTACGACTTCTTTCTGTCCATTAGGTCGCACGAGCCAGACTTGATGACCCTTGGGATCGGTGCAGTAAATGTTACCGTTGCTGGAAACCACCAGGTCGTTGGCTCCCAGGTCGTCGGCGATGACCTCCATCTTGCCATCAGCGTCGAAGGCCACGATACGTCGATCCCGATTCTGACTTCCGTAAAGCCGACCATCGGCACCAAACATCAATCCGCTGGTTCCCCCCTGCCCTTGAGCAAAGGTACTGACCTGCTTCGTAGCATGGTCGACCTTGAGGACCAATTGATTCGGCACATCGACGAAAAAGACATTCCCATCGGCGTCAACCGTAGGCCCTTCCGTAAACTTGTAGCCATCGGCCACCAACTCCCAGTCCTTACCTGGAATCAAGACATCGGAAAGGGGCATGTCCTGAGCGGCCGTCCATTGGGCAAAAGCAAATAGTAGTGCCATCGAAAGTAGAATACGCATCGTCATCATCTCCACGGCGTTAGCAAGAAGGTCACCCACGAAGCTAGTTCTGCGATACCACGTCGCTCCAAAGCCAACGCATCGTATCTGGGAAGATGGCTCCCCCATGGCGAGCGCTGTGTTTACCTTCGCCGTAGACGAACTTGTAGTCGTATCCCACAAACTTGAGTGCCGCAGCCATTTGCTGATTCGAAAGAGGCCAATTGCCGTGCAAGTTATCCAGGTCGTTGCTTCCATCTTGCAGGAAGATCTTGATTGGCTTGATTTCGGTCTTGCGAATGACCGCCGGATAGACGTGCCCTCCACGAATGTTGGTAAAGCTGCCAATGTGGCTCACCACTTTGCCAAACGAGTCGGGCCGCTCCCAGGCTGCCGTGAACGCACAGATCCCTCCAGAACTGTTACCGCAGATGGCTCGATGCTTCGGGTCGTCCGAGATATCGTACTGCTTGCCCACATCCGCCAAGATTTCCTCTAACAGAAATCGCACGTACTGATCGCTGAGCGTGTCGTACTCAAAGCTACGATTCTTGCGAGGACTCTGACCTGGCTTCGCCGGCGGCACGACACCAGGCTGAATGAAGACAGCGATCGTTACCGGCATTTCGCCAGCATGAATCAGGTTATCGAAGACAACGGGTACCCGCGTGTGCCCCTTTTCGTTGACGAAACCGGCTCCATCCTGAAAAACCATCAAGCACGCCGGCTTCCCTTTTTCGTACTGCTTAGGGATATACACCCAGTAGTCGCGAACGGTGCCTGGGTAAATCTCGCTTTGATCCCAGACATGCTTGGTAACCGTCCCCTGGGGAACGCCTTCCTTCCGCTCGGCATCAGGGCCAGTCTTGTACTGTTCGTCTTGAGCAGAAGACGTCGAAACAAGCAAACAGAAACACATCGATAGCGCGAAGAGCAACCGCATCATGGTGAGATTCACTTTAGTTGGAGGGATAAAAGAAAGGAGGCAAGGCTAGAGAAATCAGCCTAATCGCTTTGCCTGCGGGGCTCAAGCACAGGAGCCTATTGAGGGAATTCGACTTCCACTTCCAATTCGAGCATCCCACGCATGATTCGCACCGGGATTTTCTTATCGAGCTGGGTCGCACGAACGGCTGACCTCAACTCGTCAATCGTTTTGATCTTGGCTTCGCCCCAGCCGGTGAGGATATCGCCCCCCCGGAGACCTGCCTTTTCCGCGACACTTCCCTGGGTGACTTTGATGACCGGAATGCCGCTGGGCTGCGGATCCCCGACCTGAACACCGAGAGCTCGCTTACCACCTTCTTTGCCCTCTTCTTTCTCTGGCTGGCCGGCGGAACTGATGCCACCAAAGTACAGATCAAGCAGCGAACCCTCCGCGTTCTTGATAGGAACAATCTCATCCTTAACCAGGTGCTGCAGGATCTCGATGTTCATGCCGACAATCTTGCGGATACCGGGCACATTGATGTGTTCGATATCGTCACTCGGCCGATGGTACTGCGAGTGGAAGCCGGTGAAGTCATGCATCACAGGAATCCCGCGTCCGTAGAACGATGCGTGATCGCTGGGTCCGTATCCGCCTGGGATCTTGTTGATGGTGATGTCATGTTTGGCGGCCGCTTCGTCCATCCATGCCTCAAACTCTTCGGCCGTATTATGCCCGTAGACCGTCAGGCGATCTTTTCGTAATCGACCAACCATGTCGTAGTTGAGCATGGCAACCGTATTCTCGACCGCAAATAGCGGATGACGCACATAGTACTCACTACCGATAAGACCTTGTTCTTCCGCGCCAAAAGCGATGAACAACATTGTCCGGCGATCGGCTCCATCCCAGGCAGCACATTGCCGAGCCGTTTCCAGCAACGCCACCGTCCCGGAAGCATTGTCGTCGGCCCCATTGTGGATTTCACGCGTCCAGGGTGCCAATGAACCAGAACCGCCGTAACCAAGGTGATCGTAATGAGCACCCACGACTACCACTTCCGAAGCCAGCTTCCCTTTGCCTGGGAACACCCCCAGCACGTTCTGCTGCGTTCGCTCCGAGGTTTCGATCTCGACTTCGCCGATCACCCTGGCGTCTGCCACGTCAAACGAGTTTGGCTGCAACCCTTCATCGATTCTCGTTTCCAATTCCGACAACGAAGGCTTATCGGCTTGCTTCAGCAACGCATCCACCGCCGAACGCTTCATGTGAATGACGGGGATCTTCGGCTGAAAATCCTTGGGCATCCGAATCTGAAAGGAGAGCAGCTTGTCGGCACCCTTCTTTTCCTTTTGAACCGCCACTTCATCAGTAACAAAGATCACCGCAGCCGCCCCGTGCTGGATCGCGTTGTCCACTTTCGACGACAAGTAGGCGTACTTAGAAGTATCAGAACCAGCGAACTTTTGCGTGCGGCCAGTCTGGTCAGGCTCGTGACGAAGCACGATCAACGCTTTGCCGGTGGCATCGAAATCGACGTAGTCGTCGTAGACATTGCGAGGGGAACTGATTCCATAGCCGGCAAATGCCAGCGGCAGATCGAACTCGCCACTGGTACTCGGAGAGAGAGGACGATAGTCGTCACCAGTAATCGTCTGAGAACTTCCGTCCGCCGATTGAAAGGCCAAGCGATTGTTCTCACCCAGGTCAACGCGTTCGCGCGAGGCGAAGACTTGAAACGGTCTTCCTTCGATCAGTTTGGTATCGAGCCCGGCACTGGCAAATTGTTCTTCGATGTACTCAGCAGAAGCTTGCAGGCCTTTGGAATAGGGGCCGCGTCCTTCCTGTTCGTCGGATGCCAGGAAGCTGATATCTTCCAAGATGCGCGAATCGATTTGAGCATCGGCGAAAGAATAGGCCGCAACCGGGTGGGTGATCGCTGGGGAATCAGACGCGTTGATTTGCCGATCGGGATCGGGACCAGCTGCAACTGACTCTTGCTGCTGACAGCCTACGCAAAGGCCAAGAATCGCCAAGAGTAAAACGAGCAATACGGCGGGCATGAACTTCATCGATCCCCAGGCTATTAGGCGGTCGTACTGATGCTGTAGGATCAATTTGCAGGAGGAGGATCACATTGAAACACATCAACGCGAATCAGTTTCGGATCGCTCGTTTCGCAATCGTAGTAGGCTGTGGCCTTCGCACTGACGCCCCAGGGCCCCAGATTGAAACCACAGATTTGTTGTACGACGCTTTCGACACCAATGGTCGCTTGAGCTCGCACCGCATAGAAATGCGATTGCCCTGAGGTACCAATCGATACGTAAGACTGTCCATTATTATTGGCCGCCGAAGCGGCAGGGCATGGTAAGTCAACAGTATTCGTAGGATGCACAATCACGTGGTCTTCGCCAATGGCATCTGTGAAGATGTAGGCATCACCACCACAATTGTTACCCTTATCCATCGTATCGACGAGTGTTCCCATTTCCATCGAATCTGCCACGCCGTTGTAGGAAAAGTAAACGGTAACTTCGGCAACGCCGCCAACTTCATCACCATCTACCTGAGTGTTTGAATTGGGATTCGACACATCGATTACATTAGCACCGAAACGAAAGCGGTCACCAGGAGTCAAACCCACAGCTAAGTCTAAGGGATTCGAGAAAGTAATTGTCAGCAGTTCAGGAGTGCCAGGCGTAATCGAAAAGATGATATCGCCCGTCGTGATTTCCTGAAGAAAATTGTCGTTCTGGCTAAGCCCGCTAGACATACCTGTACCGGAGATCTTGGGGTTGCTCAGGGTATCCGCAACTTCCGGTGTGCCTGTGAATTCATAGTCAAGCAAACCATCAGGGTCGACATTGATATCAACTCGGTAGATTCGGAGATTTGCCTGAGCGGCCGCGTCTTCGTCTCCAATCGCTTCAAATGCGATGCCCCATTCGTGATTGTTGTCGGTCTGCAAATTACCGCTTCCAGTCGCGTCGATCAAAACACTTCCGGGGCCGGCACAACTAGGAATCACATCCGCGTTGAAAATCACGCTTTCCGCCGGATCAACGAGATTTTCGGTCTGAATAATGGCCCCGAAAACCATCACGCCAGGCTGAAGGTAGCTGTTGTAGTCAGTAATATCGGTACAGACCAAGTTCTGATTTGGATTCGCTGCCATCCCGCTGTCGTCGTAGTTGAGTCGATTGGCTCCGTTCGTGAATGCAGTATTGAGCGTCATATCGGTGAGATCGACATCCTGCCGTCGCACGGAGTTAGCGATCGAAAACTCATTTCCTACATCACGAGCAATGAGCGTATCCCCACCACCCGACTCCGCCCACTGCTTAACGGCAGCCAGAGCATTCGCTTCCAGGCTTTGCTCCAACTCAAGTCGTGCAAGCCAGATATTCCCGATCTCGACGGCAAACACTAAGAAGAGCATCAGCGCCGGAAACGCAATGATGATCCACAGCAGCGATACACCACGCCGGGCACGCTTGCTCAGGAAGTCGAATCGTCGGTTGAGTTGCGTCATGGAGTGGGTGCTCTAGAAGTTCATCTTGGTGCGATTCGGACTACTGCCGGACAAGCCTTGCAGCACCTGAGGATGCTGAGCTGCCACGTTGTTCGTTTCCCGCGGATCGTCGGGCAAAAAGAAGAGCTGATCGGAAGCCCCGAATATCGCCTTCCACGGTCCTTGGCGAATCGCGAACTGATCTTCATCGCTGGGATTGGTCCAGCGAAAACGCCGAGTGGACGTCGGCTTGCCATCCATCCAAGGCTGTAACGAAATGCCGTTGTGGCGAGGAACTCGGCTGCTTGTAATCATCCCGGCCAGTGTCGGCAGAACGTCCAGCAAACCACAGGGCTCCTCTATCTTGGCGACATTATTTTTGTGGGAACGGTAAATCATCAGCGGAACTTGCAGGTTGCTTTCACTGAGAATCCCTTCGTTTTGCGGCTGTTTTGCTGGTGGCAAACCAGTGACAACCATGACCATCGAACGCCCACTTCTTGCCGTGTGCATCGAATGGAACAGTCGGCCGATCGATTGATCGATTTCGGCGATCTGTGTTGCTCGGGCCTCGGGATCATCGGTCGTTACGGAGAAATGATATTCGACGTAAACGGGACGATTCGACGGACGCTTCAGCAGTAACTCGCGCGACTGCCCCACGAGAAGGTCTGTCGACGAAATATCGTCGTCCGAGTCTTCATTTTGATTGGCAACGATCTTCGCCTCGGCTCCGTTGAAGACCAATTTCACAGGAAGCCCGGTCGTTGGGTCGACTTTCGCCGAGACGTCTTCATCGTATTGGTGACGTTCGTATTCCGACATCCAGTTCGCATCTTCGACCAGTAAAGCGCGATAGCCCGAGTTCCACATCATCTCGGCAATTTGATTGCTACGAGCTTTTCCTTTGCTGAACCCCGAACCGGTCATCAGCATGTGCCGGGCAATGTCGACCGTTGGCCCGGCATAACAGGACTCGAATACCGTTCCCTGCTCTGCTAATGCCTCCAAAAGAGGAGTCTTACCAGGCTCGCCATAGAAACCAAGTTCATCCTTGGCCACACCCTCTAAAACAACAAGCATGACCAGGGGTGAGTTCTGTCCAGGGACGCGAACCTGACGATTGGCGTTGCGCATCGCACTTCGAATATCTGATTTGACACCACTTAAGCGTCGGTCGGCATCTTCAATGCGATCTCGCAGGCCGTCTTCGGAATCTTTAAAAACTTCACCATGCGAGGCCAGCATTCCATCGAGAGCCCGCGTCAATGGATTCTTCATGTCCGAGACATGCGGATTATCATCAGCCGTCATCGACTCGGCATCCGAAACGAACCCTGGAACCGTTTGCCCACTAGATTCCGCTTCAGCCAAAGGCTTGTTGGGGATATTACCGCTGCCCGCGCGCCATGCATCTGGCCAGAAAATCGCCGCAGCGATGACCAGCAGCGCCAGTAGAACGATCGATCTACCTATCCAATGCATGGAGATACTTAGGGTGATGGAATTGCGGTGACAGGAGATAACTCGTGACGATAAAGGCTCGTCATAATCGCATCGCGTCCAGAATAGTCAACGCCAAAGCAAGCCATCACATTCGGTGTCAGACGCGTTGCTGGAATGCAGATGGTCACTTGGACATAGTAATAGTCTGGGTAAGTTGTTGGGGGTGGATCGCACCCGGCATCGAAATAGATTACGTCGTCGATGGCGTCCTCGTTGTCAAAGTCGTAGACAATATAATTCAGTTGGACTTCGCCGATATCCGTGATCGATTCAGCAGGAGACAGAATGCCCCCCTTCTGCAGGACTTCGTTAATGGCGTCGACGATGGATGCGTCGGGCTCCGTCTCCGTTCCATCAATGACCAGTTCGGCCGCTACCAAAGCGCCAGCTCGACTTGCCATCTTGAGCGTTTGCTGATTGCTCTGAAGCAAGCCGAATTGAACCACAGCAAGCAGCAAGATGAGAACAATCGGAAGTCCGATGATGATCTCTAGCAGGCTGGCCGCGCGGCGTTTCGATTTGCGAAACTGCACCATGGATGTAGGAACTCCCCCCGAATTCGTGACGATAGCTCTACCTATAATCACCAACAGGCGATTTGCCAAACAGAATGCGGCTCTTCCGCAATCAATCGATTATATACCCCAGACGACCCATTCACCTAATTTGCTCGGCTCGTTGTATTTTTTTCAAAATACCAGGGTTAGCCAGTTGAAACAAGGTTTTGTGCTTTTACACTGAAATGTGTTCCGCATGGATTGACTATACGAACTAGTCCGCCCAACCGGAAAAGTTCCTAGGAATTTACTGGCTTTTCCTAAAGCCTGTAATCATTTTATGACCTAGGGCAGGCAGCACATCTTCATGGTAAGAGGATTAACCATGACCTGGTTTAAAAAGCAAATTCGACAGCTGGCGGGTGATTGTCGAGGAAGTGTATTCGTGGAATACCTCCTTTTGCTCACCATCGTCGGTATTGGTGTGATCGCTGGTCTGGCTACCGTTCGCGGATCTCTTCTGAACGAACTGCTGGAATTGGCAGAAGCCATTACTAGTCTCACTCCGTAGCGGATTTCTCGTCGAGAAATCTGGCGGAAACCCACCCACAGGCGTTTCGGGGGAGCGTGCTGGTGCAATCTATTCAACATTCCGGATTCCGAAGAGCGAGACGCGGCATTCAAGTGCTCGAAGTCATCATGCTCTTTCCGATATTGGTGATTGCCACCTTCTCGTTCTTCGTGCTTGGCCCGACGGTCACTATTCGTCAAAACGTGCAACACGCGGCGGAAGAAGCTGCACGCGAAGTTGCCAAGAAAATTGGGACACAAACCACGGAGATCATCGCCACGGATGTCGTTGACGAGGTCCTTTCCGTTCATGGTCTCGACCTCATGACGACTGGCGTACGCGTCGATGTTTGGGAGTACGACGAAGATAACATGGTCGTCGACCAAACTACCCTAGGTGACAATTCCGTTCCGGCTCCAGTGGATCCGTTCGGTTTTACTGACCCCAATCAGGTCATAGTCCAGGTCACCGTGGAAGTGGATAGCGCACCGATTCCCAATGTTTTAAGCAACATGAAATTTGATATCTCAGGCCGTTACATCGTTCATCGCGCAACGGCCTTTCGAGATCCTTAATTCCTGAATGACTCATCGTGATTCGCACGGATTCGCGAATCCTTTTCCAGCATGGATGCCAGTCAGCACACGTTTATGGCTGTTGGCACTTTGTCCACCTACCAAGAAACAACCCTGAATACGAATCAGTATGAGCTGGAATCCCTGCTCAGCGATCGATTCGTGCTCACCTGGCGACACATGTCGGTCGTGGGGTTGGTGTGCGTATTATTCGTTCTGCTCAGTTTCACTCCCCTGACGTCCCACACCACGTGGTTGTACGCAGCACGGGGTGAGGCCATTCTTTCGCAGGGGCAACTTCCGACAACGGACGTCACGCAGACCCTCTCGCAAGGAATGGGCTTTCGCGAAACCTCTTGGCTGGGAAGCATCTTCTGGGCCGTGATTGCCCGGCAATCGCTCGAGGCCGTTTCCTGGACAACCACCCTGCTGGCCACCATCGCCGTCACGCTCTTGAGCATCACGCTTTGGCAGGCAACACGAAACTCGCTCCTCACGGGGCTGGGCATCTTATGGTTTGCCCTGTTCGCCTGGAGCTCGCTAGGGCTGGGAAGTCCGTTGCTTCTCGTTTTGCCGCTATGGATCGCACTGATCGCCCTGACGCTGCGAGGCAGCAATAACGCTTCACTACTGCAAAGTGGCGTCACCGTTGCCATCGTTTGGCTGTGGGCGAACCTTGATGACTCGGTCTTTGTGGTTGTCGGTTTTCTGGCATTCGCCTGGCTGGGTAACTCGACCACAACATTGCTTGAAAACAAATTCGCCTGGAAACAACTGTTTCGGGATCGCAGCTTCCGAGTCGCGGCCGTTACGCTCGAGCTCTGTGTGCTTGCGACGCTGCTGACTCCGCTTGGAATTGGTCTCTGGACAGAAACCTTCCAATCGTGGTCGCTGCAACAAGTGCCGCTCGATGTTACCAGCCTCGTTGGCCTTTGCTGGTTGGTGGCAATCGTTCTGTTGGGAGTCATTCTCCGCAAGCATCAAGGCCCACTACCGATGGCCGAAGTCCTCACGATTTCGATCTTCGCGTTGCTCTCGCTTTCGTTCGCGTCCGATATCGTTTGGTTCGCTCCGCTGGCCGCATTGGTGCTCATTCCTCAGGCACAAACGGCCTTGGGGATTCAAGCAGACCCCGCTCCGGCTCCCGTCGAAACGAGCGAGGACAGTGAAGCGAAGCCACCCGTTCTGCGTTTTGCCTATTCGCTCGGCGCGGTGCTCCTCTGCTGGATTGCTTTCGCCATTTCGCCCCTTAGCCAGGCCGTCTTAGGTGGACAACCGCGAACCATCGGACAACTGTTCGACGATGGTTCACCGGTCGCCGCAACCAGATACCTGCGTGAAAACCCCGTCGACGGAATCGTCTTCGCTCCGGCTTCCTGGGGTGATCTGCTGCAAAGCCCGCAAGGCGGCCGCGTTAATGTCTTCGCGACCACTTCGATGGTTCACCTGCCGCAGCAGGCCAAGTACGACTACAACAAGCTCAACCGTGGCGAAACCATTTGGCAGGGAATCGCCGATCGATACGCCATCAACGCCTTGGTGATTGACAAAAACAATCAGGCAGCCCTGCTGGAAACGATCCACGCAGATCACGCCAACTGGCAAATCGCCTACGAAGACGACCTCTCCCTCATCTTGCGAAGGAGTGGTTCATGATGCGACAGCAGCCATTCAAACGTCGTGGTTTTGCTCAATCAGCGGTGGCGTTCGCTCTCTCGCAGGTACTACTGGTTGGTGGGATCGCGGTCGCGGCCGTCTATGCCCTGCCTCGCACGGTCGATGCGATTCCTGCGCTGCAAAACGAACCTCGCTCGGTCACGCTCCAATACAACTGGCCGCACGTCATCACCGACCAACAGCTGATGGCCACCATGACCAAGCTTCGTCCGCAACTGCGTCACGAACGCCCCAAGATCAACCATGTCGATCACGCCTTGCGCTGCTGGGGGCAAGAGGCCACGTTTGAAGATCCTAATTGCCTGGCCGGTGCTGAGATGGTCGCCATGCTGACCGATCAGAACGCCTACGCGACCCACTGGGGTGACGACGCGTTGCCGCTGCTACTCAAGGGCGAATTCGGCCCTGGCTTCCGCACGCAAGAAGGCGAGTCTTCCGCCAGCCACGTTGACCACACGCTGGGAACGTTGGCCGAGATCGGCATTCCGCTCGATTACCCAATCATCGTGAAAGATCAAACGACGCCACTGACGGTCAAGCAGCTGCTTACCGCGGCCATGCTCGACTTCCGCTTGAATCAGAAGGAATACGAGTGGACGACCGTCGCTGCCGCCTCGTATGCCACCGGCCCCACGCAGTGGCTCTCGCAAGATGGCGAGCAGATCACGTTCGACCTGCTGGCCGATCGCCTGATGCGGCAAGACTGGGTCGATGGCGTTTGCTACGGCAACCATCGCCTGTACGCGTTGGCCATGCTGTTGCAATTCGACGATCAAGCGCAGCTGTTCCGAGAAGCAGACACACGATCGAAAGTCCTGGCTCACCTGAGCGAAGCGACCTCTCACCTGGTCAAAAGCCAATCGGCCGAAGGTTACTGGGACGAGAACTGGGAAGACGCCACTCGCCCTGCCCAGGAAGCCGAAGCAGGCGGCCCCATGATGCGTCGCATCCTGGCCACCGGTCACGCACTTGAGTGGTGGGCGATCGCTCCGGCTGAAGTGCTTCCACCACGCGAAGTCATCGTTCGCGGAGCTCAGTGGCTGGTCGTCGAAATCGAACAAATGGAACCCCAGTCGGTTGTCAAGAATTACACGTTTCTCACGCACGTGGGCCGAGCCCTGTGTTTATGGCGGGGCAAGTTCCCGCACGAGTTAACTCCTTTAAAAAGTCCACAAACCGGCGCGGACGGATAACGCCGGAGTTTCCCTTGAAATAGGTGTCATGCCATGTTGACTACTCTGAAGAAAATTTGGAACGACGAACGAGGGTTCGTGAACTCGATGGAGTTAATCCTCATCGCCACGCTGGCCGTGCTGGGCTTGATCGTCGGGCTGGTCACTTTCCGCGATGCCGTCATGCAAGAGTTGGCCGATACGGGTGCCGCCGTCGGGCAATTCAATCAGTCCTACAGCGTGTTCGTCGGTGACAAGAACGCCGGCAACCAGGACAACGGCCCTGCCATTAACGAGCAAGACGGCGTTGTCACGGTTCGTCGCAACTTTGAATACGTAAACGTCCGCTCCACGTTCAACAACTTTGAATATATGGACCAACCTGACGTGGGCGACGGACAAGATACCGATGGCGATCCACCACCGGGAATCATTTCCATTGGTGGCTCCATTAACGAAGGTGAGGCGTTGCCATGATGAAATTGAAACTGCAAAAGCGTAAAGGCAGCGCATCGGCCATCGGTGTGATTTTCATGGTCGTCATCCTCGCGATTGGCGTCATCGCCGGTGCCGTGGCTCTACGAGATCACCTGGTCCAAGAGTTCGGCGATGCGGCCGTGGCTTTGGATCACCTTGACCAATCGTTTTACTACTTGATCCAGATCGACGGAGACATGGATGGCAATTTTGACCATTCGTGCACGGCAGAGTACATCGACCCAGCCCCGACGCTTGAAGACCCGGGTACCGAGATGAACCCACAGCCGCCGGCTGGAATCACGTTTATTGATCCTAGTGAAGCTGAGTCCCCCGTGGCTCCGCCGCCCGCAGGAACACTGCCCTAACCAAATCACTTTTTTGTTTGGAGTGAACCTTCCCATCCTAAGACAACATTCAGATCGAGGCGGTCGATCTGGGGCACGTCAGCAGTGGGAAGAACTTTTTTTCGTGTGTTTTTTACCCTTAGGAGAATGAGCTCATGAGCCTCATTAAGCGTTTGTGGAATGACGAAGCTGGTTTCGTCGTATCCGCAGAATTGATCCTGATTGCGACGATCGCCGTCCTGGGTCTGATTGTTGCTCTGGACACCGTCCGTAACGCTGTTACGAGCGAACTGTCCGACGTTGCTGGTGCTATCCAGGAAGTCAACCAGTCCTACTTCGTTAGCCAAGTTGTTGGTCACAGCGCCAAGAACGCTGGCTTCGCATTCGTCGACGAACTCGACTTCTGCGATAGCGTTGACGATCCAGCTGACACCGACGACAACTGCGTTGTCCACACCGGTGTTGCCATCGACGAAGGCGACGTCCTGACTCCGATCCCTTAATCATTTTGATTAAGAACGGATTTAGTCGCTGCAAGTCGGAACCTGGTGTTCTCGCTTGCGGCCTCTCGGACAACGGAAACCTTTCCGACAAGTTCGTCGGAAAGGTTTCCCATCGAGAACTTGTGTTGATCTTTGGAATCTACCGCCATTCCTTAGGTCAGCCTGTGTTGGACCCTTAAGAGATTAGCATCACGGAGATTTAGCGTCGAACACAGCCTGACTTAAGGCGTGTGAAGCGTCCGAATGTTGTTTTTCGAGCACCCTATAAACATGATCCCACAACTCATCATTTTGCTGTTTGTCGCTGCGTACACCGCCACCGGTGCTGCGTGGGACATGAAGACGCGCAAATTGCCGAATTGGCTGACGGTCAGCGCCTTTGGACTAGGTGTGATTTTTCATACCGTGGCCGGAGCATTGACCGAACAAGGCGCGATCGGCGGTCTGCTGTTTTCGCTGGCCGGTTTTGGCGTGGGGTTTGGCATTCTGTTCGTACTGTTCGCCATCGGCGGCGGTGCAGGCGGGGATGTCAAATTCATGGGGGCACTCGGAGCCTGGGTGGGCTGGAAGGCCATCCTGATAATTTTTATTGGCAGCGGGCTGATCGCAGCGATTAGCCTGTTTGCCATGTTTATATGGAGTCTGATCGCCGGTTCCGCGCAAGCGAATGATGCCGAAAAGCAACAATCGTTGGCCAATCGACGAGTGATTCCTTACGCGATTCCCGCAACCATCTCCGCCTGGCTCGTGCTAGGGGGACTATTCACGTTGAAATGGGTAGCCACTTCGGGATCGCCAATTACACTGGAAAACTAATTCATCAATCGCTGCGAAATCACTCGCACATACTCGGAGTAGACGAGCAATGAGGGTAAGTCCGGGAACACTCCTTTTGGGCGTCGTAGCAGTCATGTTTGGACTGCTGGGAGCGTACATCGTCCAAAAGAACATGCAACAGCCCCAACCAGTTGCCATAGACAACGCTCCCCAAACGTATATCGTCCCACGGGCCAGTATGGACCTGACAGCCGGGCGAGAGCTAACCATGGGCGACATGGTTATTCAGCGTCTGACGGCGAAGCAAGTTCAAGAGGAAGGACTGCCGCTGCAATTCATGGGGCGTACTTCTGACATCATCGGTCGTACGCTGCGAGTTGATGTACCTAAGGGCTCATCATTTGACGCGCACTTGTTCTACCCGGAAGGGACCGGTCCAAGCATCGTCGAACGCCTCGATCCTGGCATGCGTGCCATGACCATCAAGGTTGCAGCGGACGAAGCGGTCGACATGTTCGCAACGCCAGGCACCTGGGTGGACGTTCTTTTCCGTAGCGAAGAGGACAGCTCAGAAGACCTGCCAGAAATGACCGTGAGCCTGTTGGAAGGCGTGAAGGTCTTGGCCGTCAACAGCACCACCACCGAGATGCGAAACATTCGCGGTCAGCGCGAAGCTCGCCAGGAAACCTCGGTTACCCTTTCGGTCACGCCGGATCAAGCAGTCGCTTTGCGAGTGGTTGAAAACCGCGGCACGATGGCCCTAGCCCTGCGTCACCCAGACGACGTCGATGCCAACGCTCAGTTCGCTGGCATGACCATGGACGAACTTCTGAATCGTCCTGTCGCACGCGAACGGATTGAAGTCTATCGCGGCCACAACATCTCGCAGGTCGAGTTCCGTGAACGCTTCCGAGCGAACTTCGATCCGGAGAAGCTGGCCAAGCAAAACCTGAACAAGCAGGCCAAGGCTGATCCACCTGCCAACGCAGACGCCGTGAAGTAACCGCGACTGCCCCGATGATGCCGCAAGCCAATCACGGCTTGCGGCCTGATCTTCCTTCTTTTTCCCAATTGGCCCGGCCATGATTCGATTTACCTCTTCGCAGCCCAAGTCGGAAACGCCTCTTAGCGAGATCGATTTCCAGCGTCTGAAGTCGGACATTCACGAACAGCTGGTCGAATCGTTAGACCTTTCGCTGGTCGCACGAATCGACGATGAGCGGATGCGAGCCAACGTTGAGAGTCTGGCCAAAGACGTCATTCGCGAATACCGTCCGAAGATCGACAAGGACCTTCACGAGCGACTCCTGGAAGAGCTTCAAGCCGAAGTCTTCGGCCTGGGTCCACTCGAACCGCTGATGGACGACCCGTCGATCAGCGATATCCTGGTCAACAACGCTCACGAGGTTTACCTGGAACGCTTGGGCCGTTTGGAAAAATCGGACATTGTGTTTGCCGACGACGCTCACTTGATTCGGATTATCCAGCGAGTTGTGGCTCGCGTGGGTCGCCGAATCGACGAAGTCAGCCCGATGGTCGACGCTCGACTGCCGGACGGTTCGCGTATCAATGCGGTCGTTCCCCCGCTGGCCTTGAACGGTCCGAAGCTCTCGATTCGCCGTTTTGGTGTCGAGCATCTGCGTCTCGAGAAACTGCTGGAAAACGAAACGATCAACCAACCGATGGTCGATTTCCTGCAAGCCGCCGTCCAAGGACGCGTGAGCTTCATGATCTCAGGCGGTACGGGTGCCGGTAAAACGACCATGCTCAACGCACTGAGCAAGTCGATCCCGGACGACGAACGCATCGTGACCATCGAAGACTCGGCCGAACTTTTGCTACAACACGCCCACGTCGTTGGCATGGAAACACGCCCGGCGAACTCGGAAGGCCAAGGTTCTGTCACGCCGCGAGACCTGGTCCGCAATAGCTTGCGTATGCGTCCCGACCGTATCCTGGTGGGTGAAGTCCGCGGGCCGGAAGCTCTGGATATGCTGCAAGCGATGAACACGGGTCACGAAGGGTCGCTAACTACGATTCACGCAAACGACGCTGTCGACGCTTTGCACCGCTTGGAAATGATGGTCGCGATGACCGGATTCGAGCTGCCGGTGAACGTCATTCGCCGTTACGTTGCCAGCGGTATCCGCATCATCGTTCATGTGGCACGTCTCAAAGGTGGTGTGCGTAAGGTAATGCGAATTGCCGAGATCGCCGGTACCGAAGGGGGCGAATACCAGTTGAACGACATTTTCCGCTTCGAGCACCAGGGACTCGATGCCGAAGGCCGCGCAACGGGTCGATTTGTCGCAACCGGCTACCAACCGCAATGTGTTGATCGGTTCCTGGAATCAGGCGTCAGCATCGACACCAGCATCTTCCAGGCCACCACCTAAACCATCGCACCAGAGAGAATATCCGTGGATCAACTAGCCCTAGCACTGAATGCCAATTCGCTGCCGATCCTTGTGTTCGGTGGGATGGCCGCCGCACTCGGGGCGTTGCTGATGGGTGTCCGCGACCTGTTCGTTTCGCGCGACTCTCGCTTGATGGCGTCTCCGATCCTGAAGAAGCTACCTGCTCGCATTGAAGAAGCAGACGCTTCCGCTGTCGATCGATTCGATGTGTGGCTGGAACGTGCCATCTACATGACCGGCATGAACATGAGCATCACCATGGCGGCGATGTTGTTCATCCTGATTGGCATGACCGCCGGGATGGCCGTGTTTGTCTTCAGCGAAGACCTGCTGTATAGCGTCGTCGCCGGGCTTTTCGGCATCGTGATCTGCTTCATCATCCTTTCCATCAGCTACAAGCGTGTGATGAAGCAGTTTGAAGAACAGTTTCCCTCGGCTCTTGATCTTTTGGCCCGTGCCGTTCGTGCAGGGGAAAGCCTGGATCAGGCCTTGGTCATGATCGGCGACTCGGTAAATGCCCCCGTTGCCGGCGAATTCCGCCGGATCGCCAAACATTTGGAGATGGGACTATCGCTTTCGGCGGCCATGAAGAGCTTTGCCTATCGCGTTCCGACCATGGATGTTCGCATTTTCGCTTCGGCCCTGAGCGTTCACCGCGAGGCGGGTGGTAACCTGCCCAAAACCCTGGAACGACTGGCCGGTGTGATTCGTGACCGGATGAGCTACCAGCGTCAACTTAAGAGCGTGACTGGTGCAGGCCGCATTACGGCCCTGATCATTTCCTGCTTGGGTCCGCTGCTGTTTATGTACCTGTTCTTCGTTCAGCCCGAATACAGCAGTTCGCTGTGGAATGATCCGACAGGTCGCCTGGTGCTGATTGGCGCTGCCATTTCCCAGGTAATCGGTTTGTTCATCGTCAGCCGCATGTTACGTAGCCGCTATTAATCAAAGAGTTCTCGTATGCCATTAAGCTTGGAAGTTGTCGGAGCCTTTCTCGGAATTAGCATCCTGCTATTTCTGGTAGGTAGCCTTATGCTTTGGCTGGGGCGTAATCGGGCCCAGGATTACCTGGAAGCTTCCAGCGGTAAGTCGCTGGGGGTTTTCACGAAGCTTTTCGCGTACATGATTCCGATTGCCAACGAAAGCCGAGACAAGCTTCAATCGGAACTGGTCAAGGCTGGCCATTACGGTAAATACGCTGCGGAAGATTACCTGGCTCTGCGTAACGCGGCCGTTTTCGCTTGGCTGATCTTTGTTGCGGTCGCTTTGGTTCTGACCATCAATGATGGCCCAGCAGCCCAACAGTTTTACTTCATCGTTGGTGGTGTCGTTCTGCTGTTGATCTGGGGGCTCCCCCGAATCATTTTGTCGACTTCCGCATCGGCCCGGGTACAACGCATTCGTTATGGTCTGCCTGACGGGTTGGACATGGTGACGATGACCGTTTCCGCCGGCATGCCACTCCAACGAGCCATCGCTCACGTTAGCCGGGAACTGCGAAGCTCGCACAACGACTTGGCTTGCGAACTGACGATCCTGGAAGGCCAAGCCTCCGCCCGATCGTTGGATTACGCGTTGAAAGAGTTTGCGAAGCGTGTCGATGACCCAGACGTGACAGCTCTTTCGACGATGATTCATCATGCGGAACGTCTGGGTGGAAATGTGGCGAATGCTTTCCACGAGTTTGCCGACAGCATCCGAGAGACACGCCGTCAGCGAGCAGAGGAAGAAGGGAACCGCACATCGATCAAACTGCTTTTCCCAGTGATCTTCTTCCTGGCACCGCCGATCTACGTCCTATTGCTGGGACCGGCGGTCATGGAGCTTCGCAATTTCTCGTATCGTGAAACCGCGCCGGGTGGGGCCCTGAATCAGTCCGCCACCCAGTCGGCAATCTCTGCCGCTCCAGAGCAACAGAACGGCTTCTCACCGACCGGCAATTAAGACTATCGCGTAGAAGCCGCCTGCAAAGCACTCAAGATTTGCTGGTTAAAGCTTTCAGCAGAGGACGACTGCATCGATCCGATTGGAGTCGATGCTCGCGGTGGCTGCTGAACACTCGAAGTAGCAGGCTCATCAGAGATTTGGTAGACCGCTGGGGTCGTTTGCAGGCTTTGGGTAGGAATCGTCAATGCAGCACTGCCGCCAGCAGTCTGGGCCTGGGATGGCGTTCCGGTGCTGTATTGGACCTGCTGAACCGGCTGGGTCGCTGACTGCAAGGCGGTCCGAAGTGGATTGTTCGTCGCCGATTCAGGTGTCGCATTGGCTACCGTAGTCGGCCGGGGAGCAAACTGCGAGGCTTCTGGAATCTTAGCACTCGCCTGGGCGACCATTTCCTGCTTGGGTTGTTCTGGGGTCGGCACGACATGAGGACGAACGTTTGGCCGATCGGTCACGTCACCCTTCATCTGAGCGATTTGAATGAGTGCCTCGGCGGCAGGTCGCAGGCGTTTATCGATATCGAGAGCCCGACTGTAGTTTTGCTCGGCGAGTTCCAAATCACCGCGTTGGCTTTGGATATAGGCCAGGTTAGACAAGGCCTCGGCTTCGCTCGAAACCTGACGGAATTGACTTAGAGCAACGTCGTATTGTCCCAGTTCCGCGTAGACGACTGCCAGATTGGTTCGGGCAGCCTCGTAGTCAGGATCTTCGATGAGGGCACGTTCCAGGGTTTCTTTAGCCAGCTCTTGATTGTGCTGAAGATAGTAAACGTATCCCAGATCAGAAAGCACTTCAGCAGAAGGATCGCCAACTGTCGAGGCGTGGGTCAGGTATTTGACGGCTTCGTCATACTGACCTTCCTTACCGGAAATGACGCCCATGCGATGCAGGGCGACTCGGTTTTCCGGTTCTTCCGACAAGATGTGGCGATAAAGCTTCTTGGCTTTAACGTTGTTACCATTACGTTCCGATAGACGGGCGAAACTCATTTCTTGGGTGAAATTGTTTTCGACCTTCGGCTGCGTCATGGAGAACATGGACCCAGTGCCTGGTCGATTGGTGGCACAGCCACTAACTACCAGGCACGATGCGATCATTACGATTGGCAGAACAAGGCGATCGTTCATTCGGCTCGTCATTTCAAAAAGTCGCAAATTCAAGGTCCATTACCGCCAGCGAGGCTTCCTCGATTAGAAGAAGCCGCCGCCAAAGCCGCCGAAGCCGCCGCCAAAACCGCCGCCAAAACCGCCACCGTAGCCGCCGCCGTAGCCACCGCCGTAGGACATACCACGTTGGTAAGCTGCTGCAGCTTCACTGCTCATCAAACCTTCCGAGAAGGCTGGTGCCACAACGACACGTGTTTCGGCGTCAGCAACACCCATTGCGGTGAGTGCGGCCACGACACAGCGTCGACGCTTTTCGTCGAGCTCATCATTAAAGTGGACTGGGTATTGGTAGTCCGTACCAGGTTTGGCCGACGTTTGACTTCGTTCGACTACCACTGGAAGCTCGTCACCACGAAGAAGGTTCGCAGCGATTTGCTTCAGATGGTCTTCGCCGTAATCGTTAAGCTTCCAAGCGTCCTTGTCGCCTTTACCTTCAATGAAGTTCGGCTCGAACTCATGTTGGTAGACAACGTACTTAGCTGCTTCAGCGTTAAGTTCCTGAGTGCGGTTCATTTCATCAACCGAGGCACCCAACATGGTCGGAGGAGCTGGCTCGATTCGACCTGGTCCTTGGCAACCAACTAGGCCAGCTGCCACCAGGGCGAGCGTCAGGCCTCCAGCAGTTCGATTGAATAGGGTCATCTTGACTATCCTCAATTTGGATTCGTTGCGGGAACGAAAAAGGTGCTGGGTCTTACCACCTTTGGGCCTAGTTAGTTGGAAAAACCTTGTGGTCCGGAGATGTAATAATCTTCGCACTCGTGGTAGTGTCGGCTGGCTTTGCGAGCATGTCGCTGTGCCTTCAGGATCTCGTGATTCTCGTGATGAATCTGGTGTCGCATCGCTGGCCATACCGTGCTGCGGTAATCGTAGCCAGGTCGGCCTTCGATCTGCTGATGCCAGAAGAACTCTTTATTGGTTGGATCAGTGACATCAGTACCAGGCAGGAACAGTGGAAGCTGTTCGACTTCCATCGGATGAACCAGTTCTGGGCTGACGAGAACAACCAATTCGGTTTCTTCACGAGTCGTGGTCTGACGACCAAAGGCTGCACCGATCAGAGGAATGTCGCCAATACCGGGCAGACGAATTCGGCTGCCTGCTTGTTCGTCCTGGATCAACCCAGCAACGGCAAGCCACTGGCCTTCTCGCAGATCGACGGTGGTTGTGACACCTCGGATATCCAGGCCGGGAATACCATCGACCGTGTTGTTCGAGTTGATCGAACTGAACGATGGGGCAACCTGTAGGCGGATCTTGTCTTTGTCGAGAACGGTCGGGGTAAATGCGAGTTGCGTACCGAAGCCTCGGAAGGTCGTCGAAACCGCACCGATACCACCCACACCAACGGCCGTCGGCACAGCGAACTCACCGCCAGCGATGAAGTTGGCCGATTTACCGCTGATGGTTACCAGCGTTGGTTCGGCCAGGATCTTGGCCATACCGTTGCTGCTTGTCGCCTGCAGGAACAGTTCAACATCACCACCGTCGAGAATCGCCGTTAGGTTACCGGCTCCGGCACCAATAATATGGGCCACGTCGTATTCGTTGCCGCTGACGCTAAAGTCGAAACCGAGGTTTCGAGCTGCGGTGCGTTGAAGTTCAGCAATCCGAACTTTCAACATCACCTGTTGTTCGCCAGGGACTTGAAGTAAGTCGATAATGCTGGTCGTTCGCAGGTCTTCCGCACCAGGAAGGACGGCTGCTGTACCCAAGTTGGCTCCCAAATTGAGATTGCCAGCCTGGTCGACCGATTGACCACCGAGAACAGCGATGATTTGTGCCGCTTCTTGAGCGTCGCGAGCTTGGCCGCGGACGATCAGCTTATCGGCAACCGGAATCA